>DATHEF010000062.1:0-132420 GCA_035490435.1 Thermoanaerobaculia bacterium
CGCAAGACTCGCTTCCGGTGGGTGGCTAGCCCTTGCCGGGTAGGATTCGGACCTACTGGGCCACTATGAAGGGTTTCGGGTTCTGTCTATTGCAGTTTCCCTCCTCCCTTCCCAGGCTTCGCCTGGCGCAAGGGACGTCTCCGATGGGGCAACGCGGGCGCGATCTTTAAGGTCCTACCGGGGCAGGATGCGATCCTGTGCTGAGATCGATGCGGACGGTGAGCAGACGGTGAGCAGACGAAGAAGCGGCCCTCTCACCATCGGTTCAACGGGGATGGCATGCCCTTCGTAGAGACGTCCCGCCGTCCCCGTGGCCTATGGAAAGGTATCGTGGACGGGCTGTGACGTCTCTACGGACACGTTGCCATAGTTGCGGCGGTCGTTTGTTCCGCGTGGACGGGGCGTCAGTGAGAGCTAACCGTCAAAACGTAGAAAACCCTCACCGGCCGGCCGTCCCGGATTGCCGGCAGGAAGACCCACTGCTCGATGGCATCGACCGCCGCGGCGTCAACACGCTTTCCCGCGCTTTGGACGACCCTAACCTGGCGCACACATCCGTCTTCGTCGATGACCGCTTCCACCACGACTCGCCCTTGCCCTGCAAACCCTGGTGGCACCTGATGAAGGATCGTGGGCCTGCTGACCTCTCCCTTGCTCCCATCGATCTGCAGAGGCTGGGATTCCGCGGGCTCCAGGGGAACGTTTCTCTTCTGTTTGCAGAGCTTGATGCGCTCCCGATTGGAGAGAGGAGCGGGCGCCTGACTCTGGGCCCAGGCCTGCGCTCCCACGACCAACGCCAGAGACATCAGGACCGAGACGCGGAGGATCTTCATCGCTTTTCCTTTCGTGGTCACTTTCAACGGTCAGGGCCGTTGGAGTGCAGAGCCCGGGTGTCCGTCGCGTCGGTGGTCAGACAGTACCGGCCGAAGCTGACGACGGTCGTCACGACGGTTCCCAGGAAGAAGAGGGCCAGCAGGAGCCCGGCGAGCAGGCGCAGCCGCCGGGAGAATCTCCGGGGCGAGGAGACCATATCCGGCGGGGTTTCGAGGATTCCGATCGGATTGACGCGCGGCGGTTCCATGGAAGGACTCTATCCGTTGACAGTGTCGTAGATGGCCTTCGCGCCCGTGAAAGTGGGCTCGATGTCCTCCTTCTGGCCCTGCAGCCCATGGTCGTTGTCCAGCCTCCAGCTAAACATGCCCCGCAGTTGGTTCTTCAGCGCAAACAAGGTGGAGTCAGCGGTGTTCTGGAGGGTCGTCTGCACACCGCTGTTTTCCGTACAGATACCGCCCATCAAAATGGCGGCCCGCACGCCCGCCTGGATCCAGGCCGTGGCATTCGGCGTGTTCCCCGACGAGTAGTCCTGCAGCTCGATGGCGTCGACGTGCTGGTTGAACGCCTCCACCGCTCCTTTGCCGTACAGACCGACAGGTCCGCTACCCGGCCAGGGGGCCGACACCGCGATCCCCAGGCCTGCCGCCTTGAAACGCGGACCGAGTTGCGACACCAGCTCCGCCACATCACCCCTACCATTTTCTTCCGCGTCAATGGCGATGCCGTTCAGGCCCTGTTGCCGAAGGTAGGCGAAAATGTTCTCTGTCGAACGGTTGCTGAACCGACGGTTGTCAGCGACGGTATCGGAGAGTCCCGTGCCGCCGGGATCAGTACCCGCGTAAATCCGGACGTTCGGCGCCTGCCTTCGAATCTGGGTCAGGACCTGGCCCGCAAACGCCCCGTTGAGGTTCAGGTAATATCCATTCGCGCCCGGCTCGAACACGCCAAACGCCAAGTTGTAGCGGCTCGCGTAATGGAGCGGGACCTTCCCTTGCACGAGGTTGTCCAGACCCGTGCGGTTCCATGTGTCGTACCAAGTAGCAATCTCGAAACTCATCGGTTGAACTCCTGTGGTGATGACGGTTATTGGAGCGGTTCGCCAAAAAGTAAGAGCGATTCACGGACGGCGCCGCGAAGCGCCTGGCACCTCTCGCGGCAACTCTCGCGGTCAGGCCGCAATCGATGGGGTTCGAGGGATGGTCTATAGCCCATGGGCAACACAGGGCGTCGATATCGGCGGTGGCGCGCGTCTGTCGGCCTGACCCCAAAACCGTGCGCCAGCCAAGCATTTTAGCCCGGATTGCCCTCCGGCGGACGGAAAGGTGCACGGAAGGTCAGAGCATCCTTCTGGTACCCTGGAAGAATGAGTCCGGTGCCGGCGCGCCGTCCCCTTCCCTGCCTCACCGACCGGTTGCCGCTGGGCCGGAGCGGCCTGCGCGTGAGCCCGGTCTGCCTGGGCATGGGCACGGCGCTGGAGGGGATCTGGGTCAACCGGACGGCAGAATACCTGGCGAAGCAGCGAGGCGAGACGAAGGGGCCCCAGGATTTCGAGGAACCGGAAACGCTCATCCTGGAGCCCCTGCCCTGCTGGGAGCATCTCTCCTCCGAGCAGTACCATCATCAAATCGAGTGCATGGTCCAGGAGATCGAAGACACGGCCGACGCTCAGCGGAAGCGGAGTGGCAAACAACCTCTCGGACCGGATGCGATCCGGCGGCAGGATCCTAGGACAGAGCCAAACCGGACGAAGAAGTCTCCAGCCCCGCGTTTTCACGCTTTCCGCAAAGGAGCACGCCAGGAGCTCCACAGGCTCTACTCCGAATTCGTCGCCGCCTTCCGGGAGGCGGCCGATCGGCTGAGATCAGGGGACCGGCACGCCCGGTTTCCGATCGGCAGCTTTCCGCCTCATCTCCCGTTCGTCAGGGCTTTCCCCTCGGCGTTCCTCGCGCCAGGGTAGCTCGTAGATCCGAAGCGAAAGACTCCAACCATCCCGCAGCCCTACCCTATTTTGGGCCCCAGTCTGCTGCAGCGCCTTGTTCGGGCGGACGGTCGGGGGGCGGTGTGCCCACCGTCCCCAACCCGTCATCAGGCTAATCAACTGCATTACGACCCGAGGGATGCAGGTGGACCCAACTAAGCCGGCACGAGCGTATAGTCTGCCGGCATCTTCTCCAGGGTGGCGATGCTGATGTGCGGCCAGACGGCTCGCCCCGGGAACTCATCCTCGCGGGGATGGAAAAAGTGCAGCATGACGACTTGCGAGTATTGCAGCCGCAACCTCGGCTTCCCAGTTTCGTCCTTCTCGGCGAGTTCCTGAATCCAAAACGTCGACTTCATGCTGACTGGCTCTGCCTCGCGGACCGAGAATGGAACATTCGTGATCCCGCCGCTCTTTCGATTCGTGTCGACGGTCAACGTTGTCGTCCGCACAACATTCACGCCCTGGTTCGCGAAACGAAGAATTTCGTTCATGTCAGCCGGACTGAATCCAGGAAACCCAGGAACCGTGACATTTCCCATGTAAGGATGGTCAATGTAATGCTTATAGGGCTCGAGATAGGGGTCAGACTTGAAGTCATAGTCGAAAGTACTAACGTCTTCAAAGCGACCCGCTGGCAACCCACTTACGGGCGGGATAGCCGGCATGCCATAATGAACCGCTGATTTGCCAAGAGCCAGAACGGAGTTACCGTGCGGGATCGAGGCCAGTCGTGCGACATCGAGTTCCACTTCCGTCACTTCGTCGCCCTTGATATGATCATCCTTGGACCTGCGATTCTTCTCGTACAACCATAAGCCGGGTTCGTGGTGGATCGGCAGTCCGGCCGCACCCGCTAGTTCGCTGTGGGGTCGGTCTTCAGCCGCGACTTGAGCGATCTTCTGCTGGTAATCAAGCGTGACGACGAACTGATCAAAATCAGGATTGCCGGGCCTTGTCAGACCTCGATTTGGAACATCGTCGTCGACGAAGGTGAATTGAAGTTCTTCGTCGTACTGATTCATCAGCACTCGGAATTTAAATCCCGCAGGCGGTGCCGGAGCCTTCTGAAACGGCAGAGCAATCATGTTCCACCCCGTGCCCCGTCCGATCCAGACTCCCAACAGTTGTTCGAGCGGCCCAAGTTCTGGCGGCGGCGGAGCGCCGCGGTTGCTCAACTTTTCCAGGTGCGTGGGTTGCGGTGGAACAATCTCAGCAAACTTACGGGTCCTGCGGTCGGGTTGATTGCCGTTAGACATGCTGGCTCTCCCCTTGGAAGGGCGTGGAACACGCCGTTAACTATCCCATCCGGGTTCGATGTCCCATTAGGACACGCCATCTATAATATGTGCGCCTTGAGAAAAATACAATAAAAATCAATGTCAGGTATTGGCGGACGGGCGCGGATCGGCGTGTACTTACTCTTGCGTCCCGCAGTCGATCACGGGGCCGCAGCCAGCAACCCAGCATATAGTTGGGGCGGAATGACTCGTCCTATTACCACTCGAACGATAGTGTAAGTTCCACAGCGCTCGCTGCTCCGCCTGATCCTCGGTGCGGAGCGTGTTCAACTCCGCGTACCGGGCGAAGAACTCGAACAGCACGAGAGCCTCATTCGGTAGTCAGTTCCAATCAAACTGCCTTGCCCACCTCGACGTCCTCCATCGCCGAGCCATTAAGCGTCTATCTGAAGTCCTCCCCACATCGAGTACTCGAAGTCCGAAACCAATCCGGGTAGGACTTCAGATACGCAGGTTAAACGAAGCCGCGAACCAGTCCAGAGAGGCCCTATGGAGATTCAATCCTTCGCAGGCTCATCTCCTGAACCGCGATTCGTGGAAACAATTATACCGTAAAGAACCGGCGAGATGTACAACAGCCTGACCCCACGGCTGAACAGATAAACATTGGAATTGAGCCATGGACAGATAAATCATCACGGCGGAGCCCTCGCCGCCTGAGCCGGTACAAGTTCCTCGATCAGATGCAAAGCTTTTGCACCTTAACGAATCCACGCGATCAGCCCCGGCTTTCTATAGGCTCTCGAATGGAGTCAAGGCAACCCTGTTTCCCGTATGGGCGAGTGGCCCGGCGTCCATGCCGCGCCAGCCCTCCTCGCCGGCACGGCGCTGGAGGGGGTCTGGGTCAACCGGACGGCAGAATACCTGGCGAAGCAGCGCGGCGAGACGCGCGGGCCGCAGGACTTCGAGGAGCCCGAGACGCTCATCCTGGTGCCCTTGCCCTGCTGGAAGCACCTCTCCTCCCAGCAGTACCGCCATCAAATCGAGATCATGGTTCAAAAGACTGAGAATACAGCCAGCGCTCAGCGGGAGAAGAGCGGCAAACAACCGCTCGGACCGGACGCGATCCGCCGGCAGGATCCGAGGACAGAGCCAAGCCGGACGAAGAAGTCTCCAGCCCCGCGTTTCCACGCGTTCCACAAAGAGGCGCGGCAGGAGCTACACCGGCTCTACTTCGAATTCGTCGCCGCCTTCCGGGAGGCGGCCGATCGGTTGAGATCGGGGACCGGCACGCCCGTTTTCCGGTCGGCAGCTTTCCGCCTCATCTCCCGTTCGTCAGGGCGTTCCCCTCGGCGTTCCTCGCGCCAGGGTAGCTCGTAGATCCGAAGCGAAAGACTCCAACCATCCCGCAGCCTACCCGGGTAGCTGATTTACCCGGGCGTGACCGTATTGATGTCGATTCCTGCCGCAGGCTCTTTCCGGCACAGAAAGGGCCACGACACATTCCTTTTTTCCAAGCCGAGCCACTTCGACCTGATCCGCCAGCCCAGCGAGCCGCGAGGGGGAGGCGGCTGACGTCCCTAGCTTGGTGAATCGGCACTATTTGGGTGGAACCTATTTGGGCAGCCCGAGACGAGGCTCTCGCGAAGCGGCTCTGGGACGTGAGCGCCGCGATGGTGGGGATGCAGGATCCCGCCTGACCATCGCGACGACGGCGACCAGACGGGCGTCAGTGAGTGTCGACCGTCAGAACGTAGAAAACCCGCACCGGGCGGCCTTCCAAAGTTGCCGGCAGGAAGACCCACTGCTCGATGGTCGACCGCCTCGGCGTCAACACGCTTTCCCGCGCTTTTGAGGACCCTGACCTGGCGCACACATCCGTCTTCGTCGATCGTCGCTTCCACCACGACTCTCCCTTCCCCGGCAAAGCCTGGCGGCACCTGATGAAGGATGGTGGGCCTGCTGAGCTTCCCCTCGGCCCCATCGATCTTCAGAGGCTGGGACTCCGCCGGCTCCAGAGGAACGCGCCTCTTCTGCTTGCAGAGCTTGATGCGCTCCCGCTTGGAGAGAGGAGCGGACGCCTGACTCTGGGCCCAGGCCTGCGCTCCCACGACCAGCGCCAGAAACATCAGGACCGGGACGCGGAGGATCTTCATCGCTTTTCCTTTCGTGTTCGCTCTCAACGGTCAGGGCCGCTGGAGCGCAGAGCCCGGGTGTCGGTCGCGTCGGTGGTCAGGCAATACCGGCCGAAGCTGACGACGGTCGTCACGACAGTCCCCAGGAAGAAGAGGGACAGCAGGAGAGCGGCCAGCAGGCGGAGCCGCGCGGAGAATCTCCGGGGCGAGGAGACCAGGTCCGGCGGGGTCTCGAGAATTCCGATCGGATTGACGCGCGGGGGTTCCACCTGATGATTTTACTCGAAAGCCGGTCCATCCAGCGGCGCGGGGCACTGCGCGGACTCCGGGCTCCGCACGCCGAGGCGCACGGAGGCCATTACGGATTTGCTGCCCCAAGAGGGCCAGAGCCGGTTCCTCCTGACGCCTCCCCCCAGCTCAACCGCGTCATCATCGGCGCTCTGGCGCGCGCCGGCCGCGCCGGCTCCAATTGTGATAGTTGAAAAACCGCGCGTTCAGAACACGAACGGAATCATCCGCTTCGTGCGCTTAGCGTACTCGGCGTACTCCGGGTACATCGCCGCCACCAGGCGCTCCTCGCTGAACATTCGTATCAGCCCGCCAGCCAACAGCACGAAGCCCAACGCGACGCTCGCCACCGACGCATGAGCCGCGATTCCAGCCCACCCGAACAGGCACGCGGCCGCGTAGATCGGATGGCGGATGTAGTGGTAAGGCCCCGATGTGACGAGCCCACCGGTCGTAGGATTTGCCACCGGATGAAAGCTCCGGCGTCCGAAGGTGACCCGAGCATAGATCATCAACAGGATCGCGCCGGCCTGAAGCGCGATGGCGAGAGGTTGACTCGAAATGAGGCTACCGATCATGTACAGCCCCACGAGAGCCGCGATCATGGCCAGGACGCCAAGAAGGGAAAGCATCTTCAGCATTCTTCGTCCTCTCAGATCATCGTGCCGTCGGCGCCAGCCCAACCGATAGGTTGCGATGATCGCATGCAGCTTCTCCTCTTGCCGCGACGGCCCAATTCTACCCCGAGCCCAGCGCCATGGCTAGACGCCCGCTACATGCAAGCGCCAAACAGCGCATGCGCTTCCCCTTGGGTTACCCCTTGGCGATAGGCTCACTCAAAGCTCCTTCCCGCACCCTTCTTAAGTATGGAAGGCCCGGGCACGATGTGGTGCTCGCGGAACGGAGGTCCTTCGGGACAAGGAGGCTTACTGTGAAAGACAGAGGCATTCTGGCAGCGCTCGTGTGTTCATTCCTTCTCGGTGTCTCTCCCTTGGCCGCTGATTCCACGATCCAGCGCGGCGTCGACCTCTTCTCGACCCGGGGCGATGGCAAGACCTTCTACGACTTTGCCCAGAATCCCATACCCGCCGGCTTCTTCTGCAAGGGCTCCAAGCCCTTCACCGGCCGTGTGGCGTTCAAGGGCCTGCCGCTCACGACCGGCACCCCGGGTCAGCTCTCGGACACCGACACGGTGATCGAGCGGCTCGACGACGCTGTCTTCGACGCCAACGGTATCGCCACGACACGCATCCAGTTCCGGGCCCTGTCGCTGGTGAGCCTCGCTCCCCTCAAGACCGGCTGCGGCGCCTTCCACGTCTATGTCTCGCTGAGGGGCAAGCAGCGCGTGACGACGATGAAGATCTACCGCACCCAGGATGCCGGCGGAAACTTCGCCGCACCTCTCGCGGTCAACACGCGCGTGACCTTCATTCCCGTGAAGCCCGCGAGGAACAAGACCGCGCGGAAGCTGGAGCTCGCGGCCGACTTCACCTTCCCGGATACCCCCCTGCCGTGGAGATTCTCGGCGGGAGCGCGGGCGAAGGGATTGAACCCCGTGATCATCGACACCAACGGCGACCTGACCCCTGATACTCTGCTTCCCAGCACCTCGAACTTCTTGGCGGGCTCGTCGCCTGACCGTTTCACGACGAAGGAAGACTCCTACTATGCTACATGTGATCCATGCGCAAGCGTAAGCTGCCACACTGATCCGAGCACTGGCAAACAGCACTGCTCGTATCCGATTTGGGGCACCGGCTGTGGTGAAAGAACGTATTGCCCTTAGCTGTTGGCTAAGCCTTGCTTGTGCATCGAGAAAAAGGGCGGCCGGGCAGGCCGCCCTTTTTACGAGTCCGGCAGCTTGGAGTTGACGCGTGGAAGCAGGTGATGAGCTGGCAACGGGTGCTTCTGGAACTATTAGGGTGGAACTTATTTTGGGAACCTATTTTGCAGATGGTAAACTCAGTCTCATATAGTAATTCGCCTCAACTTCACGCTAGCCGCATAACGGGTTGGCGGTGAGCGGCGGGACCGCGCTTTTTGCGGTTCCGTCCGCTCGACTGCCTGGTTGGGCGCTCCTGAGTATAGGTATGTCTAGTCGAGGCCCCAACTCACTACGCACCCCGACAATCCGGTGCCACTTAATGATAACCTATCCAACTTGGCTCGAATGCTGGATCCAAACCGGACATTCATCGGGATAAATGCCGTCGTCGATGGGCCGCCTCCATAAGTGTCGGCTTGGACAGGAAACAGCCAGAGCGAGGTGCTTTGAGCCGAGCCACCGTCTACATAGAAACTAATCTGTAGCTTATTTGGAATAACCCCCCGTGTCCCATTCGCATTGAAATCCTTTCACGTTCCCCGAGCCACTCGTCAACGGAATTATGTCAGCCGACGTGCTGGAAGATGACAGGTCTGCTCTGTTGAAACGGGGCCTCGTCTGCCCATCGTCCACGGCCCAAGCGCTGGAAACAGTCGACAGAGCGAGCAAAAGGGTAAGTCCGGTGATAGCGCTAGAGAGCATCATATGTTTCTCCTTTTTGGGTTCTACCTACGTCTGCTTATGATCAGAAGCGTGGAACCATTCCATAATCGTTTGGTCTATCGGCATATCTATCCAAGCTAGTTGCTGTCACCCAAGGGGAAGGCAGTGAGCGGCGGGGCCGCGCTATAGCGCGGTATCCGTCCGCTCGACTGCCCGGGTTGGGCCCCTTCACTCTATGGCCCTTTAAGAAAGCTTCCTCTTTGTCGTTCTCTTCTCAGAGTCCACCAAAGATGTCGAGCACACTAAAAGTGCTACCATTCCAGACAACCGCATGCCCAGTGCCCGGACAAACAGTTGCAAGCGCCATTACAGCCATAGCAGGGGAAGATTGTGGTGTTCTGATCACCGCTGCATGTTTTTCCTTGGAAAAAGTCACATGTCGTCGTAGCAAGAGTTTGCCTCCCCGGGACTAGCCAGGACGTCAGGAGCATGACTGCGGTGAGACCGATGAGCCGTAGCGGCTTTCTCCTCATGGGATCTCCTTAGATTAGGTGACTACCAAGGGAGCCGTTCCCTAGGCGTAGAGTATTGTAGCATGAGCTACCAACCAATACGCCACGCGTGCTTGCGCGACAAGATCATGGATGATCTACCTTTTTGTGTATTATGGTAACGACACGAAGAAATCTAACTAGACTGCTCTTCACTTCGATAGCCACTCCCTTGGGATAGGCTGAAAGCGTCTCCCCAGCGCCACTATGCCGGTCAACAACGAATTCTCGAGTTCCCGAACTCGGGGAGAAGATAGATCTGCTGGAGATCGGCCCAAGAGGTGCCAGCCAAACATTTTAATCCAAGATTGCCCTCCTGAGCCCCTGGACGTTCAGAGAGCTCAGAAACACCGCAAAAGATCGCGCGTTTGTCCAGATCCTTTGACATGCACGCAAAGTGAGATTCCACGGGCTTTTCAGGTCTTCCCTCGCTTCAACCCCGCCAGATCCTTTGACAGGCGCCGCACCGCGGCACAACGACCCGATCGGGGTTAACCTCCATGATTGCAACAGCTTGCTCATCGGGGGCCGCCCTGGCCCAACCCTTGCCCTCTCAGGGCCGCGCCATGGCCCGACTCCTGCGATTCATTCCCGACAACGCCACTCTGGTGGAGGTCACCACCCGCACCATCCAGAGCCGGCTCCTCCTGACACCGACTCCCCAACTCAACCGCATCATCATCGGCGCCCTGGCGCGCGCCGGCCGCCGCTACGAAGTCGGTGTCGTGGCTTTTGCATTTCTCTCCAACCACTTCCACCTACTGGTCCGCGTCAAGGACGTCGAGCAGCTCGCGAGCTTCATGGGGTTCTTCAATTCCAAACTGGCACGTGAGGTCGTCCGCCTCACCGGCTGGAAGGACAAGGTCTGGTCCCGGCGCTATCAGGCCACCGTTGTCAGCAACGAAGAAGCCGCCCAGACCGCCCGGCTCTCCTATGTGCTCTCGAATGGGGTCAAGGAACATCTCGTGGCCCGAGTGAGTGAGTGGCCCGGCGTCCATGCCGCGCCAGCCCTCCTCGCCGGCACGGCGCTGGAGGGGATCTGGGTCAACCGGACGGCAGAATACCTGGCGAAGCAGCGAGGCGAGACGAAGGAGCCCCAGGATTTCGAGGAACCGGAAACGCTCATCCTGGAGCCCCTGCCCTGCTGGGAGCATCTCTCCTCCGAGCAGTACCGTCATCAAATCGAGTGCATGGTCCAGGAGATCGAAGACACGGCCGACGCTCAGCGGAAGCGGAGTGGCAAACAACCTCTCGGACCGGATGCGATCCGGCGACAGGATCCTAGGACAGAGCCAAACCGGACGAAGAAGTCTCCAGCCCCGCGTTTTCACGCTTTCCGCAAAGGAGCACGCCAGGAGCTCCACAGGCTCTACTTCGAATTCGTCGCCGCCTTCCGGGAGGCGGCCGATCGGTTGAGATCAGGGGACCGGCACGCCCGATTTCCGATCGGCAGCTTTCCGCCTCATCTGCCGTTCGTCAGGGCCTTCCCCTCGGCGTTCCTCGCGCCAGGGTAGCTCGTAGATTCGAAGCGAAAGACTCCAACCATCCCGCAGCCTACCCGGGTACCTGATCTCCCCGGGTGTGACCGTATTGGCGTCGAACCCTGACGCATGGCTCTCTCCTGCCGCGCCTTGGCCCCTATTCCTGCTGCTCGCGCGTGCCCGCCAGGTAAGCCGAGTACAACTCCTGCGGGTTCTCGACGTAAAGTTCGACATACCCGCATTCCCCGCACATCCGCGAGCGCAAGCCGGCCGCATGCGCGCCTTTGAAGGCGAGCGCCTCCGGGTGCTCGAAGACCTTCACGCCTAGCCTGAGCATGTGACCTGCCAGGTCGATGATCTGCACGTCGGGAATGATCTTCTCCGACTGACATTTGGGACAGGTTTTCACTTCTTCAACTCCTTGCCTGAGAGCTCATGTGCATGATCTTTATTCGAGTGCAGCCAACCTTGAATTCACCGCCTAAACACCCCGCCCTCCCACCCAGCCAAGACGATAACCTCCGCCCTCACTGACCTCGCTGAGCCGTCGAAGAGGGTGGCACCTAATTCGGGAACCTATTTTGGTCGGTTGTTGGAGCGACGTTCCGTTGAAGGGGAGCAAGTCTCGCGGTCCGACCGTGCCTCAGGAGTCCCCTGGCACTTCCTGCCGGCCTGCCTGCCCGGCCTGCCGACCTGCTGACGTCTCCAGTTTGGCGACTCAGGACTATTCGGGTGGAACCTATTCCCTCGAGTTGTTCTTGACGATTGAGTAGACTAAAAAGTCCTCGCCTCTTATTCCAATGCGAGCCCCACGAGGAACACCAAGGCGCCGCAGACCCTTCCTTATCAAAATCTCCGTTGCCAATAATGCAGGCAATCCGAAAAATAATCTCAGACAGGGGAATGCTATTTCCTGAACTAGAATGTAAGCCCCAATCAAGAGCAACAGACCAACAATCCCCAACTGCCCCTTCACCCAATTCGCGTCGACTGACAACAGATTGACTCCAAACATCGTGACAAGAAGGGAGTCGGCAAACAAAAGGAATGCCGAGAGTGAAAGCGCAGGATTCCGCGTAATGCCGGAGGCCAGATCGTCTAGGTGCCTCTCAAGGAATCCAGGAATCGTCATCTCAGAGACCTGCCACTACTTTAAAATAGATCCGACATACTGAAACGTAGAACGTTGATGGCAGCTGAGCGGCTGCGCTAGCAGTCCGCTCGAGCCGCCGGGTTGGCCACCACCTACCCCATAAAGGTAAACTAGCTTACATGTAGCAGTAGGTGTACATGTTCTGAGTTGTGGAGATCAGCAGAAGCGCCCAGTAGGAGCATCAGCTGGTATGGGCTGGGATGAGTAGCAACCCCAAGTACCGGAGCACTGGCAGTATCCCCCGCCGTAGCGACCCCAGCTACAGTAAATTGTATTCTGGCCGCTTGGGGACCACGAACAACTCTGACCCTGTAACTGCCTACAGCAAGGAGCATCGGGGGTGGGCTGGGGAGGAACAAAGTAAGCTCCGACCGGACCTGTCATCCAGAATACAACAGCAAGAACTGCAACTAAAAAGCTCAACAAGACACTTCTCTTCATTTTACTTCTCCTTCCTTACGTACAGTAGACCTGCTCTACTTCAGGCCCCTGAAAGCCTATTCTACATCGAGCACCTCTAGAGGACTTTCTCCTACTAGATCACTGTCCTTACTTCGGCCAACGCTGCAGCGACTCAGCGGCGCTGACCAAAGGCTTGATAACGCTAGCGTCCGCTGCAGGCGCCCGGGTTGGGCTGCCTTTTCTTTGCCCCAACCTTGGGCCGTAAAGTCGAGGCTGAACCCGCCAGTTGCATTGAGAAAACCGTATGAATACAACAAAAGCCATGGACGCAGGGTGTTTGGAGCTTTCGAAGCGCCTGCCTCTGGACCGCACCCCGGGTGAAGTCCTGCCCCCAGCAAAGTCCCCTCGGTCAGAGGCCGTTGCAAAAGCGCTCCAGCCGAGGCTGGCAAGCGGTCTTTTGCAACGATAGGGTGAAGTCGTCACGTTTAGCGCTCTTTACAGCAAGAATTTAAGCCTGCTCAACAGCTCTTAGGACCTCTCGCGCCGGGGCTTCTAAGAACTTGGAACAATCCTCGGGGCTCAGGTTCTTGTGACCGGCAATCTCTACACTTTTCTTCAACAATCGTTTATCCACCTCATTGGTAAGCCACTTGGCTCCTGCGACTCCTACAAGACAGGCTCCGGCAAGTGCTGGAATTTTCAAGCTAATCTGGTCCCTTGTGGTCGCTCCGACAGCTAACTCGATGGCAGCCCCCGAGCCATAGAATGCCCAAGAGATGAACGCAGAGAGAGCCCCAATTAGAATATTGGAGAGGATTCCCGGACACCAGATACCATTTTCCCGGCGCGGGAGGATAAAGCCGTTGTCACTCAACAAGGCGTTGACCACTCCACCAATGGACCCTGCAGTTAAGATTAATGCTACACATGTCCAAGGACTCATTATGTCTCCTTTCTTTAACGCCCAACGATTAAGAGCCTAAGCGAGCGGCGTCAGCCGTCCGCTTGAGGCTCCGGGTTCGGCGGCTTTGTAACCAGCCAACCTGACTCTAGAAAGCTCCTCAAGCCACGTGGACTAATAATAGCTATGCTTCGAACGAAGTCGCGACCGACTAAGTCGGCAAGCATATCGCCGCTCAATCCACCTCTTGGAATAGAGTGCTTATATAGAGGAGTTTGAGGGTATTGGTAGTAGAGCCAGTCCAGTTCCGCCATTTCTTTGTCTCCAAGAGAAATGTCACCGGTTTCCAGATCAGATGTTTGCAAGTCGACGTTCGTGACAAAAAGGTCGGCAGTCGTGAAGATAGCAGGAAGTATCGAGATGGTATGCTTACCTTCGAGGTATTTCAGTCTCTCCTCTCCAATCAGCATGTTGGCTAGTCCGTTAACTCCCTTCATGACTTGGCGGCAAGCGCCTTCCAGCGCGTCTTTGTCGCTCGAGACAGGGTACCTGTCACCAAGTCGATCTGATTTCATTACAAATCCGATCTGGTAGCAACGGTCTGACTCCATGCCTCCCATACCTGCTGCAACTAGTGAGGAAGAATGCAAGTTCACTATTGATTCAGCGGTCACCTGCTTCGCTGCCCAAGCTGGTGAGACATAAGGTGCGCGAGCGAAGCACCACCAACTGTACTCTGGATTAACTCTCTTGCACTCTCCTACAAGGGCCCTAAGCGCCCACGGCTCAGGTTCTTGTCCAAGGACGAAGTCGATCCGAGTACTAGAATCACCGGACACAACTGGCACTTCGACAGCTAAGACCTTCCAGGTGCTCCCTATCGGCTCACCACAAAGCCGCAGTAGTTCGCCAAGGAGTCGGTGGTGAAAGGCGTAACCGTGCTGGTTTAGGCCCTTCTGCATGTCAGAGGTCGTCATCATCGATAGTACTTCTCCACTGCCGCCAACCATTAAGCGTCTATCTGAAGTCCTCCCTACAACGAGCGCTCGAAGTCCGCCACCGACCCGGGGAGGATTTCAGATAGACGCAGGTTGAACGAAGCCGCGGGCCAGTCCGGAGCGGTCCTATGGAGATTCAATCCTTCGCAGGCCCTTCGCGCACTACTCTGCCGGCACCCACACCAGCCCCGAGAGCCGCCGTGTGGCTTTCAGAGGACCGTCCAGCGAAGGGATCTGCCGCATGCTCAATCTCCTGATTCGCGATTTCGTGGAGTCGATTATACCGCAGAGACCCGACGAGATACACAACGGCCCGACTCCACGGCTGAGCAGATAAACATTGAAATCGGGCCATGAACAGATAAGTCATCGCGGCGGAGCCCTCGGTGCCTGAGCCGGTGCCAGTTCCTCGACGAGGTGCAGGGCCTTTTGTCCGCAGACCTCGCACCTCAACGGGTCTACGCCGGTGAGGCTCTGGAGCAGGGACTTCCAATCGGACTTCGTGAGCCTCGGTTGCACTGGCCGGCCCGGCAGAACCTCGCGGCAGAGAGCCAGGGATTGCTCCCGGTGGCGGTTGGCCAAGAGGCCGAAGTAGCGGATCCTCACAAAGCGGTCCGGCAAGACGTGCAAGAGGAATCGGCGGAGAAACTCCTGGCCTGAGAGTGTGATTTCTCGGCTGCGGTTTTAATCGCTGCCAGGTCGAGGTTTACAGCCGATCCACGGGACTCTTGACTTCGCAGCCACCCCGGTTGAGCACCTGGGTATAGATCATCGTCGTCTTCACGCTGCGGCGGCCTCCGAGGCGCCCTCTTACACACATCTCTGCCTTCAGCCCGCAGGGCGACAGGAATTAGCCCGGCGGCGTAAGCCCCGGGAAATAAACAGGTTCCCCGTTGCCCAGAGCCCCGCCAGGGGCGGCAGGTCTTCTTCGACAACGCCGGACCTCCCGAAGCCAAGAGCGTGTACGCAATGGATATGTGCTCTTCGAGGAGTTCCTGTCGCCCCTGGCGGGGCTCTTGAGAGACTGAAAACGCTTCATTCCCCGGGGCTCACGCCGCCGGGCTACTTCCTGTCACCCTCCGGGCTGGAGACAGAGATGTGTATAAGAGGGTGCGCTTGAGCGCCAGGTTGGAAGCCCTCCCAATCCCTCACCGCCCTGAAGGGGCGGCCTTTGAACAGCCTGGGGTGGCAACCCCAGGTATGGGCGAACCCGATCCGTCGAGCCCCGAAGGGCCGGCCGACCGCTGAAGTTTCGGCCGGCCCTTCGGGGCTCGGAGAATTGTCGGCCTGCCAACCCGGGGCTGAAGCCCCGGGCTGTTCAAAGTTCACCCCTCCGGGGCGAGGGAGGGGACAAGCCCTAAACCGACCCAGACCAGGAGCGGTCCCGGACTCCGGAATGCCCCCCTCCTGACCTGCCCCCGTTCCGGATGGAGGAAAAATACGGGCATGGAAGAGGATCTTCACCTCCTCAGGAGCGAGGCGGACGGCAGGGTCACCCGGTGCTTGGTCCCCTTGCCGTCCCGCACCGTGATCCGGGTCCCAGGAGAAGCCGGAGCCACTATGGGATATACCAAATCGCCGGTTAAGAATATTTATCGCATAGATGGCCTGAAACGGCACTGAATGAAATTTGGTAGCGAATACCACTTGACAGGCGGTTCTTCCTCATGCAGTCTATTGGCATAGCTGAAGCATAGAACGGCATCTGGGTCAGTCCTCGGCAGCAAACTCCTCGGCGGCATGCAGGCTCCGAACGGGAATCGGAGGCCGGCCGGGGATTCCAAGCGATTTGGGTTTCCGTCGCCATGAAGGCGCGGATTTCGAGCTCTGAAGGGAGCTCAAAAAAGGAGAAAGACCATGGGCAGAAAGAAGGAAACCACGTACGCGGGAATGCTGGGCGATCTGCAGCGGCTGTTGACGTCGCTGGCGGCGAACAGCGGCGACCTCCCCCACCTGGAGACGCCTCGGCTCAAGCTCGAGAGGCTGCTCGCCCAGGCACAGGAGGTCACCAGGCAGCAGTCGGCCGCCGCGGCGGTCAAGCAGGAGGCGAGCGAGCAGCTCCAGACGATGGTCGTCGAGGGGAATCGGCTGGGCAACGCGCTCCGCGTGATGCTCAAGGAGCACTACGGCGTCCGCGCCCAGAAGCTCGCCGAGTTCGGGTTGCAGCCGTTCCGCGGCCGCCCCAGGAAGGCGGTCACCCCGGGCTCTCCCGAGACGCCCGGCGGCCCGGAGGTCTCCGGCACCCCCGGAACCACGCAGCACCCCTCCACCCCGGCGGCTGCCGCCGATCCTCAGTCGTAGATCGTCTTCGTAGCTCGTCGCTCGATCGCGAGGGAGCGTGCCCGGCACGCTCCCTCTTTTTTTGTCTTCAATCCCAATACGGGACGGCCCGCTTGGCGCTAAAGCGCCAGGCTAATCAAATTCCGCCCTTTCAGGGCGAGGGAGGGGACAAGCCCCTCCCCTACGTTCAGAACGCCTTCATTGAACAGATGGGTCTTCAATCCGACTTCAAAGTACCCGGGCGGAGCGGCTCCGGACGCGGACGGCGGCTCTCCAGATCGGGACGGAGCCTCTCCGTCCCCGGACGGCGGGCTCCGGACGGGGACGGAGCCGCTCCGTCCGCGGATGGCGGTTCTCCGTCTCGGGACGGAGAGGCTCCGTCCGTGTCCGGAGGCTCTCCGGCTGGGGACGGAGCGGCTCCGTCCCGGTCTGGAGAGCCTCTGTTAGCAGCTATGCCAGGATTTCCCGAGAGGAATTACGTCAAGTCGCCGCCATCTCCTGCAAGGACCGCACGCTCAACCCCTCGCGCTTCAGGGCGGCGATCCCTTCCGCGCAGGCCATCGCTCCCGAGAGGGTGGTGATGCAGGGGATGTCGTACTTGAGGGCGGTGCGGCGGATGACGCCGTCGTCCTCGTGCGACTCGCGGCCGAGGGGGGTGTTGATCACCAGCGCGATCTCGCCGTTGATCAGCAGGTCGCCGATGTGTGGGCGGGCCTCGTGGACCTTGAGCACGGTGCGCACGGCGAGCCCCTGGCCGCTCAGGTACCCGGCGGTGCCGGCGGTGGCCGCCAGCTCGAAGCCGAGCTCCGCCAGCCGCCGGGCGACCGGCAGCAGGCCCGGCTTGTCGCGGTCGTGGACGGAGAGAAAGGCGGTGCCCTCGAGCGGCAGTTGGTGGCCGGCGCCCATCCAGGCCTTGGCGAAGGCGTTGCCGAAGGTGAGGCTCTCCCCCATCACCTCGCCGGTCGATTTCATCTCGGGCCCCAGCACCGGATCGACGCCGGGGAAGCGGCGGAAGGGGAAGACCGGCGCCTTGACGAACACCCCGGGCACCCGCGGCTCGGCGGTGAAGCCCAGCTCCTGCAGGGTACGGCCGGCCATGGCGCCGACGGCGATCTTGACCAGCGGTATGCCCACCGCCTTGGCGATGAACGGCACCGTGCGCGAGGCGCGCGGGTTGACCTCCAGGACGTAGATCCTGCCGTCCTTCAAGGCGAACTGCACGTTCATCAGGCCGACGACACCCAGCCGCAGCGCCAGGCGGCGGGCGATGTTGCGCATGCGGTCCTGATCCTCCGGCGAGACTTTGTACGGCGGCAGCACCGCCACCGAGTCCCCCGAGTGGATGCCCGCCTCCTCGATGTGCTGGAGGATGCCGGCGACGACGGCGGTCTTGCCGTCCGAGATCAGGTCGAGGTCCACCTCGAAGGCGTCCTCCAGGAAGCGGTCGATCAGCACCGGATGCCCCGGCGAGACCCCCGCCGCCTCGGCCATGTAGCGCTCGAGGGTGGAGCCGTCGTAGACCACCGCCATCGCCCGGCCGCCCAGCACGTAGCTCGGCCGCACCACGATCGGGTAGCCGATCCGCTCGGCCACCTCGCGGGCCTCGTCGAGGGAGGTGGCGCTGCCGTTCTCGGGCTGCAGGATCCCCTCCCCGGCGAGCAGGTCGCCGAAGCGGCGGCGGTCCTCGGCGAGGTCGATGGCATCCGGCGGGGTGCCGAGGATCGGCACGCCGCGGGCGGCGAGGCCGCGGGCGAGCTTCAGCGGCGTCTGGCCGCCGAGCTGCACGATCACCCCCAGCGGCTTCTCGCGCTCCAGGACCGCCATCACGTGCTCGTGGGTGAGCGGCTCGAAGTAGAGGCGGTCGGAGGTGTCGTAGTCGGTCGAGACGGTCTCCGGGTTGCAATTGATCATCACCGTCTCGTAGCCCAGGTCGCGCAGGGCGAAGGCGGCGTGCACGCAGCAATAGTCGAACTCGATCCCCTGGCCGATGCGGTTGGGGCCGGAGCCCAGGATCACCACCTTGGGCCGGTCGTCCGGCTCGCTCTCGTCCTCCTGGCCGAAGGTCGAATAGAGATAGGGGGTGGTCGCCGGGAACTCGGCGGCGCAGGTGTCGACCCGCTTGTAGACGCGCCGCCACCTCTTCTCCCGGGAGCGGGCGGCGGCGAGATCCTCTTCCGGGCAGTCGAGGAGGCTCGCGATACGGGCGTCGGTGAGGCCGAAGGACTTCGCGCGGCGTAGCAGCAGCTTCGGCATCGAGGCGAGGTCCCAGCAGGCGAGCTCGGCCTCGAGGTCGACGATCTCGGCGATCTCGCGCAGGAACCAGGGGTCGATGTGAGAGGCCGCGGAGACCTCTTCCGGCGTCCACCCCTGGCGCAGGGCGGCGAAGACGGCGAACAACCGCTCCCAGTTGGGGACGGCGAGCCGCTGCCGCAGCCGCACCGGGTCGGACATCCGCCGCTCGCGGGAAGCCGGGCTGCCGTCGAGCTCCAGCGCCGAGAGCCCCTTCATCAGGGCCTCTTTGAAGGTGGAGCCCATGGCCATCACCTCGCCCACGGACTTCATCGAGGTGCCGAGGTTGGGCGAGGCCTCGGGGAACTTCTCGAAGGCCCAGCGCGGGATCTTGACCACCGTGTAGTCGAGCGTCGGCTCGAAGGCGGCGAAGGTCTTGCCGGTGATGTCGTTGGGGATCTCGTCGAGCGTGTAGCCGACGGCGAGCAGGGCGGCGATCTTGGCGATCGGGAAACCGGTGGCCTTGGAGGCCAGCGCCGAGCTGCGCGAGACGCGCGGGTTCATCTCGATCACCACCCGCTCGCCGGTCTTGGGATCGACGCCGAACTGGATGTTGGAGCCGCCGGTGGCCACTCCGACGCGCCGGATCACCTGGAAGGCCTCGTCGCGCATCGCCTGGTACTCGCGGTCGGAGAGGGTCTGCTGCGGGGCGACGGTGATCGAGTCGCCGGTGTGGACCCCCATGGCGTCGAAGTTCTCGACGGAGCAGACGACGATGGCGTTGTCGGCCACGTCGCGCATCACCTCGAGCTCGAACTCCTTCCAGCCGAGCACCGACTGCTCGATCAGCACCCGGTGGGAGGGGCTCGCCTGCAGGGCCGAGGCGACCACCTCCTCGAGCTCGTCCCGGTTGTAGGCGATGCCGCCCCCCTCGCCGCCGAGGGTGAAGCTGGGGCGGATGATCACCGGATAGCCGACCTCGGCGACGATCTCCCGTGCCTCCTCGAGAGTGCCGGCATAGCCGCTCTTCGGCACCTTGAGGCCGATCTCCTCCATCGCCTGCTTGAAGAGGAGGCGGTCCTCCCCCAGGCGGAGGGCGGTGATCGACGCCCCCAGCACCTCGACGCCGTAGCGGGCGAGAGCGCCGCGCTCGTCCAGAGCGATCGCCAGGTTGATCCCGGTCTGCCCGCCGACGGTAGGAAGGAGAGCGTCCGGCCGCTCTTTTTCCAGAATTTTCTCAACTATCTCCGGAACCAGGGGCTCGATGTAGGTGGCGTCCGAGAATTCCGGGTCGGTCATGATGGTCGCCGGGTTCGAGTTGACGAGCACCACCCGGTACCCCTCGCGCTTCAGGACGCGGCAGGCCTGGGTGCCGGAGTAGTCGAACTCGCAGGCCTGACCGATGACGATCGGGCCGGAGCCAAGGACGAGGATGGAGTGGAGATCGGAGCGTCTGGGCATGGCGGGGCGGAAGTGTATATCAGGGATTCCCCGGCCGCTGGCACGAAGTTGGCAGTGGTTACAGACCGGTTATAAAGGGAGTCAAGAGACCATGAATCAGGCCAACTACGAACGGTTGCAGGTGCTGCTCAAGGGACACGAGGAGATGATCGAGGAGAAGCGGCTGCGCCCCGAAGGGGTCCTCCGCCAGAACGATCCCTTCCGCGAGCAGTTCAAGCAGGTGGCGCGGACCGTCATCCTCCCCGTGCTCGAGGAGATCAAGGACGCGATGGTCGGCAAGGTCGAGTCCGCCTCGATCTTCCATCGCTCGACCGCGGCCGGCCTGAAGGTGAAGCTGGACCGCTGGGAGGACTACGACCGCTCGCTCCTCTTCTACGGCGACGACTCGACCAAGGTGGTCAAGGTCCTCCACGAGGGGATCGGCTTCGGGCTCCTGATTGAAAAAATGCCCCTCTCCCAGCTCTCCTCCGAGCTGGTCGAGGAGGAGGCGATGAAGTTCCTGAAGCGCCTCTTCGGGCAGGAGCAGCTCCGCCGCCCCAACGGTCCGCCGGCCTCCGGGACCGGCATTGCCGGCTCCGGCGGCACGCACCGGCCCGCGGGCTCCAACGTGGCCCATCACGGCTACGAATTCGTGCGGGTCTGAACCGCCCACCTCTTTAGGGGCGGCCTATCTGGCCGCCTCTGCAGGCATGCCCGTATTCCGGCAAGCTCCAGACTTGTAAGAATCTTGTAAGGCCAGCCCGCTTCTGGTGCCCTGGTGTACCGGTACTATTTGAGGCGAGATCACAAATCTTTCAAGAATCTCAAGACGCCTCCCCCATTCTCTGACCTACGGATCGCCGATATCCGGCGATCCTCTGAACGAGGAGGTCTGCATGAAGCGTCTTTTGTCGATCGGTTTATTGCTTGCGATGGCAGCGGTTCCGGTGGGGGCTTCGACGTTCCTGAAGATGACCCAGCAAGAGCTGATCCGCGACTCCGCGGCGGTGGTGCAGGGTCACGTGATCAAGGTCAGCTCCTTCTGGGATGCGACCGGACGGGCGGTCGTTTCCGAGGCCGTGATCCGGGTCGAGTCCAAGATCTTCGGCGAGGCTCCGTCGGTCGTCGTGGTCCGGACCTTCGGCGGCAAGGTTGGGAACTTCACGGTCGAAGCCCATGGCTTCCCGAAGTTCCAGACCAATGATCACCTCCTCCTCTTCCTCGAGCCCGAGCAGGATGGCGCCACGCGCGTCGCCGGCTACCAGCAGGGGCAGTTCCGCGTGGTGCAGGACAAGTCGGGCGCGATGCTTGCCGTTCCGACTTTTGAGGGCGCCACTCTCCTCACCCGGGACGGCCGCGCCGCCGCTCCGGCCAAGGCCATCCGTCTCGACGAGCTGAAGCAGTCCATCCGCAATGAGGCGCGCCGTGCGGGCCGCGTCGTCTACGAGAACTAGTCAGGAGAGGAGACATAAGATCATGAAGAGATTCGTACCTTTCACGACCGCGATCGTCCTTTCCTGCGTCGTCGCCGGCAGCGTGTCGGCCTACGTCCTGCTGAGCCCCCGGCGCACCTGGGACAGCCCGCCGAACCTGATCGTCGACACCCGCGGCCTGGCCAGCGTCACCGACGGCGACCTCGGCCGCACCCGCACCCGGAACGCCATCAATACGGCCTGGAACGGCGCCGGCACCGGCACCCGCATCAACGCCACCGTAGGCTCGGTCTCCGGCTGGGCGATGGGCGACGGCCGGCCGATGCTCAACTTCACGGATCCCGTGCACGCCTGCACCGGCTCCTGCCTCGCCGCCACCTTCACCGGCTACTACCAGTCGCGCGGCAACGGCACCTACCGCATCACCGATGCGGACATGGTCACCAATTCCACGGGCTACAACTGGGCTTCGGCGGGCGAGGCCTGCTCGAGCGAGATCTACGTCGAAGGCGTGATGGTTCACGAGACCGGGCACCTGCTGGGCCTCGGCCACAGCAGCGTCGCCGGGGCCACGATGTACCCCTCGGTCGCGTATTGCGACAACGGCCCGTCGACGCTCGCGACCGACGACCGCAACGCGATCAACGATCTGTACTAGTCCGACGATATTCGCCGATCTTAGCCGGATACTAAAGCGGGGGCTCTCCGGAGCCCCCGCTTTTTTCAGCACCGCAACCCGCCCGGAGGATCTGCCTCACCCGCGCCGCGCCGCGCGGGTCGTACCCCGCCTCGGACATCAGCCGCACGCCGATCCGGTCCGCCTCGATCTCGTCCTTCCGGCTGAAGCGCTGATGGGTGAGCTGACCGACCAGGGCGGCGACGGCGGGGTTCCGCCGGCTCGCGGGATCGTTCGGATCGTAGCGGGCGAGCGCGGCGTTCCGGACACCGGCGAGGTGCTCGGCGCCGTGGCGCGCCACCACGTGGCCGAGCTCGTGGCCGAGCACACCGGCGAGCTCGCCGTCGGTCCGTAGCCTCGCCAACAGTCCGGAAGTCAGGAAGACCTGCCCACCCGGCAGGGCGAAAGCGCCGGCCGTCCGTTCGTCGGCGAGCAGATGGCAATCGAATTCATAAGGAGTGCTCTTGACGTCGGTCTTCTCGACCAGGTCGTGGCAGATGCGGTCGACGTGCCGCTGGGCCTGCTGATCGGAGGAGAGCCCACCGTACCGCTGAGCCATCGCGGGCGCCGCCTGCAAGCCGATGGCAACCTCCTGCTGCGGCGTGATCCTGAGGGGGAGCACCTCGGCGATGGGGTTGTAGCTGTGGCTTCCGTAGTATCCGGCGATAGCCACCATGGCCATGGCGACGGCGACCAGCAGACGGCGGCTGCCACCGAGAAATCTACGATCGAGAGGGCTCATTTCTCGCCCCTCCTTTCAAACGACGACCGCCGTGAAGGCCGGTGTCTTTGGAGAGGAGCAAGAAGTGTACCGCTGCCGTATGGGCGGGGCCGGAGCCCCGCCCATGGAGGGGATCAGAGCGCCTCGATGCCGCCGTTGGAGCAGCCGGGGCCGTAGTAGATCGTCCAGCCGGCCGGAGCCGAGCAGGGGGTCGGATACTGGCAGCAGAGATTTTCGTCGGGGCTCTTGGCCCACACGATCACCTGGATGCAGGCGCCGCTGTACTGCCGGGGCGGCGGACAGGTGGACGCGGTGGCGACGTGGGTGGCGGTGGCGGTGAGAGCGAACGCGGCGGCGGCGAGGAACAGCTTTCTCAATGTCATGCAGGGCTCCTTACTCGTTTGGCCGAGTTCCGCCAGAAGAGGCGGGCTCGGCATCTACAAATACAGGTAGCCCAAGGCGTCGAAAGCGCGATTCTGGAAGAAGACTGGATCAGGCCGCCAGCAACGGCGCCAGATCCGCATCCGTCGCAGGCGGGATTCCCAATTCTGCAAGCACATCGTTGATGGCCGAGAGCGTTATCTGACCCGGCGCTGTAATCTCGATACCGATTGGATTTCCGCCGGGGCCGAAATCGACCACCATGCCGGGCTCGATTCGTTTCGTCCAGGAGCTCTTTTCCTCGGCCCGCCGCGGCAGGTAGAGGTAGGCAGCCATCGCACGGCCGTGCCGAAAAGTGACTTCTAGATAAAGTTCTTTCATCTCTCTAGAACCTCAAAGGATACGCGGTAATGACGACGAGCACTCTGGCGACAAAGTCCGATTCCAGAATAACTTCCCAGGACTGCCGCTGGTGCCTTGCCTGCGCGACCCACCGACCTTCCACAACATCCTCGCGAAGATCGGTCGCATACTCCAGCATACGCCGAAGATCAACTTCCGAGAATTGACGGTCGATCATCCGCTTCAGCAGGTGCGGACTGAGCTCCAGCTCCCATTCCCACCATGATGGCCACTCGCGATTGCCCAGAGGCGCCTCTCTCTCCCGGCCTGCTCAGAAAGGCTCATTCTACCGGAACCCCAGCGCCATCACGTCCTGCACCACCTCGATCCATTCACAGGGGACCTCGCGCGTATCGATCCGGCGGAGGACATAGAGCTTCTCGCCGCTGTCGCGGCGCTCGAGGAGACGGAAGCCCTGGTCCTCGTAGAAGGTCTCGGCCGGCTTGTTCTTGGCCGTCGGCATGTAGCGGCCGCGCAGCTCCAGGTGGCCGGGCTCGTCGAGGAGGCGATGCTTGACGTGGTTCATGATTGCCGTCTCGATCCCGCGCCCCATCGCCCGGCAGCTCATCAGGAAGCTGTCGATGTAGACGACGCGGCCGTCGCGCCGGAGAAGGACGACGCCGATCGCCCCCAGGTCGCCGAAGCGGTCGCGCCCCCGGACCACCCAGAGCTCGCAGATCGGCGAGGCGATGAAGCGCTCGACCTCGGACGGCGTGTAGCGCTGCGTGGTCAGGTTGAACTGGTTCGTCTTGGTGAAGAGCTGGTGGACGCGCGGCAGGTCGTCGCGCCGGGCGCGGGTGATCGCGAGCTCGGTGCGCAGGCTCGCGAGGTAGGTGCCGAGCTCCCCCGAGGCGGTCCGCAGGGCCTCGCGCTCGCGGTTCTCCCGGTACTGGGCGGTCTTCCTGGCATCCTCTTCCAGGACGGTGGTCCGCTCGAAGTCGGTCAGCCGGTCGATCACGGCGACGTACTCGGCCGGATCGGGGGGGAGCAGCACGCTCTTCACCTCGGGGAGCATCTGCTGGATCAGGCTAATCTCGGCGGGGTTGTCGTCCATGAACATGAGACTGTCGGTGCCGATATTGAGCGCGGCGGCGATCTTCTTCAACCCCTCATGCTTCGGTTCCCAGGAGATCTCCACGGCGGCGAAGTCGGTGATTCGGAGCGGGATCTCCGGCCGGCTGTCGAACAGCTCGGCCACATCCTCGGGGTTGTTCTTGCTGCAGACCGCGAGGAGCACCCCCTGGGCCTGGAGGGCTTTCAGGCGGTGATGGAAATCGAGGAAGGCCTCCCCCTCGGGGTCCCCTGGGCCGATCTTGACGCCGGCCGGCCCCTCCTCCCCCACCACTCCGCCCCAGAGGGTATTGTCGAGGTCGAGCACCAAGCATTTGCGAGCCTGAGCCCGCGCCGCCCGGGCGTGCCGCACGAGCTCCGCCGCCACGCAGCCGAGGAAGGCCGGGCTCCACTCCATCTTCGCCAGGTAGTACATGCGGCGGTCGAGCACGCGGTCCTTGCCGAAGCGGGAGGTCAGGCGATCGAGATCGAAGATCTGGACCCGCGGGTGCCCCTTGAAGCGGCGCAGCAGGTCGAGATTCAGATCGAGGAAGAACTCGGTCTCGCCGTACTCGGTGTTGAGGTCCGCCACGCCGAAGGCGGGCTGGGCGGGCACCGGGAAGTTGGCGACGAGCAGCGTGGCCGGAGTCCGCTCCAGCGCCGCGAGCGCCCAGGACTCGACGTGCGCGGCGACATCCTCCTTGAGATCGCGGCGCTCGGCCGGCGACAGCGCGGCGAAGGCGGCCCAGGCCTCGGGCCGCAGCAGTCGGAGCGACAGGGCGAGCAGCACGAGATCGGGTGAAAAGGCGGCGAGGCCGGTGTTCTCGCCCAGCACCTCCTGCACGTACTGGCCGAAGCCGCCCACGTAGTGCGCGGCGCGCCACCCCTCGCGGGCGAAGTGGAGGTCCACCCAGCGCGGCAGCGGATCGAGGGTGAAGTTGGCGAGATAGCCCAGGCGGATGTCCGCCGCTTCCGGACGCGCCTGGAGGGTACGGGAGAGGAGGCTCACGTCGTTGCTGGTGAGCTTCTCCAGATCCAGGGGGAGGATCGCGCGCTGGAGCGCGGCGCTGTCCGGCGCCTTGGCGAGGGCCTCAGCTACGGCCCGGGGTTCGAGCTTGGAGTCCCGTGGTCTGTCCATCGTTCCCATCCTCCAGAATGCGATTGGCGACAGCATCATAGAAACCAAGGAGCTTCCGGCGGAAGGCCTCGGGAGTGAACTCTCGTTGCGCGAACTGACGGGCGTTGCCGGCGAGCCGGTCGCGCAGCTCGCCATCTTCCAGCAGCCGCGCGAGCCCCCGCCCCAGCGCCTCGGGGTCGGGCTCGACGAGGAGGGCGATCTCGTCGTCGAGCACCTGGGTATGGGTCGGCAGCCGGGTCGCGACCAGCGGCACCCTTGAATCCAGATAGGAATAGACCTTCATTGGCGTGTTGGTCCCCTGGACGCGGGGGGAGACCAGCACGGTCGCCTGCTGGAGGCAGCGCCCCAGCGACTCGACCGGACGGGGGCCAGCGAAATGCACGCTGGCGGCGATCCCCAGCCTGGCGGCCTCCCGCTGGTAGTGCCCTATCTCCTCCGGCGTCCCGCCGACGACGATCAGCTTCGCCGCCGGCACCGCGGCCACCGTCCGCGCGAAGCCGGCGAGGAGCAGGTCGATCCCCTGATAGACCTGGAGATTGCCGACGTAGAGGACGAGCGGATCTCGCGCCCACTCCGGCGGATGCAGATCCAGGCTCTGCGCGTTCGAAGCAGTATCCCCGTCAATAGTCTCGCCGAGGAGGCTCACGTCCTCCAGGCGTGCGACGAGCCCCCGCGGATCGAAGGCGCGCGCCTGGGCTTCGAGCGAGCCGCAGACGGCGAGGGTGCCGCAGCTCCCGCGCACCGCTTGCCGCTCGAAGAAGTCGAGGAGACCGCGCACGCGGCCGAGCGCCGGGAAACGATCCACCATCTGCTGGGCGAGCCCGGAGTCCATGTCGTAGACGTAGGGGACGCCGAACAGCCACTTGCCGAGCAGGGCCATGAAGGCCGACTCCTCGACGGCGTGAACGACGTCATAGCGGCGCCGCCGGATCAGGCGCAGGGCTTTCCAGAGCATCCCGGCGTCGCAGACCAGCTTTTTCGGCGAGAAGCCGGGCCGGATGCCGCGCGCCCAGGAGGGAGCGGCGGCGCGGTGGATAAGGCAGCCGGGGACGCCGGGATCCTCCCCCTCGGGAAAGGTGAGCACCTCGACCTCGTGCCCCGCCGCGATGAGCTCCTGGAGGAGCATCCTCTCGGCGATCGGCGTGCCGCGCTGCTGGAAGAAGGGGTGCGGGGCGAGGAGGAGGATTCTCAACGAGCCACCTCCTTCGGTAGGGTGCGCTGTGCGCACCATCCCTCCACCTCCGGGGTGCCGCCCTCGGTGCGCACAGCGCACCCTACGCCGGCCTGAGCCGCCGCGCTCCGCCGCCCCCACGCGTAGACCGCCCCGCCCACCAGCGCCTGGAGGATCACCAGGCCGTAGTCGAGCCAGGCGACCGCCACCCCGGCCGCCGCCGGGACGCCGAAGGTGACGAAGAAGAAAGCCCAGATGTTCTCCCGCACGCCGATGGCGTTGATCGAGACCGGCACCATCATCACGAAGAGGGCGAGCGGCACGATCAGGAAGAAGTACGGGAGCGGGATCGGCACGTGCAGGGCGCGCGCGAGGAAGTAGCCGTTCAGCACGACGGCGGTCTGCAGCACCACCGACCAGGAGAAGGCGCGGCCCAGCACACCCCCCTGCCCCTGGAAGGCGAGCAGCGCCGCCGTCGCCTTGGCGAACAGCGGCCGCAGCCGCCCCGGCAACCGCTCCCCCAGCCAAACCAGCAGCCGCGCCGAGCGCCGCGAGGGGAGGAACAGGAGCCCGGCGCCGAGCGCCAGGGCGAGCGCGCCGCCGATCACCCAGGCATACAGGCCCGGATCGCGCGCGGTGAGCCGGCCGGCGAACAGCAGGCTGCCGAGGGCGAAGAGCATCAGCGCCAGCAAGCCCACGAAGCGGTCCACGAAGACGATCGCCAGCGCCTTGGCCCGCCCCACTCCGGAGCGGGCGGTCTCGACGACGCGCACGGTGTCGCCGCCGATCGTCGAGGGGAGGAAGTTGTTGAAGAACACCCCGACGAGGAAGGAGCGGACGAGAGCGGAGAGCGGCGCGTCGCCGCCCTGGGCGCGGATCAGCAGGCGCCAGCGGCGGACGCTGGCGAAGTAGCCGATCGGATTGAGCGCGAGCGCCAGCAGCACGAAGCGCAAATCCGCCGAGCGGAACGCGGCGGCCACCTCGCGGAACGGGGTCTTCGCCAGGATCCAGGCGATCAGCGCCACCGAGACGGCCAGGCGTAGAACCAGTCTGAGCCCGCCGCGGCGCGGTGCGGGCGGATCCGCGGCGGGACTGGGGGAGGCGATCGCCATGGCTTCAAGCCGCCGAGGCCTTCGACCCGAGCCGCTCGCGCAGCAGGCCGCTGAGGTCCTCCATGCTCTCGCCGCGCACGTACATGCGGTACCAGATCTCGACGTTGAGGATCATCCAGAGCCGCACGTGGTGGTCGGCGCGGTTGGCGACGTGCTCCTCGACCAGGCGCTCGATCGGCTCGCGGCGGAAGATCCCCTCCTCGATCAGCGTCGAGGTCGCCAGCAGGTGCCGCAGCACCGGCAGGAGCGGGCCCTTCATCCAGTAGCCGAGCGGGAACATGAACCCCTGCTTCGGGCGCTTGAGGATCGTCTCCGGCAGGTAGGGGGCGGCCACCCGGCGCAGCAGGTACTTGAGGGTCTTCCCCCGCATCTTGAAGCTCGCCGGGAGCGTCGCCACGAACTCGGCCAGCCGGTGGTCGAGGAAGGGGGAGCGGGCCTCCAGGCTGCGCGCCATGGTCATGCGGTCGGAGAGCATCAGCGAGTGCTCGGGCAGCCGGGTCGAGATGTCGGCCTGGAGCATGCGGTCGAGGTCGTTGCGCGCCTCGGCCTCGTCGAAGCCGCGGATCACCGATTCCATGGGATCGATCTCCGCCAGCCTGGCGGCGACGTCGGGGGCGTAGAGCCCCCCCTTGCCCTCCTGGCCGAAGCGGAAGAAGGCGGTCGCCTGGGCGTAGCGCCGCCCCCCCTCGTGGAACGAGAGGTCGTGCACCCAGCGCGCCTTCTGGGTGATGTTCTTGTAGGCGGAGCTGTCGTGCATGGCGTAGACCGCCGGCCCCAGCAGATAGCGCCGGACCCCCTCGGGCAGCGCGGCGTAGAGGTTCACCCAGCGGAAGCCGAAGTAGCGGTCGTAGCCGGCGAAGATCTCGTCGCCGCCGTCGCCGGTGAGCACCACCTTGACGTGCTTGGACGCCAGGGAGGCCGCGTGATACATGCAGGCGGCGATCGGGTCCGAGGGCTCGTCGAGGTGGTGGACCATCGAGGGCAGGAGCTCGACCATGTCGGGCCAGACCATCTCCTCATGATGGCGGGTGCCGCAGTGCTCGGCGACCATCTTGGCGTAGGGCAGCTCGTTGAACTGCTGGTCATCGACGCCGACGGCGAAGGTCTGGATCGGCTCGTCGCGCATCTGCGCCATCATCGCGACGACCAGGCTGGAGTCCATGCCCCCCGAGAGGTAGGCCCCCACCGGGACGTCGGAGATCATGTGGGATTCCACGGCCTCGCGGATCCGCTCGCCGGCCTCCTCGATGATCTCGGCCTCGTGATCGCTCCGCTTGGGCGTGTAGCGCAGCCGCCAGTAGCGCCGCACCTCGATCGCGGGCGCGACCGCCAGGTTCCCCGACCGCGACGGCTCGACGTGCGAGGCGTCGAGCACCAGCAGGTGCGCGGGGGGGAGCTTGCGGATGCCCTGGAAGAGGGTGCGCGGGCTGGGGATGAAGCGCAGGGTCAGGTACTCGTCGAGCGAGCGCAGGTCGAGCTCCGGCCGCGCGCCCTCGGGGCCGCCGGCGGCGAGGATCGTCTTGATCTCGGAGCCGAAGAGGAAGCGCCGGCCGTCGAAGCGCCAGAACAGGGGCTTCTGGCCGAAGCGGTCGCGCGCCAGCAGGAGCTTGCGGCGCCGGGAGTCCCAGATGGCGAAGGCGAACATCCCCCGCAGATCGTCGACCACGCGCTCGCCGCGGTCCTCGTAAAGATGAAGGATGACCTCGGTGTCGCTGTCGGTCTTGAAGAAATGGCCGCGCGCCAGCAGGTCGCGCCGCAGCTCGCGATGGTTGTAGATCTCGCCGTTGAAGACGATCCAGGCGCTGCCGTCCTCGTTGGAGATCGGCTGGTGGCCGCGCGCCAGATCGATGATCGAGAGACGGCGCATCGCGAGCCCCGCCTCGCCCAGCAGCACGGCGCCCTGATCGTCGGGGCCGCGGTGGACGATGGCGTCGTTCATCCGCTCGAGCGACTTGGGATCGACGCCCGAGAGGTTCCATTCACCGCAGATTCCGCACACGTCGTCAAATTCCTTTCGTTCAGGACGCCTGCAGGGCGCCGCCCCGGCCGGTCCGTCCGTCGTTGACCCGCGCCAGCTCCGGCCGCGCGGGGCTGCTGATCACCTCGGCGATCTTGTATTCGCGGACGTTCCGCGCGTGGGTGAAGATGATGATCTCGCCGACCAGGCCGAGAGAGAGCGTCTGCACGCCGAGCACCATCAGCAGCACGCCGAGGAGCAGCAGCGCCCGGTCCGACAGGCCGGTCGAGAAGAAAACCTTTTCCACCGCGACGATCAGATCGATCACGAAGCCGAGCGAGAAGAGCGCGGCGCCGAGCAGGCCGAAGAAGCGCAGCGGCGTGCGCGTGAACTTGGTGAGGAAGAAGATGTTCAGGATGTCGAGCAGCCGCCCGAGGTAGGTGGGCGTCCCGTAAAAGCGGGTGGGACGGTCCTCCTGCCGCTGGGCGACCGGGATCTCGCGCACGGTGAAGCCACGATGGACCGCCAGCAGCGGAATGAAGCGGTGCAGCCCGCCGTAGAGGTTGAGATCGCGCGCCACCCGGCGCTTCATCACCTTGAAGCCGCAACTGATGTCGTGGAATTCGGTGCCGGTGAGCCGGTGGATGATGCCGTGGAACAGCCGCGACTGCAGGCGGTTGAACCGCGAGTCGATGCGCGGGTGGCGCCGCGCGACGACCATGTCGACCCCCTCGGCGAGGGTCGCGAGGGCGGCCTCGAGCCCGCTCGGCTCGACCTGGAAGTAGGGGGCGAGGGTGACGACGACCTCGGCGCGCGCCCGGTCGAGGCCGGTGGTCAGCGCCGCCGAGGCTCCGAACGGACCGCCCAGAAGGATGATGACGACCTCCGGGGCACGCTCCTGGAGGGCGCGCAACGCCGGCACCACCTCGCGCATCTGCTCGTCGACCACGAACAGGAACTCGTAAGTCTTGCCCAGCCGCGCGAGCTCGGCGGCGAATTCCGCATGAAGCTGCGCGAGGTCGCCGTGGCGCTCGACCACGGGGACCACGACGGAGATGTCGGGTTCGCTACGCGTACGCCCCTGTCTCATGCTGCAGATCTCCTGACGGCGCCGAGGCGAGCAGCGCCTCCGTCTCCTTGAAGTCGCCCAGGCTCACCACCAGCTCGGAAAACAGGCCGATGATCGTGAGGTGCGCGAAGGCGAAGGCGCAGAGAATGGTGATCGAAGGAAACACCAGCGGATAACGTCCGCCCGGTGGAACGTTGAGATGGACATACACACTCGCGGCTAATGCGAGCAGCGTGCCCGCGAGGAACGGCAGCGCCAGCACGGCGAACCATTTCGCCGGCCGCGTGGTGAAGCCGAGCAGCATCTTGACCGTGAGCAGGTCGAGGAAGACCTTCCAGATCCGCGAGATGCCGTACTTGCTGCTGCCGAACTGCCGGGCCCGGTGGTTGACCACGACCTCCTGGTAGCGGCAGCCGGAGAGGCAGAGCATGGGCGCCAGGAAGCGGTGCATCTCGGCGTAGAGGCGGGCGCGCTTGACCACTTCCGCGCGGTAGGCCTTGAGCGTGCAGCCATTGTCGTGGATGCGGGTACCGGTCAGGCTGCCGATCAGCCAGTTGGCCGCCATCGAGGGGAGGCGGCGGGAGATCATCTTGTCCTTGCGGTCCCGCCGCCAGCCGCTGACGACGTCGTACCCCTCGTCGAGGGTGGCGAGCAGCAGCCCGAAGTCGTTGGGATCGTTCTGCAGATCGCCGTCGAGGGTGATGACGACTTGGCCGCGGGCCTGGTCGAAGCCGGCCTGGAGAGCCGCCGTCTGGCCGTAGTTGCGGGAGAAGCGGACCGCCCGCACGCGGGGATCGCGGGCGCAGATCTCCCGCAGCTTCACGGGCGTGGCATCGCGGCTGCCATCGTCCACCAGCAGCAGCTCCCAGCTCTTGCCCAGGCGTTCGGCCGCGGCGCGAACCTCCTGGTAGAGCGCCTCGACGCTCTCCTCTTCGTTGTACAGCGGAATGACGATGCTCACGTCCATGCTCACGGCACCCTCTTGACGATCGACGGCCCGAGCAGGCGGGTGACCGGCATCGGCAGCTTCTGCCAGAGGCCGATCGCCCGCTGGTAGCGCGGGTTCGCCGGGCTGACATTGGGCAGCTCGCGGGCCTTGACGAGGTAGTACTGGTAGCCGAGCGGCACCTCGTCCATGCCCCAGCGGGCCTTGAACTTCCAGGCTCCGGTCTCGCGCTTGCTGCGGCCGAAGTCGAAGGTGCGGAAGCCGTTCTCCCGCCCCCAGCGCATGATGGCGAGATAGAGGTAGTCGTCGACGCCGCGCGGCCGCTCGGTGCGGTCGGCTCCGGCATAGAAGGGCATCACGACGTCGCGGAAGAGGAGGTTGAGCACGCCGGCGACCGGCCGCCCCTCGTGATAGACGAAGAAAAGGTTGGTGTTCGCCGGATGCCGGTCGAGGATCTCGCGCAGGAACAGCTTCGGATAGACCGGCGTGCCGTGGTGGCGCATGCTGGCGCAGAACATTTCGTAGAAGAGCGGCAGCTCCTCGATACCGGCGACGCGGTGCTCGAAGGGGGCCTTCAAGACATAATTCATCATCTGCCGGCGCTTGCGATCCATCCGCTTCAGCAGCGCCTCCTCCCCCTCGGTCAGGTCGGTCCGGAAGGTGACGTAGAGGTCTTTATCGACGAGCTCGGGATCTTCCAGCGGCGTTTCCGACCGCAGCTCCAGATAATCCACCTTTCGCTCGCGGGCGAGCTCCTTGGCGTGGGCGAGCAGAGCCTGGGCCGCCGCGTCGTCGTCCGCCACCAGGCCGCCGCCGATCGCGAACGGGATCGAGACCAGCGAGTGGCCGAAGAGCAGGCTCTTCAGCTCGAACATCGGCAGCACGCCGACGATGCGCCCCTCGCGCAGGGCGGTCAGATAGTGGGCACGGTGGCCGAAGGTCCGCTCGACCAGCCAGCGCCAGCCGAGCTGATGGAAGAAGGTCCCCCCGGCGGCACTGCGTACGTAGCGGTCCCACTCGGCCTCGCGGTGGGCGCGCAAAGTCTCGACAACCACCAGCGACGGCAGCGGCGCCGGCACGGCCACGGGCCGGACGGCGGGCTCAGTATTGGCCTCGGTACCGGTCAGGACGAGGGGCTCCGCGGTCATAGGGCTAAGATCTCCCGGCAAGTCGTGAAGCTGTACTCGGAGAAGAGCCGGGCCAGCCGCCCCTCGGTCAGGTCGAGGTTGCGGTAGTGGCGCAGGCGGGTCATCGCCCCAACGGGTTGAACCGGCTGCCCGGGGTCGATCTCCCATGGATGGATGTAGACCACGGCCGGGCGCCGCTCGCGCTCGTTGAGCCAGCGCATCCCCCAGCGGATGAACGCCATCGGGAAGTGGCGCAGGTAGCCGCCGCCGATGAACGGCAGGTTGGTGCCGGCGACGCGAATCGTGGAGATCGGAAACTCCTGGAGGGCGCTGCCATGCACAGGGCGCGGGAAACGCGGGAAGTCCGGGATGCCGTAGTGGTCGTGGCGGATCGGGAAGATGCTCGAGTCGTAGAGGAATCCCTCCTCGGCCAGGACGTCGACGGCCCACATCGTCTCGCGCACGATCGAGTAGCTCGGCGCCCGGTAGCCAATGACCTCCACCCCGGCGACGTCCTCGATGGTCCGCTTGGAGCGGCGGACGTCTTCGCGGAACTGCTCGGATGTCATCGACGTGACCCGGCGGTGGTCCTGGCCGTGGGTGGCCAGCTCGTGACCGGCATCCCGGATCTCGCGCACCAGGTCCGGCCAGCGCTCGGCCACCCAGCCGAGAGTGAAAAAGGTGCCGCGCACTCCGTACTCGTCGCAGAGCTCGAGCAGGCGCCGCGTGTTGCGCTCGACCCGCGGCTCGAACGAGCCCCAGGAATCCCGCGGGATCGCGCGCTCGAAGGCATTGACCTGGAAGTAATCCTCGACGTCGACCGAAAACGCGTTCAGCACGGTGTCACCTCTCCATTCGCCACGCCCATGGCCGCCGCCGGCCGCCGGGTTGCCGCGGTTACCAGCTCCTCCACCCGCCGCGCGTTCTCCTCCCAGAGATAGCCTCGCTCCAGGAGGCTGGCGCGGGCCGCCGCGCCGAGCCGCGCCCGCAAGACCGGATCGCGGGCCAGCGCCAGCACGGCGGCGCCGAGATCCCCGCCGGCGGGGTTGGCGCCGCCCGGGCAGAGCAGCGCCGTCTCGCCAGGGTTAAGGAGCTCGCGGACGTTGGCCGATCCCGGCGCGACAATGGCGCGGCCGGCAGCCATGTACTCCAGGATCTTCATCGGGCAGGCGTAGGCGGTCACCGCCGGCTGCACGGCGACGTCGAAGGCGGCGAGCGCCGACGCGATCTCGCCGCGCGGCACCGGGCCGCAGAGGATCACCCGCCGTTCGAGATCGGGTGAGGCGGCGCGCATCTCGCGCAGGGCGGGCATCGCCGGGCCGTCGCCGGCCAGCAGGAGGTGGATCCCCGCCTCGCGCCACTCGGGCGAGGCCGCCACCTCGATCAGTTGCTCGAGACCATGCCAGGCGCGGAACCAGCCGATGAAGCCGGCGACGGTCGCCTCGGCGGGGATGCCGAGCCGGCGGCGGAAGCCGGCGCCGTCGCCGTCCGTGCCGAACTCGCGGCGGACGCCGTTGGGCATCACCACGATCTTCCCCGCCGGGACCCCCTGGGCCTCGAGGATGTCGCCGAGGACGCGGGTGACGGCGATCGTCACGTCCGCTCCGGCGCACAGCCGGCGCTCGATCCGCCGCGTGACGCCGCGGAAGAAGAGGCCGTCGTGCTCGGCCTTCTCCTGGGCTAGCGGCGAGTTGACCTCCAGCACGAAGGGGACGCCGTGGCGGCGGGCGGCGGCGAGGCCGGCGAAGGTGTTGGCCGCGTAGCGCTCGTAGACGAAGTCCGGCCGGAACTCGCGGAGGGCCCGCGACAGCCGCCGGTAGGCGACCGCGTTGTAGGCGAGCTCCAACGGCTCCTTGATCGCGGCCGGCATGCGGGCGGCGGCGCGGGAGGCGAGTCCGGCGAGGCCGCGGGCCTCCCCTCCTTCGGCGTCGGCCTTGGCCTCGGCGCCGGCCTGGACGAGCGCCACTTCGCGCACCTCGTGGCCGCGCAGGCGGAAGGCGCGCTGGATCTCGGCGATGTGGATCCCCTGCGCGTCGCCGGCACGGGTGCGGTGGTGGTAGAGGATCTTCACGGCCTGACCTCCCCGGCGCCGTAGGGTGCGCTGTGCGCACCTTCGGATATCTCCCCGGCGCGCCGCGCAGCGCGCCCTACGGCCTGCCGCAGCTCCTCCGCATGCTCGCGCCCGACGGACTCCCATGTCCGCGCGGCGACGCGGGCGCGGACCCGTTCGCGGTCCCAGCCGCGGCCCAGGGCGGCGTCGATCCCGGCCGCGAGCGAGTCGACCGTCCGCTCGACCACGATGCCGGTCTCGGGCGATTCCAGCAGCTCGGAGACGTTCCCCACCGGCGTGCCGACCACCGGCGTGCCGCAGGCGAGCGCCTCCAGCACCACGTTCGGGCACCCCTCGTGGGCGCTGGCCAGCACGAAGAGATCGGCGGCGCCGTACCAGGCGGCCAGCTCCTCGCTCTTGCGGGGGCCGGCGAAGACCACACGGTCCGCGATCTTCAGCCGGGCCGCGAGCTGGCGCAGCTCCTCCTCCATCGCCCCCTCGGCGCCGTCGCCGCCGACGATGGCGAAGCGCAGCGTCGGCCAGCGTTTCCCCAGCTTCGCCATCGCCTCCAGCACCAGGTGGAACCCCTTGCGCTCCGAGAGCGTCCCCACCGAGACGAGCAGCGGACCGTACTTGGGGAGCCCCAGGGCGCGGCGCGCCTCGGTGCGGTCGACCGGCCGGAAGATCTCGGGATCGATCCCGTTCTCGATCACCCGCACCTTCTCCGCCGGAATGCCCAGGGCGACCGCATCGGCTTTCAGCGACTCCGAGACGGCGATCACCCGGGCCGCCCGGCGCAGGGCGAAGCGGAGCTGCGGCCGGCGCAGCCGGAAAACGGCGAGCTGCGGCAGCGTCCCGCGCAGCGTGATCGTCACCGGCACGCGCAGGACGAGCCCGGCGAGCACGGCGGCCAGACCCTCGGGGTAGGCGAAGTGGGCGTCGATCGCCTGGAAGGGGAACTCGCGGCGCAGCCGGACCATGACGGGCAGCGTGCAGAGGAACATCAGGAATCCGTCCAGGAACTTGAGGAGACCCGGGAAAGAGAGGTACCGCGGATGGAGCACCTGGACCCCTCCGTGGACCTCCTCGCGCGCCACCGGCGGCCGGTAGCCGGGGCGCAGGCCGGAGACCAGCGGGAACCAGGGAGCCGGAGCGACCACGCGGACCTCGACGTCCGCCGGGAGCCCGCGCATCCGCTCGCGCACGAAGACGCCATGGTGCGGCTGCGGGCCGTTGGGGAAGACCGTGCTGAAGAGCAGCACCCGCAGCACCGGCCCGCCTCCCCGCTCCATGCGCTCAGAGGCCGACCGCACTCGGCACCTCCTCCAGATCGAACACCGGCGGCGCGGTCACCGCGCGCGCCACCGCGCGCCCCCAGACCTCGAGCATCAGCAGCGTCCAGAGCGCCCAGCCCGCCTCCAGCCGGTGCGCCGCGTGGTCGTCGAGCAGCCGCTCGACCTCCCGCCGCTCGAACAGGGCGCCGCCGAAGGCGTCGGCGCCGAGCAGCAGATCGCGCGAGAAGTCCCGCAGGTCCTCGCGCAGCCAGCGCGAGATCGGGGGGGCGAAGCCGCGCTTCGGCCGGGACAGGATCTCGGCCGGCAGCCGCCGCGCGGCCACCCGGCGCAGCAGGACCTTGGTGGTGCCGCCGGCGAGCTTCAGCCGCGCCGGCAGGCGCGCCGCGAACTCGACGATCCGGTGATCGAGCATCGGGCAGCGCACCTCCAGGGCGTGGGCCATGCTCATGCGGTCCACCTTGACCAGGCCGTCGTCGGCGAGCCAGGTCTTGAGGTCGAGATAGAGCGCGCGGGCCAGCGGCTCCCTGGGCGCGCGGGCGAGATGCGGCTCGATGGCGGCGAACGGGTCGAAACGCCGCCGCCGCTCCGCCAACCCCTCGCCGAAGAGGCGCGCCTCCAGGTGGGGCGGGATCAGCCGGCGGTCGAAATCGTAGGAGCGCGGCGCGTCGACCGCCAGGTTGCGGAAGAGGCCACCCAGCCGCAGGGCCCGCGGCAGGCCCGGCGAGCGTGGCCAGCTCCGGCCGAGGGCCGGGAAGAGGCCGCGGCGGAGCGCGCCGGGGATGAAGGAGCGCAGCCGCTCCTCCATCAGGTGCATGCGGTACTTCTCGCCGTAGCCGGCGAAGAGCTCGTCGCCGCCGTCCCCCGAGAGGGCGACCGTCACCCGCCGGCGGGTCTCGCGCGAGACGTACCAGGTGGGCACCGCCGACGGATCGGCGAACGGCTCGTCGAGGTGCCAGGCGATCCGCGGCAGCACGCCGGCGAGGTCGGGCAGGACCTCGGTCGCCACGTGGTCGGCGCCGAGGGCGCGCGCCACGGCGGCGGCGTCCTCCCGCTCGTCCGAGGCGCGATCGGCGAAACCGACCGTATGGGTGCGCACCCGATCCGGCATCGCGTCGCTCATCAGCGAGACGATCGTCCCCGAATCGATCCCGCCGGAGAGGAAGGCGCCCAGGGGGACGTCGCTCTCCAGGCGGTCGCGCACGGAGGAGGCGAGCAGTCGCTCGAGCTCCGAGGTCAGCCGCTCGTCGGCGCCGGGGCCGGCGTCCTGCGCCTCCTCGGTGGGGACGTCCCAGTAGCGCTCGATGCGCACGCCCCGCTCGTCGGCGACGGCGAGATGGCCGGCCGGGAGCTTCGTCGCGCCGCGGAAGATGGTCCACGGCGCCGGCACGTAGCCGTAGGCGAGGTAGAGATCGAGCGCCTCCGGGTCGACCTCGGGACCGGCGAGGCCGGCGGCGAGCAGCGACTTGAGCTCGGAGGCGAAGCCCAGCCGGCGGCCGTCGTCGGCCAGGAAGAGCGGCTTCTTGCCGATACGGTCGCGGGCAAGCAGCAGCGTGCGGCGGCGGAAGTCGGCGACCGCGAAGGCGAACATGCCGGCGAGCCGCTCGACGCAGCCGGCGCCCAGCTCCTCCCAGAGATGGACGATCACCTCCGAGTCCGAGCGGGTGGCGAAGCGGTGCCCTCGCGCCTCCAACCCCTGGCGCAGCTCGCGGTGGTTGTAGATCTCGCCGTTGCAGACCACCGCCACCGTCCGGTCCTCGTTGAAGATCGGCTGATGGCCGCCGGCGACGTCGATGATCGACAGCCGCGCGTGGCCGAGCCCGATCGTGCCGGCGAGGTGGACCCCCTGGTCGTCCGGTCCGCGGTGGCGCAGCGGCGCCACCATGCGCGCCACCTCGTCGCGGCGCACGGCTCCGTGTTCGGCGTAATGGAACAGGCCGGCGATCCCGCACATGGTCAGGCCCTCCTCGCGACGGCCGACGAGGCCGGGGACGGCAGGGGTCGTTTCCACCACGGCTCGTCAGGCGCCAGGGCCGGCGCGGCGGCGGTCGTTTCCGCTGCGGTCTCCGTGTGCGAGATCACGGCCAGGCTGACGCTCATCGCGATGAGCTGATAGAGCAGCTCGGAGTAGGCGGTGCTGAGGAACATGCTGCCGACGAAGTAGGCGAGGATCGAGATCTGGAGCATGCGGGCGTAGACCTCGACCCATGGCAGCCGGGTCCCCCGGCGGGTGCGCCCGAGGTCCCAGACCGTCGCGCCGATGGCGCCCAGGAACAGCAGCAGCGCCGGCAGGCCGCACTCGCAGAGGATCTGCAGATAGGCGTTGTGCGACACCCGGAAGCGCTCCGGATCGGGCGAGTAGTTGCGGTGGACCACCTCGAGGTTGTTCGGCCCGACGCCGAAGACGGGGTAGTCGAGGAACACCCGCCAGGAAGTCGTCCAGGCGTTGAGCCGCCCCACCGCCGACTGGTCGCCCTGATAGTCGGAGATCGTCTGCGCCCGCTCCACGTAGGCCTTGGTGAACTGGTCGGAGGTCAGGAAGAGGAACCCCGCGAGGCCCACCGCGATGAGCGACGTCACCGCCACCCGGTGGCGCGAGCGCCAGATCAGGAGCGGCGCGATGGCGGCGAGCGTCAGCAGGCCGCCGCGCGAGAAGGTGAAGAGGATGGTGACCGTGCAGAGAGCGGCGCACACGGCCGCCCCGATCCGCAGCAGCTTCTGCTTCTCGGTCATGATGATCGCCACCAGCAGCGGCAGGATCATGTTGAGGACCAGGGCGAAGCTGTTGTTGTCCGACATGAAGCCGCCCGGCCCGTCGTTGAAGCGGATCCCCCCGCGCAGCAGGCCGATGAGGCCGCGCTTGGCGCCCAGGAAGCCGATCGAGAAGGCGATCAGCATCACCAGCACGCGGAAGCGCCGGCGATCGCTCACCAGCCCGGTGGTGAGGATGCTGATCACGATCGCCTTCCAGTAGTAGCCGTACATGTCCCCCGAGACCTCGGGCAGCACCGCCGTCACCACGGTGATGCTGATCCAGCCGGCGAGCAGGATGAGCAGCACCGTCTGCACCTTGAGCACCAGCCAGCGCTCGCGGCCGAGCGAGACGACCAGCCCCAGCACCAGCGCGACCGCCACCATCTGCGACAGCGGGAGGATCCGGGAGGCACCCCACGCCATGTCCTGCGGCCGCATGTAGGCCAGCCAGCCGTAGACCAGCAGCCCGAAGTAGGGGCGGAAGATGATGACGGGCAGCGAGACGAAGACCAGCGCGACGATGATCAGGTCACGCACGCCGCGCCCCCCGCGCCGCGGCCGTCGGTAGTGCCGCGGGTTCCGGCGGCGGCAGGGATGAGCCCGCCGGAGGGCGCGCCGCCGATCCGACCAGATCCTCGAACCCCTCCAGGTTGGGCGCCCAGCGATAGGTGGCGAGCAGCCGCTGGCGCGCGGCCTCGGCCAGGCGCCCGCGCTCCCCCTCGTCGTCGATCAGCGTCGCGATGGCCCGCTCCATCCCCTCGTCCGAGGCGGCGGCCAGCACGTCCCGGCCGCTGCGGAAACCACCGTCGGCGAGCCCGGCGAGCACCCGCTCGCTGCAGACCACCGGCAGGTTCGAGGCGATCGCCTCCAGCACCTTGTTCTGGACCCCCTGGGCGATGCGCAGCGGCGCGACGAAGACCCAGGCGCGGGCGAGGAACGGACGGACGTCGCCGACGGCGCCCGTCACCTGCACCCCCGGCAGCTCCCCGAGGTCGCGCACCGCCGCCACCGGCGCGCGGCCGACGACCAGCAGCTCGAGCTCGGGGTACCGCGCGCGCAGGCGCGGGAAGACCTGGCGTGCGAAGTGGACCACCCCGTCGACGTTGGCGAAATAATCCATCTGGCCGGTGAACACCAGCATCGGATGGGTCGCCTTGGGCAGGTCGAACGGCTGGAAGAAGTCGACGTCCACCCCGTTGAGCACTGTGGCCACCCGCGCCGTGGGGGCGTTCGCCTTGTACAGGCGGGTCTCGTTGCCGGTGGCCAGCATGACGCGCTGGAAGCGGCTGGCGAGCGACGCCTCGTACCGCCGCAGGCGCCGCGCCTCGAGGGCGTAGACCGGCCGCAGCGGCAGCGGCGCGAAGCGGGCGTACTGCGCCCATTTCGCCGAGTCGACGTCCACCATGTCGAGCACCGCCGGCACGTCCGGCGCCAGCTCTGCATAGGGGGCCATCGCCGAACAGTAGACGACCGTGACGTCGAAGTGCTCGCGGCGGGCGAGCTCGCGCACCCGGGCCGCCAATTCCTTCGATTGGAAGAACGACAGCGAGAAGGGGCGCGGCCGCAACGCTCCGAACGCGGCGCGCAGGTAGGCGGCCGACCGGTTCACAGGGAACACCTCGACCCGCTCGCACATCGCCTCGAGCGGCGCCAGGTCGGGCAGCGGGCCGTCGGCCAGCGAGAGGAGGCTGACCTTGTGGCGCTCCGACAGGGCGCGGATCTGGTGGTAGGCCCGGATCTTCTCCCCCTTGTCCGGCGGGTACGGCAGGCGGTGGCAGAGATAGAGGATGCGCAGGCCGGCGCGCGGACGCGCGGCGCGGCGCAGCAGGTCCGCGGGAGCTTTCGGGGAGGCCGCCCCGTCGTTCGGGATCGTCGGCTCGTTCATCGGGCACCTCGTCCCAGCAAGACAATCCTGGCGGTGGAGAGCAGGATCGAGATATCCAGGAATAGCGACAAATTCTTGATGTAGAAGAGGTCGAACTTGAGCTTTTCGATCGACTCCTCGAACGTCGAGGCGTAAGGGGCCTTGACCTGCGCCCAGCCGGTCAGGCCGGGGCGGACGACGAGCCGCTGCTCGTACCACTCGCACTGCTCCTTGAGCTGATCGACGAACATGCGGCGCTCGGGGCGGGGCCCGACCAGGCTCATGTCGCCGACCAGAACGTTCCAGAGCTGCGGCAGCTCGTCGAGCCGGGTCTTGCGGATGAAGCGCCCGACGCGGGTGACCCGCGTATCGCCCTGGACGGCCCAGCGGGCGCCGCCGGCCTCGGCGTCGGTGCGCATGGAGCGGAACTTCCAGACGGTGAACTCGCGGCCGCCGCGGCCCACCCGCTCCTGGCGGAAGAAGATCGGCCCCGGCGAGTCGAGCCGCACGGCGAGCGCCACCAACAGCATGAAGGGCAGGGCGAGAACCAGCCCCACCGTGGCGACCACGAGGTCGAGCAGGCGCTTCGCGAACAGCGTGCCGCGCGAGACGACGAAGCCGTCCGAGAAGATCAGCCACGACTTGCGCAGCCCCTCGATCATGATCTTGCCGGTGAGCTGCTCATAGTAGCTCGACCCTTCCTGGACGCGGATGCCGTTGGTTTTGCACTTGAGCAGCGAGTCCATGCTGAGCCGGCCGCGGTAGTCCATGGCGGCGACGATGACGCGCGTCACGCCGTGCTGGAGCGCCAGCTCGCAGGCCTGGCTGGTGGTGCCGATGACGCGGGGGTTGAGGATGCTGACCCCCTGCAGGCTCGGGTCGTCGTCGAGAAAGCCGACGACCCGGTAGCCCAGGTGCCGGCGCGCCAGGGTCTCGCGGGCGATGTCGATCGCCTTGTTGTCGGCGCCGATGACCAGCACGCGCTCGGCGAACCCTTCCGAGCGCAGGATCCAGCGCAGCACCACGCGCCACGCGAGCACGAAGGACATGCCGAAGCCGAGCGCCAGGGCGAAGACGCCGCGGCCCGTCTGCACCATGGGGACGATGAAGTAGAGGGCCCAGGAGGCCACCGCCAGGATCGAGAACGTCCGCAGCAGCCGGATCAGCAGGTCCCGGCTCGACAGCCGCTCGCCGAAGTCGTAGAGGCTGTTGCCGTAGAGGCAGAGCAGGCCGATGATCGCGAAGGTCCAGGCGTCGAGCATGACGGTGGATTCCGGCGGCGGCGTACCCGGACCGATCCCGAGGCGGACCTGGATCGCGAGCGGCACCGCCGCCAGCAGCAGCAGGCCCTCGACGACCAGCGACACCAACGCCGGCACGGCCCAGTAACGATTGAACAGTCGGATCATCGTCGCACCCTGGTAATCAACCTAGTAATATTCGCTAGTAATATTCGCGGTACCCGCGCGCCGAGATGGGCGCGCAGTTGAGCACCGCTCCGATGAGCTTCTCGGGGCCGACGGCCGCGAGCGTCTTCTCGATGTCGTGCCGCTTGGTCTGCCCCGCCCGCACTACCAGCACCACGCCGTCCGAGCGGGCGGCGAGCGAGCGGGCGCTGGCGAGGAGGGTCATCGGCGGCGAGTCGATCACCACCACCTCATAAGCCGAGCGGGCCTCGTTGAGCACCTCCGACATGCGCCGGCCCGACATCAGGTCGCCGGCCACTCCCGAGGCGCCGGCGAGCAGCACGTCGAGGCTGCTCCCCTCAAGCGTGACCACGCAGTCGGCGATCGTCGTGCGCCGCTCGAGCACCTGCTGCAGGCCCGGCCGGTCGGGCCGTTCCGGGAGGAAGTAGGTGTGGAGCTGCGGCCGCCAGAGATCCCCCTCGAGCAGCAGCACGCGGCGCTCTTCGCCACGGGTGAGGGTGAGGGCCAGGTTCATGCTGGTCAGCGTCTTGCCCGCCGACTCTTCCGGGCTGGACACGGTCAGCGTGTACCCCCAGGTGCCGAGCGGGTTGATGCGCTCCTCGACCTGCACGGCGAGGCTACGGTACTGCTCGGCCGGGAACGACGGCGGGTCCATGTAATTGATGACCGGGGCGTCGTCGCGCAACTGCACGCGGCGCGATGGCGCGACGTCGCGCGGGATCCGCGGCGGTCTCTCGGTCGTCCTCAGCGGGGCATCCATGGCTCTCATCTCCTCCTGGTCCGAGAGGTGCTCCCGGCGCCCTGGAAAACGGGGATCGTGGCGAGCAGCGGCAGGCCGGGGAAGGCCTGCTGCAGCGATTCGGCATCCAGATACGTGGGATCGGAGCGCTCGCGCAGCAGCGCCGCGAGCAGACCGACGAGGCCGCCGGCGATCAGCCCCAGTCCCAGCACCAGGATCTTGTTGGGGCCATAGGGGGCGTTCGGCGGCTGCGCCCGCTCGAGGATCGTGAAGCTCTCCCCCTGCTGGCTCTTCTCGAGGTTCTCGTAGAGCCGGGCGTTCAGGCGCTTGTCGAGCAGCGACTCGTAGGAGTTCTTGATGTTGTCGTAGTCGCGGGTCAGCGACAGCAGCTCCTGCTCCACCCGTGGCACGGCCTCGAGCCGCCCCTGGACCCGCGAGGTGTCGGAGAGGATCCGCTCGCGCTCGTTCTTGAGATTGCGGATCTCGAGATCGATCGAGGTGATCTCGGCCTTGAGCATGGGATCGGGACGCGCCGGGTCGTCGTCCTCCACCTCCGCGACGGCCGTGCCCGGAGATGCCGGCGAGGAGGACGGACGGGCCGGACGGGCCTTTTCGAGCGCCTCGAGCTGAGCGATCTCCGCCTCGGCCCGGATCACGTCCGGGTGGCGGTCGGTGTAGCGGGCGCGCAGCTCGGCGAGCTGGGTCCGGAGCTGGTCGAGGCGCGACGGCGGCTCCGGCGCCGAGGAGCTCCCTGAGAGCCCGGTCAGGGTCGAGCGGCGAGAGCTGCCGGACCGATGCTGACGCTGCAGCTCGGCGATCTGGCTCTGCAGCAGGAGCCGGCGCGTCTCGGCCTTGTCGAGCGCGTCCATGTTGATCTCGAGCTTGGTCTGGAGCTGCTCGACCCCGCGCAGGTTGGTGTCGCGCTGCTCGGGGAGGTCCCCCATGTTCAGGCGCTTGAACGCGGCGATCTTGCCCTCCTGGACCTCCAGGCGGTGCTTGGTCTTCGCGAGCTCGGCCTCCAGGAACGTGGAGGTCCCCTGGGCCTGGTTCTCGCGCAGCCGGAGGTTGCCGTCCATGAACACCTCGGCGACGCGGTTCGCGGTGCGGGCGACTTTCACCGGATCGCGGCCCACGAAGTAGATGTAGAAGGTGTTCCCCTGCAGGCGCACCGTCAGGTCCCGGCGCGCCTGGTCGAGCACCTGGTCCATGGAGGCTCTGCCCTTCAGCTCGGGGTAGAGATCCATCTCGCGGATGATCCGCTCCATGTTGTCGCGGTTCTTGATCTGCGGCTCGATCGTGCGCAGCCGCTCCTCGATGCTGCTGGTCACCGTCGGCTTGACATAGTCGGCGGGCACCTTCTGCGGCTCGACGAGCACGGTGGTCACGGCCCGGTAGGTGCGGGGCAGCACCTGCAGGGCCGCCACCGCCGCCGCGACACCGAGCACGAGCGGCACCATGAACCAGATCCGGCGCCGCCAGACGGCCCGGACCAGGTCACTGATCGTCAGATTTTTCATCGGTCGGTCTCCCCAGGTTCTCCGGACGCAGCGGGGTCGTCCCCGAGTCGTAGATCCGGAAAGCCAGGTTCACGTAATAACGGGCATAAGAGAGGTTGGTGAAGGGTTCCACCCGGGCGCGCTGCCAGATCCGGGAGTACCCCCCCTCCAGCCGGAACGCCGGAGCGAAGCTCCAGCCGGCGCGCGCCGTGCCGGCGGCGAACTCGGTCAGGGAAGAGCGGGAATCGCCAAACGCCGGGTCGGTCCCCTCGCGGTCGAGATCGCGCTGCCGCGAGACGTTGCCGTCGAGGCCGAGCGTCAGGCGACGGCCGATCGATGTCGAGAGTCCCAGGAAGGCGTTGTCCGCCGTCACCGCGCGGCCCAGACCGGCACCGGGCGAGATGTCGTGGCTGGCGCCCAGCGACCAGTGGAAGAGCCGCCGGTCCTGAGCGAACTGGAGGCCCCCCCGCCATCCGTTGTCGGTCTGCCGCTCGCGCGCCGCCGGATCGCCGGGGCGCTCCAGCGTCGAGTCCACGGAGTAGCTGCCGACCTCGACCCGCAGGTGGTTGTCCCGGCCGAGATTGCTCGCCCAGGCTACCCCTATGGTGCGGGCATCGGATTCGCCGCGGTCCTGGTAGTCGTACCGCGAGACCCCCAGGTTCGCCTCGATCCGGCCCCATCGGGTGAGATCGAAGCCCGCACCCAGGCGGCCGCCGATCGTCTCGGAATCGACGAGACCGGCGTCCTGGTAGCGGCGCAGCGAGTGCGTCACCCCGATCAGCAGCAGGCCGTGCCGGCTGAGGGTCTGGTCCAGGGAGACGTCGAGGGTGTGGCTCAACTGATTGCCCCGCTGTGTCACCACCGTCGTCTCGGGTGTGGTGACCGGAGCGTAGAGATCGACATCCGGGGTCGACAGCAGGCTCTCGCGGACGTTCAGGCGCAGTTGCCGGTTGAGGTCCCCCACCAAGCCAAAATCGAGGCGATGAGTCGTGCCGGAGAGGTTCGAGCCGTTGTCGTTGTTGAGGGCCCAGTCATAGGAAGGGGAGTAACCGAGAGCGAGGTTCAGCCGCTCGAGAGCGTAGGAGAGCTGGAGATTGAAGCCCGCCCGGCCCAGGGTCCGGTCCTGACGCAACGCCGGATCCTGCTGGTTGCCGTAGCTGCCGTCGTTCCTAACCCCCGCCTCCGCTTCGAGCACGACGTTGAGCCGCCCCGGTTGCGCCCCGGCGGGATGGGCGAGCAGGAACGGGAGCAGCAGCCCCGCAAGGCTCAAGCCCTTCCACTCCGTTGCCGCCAGCCTCTTCATGCCATGGTCCTTTTCTTTCCTAGAGACGATGAAACCGGCGGGAATCGAACATCCGGCCGGCTCCTCGCCCCCCCAGAATCACGCGATCCCTCGGTCTCAGCCTTCGCAAAGCCGTCTACGAGATACTTCATCACTCCAACGTTTTTCGGCCGCTCAGGATCTATTTCGATCCATCGATAACCTATGCAGGGTGCCTAAAGTGCAAGAGGGGTGCCAGTAGAGCTGCCATTGGAGAGTCCCGGCGTGTTCGGTGAGCCCGCCGCGGCTTGTGCCGGATTTCCGCCACTTCCAGGGACCCACTCTTCCAAGAGCCGCGTGTAGGTTTTTCCGGCCGCTGCAACCAATTTATAACCGTTTATCAATTAGATCGGCTGGTAAATAGAAGAAGTTGTTGAACATCCGCTTACGCCGTCACCCGGCGGAGACAATTCCGAAACCTTTTTCGTCACCCTGGTCGTGTCACCATGAAAGCAAGCCCGGACGGACGGGACGAGCCCGTCCGGAAGAGGAACTGGCCACGGAGCGGGAGGAGGGGAAAGGAGAGCCTACGGCACGATCAGGGTGTCGCCGGGGAGCAGGATCAGGTTGTCCTGCGGCCGCTTGCCCTTGACGATGGCGTTGATGTCGACCTGGTAGCGCTTCTCCTGCCGGCCGTCCCGGCCGTCCCGCAGCACCACCACCCTCCCTTTGGCATAAGGCGTGAGCCCCCCCGCCAGGGCGAGCGCCTGCATCAGCTTCGTCCGCGGCTCCAGGTCGAAGGTACCGGGGTGGGCCACCTCGCCGGTGACGAAGATCTTTCGCGAGTGGATCTCCTTGACCACCACGGAAACGCCCGGCGCGGTGACGTACTCCTTGTAGCCGTCGGTGAGCGACTGCTTGAGGGCGAGTGGCGTCATGCCCGCCGCCTGCACGTCCCCCAGCAGGGGCACCGAGATGCGGCCGTCCGGCCGTACCGGCACGGTGGTGGTGAGCTCCGGATTCTTCCAGACAGAGATCTCGAGCACATCGCCGATGCCGATCGCGTAAGCGTTCGGCGCGTCCAGCTCCGTGCGCGTGACGACCTGAGCGACCGCCGGTCCGCCCAGCAGGGCGAGCAGCGCGGCGGCGATGGCGATTCGCAACAGGTCTCGAGATATAGCCAGGGTTTTCATACCCATCGTTTCCTCCGGCGATTGTGGGCGTAGAGAAACCACCCGGGTGAGCGGTTCACCTGCGGCCCGGGGAGGTGCAAGAAGCGCGCCGGAATCCCTTCCCCTTGGCCCGGGCGTTGCATCAAAACTGGCGCGTAGTACCTGGTTTTTCTCGCGGTCGCACGCTGCAGGCGACCGATATCCAACGACCCGACGCGAAGAGGCCCGCGCACGCGGGGAGGCCGACGATGAAGAAACGCCTGCTCGATTGGATTCTCTGCCCCAACTGCGGCGAACGGCCGCGGCTCGACACCTTCCAGCAAGCGCAGGTCGAGATCCCCTCGGCGGTCTCGTCGCCGGCCTGCTCCTTCTACTGCGGCCGGCACGGCGTCGCCCGGCCCGAGGAGATCGCACCGCCGCCGGACTGCAATTCCTGCTTCCGCGAGGAGATTCTGGAAGCGGCGCTGGCCTGCGCCTGCGGATTGGTCTACCCCGTCATCGACGGCATCCCGCGGATGATCCGCAACGCCCGCGAGGAGTACCCTGAATTCTTCGCCCGCCATGGCCTGGCCGGCGTGACCAGGTCGTCCGAGTTGCCGGCCGGGGTGCCCGGCGGCGACCGCCGCAGCTCGAAGAGCTTCGGCCTGCAGTGGACGCTCTACCAGGAGGGGGACGCCACCTGGTTCAAGGAGGACGCCGGCCTGCGCAAGCGCGAGTTCCTCTACAACCTCGACACCACCCCCGAGGAGCTGCGGGGCTCGACCCTACTCGACGGCGGCTGCGGCAACGGCGAGCTGACCCGATCGGTGGCCGAGTACGGGCCGGAGATCGTGGCGATGGACTTCAGCCGCAGCGTCGAGCACGCCCGCCGGCGGCTGTTCGAGAAGGGTTTCGCCGTCTCGCACCGGGTCCACTATCTGCAGGGGAACATCCTGGAGTTCCCGCTGCTGCCGAAGAGCTTCGACATGGTGCATACCTCGGGCGTGCTCCACCACACGCCGAGCACCTACCGCGCCTTCCGCTCGATCAGCACGGCGGTCAAGCCGGTCGGCAAGCTCTACGTGCAGCTCTACCGTCTGCGGCCGCGGTGGATCCACACCGTCAACGTCTCGCTGCGGGCGGTGACCACCCGCCTGCCGATGCCCATGCTCTACGCCCTCTGCTACGCGGCGACCCCGGTGCACGCGGCGCTCTCCCGGCTGATGCACCTGCTCCGCCGCCAGCCCGCCCCGCCGAAGGCGACCGCGCGCGAGCGCGCCGTCCAGATGTTCGACAACTACAGCCCGCGCTTCCAGTACCGCCACACGGTGCCGGAGATCATGGATCTGTTCAAGAGCGAGGGCTACACCGATCTGAGGGACGTGACGCTCGACAACGAGGCGCGCCACATGCTCGCCGTGCTGGGACGGAAGCAGCCGGAAAGCGCGCCGCTGGCCGCGACCGCGGCGGAGGTCATCGTAGCGGAGCCGGCACGGCAGACTCAGCCGATGGTGCAGCAGCCGGCGTAGGGTCCTTGTGTCCGACGTGTCGCTGACGCGTCAGCGACACGTCACGATTCAGCCGGCCTGTTCGCCGTCGATGAACTTCCGGTGCCACTCCTCCAGCACCAGGAGCTGCCAGAGCACCCGGTGGTGGTCCCGCTCCCCCGCCGCGTGCTCGCGCACCATCGTCTTCACCGCCTCGGGACGGAAATAACCGCGATCGTGGAAGCGGTCGCTGTCGAGCACCCCGGCGACATAATCGCGCAGCTCACCCTGGAACATGCGGGCCAGCGGCGTCGGAAAGCCCATCTTGCCACGGTAGAGGATCTCCTTCGGCAGATAAGGCTCCATCGCCTTCTTCAGAATGTATTTCGTCTCCCACCCCTTGACCCGGTAGCGCGGCGGGATGCGGCCGCCGAGCTCGACGACGCGGTGATCGAGGAACGGCACGCGCAGCTCGACCGAGGTCGCCATCGTCATCTTGTCGGCCTTGATCAGCAGGTCGTCCGGCAGCCAGCTCTTGACGTCGAGATACATCATGCGCAGCAACGGATCGAGACCTTCCGTCTTGTCGTAGTAACGGCTCACCAGGCCCGGCATGGCGCTGCCGTTGAAAAGATTTCGGATCTCCGGCCGGTAGAGCGCGTCCTTGGGGCTCGTCTCGTAGAACGAAACCCCCGTGTAGCGTTTCGCGAGCGGCTGATCGGAGAGCGCGGTGTACTTGCTCCACTTGCCGCCGAGCCGGTTGAGCATGGGGTTGATCATGCCCTGGCGCACGGCGGGGGGGAGCAGGCGGTAGCGCTCCAGCGTCTGCATGTACTTGTAGATCGGATAGCCGCCGAAGACCTCGTCCGACCCCTCGCCCGAGAGCACCACGGTGACGTCCTCGCGCGCCAGCTTGGAGACGAAGAACAGCGAGACCGCCGCCGATTCGGTGACCGGCTCGTCCATGTGCCAGATCAGCGAGGGGATGAAATCCCGGAACTCCTGGGGAGTGACGAAGACCTCACGATGGACGGTGCCGAACTTCTCGGCCACCTGCCGCGCGTAGCGGGTCTCGTCGAACTCGGGGCCGAAGTCGTAGGCGACGGTAAAGGTGCGGATGTCGCGGATGCCCATCTCGTGCATCAGCGCCACGACGGCGCTCGAATCCACGCCCCCCGAGAGGAAGACGCCGAGGGGGACGTCGCTGCGGAGCTGCAGGCGGACCGAGTCGCGCAGCAGTCCGATCGAGCGGCGGATGCACTCCTCCTCGCTCATCTCCTCGGGCGCGGGCTCGAGGTCCCAGTACTGGCGCAGCCGGGGGCCGTCCCGATCGACCGTCATGCACCAGCCCGGCTGCAGCTTCTCGATCCCCTGGAAGAGCGTCTGCTCGGTGGGCACGTAGCCGACGCTCATGTAGGCGTCGAGCATCTCCAGATGGACCTTCGGCCGCTCCGGCGTGACGGCGAACAGGGCCTTGATCTCGGAGGCGAAGACGATGCCGTCCGGGTTCAGCGTGAAGTAGAGCGGCTTGATGCCGAGACGGTCGCGGGCGATGAACAGGCGCTTCGTCCGGCGGTCCCAGATCGCGAAGGCGAACATGCCGTTGAGCCGCGAGAGCATGTCCTCCCCCTCGACCTGGTAGAGGCGGAGGATGACCTCGGTGTCGGTCTGGGTCTGGAAGGTGTGCCCGCGGGCTTCGAGATCGGCGCGCAGCTCGAGGAAGTTGTAGACCTCGCCGTTGAAGGTGATGGCGAGCTGTCCGTCCTCGGTGAACATGGGCTGGCGCCCGCGCCGCGAGGTGTCGAGGATGGTCAGGCGCTTGTGGGCGAGCCCGAGCGGGCCCTCCTCATAGTACCCCTCGTCGTCCGGCCCCCGGTGGGCCAGGCAGACGCCCATCGCCCGCAGCTCGCTCGGAGCCGCCGGCCTCCCCGAACGGAAATTGTAGATCCCCGCGATGCCACACATTCGACGACTCCTCCCAGAGAGACGATGGCAAGACCCGGACGCAGCAAGTCCAGGCACGGAGGAGAAGCAAAAAGCGGGCCGCGGAGGGAAAACGAAGGCTACGCCGGCCGCGCGGTCCGATCCGGGACCGCGATTTCCGGCGCCGCCGGTGGCGCCGGCGCGACCGCTCGCATCACGTCGAGAACCTGCTGCCGCACGGTCTCGCGGGAGTAGTCGGCGGCGAGGCGGCGGCGGCCGTTTTCGATCAGCCAGTGCCGCGCGGAGGGATTCTCCAGCAGGTCGGTGACGGCGGTCACCCACTCGACGGGGTGCTGGCCGACCAGGATGAAATCCTCCCCCTGACGGCCGGAGGTGCCGGCCACCGCCCAGGAGGTGGCGAGCACCGGCACCCCGACCGCCCAGGCCTCCAGCACCTTGATCGGCACGCCCGAGCCGCAGCGCATCGGCGCGATCGAGATCGTCGCCTGGGCGATGACCGAGCGCATGTCGCGCGGCGTCTCGATCAGCCGCGCGCCGGCGTTCGCGACCGCCCGGCGGAGCGCCGGCGATGGCCGGTCGCCGGCGATCACCAGGCGCACGTCCGGCCGGAAATGGCGGAGCTGCGGCCAGACGTCGCGCAGCCACCAGGTGGCGGCGTCCGAGTTGACGAAATAGCCGAGGTTCCCCGTCATCACCAGGACGGGCCCCTTGTCCCCCTCGCGCCAGAGCTTCTCGCGATCGAGCGGCGGATCGACCTTGCGGTCGCGCACGGACAGGCGCACCACGGCGACCTTGGCCGCGAGCTCAGGCGGCAGGCGGTTGGCGAGCGCCTGGCGGTCCCGCTCGCAGACGACGAGCATGCGCACCGACCGCTCGGCCAGCCGCCGCTCGGCGATCGCGAGCAGGCGCGCCTCGGCCTTGAGGAGCGGCACCAGCCACCAGCGGTCCACCGCCGCCCGCAGCGAGAAGTTGAGCGACAGGCTGTCGATCAGGTCGACCACGAACGGCGTCGCGCCAAAATCGTTGACGTGGATCGCCAGGCGGACGAGTTGGAGGATGCCGAGGTCGTGCTCCGGCGCCAGCTCCCGCAGCTTCCTGCCGAGGTCGGGTTGATAGAAGAGCCCGGTCTGCAGCGGCAGATGCTTGATAATCGCCCGCGCCATGCCGGAAAAAATCGCCATGCCCCCGGGCCGGTAGAGCTCGACGCGGTAGCGCGTACCCTCGGGCGGCGGCGGCTGGTCCTTGCCGGGGGCCGGCGCCAGCAGCGTCACCTCGTGCTCGTCCGAGAGGAAGTCGAGCATCTGCACGGCCCGCATCTGGTCCCCGCGGCGAGGGGACCAGGGGTAGCGGGAGGTGACGAGCAGGATCTTCATCCGCGGCGGTCAGACGAGCTTCAGCAGATGTCCGAGCTTCTCGCGTTTCGTCCGCAGATAGGCGCGGCTCGAGTCGGTGGGCGGCATTTCCAACTGGACGCGCTCGACGATCTCCAGCCCATAGCCGTTGAGGGCGATGTACTTGCTGGGGTTGTTCGTCATCAGCCGCATCTTGCGCACGCCGAGATCGCGCAGGATCTGGGCGCCGATACCGTATTCGCGCTGGTCGGGGCGGAAGCCGAGCCGCTCGTTGGCCTCCACCGTGTCGTGCCCCTGCTCCTGGAGCTCGTAGGCGCGCAGCTTGTTCATCAGGCCGATGCCACGCCCCTCCTGGAGCAGGTAGAGGAGCACGCCCTTGCCCTCGGTGGCGATGTGCTCCAGGGCCTTGTCGAGCTGCGGGCCGCAGTCGCAGCGGCAGGAGCCGAAGATGTCGCCGGTCAGGCACTGGCTGTGAACGCGCACCAGGGTCGGCTCCTCGGGCTCGATCTCCCCCATCACCAGGGCCACGTTCTCGTCGCCGGTGACGTCCGAGCGGTAGGCGTGGATGCGGAAGTCGCCGTGGATGGTCGGCAGGTTGGGCGAGGCGACCTTGCGCACCAGGGTCTCATGCTGCAACCGGTAGCTGATGAGGTCGGAGACCGTGATCATCAGCAGCCCGTGCTCGCGGGCGACCTTGTCGAGGTCGGGCACGCGGGCCATGGTGCCGTCGTCGTTCATGATCTCGCAGATCACTCCCGCGGGCGTCAGGCCGGCGAGGGCGGCGAGGTCGACCGAGGCCTCGGTCTGTCCGGCCCGCTTGAGGACGCCCCCCTTGCGGGCGCGCAGGGGGAAGACGTGCCCCGGACGGAGCAGGTCCTCCGGCCGGGTCGCCGGATCGATGGCGGTGCGGATGGTGGCGGCGCGGTCGGCGGCGGAGATGCCGGTCGTCACCTTGCCGCGCGCCTCGATGGAGATGGTGAAGGCGGTGCCGAAGGTGGAGGTGTTGTCCTCGACCATCAACGGCAGGTCGAGCTCGCGGCAGCGCTCCTCGGTCATCGCGAGGCAGACCAGGCCGCGCCCGTGCTTGGCCATGAAGTTGATCGCCGCGGGGGTGACCTTCTCGGCGGCGATCGCCAGGTCGCCCTCGTTCTCGCGGTCCTCGTCATCCACGATGATGACGATCTCGCCCTGGCGGAATCGTTCGATCGCCTCCTCGATGGAAGCGAAGGGGGTCTCGTTGGTCATAGGTATCGGCAGGCTTTCTCGCTGGAGGTGGCGCGGAGGCCACCCCAGGCGCAGGGAAGGATGGGCGCGTGTGCGACCTGTAGAAGTCTACGCCGCGGCCGGACGGAGGGTCAACCGCGAGCCGGCGCTCGGGGTCAAGGGCGACGAGATCCCTTTGCGCCCTGCTGGATCAGCTCTCGGAGAGCCTCGTTCACGGCAGCGGCATCGGAGAAGACCTCCGCAACGTCCGGATCGAGGACGACGGCAGTGCTCCCTTCCGAGAATCGGGCGGCATATTTTCCCTGAACGCCGCCGCTGAAGTCGTACTCCTCCCTCATCTCGGACTCCGGCTCACCTTGCTGGGCCTTGCTCATAATTCCTCCGTTCATGACGGTCCGCTTCTCGGGCACTGATGATCCGGATCGTGTCTTCCATGTCAACATGGACGACGACAAGAAGGCGATTCCGGTGAGAGCTCCCGAGAAGGATAAATCGCTCCTCGTCATACGAATGATCGGGGTCGGAGATGGTGCGCGACAACGGGTCGGTAAAGGCGCTCATCGCCTCGTCAAAGGATACTCCATGCTTCTGCAGATTGACCCGTGCCTTGGCAGGATCCCACCGGAAGGTGACGGACATCTCCGGATTCTATAACTTCGTTCTCTGAACTCAGAACGGGTTCCCGATGTTCACGAACAGCGCGTAGCCCGACTCGCCGGGCTCGCGGTTGAGCTTGAAGCCGATGCCGGCGCGGATGGGGCCGATCGGCGAGTTGTAGCGCGCTCCCAGGCCGATGCCGTTCTTAAGCTCGCTCAGCGAGATCGAGCGCCAGTCAGCCCAGACGTTGCCGCTGTCGAAGAAAATCGTGCCGCCGAAATCGCCGAACACCGGGAAGCGGTATTCGAGGTTGAGGAGGAGCAGGCCGTCCCCCCCCACCGGCACGTACCCGCCGCCGTTCGGGTTGAGGATGAGCGTCTCGCCGCGGATGCCCAACTCGTCCCGCCCGTAAGCCCGTTGCGTGGCGTCGCCGCCGGCGAAAAAGCGCTCGGCGATCGGGACGTTGCGGCTGGGGAAGGGGAGCACCACGCCGCCCGAGGTGGGGATCGCCTTGAAGGGCGCGATCGTGCCGACGCGGACGCTCGCCGCCAGCCCCCCCGGGCGCCCAAGGCTGTAATACCCGGTCTGCTGCGCGAAGAGCTTGAGGAACTCGGTGTCGGTGCGGAACGCCGGCACCGGGAAGGCGTACTGGACCTGGACCAGCGAGCTCCAGCCGCGGGTGGGCGAGAGCGGGTCGTCGCGGCGGTCCCAGAAGAAGGTCGGCACCAGGCTGGTGACCTGGTAGGGCTGGTCGAGCCGCTCGATCTCGTTCGAGGCGATGCCGGGATCGACGCTCGGCTCGACGATGCGGGAGTCGATGCCGAGGCTGAAGCGGCGGTTGCCGTAGACCCGCACCGCCTCGGCCCGTGCCCCATAGCGGGTCACCTCGTAGGGGCGGTCGCGCGGCGCCTCCTGCTCGTAGAAGACGGTCGAGGTCAGCGAGACCGGACGCTCGCCCAGATACGGCTGGTTGAACAGGACGTGGAAGCGCTTGTCGCGCTGGCTCCAGCGCAGGTCGGTCCGCAGACTGTAGGCCTTCCCCCAGACGTTGTTGTCGGTGAACGCCAGGGAGCCGCGGACACCGCCCTCGGAATCCCAGCCGATGCCGTAGAGGACGCTGCGCGGCTTCCCCTCCTCGACCCGGATCAGCACGTCGCGCTCGGTCTCCTCGAGGCCGGAAGGGACGAACTCCACGTCGACGCGGGAGAAGATGCCGAGCTGGTAGAGGCTGCGCTCGGTCTCGAAGAGCGTGGCCTGGCTGACCGGCTCGCCGCGGTCGAGGTCGATCGTCCGCTGGATCACGTTCCCCTGCGTGCGCTGGTTGCCGCGCACGAGGATGCGGTCGACCACCTGGCGGGGACCTTCGAGCGCCTCGATGGTGAGGCTCACCAGGGTGTGATCGGGGGTCCAGTCCTGCCGGGCGGAGAGCTGGGCCCGGGTGTACCCCTTGGCGGCGTAAGCCGCGCGGAGGGTGTCCAGCGTGCCGTCGAGGAGGACGGGGTGGAACCCACCCAGTTCCTGAAGTGGCAGGGTCTTGCGCAGCGCGCCGAGGTCGAGCGAGGTGATCCCCTGAAAGTCGATCTTAAACACGCGTTCGCGCGGACCTTCCTGGATCGGAATGACCAGCCGCAGGTCCTGGCCCGTGCGCTCGACCTGCGCCGGGCCGGCCACCGCCTGGGTATAGCCGGCGAGGGCGTAGTAGCGCCGGAGGTTCTCGAGGTCGGCGTCGAGATCCGACTGCACCAGCCGGCCGCTCCCCCGGCGCAGGACGCTGGGCTCGGAGAGCTTGAGGATCGGGCGCAGCGTCTTCTCGGGGACCTCCACGTTCCCTTGCAAGACGATCTGCCGGAGCGTGTAGACCGGGCCCGGGGTGACGGCGAGGGTGAGCACGAGCTCGGCGTCGGTCCGCTTCTCGTCGGTGTCGACCCGCACGTCGTAATGCCCCTGCTGCTGGAAGTAGGTCTTGATGCGGCTCTGGGCCTGCAGCACCAGGGCCTCGTCGAAGCCGGACTCGCCGAAGAAGGGGAGAAGGCCCTCGCGGCGCAGCTTCTTCTCGTCGGCTCCCTTGACGACGAGCACGATCTTGGGGCCGATCGCGATCGGATAGGTGAGCTTGACGGTGTTGCTCTCTTCCTCCCGCGCCTCGACCGGCGCGTCGACCCGCGCCTGGCCGTACTGCTTGCCGATGAGCCATTCCTGGAGCCGCTCGGCGCCCTCGCCAGCGACGCGCTGGCTGAACGGCTTGCCGGGCTTGAGCCGGAACTGCTTGACCAGCTCGGCGGCCTGGAAGGGGGCCACGGGGTGGTCGAAGGCGATGGTGCTCACGGTGGCGCGCGGGCCACTGTTGACGCGATAGGTGACGACGGCGCGGCGGCGCACCGGGTCGGTCTCGACGGCGACGCGGGCCCGGGCGTGAAAGTAGCCGTTGCGCTCATAGAGATCCCTGAGCTCGTTGACGCCCTGCACCACCCGCTCCTCGGAGAGCGGCTGCGCCTGCGCCTGGGAGAGGACCCGCCGCAGCGAGTCGGCCGCGAGCCCCAGCTTGCCGGTGACCCGCACCTCCGCCACCTGCACCACGGCGCGGAAGACGATCATCACGACGACCCCGCCCCGCTCCGGATCGTCGCGGGTGTAGAGCTCGGTCTCGGACGCCGTGCCGCTCGCCTGCAGGTTGCGCAGGGTGTGGCGGATCCGCTCCTCGGTCAGCGGCTCCCCCACCTCGGCCTCGATCAGGCCGGCGAAATCCTGCTCCTCCGGGAGAGGCGCGTCGCTGCGGATCTCGATCGCGGTGACCAGCGGCCCGGCGTTCTCCACCGGCTCCGGCGCGGCCGTCGCCGGTTCCTGGGCCGGTTTCTGGGCCGGTTCCTGAGCGCGGAGCGGCACGCTCGCCCCAACGGCAAGGACCATGGCGAGGGCGAGCCAGGGCGCCGCTCTCCTCCATCCACTCACGCCGGATCTCCTCGCCATGCTCAGAAACGCCGCTGCCATTGAGCGTCGATGGCGTAGGTGCCGTCGCCTACCTGGGTGAGCACCAGGGTGAGGTTGTTGCGGACTCGCCACTCGACCTGGGCGATGTACTGCTGGCCGGTGGTCGGCAGGGTCGAGTAGGTGATGAAGACGTCCTTCGACAGCCGCTTGCCCACTGTGATGCCGACCCCGGAGACCGGCTGGCCCGCCTGCACGACGGGATCGATCCGGAAGCGGTCGAAGCGGAACAGGGTGCCGACCCGCTTGGAGATGGCCGAGGCCGCCTGGCCGTAGAGGAACTCGCGCGCGAGCTGGCTGGCGGGGGCCTGCTGGTCGGCGGTCGTGGGGGGGGCCAGCGGGCTCTCGGTCGGCCGCTGGCTGCCGGCGATCAGCGAGAAGATCTCGAGATCGGCCAGGTTGGCGTCCGAGGCGAGATGGATGTCGGGGCGCTCCAGCGTCCCGCCGAGATTGAGCGTGATGTTGAAGCCCTGGACCTCGGTGGTGGCCACGAGGTCGATCACCGGATCGATCCGGTTGGGGTTGCTGAACGTCAGCGCCCCCCGCTGTACCTGGTACTCGTTGTCGTTGTAGACCAGGGTGCCGCCAGGATCGATGCTGACGTCGCCGAAGATCACCGGCTTGGCCAGGGTGCCGCGGACGTCCAGCCGCACGTCCCCCTGCAGATTGGCGACGTTGTTGCGGACGTGCAGGACGTCGTGCGGCCCGCTGATCCCGATGTTGAGCTGGGTGGTGGTCTCGAAGGTGCCGGTCTCGGCCAGCTCCAGGCGCTGGCGCTGGAAGAGCCCCTGGATCAGCTCGATCAGGTCGACGTTGATGTCCTGCACGTACAGCGAGCGCTCGAGCCGGATGTCCCCCTGGATCACCCGCCCGCCGTCGCTCGAGATCAGCGACAGGGTGGCGTCGCCGCGGTTGTTGAGGAACTCGGGGAACCGCGCGCTGACGTCGCTGGCTTTGACGGTGATCTGATAGGCGAACCCCCGGCCCGGCCGCGGCAGGTCCAGACCGCCGGTGAAGAGGAGCTTGCCGTTGTTCCCCAGGCGGGCTTGCACGCCGTCGATCGAAATGCGGTTCTGGTTGAAGGAGAGCGAGCCGTTGATGTCGTCGATCGACTGCGCGAACGACGGCACGATCAATCGCCCCCCCCGCACCTCCCCCTCGCCGCTCAGCGAGGGGTTGCTCGCGGTGCCGCGCACGACGCCGAGGAGGTCGACGGCCCCCTCCAGACGGTAGTCTGCCGGCAGGAAGAGCCCGGCCCAGGTCGCCGCCAGGGTGCTCTGGAAGCTCAGCCGGAGCGGCGCGCCCGCCGCGAAGCCCGCCGTGCCGCTGACCACCAGCTCGTTCTCGGTGCCGGGCTCGGCCAGGTAGAAGGACTTGATGTCGGCGCCTTGCGGCGAGAGCTCCGCCAGCACCGGCTCTTTGCTGGCGATCGTCCGCCCCTGGTACTGGAGCCGCAGGTCGGGGAGGCGGACGGCGGCGTGCCAGGTGCCGGCGCCGAAATCGGCCGTGAGGGCGGTCGTGCCCACCAGGGAGCCGGTGAAGTCCGGCAGCGGCTGCGGCGAGAAGGCGCGCGCCAGCGTCCCCAGGTTGTCGCTGCGCAGGTCGATCGCGACATCGGCCCCCTGGCGGTCGAGCCGGCCGTTGCCCTGGAACGAGGCGAGCCCCAGCAGCGACCCGCGCACGTCCAGCCGCTGGCCGTCCCAGGTGGCCACGGCGGTCGTCTCCCCCTGCTGGCCGAGGGACCGACCCTGGAGCGCCAGGTCGCGGCCGCGGATGGAGACGGTCGCCTGCGGCTGGCGCAAGGTGCCCGAGGCCGCGGCCTCGACGCTCATCGTGCCGGCGAGCTCGCCGCCGAGGACGGCGCGGAGCGGAGCGGCGGCCAGCGCCAGCGCCGGGGCGAGCACCGTGAAATTCATCGCCTCTGTCGCCTGGTCGAAGCTGCCACGGGCGAAGACAGTGCCCGCCGGAGTCTCCACCTGACCCTGTTCGACGGTGATCTGGCCGCCGTTGAAGGCGATCGCCGCGCGCGCCTTGCCCAGCGGGTAGCCGTAGGCAACGAGATCGGCGACCGTGGCGTCGACGCGGCCGGTCAGCCGCTCGGGGGTGCCGGCGAGGTCGACGCGGCCGGAGAGCTCCCCCTGAAACTGCCTGGTGAGCTCCGGCCCCAGGAGGTAGGCGAGCCCCGAGGCCTGCCACTGCGCGGCGTCGATCGCCAGGTTGAACGGCTGCGAGGCCACCTTCTGCCCGGGGGCCGCCAGCGGCACGCGGCCGGTCACCAGCAGGGCGCCGCCGCCGCGGGTGAGGTCGAGCCGGAGGTCTTCCAAAGCCCGCGGGCTCAGGGAGAAGGAGCCGCGGACCGTGTCGGCCGCGGTCACCGGCGCCACCACGTCCTGGAGGTCGAGCACGAGCCGTAGCGAGTAGTCCTTGCCGGCGAACTTGAACGTCCCCTCGGCCGTGCCGCGCCCCACCGTCGGGAGCCAGAAGTCCGGCGCCTCCCCGCGCTTCGGCGGCCCCAGGAGCACCGGCCCCAGCGGCCCCACGTCCCGGCTCGCTAGCCGGAAGTCGAGCTGCCCCGAGCCGCGCAGGAGGTCGTAGGTGAAGCCGGACGAGGTGACATCCTGGCCCGGCAGGGTCAGGTGGAGGGCGCGGCCGGAGATCACTCCACGGTCGATGGCGATGGGGAGGTCCCCCGCCACCGGCAGCCCGGTCTCGCTGGTGCCGCGGACCTGGAGGGCGGCCCGGCCGCTGCCGGCGAGCACGCGCTCGCTGTTGAACCGGTACTCGAAGGTGCCGCCGGTCCGTCCGGAGAGGCCGCCGACGATCGGCAGCTCCTCGCCGGGGAACTGGTCGGCGAGGAGCTGGTGGATCGAGAGGCCGGCGAGATCGAGGTCGAGCGAGACCGGCACGCCGGGCCCCTTCTGCGCCGTGTCGACCGAGACCAATCCCTGGATCGAGCCGCCGGCGTAGCGCGCGTTCTCGAGCTGGACGTCGACGCCGTCGCGGTTGCCGGTGAACTTCGCCCGGATCTCCTCGATCACGCGGCCGAGCGTGGCAAAGCGCGGCGAGCTCGCGGTGCCGCCATAGCTCCAACCCGCGGGCGTCCAGACGAAACGGGCGGTCGCCGCCACCGGCCCCACCAGCGGCTCCTCGGCGTAGCCGACGCGGTTGACCCACTGGACCGCGCCGTCGGCCTGGAGGTTCAGCTCCACCCGCCGGCTCGCCGGCCGGTAGTCGACGAAGCCTTCCGCCCGGCCGGTGAGATCCGGCCCGGCGAGGCGGGCGCTGGCGATCACGACCTTCCCCTGCTCGGGGATCACGCTCCCCTTCGCCGACACTGTGAACTTGTAGGGCTTCGCCCGCGGCAGGGTGGTGACCACCTCCTGGGCGGTCGCCAGCAGGTCGAGCCGGTTCCCCCCCTCGCCGTTGCGCTCGGCGCGGCCGATCGCCCTTCCCCAGATCGCCTTGGCGTCGAGGTGGAACGGCAGGCTGCGCTCGTTGATCCGCAGGCTGCCGTCCTGAACGAGGATGTGGCCGATGCGGACGTCGAACCGCTTCGGGCCGGTGCTGGAGCTGAAGCGGAAGCTCGGCAGGTTGCTCGAGCCGTCGGGGTTGAACTGGAGGTAGACCTGGGGCCGGAAGACCTCGATCTCCTGGATGTCGAAGACCTTGCCGCGAAGATCCTTGATCGACACCCGGAGCGACGCCAGCGGCGCCCGCAGGACCGGCGGATCGGTGGGCAGCGGACCGGGGACCACCACGTCGCGCAGCTCGATCTCCGGCGGGAAGAAGGAGTAGTCGATCGACCCGATCCGGACGTCGCGGCCGAGGAAGCGCGAGACCGGCGCGATCAGCCGCTGCCGCACCTTCTCTCGCGCGAGCTGGCTCTGGATGAAGAACCAGGTGCCGGCGGCGAGGGCGACCAGCAGCAGGAGCGCCCAGAAGAAAGGGCGCACCACCCACCGCCGCACCCGTCCCGGACGCCGGCGCGGCGCGGCGGCCGGCTCCGCGGGCGCGGGCTCCCGCGGCTCGTCGCTCAAGCCGGGGCTCCTCCGCCGGGCTCGCTCCAGTCGCCGCCGTCGGTCGCGCCCGACAGGCCGCCCCAGCGGAGCTTGCCGCGCAGGCTGTCGTAGAAGCTGCGCTCGCTCACCTTGGCGAGCTGCACCCGGACGGCGCTACGGGTGACGCGGACGGTGTCGCGGTAGCCGAGCGGCGTCCCCTCCTGGCCGTCGAGCGTCAGATAGACCTCCTCGGCCCGGGTCTCCAGCGTCACCTCGATCGGCCCGGCGTCGGGCACGACGATCGGGCGCAGCGACAGCGCGTGCGGGCAGATCGGCGTCAGCACCGCCACCGGCAGCAGCGGATTGACCACCGGTCCGCCCGCCGACAGGTTGTAGGCGGTCGAGCCGGTCGGCGTCGAGACGATCAGGCCGTCGGCGCGGAAACGGGCGATCAGATGGCCGTCCACCCGCAGCGTCAGCTCGATGATGCGGGCGAGCGCGCTCTTGGTGATCACCGCGTCGTTGAGCACCTGGAAACGCGAGGGGGAGCCGCCGTCGCGCCGCAGCTCGACGTCGAACAGCGAGCGCTCCTCGATCGCGAACCGCCCCTCCAACACCTTGATCAGGGCCGGGTAGAGCTCGCCGCGGCCGACCTCGGTCAGGAACCCGAGGTTGCCGAGGTTGACCCCCAGGATCGGCACCCCGCGGGCCAGCGACCGCGCGGCCGCCAGCAGGGTGCCGTCGCCGCCGAGCACCACCACCAGGTCCCAGGCGGCGCCGGGATCGAAGGCCGTCTCCCCCGCGATGCCGCGGGCGCGCAGGATCGCCTCGTCGAGCGCCGCCTCGAGGCCGCGGCGGCGCAGCCAGCCGGAGAGCTCGTGGGCGGTGTGCATCGCATCGCGGCTCCCCACCTTGGCGACGATGCCGACGCGCTGGAAGCCGGGCGGATTCATGCCCCCTCCTTGCGGAAGAGGGCGAAGGCCTCGCGGTTGCCGCCGGTGCCGGCCACCGGTGAGTCGAAGACGCCGAGCGGCGCGAGGCCGAGGGCCGCGAGCCCCTCGGCGCACTCGCGGATCACCCGCGCGCGGACCGCCTCGTCGCGCAGGATCCCCCCCTTGCCGACGGCGCCGCGGCCGGCCTCGAACTGCGGCTTGATCATCGGCAGCAGGAGCCCTCTGAATTCCAGGTGCGGCAGCAGCGCGGGAACCACCTTGAGCAGCGAGATGAAGGAGACGTCGATGGTGATCAGGTTGCACGGCTCCGGCAGGGCGTCCGGCGCCAGGTTGCGGGCGTTGATCCGCTCCATCACCACCACCCGGGGGTCGTTGCGCAGCCGCAGGTCGAGCTGGCCGTAGCCGACGTCGACGGCGTAGACCCGCGCCGCCCCCCGTTGCAGCAGGCAGTCGGTGAAGCCCCCCGTGGAGGCGCCGACGTCGAGGCAGACCCAGGCCGCCGGGTCGACGCCGAAGTGGTCGAGGGCATGCGCCAGCTTCCGCCCCGCCCGCGACACGAAGGGCTCCTTCGGCGCCAGCACCGCCAGGCGGGATTCCGCGGCGACCGCGGTCCCCGGCTTGTCCACCTGCCGCCCCTCCACCTCCACGGTGCCCGCCATCACCGCGCGGCGCGCCTGCTCGCGGCTGGGGAACAGCCCTCGCTCCACCAGCAACTGATCGAGACGCACGGCCGGCCGTCCTCTCTTGAGATCATCGCTCCGCGTCAAACAGCATGGTTTGCCAGGACAACTCCCGTCGGCGTTCAGCAGGCCCTGCAACGGGTGTGCCCGCGGGGATCTACGCGGGCATCTATATATCACTGACTCGGCGGGGTTTGCGTCTCGGGCCGCGCGGCGCGCAGGCAGAAGGGGAGAGCCAGCAGGAAGAGGACCGGCCGCTGCACCTCGGTATCCCCCCAGTTGTTCTCGAACAGCCCGGCCAGGTTGAAGGCGAGCAGGGCGAGGATCATGCCGACGTAGAGGTCGGCCCGCGGCCCCCGGCGTCCCCCTTCGCGGACGAACCCGCGCCAGGCGGCCACCGCCGCGACCAGGGTCATCGCCACGTAGGCGGCGAGGGCCGGGAGCCCCCGCTCGGCCGCGAGTTGCAGCATGCTGTTGTGCAGGTGGGGGACCTCGTAGCGCGGCGCCGCCGGCGCGCGGTAGATCGGGTAGTACCGCTTCACCAGGTCCAGCCCGACGCCGAACACGGGACGCTGGCGGACCATGGTGAACCCCGCCTCCAGCATGCAGAGCCGGTCGTAGTTCGAGGCGTCGCGCAGGTCGGCGATCGAGACCACCCGGTGCAGGATCGGCACCGGCGCCAGGGCGATGAACAGCACCGCCGCCGGCACATAGGCGGCCAGCAGCCGCGGCACCCGGAACGCGATCATCACGGTCAGCGACAGGGCGAGCGCCACCCAGGCGTTGCGCGTGTAGCTGCCGAGCAGCGCGGCGTTGATCGCCGCCAGCGCCGCCCAGCGCCAGGGGGTCCGCCAGCGGCGGGTGTAGAGCATCGACGCCAGCAGCAGCAGATCGCAGACCAGCAGGAAGCCCGAGAAGGTCATGTAGTGCGAGAACGGGCCGCGGATCCGCCGGTCGATGTCGCCGTAGCCGAAGAGGAACTGGGCGAGCCCCTCGCAGGCGAGCAGGGCGGCGAGGACGATCAGAGTGTCGATCGCCAGCCGCACCTGCCGCTCGCCGCGCACCAGAAACGGGGCGGCGAGGAAGGTCGCGAGGGTGAAGATCTCCGACAGGCCCCGCGCGCTCGCTCGCGGGTCGGGGGAGGCGAGCCACGAGCCGACCAGTGTCAGGAGGTAGAGGCCGACCGGGATCGCCATCGGCGCCAGCACGCTCCAGCGCACGGAGCGGCGGCGCGTCCAGGGGAGCGCGAGCAGCGTCACTCCGAGCAGGATCTCGGAGGCGGCGATCGAGAAGATGGTCGCCAGATGCGAGAGGAACAGCCAGTAGCCGGTCCGCTCGGCGCGGGAGTCGGAAGCCTCGAAAAGGGGAGCCACGGCGGGCGCGGCGGACCGGTTCCGGCGGCGCCTCAGCGCCCGACGGCGGAGGCGGGGAGCGCCTCCTCGAGGAGCATGATCGGGATGTCGGAGACGATCGGATAGACCAGGCCGGAGGCGGCGCAGTAGAGCCCCTGCTCCACCACTGGCTCCTCGTCCCGGAAGTGCTCGCGATATTTCTCGACCAACGGACCCCGCAGCTCGCGGGGGAGCTCGATCAGCTCCAGCTCCCCCTTGGACTTCGGGCAGACAAGGATTTCCAACAGCTCGGGATCTACCGCCATGGCCGTGAGAATAACACAGCCCTCACGGCCGCAGGCTGTAGGTGAGGACCAGCCCCTCGGTGCCCGGGTTGTGCGAGTAGAGGTGGCCGTTGGAGAGGTGGAACAGCAGCAGGCCGGCGCGCGACCGGCCGCCGCGAAAATCGCGCGAGAGCTCGATCCCTGAGCGGAACTCGAGCGCGCCGCCGAGATTGATCCCCCGCTCGTGGCTGTACAGGCCGGCCGCGAGCTGCGGGCTGAGGAACCACGATCCCGGCAAGGGCAGGTCGTACCGCAGGCCGCCGTAGATGTAGAGCGTGCCCCGGCTGGCGAACAGGCCGCCGGCGACCGGCGAGAGCTCCGGGAGGAAGCGGGGAAGCCAGCGGATCCGGAGGGGGGGAAACCGCAGCTCGGCGCCGATCTGGAGACGCGTCTCCGGGTCCAGGATCTCGATCGGCCCGACGTTGAAGGTGACGAGGTCCGGCTCCGCGGCCCGGGCGGGCGCAGCCGCGAGCAGCGCCGCCACGAGAGAAAAAAGGACCAACAGAGGCCCGAGGGCCTCGATCCGCAGCGATTTCATGATGGAATTGAATCGTCTTTCCGCGCCCCACGCACCCATGGACGCCGCCTTGCACAGCTACGCGGCTGGATATAACACTGGATGAGCGCCCGATTCAAGAAGCGGCCCGTCGATTAAGATATCCCCCATGCGACCGTCCTCCCAGAAGGATCTCTCGACTCCCGAGATCTCCGTCGTCATCCCGGTCTACAACGAGGAAGAGAACCTGCCGCTGCTGGCCGCCGAGATCCAGGGGGCGATGCGGTCGCTCGGCCGCTCCTACGAGGTGATCTACGTCGACGACGGCAGCACCGACGGCAGCGCCGGGGTGCTGCTCGGGCTGGCCCGCGAGGACCGCGCCGTGCGGGTGCTCCACCAGCGGCGCAACTCGGGGCAGACGGCGGCCCTCGGCGCCGGCTTCCGCTTCGCCCGCGGCGCCATCGTGGTCACCCTCGACTCCGACCTTCAGAACGATCCGGCGGACATCCCGCGGCTCCTCGCCCTGATGGACCGCTACGACGTGGTGAGCGGCGTGCGCACCAACCGGCGGGACACCTGGGTGCGCAAGGCCTCCTCGCGGATCGCCAACCGGGTGCGCAACCGGCTCACCCACGACAACGTCACCGACGTCGGCTGCACCCTGCGCGCCTGCCGCGCCGAGCACCTGCGCCGCGTCCCCCTGTTCACCGGCATGCACCGCTTCCTCCCCACCCTGCTCAAGATGGCGGGGGCGCGGGCCACCGAGATCCCGGTCAACCACCGGCCGCGGCTCCACGGCCAGCCCAAGTACAACATCAGCAACCGCCTCTGGCGGGCGCTGGCCGACCTGTTCGCGGTGCGCTGGATGCAGAAGCGCTGGATCGACCCCAACCTGTCCGAGGAGATCGACGTTTGGACCACAAATTCATCTGGAACGCCTGGACCGCCCTAGGGTTCGCGGGACAGGCCTGCTTCTTCATGCGCTTCGTCATCCAGTGGCTCGCCTCCGAACGCAAGAAGAGCAGCGTGATCCCCCCCGCCTTCTGGTTCCTCAGCCTCGCCGGGGGAATGATCGTGCTCGTCTACGGCATCCACCGGCGCGACAGCGTCATCATCGTCGGCCAGATCCCCGGGCTCTTCCTCTATAGCCGCAATCTCTGGCTGATGCGCCAGAGCGCCCGTATCCCCTCTTCCCTATGAACGCGGCGATGAGCGCGACGGCCCCGGACCGTGGCGGACGGGACCTCCTCCTCCTCGCCGTCCTCGGCGCCCTGCTGTTCCTGCCCGGGCTCGGGCGGCACGACGTCTGGAACCCGGACGAGGCGCGCTACGCCGAGGTGGCGCGCGAGATGCCGCTGCTCGGCCACTGGGCGGTGCCGCACCTCAACGGGCAGGTCTACAGCCAGAAGCCGCCGCTCCTCTTCTGGTCGATCGCCTTCTTCGGCCGGCTGACCGGCGGGCTCGACGCCACCGCCGCTCGCCTCCCCTCCGCCCTCGCCGCCATCGGCTCGCTGCTCCTGGTCTACGCCATCGGCCGCCGCTTCTTCGGCCGCCGCGCCGCCTGGATCGCCGCCGCCGCCTTCGCCACCTGCTTCAAGGTGATCTGGCAGGGGAGGTTCGGGCAGATCGACATGCTGCTCACCGGTCTGGTCGCGCTGGGAGTCTGGTTCTGGGTGCGCGGATACACCGAGCGGCGGCCGGGGCTCTACTACTTCTTCTTCCTGGCCGCGGGGCTCGCCACCCTGGCCAAGGGGCCGGTCGGCCTGCTGCCGCCGCTGCTCTCGATCCTCGCCTTCCTCGTCGTCACCCGCGACCGCGAGGAGCTGAAGCGGCTGCGGATCGGCCGCGGCCTGCTCCTCTGGGCCCTGGTGGTGCTCGCCTGGCTGGTGCCGGCCGGGCTCGACGCCGGTCCGGACTACCTGCGGCAGATCGTCTTCCGGCAGAACGTCACCCGCTACGCCAATCCCTGGCACCACTTCGCGCCCCCCTGGTACTACCTGGGGATCCTGCCGGGGGAGTTCTTCCCCTGGTCCTTCCTGCTGCCGGTGGCGATCGTCGCCGGCTGGAAACGGCTCGTCCGGCCGGACGGTATCCGGCCGGACGAAACGCGGCCCGCCGGCATCCTGGAGGAGTCGAGCCGGGCGCTCGACCGGCTGGTCGGGGAACGGGCCCGCGCCGGCTTTCTGTTCTGCCTCTGCTGGGCGGTGGTCACCCTGGTCTTCTTCAGCATCTCGCCGGCCAAGCGGTCGGTCTACATCCTGACCATGTACCCGGCGCTGGCCCTGCTGGCCGGCGCCGGGCTCGACCTCGTCGCCGCCAACTGGCCTCGCTGGCGGCGGGGCGTCGTCATCCCTCTCGGTGGGATCGCCGGGCTCGTCCTGCTGGCCATCGCCGCCCTGCCGGTCGCAGCCCGCAGGCGGCCGGAGGTGGCCGCGCTCGGAGGGAATGCCTTCGTCTACGGGCTGATGGCGATCCTCCTCCCGCTCCTCCTCGGCGCCATCGCCGCCTGGTGGCTGTCCCGGTCGGGCAGGCTCTCGCGCGCCGCGGCCGCGCTCGCCGCGGGCATGGCTTTGACCGGCCTCGGCGTCGCCTTCTACGCCCTTCCCCGCTTCGACGTCTTCAAGTCCGCCCGCGGCCTCTCCAGCGTGCTGGTCTCCCGCATGGCCCCGGGCGAGCCCTACGGGATCTACCCGCGCCTCGACTCCACTTTCCTCTTCCAGACCCGCCGCTTCTGCGAGGAGCTCGACAGCGAGGCCAAGCTCCGGGCCTACCTCGCCCGCCCCGGACGCATCTGGCTGCTGGCGCAGAAGGACGATCTCTCCCGCCTCAGGAACCTCCCGCCGCTGGTCGAGGTGGCCCGCGACGCCGAGCCCCGGGAGGGGTATGTCCTGTTCCTGAAGCCATGAACCGTATTGGTGTTGTAATACACCAGTGATACACTCTTCTCCGGCAGGGAGCCCTGCCGTGGATTTCACAAGGAGAAGAGACATGATCGTCCGCATTCAGCTCGCTCTACTGCTCGCCCTGCTGCTCCCCATCGCCACCCATGCCCAGGCGGCAACGGAGAGCCCCGACCTCGTGGCCCAGAAGAGAACCGTGATCGACATCCGCAATGTCGGCACAGCGATGTGGACCTGGTACAAGGAGGAGGTGGCGCCGCGGCGGAGCCCGGAGTCCCACAAGAAGGCCGAGCAGGAGAGCCAGACGAAAGAGGTGGATTTCCAGCGCGTGCCGGTGATCTCCCGCGAGGACCTGGCGGCGATCCTGGTACCCAAGTACATCGCCGCGATCCCGACCGAGGACGGCTGGGGGCACCCCTACGAGTTCCGGCTCAACACCAAAGACGCCAACGCGATCGTCGTGATGGCGGTGCGCAGCGCCAGCAAGGACGGCCAGCTCTCCGGCAGCCATTACAGCGTCAGCGGCTTCGAGCCCTCCGAGTTCGACCAGGATCTGACCTGGATGGACGGCTACTTCGTCCGCTGGCCCGAGAAGAAGGAGAACGGCCGCTAGGCCCCGCTCAGACCTGCGTGTCGTCCGGAACCAGCAGCCGCTCGATCGCGCGCGCCTTGCCGGTCTCCTCGTCGACGTCGACGAGGGTGCCGGCGAGGCGCACGTCGCGCTTGGCGACCTCGAAGGAGGAGTGGGTCTGGAGGAGGAAGCGCTTGAGCACCTTGTCGGCCCGCATGCCGATCACCGATTCGTAGGGGCCGGTCATGCCCGCATCGGTCTGCAGGGCGGTGCCGTTGGGGAGGATCCGCTCGTCGGCGGTGGGGACGTGGGTGTGGGTGCCGAGCACGGCGCTCACCCGGCCGTCGAGGTAGAAGCCCATCGCCTGCTTCTCGCTGGTCGCCTCGGCGTGGAAGTCGACCAGGATCACCTTGTATTTCGGATCGAGCCCCTTGAGCAGATGGTCCGCCTTGTGGAACGGCGAATCGAGGTTGCTCATGAAGACCACCCCCTCGAGGTTGATCACCGCGACGGGGATGCCGGCCGCCGTCTCCCCCAGGTGCAATCCCTTGCCGGGGTTCCCCGCGGGGTAGTTGGCGGGACGCAGGAGGCGCGGCTCGCGCTCGAGCAGATCGTAGACCTCCTTCTTGTCCCAGACGTGGTTGCCGGTGGTGTAGACGTCGATCGGCAGCTCCGCGATCTCGCGCAGCACGTCCGGGGTGACGCCGAAGCCGCCGGCGGAGTTCTCGACGTTGACCACCACGTAGTCCGCGCGGTGGTGGTCGACCAGCCGGGGGAGCAGGTGCTGAAGGGCGCGCCGGCCCGGCTTGCCGATCACGTCGCCGACGAAGAGCAGCTTCATCGCGCAGTCACCTGGGCAGTTACCTGACAGTTACCGGGCGTACTCGACGGACCGGGTCTCGCGGATCACCGTCACCTTGATCTGGCCGGGGTAGGTCAGCTCCTGCTCGACCTTGCGGGCGATGTCCTTCGACAGCCAGAGCGCCTGCTCGTCGCCGATCTTGCCGCTGTCGACGATGATGCGGATCTCGCGGCCGGCCTGGATGGCGAAGGTCTTCTGCACCCCCTTGAAGCTCGACGCGATCTCCTCCAGCTTCTCGAGCCGCTTGACGTAGGTCTCGAGCACCTCGCGGCGGGCGCCGGGGCGGGCGGCCGAGAGGGCGTCGGCGGCGGTCACCAGCACCGCCTCCACCGTCTGCGGGTCGTAGTCGCCGTGGTGGCAGGCCATCGAGTGGACCACCTCCTCGGTCTCCCCGTACTTGCGCAGCAGGTCAATGCCGATCTGCAGGTGAGTGCCGTCCATCTCGCGGTCGATCGCCTTGCCGATGTCGTGCAGCAGGCCGCCGCGGCGGGCGACGGCGACGTTGGCCTTGAGCTCGGCCGCCATGGTGCCGGCGAGGAAGGCGACCTCCCGGCTGTGATGGAGGACGTTCTGGCCGTAGGAGGTGCGGTAGCGCAGCCGCCCCAGGAGCTTGATCAGCTCCGGATGCATGCCGGGGATGCCCAGCTCCAGCAGCGCCGCCTCCCCCTCCTGCAGGATCTTCTGCTCGAACTCCGCCTTGACCTTCTCGACGATCTCCTCGATGCGCGCCGGATGGATGCGGCCGTCGACGATCAGCCGCTCGAGCGCCACCCGGGCGACCTCGCGGCGGAACGGATCGAAGCCCGAGAGGATCACCGCCTCCGGAGTGTCATCGACGATCAGGTCGACGCCGGTGGCCGTCTCGAGGGCGCGGATGTTGCGCCCCTCGCGGCCGATGATCCGCCCCTTCATCTCGTCGTTGGGGAGCATGACGACCGAGACCGTGGTCTCGGAGACGTAGTCCGAGGCGGCGCGCTGGATGGCCATGCCGATGATCCGCTGGGCCTGCCGGGAGGCCTGCTCGCGGGCCTCGTCCTCGATGCGCTTGACGATGTGGGCGGCCTCGATCCTGGCCTCCCCTTCCATCACCCGCACCAGCTCGTCCTTGGCCTGCTGGGCGGTGAGGCCGGCGATCTGCTCGAGCTTGACCCGCTCCTCCGCGAACAGCCGCTCGACATCCGACTCGCGCTTCTCGACGCTCTTCTCGCGGGTGACCAGCGAGCGGTCGAGCTGCGACAGATCCTTCTCGCGGCGGGTGAGATCCTCGGTCCGCTTGTCGAGGCTGTCTTCCTTCTGGGTGAGGCGGCGCTCCTGCGCCTCGAGCTCGGCGCGCCGCTTGCGGGAGACCTTCTCGAACTCGCTGCGCGCCTGGAGGAGCTTCTCCCGCGCCGCGATCTCGGCTTCCCGTATCTGGGACTCGCTCTGCCGCCGGGCGTCGTCGACGACCTGGGCGGCCTCGCGTTGCGCGGCGTCTATCACGCGCTTTCTCTCGTGGCGCACGGAGCGCCAGCCGAAGACGAGGACCAAGACCGCGGCGGCCAGAAAAGCCACGGCCAGAATGATGATTTCGGTATTCACCGGTTGCCCCTTATATATGCACAAGGGAACCCGGCGAGATCTGGGAAGGCCTCCTCGCTAAAGAGGAGGAAGGTAAAGGGCATCCCCCGCGGGACCGTGTGGGCCCGTGCGTTTAGAACCTAACGCAACAGGTGGGTGTCCGCTTCGTGAGCCGTCAGCGTCCTCGTCGAAAGCGAGGCTGGCACAGGCCCACGAGTAAAAGACTCCCGTATAAAGAATGTTGGTTCTACAATCGTAGTACCCATCGCGAACCACACGGGGGATGCTGACCCTTGTTCCATAATATTTTTAGCTGACGCCGCCGCCCCTGTTTCAACTCTCCAGGGCTTGAGTTAATTCCTCCGCCAGCGCCGCCACCTTCTCCCTGATCTCGACCCGTTCCCCTTCTTGCCGACTCTGAATCTGGAACAGCTCGTCGGCGAGATTGAGCGCCGCCAGGATTGCGATCCGGGCCGTATCGCCCTTCACGTGCTCGGCCACCTCCCGCATCTTGCGGTCCACGAGGTCGGCCAGCTCCTGGAGGTACCCGTTCTCGTCGCTGCCGCGAACGGTGTACACCTCGCCGAAGATCTCAACCTGACTCGTGGTTGAAGTGGGCAGAGGCATAGTTATCCCATCCGTCGGTAGTGCCTACCCGGCCAGCAAGTTCCGTAATGCCAGCGGTTTGGCCAGCGTCAATATACCACAGGTGTCAAAACAGCCAGGAAAGGGGTCAACCCCGTGCCGTCCTGGCACGCGGACGGTACAATGCGTCCTCCGTGCCCGTCTACCCCGCCCTCCTCCACCTGCTCTTCCGCCTCGACCCCGAGACCAGCCACGGCATCGGTCTCGGCGCCCTGCGCGCCGCCCGGGCGGTGCCGGGAATCGGCGGAATCCTCGGCTGGCATTACCTGGTGGATGCCGCCCCGCTACGCCAAACCTTGTTCGGCCGCGAATTCGTCAATCCCATGGGGCTCGCCGCGGGCTTCGACAAGAACGCGGAGGCCGTGCGCGCCATTCCGGCGCTCGGCTTCGGCTTCACCGAGGTGGGCACCGTCACTCCCCTGCCGCAGCCGGGCAACCCGCGCCCCCGGCTCTTCCGCCATCCGGCCGGGCGCAGCCTGCAGAACGCCCTCGGCTTCAACAACGCCGGCATGGCGGCGATGCGCCGCCGCCTGGAGCGAGCCCGTCCCGCTCCCCTCCCCGTCGGCGTCAACCTCGGCAAGAACAAGGCGACCCCGCCGGAGCGGGCGCTCGACGATTACGAGACGCTGATCCGCGGTCTCCACGACCTCGCCGACTATCTGGTGGTGAACCTCTCCTCACCCAACACCCCCGGCCTGCGCGACCTCCAGAACGAGGAGTTCCTCTGCGCCCTCTTCGGGCTGGCCAAAGGGATCACCGCCAAGCCGATCCTGGTGAAGATCGCCCCCGACCTCGAGCCCGGCGCGGCGGTGCGCTTGAGCGAGATCGCCGTCGAAGCCGGCGCCGCCGGCGTGATCGCCACCAACACCACGATCGACTACTCGCTGCTGCCGGGAGCCAAGGACTTCGGCGGCCTCTCCGGTCGGGTGCTGCGCGAGAAGAGCTTCCGGATCTTCGAGGCGGTGGCGAAAGCGCTGTTCGGCAGGGCCGTGCTGATCAGCGTCGGAGGGATCGATTCCGGCGCCGAGGCCTACCGGAGGATCCGGGCCGGGGCCTCGCTGGTGCAGATCTACACCGCCCTGGTCTACGAGGGACCCGGGCTGCCGCGGCGGATCAACGAGGAATTGCTGGCGTTGATGGAACGGGATGGGGTGAAAGGGATGGCGGAGGCGGTGGGGGCGGACCGGTGAGGGGGGCAGGCCTTCGGTGCCGATGGGGCGCCCCCGTCCCGATAGGCAGAATGCCTGTACCGGTCAGAGCCCCGCCAACCCCGCCAGCCGCTCGGTCAGCGCTTCCACCCGCCGCCGCACCTCATTCCGCTCGACCTCCCAGCTCCGGGCCGCCGCGGCGGCCTCGGCGCGCTCGGTCTCAGCGGCGGCGAGATCTCTTTCCAACCCACGGACGCGTACGCGGAGCGCTTCGATCTCCTCGTCCACGTCGCCGTCCCCCTCGGGCGCGGCCGGCGGGATGGAGAGCAGCGAGACCTCGGATTCGAGGTCCCGGATGCGGTCCCGCAGCGAGCGGTTTTCCTCGTTGAGATCACCCAGGCGCGCGACGGCGTCGCGCACCCGGGTTTCCAGACTGTCCAGCCACTCGATCTCCACGGCGGCCTACCCCTTCCGCCTCACCCCTGGGCGGCGGCGCCGGACTGCGAGCCCAGCGCCGTCTTCGCCATCTCGGCGAGGCCGGCGAACCCGGCGGGATCGGTGACGGCGATGTCGGCCAGCACCTTGCGGTCGAGCGTCGAGCCGGCGGCCTTGAGGCCGGCGATCAGGCGGCTGTAGGACAGCCCATTCAGGCGGGCGGCGGCGTTGATGCGCACGATCCACAGGCTGCGAAGCTGGCGCTTCTTCTGCCGCCGGTCGCGATAGGCATAGCCCAGCGCCTTGTCCACGGCCTGCTTGGCCATGCGGTAGGCGTTCGACTTGGTTCCCCAGAAGCCGCTGGAGAGCTTGAGGATCTTCTTCCGTTTCTGGTGGCGCTTGGTACCGCGCTTTACACGAGCCATCGTCTAGAACCTCGTTTCTGCTCCGTGCCCATGGTGGAGGGAGCGGTCGGTGGCCCACACGGCCGGCTGACTGCCAAGTCCTGGCCAGGTCCGGGGGCCGCGGCTCCGGGGGCAGGTCCTTCCCGCCGGCAGCCGTCGTGGTGATGGGTAGGGCGGCCACACAGGGCCGCCCCTACTGGTGCAGCATGCTTTTGATCGTGCCGGCGAACGCGGGGGAGACCTCCACGGACTTGCGCAGCTTGCGCTTCCGCTTGGTGGTCTTCTTGGTCAGGATGTGGCTGTGCATCGACTGGTGGCGAGTCACCTTGCCGGTTCCCGTGACCTTGAAACGCTTCGCGGCACCCTTGTGCGTCTTCTGCTTCGGCAAGGGTGTCTCCTTTCTTCCCTTGGGGGCGGGAGACGACTGCGTCCCGCCCGTTTGCTTAACCGTATCCTGCCTGACCGTACCGAGGTAACCCGTACCCTAAGAGGCCGTCTCGCTGGACTCGACCCGCTTGGGCCCGCTGTGACGCGGCGGACCAAAGATGACGTGCATCCGGTTGCCCGCCATTTCGGGCGACGATTCTAGCACTCCATGCTCCCCCAGGTCAGCCTGGAACCGCTTGAGGAGCTTGTGGCCGAGATCCTGGCGCGCCATTTCGCGCCCCCGGAACTGGACCGTCGCCTTCACCTTGTCGCCCTCGCCCAGGAACCGGATGGCGTTCTTGAGCTTGAAGTCATAGTCATGCTCGTCGATGTTGGGCCGGAACTTGACCTCTTTGACGTGGATGATCTTCTGCTTCTTCTTCGACTCGTGCGACTTCTTCTTCTGCTGGTACAGGAACTTGCCGAAATCCATGATCCGGCAGACCGGCGGCTTGGCCGTCGGAGCCACTTCCACCAGGTCGAGCTGCAGTTCCTGAGCCCGCCGCAACGCCTCTTCGATCGGCACGATGCCGCCCTGGCCGCCATCGGCCTCCACCAGGCGCACTTCGCGAACCCGGATGCGCTCATTGATCCGCGTCGTCTTGTCGATGTTTAGCTCACCCCCAGGGAGCGTCGGGCTTGCGCCCGTCGGTTCGTGTTCAGATCCATTCTCCTATCTTAGTGTTCAAAGCTCGCGGCTGCGCGCCGCTGAAAGCTCGCGCACCCGCGCCAGAAAGTCGCTCGTGGGCATCGCCCCCAGATCCTCGCCGGCGCGCCGGCGCACCGAGACCGTCCCGTCCTCCGCCTCGCGCGCCCCGACCACCAGCATGTAGGGCACCTTCTGCACCTGCGCCTCGCGGATGCGGTAGCCCAGCTTCTCGTTGCGCGCGTCGAGCTCCGCCCGCACACCGGCCGCCGCCAGCGATTTGCGCACCGTCTCGCCATACTCGGCAAACTTCTCCGAGATCGGCAGCACCACCGCCTGCACCGGCGCCAGCCACAGTGGGAACGCGCCCGCCGTCTGCTCGATCAGAATCGCCATGAATCGCTCGATAGAGCCTAGCATGGCGCGGTGGATCATCACCGGCGCGTGCTCGCCGCCGTCCGCCCCCACGTAGGAGAGGTTGAAGCGCCGCGGCATCTGGTAGTCGAGCTGCACCGTGCCGAGCTGCCAGCTCCGGTTCAGCGAGTCGCGCACGTGGAAGTCGATCTTCGGCCCATAGAAGGCGCCGTCCCCGGGGTTGACCTGGTAGGCCAGGCCCTGGTGGTCGAGCGCCTGCGCCAGCGCACCCTCGGCCCGGTCCCAGAGCTCATCCGAGCCGACCCGCTTCTCCGGCCGCGTCGACAGCTCGATCCGCACCTCCTCGAAGCCGAAGGTCCGGTAGACCTCCAGGATCATCTCGGCGGCCGCCAGCACCACCTCCTCGACCTGCTCCTCGGTGCAGAAGACGTGGGCGTCGTCCTGCGAGAAGGAGCGCACGCGGAAGAGCCCGTTGGTCACCCCGCTACGCTCGTAGCGGTGGAGCCGGCCGACGTCCGCGTAGCGGATGGGCAAGTCGCGGTAGGACCGCAGCCGGGTGCCGAAGATCAGGCAGTGGGTCGGGCAGTTCATCGGCTTGACCGCCATCTGCCGCTCGTCCACATCGGTGAAGAACATGTTCTCGCCGTAGTTGGCCCAGTGCCCGGAGATCTTCCAGAGCTCGGCGTCCAGGATCTGCGGCGTGATCACCTCGCCGTAACCGTAGCGGGCGTTGAGCTCGCGCACGTAGTCGGTCAGCGCGACGTAGATCGAGCCCCCCTTGGGGTGGATGAACGGCATCGCCGGCGCCATCGGATTGAAGCTGAACAGGTCGAGCTCCTGGCCCAGCCGGCGGTGGTCGCGCGCCCGCGCCGCCTCCTGCGCCGCCGCGTACTCGTCCATCTCCTTCTGGGAGAGGAAGGCGGTGCCGTAGATGCGCTGCAGGCGCTCGTTCTTCTCGTCCCCCTTGAAGTAGACGGCGGAAGCCTCGAGCAGCCGGACGGCGCCGATCTGCGACAGGCTCTGCGCGTGCGGACCCCGGCAGAGGTCGGTGAACCGGCCGTCCTTGTAGAGGGTGATCGTCTCCCCCTCGGGGATGTCCTTGAGCCGCTCGACCTTCAGGGTCTCGCCCAGCTCGCGGAAGATCCGCTCGGCCTCCTCGCGGGTGACCTCGACGCGCTCGAACGCGCTCCCCTCGGCGAGAATCTCGCGCATCTTCTCCTCGATCTTCTCGAGGTCCTCGGGGGTGAAGGGGCGCGGGAAGCGGAAGTCGTACTGGAACTTCTCGCTGTGGTCCTGGCGTCCGGCGTCGTACTCCGCCTCCGGCCAGAGCCGCTTGACGGCGTCGGCCAGCACGTGCTCGGCGCTGTGGCGGATGAACTCGCCGGCCTCCGGGCTCTTGGTGGTGAACAGGCGGAACTTCCCCCCCTGCCGCAGGGGAAGACGGAGGTCGACCTTGCGGCCGTCGAGCTCGGCGCCGACGGCATCCTTGGCCAGGCGGGGACCGATCGAGGCGGCCACCGCGAGCGGAGTGGTGCCCGCGGGCACCGTGCGCACGGAGCTGTCGGGCAGGATCAGTTCGATAGCTTCAGTCATGGTCTCCATCGGACCATCCGGGATCTTTGAAAAATGAGGTTCTCTCTCGGGCCGCGGCCCGCGCCGGTGAAGGTCACGAGCGGGGGGGTTGGTAGGCGCTAGCGGACTCGAACCGCTGACCTCTACCGTGTGAAGGTAGCGCTCTAACCAGCTGAGCTAAGCGCCTGGGCATGAGGCTGAAATTCGGATCACCAGTTTGGATGCTATCTCCGGGCTTCTCTATCGATCGATCTGGCGCCGAATCCACTCCTGAAAAGCTTGGTAGGCCCAAGCGGACTTGAACCGCTGACCTCTACGATGTCAACGTAGCGCTCTAACCAACTGAGCTATGGGCCTGTTCCATTCCCTCCCTGGCTTGGTCGCCAAGGGAGGGGAAGGGTAACAAAGGCGGGCGAAGGTGTCAACGAGGGCGGCGTTAGCCGGTAGTGGAGCACTCGATGCACTGGCTCTGCCCCGAGGCTTCATTGCACGTGTAGCAGGTGCAACTGCAGGGTCCCGGCCAACTGCTGACGCCGCCCGCGGCCTCCGAGAGGCGGTCGCGGTTGAGAGTCTGGAGGGTCTCCCGGCTGAGGCTGAGCTTTTTCGACTTCTTGTTCATGGCGTATCCTCCTTGTCCGCTTCATTATAGATCTTGAACTATATAAACAAGCCAAGACCTGGCGGTACGAGCGAAGACGGCGGACCTGAAAGCCAGGATGACGCTTCGGGAAGAAAGACGGCGGCTCAGAAACCAGGATGGCGCCGCGGGAAGAAAGATGGAGGCTCAGAAAGCCAGGATAGCGTCGCGGGAAGAAAGACGGAGGCTCAGAAAGCCAGGATAGCGTCGCGGGAAGAAAGATGGGCGCACGGGAAGCTAAAAAAATGGCCGGGAAACCAAAACAGCCGTCCGGATGGCAAAAACGAGGGCCGGGAAGCTGAAAAACGCGGCGGGGAACTGTTTATACCCGAATCCTGGCGCCGGAGAGGGCATCCTGGCCTCACGCCCGGTTCCAGAGAGTTTTCGCCTAGATCACCGGCCCGCGCACCCGCGCCAGCCACCCTTTCAGGTATTCCCCCTGCGGATGGGTGATGGCGACCGGGTGGTCGGGCGCGGCGGCGAGCGGCTCCAGGAGGTCGACGCGCACCCCGGCCTCGACCGCGGCGGCGAAGAAGATCTGGCGGAAGAGCTTGGTGTCCACCGCGCCGCTGCAACTGAAGGTCAGCAGAAAACCCCCGGGCTCGACGCGCGACAGCGCCAGGCGGTTCAAGTCCTTGTAGGCGCGGGCCGCGGCGTCGAGATCCGGGCGCTTGCGCACCAGCGGCGGCGGATCACAGATCACCAGCCCGTACTTCTCCTCCCGCTGGCGCAGGTCCTCGAAGACGTTGGCCTTCACCCACTCGATGCGCTCGGTGGGGAAGCCGTTCAAGGTGACGTGGTCGCGCCCGCGCTCGATGATGCGGCTGGAGGACTCGACGCAGACCACCTTGCCCGCCCCGCCCCGCAGAGCGTAGAGCGCGAAGGCGCCGGTGTGGGCGAAGAGGTCGAGCACGGTGCGGCCGGCGGCGAAGCGCTCGGCCCGCCGGCGGTTCTCGCGCTGGTCGCAGTAGAAGCCGGTCTTCTGCCCGCCGGTGATCTCGGCCTGGAAGAGCAGCCCCGACTCGGCGAAGCGCGCCTCGGCCGGCGGCTCCCCCGCGATCACCTCGTCCCCCTCGGTGGCCAGCCCCTCGGCCCGCCGCGCCGGCACATCGTTCGATTGCACGATCGCGGCCCCGGGAACCGCGGCGGCGAGGGCGGCGTAGGCCTCGCCGCGCAGGGCCTCGAGACCGGCCGCCGTGATCTGGCTCACCAGCACGTCGCCGAAACGGTCCACCGTCCACCCCGGGACGCCGTCCCCCTCGGCGTTGAGCAGCCGGTAGCCGGTGGTCTCCGGTGGCACCAGCGCCTCGCGCAGGGTGAGCGCCTCGGCGATGCGGTCGGCGAAGAAGCGGCTGTCGGCCGCCTCGACGCCGGCGCCCAGCATGCGCACACGGATCTGCGAGCGGGGGCTGTGCAGACCGAGGCCGAGGGGTTTGCCACGGGAGTCGAAGACCCGGGCGAGCGGGGCGCCGGCCGGGCCGTCGAGGCGGTCGACGGCGCCCGAGAAGATCCACGGGTGGCCTTCGCGGACCGCCTTCTCGCGCCCCGGCTTGAGGTGGACCCGGACCTCGACGCCGGGAGCGAGACCGCTAACGGCCCGCTCCCCCGCCGCCGGCCTTCGCGGGGTTGCGCGGGACGCTGAAGCGCAGGGAGCTGGTCCGCGGGGCGGCGCCGGTCAGGGTGATCCGCATCTCGTAGTCCCCCGGCGCCAGATCGGCGGGCAGGCGGAAGGTGGCGACGGCGCGGTCCGGCCCGCCGGCGGTGCCGGCGAGCCGGCCGGTGATCGCCAGATTGCCGCCCGGGATCTCGCGGCCGCCGGCGGCGACCACCGTGGCCACCCCCTTCCACGGCCCGGCGCCGAGGTTGTAGCCGGCGAGGACGACCCGCACCTCGCGGCCGGGCGCCAGCGCCGGCTTGACCGCCGGCACGAACGGCTGGTCGCGGAGGAGGAAGGGATTGGCGGGCGGGGCGCCCTCCCCCCGCGGCTCCTCGCGCACCAGCAGGGCGTTGCTCGGCGCCGCCGGCAGGAGCGGCGGCAGCAGGAGCGGCTCCCCCTGCTCGAAGGCGGGCACGCGGAGCGGCAGCACCTTGAGGCCGGAGGCACCGTTGGCGCCGTTGCGCACCAGCACCCGCAGGGAGTAGTCGCCGGGCAGCAGGTCGACGTGGCCGAAGAACTGGAGGCCGCTCTGGCGCACCGGCGACCCGGACCTGGCGAGGTCGAGGCCGACCGTCTGGGTGAAGAAGTCGTGCACCGCTCCCCCCTCGTCGAGGGCGTAGGCGTAGATCTCGACCGGCAGGGCGGCCGGCTGCGGGCCGGCGAGCAGGGAGGGGCCGTCGATCGCGATCAGGACCGGCACGTACGCCTTCTCCCCCGCCGACCGGAACGGCGCCGCAAGCACCGCGGCGCCGACGCCGTCGCTCTCCTCGCCGCTCATCACCTGGTTGGCGGCGGCGAGCAGCTTCTCGATCAGATCTTCCTGGGCGTAGGGCTTCGGCGGATAGTAGCCGGGCCGGTGGACGAGCCGGGCGCCGCGCGAGGGAGAATTGAGCACCACCCGCAGCCGGTGGAAGTCGCTGTCGGACCCCTTCTCGGGCTCGACGGCGAGGACGTAGGTGACGCTGGTGCGACGCAGCATCTGGCTCATCGCCACACCGAGGTCGTTGAAGCTCTCGTAGAGCTCGCCGCCGGTGCCGCGGGCCATCATCAGCAGGCTGTCGCGCCCCCCCGCCCGCGGCGGCCCCTGGTCGGCGCCGGCGCGCAGGCCGCCGATGTCCACCGCCTGGATGGTGCAGTCGGCGCGGCGGAACTCCTCGATCATCCGCTCGACGGCGTTGGCGGTCTCGGTGAGGCCGTAGCGCTCCTCGGAGGAGACCCGCCAGGACTCGCCCCGGAGGAGGAGCTCGCGCATCTCGTCCTGGCGGTCCGCGCTCGCCACCCCCTCCAGGAGGTCGGCGTCGAACCCCTCGGAGAGGAAGATCAGGTATTTGCGCCCTTCCACCACCGCCAGCTGCCGGGCAAGGTCGGAGAGCGAGCGGGTGAAGAGGTCGACCTGGGTCTTGAGGGCGGAGCGGTCGGCCCGCGCGACCCCCTGGGTCATCTCCATGGGGGTCATGGTCGCCATGTCGACGACGTCGGCCAGGGGATCGCGAGAGAGCGGCCGGACGCCGGCGATGGTGTTGCCCACCCCCAGCATCTCCTGCAGCACGAGGCGCAGCGGATCGACGGCGCGCGGCGTCAGATCGGGGAGGCCGAGGGAGGCGAGGGCGTTGCCGATCTGCCGGCGGTCGGCGGTGTAGCCGAGAACCAGTTGCGGCCCGCGCAGCGAGCTGTAGGTGGCCACCGCCACCAGGTCGGTCGGGTGGAGCTGGGAGAGCAGCCCGGCCGCCGCCTGCCGCGCCCGCGCGATCGACCGTGGCTCGGAGAAGGCGAGGTCGAAGAGGAAGAGGAAATGGCGCCGGGCGGCGGCCGGCACCCCGGCCGCTCTTCCCGAGGACGGCCCAGCGGCGGCCGGCGCCGCGAGGTCGAGCGACTCGAAGCCGGTGACCGCCAGCCGGCGCCGCCCCTCCCAGACCTGGAAGTCGGCGGCCTGGAGGCCGCGCACCGGCTCGCCGTCACGCACCACCTGCACCGGCACGTCGATCGACAGCACCTGGGTGGTGCCGGAGAAGGCGGAGGGGGGCGGCGGCGCCTGGCCCCACGCCGCGACGGCGGCGCCGCAAACGAGGAGCGCGACGGCCAGGCCGCCGCGCCGGATCGTCCCGTCCGGCCGCATCGGCGTCAGCGCCCTCCGGGCGCCCCCGCCGCTCCCACCGTGAACTGGCTGGTGCTGCTCTCCGCCTTGCCGGCGCCGTCGGTCAGCGTGACGCGCAGCGAGTAGGTGCCCGGCGGCAGGGCGGCGGGCGGCTGGAAGGTGGCGAGCAGGCGGGAGGGACCGGCGCCGCTGCCGATCTCCTTGTCGACCACCTTGAAGGCGCCGCCCGGCATCTCCTGGCCGTCGGCCGCCATCACCTGGGCCTGGGCCTTCCACTCCCCCGGCTGCAGGTTGTAGCCGACCAGGACGAGCTGCGCGTCCTTCCCCGGGGTGAGCACCGGCCGCGAGGCGGGGATGTACGGCCTCTCCTTGAGCATGAAGGGGTAAGGCAACTGCTGGCCCGCCTTCGGGGTCTCCGGCACCGCGACCCAGCGGCCGGGGGTCTCCTGGAACAGGGCGGGCAGCAGCGTCGCCTGGCCCGTGGGGGGCACGGTGACCGGGGTCACCCGCAGGCTGGTCGCTCCGGTGGAGCCGTTGCGCACCAGGGTGCGCACCGAGTAGGTGCCCGGCGCGAGCTCGACGTGGCCGAAGAACTTGAGGCCGGTCTGGCGCAGCGACGACTCGACCTTGGTGAGGTCGAGGCCGATCGTCTGGTTGAGGAAGTCCTGGATCGTGCCGCTGGCGTCCAGCGCATAGATGTAGATCTCGACCGCCAGCTTCGGATCCTGCTTGCCGGCGAGCAGCGTCGCGCCGTCCACCTCGATCACCACCGGCACGTACGCCCGCTCCTTGCCGCCGAACGGCGCCGCCAGCACGGAGGTGGCGATCGTGCCGCTATCCTTGCTCATCAGGTCGCTGGCGGCCTCCAGCAGCCTCACCTGCACCGGCTGGCTCTTGAAGGGGACCGGAGCGTAGTAGCCCGGCCGGGCGACCACCCGCGTGCCGCGCGGGGCGTTCTTGAGCTCCACCTTCAGGTTGTGGAACGAGCCGTCCGGCTTGAGGTCGGCGGGCTGGAACGACAGCACGTAGGTGACGCCGGTGCGGCGCAGCATCTGCCCCATGGCGGCCGAGAGGTCGTTGTAGTTCTCGAACAGCTCGCCGCCGGTGCTCTTGGCCATGTTGAACAGCGTTTCGCGGCCGTCCGCCCGGCTCGCGCCCTGCTGGCCGCCCGCTCGCAGGCCGCCGATGTCCACCGCCTGGATCACGCAGTCGGCGCGGCGGAACGACTCGAGCATCTTCTCGACGGCGTTCAGCGAGTGGCTGCTGCCGAACCGGTCGTCCGAACCGGTGGCGTCGGTGGGGGCGATGATCCGCCCCGCGTCACCGGCGTCGAAGCTGACACCCTCGTCATCCCCCGCGCTCACCGGACCGGTGTTCGACTTGCCGGAGACCAGCGAGGCGTCGAACCCCTCGGAGAGGTAGACCACGTACTTTCGCCCCTCGACCTCCGCCATCAGGCGGGCGAGGTCGGAGAAGGAGCGGGTCAGGCCGAGCACCTGCTGCTCCTGGGCCTTGCGCTCGGCGTGCGCGGCGCTGGCGGCGAAGTTGGCCAGCGTATCGATGAGGGCGTCCTCTTTCGCCGCCGCGCGCTCGCTGGCGCCCGACGACGCCGCCGCCGGCTGCTTGAAACGGCTCGCCAGGGCCTCGGAGTAGACCAGCTTCAGCGGGTCGGGCGAGCGGTCGGCCAGCTTCACCGTCCCCAAGGTGTCGATGGCGGCGGCGATCTGCCGGCGGTCGGGGGTGAAGCCGAGCACCAGTTGCGGCCCCTGCTGCGTGCTGTAGGTGGCGACCGACACCAGATCGGTCGGATGGAGGGTGTCGACCACCTTCTGGGCCGCTTCCCGAGCCTTGACGACCGACTTCGGCTCCGAATAGGAGAGGTCGAACATCAGCAGGAAATGGCGCCGCGCCGAGGCGGGAACAGGAACCGCCGGAGCCCCCGCCGCCGCGGGAGCGGTGAGGTCGAGGACGTCGAAGCCGGTGACCGGCACCTTCCTGCGGCCGTCGTAGAGCTCGAAATCCTTGGCGGTCATCCCCCGCACCGGCTCGCCGTCCTTGATCACCTGGACGGGGACCTCGACGACGACCACCTGCGTCGACTCGGAGAACGTCTGCTGGGCGGCGCGGCCGGGCACGGGCGCGAGCCCGAGCCCCGCGACGGCCAGCAGGGCGGCGAGGCGTTGCACTCGACTAGACCTGTTCATTCATCGTCCTTTCAGCCCTCGGGTGAATTCCTTCTCCTCCAACATGGGATGGCAAAAGATAAAAATACCACCAAAGGGGCCGGCGGACCCGGCAAGCGTCAACGAACGACCTGGAACGGCAAGGAATTCATCTGCTTGTGTCCGGTGAGGGGGTCGGTCACCGCCACCCGCAGGACGTACTCGCCGGCGCCGAGGCCCGCCGGATCGAAGGTGGCGACCAGCTTGTCGAAACCCTGGATGCCGGTGGCGGTGCGCTCCACCTGCGTCAGCTTGCCCAATGGCGAGGTCTTGCCGTCGGCCGCCAGCACCTCCCCCTTGACGGCGAGATCGCCCTTGCCCAGGTTGTAGGCCACCAGGCAGAGCCGGGCGGTCTTCTCTTCCCGCAACACCGGGTAGGCGGCGGGCACGTAGGGCTCGCCCGCGACGGTGAACGGATAGACGACCGACCCCTGGGAATCGCCGGCCTGCTCGCGCACCAGCAGCCACTTCTGGCGCTCCTCGATGAAGAAGGGGGGGAGCAGGACCGGCTGCGCCGCGCTGTAGACGGGCACCGTCAACGCCACCGTCTGGACCCCGGTGCGCCCGGTGTCGGCGTTGCGCACCAGCACGCGGATCTGGTAGGCGCCCGGCTCCAGGTCGAAATGGCCGTAGTACTTGACCCCCCCCTCCGCGATCCCCTGCCGCGCCTTCCCCTTGTCGAGGTCGAGCGCCACCCGGCGGTTGAAGAAATCGAGCATCCGCCCCTTTTCATCGCTCACGTAGGCGTAGATCTCGACGTTCAGCTTCTTGCCCGTCACCCCGGTGAGCAGGCTCGGACCGCCGGCCTCGATGATGACCGGCACGTAGGCCTGGCCCGGCGTGGCGCGGAACGACGCCGCCAGGACGTTGAGGGCGAGGTCCCGCTTCGGCGCGGCGCTGGCGATGTCGTCGGAGGCGAGGAGGTTCTTCTCCAGCGGATCGAGATCCTTGAACGGCCGCGGCGCGAAGTAGCCCTCGCGATGGGTCAGCCGAGCTCCCGCCGGCAGCTTCGCCTTGACCTTCAGACGGTGGTAGGCGCCGTCGGTCTTGAGGTCCGAACGCTCGAAGGTGAGCAGGTAGGTGACGCTCGTCTGCTCGAGCACCTGGTTGAGGGGGTCGCGCAGATTGTTGGCGTCCTTGAACAGGTTCCCCCCGGTCTCGTGGGCGATGTAGAAGAGGCCCGCCTCGCCGTTCGGGCGGGCCTGCTGGTCGGCGCCGGCCCGCAGCCCTCCGATGTCGACCGCGTGGATCACGCAGTCGGAGCGGCGGAACACCTCCAGCATCCGGCGGAGGTTGTCCTGCACGGAGGTGTTGCCGTAGCGCTGGTCGTTGTCCACGTAATAGGACTGCCCGAAGATCACCCGGTCGTTGTCCACCAGCGCGTCCGGGTCGGTGGTGTCGCGGCCGACGAACAGCCGGCTGTCGAACCCTTCGGAGAAGAAGACGACCTGCTTGCGCCCCTCCACCGAGCTGAGCGACCGCGCGACCTGGGAGAGCGCCCGCGAGTAGGAGGCGATCCGCCCCATCTGGAAGTCGCGCTCCTGCTTCTCGGCGACGAGGGCGATCGACTGCAGGTATTCGTACAGCACCTGATCCTGCTGAGCGCGCAACGGCGATTCGCCGCCGCGGCCGGCGGTTTCCGAGAGCAGGGCGGTGTCGGGCGGCTCGACCAGGAAGCGCAGCGGCTCGCTCCGCGTCCGGGCGTCGAAGGACTGGCGGTAGCCGAGCGTGTCGACGGCCCGCGCCAGTTGCGAGCGGTCGGGGGTGAAGGTGACGACCAGCTTGGGCCCGCTCTCCAGCGAATAGGTGGCCACCGCCGCCAGGTCGGTCGGCTGCAGCGAGTGGAGCACGAAATCGCGCGCCGCGGTGCGTGCCCTGAGGATCGAGGAGGGGGTTGAGAAGGAGAGATCGAACAGCAGCAGGAAGTGGCGCCGCGCCGCCGAGCGCAGATCCGCCGGGGGGGGCGCCGGGGCGGCGGCGGCCCCGGGAGCGGCGGCGCTCTCCACGGGGTTCAGGAGCTTGAGGTCGATCACCTCGAAGGAGCTGATCTTCTGCCGGTCGCCGCCGTCGTAGATCTCGAAGTCCTCGGCCGAAAGCCCGCGCACCGGCTGGCCGTCGCGGGTGACGACGTTGACCGGCACCTCGATCGAGGTCACCTGCGAGGAGCCCTCGAAGGTCTGGGCCGGGAGGACCGTCGTGACGGCGAGCGGCAGGGCGAGGGCGAGAAGGAGGCTCGAGAGCCGGTGGTGGAAAGCTGGAGACGAGCGCATCGCGAACTCCTTGTGATGGCCGTGGAAAATCATGGTACTCCGGGGACGGCCGCCCCGTACAGCTCCGAGTGCGGAAAGAAGGCGTACCAGCCGAGCCAGAACGACACGTGTCCGGGGAGCCGCTCCAGCGCCGGGGCCTCGGGGTCCGGCGCCGCCGGCGCGAGAGTCTCCTCGCCGGCGGTCCAGCGGCGCCCTTCGCCGTCGACCAGCTCGCCGGCGGCGCCGCCGGGGCGCGGCGCGAACGTGCGGCCGCCGCGGCGGTAGGCGCGCACCGCGCCGGAGCCCGGATCGGCCACCACCACCAGGGGCTCCTCCCCCAGCCGGTCGTTGATCACCCGCTCGGCGAGCGCGCGCTGGACGGGGTAGGCCTTGGCCCGCTCCCCCAGGCGCACCGCGTAGACCTCGGCCTTGGGATCGAGCGCGCCGCTCTTCGGCCAGACCGGAAAGGCGACGCCGGCCCGCCGCTGCTCGGCGGCGCCCGGCAGGTAGCGATACCCCCAGCGCCGCTCCATTTCGCGGTCGAGGGCGAGGACGGAGGTCTCGGGGTGCCGGGCGAGCCACTCCTTCCAGGTGGTGACGACGACCGGCAGCAACGTCAGCCGCGCCGTGCCGGCGGCGAGCCGGCCGAGCACCGGCACGCCGGTCAGATTGCCCCACAGCGTCCGCGTCTGGCGATCCATCATCAGCTTGTTAGACCGGTAAAGCAGGCCGGAGGTTCCAAAGGTGTACGCCTCGCCCGCCGGACCGCGGGTGGCGTAGAGCACGCCCGAGCCGCAGAGGGTGCAGTAGGAGAGGGTGACCGGCTCGCCCCCCAGGACGTCGTTGACCATCTCGTGCCAGTCGAGGATGCGCAGGGGGTAGGCGCGAGCCTCGCCCCGCACGCTGACGCCGAAGACCCGCTCGGTCCCGGTGAGGTACGCGGCCGCCGCCGCCGGCACGTGGGCGGGGCGGTCGAGCGCCGGGATCCCCTCGGGCGGCACGCCGCCGAAGACGATCTCCTCGGGGCGGATGCGGGCCGGGGCCCCCTCGTAGAGGAGAGCCGCGAAGCCGGGATCGATGCGCGCCAGCAGCTCCCCCTTGAACTTCAGGTACCCCGGTTTGGCGGTCAGGTCCTGCCGCCGCTCCACCAGCTCCACCCAGTCGTGGTAGCGCTCGCCGGGGCGCTCGCCGGTGAGGGTGGCGAGCGCCGCCAGCGCCGCCGCGCGCTCCCCCCTGGGCAGGAAGAAGTAGGCGTCGATCAGCCCCGGCACCAGCGATGGATCGCGCGACTCGGCGAGCGCCCGGGCCGCCGCCCGCCGCTCCGCCGCCGGGCCGGCGACCAGACGGCGCAGCAGGCCGTAGCCGTCCTCCGAGGAGAGCGCCGGCTTCGACGGGGAGGCGGGGCCTGCCGCCGCCCCCGCGTCCAGGCCCGGCAACAGGAGAAGGAAGGGCGCGAGCAGGATGGCGCGCCCGGCGCGGAGGAGCGGGAATGGGCTTCGGCGGCTCACTGCCCCAGCAGCTTGGCGTAGCGGAGGGCGTCTTTGCTGGTGGCGTCCAGCTTGAGGGAGCGGGCCAGGTAATGCCGGGCCTTACCCAGATCCCCCAGGGCGAGATAGACCTTCACCAGGCCGAGGTGGACCTCCGGGAGCTCGTCGTCGAGGCGGAGGGCGCGGACCATGTAGTCGAGGGCCTTGTTGGCATCCCCGCGGCCGAGCGCCACGTCCGCCTCATAGATGAAGAAGAACGGATTGCCGGTGTTCTCGGCCTCGACCTTGGCCAGCGCCTGATCGGCTTCCCCGGTGCGGCCGAGCTGCTGGAGGGCGCGGGCCATGTTGATCAGCAGCGTCGAGTCGTCGGGGCTGATGGCGAACCCCCGCCGGTAGGTCTCGAGCGCCTTCTCCGGCTCGCCGCCGCGCGCCTGGACGACCCCGAGGTTGTTGATCGCCTTGTCGAACCGGGGGGCGATGCGGGTCGCGGTGGTGATCATCTCGCGGGCGTGGACGAGGTCGCCGGCGAGCAGGGCCTCGGCGCCGAGGTTGTTGTAGTAGTGGGCCGCCGCGGTCACGTCGTCGATCGGCTTGAACTCCCGGTAGGCCTTGTGGCGGTCGGGGAGGAAGTCGTAGGTGTGCAGCTCGCCGTCGAGGTACATGCCGGCGACGATGTGCCCCTGGCTGACCACCATCCCCTCGCGATGGTTCCACTTCTGGAGGTCGGTGACCTCGACGTAGGAGGGGTTGAGCCCCACCTCCCGCGCCACGCCCACGAACAGGTTGACGAAGGAGAGGCAGTTGCCCAAGCGGGTGCGGTAGGTCTCCGCCGCGTCCTTGGTCGGCGTCAGGCTGTACTGGAGCTTCAGGCCGTCGAAGATGAACTGGTTGACCTGGTTGATCCGGCGCAGCTCGCTGGAGAGCGGCGGCAGGGTCTTGAGCGAGCCGCGGATCTCGTCGTTCAGCTCGAAGGGGACGGCGACCCTGGCGGCTTCCTGGGCGCTCATCTCCCGGGCGTACTGCTGGCGCAGGTAGCCCACCGTGTCGAAGGCCTTGTACTCGGAGCAACCCGTGGCCGCCAGGACCGCGGACAGGCAGAGCGTGCGGAGGGTAAATCGTGTCATGATGCCTCAAATATAACAGGGAAATCCGGCCCGGGCCGGCTCGGAAAACGAAGATCCGCCAGCAGGCCGCCGCCTCCATTTTTTTGGATACCCCTGATCCAAGCCTCTGAATCCGGAGCCGAAGCGGCGGGCATAACGAGTTGCAGCGATCCCGTAACATTATGTTTATCAATGCTTTGAACCGCCCGCTGAGATACCCTTGCGAGTGGCACCTCGCTTGCTTGACCTGACGATAGATAGTTGGCTAGAGTTCGTCTCCGCCAATCTCAAGAACGGTCTTTCAAAATGGAAGGGAGGTGTTACTCAGCACCACAACCATGGCTTTCGGCACTGGATTTGATCTGCATGGCACCGCGACCTCTCGCGGTTGCTGAACAACCACCAAACGGGAGGTTTATAGAATGAAGAGCATCAACCTTTGGGGACGGATCGTAGCCGTCGCCGCGCTGCTGCTGCTGGCCGTTGGCGGAACCGCCTTCGCTCAGTTGCAGACCGGCAACCTCTACGGCACCGTCACAGACGACAAGGGAGCCGCGCTCCCCGGGGTCACCGTGACCCTGTCGGGGCAGGCCGCCCCGCAAGTCCAGGTGACGAACGCCCAGGGGCAGTTCCGTTTCCTGGGTCTGCCGCCCGGCAGCGCCGACCTCAAGGCCGAGCTGGAAGGCTTCTCCACCATCGATTACCCGAACATCGTGATCAACATCGGCCGCAACACCTCGATCGAGGTCAAGTTGTCGCCGGCCGTCGAGGACGTCATCACCGTCACGGCGGAGAGCCCGCTGCTGGACGAGCGCCGGATTTCCACCGGTGCCACGATCAGCCAGACCGAGCTCGAGAAGATCCCGACGGCGCGTGATCCCTGGGCCATCCTGCAGACGACTCCCGGCGTTCTCACCGACCGGATCAACGTCGGCGGCAACGAGAGCGGCCAGCAGTCGCAGTACATCGGACCTGGCTCCACGGGCGACCAGGCCGTCTGGTCGGTCGACGGCGTGGTCATCACCGACATGGCCGCCACCGGCTCCTCCCCGGCCTACTTCGACTTCGACGCGTTCGAAGAGATGCAGGTCACGACCGGCGGCTCGGACACGAGCATCTCCACCGGCGGCGTCGTGCTGAACATGGTGACGAAGCGCGGCACCAACGAGTGGCGTGGCTCCGGCCGTTACTTCACGGCCGATGAGAAGTGGCAGTCCGACCTCGGTTCCGACAGCGTCGATCTCGCCCCCACCCAGGCGAGCTTCACCCAGGGCAACCGCATCGTGACCGTCAAGGATTACGGCGCGGAGCTCGGCGGTCCGATCGTCAAGGACCGTCTGTGGATCTGGGGTTCGTACGGCCAGCAGAAGGTCGACCTGCTGACGATTCTGAATGTCAGCGACAAGACCACCCTGAAGACGGAGAACGTGAAGCTGAACGGGCAGATCCTGCCCAGCAACTCGGCCACCGCCTTCTACTTCAACAACGACAAGGTCAAGATCGGCCGTAACGCCAGCCCGACCCGCCCCCAGGAGACCACCTGGGATCAGGGGCACTTCGGCGATTCGCCGACCGCCGCGAAGGTCGAGGACACCCAGATCTTCAGCTCGAGCTTCTACCTGACGGGTCTCTACTCGATCGTCAACGGCGGCTTCGCGCTCGTCCCCGAGGGCGGGCTCGACCTCTCCGCGTACCAGAGCGGGGACGGCGTCTGGCACAACACCTACGTCCTCAGCACGACGCTGCGTCCGCAGAAGCAGGGCAAGCTCGACGCTTCCTCCTTCTTCAACACGGGCACCCTCTCGCACGAGCTGAAGTTCGGCGCCGGCTACCGTACGGCCAAGGTGACCTCGTTCAGCACGTGGGGCGGCGTCGGCTACATCCAGAACGGCGCCAACTTCCAGGGCCTGCCTCCTACCCTCTACATCACCAACCTGTCCCGCGCTGGCGGCGCCGCGGTCGAGAACAAGTACACCAGCGCCTACGCCCAGGACACCCTCACGGTCGGCAACCTCACGGCCAACATCGGCCTGCGGTACGACCGGCAGAGCGGTCAGAACCTGGCTCGCACCCTGCCCGCCAACCCGCTGGTTCCGGATCTTCTCCCCGAGGTCTCCGTCGACTCACAGGACGCCGGCTTCACCTGGACCAACGTCACCCCGCGCCTGGGCCTCACCTACGCCCTCGGAGCGGACCGCAAGACCCTGCTGCGCGCCAGCTTCTCGCAGTTCGCCGACCAGCTGAGCAACGGCTACACCAGCTTCATCAACCCGCTGGGTTCGCAGAGCTACCTGTACTTCTACCAGTACAATCACCCGGTCGGTGTCAACGGCACCGGCGTCACCCGCGACGAGATCGGCGATTTCGGTAGCGCCAGCGCCAACTACAACCCGTTCACCCGTGGGCTCCTGCAGTCCAACGCGGTCGACTCTGACCTCGAAGCCCCGCTCACCAACGAGGTGCTGCTGAGTGTCGAGCATGCTCTTCTGCCGGAGTTCGTGGTCGGTCTCAACCTGACCTACCGCCGGCTCACCAACCTGCTCGAGTTCAACCGCCTGGTGTTCGACGATACCGACCCGCTGTCGGCGACGAACGTCGGCCGGGTCGGCCGGCCGAGCGTCCGGTCCGACTACGTCCATTGCGTCGGGACTCAGTGCCCGACGGTCACCCTGCCCAATGGGCAGACCCGTACCCTCGATCTCTACCTCCTCCGTACCGGCCTCAGCAGCCGTAACGGCTCCTTCCTGTACAACGGCGACCGGGAGCAGGAGTACAAGGGTGCCTCGATCGTCTTCAACAAGCGTCTGGCCAACCGCTGGATGCTCCGCGGCAACGTCACCTACTCCGACTGGACGTGGAGCAAGGTTCCCGCTTCCGACCTTCCGGATCCGACCCCCTTCCTGAACGGCGGCAATCACGAAGGCGACCAAGTCCTTCAGGGTTCGGGCACGGCCTCCGGCGCCAAGGGTGGCGTCTACATCAACAGCAAGTGGGCGTACAGCGTGAACGGTCTCTACCAGATCGCGCCCGACCACCCGTGGGGCTTCAACGTGGCGCTCAGCCTTACCGGGCGCCAGGGCTATCCGGCCCCCTACTACACCTCCGTCCGCCTGCCCACCAGAGAGAGCGGCACGGCCTTCATCGAGGCCACGAATGAGCCGGACAGCTTCCGTCTCGACGACATCCACATCATGGATGCCCGGGTCGAGAAGGAGTTCAACTTCAGCGACTTCGGCCTCACGCTCGGCGTTGACTGCTTCAACGTCTTCAACCAGGCCTATGTCCAGCAGCGGACGCTCAGCCTGGCCTCGAGCCGGAAGGACTTCGTCACCGAGATCACCAGCCCGCGGATCTTCCGCCTCGGCGCGCGTCTGAGCTTCCGGTAAACCCGGTCAACTTCTCGTGTTCTCACTTTCCGCCGGGGGGCAACCCCCGGCGGTTTTTTTTGTCCGCCGTTCGGAATAGACTTCCCCGCGCACGCGGTTTGCATCCCGGGGTGCGAAACCGAAAAGGAGACAAGACATGCTTCCGCGCAGCGCAAAACGAGTTGTCTTTCTGATGATCCTCCTGGTGGTTGCAGGCGTCCCCGTCTGGGCTCAATCCTGGGCCGGCCGCGGCCGTCTCCAGGGGCAGATCAAGGACGAGAGCGGCAAGCCCGTCGTGGGCGCCACCATCACCCTGCGCCAGGGGGACAAGCAGGTCGATCCCAAGGCCGACGGCCCCAAGACGATCACCACCGACAAGAACGGCAAGTGGTCCACCCTCGGGCTCGCCGGCGGTGCCTGGGGGATCCTGATCGAGAAGCCGGGCTACCTGCCTTCCGAGGGGCAGGTCAAGGTCAACGAATTCGCCATCGCCCAGCCGCTCAACATCACCCTGAAGGTTCCTTCCCAGCAGCAGATCCAGCAGGTTCAGGCGCAGCAGAAGGATTCGCCCGCCGCCCAGGCCAAGGTGGACCTCGAGAACGCCAACAGCCTCCTCGCGCAGGGCAAGTACGCCGAGGCCCGCGCCTCCTACGAGGCGGGGATGAGCAAACTGGAGGACAAGACCCTGTTCCCCTCCATCTACCGCGCCATCGCCGACTCCTACTACAAGGAGGGGAAGACGGACGCGGCCATCGACACGCTCAAGAAGTCGCTGGAGGTGGCGCCCGACGATCCCGACACCCTGAAGCTGATCGTCACCCTGCTGGCGTCGTCGAACCGGGAGGCCGAGGCGAAGACCTACATGGCGAAGCTCCCCCAGGGCACCCAGATGGACCCCGCCATCGGGCTCAACGTCGGGATCAAGGCGTTCAACGAAGGAAAGATGGACGCCGCCCTGAAGGAGTTCAACGAGGTGATCGCCGGCAACCCGAGCCTCGCGGACGCCTACTACTACCGCGCCATGGTCTTCCTCAACAAGTCGCAGAACCCGCAGGCCAAGGCGGACCTCCAGAAGCTGCTCGAGCTCGAGCCCGACAGCAAGTTCGCCAAGGACGCCAAGGACTTCCTCAAGGAGCTGAAGTAGCGCCCCTCCGTGCTTCTCCGGCCGCTCACGGGGACGCGGCATGCCGCGCCCCCGCGCGCTGGAATCCAAATCCCCGAATCATGCGGCGTTCCCTCCGGCTGGCGCTCGTCGCCGTTCTGATCCTCGCCACCGGCTGCCGTTCCGGCCCGGGGACCGCCGCGCCGGCGGCCCCGGTACACGAGGGGGCCGACGTCATCCTGGTGACCATCGATACCCTGCGGGCCGACGCCGTGGGCTTCGCCGGCAACCGCCGGGTCGAGACCCCGACGCTCGACCGCCTGGCCGCCGCGGGGCGGGTGTTCGACGGTGCCCACGCCCACAACGTCGTCACCCTCCCCTCGCACGCGAACATCCTCACCGGCCTCTACCCCTACCAGCACGGGGTGCGCGACAACAGCGGCTTCGCCCTCTCGCCGAAGGTCCCCACCCTGGCGACCCTGCTCAAACGGGCCGGCTACGCCACCGGCGCCGTGGTGGGCGCCTTTCCCCTCGACGCGTCGTTCGGCCTCAACCAGGGGTTCGACCTCTACGACGATCACTTCCCGCGCGGCTCGCGGGCGGAGGAGTTCGTCATCGCCGAGCGGCGGGGGGACCAGGTGGTCGCCGCCGCCCGCGTCTGGTGGGAGGCGCAAAAGGGCAGGCGCCGCTTCCTCTGGGTCCATCTCTACGACCCCCACGCCGCCTACGATCCGCCGGAGCCGTTCGCCAGCCGCTACCGGGACAACCCCTATCTCGGCGAGGTGGCCGCCGCCGACTCTTTTCTCGCGCCGCTCCTCGATCCGCTCCTGGCCGGCGGCCAGCCACCGGCCCTGGTGATCGTCACCGCCGATCACGGCGAATCCCTCGGCGAGCACGGCGAGCTGACGCACGGCCTCTTCGCCTACGAGGGGACGCTCAAGGTGCCGCTCGTCGTCTGGGGGGCCGGCATCGCCCCGAGCCGCGACCACCGTTCGGCGCGGCACGTCGACATCGTGCCCACGGTGCTCTCCTATCTGCGGCTCGCGGTGCCGGCCGGGCTCCCCGGCGCCTCCCTGCTGGCGCCCGCGTCGCCGCGGGAAGCCTCCTCACCGGGGGACAGTTACTTCGAATCCCTGAGCGCCAGCCTCAACCGCGGCTGGGCCCCTCTGCGCGGTCTGCTGCGGCAGGGGGAGAAGGTGATCGACCTGCCGGTCCCGGAGCTCTACGACCTCCCCAACGACCCGCGCGAGGAGCACAACCGCTACGCCGAGGACCGGCGGACGGCTCACGACCTGCGCGCGGCGCTGCCGCGGGAGTCGGTCTGGCCGCCGCCGCGCGGCACCGTCTCCGCCGAGGGGGAGGCACGCCTGCGAAGTCTCGGCTACTCCACCGGCGGCGGCGCGAAGCCCGCCGCCACGACCTACACGGCGGCGGACGATCCCAAGAACCTGATCGGGGTCGACCGCAAGATGCACCAGGCGATCGACGCCTACTCCCGCCACCGCTACGAGGAGGCCGTCCGGCTCTGCCGCGAGGCGCTCGCCGAGCGGCCGGACCTCGCCGACGCCTACCAGAACCTGGCGCTCTCCCTGCAGCAACTGGAGCGGCCGGACGAGGCGGTGGAAGCCTTGCGGAGCGCCCTGCGGCACGGGGTCGGGCAGGAGTCGATCCGCCGGCAGCTCGGCCTCGCCCTCGCCGAGCTCGGGCGCTCCGCCGAAGCGGTCTCCCTGCTGGAGCCGCTGGCCTCCTCCCCACAGGCCGACGCCGCCACTCTGAACGCTCTCGGCATCGCCCTCTCCGACGCCGGCCGGCACGGCGACGCGGCCGCCGTGCTGCAGCGGGCCACGGCGGCCTATCCGAACGATCCCAAGGGGTTCGAGACGCTGGGCATCGTCGCCCTGCGCATGGATCAGCCGGAGATGGCGCGGACGCAGCTCCAGCACGCCCTGGCTCTCAACCCCAACCTGCCGATCAGTTGGAACACCCTGGGGGTCGCCCGCTTCCGCCTGGAGGGGCCGGCGGCGGCGCTCGACGCCTGGGAGCGGTCGGTGGCGATCGACCCCCGGCAGTATGATGCCCTGTTCAACATCGGGCTGGTGGCGGCGCAGGCGGGCCGCCCGGCGCAGGCGCGCCAAGCCCTCTCCCGTTTTGTGGCCACGGCGCCGCCGGCCCGCTTCGGCGACGACCTCCGCAGGGCCCGCCAGCTCCTGGCCCAACTCCCGTCATGATGAAAAAAAATCATCTCGCCCCGCTGCTCCCTCTTCTCCTGCTCGCCGCCTGCCGCCATGCCGGCGACGGCGGCGACGGCCCGGTGGGGGCCTTCCCCAAGGCGCCGGTGATCCTGATCTCCATCGACACCCTGCGCTCGGACCACCTGCCGGCCTACGGCTACAAGCAGGTGGAGACGCCGGCGATCGACGCCCTGAGCCGGGACGGGATCCTCTTCGAGCGCGCCTACAGCCACACGCCGCTGACCCTCCCCTCGCACATCTCGATGCTCACCGGCCGCCTGCCCACCGAGCACGGGGTGCGCGACAACGTCGGCTACTCCTACGACGGCGACCGCTTCCCCAACCTGCCGGCGGTGCTCCACGCGGCGGGCTACGCGACCGCCGCCGCCGTCTCCGCCTACGTGCTGCGCCCCGAGACGGGGATGAACCACGGCTTCGACGTCTACGATGCCGGCATCCCGGTCCACTTCAACGACTCGCTCGGCCTCTCGCAGCGCCCCGGCGGGCAGACGGCCGACGCCGCCCTCGGCTGGGTCAAGACGGTGAAGGACCGCCCCTTCTTCCTCTTCCTCCACCTCTACGAGCCGCACACCCCGTATGCGCCGCTCGAGCCTTTCGCCTCCCGCTACGCCGGCCGCCCCTACGACGGCGAGATCGCGACCGCCGACTCGATCGTCGGCCGGGTGCTCGCCGGCCTGAAGGAGCAGGGGATCTACGACCGCGCGGTGATCCTCCTGGTCTCGGACCATGGCGAGGGCTTGAACGACCATGGCGAGCAGGAGCACGGGATCTTCCTCTACCGCGAAGCGCTCCAGGTGCCGATGATCCTCAAGCTGCCTGGAGGGGTGCGGGGTGGCCGGCGAGTCGCGGCGCCGGTGCAGATCGTGGACATCTTCCCCACCCTGCTCTCCCTGGTCGGGGTCGCCGCTCCCAAGGAGGCCGCGGGCGCTTTCCCCGGCCGGCCGCTGCTCGATCCGGGCGCGCTCGCGGCGCCCCGCGACCTCTACGCCGAGACCTTCTACCCGCGGCTGCATTTCGGCTGGAGCGAGCTGACGTCGCTGATCCGTGACCGCTTTCATTACATCCATGCTCCGGCGCCCGAGCTCTACGATCTGGCGGCCGATCCCGGGGAGAAGAGCAACGCCCTCGACCGTGAGCGGCGCGCCTTCTCCTCCTTGCGGCAGTCGCTCAAGGGGATGGAGCGCGAGCTGAAAGCCCCCTCGGCGGTCGATGCCGAGACCGCCAGCAAGCTGGCCGCCCTCGGCTACGCCTCCGGAGCGGCGGCGACGAATCAGGGGGAGGTGCTGCCGGACCCCAAGAGCCGCATCGGCACGCTCGGCGACCTCTCCACCGCCATGACCCTCTACGCCAGCGGGCGGTACGCCGAGGCCGTGCCGGCCTTCCGCCGGCTGCTGGCGGCCACCCCGAAGATGACCGACGCCTGGGAGCACCTCGGGCAGGCGCTCCAGAAGCTCGGACGGCAGGCCGAGGCGCTCGACGCCTACGAGCACGCCATGGACACCTCGGGCGGCGCCTCGTTCGTGGCCGTCGCCACCGGCTCGCTGCTGCTCCAGATGGGGCGGCTCGACGAGGCTCGCAGCCACGCCGAGCTGGGCCTCAAGGGGAGCCCGGGAATGGCCAACAGCCTGCTCGCGCAGATCGCGCTCGCCCAGGACCGTCCCGAGGAGGCCGAGCGGGCGGCGCGGGCCGCCCTCGCCTCCCCCGGCTCGCGGATCGTGCCGATGATGGCCCTGGCGCAGGTGCTCCAGAAACAGGGGAAGCTCGCGGAGGCGCTGAACTACGCCGACCAGGCCGCCGGGGAGCTCGCCCGCACCGGCGCGTCCGGCCAGCCCTACGCCGGCCTGCACTGGCTGCGCGGCGATCTGCTCGGCCGGCTCGGCCGCAACGAGGAAGCGGAGCGTGAGTTCCTGCAGGAGATCCACGATTTCCCCCACGACACTCAGTCCTACTCGAGCCTGTCGTTGCTCTACGCCGTGGAGGGGCGGACCCAGGAGGCGGTCGACACCCTGCGGCGGATGGTGGAGACCAACGGCTCGCCCGCCGCCTACGCCGAGGCGGTGAAGACCTTGCGCGTGCTCGGCGACCCCCAGAGCGCCGCCGCCCTGCTGCGCCACGCCCTCGCCGTGCACCCCGACAGCAAGGAGCTGCGCGCCTTGGGGTAGGGTGCGCTGTGCGCACCGGGGGAGGCTCCAAGGTGCGCACAGCGCACCCTACGAGCCGCGAGCCGGGAAGAGCCCGCCCGCGCCAGGTGTTGCGGAGAGTAGAAAACTTTTTTGAGCCTCGGCTCGGAGCCCTCGATCGATGAGAAAGATCCTCGTTCTGTCGTCTTTCGCCCTGCTGGCCGCCGCCCCGCTCGCCGTGGCGCAGACCCCCGCCCCCGGTGTCGGCGGGGCCAAGGCCACGCAGACCAAAGAGTCGCCGCCCCCCCAGCGCGCGCTCACGCCCCTCGAGAAGTCGCTCCAGGAGGCGGTCAAGCTGGTGGCGGAGCGCCACGCGACGGCGGCGGTCGACAAGCTCAGGGCGATCCAGAAGGATCCCGCCGTGACTCCCCCCATGCTCTCCCTGATCGGCGCCCTCTACGTGCAGCTCGACAAGCCGCAGGAGGCCCTGGCGGTGCTCAAGCCGCTGGCCGACCGGGAGGACGCCGAGCCCGCGGTGCTCTACAACGCCGGCCAGGCGGCGCTGATGGCCGGCCAGGTGGACGCCGGCCAAGTCTACCTCACGCGCTCGGTGATCAAGGAGCCCGCCTCGCCGGCGGCGCGCGAGCTCGGCATGCTGACGGCGCGGCGGGGGCATCTGGTGGAGGCCTATTCGATGCTCCGCCCGTGGGTGCTGCGCAACCCTTCGGACTCGGAGGCGCGGCTGGTGGCCTGCAACCTCGCCGTCCAGCTCGAGCGCGGCGACGACGCCCTTCAGCTCCTCTCCGGTCTGTCCGAGAGCGAGCCGGCCATCCGGCTCCTGCGCGGCAAGGCGCTGGTGCTGAAGAAGGACGGCCCCGGCGCGGTCGCGCTGCTGAAGCCCCTGCTCGCCAGCCACCCCCAGGGGATGGACCTCGAGGTGCGGCGCTCGCTCGCCGAGGCCCAGTTGCTGGCCGGCCAGCCGGCCGAGGCGATCAAGCTGATCGACGGCAAGACCGCGGGGCGCCCGGCGCTCGTGCTGCTCCTCGCCCGCGCCCAGCGCAAGGCCGGCAACGCCGCCGCCGCCGCCGCCACCCTGAAGCCGCTGGTCGACAAGCTCCCCGCCAACGCCGACGCGATCGGCGATCCACGCCCCGCGGCGGGGATCGCGATGGAATATGGCGCGCTGCTGGTGGAGGCCGGGAAGCCGGCGGAGGCGGTGCCGTTCTACCAGAAGTCGACCGGGTACTACCCGGGCAACCCCGAGACCTGGAAGGGGCTCGCCAGGACGCTCGACGCCGCCGGCCGCAAGCCGGAGGCGCAGAAGGCGCTGGCGCAGGCGGCCGAGGCGGCCAAGCCCCCCGTCAGGCCTGCCGCCGCCGCGGCCGCGGGCACGCCCAAGCCGGCGACCGCCGCTCCGGCTGCCGCCGCGGAGCAGCCCATGAGCCCGGGCCTCCAGAAGGCCATGGAGCTGATAGGCCAGGGGAAACCCGAGCCGGCGCTCGCCGCCATCCGCCAGGAGGCCGCGGTCTCCAAGGACCCCCGGGTCCGGCTGACGGAGGTGCGGATCCTGCTCAGCCTGAAGCGCCCCGAGGAGGCCCTCAAAGCGGCCGAAGCCGCGCTCGCGACGGCCCCGAACAGCCCCGACTACCTCTATCTGCGAGGGGTGTCGCACATGGCCCTGCAGCACCTCAGCTCGGCCGAGCAGGACTTCCGCAAGGCCCTGCTGCTCCAGCCGCGGCACCTGCCGGCAATGGACGACCTCGCGGTGCTGCTGCTGCGCACGAACAAGAAGGATGAGGCCCGCAAGCTCCTCCAGCAGGTGTTGCAGATTAACCCACAGGACAAGGTGGCCGCCGCCAACCTGGAGCGGCTGAACGCGGAGGGGAAGCCGTAGGGTGAATCCCCTTCGGGGCACGGCCCGGACCGGCCTTCTCCTGCCGCTCCTCCTGGCCGGGCTGCTGATCGCCGCCGCCCCGGCCGCCCCCCCCGAGGCCGCCGCCCGCGAGCGCGGGCGCGCTCTCGCCCGCCGCGGCTCGTGGAGCCATGAGGACGTCCTCGGGCTGCTGGCGCTCCAACTCGTCGATCCCGAGCGCTTCGCCAGCGACGAGGGGTTCCGCCGGCGCGTCCTCGGCTTCCTCCCCCGGGCTCTCGACCCCAAGGCTCCCTCCGGTCTGCGCGACGCGCTCCTGACCGAGCTGAACCAGGTGCGGGGGTTCGACTTCGCCGCCTCCGACGAGGTCGAGCGCGCCTGGGGGGCGGTCCCTCGCCGCGGCGCCGAACGGCGGGTCGGGTTTGTGGCCGGCGGCCAGCGCTTCGACGCCGACGTCGACGGCCGTCTCGCCGCCTCGGTCTACTCGCTGCCGTCGTTCTTCTTCGATCTCGGGACGGCGGACGCCTTTCTCTCCGCCGTGCGTGCCGCCGCCCCCGAACGCACCCTGGTCGTGCTGACTGATTCGCCGCTGCGCGAAGGGCTGGAGCCGCGCGCCAGAGCGCTCCATCTCCACCTGCTCGACACCTACGGCCGCCCCTACTCCCCCTGGCCCCGGGACCCGTTCACCCTCGTCCATGCCAGCGGCGGCGGCGCGCGGGTGCTCGTCCGCCCCAACCTCCAGCCGGGCCGCGAGGAGGACGCGAACCTCGGCCCCGAGCTGGTGCAGAACCTGCCGGCGGACCTCGACCGCGCTTGGGGAAAGGTGACCTGGACCACGGCGCCGGTGCCGTTCCACAACGGGCAGGTCCTGCTCACTCCCGCCGCCGCCTGGGTGACCCTGCACGCGCTGGAGCCCCGCATCCTCGCCATCCTCGGCCTCGAGCGGGTGCCCGTCGGGAGCTTCGCGACGGCGGAAGGGATCGACCGCTACCTCGCCGCCGCGGACCGGGCCGCGGCGGAGCTGGCAAGCCTCTACGGCCGGCCGGTCCGCTTCGTCCACCCCCTGCCGTCCCTGCCTTCCAAGGCCGCGGGGGACCTCGCCGCGAGGACGGAGCTGATGCGCCGGATCGGCGGCGGCGCCGGCTACGATCTCGACTCGATCGTCACCCTCCTCCCCGGCGGCAAGGCCCTGGTGGCGGACGCCGCGGCGGGCCGGGATCTCATCGCGAAGCTCCCCGCCGCCGACCTTGACTCTCTGCGGCGCGGCTACGGCCTCGAGCCGGCGGCAGGCGCGCTCGCCTCCGCCCTCGCCGCCGCGCAGCGCACCCCGGAGATGGACGACCTCGGCGCCTTTCTCGACCTCGTGGCCCGGCAGCTCGCGAGCTCAGGGATGGAGGTCCGGCGGCTCCCCATCCTCACCGTCCCGGTCCCCCTGCTGGCGGACCGCTCCGGCCTCTCCCATTCCGGGTTCCTGATCACCTGGAACAATGTCGTGGTGGAGTCCCGCCCGGGGAAGGTCCGCGCCGAGGGGTTCTCCTACCTCCTCCCCAGCGGCGACCGCGCCGCCCGCGACACCTTCGCCGCCTTCGGCGTCGGCCTCGACCTGTTTCCGCCGCTGGTGCGCAGCATCGTGCTCAACGGCGGCTACAGGTGCGCCTCGAATCATTTGCGGGGGAAGTAGAGGAGAGGACACGGACGAACACGGACTGACACGGACGAACATGGACAAACAAGCGGTGTCCGTGTTCGTCCGTGTTCGTCCTGTTCTTTCCCCCTCACCCATCCGCCAGAAAGTGCGGCTTCCGGCTGCGCAAACCCACCCGCACCCTGGTGCCCGGCTCGGGCGCCGATTCGGGGGGGAAGTGGGCGAGCACCTCGACGCCGTTCTCCAGGGCGAGCACGACGCGGTCGTACGGCCCGAGCCCCCGCGCGTCCAGGACGGTGGCGGTGGTCCCTTGCGGGTCCGCGGTCAGGTCCTCGGGGCGCACCAGGATGCGGCCGCGGCGGCTCCCCTCCGGCAGGGCGAGCCGCCCGAGCGGAGTGCGCGCCGGCTTGCCGTTCTCCTCCTCCTCCACGCTCACCTCCACCAGGCTGGCCTCGCCCAGGAAAGAGGCCACGAACGGCGTCGCCGGCCGGCGGTAGAGGTCGAGCGGCGGCCCGGCCTGCACCACCTGGCCGCGGTCGAGCACCACCAGGTGATCGGCGAGGAGCATCGCCTCCTCCTGATCGTGGGTGACGTAGAAGACCGTGGTGCCCAGCGTGCGCAGCAGCGAGGCGAGCTCGGCCCGCACGCTGCGGCGCAGGCGGGCGTCGAGGGCCGAGAGCGGCTCGTCGAGGAGCAGGAGGCCGGGGCGGGGGGCCACCGCCCGGGCGAGGGCCACCCTCTGCTGCTCGCCGCCCGAGAGCTGCGCCGGCCTGCGGTCGAGCAGCCGCTCGAGGCCGAGCAGGGCCGCGGCGTCCCAGACCCGCGCCTCCACCGAATGGCGCGAGGGGCGCCGCCGCGAGCTGCGCAGGGAGAAGCGCCGGCGGCCGGTCTTCAGGCCGAAGGCGATGTTGTCCCGCACGCTCAGGTGCGGGAAAAGGGCGTAGGACTGGAAGACCACCCCGACGTCGCGCCGCTCGGTGGGCACCCCGGTGACGTCCTCGCCGTCGAAGAGGATCCGCCCCCGCGCGGGATGGAGCAGTCCGGCCAGGAGCTGCAGCAGGGTCGACTTGCCGGAGCCCGAGGGGCCGATCAGCACCGTGATGCCGCCGTCCGGGATCTCCATCGAGACGCCGGAGAGGACCGGCTCCCGCCCGTAGGCGAAGGAGAGCCCTTCGATCAGGACCTTCATGATCTCCCTCGGATCACGCGGGCAGCCCCCGGTGGAACTCTTCGCCGCCGAGCGCCTGAATGGCGATCAGGGCGGGCACGACCGGCGCCAGGAAGACCAGCGTCGCGGCGGCCGCGACCGGGAAGGAGTTGGTGGTGTAGGTGGCGTAGAGCCCCGCCGGGAAGGTCTGGAGCAGCGGGGTCGCGAGCAGGAAGCTGACGTTGAACTCCCCCCAGGAGACCGCGAAGACCAGCAGCGCCGAGAGGATCAGCGCCGGCAGCAGTAGCGGCAGGGTCACCCGCCGCGCCGTCTCCCAGCCGCCGGCCCCGAGGGACCGGGCGGCGGCTTCGAGGCGGGGATCGAAGGTCTCGACGGCGTTGCCCACGCTCTTGACCACCAGCGGCACGGTATAGGCCAGGTGCCCGGCGACCAGCAGCCAGAAGCGGGGGAACCCCGGCGCCGACTGGATCAGCGCGAAGGCGAGCGCCACTCCCGGCACGGCGAGCGGCACCAGGGCGGCCGATTCGAGCAGCCGCGACCCGGGGAACGGCCGCCGCCGGAACGCCCACGCGGCCGGCGCGCCGATCAGCAGCGCCAGCGGCACCACCGCGGCCACCACGGCCGCCGAGCGCAGCAGGGCGCGCCCCCAGGTCTCGAGCACGTAGGAGAAGAGCGCCGGGGTGTCCGCCACCGCCGCCCCCTCGGAGCGCTCGCCGTACCACTCGGCATGCGAGAACGCTCCCGCCGCGGTGATCGCGATCGGGGTGGCGAGCACCACCGCGAGGAGCGCCACGGCGGCGATCCCGGCCCGGCGCGGCCATCTCCGGAACGCTCTCAACGCCGCCCCGCCGAGAGCAGCCGGTCCACCACCAGCGTCGCCAGGGCGAGCAGCAGGCAGAGCGCGCCGGCCACTTCGTCGTTGAGGAATCCGGTCATTTCGGTATAGATCTCGAGCGGCGCTACCGTGAAGCGGCGGGACAGGATCAGGGCGACGCCGAACGATCCCATCGACGCCGAGAAAGTCACCGCCAGTGTCGACCGCAGGGCCGGGGCGGCGGCCGGCAGCGCCACCTTGATCAGCCGTTCGAGCGGCCCGGCGCCGAGCGCGCGCGCCGCCATGTCCAGCTCCCGCGGAAAGTGGCGGAACGCCGACTCCAGGGTCACCACCGCCCGCGGAACCTCGAAGTATAAATAAGCGGCAAACAATCCCGCAAACGTGTAGGCGGCGCCAGCGAACGCCTCGCGGCCGGTGAGGAACCCGATCGCCTTGGGCAGAGCGCCGACACGGCCGAGCAGCACCACCATCAGGAACCCCACCAGGACGCCCGAAAAGGTGAGCGGCAGGGAGATGACGGTGCGCAGCAGGTCGCGGCCGCGGAACCGCTCGCGCGCCAGCACCCAGGAGGGCCAGAGCGAGAGCAGCACCGAGACCACCGCCGCCGCCGAGGAGAGGGCGAGCGAGTTGACCAGCGACGCGCGGTACCGCCCCGCCGCGAGGACCTCGCCGAACGCCGCCCCCCGGTTTGTCGCGAAGGCCCGCGCCGCCAGCCCGGCGATCGGCCAGGCGACCGCCGCGACCAGAAACAGCAGCAGCGGCAGCGCCAGGAGGGCGCCAGTCCAGGCGGAACCGAGGGGGTGGCGGCGAGCCATCACGGCTTCACTATCTCCCGCTCCCCCGGATCTCGTCCACCCAGGCCCGCTTCAGGGCGTCCGCCGCAGCCGCCATCTTGGCGAGGTCGAGGGCGCGCGCCCGCTTGTACTCACCGGCGGGGAGGAAGTGGGCGGCGATCTCCTTGGGCGTCGCGCCGGGGAGGACCGGCAGGAAGTAGGACTTGGCGAACTCCCCCTGCGCCGGCGCGGTGAGCAGCCAGTCGAGGTACTTCTTCGCCTCCGCCTTGTGCGGGGCGCCCTTGACCAGGCCCATGACCAGCGGCATGGTGAACGTCCCCTCGCTGGGGATCACCACCTCGACCGGGCCGCCGTCCACGTACTTCATCTTGTAGCCGTTGCCGTCGGCGTTGATCCAGATCGGCACCTCGCCGCGCAGCACGCCGTTGTAGATCGACTCGCGCGGGTAGGAGGAGACGTTGGCGTCGAGCTTCTTGAGATAGGCGAGCCCCGGCTTGAAATCCTTCTCGTTGCCCCCCATCAGGGTGTTGAGGCCGTAGATCAGGGTGTAGGAGGTGCCCCCCCAGGTGGGATCGTCGTAGGCGATCTTCCCCTTGTAGACCGGCTTCAGCAGGTCCTGCCACGACCGCGGCACCGGCGCCCCGCCGAGCGCCTTGGTGTTGACCACGAAGGCGATGGCGCTGGTGTGCACCGTCCACCAGAGGCCGTTCGAGTCCTTGAGAGCGGCAGGGATCTTCTCCCAGCCGGCCGGCTTGTAGGGCTCGTGCAGCCCCTTCTCGGCGGCCTGGAAGCCGATGGCCCCCGAGTAGTAGGAGGTGTCGGCCTGCGGCGCCCCCTTCTCCTTCTCGAGCGCCGCCATGGCGACCGAGGAGCCCTTGGGATCCGGCGGCACGGTGACCCCGGCGAGCTTCTTGTAGAGGGCGGTCACGCCGCCCCAGTTGGCGTAGTTGGGGATGCAGTCATATTGGATGACGACCTTCTCCTGGGCCACGGCCACGGCGGCGATGGAGGCGATGGAGAGGACGGCAACAAGTAACGCGCGTTTGCGGATCATCGCGGGTCTCCTCAGGAGTCAGAACTTGATCTGGAGCTGGTTGAGCACGGTGGGGCGCCAGCCGGAGCCGGCCTTGAACGGGCCGTTGCCGCGGCCGTCGAAATGCTCGCCGATGACGTTGATCTGCCAGCGCGTCCAGCCGTTGAACCAGACGTTGGCGCCGGCGGTGACGGCGACGATCTTGCGGCCGTCGACCGGCCGCAGGGCATCGCCGGAGAGCTGCGCCACCTCGGCCCGCAGCAGGGGCTGGACGCCGCCGGTCTCGCTCCCCCGCGCCCAGAAGGCCGCCTGCGCGTAGCCGCCGCCGAGCCGGGTGTCGCTGTCGCGGAAGTCGAAGGCGAGCCACTCGGAGTCGAGGGAGAGCCGGCCGCGCTTCCAGTGGGCGTCGAGGTCGTACCCCCGGCGCTGCCCGTGGACGTTGAGGCCGATGAAGCGGCCGCCGGAGTAGGAGGCGAGAGTCAGCGTCTGCTCCTCCTCGCGGTCGGAGTCGAAGGCGGCGCCGGTGGTCAGCTCATCGCTCCACTTGACGTTGAGCCGCCCCTGGACCTCCTTGTCGCCGTTGTTGTCGCGGGCGTTCCCGCGCTGGCCGCCGGCCACCGCCGCCCCGGCCGAGGAGTTGCCGTTCCAGACCCCCAGGTAGTAGGACACCTTCTTGCCGCGGTCGAGATACCCCCAGAGCATGGGGCCGAACTGCACGTCGAGCGCCGGCAGGCTGAAGGCGGCGTTGAGCGCGAGATAGCGCTCGACGGTGTCGAGCGCGCGCGAGGAGCGCAGGTTCTCGGTGCTGAACGGGGTGATGAACTTGCCGAAGCGCAGGTAGTGGCGGTCCTTGACGTAGGCCGCCTGGACGTACGCCTCGACCAGCGCGGTGCCGTCCGCGGGGGCGCCATCGAGCTCGACGAACAGCTTGTAGCGCTCCTGGTAGTCAGCCGAGAAGTCGAGCCGGGCGCGGCGGATCCGGAAGTCGGTCTGCTCGAAGGCGAGGCCGTTGTCCTCGTCGGTATAGGTGAAGGTCGGCTGGGCGTAGCCATAGAGCCGGAACAGCGCCTGGCCGTCCGGCGACTTGACGAAGACGCCGCCCCCCTGCGGGTTGATCCCCGCCGTCCACTGGTGCTTCTCCCGCTCTTTCAACTGCTTCTCGACCTCGGCCTTGACCTTGGCGTCGATACTGGCGTCGATGCCGGCCTCGTCCTGGGCAAAGACCGGAAGGCCGGCGAACAGCTGACTGGCGAACAAGACTGCCAAAGGAGCCGCGAGGCTCCTGAAAACTCGGAGCATGAATCCCTCCTCGAACGTTGAACGGCCGTTGCGATCGCTAGGACGCGGCGAGGAGGGAGAGCGGCGGCGGGCGGTTCGCCAGGGGGTGGACGAGCGGAGCGGGCACCGCGCGGTGGACGTCCTCCGGACCGCGTGGCCGGGCGGCCGCGAGAAGGGCCGCCAGCTCGCGGTCGCCATGGGCGTCCAGGTTCAGCAGGTCGGCCCAGCGGTCGACGTCCTCCAGGGGATCGAGCACCGCGAGCGCGCCGGCATGCGCGGCGAGGTCGGCGAAGGCGCGGGCGGTCCGCCAGCGGACGCCGCGGAAGAGAGAGGAGGGATCGATCCGGCAGCCGATCAGGTAGGCGCCGCCGTCGGGCGAGGGGCCGAGCACCACCTCCGCCGCCGCCAGCCGCCGGAACGCCTCGGCGAGCTGCCAGACGCCGAGCCGCGGCACGTCGGTGGGGACGGCGACGATCTCGCGATACCCCAGGGCGCGGGCGTCCGCAAAGGCGTTCCCGAGCCGCTCGGCGAAATCCCTCCCGCGCTGGGGCAGGGAGCCGCCGGGACCGACGACCAGCAGCGTGACCCCGGGCAGTGCCGCGGCCGCCGCGACCACGCGCCGCCGCGCCAGGGCGAACACCCCCCGCGCCCGGGCGAGCCGCTTGGCACGCGCCTCCCCGGCCGCCGTACGGGCGAACAGGAGGACGCAACGGGAGGCTGGACGAGTGGTTTCCACGGTGATCCCGGAAGCTTATACGCGGAACCCGGGAGAACGGATGGTCGTCTTCTCAGGCTCCTTCCTTCGTGAGTGTCCCAAATTTCCGAATTGCGTGCACTCTATATGCAGGTTTCCAATAATTTCCGGATCGGAGCGGCGGCCCCTCTCGGGCCGCGCTCTCCCCGGGCTGACGGCGATCGCGAATCACCCCGCCCCTGGGGGAGGTGTGTGTCGCGACCGCGAGGAGGGATGCCCATGGAGCTGTTGAAATCGGTGCGCCTGATCTCGAACGTTCTCTTCTACCGGCTGAAGTGGGGGGACCCCGGCAAGGTCGATCGTCACTGGGAGAACTACTGGCGTTCGATCGAGAAGACCGGGCGCGGCGGCCAGGTGCTGTGGGACAACGAGCCGGAGCGCGCCTCGGTCGAGGATCTGAAGCGCTTCAAGCCGCTGATCCTGGACCCCAGCCTCCCCCTGCTCGACTTCGGCTGCGGCAACGGCCGGCAGACCCGGTTCCTCGCCACCCAGTTCGACCGGGTGATCGGCACCGACGTCTCCCCCTCGGCGGTCGCCATCGCGCGCCAGGAGACCCCGGCGGAGCTGAAGATCGAGTACCGGGTGATCGACGGGCTCAAGCCCGAGGACGCCCGGGCGTTCCACGACGAGTTCGGGGACGTCAACATCTACATGCGGACCGTGATGCACGTCCTCCAGGACGCCGACAAGCCCAGGTTCGCCGAGAACCTCGCCATCCTGCTGGGCGAGCGGGGCACGCTCTACCAGATCGAGCTCTCCCTCTGCGCCCTCGACTACTTCCGCACCCTGCCGGCCGACAGCCCTTCGGGGCTCCCGTCGCTCGTCCACAACGTGATCCGCACCGGGGCCACGTCGGTCGGGTTCGACCCCGTTCAGCGGCCCGTGGTCTACCCCGACGCCAAGTGGCAGTTGGTCGCCCATGGGGATGACGTGAAGATCAACACTGTCCCCTTGGGCCACGGCGAGGAAGGGCACGTGCCGGCGAACTATCTGGTGGCGCGGACGCGCCGCAACGGGGCGCACGCCTAGCGGAGACGGCGAACAAGGGACGCAAAGGACTGCAGGGACACCAGGGACACCAGGGAATACCGGCGAGGCCGGTCCTCTTCGTCCTTGTTTGTCCCTGGCGTCCCTGTTTGTCCCTGTTGTCCCTTGTTTCCTTTGAAGGAGAGGGAGGGCCTGACGGCAATACGTACCGCAGTCGTTCCCCTTCTCCTTCAGGAGAAGGGGATAGGGGTGAGGTCGCAGGCCACGAATGCCCCCGATCCCGTTGTCCCCCTCTCCTCCCTGTCATAATCCCTGCATGGGACCAGAATTCTCCGTCGTCATCCCGACCCACAACCGCCTGGAGGTCCTCTCGGAGGTCCTGCAGGCGCTCGAGTTCCAGCAGGGTCCCCCCGCGTTCGAGGTGGTCGTGGTGGACGACGGCTCCACCGACGGCACCAGCGAGTGGCTGCGCGGCCGGAGCTTCCGCGTGCCGCTGCGGGTCCTGGTGCAGGCCAACCATGGCCCGGCGGCGGCGCGGAACACCGGCGTGGCCGCCGCCTCGGGCCGCTGGGTGGCCTTTCTTGGGGACGACACCGTCCCCTCGCCGGGATGGCTGGCGGCTCATCGCGAGGCCCACCGGCGGCGCGGCGACGACACCCATCTGGGGGTCATCGGCTACACCGGCTGGCATCGCCGCATGCGCCTCAACCCCTTCCTGCGCTACATCAACGAGCATGGCCTCCAGTTCGGCTACGCGCTGATCAAGGACAAAGAAGACGTCCCGTTCAATTTTCTATACACCTCCAACCTCTCCCTGCCTCGCGATCTGCTCCTCGCCGAGCCCTTCGATCTTCGTTTTCCCCATGCGGCGTGGGAAGATATCGAGCTCGGTTATCGTTTAAAGAAGAGGGGATTCCGGCTCATCTACGAGCCCACGGCGACCGTGGCGCACGATCATCCGACCGACCTCGCGCGCTTCGCCACACGCCAGGAGAAGGCGGGCTACTGCGCGGTGGTGTTCTACCGCCTGCATCCGGAGCTCGGATCCTTCCTCGGCGTCGGTCCGGACGGGCCGCCGCCACTGCCGCCGGCGCAGTCGCAGAGACGCCGGGAACGCCTGGTCCAGGCTTTGCAAAATTGGCCTGTTGGATTGTCCAGGGTGTGGGAGGATGTGCTTCGCTATCACTACATCAAAGGTCTTCACCGCGCCTGGTCCGAATTCGGCGCGGAGTTGGAAAAGGAGAGTTTCCATGATCACCCAGAAACCAGCCGCCAGCCGGCTCCCGCTCAAGGCTGCTAGCACGGCGTTCGCCGCGCTGCTCGCCCTTGGGCTCCCCCTGGCGGCCCAGAGCCGCGGCCATGCGTCTGGTGGCGGCGGCGGCGACAGGTCGGCCCATTCCACCGGCGGCGGCTCGCGTTCGAGCGCCCCCGGCGGCGCTCCCCATTATTCGGGAGGCAACTCGGGAGGCAACTCGGGCGGCGGCTCCTCGACGGGCGGCGGCCGCACGGCCCATGGGGTCCCCGGCGGCTCCGGCTCCCCGGCCCAGCGCCAGCCGAACGGCAGTAACGGTGGCCACGGCCATGGCGGCCATGGCGGCGGCCATGGCGGCTATTACGGCGGCGGTGGCTACTACGGTGGCGGCTATTACGGCGGCTACTACGGCTACGGGTACCCGTATGGGTACGGCGGCTGGGGATTCTGGCCCGGCTGGGGAGGGTATGGCTATGGATATGACTATCCCTATGGCTACCCCTACGGCCATGGCTACCCGGGCGCCTCGGGCCGCTACTACGAGAGCAACCGGCAAGGCGCGCTCGACCTCGACGTCGCCCCCGGCCGCACTCACGTCTTCGTCGACGGCCAGGACCTCGGCCCGGTGGATCGCTACGATGGCTGGCCCGGGTACCTCTGGCTGCCGCAGGGCACCTATGACGTCGCCTTCTACCTCGACGGCTACAAGACCGTAGCCCGCCAACTCACGGTCTACCCCGGTACCGTGCTCGACGTCGATGATCGTCTGGAGCAGGGCCAGTCCGTCCGGCCCGAGGATCTCGCCACCAAGACGCATGAGCGCCGGGACGACCGCCTGGGCTACGAGCGCCAGCGGCGCGAGAGGCTCGGCCGCGGGTATGGCGACAACAGAGGCGACGACGATCAGGATTGGCGCGACCGCGCCCGCCGCGATCGGGACCGCGGCACGATGCGGAACGATGACCGGGATGACGATGACGACGATCAGATGGACGACCGGAAGAGCAGCGGCGCCATTTCCCGCTCTTCGGGCGCCCACCTGCGCCTCTCGGTGGAGCCCGAGGACGCCTCGATCTATCTCGACGGCCAGTTCGTCGGCACCGGCTCGGACGTCTCGCTCCTGCAGGCCGGCCTGCCGGTCGCTCCGGGCACCCACCGCCTCGCCGTGGTACGGCCGGGCCACCGGGCCGTGGAGAAGGAGTTCGACGTCAAGGCCGGCGGCAACGTCGAGCTCGACATCGAGCTCGAGTCCGGCTCCGGCCGGTAGAGTCTCCCTCCACAGCCGCACGTTCCAGGGGCGTCCCTTCGGGGGCGCCCTTTTTGTTTTGTCGTAATGGTACGACGGACCGCCGTAGCGGGAGGCGGATCGTCGTACGCGGAGGCAGACCATCGTAACGGTACGACAGACCATCGTAGCCGGAGGCAAACCGCCGTAACGGTACGACGGACCGTCGCAGCCGGAGGCAGACCGCCGTAACGGTACGACAGACCATCGTAGCCGGAGGCAAACCGCCGTAACGGTACGACGAACCGTCGTAGCCGGAGGCAGAGCGTCGTATCGGTACGACGAACCGTCGTAGCCGGAGGCAGAGCGTCGTATCGGTACGACGGATCGCCGCAGCCGGAGGCAAGCCGCCGTATCGGTACGACGGACCGTCGTAGCCGGAGGCAGACCGTCGTAACGGTACGACGGACCGTCGTAGCCAGAGGCAGACCGCCGTAACGGTACGATGGACCGTCGCAGCCGGAGGCAAACCGCCGTATCGGTACGACGGACCGTCGCAGCCGGAGGCAGACCCGAGTTTCGGAACAGGCGAACGCCTCTAAGGTCTCTTTCAGCTTCCGGCAAGTTCCCGTTCCGCCGTGAGATCCTTCAGCCGCAAATCCCGGAGCAGGCCGGGATCGGCGGCGGCCCCGGCGCGCCAAAGGTCCCAGGCGCGGGCGAACGCCTCGTCCGCGCCAGCGAGATCGCCGGCCGCCCGGCGGGCGTTGGCGACGTGGGACCAGCAGTAGCCCTCCACTCGCGAGCGCCACCCCTCTTCACCCGGCACCTGCCTGGCGATGAACAGCGCCAGGTCGGCCAGCTCGAGCGCCTCCTCCGGGTCCCCGGCCGCCGTCCGCAGGCTCGCCTCGCAGAGCCGCTCCGCCAAAGCCCAGCTCCGGCCGGCGTGGAGAGAGAGCTCGATCAGCCGGCGGCGACGGCTCGCGGGAAGCTCCTCGAGAGCCTCCCAGATCCGCTCCGCCTCGCGGCGCGCCTCCTCGGGGGACGGCTCGCGCGAGGTCTCCTCCGCCAGATAGGTGGCCACGACCAGCAGGGCGCGCTCCAGGGAGATCTCCAGCGCTCCGGCGTCCAGAGGCTCCGTGTCGAGCCCTCCCGCCTTCCGTCTCGCGGTCGCCTGGAGGATCGTGGAGTAGGCGCGGCGCAGGAAGATCACCTGCGACCAGGGGACGCCCGCCGCCGCGGCCAGCCGGCGCAGGCTCTCCTCCGGCGGCACGTGCTTGCCGGACTCATACCGGGAGATCAGCCCCTGATCGATCCCCGCGGCACGGCCGAGCTCCGCCTGGGTCATGTCGGCGAAGAAGCGTAGGAAGACCACCGTCAGGCTTAGAACCTTCGCATCCTCCGTCGTCGTCATGGCCGCCGGAGAGATTGCCCCGCCGGCCCTGTTCCTTCGCTACGGAACTTCTAGCTTACATAGGGTATGTTTCGCAGGTCCACCTTTTCCGGAGAGCCGCCCGCCCGGTCATGGTGGCCGCGCCGGAGCGCTCTCCAGGGAGCCGCCATGCGCCATGCCTCTCCGCGCCGCAAGATCGTCCTCCTCCTTCTCGCCGCTCTCCTGATCGCCCCCTGGGCTTCCGCCGCTCCCCTGATCGCCCCCTGGGCTTCCGCCGCTCCCCGGCACGGGAGCGCCCACCCGGCGAGCCTTTCCGGGGAGATCGGGATCCCTGATTTCCTCAGTCGGGCCTGGAACCTGCTCTCGGGGGCCTGGACCAAGGCGGGGTGCAACATCGACCCGAACGGACAGTGCGGCTCCGCGTCCGTAGAGCCAAGTCCGTTGCCGACCAAGGAGGGCTGCCATATAGATCCAGACGGTCGCTGCCGCTCCAGCTCGTCTTCGACGAACTCGCTAGATACCGGCTGTCAGATTGACCCGAGCGGCCGCTGCAAATCGTGAGCGTTACACTCGGCCTCTCTGCCTATGAAAAGCGAGAGGGGCCGGGCATTTCGCATCTTCCAGCCGGGTCATAACCTTCATCACAAGTTCCACGGTAGCAGTCTCGCACTGAGCTGCGTCACGGAATAGGGTAAGCACGGCCAGCGCTTCCCGCGCAATTCCCTGGGATTGGAAGATCCAGCTCATGGAGCGGGTTAGATCGCGAACTTCTGTGGTACGCCCCTCCTGCAAATAGAGCACGGCAAGTTCCAAGGATGCCAGGGCTGCGTCATAGGCAAGCCCACGAGCCGTGAACTCTTGCCGTATCCGCTCCAGGCCAGCCGCCGCATCTTTTCTCCGTCCTAGGCCGGCCGCTAGCCTCGCTTCCAGCCAGAGCAATCGGATGAAATCCAGCTCGTTGCTTTGTTGTACTGCCAGTTCCCGCACTTGGGGCAGCCGCTCCTCCGCCTCTCTATATCGCCGGAGATGGCAGAGGTTATTGACAGTCTTGAAGTGGTGCGCGAACAGCAGGCGGTCGTCTCCCAACGTTTCTAGAATCGGGGCAACCTCCGTTAGGGCTGCAAGAGCTCCTTGAATATCCCCCATCTGCTCTAAGACATGCTCTTTCTTCAGCAGGATACGAGCGGAGGTTGCGGGATCATTCCCTTTCAAGGCCATCGCCTTATCGAGCAACTCCAAAGCTGCGGGAAATCGGTGTTGCTCACGGCGTAGCGAGGCTTCGAGGTCCAGCAAACGCCATTCGGCCAGTATTCCGGGACCGGCCGTAGCTCCGACCTTCCAGAGTTCCCAGGCCCGGGCGAACGCCCTGTCAGCCCCAGCGAAGTCGTTGGCCACCCGGCGCGCATTGGCGATGTAAGCCCAGCAGTAACCCTCCAGCCGCGAGCGCCAACTCCCCGCGCCCGAAGACCTCTCGGCAATAAAAAGCGCCAAGTTTGAAAGCTCCAGAGCCATCTCAACCTTGTGAGCTGCGGCCTGCTCGCTTTCATGGCAAATCCGCTCCGCCAGCGCCCAACTCCGGAACTCCGGGAACACGGTCACCAGCTCGCGCCGCTCCTGGCGTGTGCCGGCCTTCATGCGATCCCAGAGCTCCCTCGCCTCCCGCCGGACCGCCTCGGCTTTCTGCTTCCTCTTCTCCCGGACCAGCTCTTCCCGCAGTTCGTCCACGACCGACCGCGCCGCGGCGAGCACGGCGCGGTCGACGGCACGACGCTCCTCCCCGGTGAGGGCCACCGGCGAGGAGGGCTCCTCCGGAGGCTCAGCCCTGATCAGGCCGCCGAAGAACAGCAGCGCGTCGACCGCTTCCGGCGGATACCCCATGGCAGCCACACAGACATCCAACTGCTCCCGGCGCAACGGGTTGTCGCCCGTCTCGTAGCGCGAGATTTGCTTGGGATCAGCCCAGCCCAGACAGGTGGCCAGCTCCTTTTGCGACCAGCGCCGCATGGAGCGCAGGTACAGCAGCGCCAGCCCCTCCAGCGACGGCCTCTTTCTCTCTCCCGGCATATGGACCTCGCGATGAAGAGTTGAGCGGTGCCCCCGGCCCGCCTTCGCGATACCCGGGGGAATACAAAAACATAGTTTATGGGAGATTTAAGTTCTTTGTCCAAGACATCGGAAAGGCTCCGTACTCTCGGGCCATGACAAGCGAGAGCGAGACTCCAGCCCCTGACATCGAGTCCGCGGCCAAGGCCGAGCTGCGAAAGATCGCCGAGGTTCTGAAGGACACCCGGGAGAGGTTGAGGGCCGTTCAGGACAGTCTGCCCATCGCGCCCGACCTGGGCGACGACGAGATGGACACCGCGACCGAGCTGCGGTCGGTCATCGACTGCGTCCTCGTGGACAGCATCAGCCCCGCTCTCAGGGACCTCCTGGCCGCGGCGGCCTACAGCCCCAAGAAGAAGGCCGGCCCATGAGCTTCTTCCTCGACGACGAGGAGACGCTGGACGAGCCGTACGGCGAGATCTGGCGTCACCTGGACCTGAGCCCGGAGAGGATCATGGAGCGCGGGCGCCGCCGCGAGGTCGCCGGGAAGCTCTTCGCGGAGCTGACCGGCGCGCCGCCGGACACCCAGAGAGAGCTTCTTTGCCAGGAGCGCTTCCGGAACCTCGACCTGCTCGACCGTCTTCTCGAGGAAAGCCAGGATTCCCAGCCGGCCGATCCCCCGCGGGCGGAGGACATGGCCCATCTGGCCGCCCGCTTGGCGGCGATTCTCGCCGGCGAGGAGCCGGAGGCGGCGGCCGCCCTGCCGAGGGCCTTCGGCCTCGGCGCCAACGCGCGGCGTCTCGGCGGCGACGCGGAGGGGGCGGACGCGATGTTGGCGAAGGCGGCGCCATTCGTGGAGTTTTCCGGCGAGCGCGCCCTCTACTGCCGCACGGCGGCGCTGGTCCGTTGGGATCGACGAGGCCGAGGCGCTGCTGAGGCATGCGGCATGCCTCTTCGCGGCGGAGGGGCTCGGCGGCGACGAGGCGTCCTGCCAGGGCCTCCTCGGGCTGCTCCAGATGGAGGAGCCCGGACTGGGAGATCCGCTGCCCGCGCTGCTCGCGGGGTGGGCCGGGACGGGCCGGGAGCTCCGTCCGGGGATCGCCCTGCGGGTGGGGCTCTCCGTGGCGGCCTGCCAAGCCGGGAGAGGGCGGACGGATCAGGCCCGAAACACGCTGCAAGAGGCTTGGCGCCTGTTCGCGGAGATCTCGGGATCTCGCGAGACGACCCGCGCCTACTGGCTGGAGGCGCGGGTGCTGGGCCGCCTCGGCGAAACGGCCGAAGCGCTGCAGATCCTGGAATCGGTCCGTCAAAGGCTCCTTGCCGAGCCCAGCCCTGCCGAGGCCGCCCTGGCGTCGATAGACCTTGGACTCTTGCTCGCGGAATCGGGAAGAGCCGAAGAGATCGAAGGTCTCGCGGAGGCTCTCCGGACGTCGTTCCCGGACGAGGCCATGCTGATCGTATCCGCGGGGGGCCTCATCCGCTTCGCCGAGCTGGCCGTGGCGGGCGAGCCCGACCCGAGGCTCATGGCTCGCCACGCCGCCGCAACCATGCGCCGGACCTTCCGCGTCGCCCGGTTGAACCTGCAGCCTATGCCTTTCGCGTAAGGCGGGGGGCGGGAGCCCTTCGGCCCCGCGTCCATCCCTATCCCGGTCGACTGGGCTTCAGCGAAAGCGTCGCTCCGGGGGCAAGGAACCCGGAGGCGCAGTCCGCGCTTGCGGGTACGGAGCTCCAGGGCAGGAGCAGCTCGAGCTGCCGTGGCAGAAGGCAGACACGGTATTCGCCGGGCGCGACTTCGGGCACCCGCAAGGTCCGATCGGCGAACGACCGAGCCTGACCATGATCGGAAGCCCACTGGCTCAGAACGGCGACAGGAACCGGCAGGCCGTTCTGATACGCGGCGAGGAACAGGTTTTCCCGCAGGAACTCGTCCTCGCTCAACGGCAGAGTAATTTCGAGGCTCCCGCTCTGTTCCGTAACCGGCAAGGGAAGCGGTTCCTTCTCGGCCTGCGCGTCGAAGGCCCTGAGGGCGAAACCCGGAGCGCTGACAATGGCCACCACTCTCGTGGCTGCCTGGGCGAGGTCGATCTGAAACCCCCCGTCGGTTCCGGTTATCGCGAGACCACCGCCACCATCCGGCGTTCTGGCCAGGACCATGACGCGGGAGCCCACGACGGGGCCGAGAGGGGATGTCACCGTGCCGGTCAGCTTCCTGGTCTGCCGCAGACGCAACTCGATCGGTCCAGAGTCGCGGCCTTGCGCAAGGGTTACGAAAACTCGGTCGCTGACCCGCTGGGAAGATTGCGCGCCGAGCCAGACCGGCCCTTCCGTCAGCCCACGCACCTCGAAGCTCCCCGCTGAATCCGTGGTCTGCAGAAGATCCATGTCTTTGCCGCGAACGGCCACGTCAGCCTTGGGTACGGGTTTCCCCTTCTCGTCGACCACCCGGCCGAAGATCCGGGTATCCGGCAGGGTGATCTCCAGGGTTGCCTTGCCGGAGCGGCCGGCATGGATATCGGCCCATGCCCAGGTTGGAAAGCCAGGCATGGAGGCTTCGATCTCGACCCGCCACATCCCCTCGCGGGGAAGCACACCATGGAACTTGCCGTCCGCATCGGCCTCCATCTTGTCCGAGGTCGCTCCAGAGCGGCCGCCGAACCAAAGGACCGCCGCGAGCGGCTCGTCCCCCAGCCGCACCGTCCCGGCGACGGTCACGAACCGGACCTCGATCGGTTGAGGTCCGGTGTCAGTCCCATCCCACGAATGCTCGCCGGAGTAGAGGCTGTTGCCGAGAGAATCGACGAGACTGATCCGGAAGCGACCGGCGGACTGGCCGGAGACGGCGAGCCGCCCCTCTTCACCCACCTTGCCGTCGAAGACAATGGGCAGGGGCGGACGCTCGCCAAGCCTGACGACCTGGGCCCGCCAGGGCCGGCCCAGCCAGTCGAGGGGAGGGCGAACCTCGAGCTGCAAGTTCAACGCGTGCAGGAGGACCAGCGGCTCGTTGAGGAGCGTCTCGGCCCCGGAATCGACTCGGATCGGCAAGGACCGCACGGCGGGATAGCCCGGCTGCCGCACCTCCAGGGTATACAGGCCCGGAGCAAGGCCGGCGAATTGAACGAAGCCGTCCTCGCCGACCTCTCGTTCCAAGGCCGTGCGCCGCAGCTCCGAAAGGCTCTTCAGGTTGCCACCGCCCGCCGTCACAACGTCCAGCCGGGCGAGGCACCGCCGTGGTTCGATCCTCCCAGCCTCGACCGCCACCCAGCCGGCGACCGACGCCCCGCGCGTGAGCTCGATCGGGCCGAGAGACACCGTCTTGCCAGCCGGGACCTGCACGCCCCAGCGATAGAAAGGCGCCGAACCCTCCGCCGAGATCACCAGGTCGAAGCTGGACGCCGGGAGCGAACAGCTCCAGGCCCCCTTGGGGTCCACCGGGCAGTCGATCGCTCCCTTGGGAGCCACCGGGCGCTTGAGGAAGGATGGCGCGGCCAGGCTTCTGACCAGGATCTGCTTCGGAAGTGGAGCGCTCCCTTCCTTGAATTTAACCACGCCGGAGATCGTGCCCAGAGGCCACAGGTCGAGAATGAGCCGAGTGGACCGGTCCGTGGATCCTGCGGTCAGATCCTTCCGGGCGACCCAGAACCCGGGGATCTCGGCCGAGACTTCCCACCTGGATCCAGGAGGAAGCGTCAGCGAAAGATCGGCCAGCGAGGTTACGGCCAGCCGGAGGGGTTCCCCCTTGTCCTCCACCGCGCGGAGGACGACCGTGCCCTTCACCGGCAGGGTCGAAGCCACTTTAGCGGCAAGAGAAATCTCGATGTGGGCAAGCTGGGCCCCGGGCTGCGGGGAAGCCGGCCCGGTCCACGCAGAGGCGAGAAGGACAAACCCGATCGCGCTTGTCAGAAAACGCCGAGACCCGCGGATCAAGCCCGAGCCTCCCATCTAAATCGCCGGCCTCCCGACAATAGGGTGGATTCGGGCAGACACCTGCATGAGGGTACCTCCCTTAGAACAGTATTTTAACATGAGCCCTCGCCATCGCGGCCGCTTGCCGTACTGTACTTCCATACTGAAGCTCCAGGTTTCCGCATCAGTCCTCTGGCTCCCCGTTTCCAGCCGCGGGATCAACCGATGAGGTGTCGGCCTCAGCCCACCGGATCGCCATCTCCGGCATCGGGATCCACGCAGGAGCCCACCGGCTCCGCGGGTGCCCCCACCGGCTCTCCGCAGCCGCCCATCGGATCCTTGGATGGGCTCGCCGAATCCGCGGTCGGGCCTACCGGCTCTCTGGGTCTTCCGATCGGTTCCGCGGGTGCGTGAAGCGGTTCTGCGCCTCAGCCCACCGGTTCTACGCTCCGGCCTACCAAAGGGCGGTGTCTCCACACTCCTTCTCTGCATCGCCCGTCCGGAGGGCCGATCCATGGCCCGGGAGGGCGATGTCGCAGAAGGCGAGAGCGACAGCGCAGCAAGGCTGGGCGCCGTCACCGCTCAGAAGCGCGGCAATGCGTCCTCAGAGGGCAGAGCCTTCCCTTGAGCAGGCGGGACCTCCCTTCCACTGGGCAGAGCCGCGTCTCCAGAGGGCGCAGCCGTACAACCCGTGGGCGCAGGCACAGGAACGGCCCCTTGCTTCTGCCTTCTACGCCTCGCGGGTCAGTCCCAGCCCCCGCTTCACGCGGAACCACGCGTTGCGCAGCTTCCAGAAGCGGCTCGCCTCCATGGCGTGGAGGCGGTTGCGCAACGCCACGAGCTCCGGGGTGGAGCGCGTCCGCTCCTCGGCGAGGAGGGCCTGCGTCTGCCAGAGCTCGTTGCGGAACTTCTCGGCCTCCATGCGGGAGCCGGCGAGAAGCAGCGCCTCGATCGAGCCGGCCCAGAGCGGCTGGACCTTCCCCCGGCCGTCCACCACCCGCAGCCGCAGCACGGTGGCGGTGCGCGAGGCCCCGGCCGGCAGCGGGCACGAGACGTTCCAGCCAGAGTGCAGGTAGCGGTCGTCCCCCCCATAGGCGGCCAGATAGGCGGCGACGTCCGGGCGCGGCTCGGCGACCGGCGCCGCGGCGATCCGCTCTCCGTCGAGCATCACCTCGACCTCGCGCGCGACGCCGGAGCGCATGGCGGCCCACCCCTGGAGCTCCAGCCGCCGCCCGCCGTCCGCCAGCCTCGCCTGCTCGATCACTAGATGCGGCTCGCTGTGGAAGTCGAGGGCGGAGAAGTCGACCCCCGGCTCCGGCAGGGCGAGGTAGAGGTCCTGGAAGTTGCAGAGCCCCCGCTCCAGACGATGCAGCGAGGCGCCGGGCCTCATTCCGGCACTCGCCATCGCGCGGTCCAGGGCGGAGCGGACGAACGCCTCGGTCACCCAGGTGGAGCCGTAGTCGCTCTTGGCGAGCGAATCGCTCTCGCTGGTCTCGGCGAAGAAGATCCCGCTCTCCGGCATCACGGTGCCCGGCGGCAGCACCTGCGGGGAGTGGGCGCTGAAGGCGAGCATGCCGCCGGGGGCGAGCAGCCCCAGGAGCACCCGCAGCCAAGCCACGAAGCGCTCGTCGGGGAGATGGGTGAAGAGCGAGGTGACCAGGATGGCGTCGAACCGCTCGGCGCAGGCGAAGTCCTCCGGGCGGATGGTCGAGACGATGCCGTGGACGCCGAACCGCTCCTCCTGGAAGCGGACGCCGTCGGCGTAGACGTCGGCCACCCAGACGCGCTCCGGCGGCACCTCGCGCACCAGGAAGCGGGTCACCCGCCCGTAGCCGCTGGCGAAGTCGAGCAGCTTGACCGTATTGCCGGAAGGGCTGCCGAAGCGGTCGCCGAAGCGCCAGCGCAGCGCTTGGCCGAGCGAGTCGGCGATGCTCGCGCCCGAGCGGAAGTAGCCGAACAGCGCGCGGTCGCGATCGCCGTCGAAGACGTCGCCGAGGAAGCCGAGCATCTCGTCGCGGGCGTCGATCGCGAGGTCGAGAGTCCCCGGAGCGATGCCGAGGTCGCTCAGCAGGGGAAGGACCAGCGGACTGGTCTCGTCGGGGCGGAAGGCAAGGGGCATCGGAAAGTTTCCTCGTGGGCGCGAGAGTTTAGCAGGGTCGACCGGCAGGGCCGGTTCGCGGGGCTGATTGGCGGGGTCGATTCACGGGGCTGGTTGGCGGGGTTGATTCACGGGGGTAATATCGGCGCCATGCTCAAGCGTCTCGCGCTGGTACTCCTGGTGGCCTGGGCGGCCGCCGGCTTCCTCCAGGAGGTGAACCAGGCGGTCGCGGGCTACGACGACCGGGCGCCGCAGCGCGGATCCTGGGCTTGGCGCTTCGGCACCGCCGAGACCGAGGACCTCACCCGCTGTCTCGAGGCGGCGCAACGGTTGATGCCCGCCGGCAGCACCGTCGCCTTCACCTCGGAAGACCATCCGGAGATCCAGTTCGCGCGCTGGCGGTGGGCGGCCTATCTCCTGCCGGCCTACGACGTGATCCCGGTGAGCGACCCCGCGACCGGCACGCTGGCGCAGTACGCGATCGCCTACCGGACGAAGATCGACCACCCCCGCGCCGAGCTGATGAGCATCCTGCCGCACGGCTGGCTCTACCGGGTGAAGCCGCAATGAACGGCACCGCCCTGCTGGTTGCCGCCGCCGTGCCGGCGCTGCTCGCCCTGCTCGGCAGCCGGCTGGCCGCCGGGCTCGCCGCCCCGGGCGACGGCGCCCTCTACCGCGCCACGGTATACGTGCTGGGCGGCGCGGTCGTCCTGCACATCCTGCTCACCCTGCTGGACTTCGCCCGCATCCCCTGGCACCCGCTCCTGCTGGTCCTCCTCGGCCTCGCGCTGTACGTCCTTGCCGGGCGCTTCCTGCCGCGGGGACCGGAGCGGCCGGGGCTCCCTTCCGACCTTGGCTGGGGGGACGGGATCGCCCTCTTCGCCCTCGCCGTCTTCCTCCTGATCGCGCTCACCGGGTGGATCACCTTCAACGACTTCATCTTCCACTGGGGGATCAAGGGGGAGCGGTTCCATACCGCGCGCGGGACCGACTACACCTATCTCGCGCGGGGGTGGAACTGGGTGCTCCACCCCGACTATCCGAACCTCCTGCCCGAGATCTACGCCGTGACCGCGCTGCTCACCGGGCGCTTCGAGATGCCCGCGATGATGCTGCAGTCCGGCGCCTTCTTCGCCCTCCTGCTCGCCGCGGCGCGGGAGGGGCTGCGCCAGGGGGGCGCCGACCGCTTCACCCGCCAGACCGGCCTGGCGCTGATCGCGCTGGCCATCGGCGCCTTCGGGATCGGATACATGACGGCCGGCGGGGCCGACTGGCTGCTCGCCCTGGCGCTCACCGCCGCGGTACCGCCGCTGCTCCGGCCGCCGGACCGCGTGGGGGATTTCCAGATCGGCGTCATCGCCGCCTTCGCCGCCGCCGCGAAGGTGGAGGGGGTGCCGCTCGCCGCCTTCCTGGTGCTCGTCCAATGGGCGCGCCACCTCCTTGGGGAACGCCGGCCGGCACTCAGAGAGGCGATCCACGCGGCGCTCCGGACCGGCCTGCCGGCCGCGGCGGTGGTCCTCCCCTGGCTGGGCCGGACGATCCACCATCACCTCTTCCTGGCCCTCAACTCGGGCCCCTTCACCCTCTCGCGGGCGCCCGGAATCCTCGCCGCCGTGCTGGAGACCCTGCAGACCGCCGCCTGGCACGGCTTCCTCTGGGCCATGTTCCTGCCGCCGCTGCTCCTCCTCCATCGGCGGACGCGGCCGTTCGCGATCGTGGCGACGCTGCAGCTCCTGTTCTATTTCTACGTCTATTTCACCTCGGCGTCGGCGGACCAGATCCGGGTCTTCGTCCTCTCGAACTTCGCGCGGCTCGGCTTCCAGGTGATCCCGGCGATCCTGGTGACGGCCCTGGTGGCGTGGAGATCGGGATGGAACGAAAAAGGGCGGGGAGCCGCCCTTTCGACAGCGCCGGAAGATCCGGCCTCTGCTCAGCGCGGCGTGCTGATCACCACCGCCTTGCTGTAGGGGGAGGACTGGCTGCCCGCCACGGCGCGTACCCGGAAGGTGTAGGAGGTCCCGGGGGTGAGCCCGGTCACCTCGGCCGCGGCCGTGCCGGCCGGCACCGTGGCGACCACCTGGAACTTGGCCTTCCGCACGTTCACCTTCGCCTCGACCACGTAGGACTCCTCCCCCTTCGCCTTGTCGCGCCAGGTGAGAGCGGCCGTGGTGCTCGAGGTCGCCCGGCCCGCCAGGCGGAGGGGGGCCGCCAGGCTTCCCGAGCCGCCGCCGTTGCCGTTGCCGCTGCCGCTGCCGTTGCCATAGACCTGGGCGACGGCCGCGCGGTCGTCGGCTTCCAGATGGGATCCGCGGCCATCGTTGTGCACGAAGGGGTACATGACGGCGTTGCGGTCCTTCGAATGGTCGAGCCCCAGGGTGTGCCCCAACTCGTGGGTGAAGACCTCCTCGGCGGCGCTGGGGTTATTCTGGAACAGGCACTGCGTGCCGTCGTTGGTCACGATGTCGGCCTCGGCCGCCTCGTGGTAGCGCTTCCCCTTGTAGACCTTGGTCTCGGGGTAGTAGTAGAAGGGGCCGCCCATGGCGATCACGCCGCCGCTGTTGCAATCGAAGGTCCCCTCGACAGCTTGATCGGGATTATTCCGGAAGGGGTCGTCGAAAAGGATGGTGTTGGCGCGGTCCGAGCGGGTCAGGCCGGTGGCGGCCTGGGTCGTGCCGCCGTAGACGTAGTTGATGTTGGTCCCCGGGTCGGCGGTCCAGGTGTTGAGCGCCACCTGGAAGGCCGCGATCGTGGCGTCCAGCCCGAGGCCCGGTTGACCGGCGGTGTTGACCTTCCACTCCACGCTCTGCCCGCTGTCGAAGCGGTACCAGCGGATGGGATTTCCATCCTCCGCGGCGAAGAAGGCAAACTTCTCGGGCAGAGACGAAAGCTCGGCCTTGACGTTCTTCAGGACGTAATCGCCCGCGTTCGGCACCCTGGCGGCACGGTCGGAGATCCAGTCGGAGAAGCGGGAGAAGTCGCGGACCGGGTCGATCCCCTCCCCGGCCGTGCTCTTGGCCCCGATCTCGTGCGCCTCCGAGAGATCGCGCAGCGCCACGGTGCGGCCGCCGACCGTCCGCTCATGGAAGGCGCCCAGCATGAGGTGGAGGATGCGGTAGGTGCCGTCCTTGGCCGGACCGAGGAAGAGGATCGCGTTCTCCCCCTCGGCGAACCGGGGCGCGCCCCAGATCTTGAGCCCGAGCCCCTGGGGATCGAGGCCCCCAGGCACCCGCACCATCACGGTGCTCCCCGGGAGGTCCCCCTTGAGCACGCGGTTGACCTCGACCAGGTAGTCCGTCGCCGGCTGGCCGATGAGAGGCGCCGAGCTCACGCTGCTGATCCTGGCCTCCACCACGACCGGAGCCTGATCGGCTAGGGCGCTGTCGGACATCATCTGGTACGTGGTGGCCGTCGCCGGCTGGCGGAACAGGAAGGGGAGGGCAAGGAGCGGGAGCAGGCGGAACTTCGACTTCATGCGGGCCTCCTGGACGTCGACGGACTTCTGTGTGGAGCCGGGACTTTGTGATGCCACTATAACATTAAGGAGTGTCGTTGAATTTCAATGAGGTGGGGCAATCCGAATCCTGGAAGGCCGCCCGCGGGGCGGAATTTATCCAGCCTGGGGTGTCAACCCCAGGTGGGAGGCTTGGAGATTTGATTGGCGCCCACCTGGGGTTGACACCCCAGGCTGGATAAATTCCGCCCCTTCGGGGGCGACCCTACTCCGAGCCCCCCGACGAACCCGAGGACGAGGAGCCCGAGCCCCCCGAGCTCTTCGATTCGCTCGCGGCCGGCTTCTCGCTCTTGCTCTCGCTTTTACCCTCGCTTTTACTCTGGGAACCGCTCTCGCTCTTGCTCTCCGAGGCGCCTTCCGACTTGCTCTCGCTCTTGCCCTCCGACTTCCCTTCCGATCCGCCGCCACCCTTCTTGCCGCCGTAATCGGTGACGTACCAGCCGCTCCCCTTGAACTGGAAGGCGGGCGACGAAATCAGCTTCTTCACCTCGCCGCCGCAGGCCGGGCAGGCGGCGATCGGCCCTTCACCCATGCGCTGGAGGGCTTCCGTCCTCTTGCCGCACTGTAGACACTCGTACTCGTAAATCGGCATCAATGCTCCTCAGACGCTGAACTTGTCCCCTTGCGTTTTGAAGCGGATCTTGATCGCCCCGGTCCCCTCCTCCCGCCTCGGCTCCGGAGGTGGGGGCGTGGCCCCGGCCGCCCGGATGAGCTGGAGGATCTGGAAAGCGTACAGCACCTTGGCGTTCTCGGACGCGCCGTGAGGGCCCTGGGTACAGATGTCGAACAGGGTCCGGCGGCCGTCGACCAGCCTGAGGAGCTTGTACTCGTCGCCGTCGAGGGCGAGCTCGATCAACTGCTCCGCTTTATAACAAGGCTCGAGGACCGTCTCTTTCCGGCCGAGCCGCCCGACCAGGGTCTTGGCGTCCGGCGCCCGCTTGATCCCCTGCAGGATCACCTGCCGCATCGGCAACTGGATGCGCACCGCGTCGGGCTCGCGGAACTCGCCGATGCTGTAGATGACACTGCCGTCCTGCCAGTAGAAGAGGCTCCAGACGATCGCCTCGATCTGCTTGCGGATCGCCCGATAGACCTCGGCCGGCGAGAGGACGCCGTTCTCGATCAGCAGCACGCCGTAGCGCTTGTTGGTGCGCTCGCGCTCGCGCATCGTCTCCAGGTAGAGATCGGGCGAGATGATGCCGCTGCGCTGGAGGTAGGAGCCCAGGCTGTCCTCGCGGTCCGTCGAGAGGGCGTGGACGACGTTCCCCTCCTTGATGTAGACCTGCTTGACGATGCCCTCACGGCTCGCCTCGATCACCCCCGGCACCTGGAACCGGTCGATCGTATAGAGAATCTCCGGCAACGCCGTCTGGGACAGGTCGCCGCGATACTGGAAACTGTTCTCCACCGTAGGCACGGTGAGATCCCTCCGTCGAGAAGTTCACAAGTCGGGAAAAAGCCCAACAACTATACCATTGCGGGGAAAGGGGGGTCAGACACCATGGCACCGATTCATCCTGACGAGGCGTGGCGGCGGATCGCCGGGCGGGTGCGTCCGCTCGCCGAGGAACGGGCGGCACGGCGGGCCGTGGGCGGCCGGGTGCTGACCCGCGCCCTCGCCGCGGCGGTGGACGTGCCCGCCGCGGACGTCTCCGCCATGGACGGCTACGCCGTCGCCGGGGCGGTCTCCACGGCTGAGCCCCTGCCGGTCTCCGGCACCATCGCCGCCGGGGACCCGCCCGGCTTCACGCTCCTCCCGGGGACGGCGGCCCGCATCATGACCGGCGCCCCGGTGCCCGCCGGGGCCGACCGCGTGATCCAGGTCGAAAAGACGGACGGCGGACGCGAGCGGGTGACCTTCCAGACCGCCGGGGAACCGGGCGAGCACATCCGCCGCCGGGGGGAGATCCTGAAGACCGGCGATCCCCTGCTCTCCGCGGGCTCCCGCCTGACGCCGGGGGCGCTGGCCCTCCTCGCCACCCACGGCCATGGGGAGGTGCCCATCCACCGCGCTCCGTCGGTAGCCGTGCTGACCACCGGCGACGAGGTGGTGCCGGCCGACGCGGTCCCCGCCCCCGGCCAACTCCGCGACTCCCACACCGACTTCCTGCTCGCGGCCGGCGCCACCCTCGGCCTCCGCTTCGCGCCGCTGGGCATCGCGCCCGACCGGGTAGAGCCGCTGCGGGAGCTCGTCCGCGAGGGGCTCCGCGCGGACGTGCTGCTGCTCTGCGGCGGCGTCTCGATGGGCGAGTTCGATTTCGTCGAGGGGGTGCTCGCCGAGCTCGGCTGCGAGACGGTCTTCGATGGGGTGGCCATCCAGCCGGGCAAGCCGCTAGTGTTCGCCGTCCATCCCGGCGGTCTGGTCTTCGGCCTGCCAGGGAACCCCGCCTCGGTGATGGTGAGCTTCTGGCTCTTCGTCCGCCCCACCCTGCGCCGCCTGCTGGGCTTCGAGGATTCCTGGTGGGGGCCGGCCCGGCCCGGCACCCTGGCCGCTCCCCTCCCCGGCACCGGTCCCCGCGACCGCTTCCTGCCGGCGGCGATCGAGACCCGGGGCGGCGAGATCCTGGTTACCCCCTTTCCGCCCAAGGGCTCGCACGACCTCGCCGCCTTCGCCCAGGGCACCGCCCTGGTGCGCGTGCGGGCGGGATCGGGACCGGCGAAGGCGGGGGAACGGTGCGAAGTGCTGATGCTGATACCCTGAACCGACCGGATATCCGGCCAACTCTTCAGCGGAGGTCGTCATGGCTTCGATCACTCGGCGGCAGGCGATCAAGAACGCGGCGGCTCTGGGGGCCGCTCTCGCCTGGCCCTCACTCCTCATTGGCGCCGCGAAGATCGCCTGGAGCGAGCGGCGGGATCTCTATCCTCAGGGCGTGGCTTCGGGCGACCCGCAACCGGACAGCGTTCTGCTCTGGACGCGCCGCCCGCCCGGACCGGACGAGGCGGCCGCGAAGATCCTTCGCCTGGAGGTCGCCGAGGACCCCGCCTTCCACCACATCGCCGCGCGCGCCGAGGCCGCGCTCTCCGCTGAGGCCGACTGGACCTGCCGGGTGCTCGCGGCCGGCCTCCAGCCGCGCCGCGTCTACTGGTACCGCTTCACCGACGAGCATGGATTCGGCAGCCGCGTCGGCCGCACGCTCACGGCCCCCGCCGCGACCGACGGCCACCCCGTCCGCTTCGCGTTCGTGAGCTGCCAGAACGTGACCCAGGGCGCCTGCAACGCGTACCGGCGGATGATCTTCGAGGACGAGAAGCAGGCCGAGGCGGAGCGGCTGGGCTTCGTGCTCCATCTCGGAGACTTCGTCTACGAGGTCGTCTGGTACCCGGAAGACCGGCCGCAGGGGATGTACGACCGGCGCCTGCGCGACATCGTCCGCTATCCGACCGGCGAAAAGATCACCGACTTCCACGTCCCGGTGACGGTCGAGGACTACCGCGTGCTCTACCGCGGCTATCTCGCGGATCCGGACCTCCAGGACGCCCGCGCGCGCTGGCCCTTCGTCTGCGTCTGGGACAACCACGAATTCTCGTGGAAGGGGTGGCAGAGCCAGCAGAATTTCGGCGGCGTCCGCCCGGCGCAGACGCGCAAGGCCGCGGCCAACCAGGCCTGGTTCGAGTACCAGCCGGCGCGGGTAATGCAGCCGGGCTCCCCGCGGGACGACCGCTTCGTGCCCCCCACCGTCGCCGACGCGCCGCTCCGCGAGCTCGACGAGCACGGGCTGGGCCTCGAGAAAGGAAACCTGGCGGCGATCGAAAGCCTGAAGATCTTCCGCACCTTGCGATGGGGCCGCAACGTCGAGCTGATCCTCACCGACAACCGCTCGTTCCGCTCTCAGCCGGTGGCCGACCAGCCGGGGACCGCGGCGTTTCAGTCCAAGTCGTTCCCGTACTTCATCCCGCAGGACATCCTCGAGGTGCTGGACGCCGGACGCTCGTACGGGGGCGGCAAGCCGCCGGCGACGATCCGTTTCAACGGCGCCGACGTGCCCAATCCTCGCGTCGGCGCGCCGCCCTCCTCGATGCTGGGCGCCGAGCAGAAGAAATGGTTTCTGGGCCGGCTGCGCGCCTCGGCCGCGACCTGGAAGCTGTGGGGGAACTCGGTGGGCATGCTCGACTGGCGGACCGACCTCCAGAACCTGCCCGCGGAGGGGGGGCCCCGCTGGCCGGCGGACGGCTTCGCGCTGGCCGGCGGCGAGGACTGGGCCGGCTACCGCACCGAACGCGCGGAGATCCTTGATTTCGTCGAGCGCGAGCGGATCGCCGGGTTCGCCACGGTCGCCGGGGACCGGCACGCCTTCACGGCCGGCGTGCTCTCGAAGTCGCTGCCGCCGCGGCCCTACAAGCCAGTCGGCGCGGAGTTCATCACCGGATCGGTCTCGGCGCCTACGCTTTTCGAGGGCGCGCAGCACAACCTGAAACCGGACCAGCCGTGGCGCGCGGTCTACCTCCACGATCCCGCCGCCGGCGGGAGGCCCGAGCCGGCGATCAACCTGTCGCTCCGCCACGGCGTCCGCGCCAGCCTCGCCCTCCAGAAGACGGGGGACCGCCGGCAGGCGCTGGCGGCGGCCAATCCGGAGGTCGCGCCGCACCTCTCGTTCGTCGATCTCGGCGGCCACGGATATGCCGTCGTCCGGGCGAGCGCCGAGGATCTGCAGGTCGAGTTCGTCTGCATCCCGCGGCCGCTCGAGCGAAGCGACCGCCCCGACGGCGGCCCGCTCGCCTACCGGGTCGCGCACCGGGTGAAACGCTGGGCTCCGGGCACGGTGCCGCGGCTGGAGCGCACGAGCGCCGAGGGGGAGCTGCCGCTCGGATCGTGAGAATCTGAAATGAGCGTGCCCCGGAGAGGAAACTTCCGGAGCACGCCCACAGGCCAGGGTGAGTCAGAGGGTTACGGGAGCGGCCCGGTCCAGCACTCGCAGTCCCTGGCGGTGCAGACGATGTAGGCTGGCTGGCACGTATAGGTCCTGCCGTCCTGGACTTTGCAGAACGCCCCGAATTGCTTTCCCTGACAGATCGTGTCACTGCAGGTTCCACAGACGACGGCCTTATTGACCGGGGCGGGCTCGAACGAGGGGAGCGTCGCTTCCGCGCAACCCGGAGACTCCGGGGCGGAGAAGATCGCCGTCAGGCTTGCGCTCGCCGGGTTCGCCTGGGTGGAGATCTGGCCGGCGCTCGCGAGGTGGCCGATCAGCAGCAGTAAGGCCAACGCTAGGAAAGTGGATCTGAGCTTCATACAGTCTCCTTTGAAGGACGGTTCACGATGAGCCACGCCGCTTGCGCCAGCTCCTCAAAGAAGAAGGGTGCCCGATCTCCCCTTCGAGGAGCCCGACACGTCATCGCCGTGCGCAGTGCTTCTACGTCACACCGGCGGATTGTTCGTACAGCCGCACCGGGACGAATTGTCCGAGCAGACGGAGCCGACGACGCACTTCCCAGCGTGATAGCCGCCTCCACTGAAGTAAGAGCAGGTCGAGTTAACGGCCAATCCTGCACAGGAGGGATGACTGCAGGAGCCGCAGGTGAAGGTCGCCTTGAACAAGGGCTGCGGGGTGAGGTCGAGGCTCTTGTCGAGGCCGGCGACGCTCGCCGCGCAGAACGGCGCGGCGTCAGGAGCCGCCGGGCTGGCGGCCGGAGCCACGGTTTGAGCGTTCGCCCAGGTGCCCGTCAGCAGGAGCGCGGCGAATCCCAGCACGCAGAGTCTGATTTTCATTCTTCTCTCCTTTTCAAAAGGGCCTGATCGCCCACCCTTTGAGGTGCCGGAGACCGTGCTTTGCGATTCCGGGGAGGAGAGCGCTCGATCCAGGATGGCGAAGCGGATGGGGCCTTCGGCAATGTCCAGGACGGCATCGGCGTTATCGTCAGGGTCACCACCGTGTCCCACGTGGCGAAGGTTTCAGGGGTAAGGCGACCTGACTTCGGAGCGAATCGGCCTTGCACCCGGAGTTGAGGGTGGAGAGGTGCCGTACAAGTCCAAAGTTTGCAACACGCGTGGTGGCATTCTCCGACCTGCGTGGAGAGAGTAGCGTCGCTGTAGTAGTAATCGGTCGCGGAATCGGGGCAGACCGCCACCGGTCCTCTCTTAAGCGACTGAGATCATTCTATCGCGGAACCGATCACCCGAGCAGGCAGTCCAAGCAGGCATGACCAGAACTGGAGAGCCGCCATGAGCGCCGCGTCCGCGTTCCCCTTTTGCCTCGCCCTGCTCCTCCTGTTCGGAGCCCATTCGACGGCTCCAGCCGGCCGGCCGCGGCCCCCCCTGGTCTTCAACCCCGTCCGCGAGTGGTATGGCTGGGAGCTCTACCTGGAGGCCCCGGACCCGGACGTGCGCTACGAGATCCTGGTCCGTGACGAGGTCAGCGCCCCCGAGTGGTACCGCCACGACCTGCGGAGACCCGTGGACCCGCGCCTCCTCACGCCAGGCCGCCACCGCATTGAAGCCAGGATCGCCGGCCCCAAGGGGAAGATTTCGAGCCCCCAGATCTTCTGGTTCGACCCCGTCGAGACGATCCTGCGCGCCGCGAAGCACCAGGTCGATCAGTCCGTGGCCCGCTGGGCCAGCTTCTACGAGGACAGCGATCGGGGTTTCACTTGGCTCTCCTTCACGACGGCGCTGGACGTCCGCGACGTGCTGCGCGAGGTCCGCTACTCGCTCGACGGCTGCGCCCTGGACCGCCGTTTTCCTTTCAAGCCGTGGACCGACCTGGAGCAGGCCCCGAAGTCTGTGGACGGCGAGAAGAACTACACCGAGATTCCGAAGACGACCGCCTCGGTCTGCGTCCAACTGGTGTACCTCGACGGCACCACGACCGAGCCCCAGACATTCTTCCCCCACCCGGAGCGCGTCGCCCCCACGCCCCCCTGGAAGGAGATTGAGGCGGGCCAGGCGCCGGCACCCGTGGCGGCCGCCCGGCCTTCCCCTGTTGCGTTCCGTACTCAGCGCAGCGAGGGATGGGACCTCTTCCTCGGCGTCGCCGAGCCGCAAGCCTGGCGCGAGATCCGCTGGCGGTTCGTTCCCGATCCGTGGCGCTCCACCGGTTTCGAGCCCAGGATCGATCCCAGGACGGGCCGGCGCACCCCGGTGACGCGGGTCTCCGTGCCGCAGGCAAAGATCACGCCCGGCCCGCACGAGGTGGAGGTGCAGCTCGTCGACCTGGAGGGGCGGAAGACGGGCCCCTACCCGTTCTTGTTCTACCCCGAGCGGGAGATCCTCGAGCAGACGAAGCGGGCGTTTGGCGCCCCCGACGCGCAGTGGGCCTCCTTCGCCGCTAAGCTCTACGGCGACAAGGCCGTCCTCTACGTCATGGGCCTGCAACTGATCAGGGACGCTCTGCGGGAGATCCGCTACTCGATCGACTCCTGCGATCTCGACCAGCGCCTGCCCTTCCGGAAGTGGGACGACCTCCTCCACAGCCCGAGAGTCTCCGAGGGCGAGATCCTCTTCCTGCCGGCGGACGTCGCCTGCGTCTGCTTCCAACTGGTCTACCGCGACGGCGAGGTGACGGAGCCCCGGCGAGTGGAGCGCGTAAAGGGGGGCCGATGCGCGGTTCGCTGAACGGAGAGCATACTTAAATGTACGGCAGAGAATGCCAAGACCCCAACCGAAGGTGAACCGTCTGGACAGAGGAATGGCGAATCCACAGGCTGAGAAGGCCAGGCTGACGGTGAGCCTCTTCATCATCTTCGGACTGGTGCCCGCGGTCACCTCGATCTGCACTCGCGGACAGTTCGCGAGCCTTACGGACTGGTGGAACCAGGGCGCGCAGCTCAGCTCTGGATGTCCGAGCAACTTCTACGGCGACGACTTCCTGAGCCGCGCCGTCCAGCGATATTCGGCTTTCATGGCCGGCCTTCTGGTTCCGATCTGGAACGCGGTCGCGGGCGTATCCCTCCTGCGATGGCTTCTCGCCGTCGCCGTCATCGGAGTGATCGGCGGCGCAGCCTTCGAGCTGGTCAAAGCCCTGGCCCGCTTCTTCCGCGAGGGCCGAACCGAATAGCGGATCAGTGCCACAGGGAGGTTGTGGAGAAGTCCCTGGCATCCGGTCCGGTTCCGGTCCGATCCGGACGGCGCCCTGCGACATCGAGCCGCCCCACCTCAGGGCGGCGCTGGCGTCTGGTGGCGCGCGCGGCTGGCGTTGTCAATCTGGATCGCGTCGAAGCCGACGCTGAACCTTCCCTGGGTACTCATCTTCACCGCCACCCAGGCTTGAGCCGCGGCTGTATCCGTGGGCTCGTTGACTCCGAAGACGCTGGTGTTCAGGTTCAGATAGAGCCAGCCGAAATCGAAGGGTACGGGGAAATTGGCGCCACCTACCATGACCCGCTGGGTCTCGGCTGGGAACGGAGCAAAGCTCTGCTGCGGCTGTTGGGGCGAGGAGGGAATGCTCAGCGGCACGTACGGATGCTCCTCCTCGTCGAAGATCACAATCTTTTCTTGCCCGAGCAGGTACCAGCCCGGCCGTACTCCAGGGGTCGCCGGGCAGGTAAACGGCGCTTGGTTGGTCTTCGAGTCGCGCCAGACGATCAGGCTGGTACCACCGGTAAACGTGCCACCGTTCACATAACGCACGGCGAAGTTCGTCGCCAGCGGATGCCGCTTGTCGGCACCCGACCAGCCGACGTAACGCCCATAGAAGGTGTAAGGGTGGGAAGAAATAAAATCGGTGGGTGGGGGTGGTATCTCTTCGGCGAGGATGTGGACCAGAGTATTCCCATCGGCAAAGTTTTGGCTCGAATCGACATAAAAGTAGTCACCCCAGAGGACGTTCTGTTCGGTGGCATCGCCCGAGCCGTCGGCGGCGAAGTAACCGGGATCGCCGGGGAAGCGCAGGGTGCAGTTGTTGACGGTGTCGACCGTCACGTAGCCGCGGGCAACGTTGTCGCCGAGGGCACGGCCGGCGCAGCGGTTGCCGAGGACCGACGAGGACTGGCCCGTCAGTGACCGCTGCAGGTGCTGCACGAAGGAGGCCGGCAGGACCGGTGGCGGCAGCAGGCCGGTGCAGGACGCGAAGTCGATGTCTTCCGAGATGCTCCCCTGGGGGCTGATGGTGTCGGTTGGATCCTGACCGGCGGACGCGGTCCGCGGCAGTACTCCGCTGACCAGGAGTTCGCGCAGGTTGAGGGTCTGTACGTCATAGCCCGTGAGGTAGATGTTGTAGTCCAGGACCGGAACGGATAAGTCCGACCAGACGACCACGTGGGCCAGAACCGCCTGGGGGGAAGCGTTGTTGATGGAGAGCAGCGTGGACCTTCCATCTTGATTGCCGAGGTCCACCTCGAAATACGGCAGCAGCAGGGTAGCCGCCGGCTCCGGAGCGACCTTGGTGGTGGCAGTCGCCGGGCCAGCCAATCCCAGAAGACAGAGCGCTACGAGACCGGGAGCGATTCTCTTCATCGAGGTCCCCTTTCCCGCGGACAACCACTGCAATGGTGACTAAAAAAATTAAACTCGTCAAGCATGGGGACAGTTGCTGCCGCCATGAAGACAGGCTTCCTCTGCGGAGCTTGCAGTGGGGAAAGGGACAGGCTGGTCCTGTTACCGCTCGGACAGACCTGTATCTATATCTGGCAAAGCTGGCGGAAGCGCATGGGAATCGAACCCACCCCCCGTACCGCAACCGGCACGGGACAACGGTTTTGAAGACCGGATGGTTCCCATGCTGTCAACGATCACCCAAAATTCCCCCACCTCGATCGCCTAAAAATCCCCCCCTCCTCGGTTGATGTTGTTCTCCTGACAGACCTCGTCGCCGGGCCTGTGGGGCCTGTGGGCGGCGCCGCTGTTGGCGCCGTCCAAGGAG
>DATHEF010000063.1:0-157241 GCA_035490435.1 Thermoanaerobaculia bacterium
TACGCCAGGTGGCCCTCCGCAAGCCAATCCCGCGGCGACGGCGGAAGAAGAAGAGACTGTTCCGGAACGTAGCGACGAAAGGTCGTTGGCATACGGCTATTTTACCGCATGCCAACGATTCCTGCCGCGCAGGCTCCTAGCACCTCAAACATCTTGCGCAGATCGGCAACTTCTATTTTCATTTCAACGCCACTTGGCATCGCACACCGCTAGCGAACCGCGAGGGGAGCCAACTCAATGTATTTCTCTGAATACTCGAAAAGATCAGGGTTCACCTGTATTGCGCCGCAGAAGAAATACTCTGCACAGAAGAGCACCGCCTGAGCCTTACTTTTCCTAATTACAGACGCTTTGACGCTCAGAGTGCCCAGCTTATCAGTTCGCCCAAGGCTATGCTCGACGGCAGAAAGGAGAATCACCTCCACCCCTGGCAGAGGCTTGCTGCTTCCGCTAGTGCCGACCAGGAATTTGATCTCCTCCTGCTCTGCTGCTGAAGCACCGGCGAGAGCTATGCCAGAAAGGCAACCAATACAACACAGCGTTGCAAGTACGAGACCGTAGGCATATCTCCAGCGCATACCAAAAACCTCCTCAAGCAGACCTCTCCGAACTGAGGGTGGCTCTATAGTCATTTTTTACAGCCTACTCGGGTTAATATCAATCAGTTACACCCAACCGTTTCAGGGCTGTCTTAGCTTGCCGACGCACCCAAGCCTTACCATGTTCCTTCGCGATGATCCTTAGCTTGGGTATCGCCTCCTCTGCCCGCAAGATGCCGAGACCCTCCGCGATCGCCAACCTTCGGATGGTAATCATGGATCGTCTCCAACCCGGATACTACCCGGATGAAACTCAGAATCGAGCAGAGTCAGCTTCACGCTCTCCCATAGTCTGTGGTTGAGGAAGGTCATTTTACTTCTACGACTCATGCCAGCCGAGGCGAGCAATGACCGCATCGACATGCTCGCCCCTTTTCACTGAGGCAAACTTCTCCCATGTAAAGTTACTGGAGTGGACAATCCCCCCATTCGAAAGGAATAGAGTGAAAAAATACAGGCCGGCCACGAGCAGGCAACACGAGACGACGAGAGCCACTGACACGATAACGGTTCTTTTCCTCATCATCCGCAACTAAGCCCCCTCAACCCTCATCAGAGACTCTAAATGCGGCATCAATATCAGCAAGCAAGCGCTCATACTCCTCAGAGTCGGCAATGGTCATAAACCTTCTCATCTCTTGAAAGGCTTCGCGCGGTGCGCCCAACTTCCATAGCGAATGGAACAGGCCTAAAGAAGCGTACTCATTCTTCGGACAAGTGGCCAAGACTTTCCGAAAAGTATCTGCCGCCTCTTCAGACCTATCAAGCCTGAAGAGAGAAGCCCCGTACAAAAACAAAGCATCTTCATGATTTGCATCTTTGGAGAGAAGCATTGCAAGCACAACGGCAGCTCCTGCGTGGTCCCCATGACTTCGCAAGCTAAGCGCCTTGCAAAATAGCTCTTCTCCACTCTGGTCTATTTTTTTCCTTGCCATCTCCACCCTTACCTTCTTCAAGCTTCCGGCACCTCAGGAGCAGCAATCTGGTCGATACGGTGAATGTAAAGCCCAAGCCTCGAAGACTTTGCAAAAAATTTCCTCCCGGCTCCGTTCGGTTCAATCGAAAATCCATCGTCCCTTTCAAGCGTGGATTGCCCCCTGATAAGCTCAGCCAAAAATTCCAGAGACACCCTGTCGCCTTCCAGCAAGACCACATCACCCTCAAGCACTCGTATTGACAACTGAACATCGCGACCAGAATAGTTGCCACACACTTCATCAGGACTCATGGTTGTTTCCTCTTACAGTAAAAAGCGCGGATTTCTCATAACCTCTGCGCGTCATCATGTCAACCACTCAACTTTGAGCCCGGTTCGGGCCTCCAGGCAACTACGCTGTTCTGGAGTTGCACACCCGATCAGGCAGTCCTGCCCACCCAGGTTGATGTACGTGAACCGCTTGCCAACGTTTCGGGAATCGAGCAACTCGGTGAGCTTGGCGATAATGAACGGATCAACCCAATCATCATCGACCTTTGCCTGCCACTTATACGGGTGCCCATCAAGAGTAAATGAAAGCCACGCTTCTCTTTCCTCTACATCGACGTAATCTTCCACGTTAAGCAGCGGAAGGCCTCCCTGTGCGAGCACAGCCATACGGTTGGCAATAGCGGCATAGGATCCGTGATCGTCTATGCATTCAGTGTCGAAGTGCCAGATATTGTCGGACAGGTAACCGGATAGCTCTTCTGGCAACTCACCTTCCGCTTCTCCTCCCAGGACACAAAGCAGTAGGAGGTATGGGTCCTTTTCGTACCCTCCGCCAGAGACTGCATGAGCGAGGTATTCAGGCGTGACGAATGGAGACAACTTGATCCCGCAGCCAGCAAGGACTCGCAGTTGTTCTTCCCGCGAGATGGAATTCTTCTCACTTGACATCCTGCCCCCCAACTGCGTCCGACAGGCAAGCCTGCTCCCTCATGAGCCTTTCCCTTTGCCTTCTTCGACGCTTGCACCCATACGTTTCAATGCTTTCAAGGCCTCACGGCGAATCCAACTATTCTTGGTGGTAGCCAGAATTTCTTTAAGCTTAGGAATTGCCTCTTGGGCCCCCAAAACTCCCAAGCCGCGAGCAGCAAAACCCTGAAGATCTGGTGAATCCAAATAGTCCAACAGAACCGGGATCACCCGGCGATCTTTCGTCTTTGCCGTCGCGATACTTAGCAAGCCCCTAGCACGTGCACTTCGAGGATCTTGCAATAAACGCATCAGAGCGTCGACGTCACCCTTGCCCCCAATCATTTCCAACGTATTCGCTATGGCCCATCGGAAACCCTGGGCGTCGGCACTCTTGTCTGCCAGAGACAATTCGAACTCAGCAATGAGCGCGTCCTCCACTCTACCCTTGGCCGCCCTTACCCCCAGAGAACGAATAATTATCTCTTTTACTGTATAGGTCTTGACCTTACCCAACATATCGACCAGCACAGGAATGGCTTCAGGATAGGGACCTCTTGTGTTCATGAGGTCCTGGGAGGAAGTAACACCCAATCCTACCCGCCTCAATGCGTCAACAACTAGCTGATCTTCCACGCGTACCTGCTCATCCATATCTAAACCATCCTACTTAGGCGGCAATTGCTTCAGTGAAATCACCCCAGAGTCCACAAGCTGCTGCAGCGACCGAGAGATTTTAGTCGGATCCTTTACCCACAGCACAAACTTGTAGCCATATTCTTTGGCAAATAGAACGAAGTCGTTAATCTGCTTAGTCAGCTCTACCGTACGTGAACTATTTTTTACCTCTGTCAAAATCTTGTTGGCTTTGTCTAGCGCATCAGGTATTCTTCGGGTGGCGGTCCCGGACAGCGACTCTATTGCTTTCTTACCGCCCTGAACAATCCCTGCAAGTCTCTCCCCAAGCTTTCCAGCTTCAACATTTTGGGCCAGTCTTTGTGCCGCAGAGATGGTCTCCTCGGCAACACCGACTAGTTCCGCCTCGCCAGCCGCAATGGCTTCCTGACCAGCTGGAGATTCTGCCGCCGCCACAACACCCGCAACAATAGCCCCTTCGACAAGGCAACCGTCAGGACACTTTCCGCTTGGATCTGTGTACCGAATTGGATTCCCGTGAACATATGCGAAACGGTTCCAGCCTTGCGGCTGCTTCAACGATCGCTTCACATCGATAACAGGATCTATGCTGAGAAACCGCCCCGTCAACGGGCTGTAGAACCGAGCATGCATGTAATCCAGGTCATCCCCCGCTCCGGCCGGATTCCCGAGGTCCCTTTCGTGGCCGGTGAACTTCTCGCGGACGGTGTCCTGGTTGAAGGCGGTCGCTTCTTCTCCGTAGGGGTAGTAGACGTGGTAGGCCTTCTGCTGGCCGAGGCTGTCGGAGACCAGACGCGGGGTTCCCAGGTGGTCGAGGTGGAGGTGACGGGTGCCCTGCGGGGTCTCGGCGGCGAGGAGGAGGCCGTCGCGGTAGATGTAGTCCTCCGCCATGCTCCAGGTGCCGTTGGTCGTGTACTCGCGGAGAACCTTGCCGTCCAGGCCGCGCAGCGTCCAGAGGGAGGTGTTGTCGGTCTTGTAGGACCAGGCCCTCTCGTCGTCGGCGGTGTAGAGGTAGACCCACTCGTCGCTCGGGGTCTTGTAGCTCCACATCAGGTGGAACGGATCGTAGGTATAGGCGTTGCCGTTCCAGGCGGTCACGTTGCCCGCGGCGTCGTAGGTCGCCGAGGTGAGACGGTTGGTCCACGGCGCGGTCGGCGTGTTGCGGGCGACGCTGCCGCCGATCGCCAGCAGGTTGGCGAAGGCGTCGTAGGTGAAGGTCTGGGTGCGTAGTGTCGCCGAGCTCGTGGGCTCCAGGTACTGGTTCGAGGCGGTCAGGCGGCTCACCTTGTCGTAGGTGAAGGTGTGCGTGCCGATCGCCTTCACGTTGCCGGCGCCGTCGTAGGTGTAGCCCCCGGTGGACCAGCGCACCGCGCTTGCCGGCGTCGTCACGGTGATCGAGGCCGGACGGCGCATCAGGTTCGGATCGTTGGCGTAGGTGTCGGTCAGGCTCTTGGTCGCGTCCGCCGGATTGTTGGTGTGCACCACCTGGTTCACCAGCAGGTTCGGGTGATAGGTGATCGAGCTCGCGTAGTAGCCGGCGTTCGACGAGGTGCCCACCGCGCTCAGCAGGTCGTCGGAGTAGGCGAAGCTGACCGCGCGCGGCGACGGGGCGGCGCAGGCCGCGTGGGTGCACCGCGGATAGCCCAGCGAGGTGACGTTCCCCAGCGCGTCGTAGGTGGCGTTCGGCAGGACGAAGGTCTCGTTGACCGCGTCATTGACCCAATTCTCGAGCGTCCGCCGTGACAGTCGGCCATCGCGCCCGCAGTAGGTCATCGCCTCCCGCATCTCGACCTTGTAGGGGCTCCCGAAGATCGTCACGTAGTTGAACCGGGACTGCTGGCTGAGCTTCCCCTTGCAGTAGTCGGTGCAGGTGGCGCCCGTGCCCGGATCGGTGAAGGTGGTGTTGGTCCCCGCGTAGGTGAACGACTTGAGGGTCCGGCCCCCGGTCTCCTTCACCTGGAAGAGGCGCTCGGCGGGATCGTAGGTGAAAGTGAGATTATTGGCGCCGTCGATCCGCTTCAGCAGGTGGCCGCGGGAGTCGTAGAGCGGGTAGGTCGTGGAGCCGTTGCCGGCCGCCCCCAGCTCGGGGTGGGTCTCGGACTGCAGCAGCCCCGCCCGGTCGTAGCTGAAGCTCCGCGTCTGGGTCACCGGACTGCCGCTCACCGTCGCCGGAGTGGAGACCGAGACGAGGCGGCTGCCGACGTCGTAGCCGTAGCTGGTGGTGACGTTGGCGCCGGCGCTCCCCGAGGGCTCGGTGACGGAGAGCAGCCGCCCCTGGCGGTCGTAGACCTCGGTGGTGGTGGCGGAGGTCTCGGAGCCGACGGCGGTGGCGATCTTGACCGCGCGATTGATCTGCCGCGCGCCGAGGTAGGTCAGGGTCAGGTTGTGGGCGGCGCCGTCCGGCGGCTGGATGGTGCCCGGCCGGCCGAAGGGGTCGTAGTTGAGGAATGAGGTCTTGCTGGTGGGCGTCCCGGTGGTCAGCTCGGAGACGGACGCCTTGTTGCCCGCACCGTCGTAGAGGGTCTCGCGCTTGTTGAAGGTGCCGCCGGGCAGCCGCCGCTGCTCCTGGTAGACGCGGCCGAAGTAGTCGAAGCTGACGAGGTTGACCCCGAGGATCGCCGCCGTCTTGCTGCCGTTGTCGCGGCGGCGGACGGTGACGAGGGCCTGCGCGGATCCCACCGGATTCGCCGCGGCATAGACGTACTGGGTCCACCCGCCCTGCCCCACGTCCGGCTTCGCCCAGGTCATCCGGCCGAGGCTGTCGTACTCGAAGGCGGTCTGGATCCCCGCGCTGTCGCGGCTCGCCGAGACCAGGCCGGTGCTCGGGTCGATCGTCTGGTCGAGGGCGAAGAAGCTCGTGCCCGCGTACTGGGAGGTCGCCCGCACGCCGGAGGCGTAGGTGTGATTGATCTGGACCTCGGGCGAGGCCGGCAGTCCCATCGTGCACAGATCGCTCCCCCCGGTGGGGATGCCCCCCTGAACATCACCGCCGTAGGAGCTCTCGCTGGTCACGTTCCCCTCTCCCAGCGGCGAGAGGCCGTAGACGGCGACCAGATCCTGCGTGCCCTGGGCCGCTCCGTCCAGGCGGTGGCTCCGCTTGCGGGTCACGGTGGCCGAGCCCGGGGCGTAGCAGAGGTCGGTCTGGGCGGTGGCGCCCCCCTCGGAATCGGACAGGTAGGACGGCGTCTCTAGCACCCATGGCGAGCCCGCCGGAAAGAGCGAGTAGCCGGAGCCGGTGTTGGCGCCGGCGTTGACCGTGTACGTTCCCTGGGCCGGGTTGTAGTTGCCGAAGTGGGTGCGGACGTTCGAGCCGGGGAAGCTCCCCTCGGTCGTCTGTGTGCGGTAGTGCCCCAGACCATCGAAACCGGAGCTCACGACGCCGCTGTAGATGCCGGGGTCGTCGTTGTAGACCGTGCGGCTGCGCAGCATGCGCCGGTTGGTGTTGTAGCTGTCCGGCGGCTCCGACCCGAAGGCGGGATCCCGCTCGTAGAGCACGTACTCGGAGCGCAGCAGCGTACCGGAGGCGTTGAAGGTCTGCCGCGAGAGGTTGAGGTCCACCCCGGGAGCGACGTTCAGCGTCTGGTTGCGGGTGAACGGCAAGCTGTAGTCGTACTGGCTCCAGCCGGTGTAGACGGGCTGGGTGGAGACCGAGAAGTAGTTGACCGTCTTGTGCCCGAGCGGATCGGTCACCGTGGTGGAATGCTCGGGGTTCATGGCCGGCAGGGAGCTCGGCGTGTGGACGTAGGTCCAGACCCCTTGCAGCGAGCCATCGGCGTTGCGCATCGCGCGGGTCGCCACCCCGGAGTTGCGCTGCGCGAACGACTTCGCCGTGGAACCGGTCGGGAAGGGGACGGTCTGCCAGGTCCACTCCATCCGGCCCAGGGTCGGCAGGGTCAGGGCGGTAAGATTGCCACTGTGCTGGGTGCAGGCGTTGTCCGGCCAGGTGCCCGAGGGCAGCGCGGTCACGTAGTCGCTCGCCGCCGCCTTCCATACGGAGCCGTCCGGCAGCGTGACGCTGGTCAGCAGCGGCACCGTCACGGTGGCCCCGAGGCTCCCCATCTGGTCCGTGTCGTTGTGGGGGCAGATGCGGCCGATGGTCTGGGTGGCGTAGTTGAACTGGTAGGGCGTCGTGACGCCGCCGAAGGTCACCAGGTCGATGTGATCGACGGTCCGCGCGTAGTTGGGCAGGTCGGTGCGGAAGTAGATCCGCTGCGTCCTTCCCTGGGTGTCGGTCAGCACCCACTGGTTGGGCGTGGCGTAGCTGATCGACAGCTTGTTGCCGAACGGATCGCGCAGCTCGGTCGGCATGCCGGTCGAATCGAACCGGCGCGCCGAGCCGTCGGGGAACTCGATCTCCCGATAGCCGGCGGTGTAGACCTTCAGCCGCAGGTAGCTGCCGTCGCGGGTGTACTCGACGTCGGAGACGCCGGCGACTGGGGCGTCCTCGGCGTCCCCGGCGTGCAGCGTCGGATAGAAGACGTGATCGGTGCCGTTCTCGTCCTGATAGTCGAGAACCCCCGGCGGCAGCGGGTCCACCGACAGGCAGGGTGGATTGAACCGGCCGAACGACACCCGCCAGCCGAGGCCCGCGTTGGAGCAGGGGCTCGGATAGGCCTGGGTGCGGAAGAGGGTCGGATTGCCCGGGAAAGTGTACTCGACCGTCTTGAACTGCCAGGAGCTGGAGTTGTAGACCAGCTTCAGGTTGTAGGAAAAGCCGCCATCGACCGGATAGGAGCCGCCGATCGGGATCGTCAGCGTCAGCGCGCCGTTGAACAGGTTGACGCTGTCGACATCCCCGACATGGAAGGACTGCTCGACGGGAAAGCCGGCCGCGGTGTTCGGATGGATCTGCGCCGCGCCCGGCAGGGGCAGGACGAGCAGGAGCAGCGGCAGCACCCGGAGCAGGAGCTTGCGGCCGCTCATTGCGCCACCCCGCCCTTGTGCACGGCGATCTCCATGGCCAGCGGATCGACGATGAACCAGAGATCCTTGCCGCCGAGCTTGGATGGCGCGGCCGGGCTCCCGGGAAACGGGCGGAGCCGGTCGAGGGCGAAGCGGAGGTGGCCGTCGTTGACGCCGTCGCCGTCGCTCGGGCCGCCATCGCCGACCGCGAACGCCCAGGCTCCTTCCGCGGGTCGAACCACCAGCCCCACCAGCAGAGGGTGATCGTCCAGGATCTCGTCGGACGCCCCTGCCGCCCCGGGCCCGAGACGGGCGGGGCGCCCCGGCTTCCGCAGACGGTAGCCGTCCGGTCCCGCCACGGCGAAGGTGCCGCTGTCGACATCCACCGCCACCCAGAAGGAGCTCGGCGCGGCGGGCTGCTCGAGGTCGAGGCGCGCCGTGCCGTCCGCCGCGGCCGTGCCCGCGTCGTAACGCTCCGCGATCTCCCCCGCGAAATCCGCGCCGATCCGGTGCTCGACGGCGAACCAGGCCACCGGCTTTCCAGGGGTCAGGCCGCTCGCCACCACCGCCGAGCCCTCGAAAGCGATCCGGGGGTCTGGCTTCTCAGGAGTTCCCTGGGCGAGGGCGGTTCCGGCGAGCAGCAGGCAGAGCAGGAGGGACGACAGCGACGGCAGCTTTCTCATGCATACTTCCTTATAAATTGAACGGCAAGGAAGTGTATACGGAGAGATGCAGGAAAGCGTCTAGGGTTTTAGTTACCACCCCTCTTCTTCGAAGAAGGGGAAGACCGCCTCTTCAGGCCGGGCGAGATCGGCGGCGAGGACGGCGACTCCCACGGCCCCCTTGTAGAGGCTGTCCGGCGCTTCGGCGGTCCGCTCGATCGCCAGCGTGGCGCGGCCGGCGAGCTCGCGGGCGCGGGGGAGCCACTCCTCTCCCCCGCCGTGCTTGTGGAGGTGGAGGAGCGCGTAGGCGCGGCCGGCGAGGCCGCAGCAGAGGCTGCCGTTGGCGTCCGGCGCTTCCCAGGCGTTCCAGGCGGCCCCCTCGGCGAGCTGGCGGTGGAGCGGCTCCCCCGACATTCGATGGGCGAGCGTCCAGAGATAGACGAACCCGGCGCTGCCGTTGCACCAGCCGGCCATCGAGGAGATCCCCCACCGCCCCTCCCGGCCGCGCCCCCAGCGCCAGCGGAGCCCGCGCCCCCAGGGCCGCGCGCAGGCGGCCAGCTCGGCGAGTCTCTCCGCGAGCCGCTCCGGCTGGGGAGCTCCCGCCGACCGGCACCAGCGCAGCGCGGCGTAGAGAAAGCCCGCCCAGCCGTGCGCCATGCCGAGGCTCGCCTCGTGCCCGGCCGCGGAGAGCGGGGGCATCCCGTCGAGTTCGCGCCAGAGGTCGCGCAGGATCCGCTCGCCCCTCTCGATCAGCGGCCCGGCTTCCGGCGCGCCCTCGGCAAGGGTGTCGAGTAGCAGCGAGCCGGCGAGCAGGAACCCCGAGCGGCCCAGGGTCAGGTCCGGCTCGGGGCAGGGCTCGCGGATGGCCTCCAGGAACGCCTGGAGACTTTGCCGCCGCTCGGCCGGAACCCCGAGGGCCCACGCGATCAGCGCCCGCACGCAATGAACCCCGGTCGCGGAGTGATGGATGGAGCTCCGGCCGACGGTCTCCGGGGTGATCTCCGCGGAGGTCGAGTAGACGTCCCCCTCGTCCCCCCGCCCCCGCGCGGCCCGGAGAGCCCAGAGGTCGGCGAGGGCGAGGAGCTCGGCGTCGTCGCGGGCGAGAGCGATGCGGTGGAGCCCGCAGGCGATCCCCGCGGCGCCATAGCTGACGGTGATCCGCGGCGGCTCGGGGAGTCCTTCCCGGAAGAGGTCGCCGCCGGGGCCGACCCGCGCGAGCACCCGCGCGAGCAGGGCCTCCGCCGGAGGGACCCCCGCGCTCGGCCTCGGCCGCGGCGGGGGCGCGGCGGCCGAGAGCGCGGCGAGCAGATCGCCGATGCCGGGAAAGCGCGCCGGCGGCTCCTTGCCGAGAGCCCGGGCGAGCGCCGTCTCCACCTCCGGCCAGGGCTCGGCGCCCCGCTCGGCGAAGGGGAGCGGCGGCTCCTCGGCGATCTGGCGCAGCATCTCCCCTTTTTCCAGGGAGAAGTCGCGGTAGTGGGACCCGGTCAGGAGCTGGTAGACGAGGGCGGCCACCGCGTGCTGCTCGCCCGCTCGGGAGGGGGGCGGCATCCGCGCGCCGGACCGCATCGCGGCGGCGGCCTCGGGCTCGTAGTAGAAGGCGACTCCGGCGCGGCGGGGGCGGCCGAGCTCGCCCGCTCCCTCCCAGAGCGCCAGACCGAAATCCACCAGTTGGACCCGCCCACCCCCCGCCACCAGGATGTTCCTCGGATGGACATCGCCGTGGATCACCCCCCGCTCGTGGAGGCCGGCGTAGGCCGCGAGGACCGCCCGGCAGAGCGCCAGCAGGCCGGTACTGTCCGGCTCGCCGCGGCGGAGCTCGGCGGCGGCCGACGCCGCGTCGATCCCTGGGCACCAGTCGGTCGCCAGCCATCGCCTGCCTTCGAAGTCCCCGGTGGCCAGCAGGCGCGGCGCGCCCGCGCCGTCGAGATGCCGCAGGATCGCCGCCTCGCGCTCGAAGAGGGCGCCGCCGTGCCCCTCCCGTCCGGCCGCCGCGGAGCGCTCGATCTTCAGGGCCGCCGCCCGCTCGCCGGTCCGCACCTGGTAGAGCTCGGTGTCCTCGAGCGTCTGCACGCAGCCCAGCACCTCGAAGCCGGCGATCTCCTCGCCGGGCACGAGGGACGGCTGGATGTCGTCCGCCTCCGCCGAGCCCTCCTCGGCGAGGAAACCGGCGGCCAGCAGGGATTCGATCATCGGGTAGCACTGCTCGAGGACGGCCTCCGGATCGGCCTCGTGGGCGCGGCTGTAGCGGATCACCGCGTCGACGACGGTCCGCGGCGAGCGGAACTCGCCGAGCAGCGCCGCCGCGCCCGCGTCGAGCACCCGCGAGGTCGACCGCGAGCGCGGGCGGCTGATCGCGAAGTCCCCCTCGCCATGGGGGAACTGGCGGCGCACCTCCTCGGCGAGGTCCGCCACCGGGACCAGGAGCACGTCCGCGGGGAGCAACAGGGGATCGGTGATCGCCATCCGCTCCTCAGGCTCCCTTCCAGAGCAGGGCGCCCGGCGTCCAGGTGGCGGTGTCCACCCCGTCGAGACGGACGCGCTCGAGGGCGAAGCGCCAGGGCTCGACCCCGGCGTTCTCCGGCGTCTTCGCGGCCCGGGCGTCGATCAGCGCCCGGGCCAGCCGGTGGCTCAGCCAGAGCCGCCAGCTCTCGCGCCCGTCCCACAGCGAGGAGCGCTCGCCGGCCGGCGGGTCGACGCCCCAGGAGAGCAGCCCGTCGCCGCCGATCTCGGAGGTGAACGGAACCCCCTGGGCGGCCACGCCGGCGAGCCGGGCGAGGACGGCGTCGGCGGCCTCGGCCAGGCGCTCGAAATCGGGGAAGTAGGCGACGATCTTGTCCGGACGGAGCAGGCCGGCGGCGCCGTCGCCGACCTTGAACTGGCGGGCGCGCGCCGCCGCCAGCGCTTCGAGCACGGCGCCGAACCCCTCGCGGAGGCACCCGGGGGTTGGGCTCACGTAGAGCTTGTAGGTGGTGCCGCCCGGGATCAGGGGCTCCGTGCGCCGCCCGCGGGCGGTCCAGCTCAGCCAGCCGTCCATGGGAGCTCCGGGCGTCCAGGCGCGGTCCAGAAACGGCCGATTCGCCCCCCCTGGCCCGACGCCGAGGTACTCGCGGACGGCTTCGGCCGACGGCAAGAGCCGCTGCCAGCGGGGGGTGAGCGGGAGGCGGTTGTAGGCGTAGAGGCGCCAGGCGAGTTGCAGCGGATCGTCGAGCGCCAGGGCCTCGCCGTGGCGGAGCGCCGCGAGCGAGAGGCGGGCCAGGCGGCCGCGCGGCTCGCCGGCCGGGCCGCTCGGGAGCAGCGCGAAGGCGGCCGGGCCGGAGACGAAGGCGCCTTCGTGCTCCACCTCCAGGATGCCGTCGGCCAGGAGCTGCGCCATGGTCCTGGCGGTGCCCTCGCCGAGGACCTCCCGCACGTAGGCGGGCAGGGGGCCCGGCTCGCGGAGGGTCAGGAAGAGAAGGGCGGTCTCGCGGTCGACCGCCTTGACGCCCATCCCCCGCCGGCCGCGGGGGCGCAGCACACCGTAGAAGCCGGGATCCCGGCGGAAACCCTCAAGCCGGCGCCGCTCGCCCTCGGACAGGCGGTCGAACAGCACCAGCTCATACTTTGGATTGGCCCGGAAGGCCCGCCCGAGGAGCTCCGACGGCGAAGCGACCCCCGGGCCTTCCGGAATCCCGACCTCCACGGCGTCTCCGATCTCAGGCCTGCGCCAGCGTTTCGCGGAGCTGCTGCCGCAGCGAGGCGAGGGCCTTCAGGGGAGATTCGTCCTCTCCGTAGCCCGTGACCGGGCTCGGCGTGCAGTTCGCCGGTGGACTCGGCGTGCAGTCCCCGTCCGGCGGACTCGGCGTGCAGTTCCGGTCCGGCGGGCTGGGTGTGCATTTCGCCGGACTCGGCGTACAGCCGGGCTCGTCGCCTTCTCCAGACATCCCATAAAGGACATTGACCATCAGGTCCCTGGACACGAAAGACATATTCACCTCCCTGGGGAAGACCCCGGACGCCAGGAAATTAATGAACGCGATGGCGGAAGTATATAAGAACCCCGGCTGGCGGCCATGCCCCGTCCCTATTCGAGATCGATCATCCCGATATCCCCCTCGTCGGTGGCGCGGACCGTATAGAGGGTCCGGTTGTCCGCACTGAGGCTCGCCAGGAGGAAGGTGGAGCTCGGCGGCGGCACGAGAACCTCCCGGGTCTCCCGCGTGACGGTGTCGAGGACGAAGAGCTTCCCCTGGTCCAGATACAGGAGCCGCCGGCCGTCCGCCAGCCAGAACGGCGCCAAGCCGCGATGCCCCAGGGGCTCCAGCTTGTGGGATTCGAGCCCGTAGACGACGATCTCGGAATTGTTCCTGTTGCCGGCCAGACGGCGGCCGTCGGAAGACCAGGAGTTCGGACTGAAGCCGGGCAGGTTCCCTGGGAAGGGGAGCGGCGAGGACGGCTCCCCGGCGTCCCGCCAGTTGAAGAGCACCGTGCGGGCGAAGCCGAGAGTGGCCGCGATCCGCTGGCCATCGGGCGACCAGATAGGGTTGAATACGGGCTCGCCGGCCACCTGCGTGACCTGCCGCAGGCCGCTGCCGTCCGGCCGCACCGCCCAGGCCTCGTATTTTCCGCCACGGTTCGAGAAGAACAGGAGGTGGGAACCGTCCGGCGACCAGCGGGGCACGCGATCCTTGGCCGTGTCGTTGGTGAGCCGCCGCAGCCCCGTGCCGTCGGCCCGCATCACGAACAGATCCTCCTGGGGAGCGGAGGTGTCGTAGGCGATCCAGCGGCCGTCGGGCGAAGGCTCCGCGTAGCGGATGAAGCGCGAACCTTGCGTGACAGGCTGAAAGGGCCCGGCCACGCGGGCGCCGGCAGGATCGAAGCCGGCGCTGTAGACGTTGGCGTTGCTGTCGTCCACGGCATAGAGAATGCGGCGGCCGCTCTTGGCCAGGCTCGGCAGACCGCTCGACGCCGACGGCGTGGTGACCGGCTCGGGCGCTCCGCGGACCTTCCCCGAGTCTTCGTCGATCGGGATCCGCCAGAGATTCATGCTGCCCCCCCGATCGCTGGCGTAGTAGAGATAGCGGCCGTCCGGCGACCAGACCGGGCTCCAGTTGAGATAGGCGTCATCAGTGACCTGTAAGGATTTGCCGCCCGCCACCGGCAGCGTCCACAGATCCCGTTGCGCCTTCCCGTCCGGAATCCCCCAGTAGGCGATCCGCTGGCCGTGAGGGGACCAGCTCGGCTGCACGGCGTCGCCCGGCGTCACCAGCCGCCGGCTGCCGTCCTCCACTCTGATCCGCCAGAGCTGGCTCACCGAGGACCGCCAGGCCGGCGAGGTGATCCCCTCGGTCGCCACCACCACCTCCTTGCCGTCGGGGGACCAGGAGGGGTTGTACCCGATTTCCGACAGCCGGCGCACCGACTCCCCCGTCGCTCCCATCACGAAGATGCCGCCGCCGCCCCTCTCGGAGCGGAAGGCGATCATGCCGCCGTCGGGCGAATAGGCGGGCTGCGTATCGGAAGCGGCCGAGTCCGCGGTCAGATTGATCGGATTGCCCCCCTGAACGCGCTGCAGGTAGAGATCGAGATTGTCGGGGGAGGTCGCCCGCGCGTAGACGAAGAAATTGCCGTCCGGCGAGATGCTCGGAAAGGTCTCGCTCCCCTCCTGATCGGTCAGCCGGGTGAAGGTGGCGTGGACGGGCGCCTCGGCGCCACGCGGCCGCGCCAGGAAGAGAGAGCCGGCGACGACGGCCACCACCGCCAGGGCGGCCGCGCCCCAGATCCAGCGCCGGCCCCTGCGCCCGGAGGAGAGCGTCAGAAAGGTGGTGGTCCCCGGGTCTCCCGCGAGAGCGCGCAGCTCGGCCAGCGGCTCGTCGACGCTGGCGTAGCGGTCCGCCGGGTCCTTGGCCATCAGCCGCTCGGTCAGCCGCGCCAGCTCCGGCGGCACTTCCGGACGCAGCTCGCGCAACGGCTGCGGGCGCTCGTTGAGGATCGAGTAGACCACCGCCTGCTCGCGCTCCCCGCGGAACGGCCGCCGGCCGGCCAGCATCTCGTAGAGCACGACCCCGAGCGACCAGAGATCGGTCCGCGGGTCCACCTCGTCGCCGCGCGCCTGCTCCGGGGACATGTAGGCGGGGGTGCCGGCCGAGGAGCCGGTCTGCGAGATCGCCGCCGTGCCGGCCAGCTTGGCGAGGCCGAAGTCGAGGATCTTCACCACCCCGTCGATGGTGACGATCACGTTCGCCGGCTTGATGTCGCGGTGGACGATACCGCTGCGGTGGGCCTTCGAGAGGCCGCGGGCGATCTGCAGGGCGATGTCGACCGCCTCCGTGACCGGCAGCGGCCCGCGCTCGATCCGGCGGCGCAGGGTCTCGCCGTCGTAGCAGGGCATGGCGAGATAGAGCCGGCCGTCCGGGGTCTCCCCCAGCTCCAGGATGGTGCACAGATTCGGGTGGTCCAGGCTCGAGGCCGCCCGCGCCTCCTGCTCGAACCGCTCCTTGGCCTGCGGATCGCGGGTCAATTCCGGCGGCAGGAACTTGAGGGCGACAACGCGCGCCAGCCGGGTGTCGCGGGCCTTGTAGACGATCCCCATGCCGCCGCCGCCGAGGATCTCCAGGATCTCGTAGGGGCCGACCTTGTCCCCGGGCGGGCCGGCGGAGACCAGGGGCCCGGTTTCGCCGAGGAGCGTGGGCGCGCCAGGAAAATCGAGCAGCGTACGGTCGTCGTCGGAGGAGAAAGCGGCCGCTGTGAGCGCCGGCGCGAGGTCCCGGAGCCCGGCGCGCATCGCGTCCATGCTCCCGATGCGCTCCTCCAGTCGCTTGGCCAGGGCGTGCCGCACCAGCCGCTCGAGGGCCGGCGGCATGCCGGGGCGGAGCGAGACCATCGGCCGCGGGCTCTGCCCCAGGATGGCCCGCGCGATCTCGATCTCCGAATCGCCCGTGAACGGCGGCCGGCCGGTCACCATCTCGTAGATCACCACCCCCAGCGACCAGACGTCCGTGCGGGCGTCGGCGGGCTCGCCGTGGAACTGCTCGGGGGACATGTAGGACGCCGTGCCCACGGCCGCGCCGGCGCGGGTGATGCGGGATTGATCGGCGAGCTTGGCGATGCCGAAGTCGACGATCTTCACCCGGCCGTCGGGAGCCACGATGATGTTGGCCGGCTTCACGTCGCGGTGGACGATCCCCTTCTCGTGGGCGCGGGCGAGGCCGGCGGCGATCTGCTCGGCGATCCCCACCGCCTCGGCCAGGGGCAGCGGCCCGCGCTCGATCCGGTCGCGCAGCGTCTCCCCCTCGCACAGGGCCATGGCGATGAACAGCGCGCCGTCGCCGGTCTCGTCGATCTCGTAGATCGTGCAGATGGCAGGGTGGTCGAGCGCCGACGCGGCCCGGGCCTCGCGGATGAAGCGCTGCTTGCTCTCCTCGGAGGCGCCGCGCTGGCCGGCGAGGAACTTGAGCGCCACCGGCCGGTCGAGCTTGAGATCGACCGCCTTGTAGACGACGCCCATGCCGCCGCCCCCGAGGCGCTCGAGAATCCGGTAGTGGGAGATCGTGCTGCCAATCAAAGAGAAGACACTCCGGTCAGGCCCGCCGCGCCCGCGCCCGCAGCTCCTCGAACTCCTCGTGAAACCCCTCGACGATCAGCTCCGGGTCGGGGACCAGGCCGGTGTCCGAGGCGAGCCCCAGGCGAACGTGGCCGGCATAGCTGAAGATGCTGATGCCGAGCCCCACCCGCCCCGACTGCGGCACCCAGAAGAAGATCTCCCGCACCGCCTTGCCCGCGAGGTAGAGCTCCTCCCGCGGGCCGGGCACGTTGGTCATCACCGCCGTCGTCTTGGCGGCGAAGATCTTCACCACCATCCTCTGTACCGCCAGCGGCACCATTCCCAGCATCTTCAGGATGCCGTAGACCACGATCGGCTCGGCCGAGCGCTTCAGCGCGACCGACCGCCGGTGCAGCTCGGCCAGCCGCTCCACCGGGTCGTCGATCCCCACCGGCAGCGACAGGAAGATCAGCCCGAACTGGTTGCCTAGGTCCGACATGTCGTCGAGCGACCGCAGGTTGACCGGCATCGCCGCCCGGAAATTCAGCCCGCGGGCCGGCTTCCCCTTGTGGTCCAGATAGCGCCGCAGCCCCCCCGTCATCGCCGAGAGCAGGACGTCGTTGATCGTCCCCTGGAGCGCGCGCCCCACCTCCTTGACGTCGTCGACCGCGATCGGCTCCGACCAGGCGACCCGCTTCGGGATGCCGAGCGGTCCCTTGAACATCGTCGACGGATCGGGCAGGCGGAACAACAGGCGGCTGAAGGCGCTGGTCGACGCCACTCCGGTGGCCAGGACATTCATCGAACGGAACGCCTCGGCCGACTGCCGCATCAGGCGGATGCCGTCGGGCATGATCCGCTCGGCGAGCCGCGTGGCGGCCTCGTGCTCCCGCGGCGGCCGGCGGAAAAAATCGGTGAACGGGCTGTCGAGATCGTCGGCCGTCTCGGCCGTCATGTCGGTCAGCGACAGGAGCACCAGGAGCAGGGCCATGCCGTCGCCGATGCAATGGTGGAGGCGTCCCATGAGGATGGACCCTTGGCCCTTGTAGTTCTCCAGCAGGTGGAAGCTCCAGAGCGGCCGCCTGGAATCGAACGGCTCGCTCATCAGGCCGCTGATGACCTCGCGCAGAACGTTCTCGTCCCCCGGCGCCGGCAGCTCCATCCGATAGACGTGCTGGTCGAGATCGAAGTCCGGGTCCTCCTCCCAGCAGGGACCACCCCGGTGATGGACGATCCGCTGGTGGAAACGGGGGATCGGCAACAGCCGGCGCCGCAGGATGGCCTTGATGCGGTCGAACGACGCCGGCTCGTCCATCACCAGCACGCCGTTGATGATCATCAGGTTCGATGGCTCATCCATCCGCAGCCATGCATGGTCGACGGCGGAAAGGGGTTCCCGGGCTGTGGTCTCCTGCGGAGAGGCCAAGACGATTCCTCCTGAGGCGTTTCCGCGGGAAGTCTACACCTTGAGGCGGCTTGGCGGACCGGGGCGCCCCGCCCTCCGGGATTCACTCCGGTCCTCCGCGGATCGCGGCTTGCCATGACGATGGCGCGGGATGGCGATACCAACCCCGGCTCTGGTATCCTCATCTGGAGAGGAGGCGACATCCATGGCATCTCACAAACCGACCCTGCCCCGCAAAGAAGATGACGCTGATCAGCAGCCAGTCAGGCGGCGCACCCTCGTGAGAAAGCTCGATATCGCAGCTCTCCACCAGCCCCAGGGACCCGATTCTGGCATCAATGCCATCATCGGCAAGTGGCCGGGCGATGAGAGTGAGGAGGAAATCCTCGCTTACCTTGAAGAGCTTTCTTGACGCTTCCGCGCCTGCTGCTTCTCGATACCAATATTTTGATTCACCTGGTCCGGGATAACCGGACAGGGAGATTTATCGATTCCAGATTTCTCTTGCGAAAGCGGGCGGAAAGGCCCTTGGTCTCTATCGTTACCGTCGGCGAGGCTTTGGCAATGTCCAGGAGATTTAGCTGGGGGCCTTCGAAGATAGCTGCCCTGGAAGGCCTGCTCCAAGATCTGGTCGTCGTGGACATCTCGGACGAGATCCTCGAATTTTACGCCCAGATCGACGTTTTCCTCCGACGAGCCGGCAACCCCGTCCAGCAGAACGATATGTGGATCGCCGCGACCACGGTCGCCTCGGGAGCCCACCTCCTGACCACGGACAAGGATTTCGACCCACTCTATCCCGCCTACCTGGACCGCACCTGGATCGACCCACAGCGGCCCGATGCCTGACCGCCTTCAACCTATACTATCTTTGCTAAAGCTCCTCCTCAGCAGCCCTGACTTGGAGTCTGACCGGGCCTCGGTCGAGCTTCCGGCGATGATCGCCGGAACGTGATGCCGATAGCAGGAGATCGTCGATGAAAAAGGCAATCAAGAAGCTTCATCTGAACCGGGAAACACTGCTGAATCTGGAAGAGAGCCTCAGGGCCGCGATTGGAGGCGCAATCACCGACGGCCTGGTCTGTGACCGGACCGACACCTGCACCCAGTGCAGCAAAACCTGCAAGTAAGCCAGGAAGGCTCTCGTCAGGAGCGACCTGCCCCAGGTTGCTTCTGACGAGCGTCACTCAGCTCCGTTTCGGATCGGCGGGAAGGTCTGTAGGGGGAACGGCAGCGCTGATGAGGAGTTGGACCCGGCAAAGCGCTCATCCGTGACGCCTTGCAGGCGCTTCCTGAGGTGGTGTACCGAGTTCGACCCGCGGCCCCTGCTCCTTGACCCATGCATTCGGGATCAGGACCCACGGGTCCGACTCTCCGACCCACGGGTCCAGGATTACTACCCGTGGTCCCGGCTACCCGACCCACGGGTCCAGGACCACGACCCATGGTCCCGACTGCCCGACCCACGGGTCCAGAACCGCAACCCATGGGTCCGACTCCCTGACCCACGGGTCCAGGACTACGACCCACGGGTCCGACTCCCCGGACCGCGGGTCCAGGACCGCGATCCGCGGGTCCGAAAGCGCGGACCGCGGGTCCGGAGCCGCATTCAGCCTTCGTGGCCCCGCCGCTCTCTTCGCAGATAGGCGGAGAACTGGCGCACGAGATCCACGGTGAGGCGCTCCTCCTCGCAGGCGCGCTGGAACATCAGCAGAGTCACGATGGCCTCCCGGTTCACGTCCCGCGACTGGAAGATGGGCATCAGCTCCGCCGCGAGCCGCTTCAGATCCTCCGCGCACCCTTCCTGGGCGAAAAGACGGGCGAGGTCCAGGGAAACCAGCGCCGCATCATAGCCCATCTGCCGCTCCAGGAACTCCCGCTGGACCTCCCGGAAGGCGGCCTCGGCGGGTCCGAGACGGCCGAGGCCAAGATCGATGAGCCCCTCCACCCAGCGCAAGCGGACGAGATCGAGCGGCTGGGAGATTTCGCCAAACAGTCCTTTTATCTCGGGAAGGAGCTGCGCAGCCTCCTCGAAAAGCCCCGCCAAAGCGAGACAGCCCAGCAGGTTGTAGCGCGCGCAGAAAAAGAGGCGAGGGTACTCGAGACGTTCGATCTCGTCGACGGCTCCCTTCAGGAGATTGATGGCCCCCGAGAGATCATCGACCTCCTCAAGAATTTTGGCCTGCTGCAACAAGGCTTTCCCGATCCCATGGCCATCCCCGAGATCTCTATAGGTCGAGAGCGCCTCGTCAGCCAGCGACAGGGCCTCGCCAAGTCTCCTCTGAGCCCGGCGCAAGGAGGATTTCAGGTCCAGGATCTCCGCCCAGACCTCGACATTTCCGGACGTGCTCCGGATCAGGCAGGCTTCCGCCTTGACGAACGCATCCTCTGCGCTCCGCAGCTCTCCAAGAACCCGGCGCGCATTCCCCAGATAGGCGAAGCACCGGGCCCGCAGTTCCATCACCCAGTTCGGGTCATACGCCTTGCCCAGGTGCCGGACGACCCGGAGCGCCAGATTCGCCAGCTCCACAGCTTGGGCAGGATCGCTGAAAGTGGCCTCCCGGCTCTTCTGGAGGAGGAGCTGGCAGAGCCCCCAGGCGTGCAGCCCCTCGTCCTCCTCCACCTCCCGGAGCTGCTCAGCATAGGGGCGCTCGGCGAGGCGACTCCAGAGCTCCGGCGCCTGCTGCCCCTCCATCACAGAGATCTCCGGATCCCAGTGGCCGACCTGCTTCTGGATCCTGAGGATCTCCTCATGCCGTTCCCGGCAAACCGGACAGCGCGCCAGGAAGTGAGGGATGACGAGGCGGAGCGTCTCGTCGTGCTCCAGGGTTCCCGAAAGCCACTTGGCCAGTGTCTCCAGAGACAGATGCGCGTCTTCCAATCCAATCCCCTTTCCAGGCGTCTCGTACCTCTTATAGTCACCTTGAAGCGCTATTTCGTGACACAGAGGAGCAACAAAGTGGGCCGGAGAGGTCCCCGGCCCACTTTGAAGCCCGTTACGTCCGGCCGTCGGGATCGATGGTTATACCCTCGTCGTCGAGGTCGCCGCCGGGAGCGGTCGTCAGCCCCTGGGGCTTGGGGGCGCCGTTGGGATCGATAGTCACCCCTTCCTTCGTCGTCAAGCTTAGGAGGAAGCTCCAGATCCGGACGAGGCCGTTCTCGCCGGAGGCGGCAACGGCGTGGCGGCCCGCCGCGCGATGGCGGAGCGGCCGGGCCTGGGCCGGGAGACTGGCGAGGACGAGGAGGGCCAGCAGGGCGAAGACGGTGAAAATGCTTTGCGGAGAACGGTTCGGCAACATGGTTGATCCTCCGGGGGCGATCTCGGACACGGCGGCATACCGGCGCGAGCTTGGAGCCCCCATAGAGAAAGGTTGCTCCAAACGGTAAAAGCGCGCTACTGATGCCCCGCGCCGCCCCTTGCGGCCCCTTGGGATAGAATCCGCTGCCTAACCTCAGCGGGAGGGCGTTCATGCCTACGTCGGTCTCTACCCTAACCGAGCTGTTCCTGAAGGCGGCAAGCTACAACAAGCCGGATTGCCTCATGTCCAAGATCGGCGGCACTTACCAGCCGATCTCCACCGCGGAGCTGGTGGACCGCGTCCGGCGGCTGTCGAAGGCGCTCCTGGAGCTCGGGGTCGAGCGCGGCGACCGGGTAGCCCTGATGTCGGAGAACGGCCCGCACTGGCCGACGGTCGACTTCGCGACGCTCTGCGCGGGGGCCGTGCTGGTGCCGGTCTACCCCACGCTGCTGCCGGACCAGTCCTCCTATATCGCGGGCAACTGCGGCGCCAAGGTGGTGATTGCCGAGACCGCCGCCCACCTGGAGGGGTTCCTCGCCAATATCGACAAGCTGCCGGACGTCCACCACTTCGTGCTCATCAAGGGGACGTCGAACGATCCCCGGGTGATCACGCTCGACAAGCTGCTCGAGAAGGGGGCCGGCGCCGACGCCGCGGAGTTCGAGGCGCGCGCCCGCGCCGTTCAGCCGGACGACCTCGCGACTTTCATCTATACCAGCGGCACCACGGGCACGCCCAAGGGGGTGATGCTCACCCACCGGAACATCGCCTCGAACGTCAGCTCCGGCCTCTCGGTGCTCGGCCTCGACCGCAAGTTCGTGGTGCTGTCGTTCCTGCCGCTGTCGCACTCCTTCGAGCGCACGGTCGACTACTGCTACTTCCTGGAGGGGTGCACGATCGCCTACGCCGAGTCGGTGGCCCTGGTGTCGCAGAACATGCAGGAGGTCAAGCCGCACGTCTTCGTCTCCGTGCCGCGCGTCTACGAGAAGGTCTACAGCAAGGTGCAGGAAGGGGTGGCGGCGGGATCGCCGATCAAGCAGAAGCTCTTCGCCTGGGCGGTCGGGGTCGGCCGCAAGGCGCTCCCCTACCGGCTGAAGAAGCGGAAGCCGCCGGGCTTCCTGGGGATCCAGCTCGGCCTCGCCGACAAGCTGGTCTTCTCGAAGATCAAGGCGCGGCTGGGCGGGCGCTTCGAGTTCGCCATCTCGGGCGGCGCGCCGCTGGCGCGCGACATCGCCGAGTTCTTCTGGGGCGCGGGCCTGCCGATCTATGAGGGGTACGGCCTCTCGGAGACCTCGCCGGTGATCTCGGTCAACACCCGCGAGAACGTCAAGATGGGCGCCGTCGGCCAGCCGATCCCCGGGGTCGAGGTCCGCATCGCCGAGGATGGCGAGATCCTCTCCAAGGGTCCCAATATCATGAAGGGCTACTGGGGCATGGAGAAGGAGACGGCGGAGGTGATCGACGCCGAGGGGTGGTTCCACACCGGCGACATCGGTGAGGTGGATTCGGAAGGCTTCCTGCGGATCACCGATCGCAAGAAGGAGCTGATCATCAACGCCTATGGCAAGAACGTGGCCCCGGCGCCGATCGAGAACACGCTGAAGGGGAGCCGCTTCATCGGCCAGGCGGTGGTGATCGGCGATCGCCGGAAGTTCCTCGCGGCGCTGCTGGTGCCGGATTTCGAGGCGCTCAAGCCCTGGGCGGAGAAGCAGGGGATCGGCGTGGCGGACAACGAGAAGCTGATCGCCGATCCCAAGGTCCGCGAGCTGATCGGCAAAGAGGTGACGGCGGTCAACGCCAACCTCGCCGGCTTCGAAAAGATCGTCGCCTGGGAGCTGCTGCCGAACGAGTTCACCCTGGAGACGGGCGAGATCACGCCGACGCTGAAGGTCAAGCGCCGGGTGATCAACCAGAAGTACGGCAACGTCATCGACCGCCTCTATGCCGAGGCGGACAAGCACGGGGGGTAGCGCTCTGGAGCCCGGGATTGAAATCCCGGGCTACCTACGGTCGTCCCTCCGGGACTTCCAGGGAGCGCTTCTTCAGAGCCCCGGCAAGGGGCGAATGTCGGTAGCCCGGGATTGAAATTCCGGGCCAGTCGCCTTCGGGCGGGTTTCTTCCAAGGAGGCATCACCGTGACATCCATCTTCCATCTCGAGGCCGGCGCCGATCGCCTGGCGACGCTCACGTTCGATTCGCCCGACAGGAAGGTCAACGTCTTCACCCGCGCCGCGTTCCAGGAGCTGGAGCGGGTCATCGACGAGCTCGGGGGGCGCAAGGACATCGGCTGCCTGATCCTGCTCTCCGGCAAGCCGGGGAGCTTCATCGCCGGCGCCGACGTCGAGGAGATCGCCCGGGTGACCGATCCGGTCGAGGCGGAGGCCGGCTCGCGCGTGGGCCACCGGCTGTTCTCGGCCTGGGAAGCGCTCCCCTTCCCCACCGTCGCCGCCATCCGCGGCGTCTGCCTGGGCGGCGGGCTCGAGATCTCGCTCGCCTCGACCTACCGGGTGGCGAGCGACCGGCCGGATACGAAGATGGGTCTTCCCGAGGTGCGGCTGGGCATCCTCCCCGGCTGGGGCGGCTCGACCCGGCTGCCGCGCCGGATCGGCATCGCCGAGGCGCTCGATCTCATCCTCACCGGCAAGACGGTGGTCGGCCGCAAGGCCCTCAAGCTCGGGCTGATCGACGCCCTGCTGCCGGACGCCCGTTTCCTCGACACGCTGCGCGACTTCGCCCTGGAGCGAGTCGACAAGCCGCGCCGCGACGAGGGGGAATTCGACCTCAAGGAGATGCTCCTCGAGAAGAACCCGTTCGGGCGGAAGATCCTCTTCGACCAGGCACGCAAGAAGACCCTGGAGACGACGCATGGGCACTACCCGGCGCCGCTGCGGGCCATCGAGGTGGTGCGGGTGGGGATCGAGGACGGCCCCCGTGCCGGTTTCGACGCTGAGGCCCGCGCCGTGGCCGAGCTCGCCACCTCGCGGACGGCGAAGAACCTCATCCACGTCTTCCGGCTGACCGAGGAGGCCAAGAAGGAGAACGGCCTGCCCGGAGCGGAGCCACGGGAGGTCCGCTCGACCGCCGTGCTCGGCGCCGGCGTGATGGGGGGCGGCATCGCCCAGCTCATCGCCGCCGAGACCGCCCTGCCGGTGCGGATGAAGGACGTGCGCGACGAGGCTCTGGCGAGCGGCATGCAGCACGCGTCGCGGCTGTTCACCAAGCAGGTGGAGCGGCGGCGCCTCACCGTCCCCGAGGCGCGGCGCAAGATGGGCCTGCTCCACCCGACGCTCGACTACACAGGTTTCCGCTCGGTGGACCTGGTGATCGAGGCGATCGTCGAGAACATGGGGGTCAAGCAGGAGGTCTTCGCCGAGACGGCGAAGCACGTCGCCGAGGGCGCCGTCCTCGCCTCGAATACCTCGTCGCTGTCGGTCGGCGGCATCGGCTCAAAAACCCCGCATCCGGAGCGGGTGGTCGGCATGCACTTCTTCAATCCGGTCGACAAGATGCCGCTGGTCGAGGTGATCGCCCCCGAGGGGAGCGACCCGGCGGCGGTCAACACGGTCTTCGCCTTCACCCGCAAGCTGGGCAAGACGCCGGTCCTGGTCAAGGACACCCCGGGCTTCCTGGTCAACCGCCTGCTGATGTTCTACTCGACCGAGGCCCTCTGGCTGCTCGACGAGGGGTACAGGATCGAGGACGTCGACCGCGCGATGGCCGACTGGGGGATGCCGATGGGTCCGATGGCGCTCACCGACGAGGTGGGGATCGACGTCGCGACCAAGGTCGCCCACATCCTGCACGACGCCTTCAGCGACCGTCTGCCGGTGCCCGATTGGCTGGACCGCGCGCCGCAGAGCGGCCGGCTGGGCACGAAGAACGGCAAGGGGTTCTATCGCTACGAGGGACGCGAGCGGAAGGAGCCGGATCCGGAGATCTACGCCCTCCTCGGTCTGCAACCCAAGGTGGAGAACCCCGACCCCGGGCTGATCGCCGACCGCATGGTGCTGCCGATGGTCAACGAGGCGGCCCGCTGCCTGGAGGAAGGGGTGGTGCGCAGCGCCGCCGAGCTCGACCTCTCGCTGATCTTCGGCACCGGTTTCCCCCCCTTCCGCGGCGGCCTCTGCCGCTGGGCGGACCAGGAGAACCTGAGCCGGATCGTGGCCACCCTGGAGCGCCTCGAAAGCACCGTGGGGGACCGCTTCGCGCCCTCCGCCGCCCTGCGCGGGACGGTGGAGGCGGGGGGGTTCTATGCGCGGTTCCCGGGGAAGACGGAGTAGGCGGCGACGGTGGCCTGCGATGCCGCCCCTTCGGGGCGAGCCCTCACTCCCCAACCCCTCTCTCCCAGCCTCCCCCCCGCCCGCCGGGAGAGAGGGGCTAAAAAGCCTCTTCGACAAACTCTTCTAACTACTCCCTCTTCTCCCGGCGGGCGGGGGGGAGGCTGGGAGAAGAGGGCCGGGGTGATGAGGGCCCGCAGGCCACCAACGCACCCCACCAGAGACACCCCGTCCTCTCCCAATGACACACCATCCCCTCACCCCTGCCACCCCAATCCCTTTTAAAATCAATCCATTCCGCTTCCAGGATACCTGGAATTTTCCTGGCCCGGCCCTTGCTGTTATCAATGGACTGGACCGCGGGGTTCCCCGGTCCGGACCTCCAAAAGGAGAAAATCATGAATCGAATCATGCGGATGACGGCCATCGCCCTCATCGCGCTCTGCGGTCTCGGGCGCGCCGCCGCGGCTCAGGATCAGGCTCCCCAGGGCCAGGGTGCACAGGGTCAAAATCCTCAGGGACAGTTCACGGGCAAGGTGAACGTCAACGAGGTGCTTCTCGACGTCCTGGTCACCGACGCCAAGGGGAACGTGATCGTGGGCCTCGACAAGAGCGACTTCGTGGTGAGGGAGAACGGCAACCCCGTCGACCTGACGGGCGCGACGTTCTACAGCAACCGCCGGCTTCTCGAATCCAACTCCACTCTCGCCAAGCAGGGCGTGAGCACCGAGCAGGGGACGGAGGACCGCTACTTCATCCTCTTCTTCGACGACCAGAAGGACACCGCCCAGGAGGCTCCCCGGCTCCTCTCCCAGCAGCTCGAGGCCGCCAAGCGCGCCCGCGGCTGGGTGGATGGCGACATGCAGCCAAACGACTGGGTGGCGGTGGTGAGCTACGACACCCGCCTCAAGGTGCAGCAGGACTTCACGCACGACCGCAAGGCGCTGATCGCGGCGATCGGCGACGCCGTGAAGGCCAAGGACCCGGAGGGGAACTACCCCTCGCGGATCGACACCACCAAGCCCTCGCTGCTCGCCGGGCTGCCCAAGGGGAAGGAGCTGCGCAACAAGACGCCGAAGATCTATGACGCCCTGCAGGTGATCGCCCGCTCGGCCGGCAACATCCGGGGGCGCAAGAACCTGCTGCTCTTCACCTTCGGCCTCCCCGCCAACGAGACGACGTTCGGCCAGTTCGTCCCCGACAAGCGCTACTTCCTGCCGACGGTGAACGCGCTCAACGCCAACAACGTGGCGGTCTACTCGCTCGACCTGACGCCCGCGGCGGTCGAGCACACGCTGAGCGACTCGCTGAACCTGATGTCGAACGATACCGGCGGCCGCTACTTCTTCAACTTCACCAACTTCTCGACGCCGCTCGACCAGATCGCCAAGGAGAACAACGGCTACTACCTGCTGAGCTACCAGAGCGAGCAGCCGGCCGGCAAGTCGGGTTTCCAGAATGTCACGGTGACCACCACCAACCCCGAGTTCCGGGTCAAGGCCCGGAAGGGGTATGAGTACGGGAAGTAAACCGGCTTCCAGCGGTCAAGGTCTGTAGGGGCGCCCCTGTGTGGGCGCCCTTTCACTTTCCCACCGCCGCCCGCAGCAGCCGCCGCCGCAATCCCCCATACGGCTGCCGGCAGGCGAGCAGGTCGTTGAGGACCCCGCGGATTCCAGGGTGAGCCCGCGCCACGGGCACCGCCCAGCGTCCGATGGCCCCTTCGAAGAAGAGGTCCCGGGCGTGGGTGGCCCTCTCCATCTCCCCTTCCAATTCGGATTCCAACCGCTCCGGGTAGCCATTAGGGCGCCTCGCCAGCAGGCTTTCGGCCGCCCAGAGACCGGTGAGCAGGCCGTAGCGGATCCCCTCGCGGGTCAGCGGATCGGCCACGGCCGCCGCGTCCCCCGTCAGCAGGATGCGATGGCCGAGCGCCCGGCGCACCGCCGGCAGGGTCCAGGGCCCGAAGACCGGGATCGGATAGCGATAGCGCGGCCCGGGCAGGTCCCGCCATCCCGTCGGCAGATGCAGATCGAGAAAACCGTCGAGCGCGGCCCGCGCGGCGCCGTCCGTGAGCCGGCCCGGCGTGTAGGCGATGCCGACCGAAGCACCGTCCGGGCGAGGAAAGATCCACAGGTAGGCGTCCGCGATCTCCGGGAAAGCGAGGACGAGGCGGCGCCAGCCGAGCCCAGAGAGGGAGCCGCCGAGGCCGACGCTATCCCCCTGGGGGATCAGCCCGAGCGAGCGCCGGGAGAGCCCGCGGGCGCCGTCCGCGCCCACGACCCAGTCGTAGGTGCGCGCCTCGCCGCCGGCGAAGACCCGGATCCCCTTCTCCACCGCTTCCAGCCTCTCGGCCCTGGCCCGCCGCGGCACCGCGCCCGCGGCCAGGGCCGCCTCGACGATCGCGCGGTCGAAATCCCGCCGCCGGAAGACGCGGATGCCGGCCAGATCGAGGGTGAGCCGGTGTCCGCGGGAATTCTCCAGCAGGGCCTCGGGGCTGGCGATAGCCGGCAGAGCTGAGGGATCGAAGCCGGCGATCCGGGGGAGAACGTGCTCAGGGATCGCCCCGCCGCAGGGCTTCTCTCCGGGCCGGGCCGGCAGGTAGAGATCCACCGCCGCGCCGCCCCGGGCCAGCGCCAGGGCGGCCGAGCCGCCGGCCGGTCCACCGCCGAGGACGGCTATGCGGGTCATGAGGGGAGGAAAGGACGAACACGGACAAAAAGGACAGGAGTTCGTTTTTTCCGGTGTCCTTGTTCGTCCGTGCTTGTCCGTGTTCGTCCCTGTTCGTCCTTTAGGTCTTTTCCGTCCCCGACTTCGTGGCCTCGCACTCCTCGTCCTCCGCGGTGGCCTCGTCGCCCTCGATCGCCAGCAGCACAACAGTGACGTTGTCGATGCCGCCGCGGGCGTTGGAGTCGGTGATCAGGGTGCGGCAGATCTCGGGGAGGCTGCGACCGGAGTCGAGGCGCTCGCGGATGTCGGCGTCGGAGAGCATGCCGGTCAGGCCGTCCGAGCAGAGGAGGAAGAGGTCGCCGGGCAGGACCTCCATCTCGCGCACGTCGACCAGGACGTCGCTCTCGCCGCCGAGGGCGCGGGTGACGACGTTCTTGAGCGGGTGCGTGCGGGCCTGCTCGCGGGAGAGGAAGCCGGCCACCACCTGCTCGTTGACCCAGGTGTGGTCCTGGGTGAGCTGCTCCAGGCGGCCGTCGCGCAGCCGGTAGGCGCGGCTGTCGCCGACGTGGGCGACGGCGGCGCTGGAGCCCGAGAGCAGGAGCCCGACGACGGTCGTGCCCATGCCGTAGAGCGAGCCGTCCTTGCTGATCGCGCGCAGGACGTGGTCGTGAGCGATCCGCACCGCCATCTTGAGCAGGTTCGAGTGGCGCGCCAGGTCGGTGTCCATGCCGAACGGCCACGTGGTGTCGCGGTCGGCGCTCTTGGCGATGAAGTCGCGGATCGAGTTGACGGCGAGTTGGGAGGCCACCTCGCCATGGCTGTGGCCACCCATGCCGTCGGCGACCACGTAGAGCCTGTGCTGGGGGTCGATCTCGAAGTAGTCCTCGTTGTGGGCCCGGGTGAGCCCGACATCCGAGAGTCCGCAGGCTTTGACGCGCATCAGGAGCTCCGTCCGAAGAGGCCGCGCCGTGCCGGGGAGCCGCTCAGCTCCTCCAGCGCCTGGCGCACGGTGGCGTCGTCATCCCCCCACTCGAGGGCCTGGCGGTAATACTGGATCGCCTTCTCGGTCTGGCCGGACAGGGCGCAGATGCGGCCGGCCTGCTTGAGGTAGCCGGGGTTCATCGACTCGAGCTGGCAGGCGCGCTCGATGGCGTCGACGGCCCGGGAGAGCCAGTTGCGCTGGTGGCTGCACGCCTGGGCCAGGTGGTGCCAGCCCTGGCCGCTCTTGGGGTCGGCCTGGGTGGCGAGGTCGAAGTTGCTGGCCGCCTCGAGATAGTTCTTCTCCTTGTACGCCTTGACGCCGCGCTGGAGATAGACCCGGAAGAGCTGCCGGGGGTCGGCCGAGCTCTCCTCGGGGCGCACGAGGTCGACGTCGTGCCGCCGCCGCCGCTCGGGGTCGGACAGCACGTTGAACGCCTGCGTGAGCTCCTGGAACTCCTTCTCCGCGCGCAGCTTCTCCGCCCCCTGGAAACGGTCGGGGTGACGGGTGCGGGCGAGCTCCCGGAAGCGCTGGCGGATCTGGTCCTCGGTGGCGTTGCGCGGCACCGCGAGGACGCTATAAAAGTCCCTGGCCATCGTTCTGATCTCTATTTCTGCTTGATTCTATACAAACGCAGGGCTGTCGAGCGCAACGCGTCCGGAATATTCCGACTCCGGCCGATTTCCCGGAGGTCCTTCACCGACAGCTTGGTCAACAGGCGCACCGATATTCCTATCGGTGTCCGTGGGTTCTGGATCAAGGCTTTGGCGACATTGTACTTGTTCACCCACTCGCGCCGCTTGGCGACCGCCATCAGGACCTCCTCGACCACGGCCCGGTTGCCGGCGGTCTGCTCGACCTCCTGGTCGGAGAGGTTGTTGTTGGTGATCACCGAGACGGCGACCTGGGGATTGGAGTCGCGCAGCAGGATCGAGCGCAGGCCGCGCGGCGCGCCGCGGGTCAGCTTCAGACGGGCGGGGATCGGCAGGCCGCGGATCTGCCCCTCGGTGAGCTGGGTCCTCTCCGGCTCGAACTCGCCGGCGGGCGGGAGCTCCCGCGCGGCCTCGATTTCCCGCGCCAGGGCGGCCTCGTCCATCTCCTCGATCTCGGGGAGAGGAGCGATGGTGCGCTCCCGGGGCAGCAGGTGCTCGCGGTACTCGGCGATGCGCCGCTGCGTGTAGGAGGAGATCTGCGGGTTCTCTTCCAGGGCCTCGAGGATGACCGGCTCCTCGACGATGGCGTCCTGGCGCAGCAGGAGGATCTCCTGGAGGTCCGGCGGCAGCCGCCGGGCGAGACGGGCGAGGATGGAGCGCGGCACGTCGCGCCGGCGCAGGATCGCCTCGATCAGCACCGGATGGCTGCTCTCCTCGGCGAAGAAGGCGAGCGCCTCCGCCCCCGCCTGGCGTTCGAGGAACGGCAGGACGAGGCGCACGTCGACGGTGCGCAGGCTGTGCCGCGCCTTCCCGGCGATCTCCTCGTCGTCGCCGTGGGCGAGATCGACCTGGATCGGGATCAGGTCCTCGGGAGGGATGGGGAGGACCCCCTCGGCCGCGAGTAGCTGAAATTGCCGATTGCCCGAGCGGATCTGCTCGAGCAGCGCGAAGGACGGGCTCTCGGCCAAGATCAGCGAGCCTCTTTTTTCGCCTTGAGCGCCTCGACCGTGCTGAGATCGATGGTCAGATCGTGCACCACGTCCCCCTCTTTCTTGTCCAGCTCGAGGGGATAGCCGTTGACCTGCACATCCACCGCGCCGGCGTTGCCGAGGGTCAGCACGAGGCTCTTCTCCGCCTCCAGCGGCAGCGACTCCCCCTGCACCCGCAACTCGGAGAAGCGGCGCTTGCCGCCGTCGATCACCGCCTCCACCCAGCAATCCTTGCTGAAGTCGAGGGAGACCTGGATCGGCGCGCTCGGCGGCGGCGGCGCGGAGCGCCCGGAGACGGCGGCCGAGACGGCCCTCTGGTCCGGCCCCGGCGCGGCCAGTTGCGGCGGCGCGGACATTGGCGGCGCCTGGCCGACGTTGGCGGGCTCGGCGTGCCGGCGTTCGGCGAAGTAGGCGGCGAGCGCCACCAGCACCAGCAGGATCAGGCCCGCGAGGGCGAGCAGCAGGCCCCAGCTCCAGTTGCGACGCATGGAAGGCTGGCCGGGATCGACCGGCTTCGGCCGCGAGCGCACCTTGGTGTCGTCCTTGGGGTCCACCAGCTCCTCCGGGTGATGCACGGAGAGATAGTGATTGACCACGTCGTCCGGCGACAGCCCCACATAGCGGGCGTACTCGCGGAGAAAGCCCTTGGCGAACAGGGGCGCGGGCAGAAGATCGAAGCGATCCGCCTCCATCGCTTCGAGATACCGCAGGCTGATCTTGGTCCGCTCGGCGATGTCGCGCAGGCTGATTTCACGCAGCTCGCGTTGCCGGCGGAGCCAGTCGCCAAAAGAGCTGCTCTCGGTAGACACCGCTTCCTTCTCCCAAGGTGGCTGACGGTTCGGTCGCTTGCCCCCCGCGCCTCCGGCCACACCTCCCGCCGGATCGGCGGCCGGGGCTGCGTCTTCGGTCTTGCGGGGCGGAAATCTCTCTCCTCTGGACACGTTTTTTGGCACGAGAGTCATAACTTTACGCGGCGCTCCGCCCTGGGGTCAAATTCTTGCGTTTCATGGCTCACTTTTACCTAGTCTCCCAGCGGTATTCCCAACACTACTCGCCCAACAAGACGCGCGCCCGGCGGCGCAGCGGCTCGGCCAGCCGCGGGTCGGCGGCGACCGGCCGGAGGTCCGCCTTGCGCAGCGTCTCCAGCAGACGCCAGGCGGTCTGGAGCGGCGTCGCCGGATTGCGCGCCAGCGCCAAGCGTAGAGGGTAGCGCACTCCCCAGCGGCGGTCGCCCGCGATCAGCTCGAGGATCGCGGGCGGCGTCCTCACGGCGTGGACCACGGGCCCCAGCGCCCCCTCGGTCAGCCGGGGGTTGTCGAGCAGCGCCGCGATCACTCCCGGGCTCGGGTCGTGCCGGAGCTGGGCGATCACCCCCGGGCTCGCCCGGCGGGCGAGCGAGATCTTCTCCCCCATCGCCATCCCCGGCAGGCGCGCCGCCAGTTGGGTCTCGGCCGCGCGCCGCAACGCCGGGCGCAGGCGGCTGTCGAGCGAGAGCACCATCAGGTCGCGCCAGTAGAGGGTCGGCACGAAGCGGGCGGCCAGCGTCTCCGGCGTCCGCGGGTGAAGCGTCAGGTCGCGCCGCACCTCGTAGAAGGAGAGGAGCCGCTGCTCGCCGGCAATCCGCTCGATCGCCTCGGCCGTGCAGTAGGGGTTGCGCAGCGCGTGGCGGAGGTCCGGGGGCGCGAGCTCGGTCGCGTGCTCGCGCAGCAGGGCGAGCAGCTCCTCCTCGCCCGCCTCGCGCAGGCGTTGATGGAGCTCCGGCAGGTCGGACATGCGGCAAGCTTAGCCGGTTCAGAAGACACGTTCTCAGAGAATCTGGTATCTTGCTTCCTCCCTATGACAATTTCCAGGACTACCCAGACCCAACTTTCCAAGAGCGATTTCGACTCCATCGAGACCGACTGGCTGGCGCGGATCGAAAAAGACCCCTCGGATCTCGAGTATTACGTGGGGGTCGCGCGCGCCCTGGTCGGCACCGGCGAGGAGGCGCGGGCCCGCTCGCTGCTGGAGCTGCTGGACGACCATTTGCGCGAGAGCGGCCGCTGGGCTTTACGCCTGCAACTGCTCAAACGCGCCGGCACACTGTTCGTCGCCACCGACAAGCTCTACCCCACCCTCTCCTCCACCCTCGGCAAGCTCTACAGCGACCGGTCGACCTACAAGGCGCTCTTCGAGGCCGTGGGGCTCCACAAGGCGACCACTGACATCCCCAAGACCTGGGAGAAGGTCGACCGCCTGGAGGGGCTCCTCGCCTTCGACGTCGGCACCGTCGTGGCGATGGAGGGCAAGGGGGTCGGCCGGGTGGTCGAGGCCAACCTCGGGCTGGAGAGCTTCAAGGTGGACTTCGAGCGCATCCGCGGCCTGACAGTGGGCTTCAAGGCGGCGCCCAAGCTGCTGCGCCCGCTGCCGGTCGAGCACGTGCTGCGCCGCAAGCTTGAGGCGCCGGCCGTGCTCAAGGCGCTGACCCCGCCCGAGCTGCTGCGCACCGTCCTGCAGAGCTACGACAAGCCGCTGACCGCCGGCGAGGTCCGCGACATCGTCGCCGGGCTGGTCTCCGAATCGCAGTGGACCGCCTGGTGGTCCGCCGCCCGCAAGCACCCGCAACTGGTGGCGAGCGGCAGCGGCGCGCGCCAGACCTACCGCTGGGCCGAGAGCAGCGGCGACGCTCTCGATTCGGTCTGGAAAGCTTTCGAGCGCGCCACCCCGCGCAAGAAGATCGAGCGCCTGCGCCGCGAGGGCGCACGCGACGAGGGGCTGCGCGACCGCATGGCGGCCAACCTCGCCATCGTCGGCGAGCACGTGGCCGACAGCGACCCCGGCCTCGCCTTCGAGATCTGGTTCGCCATCGAGCGCAGCGGCTCGAAGATCGTCGACGCGGTCGACTGGACCCCCGACGACCTGCTCATCGATCAGCACCAGCGGCTCTTCTCCGGCATCGAGGAGCGGCTCCTGCGCGAGCGCGCCTACGCCATGGTTCGCGAGCGCCGCGAGGACTGGCCCGCCATCTACCGCGACGCCATGAGCAAGGAGTCCGATCCGCGCGCCCTCGACCTGCTGGCCGACGGCTTGGCCAAGGGGGGACCCCGCGAGCTCGACCGCCTGCTCGACAGCCTGCTCGCCCAGCCGCACCGCAATCCGCCGGCCTTCGTCTGGCTGGCCGAACGGGCGGCGGTCGACGAGACGATGCGCACGCGCAATCCGCTGCGCATGCTGCAGCAGATCCTCACCACCCTCTCGCGCGACGAGTTCGCCCCCTACCGCGTCCGCCTGCTGGCCCTCTCCGAGTCGGGGAGCACGGTGCCGCGCCTGCTCAGCCACCTCACCGAGGATCAGGCGGCCCTGGCCGAGGACGCCATCCAGCGCGCCGCGCCGCTCGAGCCCTACCAGCGCGAGCAGCTCATCAACGCCATCCACCTCCGCTTCCAGGGGCTGCGCAAGGAATCCGGACCGCCGCCGATCTACGCCATGATCGAGTCGGTGGAGGCCAAGCGGGTCGAGCTGCACCAGATCATGTCGGTCGAGATCCCGGCCAACCGCAAGGCGATCGAGGAGGCCCGCGCCATGGGCGATCTACGGGAGAACTTCGAGTACAAGTCGGCCCGCCAGCGCCACGAGTACCTGAACGCTCGCGCCGCCAGCCTCAACGGCGACCTCCAGCGCGTCCGCCTGATCGAGCCCACCGGCATGGACACCTCCGAGGTGCGCATCGGCACCGTCGCCCACCTGACCGGCGCTGGTGGCAAGCGGACGATGACGATCCTCGGCCCCTGGGAGAGCAGACCTGAGGAGGACATCATTTCCTACGAGTCCGACCTCGCCAAGGATCTCCTCGGCGGCAAGCCCGGCGACATGGTGAGCCTGTCCGGCGAGAGCTGGACGATCGAGAAGATCGAGCCGTTGCGGTAGGCCCCCGCCCGGGCATTGATGCCCGGGCGTTGAGGCCGTCCCAAACCGGCCCTCTACGTCGTCACCGTCCGCCCGTGCACATGCGCCAGCGGCTGCGTCTCGAACCCGAAATCCCGGGCGGGCGGCAGCTTGTGGATCTCGACGGTCTCCAGATTGTAGCGGAGCACGACCGGCGAGCCGTCGGCGAGCAGGAACTCCAGGTCCGAGTAGCGGGTCAGCAGCGCCCGCCCCTGCGGGCTGCCGGCGTCGACGCGGGCGACCGGGGTCTGCCCCTCGAGCCCCCGCTGGATCCAGCCGCTGTCCGTCCAGATGAACTCCCGGTCGGCCACCTCGCTGGTGGTGAAGAGCTGGCCCGTCTGCGCGCCGGCCTGGACGGTGACGATCTCCTGCCCCCCGCGCGTCGGCGGCGGCATCAGGCTCTCGGCCTGGTGATTGAGGGTGACCAGGCCCACCATCACGGCGAGGGCCATCACCACCGCCGTGTGCCGCGCCGGCCGGACGGGGAAGAGCAGGAAGCAGAACGAATCGACAGCCTTCCGCAACCCATAGGTCGGCTGCTGCGTGATGACTTGGCGGCGGATCTGCTGCCGCAGCGCCGCGGGCGGCACGGCGCGCTCGACGCGGCCGAGACCGGCGACGAAGCGCCGCATCGAGGCCAGGCGCGCGCCGCACTCCGTGCACTCCTGGCAATGATTTTCAAGCTGGCGGCTCTCAGCCACCCCGAGCTCGGAGTCGAGATAGGCTGAAAGCTGCTCAGTAGCTACGTGACGGTTCATGGTTCTTTCTCCAGGAGAACCCGAAGCTGCTCCCGTCCCCGCGCGATCCGCGAACGGACCGTCCCCACCCGGACCCCCAGCACTTCGGCAATCTCTTCATAGGATAAACCCTCAAGGTCTCGCAATACCACTGCCTCGCAGAAAACCGGCGGAATCCGGGACAGGCCCTCGGCTACCCGGCGCCCCTCGTCGGCGGCGACCGCCAGCTCTTCCGGACCACGGCCGGGGTCGGCGATGGGAATGCCACCCCCCTCGGCCTGGTCGTCGATCGACTGCATCGCCGGGTGGTGGCGGGACAATCGGTCACGGCAGTGATTGAGCGCGATGCGGAACACCCAGGTCTTGAGGGTCGAACGACCCCCGAATCCCCCCAGGTGGCGATAGATGCGCAGGAAGATCTCCTGCGTGAGGTCGGCGGCCTCCTCGCGGTTGCCCGCGAGGCGGAGGGCGAGGTTGTAAACCATCTCGCCAAACCGCTCATAGACTTCGTCGAAAGCCTGGAGATCGCCGCGGCGATGGCGTTCGACGAGGGCGACGTCGAGGGCTACATCATTGTGAACGACGGGGTAAACCGTAGTGACGCCCACCGAGTCCTCCCAGGGCGGATCGAGCCGCGCCCTGTTGTCATAGACCGTAGAGGCCTCGGAAAAGTTCCCGAGCTTCTTCAAGGGAGATCAAGGGTAGCACCCTTTGGAAGAGAGGGGGCCTACTTCGCCGTCTCCGCCACCACCTGCGAAGGCGCCCCGGCGCCCTGGCCATAGTAGGCGAGGAGCCCCTTGACCACGGCCTGTGCCATCTGCTGGCGGTAGACGCGGGTCTGCAGGCGGGCGCGGTCCTGGTCGTTGGCCAGGTTGCAGATCTCGAGCAGGGCCTTGGCGGGGATCGAGTTGTAGCGCAGCACCGCCGGCACCCAGACGCCGTTGTCGCGGATGATCCGGTCGCGCACCGGCTTGAACGGGTGCACCGGCAGGCCGGAGTCCTGGAAGGCGGCGACCACCTGCTTGGCGAGCTCGCGCGACAGGCCCTCGCTCTCCACCCGCTTCTCGCGCGGGAAGCTCACCGTCGGGCTCTCCTTGACCTCCTTGCGCGAGGCATAGACGCCGCCGCTCTTGCTGAAGCTGCCGTCGCGCATGTCGGCCGCCGGCACGTAAGCCATCAGGCCGCGCAGCGACGGGTGGAGCGAGTCGGCGTGGATCGACAGGAAGACCACCTTGTCGGGGTCCTTGTCGGTCCGCGTCACCTGCCGGTAGAGGCTGTTGGCGAGGTACCAGCGCAGGTTGACCCCCACCTTGGGATCCGCGATCGGATACGGCGGCGTGGTCAGCACCGCGTGGCCGCGCGAGAAGGGGAGGACGTCGGCATCCTGGATCCGGAAATCATTGCCGTCGCGCGTGGTGAGCAGCACCCGGGCGGCCGTCTGGGTCTCCAGCAGCTTCTTGATCCGCATCGCGACGTCGTAGACGTAGAGGCTCTCCCAGACGCCGCCCAGGGTCGCCCCGGCGTCCTGGCCGCCATGGCCGGCGTCGAGCACGATGGTGATGCCGGCCAGCCCCCGGGCCTTGACCTGGTTGCTGAAACGGGCGCTCTGGCGCAGGCCCTCCTCATACTCCTTGCGCTTCGGGTGCCCCTCCGGCAGGTACTCGGGCTGCAGCACGTCGAACGGGATCTTGACCCGGTAGCCGATCGGGATGTCGGTGACGTCCGGAATGCCGCTGCGCCTGGCGATCCTGGCGGCGAGGCCGTTGACGTCCACCGCGAAGACGCGGCCGGTGAAGCGCACCACCACCGAGGAGTAGAGCGCCTCGTGGGGGCGCAGGCGGTAGACGGCGAACTCGCCGTCCTTGTCCGAGCCGTACTGGAGCAGGTAGGGCTTCTCGGGCACCGGCAAAGCGGCGCGGAAGGCCGGGCGCAGCAGCTCCGAGGGGATCGAGACCGCCGTGCCGCGCGACACGTCGTCGTCCATCAGCTCGTTGTACTCGCGGATGGCGCGGAAGTTCTCCCCCGAGCCGGTGAACCAGTCCGCCAGGGTCCACAGGCTCTCCCGCTGCAGCGGCCCGGTCCCGCGCACCTTGTGGCGCCAGCCGTCGGCCTCCCCGCGGTCGTCCTCGAACAGGGCGCGGGCCGCCTTGAGCTGCCACTCCGGAGAGAGCAGATCGAAGGGGATCGAGTAGAGGGCGGTCGCCTGGAGAGTCGCGGCGCCGTTCACCTCGGCCACTTTGGCGGCGGCGCCGGCGTCGCCGCACAGGCGGGTGGCGAAGGCGACCATCCCCTCGCCCCGGCGGGGGGCGGCCTCGACGGAGATCCCCTTCTCGTCGGAGAGCAGGACGGCGACGCCGTCCTCGAGCGGCACCCGCACCGGGCCGCGCGCGCCCGGAGCCGGAGAGACGATGGGAGTGGAGACGATGGGAGTGGAAGTAATGGAGACGACCGACGAAGCGGTCCGGGAAGGCGCCGCGGACAGCAGCCCCAACAGGCAGAGCGCGGCGACCCGGCTAGTAACCTGGCTGGCGACCGCGCGCACTCTCAAGCCACCTCCGCTCCCCGGAACGTGGGAGCGACCGTCCAGCCCACCGCGCGCTCGAAGGCCCGCGCGGCGCGGAACACCCCGGCCTCGCCGAAGCGGGGGCCGAGGATCTGGAGCGACAGCGGCAGACCGTCAGAGTCGGCGCCGGAGGGCACGGCGGTCGCCGTCACCCCGGTCAGGTTCGCCGGCGTGGTGAAGATGTCCGAAAGGTACATGGCGAGCGGATCGTCCACCTTCTCCCCCAGGCGGAACGCGGCCGAGGGGGTGGTGGGCGTCACCAGCAGGTCGGCCTTGCCGAAGGCGGCGTCGAGCTCGTGCCGCATCCTCTCCAGCACGCCGCGCGCCCGGCCGTAGTAGGCCTCGTAATAGCCGGAGGAAAGGGCGAAGGTGCCGAGCATGATCCGCCGCTTGACCTCGGCGCCGAACCCCTCGCCGCGGCTGTCGAAATAGAGGTCGGTCAGATTGTCCGCCTCCGGCGCCCGCCGGCCGTAGCGCACGCCGTCGAAACGGGCGAGGTTGGCGCTGGCCTCCGAGGTGGCGATCACGTAGTAGATGGCGATCGCCGCCTCGACGCTCGGCACCGAGACCTCGACCAGATCCGCCCCCAGCGCGGTCAGCCGGTCGAGCGACTGGCGCCAGTTGCGGTCGATGTCGCCGCCGAGGCGGGCGACGTCGATCTCGCGCAGGATGCCGATCTTCAGGCCGGCGATCCCCTCCTCGATCCGCGCCAGATAGTCGCCGACCGGCTCGGCCGCGGACGTCGCGTCGCGCGGGTCCTCGCCGGCGATCACCTGGAGCCCGAGGGCGGCGTCGCGGACGTTGCGGGCGATCGGGCCGATCTGGTCGAGCGATGAGGCGAAGGCCACCAGGCCGTAGCGCGACACCCGGCCATAGGTGGGCTTGACTCCCACCACGCCGCAGAGCGCCGCCGGCTGGCGGACCGAGCCGCCGGTCTCCGAGCCGAGCGCCAGCGGCACGCTCCCCGCCGCCACCGCCGCCACCGGTCCGCCGCTCGAGCCGCCGGGAACCCGGGCGAGATCCCACGGGTTGCGCGTCAATTGATAGGCCGAGTTCTCGCACGACGAGCCCATGGCGAACTCGTCCATGTTCGCCCGCCCGAACGGCACGGCGCCGGCGGCGAGCAGCCGCTCGACGGCGGTCGCGGTGTACGGGGCCACATAGCCGGCGAGGATCCGCGAGCCGCAGGTGAGCGCCCGCCCATCCAGGCTCAGATTGTCCTTCAACGCCACCGGCACGCCGGCGAGCGGCCCGGGATCTTCCCCGGCGGCAATCCGGCGGTCGATCCCGGCGGCGCGGGCGCGGGCCTCCTCCTCGAAGATCTCCAGATAGGCGCCGATCAGCGGCTCGACCTCGGCGGTGCGGGCGAGGCAGGATTCCAGCACCTCGGCCGCCGACGCCTCGCGGCCGCGCACTTTGGCCGCGATCTCCTCGACGGAGAGCTCCCAGAGCTCAGGCATCGCCGCCGCCCCCCTTCACTTCCGGCACCAGCAGGAAGCCGTCCATGGACGCCGGAGCGTTGGCCAGGAACCGCTCGCGCGGAATGCAATCCCGCGGCTGATCCGCGGCCTCCCGCACGCCCTGGACGGCAGCGTCCGGAGCCGCTCCCTCGAAGCTCTGGAGCTGATCGATGTAGTCGACGATCGTGGCGAGCTGGCCGGTGAGCTTCGCCTCCTCCTCCGGAGTGAAACGGAGCCGGGCCAGGGTGGCGATTTTCCTTACATCTTCGTGGGTTAGTGCCATAGCCTTCAAGTTGAAGTTTAGCCCCGTTGGGGGATTTGACGCAAACAGGAAGTGCCGCCCGCCCGAATCCTCACCCCCCGGCCCCTCTCCCACCGCACTCCCCCCCACCGGGAGAGGGGAGCTTGACGGGAACGACCTCGCTTGTAGCAGGCGCTGTAACAACAGTTCTGATGGAAAAGCGCTTCCTACAGGCGCTATCGGTTCGGAGTCGTCCCCCCTCTCCCGGTCGGGGGGAGTGCGGTGGGAGAGGGGCCGGGGGTGAGGATTCGGGGCGGGGGGCGAACCGCGTCCCTACCCTTCCCCCCGCCAAGCCACCGGCCGCGCGAGCACCGTTCCCCGCCCGCCGTCGCGCAGCTCGATCTCGAGGTGCCCCGCCCGGCCGGCCTTCTCCGGGAGCTGCGACGGATCGAGGGTGAGGACGTAATAGCCGGAGATCGCCTGGGACAGGGTGTGGATCGCCAGGTTCGGGAGCCTGAAGGTCTTCAGGTAGAGCCCGCCGGTGGCGTCGGCGACCCCTTGGAGGCCGACTTCGAGCGAGTGGCCGTCGGCGCTGGTGACGTCGAGCACGAAGACGGAGGTGCGGGCGGCGGCCAGCGCCCGCACGGCGGGGGCGAAGGCGGGAACCATGTCCACGCCGCCGCCGCCGAAGCGGCCGAGCCCCCAGCCGAGGAAGATCATCGTCTTCTCCCCCGGGAACGGCTCCAGGGCCTTCGCCGTGACTTCGAGAGCCCGCTCCGGCGAGGCCGCGCGGCGGGCGGCGGCGAAATCGAAATGCCCGGCGAACGACTCGGGACCGTCCGGCGCGATGTCCGGCTCCTCCCCCCAGAGCATCCCCTGGTCCAGCGCGGCGTAGACCGCGTCGCGGTCGCGGGTGAAGTCCTGCCGGAGCTTGAGGTGAGAATCGTAGGAGACCACCGCCATCCGGTCCTCCGGATGCAGCCCGTCGAGAAGCTCCCGGGTGTGCAGCCGCAGGCGGAGCTGGCCGCTGATGCGGGTCGGGTTGAGATCGGCCTGGACGAAGAAGATCACCAGCCGGCCGGCGGGCCGGGGGGCCGGCGCCGTGACCTCCTCCGCTTCCTCCGTTGTCTCCTGGGCCGCGGCCGGCGCGGCCGGCGCGGGCTCCTCACCGGAGACCCAGTCGACGGCGACCACCGGGATCTCCCGCTTCCCGGCCCACACCCGGAAGTCCTCCGGCCGCAGGTTCAGGATCGGCACGCCCCAGGTGTCGACCGCCCGCACCACGATCGTGGAGAGCGAGACGTCGATCTCCCCCTCGAACTGGGGCTGCGTTTCGGGAGGCTGGGTTGCGGAGGGAAGCTGGGGGCTGGAGGGCGCGCTCCGGGCCGCCGCGCCAAGGCCGAGGAAACCGCTCACCAGAAGGACCGCGACCCCGCGAAGCATCACCTTTTCAGTGTACCACCCGCATAGAATGGATCGATGATCCGCCGGGCGTTCCGCCTTCTTCTCCACCACCGCGCCGTGCGGGCGCTGCTCGATGCCTGCGACGCGGCCGATGGGCGGCTCGATCCGGTCGAGTGCCATCTCGTCGGCGGCGTGCTCCGCGACCGCGCCCTGGGGCTGCCGATCCACGACGTCGACGCCGTCGTGGCCGGCCATGGCCGGGAGATCGCCGAGCGGCTCGCCGCGGCGCTGCCGGCCCGGCTGGTGCTCCTCGGCGGCAAGGAGTTCGCCGCCTACCGGCTGGTCGCCGGCGAGCTGACCGTCGACCTCTGGGACCGCGAGACCCTGTCGCTCCACGACGACCTCGCGCGGCGCGATTTCACCCTCAACGCCTTCGCCTTCGACCCGCGGAGCGAGGAGGTGATCGATCCCTTCGGCGGCATCGCCGATCTCGAGAGGCGCCTGCTGCGCGCGACCACCCCGGCGAGCTTCGCCGGCGATCCGTTGCGCGTGCTGCGCCTTCCCCGCCTGCTGCTCCGCCTGCCCGGCTTCGCCGCCGATCCCGAGACCCTCCTGCTCGCCCGCCGCTCAACGCCCGGTCTCGCCGGCGTGGCCGCCGAGCGGGTGCGCGACGAGCTGGCCATGCTCTTCGCCCACCCCGAGATCCATCGCGGGCTCGCCCTATTGATGGCGCTCGACGTCTATCCCGGCCTCTGGCTGGCGCGGCCCGGCGAGCCGGGGCAGCCGTCCGGAGCGCTGGCCGAGCTGGAGGCGCTGCCCGAGCGTGTCCGCGAGCTGCGGCAGCTCGACACCGGCGCCGCGGACGGGGTCGACGCGCCAGCCGCGCGCCTCGCCGCCACCTTCGTCCATCTGCCCCAGAACGGCCACGGGGCGCTCCAGCGGCTGGAGCGCTTCCGCGACGCGGGCTACCTCACCCGCCAGGAGGCCGCCAAGGTCGCCCTCGTCCTCGGCTGGGAGGAGCTGCCGGCCAGCGACCTCGGCCGGCGGCGCTTCCTCCACCGCGCCGGCCCGCTCTGGGCCACGGTCGCCGCCTCCCTGGGAGCGCGCGCCACCGGCACCGCCGCCCTCGAGCCCTGGCGGGCCACGCTGCGGCCGCTGGTGGATCTGGCCCGTAGCGAGGGCAAGGCGCTGTTCGATCCGCCCCGCCTGCTGACCGGCGGCGAGGTCCAGGAGCTGCTCGGGGTCCCCCCCGGACCTCATGTGGGACGGGCCCTCACCGCGGTGCGGCAGGCTCAGGTGGACGGCAAGATCCGCACGCGAGAGGAGGCGGTCGAACTGCTCAGGGCCGGGGCGGCTTGACCGGCGGTTTGGCTGGCGCCTTGACAGGCGGCTTGGCGGGTACCGGTTTGGAGGGCGCTCCCGGCGCCTGGATCGTGAAGCCGAGCTGACTGAAGAACTCGAGCTGATCGTTGACGATCCAGGTCTCGCGGATCTTGCCGTCGGCGATCCGGAACAGGGTGATGCCGATCACCTCGACCGGCTTGCCCGCTCCGCCCTCCGCCTTGCGGATGGCCCGGACCGTATAGAGCGCGGCGACGCGGTCCCCCTCGGCGACGAGATCGCCGACCTTGTAGCGGATCCCCTCGAACAGCTCGCGGGCGCGCTTCTGGGAGTCGCGGATCGAGCCGGGCCCCTGCACCTTCGGAGCGCCCGGCGTGCGGTCGAGAAAGTCGGAGCCGATCACCTGATCGAGCTCGTCGAGAGAGCCGCCGCCCAAAATCTGAAGATAGTGGCTGACCACCGCCTTGTTCGCCTCCAGGCTCCCCGGCTCGGGTGCGGGCTCCTGGGGGAAGGCAGGAGAGGCGAGGAGGAGGGTGGCGAGGAGGAGGGCTTGGGGGAGGCGGTGTCGATTCATGGGTGTCCTTGTTTCATGTGCCCTTGCGGGATGGGGCGTCCTGCCCTCCGAGGCCTCACCCCCTGGCCCCCTCTCCACGGAGTGGAGAGGGGGAAAACAGCCTGCCAAAGGCCCTATTCTTCTCGATCTCGCGCCCTCCCTCTCCACTTCGTGGAGAGGGACCGAGGGTGAGGACTCGGAGGGCAGGACGCTCCATCCGGCACCAATACTTGTACTGGTAGAGATTGAAGCCTACACCTCCTCAAAACACCCCCGCTCCCCACCACCGCACCGCCGTTCATCCGCCACCCGCCCATCCGGACCCAGGCACGTCATGGTGAGGCTGCACCAGCAGAAGCCGTCCCGTGGATTGGGCACCAGCGGATCGGGCTCGACGTCCACGAACATCCCCTTCCAGCGCAGGCGCGCGCAGCAGACCCTCGGACCGGAGCGGCTTGGATTCTTAGCGAGATCCATACTCAGCCTTCCTCCTCGTCCATGATAATCCCGGCGGCGGCGATCAGCGCCCGTTTCACGGCCACGCGGGCGAGCTGGATCTTGTAGCGGTTCCCCTCCAGCGCGAAGGCCTTCTGCACCGCGGCCTCCCCCGCTTTCGCCGCCAGATCGGCGTCGACCCGCTTGCCCTTGAGCAGGGCGGCGGCCTCGATCGAGACCCACGGCATCGGCGCCACCTGGCCGAGCACCACCCGCGCCTGCCCCACCGTGCCGTCGGGGTTCATCTCCAGGGCCACGGAGGCGGTGGCGAGCGACCAGTCGAGCGTCTCGCGCTGGCGCACCTCGTAGCTCGCGACCTTGCGGCCGGCGGCCGGCGGCAGCAGGACCTCGGTCAGGATCTCCCCAGGCCGCAGATCGTGCTCGCGCTCCCCCTCCTTCTTCGGGATGCGGTAGAGCTTCTCGAGCTCCAGGCTCCGCTCCCCCGCCGGCCCGAACAGCGTCACCCGCGCGCCCACGGCGACCAGCAGCGGCGCCAGCGTCGACGGCGAGACGAAGTACGCCGGCCCCTCGTTGCCGAGGATGGCGTGGTAGCGGTAGTCCCCCTGCGGGATCATCGACTTGCCGTCCTGGAGGGCGAGCAGGCCGAAGCCGTTGCGGTAGTACCAGCAGCGCGGGCGTTGCAGCAGGTTGCCGCCGAGGGTGGCGACGTTACGGATCTGCGGTCCCGCGAGCCGGCCGGCCGAAGCGGTGACGGCCGGATATTCGAACCCCAGCCCGGCGTCGGCGGCCAGATCGTCGAGAATCGTCAGTGCCCCGATCTTCAGGCCCCCGCTCTCGGCGCGGACGCCGGTCAGGCCAGCGATCCCCTTCAGGCTGACCAGCCGCCGCGGGGTCTCGACGCCGTCCTTCATCAGCGCCAGCAGATCGCTGCCGCCGGCGAGCGGCGCGGCGGCCGCCGGATCGGTCCCCAGCAGCTTGACCGCCTGCTCGCGCGTCAGCGGGCTCGCGTACTCGATCGGGTGCATCAGGCCACTGCCTTTCCAGTGTTCGCGCCGTTCGCAGCTAATGCGTCCAGCACCCGCCGCGGGGTCAGCGGCACCCAGGGGACGCGGACGCCGATCGCGTTGGCCACCGCGTTGGCGATCGCCGCCAGCGGCGAGACCATCGGCGGCTCGCCCACCCCGATCACGCCGCGCTCGTCGTAGCCGGGGCCGGTCATCATCCGCACCACCAGCTCGCCGACGTCGCCGATGCCGGCCATCCGGTAGGTCTCGAAATCGTGATTGAGGGTGATCCCGGTCACCGGATCGGTCACCTTCTCCTCGGCCAGCGCGGTCGAGATCCCCATGATCAGGCTGCCGTAGACCTGGCTCTCCGTGGTCTGGAGATCGACGATCAGGCCGCAGTCCTGCACGGCGACCATCTTCTGGATCTTGACGACACCGGTCTCGACGTCCACCGCCACGTCGGCCATCTGCACGCCGCCGACGCCGCTGGTGGTCAGCTCGCCCGGCCCAGGATTGGCGCCGGCGGCGGTGACCGGGGTGCGGCCGAAGAGCGCCATCGCCTGCTTCCAGGTCATCGCGCGCTCCGGAGCCGCCTTGACGCGGATCTTGCCGTCGACCGCCTCCAGCTCCGCGGGCGTGGCCTTGAGCGCCGGCGCCACCCTGGCGAAGACCTGGCCGAGGGCGTTGAGCGCCGCCCGGCGGGTGGCCGACGAGACGCCGCCCACCGTGGTGCTGCCGCCCGAGCCGCCGGAGGCCGGATAGCGGCTGTCGCCGATGCGGGCCTGGACGGCGTCGAGCGGCAGGCCGAGGGTGTCGGCGAGCACGATGGCGACCACCGTGCGGGTGCCGGTGCCGATGTCCTGAGTGGAGATCTTGGCCTCGGCGGTGGCGTCCGGATGGATCGTCACCTCGCAGTTGCTGCGGTGGCCGCGGCCGCCCCAGGTGTGGATCGCGAGGCCCAGCCCGCGCTTGACCGGGCCGCGGGCGGCGTCGCCGCGCGGATGCCAGCGCTGGCGCCAGCCCATGAGCTGATCGGCGACCTCCAGCTCCTCGCGGTAGATCTTCTCCAGCCGGCCGGTGAGCGGCAGATTCTGGATCACGACATCGAGCGGGTTCATCCCCAGCGCGGCGGCGAGGTCGTCGATCGCGCTCATCGAGAGATAGCACCCCTGCGGAGAGTTCGGCGCCCGCCAGGCGCGCGAGCTCGCCTTGTTCGTCGGCACCGCCGAGTGCCGGTGCCGGCGGTTGGGGATCTGGAAGACATACGGCAGCGGCGGGTCGCCGGCGCTCCCCGGGCCGCCCGAGCCCCAGGACTTCGAGACCCAGGCGGTGAGCGTGCCGTCCTTCTTGGCCCCGACCTCGATCTCGGCGAAGGCCGAGGGGCGGTCGCCGGCCACGGTCAGCTCGGCGTGGCGATCGAGCATCAGCTTGACCGGCGCGCCGGCGATCTTCGCGAGCTGGGCGCAGACGATCCCCCAGCGGTCGACGCTGAACTTGCTGCCGAAGCCGCCGCCGACGAAATCGGCGATCACCCGCACATTGGCGGCGGGGATGCCGAGCCCCTCGGCGAACTGCGAGGCGACCCCCGAGACCGCCTGCGTCGAGCACCAGGCGGTGAGGTGGTCCGGCTCCGTCCAGTGGCAGATCTGGCCGTGGGCCTCCATGCAGTTGTGGGCCACGGCGGGCATCGAGTAGGCCCCCTTGATCCGCACCTCGGCGGCGGCCAGGGCGGCGTCGGCGTCCCCTTCCTTCTCCACCTCCCCCGGATCGACCTTGGGAGCGCCGGCGAGCTTCTCCTCGGTGACGAAGTGCGGCAGCACCTCGTACTCGATCTTGATCGCCTTCACGGCGTCCCAGGCCAGGGCCTCCGAGGTGGCGGCCACGGCGACCACCTCGTCGAGAGCCCACTGGATCTCCGCGCCCACCTTCTGGATCACGAACACCGCCTTGACGCCCGGCATCGCCCGCGCGGCGGCGACGTCGAGGGCCTTGATCCGGGCATGGGCATGCGGGCAGAGCAGCATCTTGGCCCAGAGCATCCCCTGGGGTTTGAGATCGTAGGTGTACTTGGCGCGGCCGCTCGCCTTGGCCGGACCGTCCAGGCGGGCGATCCGCTGGCCGATCAGCTTGCGGTCCGCCGCCTCCGGCCAGGCCGGCACCGTGGGATCCACCGGATCAGCCATGACCCCGCCTCCTCTTCTTCTTTTTCTTCTTGCGCTCCCCCGCCTCCGGCTCCACTCCGTCCCCCTGAACGTCCGTTGCGTCCGTGCCGTCCTTTACATCCTCTTCTTCCTCTCCTTCATCACCCATCAAAGGAGCCGCCGCCAGAACCGCCAACCGCATGCCGGCATACGTGCCGCACCGGCAGAAATTGCCGGAGAGCCCATGATGGACATCCTTGAGCGTGGGGCTGGGAGTGTGATCGAGCAGGGCCTTGGCGGCCATCACGAAGCCCGGGGTGCAGAAGCCGCACTGCTGGGCGTCGTGCTCCACGAACGCTGCCTGCAACGGGTGGAGCTTGCCCGGCCGGCCGAGGCCCTCGATCGTCCAGATCGGCTGGCGCTGGACGTCGATGGCGAGCTGGCTGCAGGCGTAGACGGCCTTGCCGTCGAGGATCACGGTGCAGGCGCCGCAGGTGCCGCGATCGCAGACCCGCTTGGCGCCGGTCAGCTCGAGCTCCTCGCGCAGCACATCGAGAAGGGTCGTGCGCGGCTCGACCTTGAGGTCATAGGCCCTGTTGTTGACCCGCAGCCGCACGGGCACGGGCCCCGGCCCCCAGACCTCCATGCCGTCTGGAGCCGCTGCTGGATTTTTCCTCGCCGCCTCCGCGATCTCGCCGGCGAGCAACCCGGCCGACCCGAGCGCCCCGGCGACCGCCCCGCCGCGCAGGAAGTCGCGGCGGGAGATGCCGCCGCCCGGAGGGGAATCGTCCTCTTTGCCGTCCATTGCCATCCGAAAACTCCTGATGTCGATCCGCTCGCCCCGAAGGTACCACAGCCCCCGCGCCCCGAGCCGCAAGAAAAGGACGGGGCTCCGGCCAGGGCGCCGCGAGCCCCGTCGAACGCCCGGGACATCCTTCAGATTCAGTTTTCAAAGAGCCCGAAACCGCTCCGCGAGCCTCATTCCCCACCGTTCGGGCCGCATTCCCCAGGCCTCCAGCTCATTCCCCACCGCCCCCCTCCCATTCCCTCCGGGGAATGGAGCGCGAACGCCCCGCCGCATCGCATTCCCCGTCCGTCACCTCCCACGAAGGCCAGGGAATGCTTCATTCCCCCCGCAAACGGGCTCCCGGCAACGGGGAACGCCTCGCGCTAGCCCGCCGACATCATGCACATTAGAGGGAATGCCTCATTCCCCTTGGGGAATGTCCCGTGAACGCCGGGGAATGGGTCATTCCCCGGAGGGAAAGCGCCACAAATCCTGGGGAATAAGGGCCGCAATCCACTCCGAAAGCCCCAATCCCGCCTCGAAAGCCGCGCTGAGGAGGATTGACAACTCGTCTCCTCGCATCCATTATATGTACATCATCGTCATCTGTCCAGAGGCCTCACCACGAGGCGCTCCCCAGGCGGAGAAAGGGCCGGGGATTTCCACCGATCGCAGGACTCCGCCATCGCACCAGGCGTCGAGACCGCGGTCCGGCGGTTCTCCCGAGGTACGGCCCGAGCTCTTTGACAATTGATGTACCCAGCCGGGGGAACGGGGGCGGGGCCGTTCCCTTCGGCTTGTTTCTTAGCCTTGTAGGAAGAGGCGGGCTTCTATGCCCTAGAGGATTGCCTACCACCGCTTGGCATGGCAGAATGGCGTAAATGAAGCGCTATACCGAAACGCTTATCAGCCATTCCTATTCCTCACCGGAGCTTCCGGAAAATTAGGGCCCTACCGCGATTCGGCTGGCTAAGAGGGACTGACGATGAGGGCTACACTAAGCAGAGATGACGGGATGATTGGTGCACCAAGGCTAAGATTCGGGAGCAGCCGACTTTGCGCTCGACGGAAGAAGATCTCAACTCGACGCTTCGTTTGGCCAAATGCTGCGGTAGGATTGACGCTCAATGTGGTGATTCTGCTGGGAGTGAACTTGGACGAAGTCGATATTGACGCAGGTCTTGCGATTGCGTTGGACGCCATTCATGCCGATCGCCTCGCCTTACTCTGTGGTGCAGGGCTGTCGATGGCCAGTCCTAGCAGCCTACCAAATGCAGCACAAATCGCCGCTGCGGCAAAAAACAAGTACGATGCCCTTTATGGCGCAACTCGTTCACCACTGCCGACAGAAATTGAGGAGCAGGCAGAATTTTTCTTTCAACGCGGTGAGTTGGGAACTGTTTATCTGCGGACCCTGATCGATCCCCACGTTTTCGCAGGCGTACCTAACGCTGGGCATAGTGCAGTTGCAGACCTTCTCCTGGTCCGAGGCATCCAGACAGCAGTATCGACAAATGTAGATAGCCTAATTGAGACGGCGGGCCAGATGCTATTCGGACAAATTGGCACCGGCATAGACAAGAAATCTGTTGCCGCCCTACCTCCGGAGACTTCTCCGCTGCTGAAAGTGCACGGCTGTTGGTCATCTGATCAAGATAATACTGTCTGGGCCCCCGGCCAGCTCACAGCAGAACCGGTAGCGAGTCGTATCGCCGGCAGCAAAGAATGGTTATCCATCCGGCTGCTCGACCGTGATCTGGTTATTGTGGGCTACTTCACAGATTGGGATTATCTTAACGACGTGCTCGAGCGCACGCTCGGCGACGTGAGACCGGCACGAGTGGTAGTGGTTGATCCAAGTGACGGCGGATGGCTGGCGACTAAGGCTCCGGCTCTCTATGCGTTAGGGGAGCGAGCGGTGTCAGCTTTTTACCATATCCGTCAATCTGGCGACACTTTTCTCGATCGCCTAAGAATCGAGTTCTCTCGAAGTTTTGTGCGTCGCATGCTCCACGCTGGACGCGAAGCTTACAAAGACCTTAAGGGCGTGGCGGCTGATTCGGCATGGCTGGAGCCGACACTAACCGACGCCGAGACCCTATGGCGTGTGCGCCGTGATCTGGAAGGGCGCTTTCCTCACGAACCTGCGCGTGAGCGCGTTCCGGCGCTGGAACCGGTGCTTGGCCTTACACTCCTCCAACTCCGTGCAGGAGGCGCAGTTGAGGATGGACCATATTGGTTACTTGACAGTCAACATATCCGGGTGGTGCGAACCCCAAACCAGTTACTGCACCAAGTACAGGCCGTGTTTGAACGCGAGACACCCCCGGTCGTGGCGCCTGACGTGGTAATCGCAGTTGGAGCGGAATCCCTGCCATTGCCGTCTCATATCGTTCGTGCGGGCACGGCTCCGACTATCGCGCGCGGAAGCGCCGGGCGTTGGCTTACACGCCTTGAAGCTGTCACGGAGTTCGGCTTATGATCGATTTACTAGAAGAGTCCCAACGATTGCTCAATGAAGTCGGCAGTGCGACGGCTTTGGTCAAGACAAGCCAAGGAACTGCACTGGCTTTTGAAGATGCGACAGTGCTCGGCTTTATTCTTACTTACAATGATCCCGCCCAGCTGCTTGCTCGTTGGAGTGCTGATGCGACGGCGTTAATCAGCGAAAACCAGATTGGCCTTCGGCGCGCGCAATATAAGGCTTGGAACACGTACACCGTGTTTATTTCTAGCGCCGTAGCGACCTACGGTGAGATGGTGGCACTTAGCAATGTCGAGGAGAACTTAACAGGTACGCGCAAGATCGCACGTGCAGGTATTCGCGACGGCGCAGAGCTTCGTGCGGCCCTACTACCTCTGTTACCTATTCAAAACGCGCCTCGATTGGAAGCGATAGACATGATGGCCGAGATCAAACTGCGGACGACCGAGTTGCCGGCCCGTGCCATCCAAGCGTTCCTTTCGGGAGCGCAGGAAAGTTCGGTTGTCCAGGTACTTGAGGAGGAGCCGTGAAACTCGCGTATGTGGACCTGTGCGGCTTCCGTGGCTACCGCAAACCGCTTCGCATTGACTTTCCCGACGGTTTCACGATTATCGATGGCCGCAACGGTGTGGGTAAAAGCACAATCTTTGACGCTGTCGAGTTTGCACTGACTGGAACAATTGCAAAGTACGGCGACGCTAAGGCGGACGGAGAGACAGTTGCCGACTATATTTGGTGGAGCGGCGCTGGAGCGCCGCCCCCCGAGCGATACGTAGAAATTGGTTTTCGTGACGGTGATGGTATGCTGACGGTTCGACGCACACAATTAGATGATGTCGACCCGTTGGCTTTGAGCGCGGCTCAAAATAGCCTGTGCGATGCCAGAACTGCGCCGAAGTCACCGCTTCCGCAGCTGTGTGCCGCGTCTATTATTCGAGATGAACACATAGCCGCATTAAGCCTTGACCTCAAAGAGGCTGAACGCTACTCACTACTTTCGAATGCGATCGGCGCAACCGACGCTGATATATGGACAGAGCGTGGGTCCAAGTTGTTGAACCTCGTCCAGAAGCGCGCTAAAGCAGCGGATAGGGAGGTCGAAATTGCCGCCAAAGACTTGGCAGCGCTGGCCCGCCGCATCGATGAAACCCGCGCAGCGCTGCTGGAGGAAGCACTCATTGAAGAAGCAGCCACTCGACTTCAGTCATACACTAAGAGCACTGCACCTCCGGATAAGCTGGCCGAACCGGCTCGGGCAGCCATTGCTGAGTCAGCACGCCAAATTGAGAAGTTTGCCTCGCTCGAAGCAGCATGGCGGGAAACCGACTTAGCTCGGTCTCGACTCCCGAACCTCCGGCAATCTGTGTCTACAGCACAAGAAGCCAAGACACGGGCTGACGCAGCCTATATTGCCATAGCAGTGAAAAGTCAGCCAACAGCTAGTTCGGACCTGTTGGCTCAGCAAGCGCGCGATCTTACCACCTTAGTGATGCTCGGTCGAAGACTAGGACTACGAGATGGTCACTGCCCGCTGTGCGCAAGCGATCGGACCGACTCAGGCTTCTTAGAAGGTCTCGCACTTGCCGAACATTACGCAAAACAACTCGATGCGCAAGCTGTCAATCAAGCGGAGCGCGAACAGGCTAGCCAAGCGGCTGCAACCGCGGCCGCAACAGCTCGGGAAGAACTCGAGAAGCTCGAATTCTTATTACGATCTACGCAGGCCACAGTTGACGAGTTCGAACGACGTATTACCGCCACCGGCCTGCCAATAGACATCAGCGTCGATGAACTACGCAAACGCCAGCAGATGCTGCGTGTCGGGCTCGACGAGGCGCGGAAGGATCTTCGGATTCTCGAGACCCTCAAGTTGAACGCCGGATTGGAGAAGGCCATCCATGAGGAGGCTGAGACCAGGGAAGTTTACGCACGTGCCGAGGCAAGACTGGGAGTGGCACGTCGGGCTGAAAGCCGGGCGCAGGCCCTCTACGACGCAGCGCGACGGGCTGGAGGCGAAACTCTGAACCGGCGGCTCGAACGCGTTCTGCCGCTCATGGCGGAACTGTACCGCCGCCTTCGGCCCCATCCGGTGTGGAGCGACATCGAATACAAGATTCGTGGTGACGTCAAGCGCTTCCTCAAGCTACAGGTCGGCGATGAACTCAACCCACAATTCATCTTCTCCAGTGGACAGCGACGCGCGACCGGGCTCGCCTTTTTGCTCTCGGTGAACCTTTCGCTTGCTTGGAGTCACTGGCAGACGATACTCCTCGATGACCCTGTCCAGCACGTAGACGACTTCAGAAGCATTCACCTTGCTGAGGTCATGGCACAATTATCGGCAGCCGGCAAACAGATAATCTGCGCGGTAGAGGATGCCGCCCTGGCCGACCTTCTTTGCCGTCGACTTCCTATCGAAAACGTAGGGGCTGGCAAGCGGGTAACGCTGGGGCCTGATTCCGAAGGAGCGCTGACAAAGCTGAACGAACAGGATCTTGCACCATTAGTACAAAGAGCCTTAGTAACTGAACCACATCGATGACGAACCGAGATAGCTGACAGGTCTGTGCTGAGAGGACCTCCGAATAGAACAACGACAGCGCTGGTTCGAACATGTCCGCCCAAACTTTCGACTGACCAATCTGCAAGCACAACCAACGAGCCTGTCCACTCTTCCTCACAATAGGTGCTCTGCCCTCGCGCGCCGAATAGCTTGCGCATCGAGTTTCTCTCCTACGAATATAATTTGCCGAGACCTCGGAGCCTTCTTAATATACCTTGTTATATTCATCCAACGAATATTCTCCTGCTCGTCGCTAATGACCAAATAAACATCCACAGGTTGATTACGCCAATATTCAAGGTGTCGATCCTTCTGAATATCGAACACTTCCTTCTCGTCCCGCTTCCGGGTACGCAAATAAGATTTGCCGTTTTTCAATTGGACATATATTTTTCGACCGCTGGGATCGCCGTCATCATCTCTAAATTCTACTTCCCCATCTATTCCAAAATCAAACATAGGACTAGGCCTAAATATTTGATTTGCCTCACCACAAATCGCCATCATATGCCCGATTAAAATCTGCTCAAGTGACTGATTCAATAGTTCTTGCGTGGCCGTTTCATCCAAAGAGATAACCTTGCTCGTGATCGGGTTCTCTGTCAATCGACGCTCGATATGATCAATTAGAGGGATCTTAGTGTCACATCGTTGGCAGAACACAAATTTTTTCCCATTGTCTAGACGCTCTCGAATCACATTCGAGTCGACTACTAGCTTTGAACACTGCGGACACACATACCGGCGATCTCTTCTTATGTTTTCTCCATATTTCGACAGATGATTATACACAAATTCAAAAAACACGACCTTTAGCTCATCCGGCACGCCTAATTCGGAAAATATGTCTACGCAGGCATCTTCCTCGCTCAAGTCACGCATTCTGAAGCCAATCACTTGCCCCTTCGAGGTCCTGAACTCGGCAGCATTTTGCCAAAGTTCTTTCTGATCAAAGACTCTGCTGTACCAGAGGCGCACGACTAGGGTCGCATAAATTACCTGGCGCTCTCCTGAAAAGGTATAAGAAACAAGCACTTCAGGGAAGCTTGGAATCGGTCTCTCTCGTCTATATTGTGACGGAAATACTAACAAGCTTTCTCCATCTGCCGACTCCAATATACAAAGAGCGTGATCGAGCAGCATCTGTACGATGGCATGCAGCAGGAGTTCTTCATCTGCGCGATCTAGGCGATTAACCCCGTGGAAATCAAAGGAAGTGCTATAGATGTCGCGCTCCCTTATACATCCTATTTCATCAATATTCTCTCGAGCAGCGCGAATCAAAGCTGACGCATAGCTGCTGATCAGCTCGGGATGCAAGAGAACAAGTTCACCAAACTTTAGCACCTTAACTAACCCATGATTTCCAAGTAAGATCACTGCGGTTCCTATGTCTGTCTCCGAAGGACTGTTAATATCTGCAGCGTCTTTCAGCGACGTGGTTATTTCCGACAATCTTAGCAGACGCCTTCCGCCCCTTTCCTTCATGCTGAGAACGGAACTCTTTATATCTGAGATCAACTTTGGGGTGGCAGTCCACGGAAGCTCGTTCCATGGTATGTGGAGCAAAATGTGCTTCTTCAAGGCGGATGGGCTACTGCCGTTGAGCTGGTCCGAGCAATTGTCTCCACGCATAGCACTAGTGGGTAAGAAGCCGCAGAAATCCTTCTCTCGGAGAAAACGGTTAAGCTTTCTGCTGCTTATCCTAAGGCCTCCAACGTCCATTCTAGAAGCAACAAGGATCTTAACTACCTTACGGCGTAGGTCTCGAGCCGCTAGCGCAGTATCTAGCGCCCTTAGCCAGTCTTCTACTTCAATAAATGGATCTTGCTTCTGTGGATTTATGAGCACGACCGCCAGGGCCGTCTCATCGAGAAACAGCTGATGAATGAGCCGATAATCCTCCTGGCCGGCCAAATCCCAGAGCAGGACTTCTCTTTCTAGGGATTCTTTTGATTCGAGAGGAAGATTAAGCCTCCAGACCTGCATGCCGTGAGTCGAGCTGGTCTTGACAAACTCATCAGAAATTAGCCGATTAGCTAGCGCTGTTTTGCCAGCGCCACTCTCCCCTACCAAAACAACTTTTGCATTAATATAACGATGCGTTTCTGTAGCCGCTTCTTGGCTATTAGATTGCTTCACTCGATAGGAATAGATCTTCCTGGCAGCCGTTTCAAGCACAAAGAGCCTTCCGTCTTGTGCGAAGGCCACGTTCTTTAGTATGGAGTAGACTCCGTAGGTCAAGACTTTTAGGCAAGAGCCCGACGAGAAGTTCCATAGACGGACCGATCTGTCCTGAGCGCTGGCGGAAGCTATGATTGAACCATCGGGCGATATCGCAATCGTATCTACAGTGCCCTCATGCCCCTCGAGACTTCCCAGGCATGATTTTTCATGGAAGTTCCAAATCTTTATAGTTCGATCGTTAGAACAAGACACTGCATAATTTCCGTCTGACGTAATATCAATCATATTTATTGTGGCAGAATGTCCCACTATCGAATGGAAGCACTTCCCTGATCTCATATTCCAAAACTGCATCAGGGTTCCCGACCCTGAAACCCCCATCTTCCCATCCAGGCTCACAAAAGTGCTTGTTTGCTTTCCATGAGATGTTTCTGCTTTCCAAATACAACTGCCCGATGCCAAATCTCGCAGTTCCGCGTCATGTCCAGGTGAATCCCACAGCGAGAAAACGTCTAAGCCATTCGGCAACAACGAGACTGACTTTGCGGGCTTGCCTCTTGTCGCGAAGACTCGGACCAAGGCCATGCGGCTTAGGTCAAACAGTTTTATAGTTCCATCTTCTGAAGCAGACAGTAAATATCTTCCATCGCGAGAAATCGAAATACCATTGATGGAGCCCTTGTGCATATATAAAATTTGCCACTCCTTTGATGCAGCAGCGAGATCCCGCAATTTAACCGAGCCATCGAGACCACCCGCAACGATGGCTTTAATGCCCCAAATCGTGAATGTGTTTGCGGAACTTGCCGGTAAATTGATAGTTTGATCTAGAGTGGCCAGCAGCTCAAATGATTCAACTATTCCTTGGGGCACCGCTGATTGCTCGACCTTCGGTGCTTCCCCCTTCGGCAAGCAAGCGACCAAAACCTCGTTGAATGCATCTTGAGTTTCATTCCTGAAATCAATGACTAGGCTTCCGCTAAAGGCTTCCAACGATGCGCAATCATCCATCAGTAGCAAGATTTGTTCTTGCCTGGCGCGCTTGGCTGCACTGAGCACTCTGCCAGCCTCTTCGGATAGCAAATATTCTTCTGATAGGCAGACGATAACAATGCGTGAATTTGCTAGCCCGAGTTCAGAGGGAGATCTGACTTCATCATTCGTTTTGAGTATCCATTCATCCAACCAGACACGAACTCCGGCGTTCTGCAGCCGCTCCGCGAGTCTACGGACTCGAACCTTGTCATTCGATATGTGGCTAAGGTAAACATCTCTCATGGTTAAATAAGATCCTCTCTAGGCGTATTGTGGCTGCATTGAGCCTAAAGCGCAACGCGCCTAGTGGCGCCTGCTCCTACCCTGGCCCCCAATAGCCCCCAATAGCCCAAATAGGTGGCCCAGCCCAGCCCCCAAATAGGTGCCTGCCGATTCGACGAAGAGTGAACAAGATACTGAACAAGGTACCGCCGAATTGACCCTCTTTGCACCGTCGCACCGAATAGGTGCCCGAATAGGTGCCCGGGGAATAGGTGCCTGCCGACTCGACGAAGAGTAACAAGGCATCACTGAATTGACCCCCTGGCATCGTCACTTCGGGCGTTGAAGGGCATCCTGGAGCCCCTTGAAGAGGAAATCCGTCTCGCCGAAGGAACAAAGAGGAACAAAGAAGCCGTCGAGTCGTCGATTTTGAGAGGTTCTCCGCGACAGATATTACCTCGGGGCACACCTTGCCCGGCCTCTTCGAGAAGCTCACTCCAAAGTCTGTGGTCCGCGCAACCCGGAGAGAAGCTACCCTCCCATGAACGGCAGGGCCGGTGGGAAGCTGCCGGCCGGAAACGCCGCGTTGCGATCTCCAGCGCGGAGCTTCTCCGCCGCGTCCCGGAAGGCCGCGACAAACCAAGCGTAGGCTTCCCAGAGTTCGTGGCGCACCTTGGAGCTCCAGGCGTGGAACAGCGGCGCGGGCGATTTCTTCGGGCGCTTCGGACGGTCGTGAGGATGTTGACCCCGGATGGCCGCTACTCCCAGCGGCTGGCTTCCCGTTCTGGACCTTCGGACCGTGGTCTCCTCTTCGATCTGCTGGATCAGGTGGAGGCTGCGCTCTTTCCAAGCTTCCTCCGGAAGGTGCTTCCAACAGGGCAGCGGCGACAGGTGCAGCATCTCGGTCGTCGCGTACTTGAGACGGTCGAAGTCCTCGCCCCGCCGGCGTGCGGCGTACTCCTGGGTGCGGTTGAACCAGATGCCCGTGAGGGCTTCGCCCGCGACCAGGGCGCGGGCGGCGTGCACTCCCGGCCAATCCTGAGGACGCGCGACAAGATCCTCTTTACAGCCGTTCGCGAGGACGTACTTCAGCCTCGCGGTCTGCGCCCCTTCCTCCCCGCTCACGATAATCGCCTGGTAGCGCCGCGACCAGATCTTGTCCTTCCAGCCGTAGAGCCGGCCGACCTCCCGGGCGAGGTTGGAATTCAGGTAGCCCATGAAGCGCGCAAGCTGGCGGACGTCGTCGACGTCGAGCAGAAGGTGGAAGTGATTGGACAGGAAGGAAAAGCCGCAGCAGCGGACTTCGTAAAGCCGCTGGGCGCGTCCGAGGACGCCGACGACGATGTCGTTGAGCTCCGGACCGGGCCGGAGAAGGAAACGGCTGTGGATGGTCCGGCAGGTGACCTCGACCAGGGCCCCGCCTTCGGGAATGTAACGGAGTCTTCGTCCCATGCACAGATAAGACGTAAAATCGCCCCTGAATCTTCTTCGCCCTAGAACGGCTTGCGTTTGCAAGGGGGGTTTTGGGCTTATTCCGCGGTTGTTGAAATACATCCGGAGCGAGAGAAGGTCGCGACGGCCTTCCGCGTAGATGAGTCAGCCCGGCCCGTCAACGAGCGGGGCGGGGCGGGGCCGCGGCAGGCCCGAGGGCTTGCCGCAGCCACAGCCGACTCACGCGCGGAGACTCGCCATCCTCATGGCCTCAGGGCACGGGGATGCAGGTCACCACCGAGGCGGGAAGACTCCCCGCCGTACAGGCATTACCGGTCCGCGGCACGGTCACCGGGTTCAGCATCTCGGTGAGGTCGACCCGGGCGAGCAGGGTCGCGTTGCCGTTCGCCAGCAACGCGAAGGCATGGTTCGGGGCGTTCGGGCTCCGGTACGCGGTGACCGTGTGGGGGTCGAGGCCGTTCGAGAAGGCGGCGCACGAGGCCACGACGGCCGTGATGCTGCACGTCACCCAGTCGGTGATGTCCGGAACGGCGCAGGTGACGGAGGAGGCCGTGGGAAGGGCGATCGCCGTCAGCGCGTTGCCACCGAACTCCCCCGTCACGACGCCGGTATGCGTCCCCTGCGCCACCGCGATGCCGCTCGCACCCGCCGACAGGAAGGAGTCCGTCAGGGTCTTGATCTGCGAAGGCGCGGTCCAGGTGCCGGGCGAGCCGGGCGTGAAGACCGCGCAGGCCGGGTTGCTGATGTCGGCGATGTACACCTGCGATGGACCCGAGAACTCGCTGGGCGCCAGGATGATCCCGGTCTGGCAGTCCTCCCCCGAGGAATCGAGCTCTCCCATAACCGGGATGGCGCCGCTCTCGAAGAACGCCGGGCTCGTCGTGGTCGCCACGTTGGCAATCTCGTAGTTGTTGTTCTCCGCGGCCGACAGCAGCAGGTTACGGATCGGATCGATCAGTGGATCTTCCGAGATCATGCCCGCGGGCGACGCGAAGGCCGGCTCAGTCGCCGGCGCGGTGCTGATGTTCTTCAGGAACTGGAAACCGGGCGCGCCGCCGACGCTCAGCCCGATCACCGCCTGGTCGTTCGTCGCGTCCATCGCCACGCCGCAGTTCGTGCAGGAGCCGCCGGAGAATCCGATGAAGCCGCTGCCGCTGCTCGGGAGGGTCGCCGTCAGCGTCGTGGTCCCCGTACCCGAGAGCGTGAGCAGGTAGATGTCGGTGTTGTTGGCGGTGCACACGGTCTTGCCGGTCAGCGAATTCGAGGCGCAGGAATTGACCACGTTCGGCGTCGGGATGGGATTGGGGAGCCCGTTGGCGAACGTACCCTCGACGTTGACGAACGACACCCCGGTCGTTCCACAGGACCAGCAGCCCTTGGGGACGTAGGAGACGACATTCGTTCCACTGACCAGGACGGACAGCGAGCTTGACGGCTGGCAGGAGCCCTGGGGCGGGATCACGACCTCTTCCCGGACCTTGAAGTTATCCGTCTTGGAATCCGGATTCTTGAACAGAAGGACCTTGGGGTCGCTCCCCGAGATCGAGGTCGTACCTGTCTTGCGGATCAGCCAAGCCTTGTACTCGCCTCCAGGATTCGGCGTCAGCGAGAACGGCGCGAGTTGAACCGGAGTCGTGCCGTTCGCCGGGTTGAGCGTCCCATTGGCGTGCGGGCAGGGCCCCGTAGCTCCAGCAATTCTTCCACCGGCCACCAGGAGCTGGCGGCAGACGGCGTTGTCTTCGGACAGCAATGTGTGTCCGCTGGGGTCCGTGACCTGGAAGAAGTAGGTGCCGTCCGGCAGGCCCGGAGGGTTCCGGTTCTGAGGGCCGCCGCTGAGATACACGTCCGATCTCGCGCTGTAGAGGTTCTGGTTGACGCGGGTGCCGGTGCTGTCGGTCGTGTAGATGGCGCCCGAGAATTCCGCCGCGAGGAGCAGCCCTTCGCCGCCGGCCGCAAGAGCGAGCGCCAGGAAGAAAGGCAGGGAGGGGAGGACTCGCCGGATACGGGTGATTGGGAAATACATAAAGCTTTTCCTCATTCTGAATTGATTCGATCCCATTGGGGAGGTCGCCTGTGGAGACCCATATCGGCAATCCGTTTGGAGGGCAGCCAGGGAGCATCTCTCGCAGGCAGTCCAGACGCATCGAGCGAGGTCTCGATCGGCGGAGATCGGCCCACGGCGCGCGGGCTCGCCTGGCGCGAGGCCGGAGCCGCACCGGCCGGGATCGGCAGGACGAGGAGCTTCGGAAGAGACGACCGGAAGGTGGCACGCACGAGAGACTCCTCCTACCAGCGAGAGCCCATGCAACCAGTCTGCGCCGCCCCGGGACGGTGCGCAATCTTATGTTTTTACTGAAAAATGCGGACGGGGGCCTGCGGAGCAAATAGAAATAGGTGGAAATAGGTGGAAATAGGTGCCAAGGTGAGAAAGGTGCCTGCCGCCTCGACGAGCGGCCACACGATCGCCAACCATTCGGGGGCGACCACGTTGTCGACGTCAAGCAAGAGGTGAAAGTGATTGGACAGGAGGGAAAAACCGCAGCAGCGGACTTCGTAAAGCCGCTGGGCCCTGCCTTCGGGGATGTAACGGGGTCTTCGTTCCCATGCCCAGATAAGACGTAAATCGACCCCAAATCTTCTTCGCCCTAGAACGGCGTGGGCTTGCGAGGGGGGTTCCGGGCTTGTTTCGCGGTTCGCGGAATACAGTCAGGGTTGCCGTCCAGGCGATGGGTGAGTCAGGCCCGGAGCGCTTGCGTCAGAGTGGACCTCTGAATTCTGCTCCGAATCGCTTCCTTTATGATATGCTGATAGGAGTATCAGCAAGGAGGGTTCACGGTCTAATTCACCCACGGCGGATAATCTTCTAACCCTTACCGGCCTTGCGTTCTTACCTATTCTGGGAGACCGCATTCCGCGGTCTCTCTACTCGAGAGAGGAGTAAAACCCATGAAGAATCCCTCGAACCTGCTGGCCATCTGCCTGATCTTCCTCCTGCCGGCCGTTGTGGGCGCTCAGTCAAACGCCGAGCCGTCCCTTCATGTCGGCACCGCCCCCTGTCAGGCCTTCAGCGGGAATCTAGCCGCGAATACGACCACCAACCTTGACATTCGAGGAATATGCGGCGTTCCGGATGAGGCGACGGCGGTCGTTTTCGCCGTTCACGTCACCGCGGCCGGTACGGGAACCCTCAAGCTTTGGGAGTATGACGGCAGTCAACCCTCAGCCAACGCGATGAGTTACAACTCCGGAATCGGTAGCTCCTTCGCCGATGTGCGGATCTGCGCTCCTCTCGCGGATTGCTTCCATGACCTTTCCGCGCGCTCGACGACGGCGATTACCGTAACGCTCGTCGTTGAGGGCTTCTACGTCCCACCGGTCTAGTTCCCCGCCAACAGGTCGCAGCCCGGTTCCCCGCCCGGGCGCGGACGACCTCGGTCCGCTGGTGCTCCGGCAGGTGCAGCTCGTCGCGGTTCGTCCAGACCGCGAACCACCGGCCGAAGACGTGGAACATGAAGAGCCCCGAAATAGGTGCCTGCCCCGCCGTAGGAGCCAAGCCCCGGGGAATCTTCCCGCGCTTGCATAACTTTGCGTCGTAAAGTACATTGCGACCATGACGAGAGCCAAGATCGCCGGCGGGGCGTTCGCCACCGTGCTCATCCTCCTCGCCGTCGCCGCCGGCTACCGGGCCTTCAACCAGGACGTCCACCCCTCCGCGGTGACCTCGCCCGCGATCGCCCCCTCGACCGCGCCGGCGGCGGCGGAGCCCCACCCGGCGGCGGAGACCTACCAGGGGTTCCTCTACGGCCGGATCACCACTGTCGACGGCGCCACCTACGAGGGGCGGCTGCGCTGGGGGGGCGACGACGAGGCGTTCTGGGACGACTCCTTCAACGGCACCAAGCACAAGAACCCCTGGCTTGCCTACATTCCGCCAGAGCGGCGGCCCAGGGAGCGCCACCCGATCGAGATCCTCGGATTCAGGATTGCCGAGAGGGAGAGTCAGAGCGAAGTCAGCCGGCAGCTCCTGGCGCGCTTCGGCGAGATCGCGCGCATCGAGGCGCGCCGCCGTGAGGTGCGGGTGACTCTCAAGAGCGGGACCCTGTTCAACCTCGACCGCTTCGAGACCGGCGATTTCGACGACGGCGTGCGGGTGTGGGACGGCAGGCGGGGCGTCGTCTACCTCGACAGTCTGCGGATCCGCACGATCGAGCTCCTCCCCACCCCGCCGCTAGGCGCCATGCCCTCCCGGCTGCACGGTACCGTCCGCACACGTCAGGGGGACTTCACCGGCTTCATTCAGTGGGACCGGGAGGAGTGCGTCGGTCTCGACGAGCTCGACGGCCACACCGCCGACGGCAAGCTCAGCCACCTGCGTTTCGACACCATTCGCTCCATCGCGCGCCGCTCCCGCGACAGCTCCCTGGTGACGCTGCTCGACGGCCGCGAGATCGTGCTCTCCGGCACCGCCGAAGTCGGCCATGGCAACCGCGGGATCTACGTCGACGACCCGCGCTACGGCCGGGTACTGATCTCCTGGGACGTCTTCGAGCGCGTCGACTTCAGCCCCGGCGACAGCGGCCCCGCCTACGGCGACTTCCCGCCGGGGCGCCCGCTCATGGGCAGCATCACCACCCGCGCCGGCCGCCGCCTCGCCGGCCGGCTGGTCTACGACCTCGACGAGAGCGAGACTACCGACACGCTCGACGCCCCATCCCAGGGCGTGGACTACACCCTCCCCTTCGGCCTGATCGCCTCGATCGTGCCCCCCGACCGCGAACAGCGCGCCAGGGTAACCCTCCATGACGGCGAGGAGCTGCGGCTCGAGCGCACCGGCGACCTCGGCGAGGGGAACGCCGGCATGCTGATCTTCGTCGACGGCCGTCAGCGCCCCGAGTACGTGCCCTGGACCGACGTCGAACAGGTAGACCTCGACCGCCCGCCGGCCATGTACCCGCCGCTCGGCGGGCTAGACCCGGGGCGGAAGCCGGCGCCGGAGTTGGCGCCGCCTGATTGATTCAAGGTCTCCTCGATAGAGTTTGTCAGCTCGTGGATCGAGCTCTACGAGAAGCGGCGGGCGGCCTTGCGACTCGATGCGACAGTCGCCGTCGTCTTTCGAAGGAGAGTAACTGCTCCCCCACCTCTATATTATGAGGCGCCGGGGGGCTTGCGGCAAGACCCGGGCCGTGCCGCACAGTCATCGCCATGACAAACATGACGAAACATGTGTACGTGTTGGATTTCCAGGAGATCGACCAGACGCAGGTCGCGGTCGTCGGCGGCAAGGGCGCGAACCTCGGGGAGCTTTCGCGGATCGAAGGCCTCCGCGTGCCGGCTGGCTTCTGCGTGACGACGGACGCCTTCCGGCGGATCCTGGCGGAAGCGCCGTCGATCCCCTCGATCTATGACCGGCTCGATCGGCTGTCGCGCCTGAAGCCGGACGACCGGGAGGCGATCCGCGCGCTGAGCTTGGGAGTCCGCCGGACCCTGGAAGCGATCGCCATCCCCGACGATCTGGCGGCGGCTATCACCCGCCCGCTCGCCCGGCTCGGCGAGCATGCCGCCTACGCCGTCCGATCCAGCGCGACGGCGGAGGACTTGCCGACGGCCTCGTTCGCGGGCCAGCAGGACACGTATCTGAACGTCGTGGGGCCGGCGGCGATCCTCCAGCACGTCAGCCGGTGCTGGGCCTCGCTCTTCACCGAACGGGCGGTGACCTACCGCCTGCGGAACGGCTTCGACCACCGGAAGGTCCACATGGCCGTGGTCGTGCAGCGGATGGTCTTCCCGCAGGCGGCCGGCATCCTGTTCACGGCCGACCCTGTCACGGGCAACCGGAAGGTCGCCTCCGTGGAGGCCAGCTTCGGCCTCGGCGAAGCCCTGGTCTCCGGCTTGGTGAACGCGGATGTCTACAAGGTGCGGGACGGCGAGGTCGTCGCCAAGGCGGTCGCCACCAAGAAGCTCGCCATCCACGCCTCGCCGGCAGGCGGGACGCAGGAACAGGCGATCGAGCCGGAGCGGCAGGATCAGCCGGCGCTGACAGAGCACCAAGTCGTGCAGCTCGCGCAGTCAAGCCGGCGAATCGAAGCGCACTTCGGCCGCCCTCAGGACATCGAATGGTGTCTGGTCGATGAGGATTTTCAAATCGTCCAGAGCCGGCCGATCACCACGCTGTTCCCGATTCCTGCGGCTGGCGACGATGAGAACCATGTCTACCTCTCCGTCGGGCATCAGCAGATGATGACCGACGCCATGAAGCCGCTGGGCCTCTCGATGTGGCGGCTGGCGGCTCACGCGCACATGACCGAGGCGGGCGGGAGGCTGTTCGTTGACGTCACCCATGCCCTGGCTTCGCCGACAAGCCGCGCGAGTATGGTCGCGTTCCTTGGGAAAGGCGATCCGCTGATCAGGGACGCCTTGCAAACCATCCTCGACCGCGGTGACTTCGTCCGGTCGTCCCCGGACAAGGGCCCCGCCTGGGCGCCGCCGGGTGGCGCCGCGCCCTCCCCGATCGAGACCGATCCGGCCATCGCCACCGAACTGATCGAGCGCAGCCAGGCGTCCATCGCTGCGGCGAAGCGCGACATCGCGACGAAGTCCGGATCGGCGCTGCTCGACTTCATCGTGGCTGACATCCAGGAGCTGAAGCAGGTCCAGTTCGAACCGCGAAACCTTCAGGTGATCATGGCGGGGATGGAGGCCGCGTGGTGGTTGAACGACCATCTACAGACGTGGCTAGGCGAGAAGAACGCGGCCGACACGCTCACGCAGTCCGTCCCGAACAACGTCACGTCGGAGATGGGGCTGGCGCTCCTGGATGTCGCGGACGTGATCCGCCCGCATCCGGAGGTGGTGGCGTTTCTGCAGCACGTCGAGGACGAGGGCTTCCTGGACGCGCTGCCCAGGCTCGCGGGCGGGCGGGAAGCGCGAGACGCCATCCAGGCCTGGCTCGACAAGTACGGCATGCGCGGCGTCGGCGAGATCGACATCACGAGGCCGCGCTGGAGCGAACGCCCCACCATGCTCCTGTCCTTGATCCTCGGCAACGTCAAGAACTTCGAGCCGGGCGCCGGCGAGCGGCGCTTCGAGCAGGGGCGGCAGGAGGCCTGGAAGAAAGAACAGGAACTGCTGGCGCGGTTGCGAGCCTTGCCGGACGGACAGCAGAAGGCCGAGGAGACGAAGCGGATGATCGATCGGGTCCGGACCTTCGCCGGGTACCGGGAATATCCGAAGTACGGCATGGTCAGCCGCTATTTCGTCTACAAGCAGGCCTTGATGGAAGAAGCCGAGCGCCTCGTGCAGGCCCGCGTGCTTCGTGAGAGGGAAGACATCTTCTACCTCAGGTTCCAGGAGCTCCACGACGTCGTGCGCACGAACCAGGTGGATGAGCAACTCATCCGCCAGCGCCAGGACGCGTTCAGGTCGTATCAAGCGCTCACGCCGCCCCGGGTGCTCACGTCGGACGGCGAGGGCATCAATGGCTCGTACCGACGCGACGGCTTCCCGACCGGCGCGCTGGTCGGCCTACCGGTTTCCGCCGGGACCATCGAGGGGCGGGCCCGCGTCATCCTGGACATGGAGAAGGCCGATCTCGAAGCGGGCGACATCCTGGTCACCGCCTACACGGACCCCAGCTGGACGCCCCTGTTCGTCGCGATCGCGGGGCTGGTGACGGAGGTGGGGGGCCTGATGACCCATGGCGCGGTGATCGCGCGGGAGTACGGCTTGCCAGCCGTCGTGGGGGTGGAGCATGCCACCCGGCTGATCCGGGATGGGCAGCGGATCCGCGTGCATGGAACGGACGGGTACGTCGAGATCCTGCCCTAGCGGGCCGGCCCGGCAGGTAGCCCAAAGAATAGGTGCCTGCCGATCTGGGGGAGCGGCAGGCACCTTCACTTTCGAGCCTAACCCGTGACCGGCGCGGAGGCGGCCGCGGTCCGCCCGGCGAGGAAGCCGAAGGTGATCGCCGGCCCCAGCGTGCCTCCGGCGCCCCAGTACGCCTGGCCGGTGGGGGACGCGATGCAGTTGCCGGCGCCGAACAGGCCGGGGATGGGCAAGCCGTCGGGGCGGAGCACCCGCGCGGCCGGATCGATCACCGGGCCACCGCACGTGTCCAGCGTCGCGGGGCCGAGGATCGCGCAGTAGTAGGGTCCTTCCAGCGTCAGCGGGTACATCGTCCGGTTGCCGGTGGTGCTGCGCGTCGGCCCCTGCCAGGCCTGCTCCACGGGCGTCTCGCCGCGGTGGAAATCGGCATCCACGCCGCTGGCGGCGAACGTGTTGAAGCGCTGGATGGTGGCGCGCAGGGAGGGGACGAAGTCCGCCGCCAGGCGTACCCAGGGGACGATGGCGCTGCTCAGGAAGCGCGCGCCGCGCAGCGCGTCCAGCCGCGCGCTGACCCGCTGCGCGAGCTCCTCGAGCGTCGCGGCCTGGATCACGAGCGGGGACGCCTGTCCCGGGAAGGGGACGATGCCGCGCCACGGCCATGGCGTGGGCTCGTTCGCCGTCCACTGATCCCAGATCATGAGCTGCACCAGGTGCGGATACTCGGTTTGACGCCAGTGGAAGTGGCTCTGGGTCCGCACGTGGTACGGCGACTTCTCGTTCACCACCCGCTGGCCGTACTTGTTCACCAGGATCGTGCTGTCCCCGTACGGGAAGAACACGTGCGCGTCCGGCCGGACCACGTAGCCCTCATGGGCCGCCGCGTCCTCGAGCGAGGCCTGGTAGTAGAAGCCGTTGGAGAGGTTGCCGAGCTCGGCGCCCGCCTGGCCGCCGATGTCCACGAAGGCGCCGTCGCTCGTGGTGACGCTGCAACTGCCAAAGATGGGACCCCGCAGGTGGGAGCGCAGCTTGTCCCGATCGTGCGCGAAGCCTCCCGAAGCGAAGATCACCCCGCGCCGCCCGCGGATGAACCGGGGGCGGCCGTCGTGCTCCGCCTCGACGCCCATCACCGCTCCGGCCCCGTTCTGGACGGCCTGCGTCACCCGGTGCCCGAGGAGGATCGGCACGTCACGGCTCCGCAGGTGCGCCAGCATGCCTTCCGACAGATAGAGGCCGGGGAACTCGATGGAGCCCGGGGGGGACTTCGCCGTGAGCACGCGCCCATAGGGGGCCTTGTTCTCGGGCAGCTCCGCGAAGTAGTCCGGATCTGTGACCGGGTTGGGCGAGTAGCCGTAGTTGGGCAGGATGATGGGATCGAGCGCGCCCAACTGGATCAGCCGGTCGATCGCGGGCGACGCCTGGTCATAGAAGGCCGCGAGCAACCGGTACTGGAGCCGCGGCAATCCGAGGCGCGGCTGAGCCGGATCGTAGAGCGTGGGGTAGGCCAGGCGCGCCATCAGCTTGAGGGCATCCTCCCGCGGGTCCGTGAAGCCCCGGGCGCGCATGAGGGAGTTGTTGGGGATCCAGAAGGCGCCACCGGAGCGCCGCGTCGTGCCTCCCGCCGCCTCCGCCGCCTCCAGCATGATGACCGAGGCACCCGCGTCCATGGCGGCGGCAGCCGCGGCACATGCCGCGCCTCCGGTGCCGACGACGACGACGTCCGCCCGATGGTCCCACTGCTCTGGCACCCGGGCGCCGTGCCCGGCCGACGCCGGCCCTGGCAGCAAGGAGCCCGCTGTACCCGCCAGCGCGGTTCTCAGAAGAGATCGCCGGGTGAATCTGCTCATCTTTCCTCCTTCCTTCACTGAAGGTCTCCGCTCCCGGAGCGTACACCGCTTGAAAATATGGAAGCAAGGGCGGAAAGCCCTCTGTTTCGAGTGGTATAATTACTCAAAAGATATACCGCGTTCTCAGGGAAGGAGAGAGGACATGGCAAACCAAGTGGTGGAGAACGGTGTGAAGCTGGTGGGCGAGAGAATCCTGCCGGGCACCAGCTTGATAATGGACGGCGACATCAAGGGGGGCCTGGCCCACGCCGCGATCGGATTGCTGGCCAGGGCGGCGTTTGGGCCGGTAGCCTGGTTCGCGGTGGCCGCGGACTCGTACTCGCGCTCCGTCACCGGCAAGGGCCTGATCGATCATCTGACGTCGTCGACGACGCCCGGTAAGGACTGAACATGAAGTCACTGCTGCGGGCCGCGGTGGACCTGGACGACAGGCTCAGAGGCGCGCAATAAATATAGCCATGCAGCAATACAGATGATACACTCCGCGAGCTTTCCCCAATCTTGGGAGGCGCACTCCAAGGAGAGGTATCACCAATGAAGAAGAGCCGCGTCCAGAAACTGACCCTCCACAAGGAAACCCTGCGGAGCTTGGACGAGAGCCGCATGGCCACCGTCGCCGGCGCCGCGACCCTGCAAGGGTGTAACACCAGAACCCCTGACTGCTTTACCCAGTACACGTATTGCGGCTCCTGCGGCATCGCGTGCACGGTCGATTGCGTCTAGAGCGGTAACGGATGTGGCGGAGCCACGGGCTTCGCCACATCGCCTCCACGCCGTCCTTCCTGAGATCAAGACCCATGGGGTGCTCTGGTTTTCGATCAGGAAGCGGTACATGCTCGTCGCTCACATCCCGAACGGCAGCTCCAGAATGGTTTTTCACCGCACCACGACCCGTTGACGCGGGTTGACTCTCTCCTCTCCGGAGCCTAGCCTCGCTCCTCAAGTAGGCGGGCGGTCGCCGAGCGGCAGGCTGACCAGGAAGCGGGTATCGCCGGGGCGCGATTCAAGCCTCATCTCGCCGCCGTGCCGGCCGACCACGATGCGGCGGGCGATGTCGAGACCCAGCCCGGAGCCCTCCCCCATCGGCTTGGTGGTGAAGAAAGGCTCCCAGATCCTCCCCAGCAGCTCGGCGGGGATGCCGGGGCCGTCGTCGCCGATCACCACCTCGGCCTGGTGGTCGATGCGGCGGGTGCGAACGGTCACCCGCCCGCCGGGGGCGACGGCGTCGAGCGCGTTGTCGAGCAGGTTGGTCCACACCTGATTGAGCTCGCCGGCGAAGGCCGGCACGGCGGGCAGCTCCGGATCGTACTCGCGGATCACCTTCACCCCCTTGGCCTTCGCCTTGTGGCCGAGCATGGTGAGGGTGCTGTCGAGGGCGCGGTGGAGATCGGTCTCCGCTTTCTCGGTCAGCTCGCGATCCATGTGCGAGTACTCCTTGACCGAGCCGACGAGGTCGGAGATCCGGCGCGCCGAGTTCTCCATCTCACCCAGCAGCAGGTGGAGGGCGATGCCGGTCTCCACCCACGGGATCGCCGCCGGCAGGACGGCGGCGGGAACCCCCGCCACGAAGCGCTCGAGGTCGCCGGCGGTCATCCCGGTGGCCACGAAGGTGGGGGCGAGCCGCCAGGCGCCGGCCACCCGCCGTTCCTCCAGCCAGTCGCTGAGCTCGCTCTCGCGATCCGCCTGGGCCAGCGGATCGAGCATCGCGGCGCCCCCCAGGCCGGCGCCCTGCCCGGAGGTTTCGTGCAGCCGGCAGAGAGCGTCCATCTGGGCGGGCTCGACCCCCTGGCGGATCAGCGCCGCGGTCAGCGCCGGCAGGGCGGCGAGGCGGTGACGGAGCTCGGAGACCGCGCGGCCCATCGCCGAGGCGGGGTTGTTGAGCTCGTGCGCCAGCCCCGCGGACAGCTTGCCGAGCGCGAGGAGCTTCTCGTTCTGCTGCTCGACGCGGGTGGTTTCGCGCGTCCGGTCGGTCATCAGGCCGATCAGCCGCGGCTCCAGCACGGGGATGCGCTTCAGCATCTCTTCGAAGTGGGCCGACGAGATCGCGGCGACGCGGGTCGGGCCGGCGGCGCGGATGGTGGCCCCCCACTGCCGCATGCGCGAGAAGGGGAGCAGGCCGGTGATCTCGCCGGCCTGGGCAATGAAAGTGCGGGTGGCCCCGGGGCCTTTCTCGCTCCGCCCCCGCAGCTCGCCCGCGAGGACGATCGACATCCGCTCGGCGGGCTCCCCCTCGCGAGAGATCACCTCGCCGTCGGCCAGATGCATCTCTTCGGCGTTCTTGGCGAGCCAGTCGATCTCCGCCTCCGCCAGGTCGGCCAGCAGCGGCACGCCACGCAGCGCCTGCCGTAGCGGCGCCTCGCCGCTCCCGCCGGTCTCTTCGCTCGTCTCACTCATTGTCTTCTGGCAACCGTCGAGCCGGCCGCCGAATTTCCGGCCGGCTCTGCTCCCTGTGCCGGGGCCCTGTGATTGACAGCCCTCGCTGCCTTCACTAAAACCTCGAGATGCTCTTCGTCTTCTGCTTCTGCTCGCTTCTCGCCGGGACGGGAGCCTGGATGCTCTGGTTCTGATCAGAAAGCGATACGTGCTCGTCGCTCATACTCCGAACGGCAGCTCCAGAATGTCTTTCACCGTACCGCGACCCGTGAGAACGTGATCCAATTCGCAACCAGCGCGGCGCGGCGTCACGACTACCTCTTCGACTTCGGACACGGCCTCGTCGGCTGACCGCGGGTCCTGACTCCCCGGTCTGCCATTCCACGAAGGCACCCGCCTCCGGATCACGGCACAGTCCGCCCTGGGGCGGACCGCCATCGTTGAGAGGCGGTCATTCCACAAATCTGTCACGATCTCCTGGGAGAATGCTGCGCGCCGGAGAGTGGTATGGTCCTTGCTCAATCTATCTCCGGTCGCTATTAAAAATCTTTATTACAGGAGGTATGACAATGCCAGCCATCATGGAGCAAACGACGAACAATGCAGTGACGGCAGAGATAGTCTCACTGACGTTTCCGGGCTTGGCATACTCTAAAGAGAGTAACCAGATCGCTGTATCGGTGATCGTTTCCTCTTCTTCCAAAGATCCCCTCGGGTTAAGCTGCCGGGTCCCTCCCATCGCCATCGTCGGGCCGGGACCGCTTGATCCCCTCCCGACCTGGACGGTATCCTGGAACTTCGTGCTGGACGGCATCGTCACGACGGATAACTTTTCTATTCGAATGCCGCTGATCCTACCTGCCTCTTCTCCAGTCACACTGGAGTCGGGGTCACCGAACCAGTTTCTGATCAGATTCTTGACTCACGACGTGAAATTGACCTCCTTCAACTATGACATTGTGGTAACCGGCAGCAACCTTAAGCCGCATAGCGAGGACCCCACGATCGTGGTGACCCCGGACCCGATCACCTAGTACCCCGCTCATCCCCTAACGGGTGCGGGTCAAGGCCTGGAAAGCGGGCTCATTGCGCAGAGGGTCGAAAAAGGGGAAGGCGAACCAGTTGGCGTCGACTTTCTGCGCCGCGGCCTTCCTGGCATGGAAGAGGGCGGAGCCGCGGTCGCCGATGAGGACGTATACGACCGCGGCCTGGTAGGAGAGCAGGCCGTTGTCGGGAGTCAGCCGCAGGGCCTGCTGGATCGCCGCCAAGCTCTTCTCGGTTTCGCCGAGATGAGCGAAGGCCTGGGCCTGGACGGCGAGCATGCTCCAGTCGCCGGGAGTGGCATGGCGGGAGGCGGACTCCGCGACGCCGGCATAGAGCTTTCGGGCTTCCGCCGGCCGGCCCAGGAGGGTCAGGCAATCCGCGAGGTTGAGAGCGGCCGACGGATCGCCTGGCTGGAGGGCCAGGGCCTGCCGGAGGACGGTCTCGGCTTCGCCATAGCGGCGCAGGAACAGGAGGTTGGCTCCGAGGTTGGTCAGTGACCCGATACCAGGATCGCTCTTCACGGCCTCCCGCAGCAGCGCCACGGCGCGCTCGGGATTTCGCAGCAGCTCGATCTGGACCAGCATCGTGAGGCCTCCGACGTTCCCGGGCGACCGGGCCAGGAGCTCCTCCGCGTGCCGCCGCGCGTCGTCGATGCGGTTCTGGCGGTACTCGACATTGGCCAGGAGGAGCAGGTTCGTCCAGGAAGGCTGGAGGCGGACGGCGGCCCGCATCAGCTCCAGGGCCTCAGCGGGCCGGCCCCGCCGCTCGGCGAGCCGGCCCCGCAGGAGGAGGCTTCCGGCCGGATCGATCCGCTCCAGGCTGGCGAGAGCGGCTTCGGCCTCGTCGAGATGTCCCGCCGACAGCTCCAGCTCGAAACGGGCATCGAGGGGCCGAGGGTCCCCCGGCGCGATCCGGATCGCGTCCTGAACCACGGCGAGGCCACGCTCGAGATAGCGGGTCTCGCCCGTTTCACTGTATCGGCGACCGGCGACCTTCCCCTCCAGGGCATAGGCTTCGACGAAGGACGGGGCGCTCTTCCGGAGCTCTTCCAGGCGCGCCAGGACTTCATCGCTGGCGCCTTCCCGGTTGACCCTCAGCCGCAGATCGAGAAAGGTCTGGTAGTCCTTCTCCGGGATCTCCAGCTCCAGCCGCGGAACGCGCAACCGCCGGTCGCCGTAGCCCTGCCGGAGTGTGGCGGCGACGGCGTCGGCGAACAGCCGGGGGCGTGAAGAGAGCACCTCCAGAGCTTCGGTCCACAGCACCCGTCCGTCCTTTCCACCCAGGCGCTGCAGGCTCACCTGGCAGAGCTCGCCGGCGCAGTCGGCCCGCGAGGTTACGACCTCGCCGGCGGCCACCGCCCGGGCCACCGCCATGGGGGAGCCCTCCACCGGGTTGACCTGAGACGGGCTGAGCGCGGCCAAGCCCTCGAGGGCGGCGACGGTGCGGAGCAGCGCGGCCTGGATGTTGGCGGTGACCCGCGCCTGGTCGTCCGCCGAGAGCGAGCCGGCGACCTCCGGCTTGAGCACCGCCACGTAGACGGTCGGCGCCGGCTTGCGCGTCAACAGGAACGCGGTGATGGCTACGGCGGCGAGGAGGATCGCGGCGCCGGCGATCCACCACGGCCTCAGCGTCCGCCGGCGGGGCAGATGGACCGTGTCGCTGCCGGAGCTCCAGAGCCCCGCGGCCTGGAGATCCGAGAGGACGCCGGCGGCCGTCCCGCGATCCCCCGGCTTCTTGCGCAGGCAGTGGGAGACGATCCCTTCCAGAACGGAGGGCGCGTCCGGCCGGGCTTCGCGCAGAGGCGGCGGCTCCTCGTGAAGGATGGAGTGCACCATTCCCGCGCTCTCGCCGCCGAAGGGCTTCCGGCCCGTGAGCATCTCGTGGAGCACCACGCCCAGCGCCCAGAGATCGGCGGCGGTGCCCGTGCGCTGCCCCTGGAGCTGCTCGGGCGCCATGTAGGCGGCGGTCCCCATCGCCGTCCCTTCCTCGGTGAGGGCCTGGGCGTCGAGCCGGCGGGCGAGGCCGAAGTCGAGCAGCTTCACCCGTCCGTCCGGCAGCACCATGACGTTTTCCGGCTTGAGGTCCCGGTGGACGATGCCGGCGGCGTGGGCGGCTGCGAGCGCCGAGGCGAGCTGGCCAGCGATGGAGGTCGCCGTGGCCACGGACAGGCGCCGGTCCGGCTGGCCGGCCAGGAGCTGGGCCAGGGTCGTGCCCTTGTAGAAGGCCATGGCCAGAAAACGCTCGCCTTCGTGCTCGCCGACCTCGTAGACGGTGCCGATGTTCGGGTGGTCGAGGGCGGCGGCGGCCTGGGCCTCGCGGCGGAAGCGGATCTCGTCGGCCGGACGCACGGCGCGCCAGTGATGGAGAAACTTGATCGCCACCTCGCGGCCCAGCTCGACGTCCATGGCGAGGTAGACCACGCCCATGCCGCCGCGGCCAAGGGGCCGGAGCAGCCGATAGTGGGAGATCTGCCGGCCCGCGAAGGGCTCCCCGGCCGGGGCGGCTCCCTGCGGCGGGATGTCGAGCATCGTGGCGCTGGCGGAATCAGTGGCGGCGGAGATGGGAAGCGCGGCGCCGCAGGCCAGACAGCGGCTGTCGAACTCCGAGTTGGCTCTGCCGCAGGAGGCGCAAAGGAGCGTCTCCATCAGCCCGCTTCCGGCAGGCCGGCCAGGAGCCCGAGGGCCGAACGGTGGCGAGCCAGCAGCTTTTGCAGATAGGTGCGGTGGAGCCCCGCCTCGCGAGCAGCCCGCGAGACATTGCCGTCGCAGCTCCGCATCAGCTCGACGAGGAAGCGCTGCTCGACCGCGGCCACGCTGGCCTCCCGCGCTTCATTCAACGCTTCGCCCGTCAGCGCGGAGAAGGCCGGCTCGGCCGCGATATCGCCCGCCACACCCGCCATCTCCGGCGGCAGCAGGTCGAGATCGAGATCCGGCCCACGGGCCAGCAGGCAGGCCCGCTCGACGGCGTGCCCCAGCTCGCGGATGTTGCCCGGGTAGGGGTAGGCCTGAAGCGCCCGCTCGGCCCGCGGGGTCCAGCGCGGCCTCTCTCCGGGGCGCCGCCAGGACCGGCGCAGGAAATGATCGGCGAGGAGCGGCACGTCCCCCCGGCGCTCGCGCAGGGGGGGCAGCGTCAGATCGAGCACCTTGAGGCGGAAGTAGAGATCCTCGCGGAATTGCTTCTCTTTCACCATCTGCCGCAGGTCGCGATGGGTGGCGGCGACGATCCTGACGTCCACCTTCTCCGTGCGATCGGACCCCAGGCGCTGGATCTCGCCGAACTGGAGAAAGCGCAGCAACTTCGCCTGCGCCTCCACCGGGATCTCCCCCACCTCGTCGAGGAACAGGGTGCCGCCGTGAGCCGAGGCGAGGCGCCCCGGACGATCCTTTTTCGCGTCGGTGAACGCTCCGGCGACGTGGCCGAAAAGCTCGGATTCGAGCAGGGTGCCGGGCAGCGCCGAGCAGTGGACGGTGACGAAGGGGCGCGCCCGGCGCGGGCTGTTGACGTGCAGCGCCCGGGCGATCAGCTCCTTGCCGGTGCCGGTCTCACCCAGTACGAGGATCGGGGCATCCGCGCCGGCCACCTGCGCGACGACCCGGAGCAGCTCGAGCATCCGTGGATCGCGGGTGACGATCCCCTCGAAATCGTGCTGGGCGAACAGATCGCGCTCCAGGCTGCGATTGCGCCGCCGCAGCTCCTCGCGGTCGCTGGCCCTCTTGAGGAACAGGCCGGCGATCTCCGCGAGCTCGGTCAGGAAGGCGCGGTTCTCCGGAGTGAAGCTGTCGACGCGTTCCCGGTTCTCCAGGTAGACGACGCCGTAGACCTCGCCGGCATGGCGCAGCGGCGCCACCAGCACGCAGCAGCGGCCGATCACCAGGCCGCTCTCGCCGGCGGCGAAGCGTGGATCCTCGATCAGATTCGGCAGATAGAGGAGGGCGCCGGTGGCGATCGCCTCGCGGACGAGCGTGCGGCTGAACCGGCGCTCCAGGTCGCTGCGCCGGCCGCGCTCCTCGCCGACCTCGAACTTCTGCTGGTAGGAACCATCCTCACGGACGACAACGAAACCCGTCTCGGCGCCGCACTGCTCGACAAGGCGCCTCAGCAAAACTTCAGGGGCCCGTTCCGCGTCGTCCTCAGCCAGCAGGAGTTTCGAGATCTCATACAGATCTTCGTATAGCACTCCACCTGCCTCCAATCGGTGACATCTGCCTCTGGGAACAGGCACAGCTTACTCCACTTGTGCACCGAAGTGTTGAGCGGAGGGAAAGATGGCGCTTGGGGTAGCCCGCCCAGGAGAAGAGAGAAAGGAGGAGGTGGTTCAATCGCACGATGGCGAGAAGGCCATGAGCGGATATCGATGAGGGAGGTTGTCTTCGACGAGTGGCAGCCCTTGGGTGGCAACATGGGTGAAAACCTGCAAAATCAATGATTTCCATTGTCGACTTCCTCTGGCAAGGGAGTTGCTCTATAGGAATGATGAAGGCAAGAAAGATCGGGCGATTCGATTGGAGCTTGCCCATAGAGAAACCCGGAATTCAAGCTTAAAAGGCCGGTTCGGCCGGACCTTTTGACACACAGGAAGATCGGGATACTCCCGCTCTGACTCACAGAAAGGAATTGTCCATGTCAACGAAATACGTCCTTCAATTCAGCACCAATACCAACTTCTGCCTCGGCGTCACCACGGCGAGCCCGGGCACGCCAGTGGTCCTGAGTATCCTTCAGGGCGCTGGCTCTCCCCTGACGCAGTGGTATATCGATCCCAATGGCGGCACGATCAGCCTCGTGGGCTCCCCGGATCCACAGAATCCTCTGTACCTGGATTTCCAGGGAACCAGTGCCTCGAACGGCAACGCGATCATCGTCAGCAGTCTCGTCCTGGGCCGGACGTTTCAGAAATGGAACTGGGTCGGCAATCCGCCTTACGTGATGAACCTGGGGGCCCCAACCTATTGCATCGACGATTCCAACGGCGGCACGCAGCCCGGCACCAGGATCCAGATCTGGAGCCAGCAGAACGGCAACACCAACCAGCAGTGGCAGTTCCTGGCGGTGCCCGTCATGGAGGAAGCTCTGGCGGCCAGCAGCCGTTAAGCCTTGAAGCTAGGCGCCCTGTCCTCACTCAGAGGCAGGGCCTTCTTTCAGTGTTAGGAGACCCCGAAATGGCCCTCCCTTACCTGATCCAGTGCCACACCGCGCCCGGGCTCTGCCTGGAGACTTCCTCTCCAGCCATCAACGCTTTCGTGCGGTTATCTTTTATCTCGACCTTCAAATTCGTCGCGGACATTGCAACGGACCGCTGGATCCTTGACGACGGATACATCTATCTAGCCGACAATATCGAGCTCGTGATCGGTGTTGCCGGTTCGGAGATCATCGACGGAGCCTCCCTCCTAATCGGCCAGAAACTCCCGGGACGCCAGGCATTCCAGAGATGGGATTGGACGACCGTGCCTCTCTGCATCAAAAACGTTATGTCCCCTGGAAATGTGATCGATTGTGCGGATGGACAGCCGGGAACCGACATCAGGATCTGTCAGTCGTCCGGCGTCCCGACACAACAATGGACTCTCACACCACTTCCTCCTCAATAGGGCGTCATCGCGTCGACGCGTCTCCTGATGCTCTACGCCGGTTTGCCGGGGGTGAGCCCGGACGCCGGCAACTCCAGCACCGGCAGCTTGAACGACCGACAACCTATCCGACAGGTGGGCCGGTCTATCCGATCGGTGAGACCGGAGCGGGCCTGCTACGGCGATAACCGTTGATTTTGCTGCGTTTTGTCGCTGGCAAATCGATTGCCCTAGGTGTCTGGCCTACCCGTACTCAAGGAGAGAACGCAACTGGCAAAGACCACCGTCAAGTTTTCCGTCACAAACTATTCGAAAGTGACCCTGGACCTGCTCCAGATCGACGGCAAACCAGCCGTGCTGGACCTTTACGGCAGCTTCCACGACATGCCCGCGACCATCGCCGCGGAAGAGTCATACACGTTCGACCTCCAGGCTTCCGCTCGTGCCATCGGCGGTTTTGTCTACTCCAATTACGACAAGCCCTCGGAGCTTTTCGTCTTGATGGCCTGCGCCGCCAAGCAGGACGGAATCGACAACGCCATGAAATTCGTGAGCACCCTCAGCAACGTGGTCGTCTCGGCCGTAATGACCACGGGAGAATTCGACCCCGTCTGCACGATCACCCTGAAAGACAAATAAGTAAAATGCCTGCGTCCGCAGGGCGGGGCGGCACTTCTGGGCTCGCCGCCACGGAACAGAGATCCGGAGCCTCCGCCTCGCCCTGCACGATGTCCGTCGCCACCAATAGATACAAGCCGAACAGGCGAAGCGCCTGGCACCTCTATCGGTGGTCCGTTGACCTCCGCCATGCTGGAGCGCTACCCTGGGCGGACATGACGGAACGATCGACAACATAGCCATGGCGAACTATCGGCACAGGTCGGCCGCCGACCAGTACCTGCGGCAGTATCCTCACCTCCATCAGTGGCTGAACGTCTGTAGGGGATGCGGGGCCCGAGGTTTCAAGCCAGATTTGCCAGACAATATCTATCCCTGGTTCAACGTGGCGGCTGATCATCTCAGGGCGTTTTTCCGCCCCCTCGGACTGAACGAAATCGGCTTGTGCGAGCAATGCGCGGAGGCTGCCTTTTCCCTCGAGACGCGTGCCCGCGAAAAAGACAGAGCTTGACGCGAGCTTGAAACGGGCTTGTGGAGGCCCCGCTCCGGCCACGATGTCTTCACCGCAGCCCCAGCACGGCCTCGGCGATGGAGTCCTTTCTTCGCCGCGCTCGGTGAATACTCTCAGCGTCCCTTGCCAGGCTTGGGCCGCCGCTGAAGAGCTCCGCGTCAGCCGCGGCAAGCTTGAGATGTGTCATTTCAAGCTTGCGGCGCTCCAGATCGAGCTTGAAATGAGACGCTTCAGGCTTGAGGGCCCCGCGACAATCCTGGCGCCCGCCATGACGAGCTTGGCCCGCTCCATGGCAAGCTTGGCCCGCTTCATCCCAAGTTGGCATCGCGCCGCGTCAAGCTTGCCGCGAATCGATTCAAGCCTGTGCAGCTCGTCTGAATCCTTCACGGCTCCGCGGCAAGCTTGAAGCGGCGCGTCGCAAGGTTGCGCGGACTTCCGCAGGCTTGATCCGGAGCGCTTCAAGCTCGAGGCGAGGCGTTTAAAACTCGTGACGGCTCGTCTCGAGCGTGGTGAGAGCGGTTCAAGATCGAGGCGAGACGCGCCAAGCCTGTGCTTCGTCCTTGGCCAGCCATCTCCTCGCCAGCTACGCTATCTCTTGGATGCCTCCTCGGGCAGATCGCTGCTGATGTACACGTCCGCCACCGGCACGTGGACCGGGCCGAGCGCCGCGATGCGGTCGAGGGCCCGCCGGCTGTAGTCCGCGTGGCGGATGGCGTCCGCCGCCGGTTGCCAGCGGAAGGCGGGATCGCGCGAGAGCAGGAAGTCCACGAAGGGCGCCAGGAGCCGCAGCTCCGGGTTGGCCTCCTCGACCCACAGGAACTGGCCCGCGGGATTGACCTCCAGGAAGACGTGCTCCCCCTCCGGCGTCACGATGAAGTCGAAGCATCCGAAGAGGATGCCCAGGTTTTCCATCAGCCGCCGGCAGGCCTCCTCCACGTCTGGCGGCAGCCGGTCCGGCTCCACCCGCAGACGAGGCCCCGCGGTCCGCCAGTCCAGACGCGTCATTTCCAGCTCCTGCGAGTACAGCCGGGCGGTCACGAAGTGGCCGCCCATCACCGTCACCCGCAGCTCGTGGGCCTTGTCGATCCGTTCCTGGAAGATGCCGGGGGTGAGCCGCAGGATCTCGTCCTCGGGCAGATCGTCCACGCTCACCTCGCTGGTCAGGAGGACCGCCACCCGGTCTTCGCCGTCCCACTGCGCGGGGTAGAACGGCTTGTACACCGCCCGGCCCTGGAGCTCCTCCACGAACCGCCGGATGCGGACAGGATCGTTGCTCATCAGCGTGGGCGGCACGGCCAGGCCCACGCGCACCGCCTCCCGGAGCTGCACCGCCTTCAGCTCGGAGCGGGCGCGGGTCGCGAGGGGGTTCACCCAGAAGGCCTCCGGCGCGGCCAGATGGTAGAGCCCGTCGAGGAAGTCCCGGCACTCCCGCCGCGCCACGGGCACGTCGCCGGGGTGGAGGTGCGGGGGGAGGACCGGCGGCGTCGGACGCCGCATCCACATCACGTCGAACGGCGGGCGCCCCCCTTCCAGGCCCGGCCCCGAGATCTCCCAGCCCACCTCGCCGCCACGGACGTCGATCGATCCTGTCTGGAGCGTGGGAAAGTCGGTGCCGCACCACAGAACCGCCTCGTGCCCCCGGTCCTCCAGCGCCAAGGCCACTTCCTCGGCGTGGATATCCTCGGGATAGGTCGGGATCAAGACTCGCATCATGCAACATCCTGTGGAGATGAGCCCCGGCCGGTCTGGCCGGGGCCTTGGAGGGTTGGGGACCGGATCGGACCGCGGTGCCTCAGTGGTCGTGGTACGGGCCGTCTGGCGGATCGGTCAGGGTCCAGCACTGGACGCGCTGGACGGCAGTGGCGCTGCCGGTCGCCTTGTCGAGCTCCTCCCGAGTCAGCTCCCGGGCCAGCCTGCGGCCAAGGATTCGTCCGGTGTGAGTGTCATTCTTCTTCATTCTCACTCCTTTCTCGTCTGGAAGAGGGCCTCGAGGGCCACGCTCCCATAAGAAAAGGTGCCGCGAGCAGGACGAGGCGAGACGGCCGCTGAATAAACTGGCGCCCGGCGGTGATATGTTTCAGACTTCATTGAAGACATCTGGCGAGCTTTCAGAAGCTCTCACCAAGGAGGTTGCGATGGATTCGAGATCGTTCCGCCGTCTCGCCTGGGCTCTGCCCGTCCTGGTTTTCGCTTTCGCGGTCGCCATGGCGCCCCGGCTCGCCGCCGGTCCGGCCGCGGCTACGCCCGTGATCGATCCGGCTCCGTTCCCGCCAGGGTTCAATTACCCGCAGTCCGCCCAGACCGTCCTGGGATGGGTCCGGGGGCGCTCCGGCGCATCGATGCGGAAGCATGGCTGGTCCGTCTTCGCCGGGCTCAATCAGAAGACCTCGGACGGCAGCTTCGTCTGGCGGACCTGGTACACGTCCACGCAGGCCTTCCCGTGGCAGTACGCCCGCAGCGGCGCCGACCCGAACCGGCCGTCGATGATGAGCCGCAGGAACGTGCATCAGGCCGAGGGGCCCGGCGGTGATCCCAACCTATCGGTACCGGGCGATCCGGTGTATCCGGTCCCGCTGAGAGTCAAGAGCCGTTACCCGGGGTGCGTCGCCGGAACAGGGCTGCTCGACGGCCCCACGTTCCAGAGCAACGGCGACATCATGGTCGCGGGGGTCATCTACAACGAGTCGGCGTTCCAGTGGATTCAGAACGAGCGTCTGTACGACGCGCGGGTCCTGACCTCGCAACTGCCCCCGAACCGGCAGGGTCCCCCGGCGGTCATCGCCGAGTTCCCGCACGAGGCCATCGTGCTGAAGCCCATGTGGTGGCCAGTCAAGGGCACGGGCACCACGGCGCTTCCGATCTGGGACTCCCCGCCGCCGTCCGCCGACGGCAGCAGCGGCGACGGCCTCCAGGGCGCGCGCTACTCGGGCTTCGAGATCCAGTCCCTCTGGAAGCGGGCCGTCGCGATCACCGCCGGCTCCCCCGGCGGGACGGCGACGGTGACCTACCTCCACGGCGTCCTCGACGCGAGCGGAAAGAGGCAGCTCGAGCCCATCACCTACGAGAACGCCCCGGTGGTGCCGCTGGAGCGGTTCTACCACCTGACCTTCTCGGCGGTGGACCTCGCGGCGATGAACCCCTGCGACCGCGCGCTGCTCGACGCCTCGGCGATCTGGAATTACGGCCGCCCCTTCGCCGCCGGGGACTCGCTGGCGCTGATCGCCATGCACATCATGACCAAGGAGAAGCCGGGCTGGACGTTTCAGTCGGTCTGGTGGCACGACCAGGCCCTGGCCTGCAGCATCAATCCGACGAGTTGCAATGGCACTTCAAGCCGCCCGGCCAGCTACGGCAGCAACAGGCCCGCGCAACTCCCGGGCGACACGACCTGGCAGAACTACTTCCTGGTCACGACCTACGGCGAGGAGCAGGTACCCGGGAACGCCAACGCCTGGCCCCCCGGTGAAGCCAACCAGACCGGCAAGTGGCCGGTGGCCTATAACCCTTACATCGAGCTCGCGGCGACCCACCCCATCGCCACCAACTGCATGAACTGCCATCATCGGGCCGCCTGGCCCGCCCGGCCGGCCAGCGGATCGATGTCCGGGCGGCACTCCAGCTATCTGGCGGGCGGCGCCAACGCCCCCGATACCCAGGACACGTTCACGCGCAACAATCCCGTCTTCGACGGGCTGCTGATGCTGGACTCCATGTGGGCGGTCAGCGACCGGGCCCACAATCCGCCACGATGATGCCGCCAGGATGACGATGGCGGCTTGCAGGCTCGTTGGACACCGTCTTACGCCCCTGGCAAGATGAAGCTCATGAAGTCCGCAACCCGTGTGACCAGCAAGGGTCAGGTCGTCATTCCCAAGCCCGTCCGCGAGCAGCTCCAGTGGACATCGGGCACTCAGCTTGCCGTCGAGATCATGGGCGATGGCGCCGTGCGCCTGACTCCGCTCGAGACCGAGGACTCCATCGACATCCTCTATGGCTGCTTGAAGGATCTCCCGGGGGATCCTGTCGCGGACCTCGAAGCCGAGCACCGGGCCGAAATCGAAGCGGATGAGCGCTGGCAACGTCGCGGTCGTTGATTCCTGGGCGATCCTGGCGTTCCTGCGAGCCGAGGAACCTGGCGCTACGGCGATGCGCCGCTATCTCCGCCGCGCTCAAAGCGGCAACCTCCGCCTGCTGCTGAACGTGGTCAACCTCGGCAGGCTCGACCGGCACGCGTGAGCTCCGCGGCACCCGGAAGGGGCAAGATGGCGCCGGCGAGAAGAAGGAGGCGGGCTCCCGCCTCCTCCTAGCCGCCTCGCTTCAGGCCCCCATGCCGAGCACGGCGGGGTTGAACATGAACATGCGGTCGCGGATGCTCTGCGGCGCCTCGGTCATGCCCCAGCCGATCGTGCGCGCCAGCTTCTCGGGGAGATAGTCGAGGTGGAGATCCTCGGCGTTCCCCCACTCGTAGACCGGCGGCATGCAGGCGGCGCTGCCGAGGGAGGCGAGGATCGCCTTCGCGCCGGTCTCGGCATCGATCTCGCCACGCTCGTGGCGGATGAGGATGTCGTCGGCGAAATTGACCAGGTCGGTGATCTCGTCCTCGCCGGGGGCGCTGGTGCCGATCAGGGGGTCCTTCTCCAGTATGTCGAATACCGACTTGTCCTGGGTCTCCAGGTACTTGACGCAGACGCTGAAGAGCCGCAGGTCGCCGAAGATCTCGGCCACCAGCCAGACCCGCAGCCAGGCGTTCCACAACTGGAAGTCGGGGAAGGAGCGGTAGGAGTTGTTGACCACCCGGTCGCTCTGCCGCAGCATGGCGTGCTGCAGCTTCTCGGCGTAGGCGAAGCGGTCGCGCGAGAATTTGTCCTCGTCCAGCGCCGCGAGCAGCGGACCGGCGAGGGCGGAGAGCACCTCGAAGGTGGTGATCATGCCGCGCGAGTAGAGCGCGTCGATGAAGCCGTGGGCGTGCGCCATCAGGAAGTAGCGGTCGCCGGCGCCGCCGGTCGCCGAGTACTGCAGGCGGCCGGTCTTCACCCAGGGGCGGGCGGCGGTGGCGCCAACGAACTGCTGGGCGATGCTCGGATACTTGTTGACGAAGTGGAAGAACTCCTCTTCCGCCGGCATCCCGGTGTCGGGGTGGCGCTTCATGTTGAGCGTCAGGCCGACGCTGCACAGGTGATTCGTCGAGCCCGCGACGTTGTCGAAGGGGATCATCCAGAACCAGCCGCCCTCGAAGACGTGGTGGAGCGTGCCTTCGGACCAGCCGGCCGACAGCTCGGGCGACTCACCCGGCAGCAGGCAGTCGTCGTAGCACTTGATCCCCTCCATGTGGGTGAAGATCGAGCGCGACTGGGTCTCCAGCGGGGTCGGCGTCTCACGCAGGCCAAAGCGCTCGGCGAGCGGCGAGCGGAAGCCCGCGCCGTCGACCAGGAAGCGCGCCGAGAGCTCCTCACCGGTGCCGGTGCGCAGGCTCACGCCGTCGTCGTCGATGTCGAACTCGGTGACGTCCGTGTTATCGCGGTAGACGGCGCCGTAGCTCATCGCCGCGTTCAGCATGTAGAGGTCGATGTCCTGGCGGAAGAGATGGCTCTCGTTGGTGAGCGGCGTGCTCGGCGCGATGAGCAGGTTGGATTTCTTCGGGTCCTGCCGCTGCCCCTCCTCGTGATAGAGAAATCCGAGCGCGCGCTTGATCCCGCAGGTCGGCCCGACGTGCTTGTGGATCGAATCCGTCCGCGTCAGATGCTGAATCTCAGGCACGTCGAAGCGCTGGGCCATGATCCACATCCAGAGCGTGCTCTGCGGCAGCAGGGCCTCGCCGACCGCGAAGCGCGGATGGCTCCCCTTCTCCAGCACCAGCACCCGCTTGCCCTGGCGCGCGAGGATCGCCGCCAGCATCGTCCCGCCGATCCCCGCTCCCAGAATAGCCACGTCGAAACGTTCGTTCTCTTGCATACCCTCTCCCCCTTCATTAGATATTCCGCCGACCGGCACGCCCGGGTGGCGTGACGCGCGCGGAACGAAAATAGTTGTTGCCAGACCCTAGGGTGCGGATTTCTGGGGTAAAGGGGACACCGGCTTCAACTGGCGTGCGCCGCCCGCCGCCCAAACAGGCGCGGGGCAACGGGAAGCCGCATGCGGCTGCCGCTAGAAGATTGGAGTAGGCTTGGCGGCAAGGGTCTCCCGATGACTGAAGTCGCGCTCGACATGCTGATGTACCTCATCTTTGCCGGCCTCATGCAAGCCGTGCTGACAGCGGGGCTTGCCATTGCGGGCATGCCGTTGCTCCTCCCGCGGGGCTGGCGGGTGTACCGGGCTTTCGTCACCAGAGTCCTGCTCTTCAGCGCCCTGCTGTACGCCTGGGGCTGTCTTGGAGACGGCCTCTTCGTGGCGGCATTCCGCGATCGGATCTACGTCAATCGTGACTCCATCGGCGACTTCATTCCCTGGTTTCCATCCACCAGATACATGGTGGATACCGCCTGTGGCGGTCACCCGATCAACGGCGCCACCTGGAACACGCTGCGCCTGGCCTGGGTCGCGGTCGCGGCGCCGGTCTGGCTCGCGGCGTTCTGGTCGTATGCGCGCTTCATGCGCCTTCGCGGCGACTCCCGAATCGCCCATCTTCCCGCCGCGGAGAGCCGGTAGGATCGTTCAGAAAGGTATTGTGCCACCCTGCTTCGCGAACGGTTGAGACTCGCGGATCGGATGGCAATTATTTGGGAGTGGCGCGCGAAGGTGATCAGCCGCCTCGCGCGCCGCTTGCTAGGTAGCCGTGCGGGGCCCTTGCGGTTTTTTAGCAGCGGACCGTGTGTGGATCAATGAAGCATTTCTCCGAGCAGTCCATGTAGGTGCACTCCATCAGAGTACCGAAGGTACCGCCAACGGCTGGCGCCATGCCTTTCTCCTCCAGGGAGAGCAGCGTTTCGCGACAGAGTGTGAGCTTCTTGATCTGCTTTTTCATGAGATTCCCTTTCTGAGTCGGGCGAATGTCTGGGTTCGATTATAGCAGGATGGCAATGCGTCATCCGTTACTCAGCCGCCGGTCGTCAGCCCGCCCATCTGCTGGAGCACGATACCGCTGATGAACGAGGAGTCGGCATCGCTGGCCAAGAAGACGTACGCCGGGGCGATCTCCTCCGGCTGGGCGGCGCGCTTCATCGGCGTCTTGGCGCCGAATTTCTCCAGCTTCTCAGGGCTCATGCCCTCATCGGCGGGGTTCAGTGGCGTCCAGACCGGGCCGGGGGCCACCGCGTTGACGCGGATGCCCTTGGGCGCCAGTTGCTGCGCCAGCGCCTTGGTGAAGGCGTTGATCGCCCCCTTGGTGGCCGAGTACTCCAGCAGCGCCTTCTCGCCCATGAGGCCCGTCTCGGAGCTGGTGGCAATGATCGCGCTGCCCGGCCGCAGGTGCTGGAGGGCGGCCTGGGCGAGGTGGAAGTAGGCGTCGATGTTGGTGCGGAAGGTGCGGTTCCACTCCTCCTCGCTGATCTCCTCCAGGCTTTCCTTGCGGTTCTGCCAGGCGGCGTTGGAGACCAGGATGTCCAGGTGGCCCAGCTCGCGCACGGTCCGCTCGACGGCATCGCGGCAAAATTGCGGGTCCATCAGATCGCCGGGGATGTCCAGGCACCGCCGCCCCTCCTCCTCGATCGCCTGGCGCGTCTTGTCGGCGTCCCGCTGCTCCTCGGGCAGGTGGACGATGGCGACGTCCGCTCCCTCGCGGGCATAGAGGTAGGCGACGGCCCGGCCGATGCCGCTGTCGCCGCCGGTCACCAGCGCGACTTTGCCCTCCAGCTTGCCGGCGGGCTTGTACTTCGGGGCCCGCCACTGCGGCTGCTGTTCCATCTCCGCCTCGAGGCCCGGCTTTTCCAGCTTCTGTTGCGGGTAGGGCGGCTTGGGCTCGGCCTGCACCTGCGGCTCGTCCAGCATCTGCGTGGACTGTCCCTGACTGTCGCTTCGTGCCATGGTTGTACTCCTCGTTGTTGAAGCGCATCGCGGGCGCAAGGCCCGGAGCTTGAGGAGGGATTTGCAATCCGCGTGCTAGACGCTTTGATGGAGCCGCCTTCGTACCCACGATCCTGGCCCGCACCAAGCAGGCCAGGATCTCTCATCAAGCCTCAGCAGCAGGTGGTCTGGCAGGTGTTGCAGTTGGTTCTAGTGCACGCCTGGAAGGTGACGCCACCCGCCACGCCCTGGAGCTCCGGATGTTCCAGGGCGAGAAGGGTTTCGCGATGGAGCTTTAGCTTGATGTCCTTGAGGGTCTTTTTCATGAGGTGTTCTCCTTGGAGATGAGACCTGTTTGGACCAAACCGTCCCAGGATCGCCCGGGCGGTCGAAGCCAGAAGGTTATTCCAGTAATCTCAGAAGATCAAGAAACGGCGTCGAAACAGACATCCATCACTCCCGGATCGCCGTGATCGGATCGACGCGCGCCGCGCGGCGGACGGGGACGAGCAGCGCGACGGTGGCGCAGGCGAGCAGCGTGATCACGGAAGCCCCCAGCGCGATCGGGTCGAAGGGCGGCACGCCGAAGAGCAGGTTGCGCAGCAGGCGCGCGACCGCCACCACGCCGACGGCGCCGCCGGCCAGCCCGGCTGCCATCCAGACGGCTCCCCCCCGCAGCACCAGCCCGGCGATCGCCTGGCGGGTCGAGCCGAGGGCGACGCGGAGGCCGAACTCCCGCTCGCGCGCGGCCACCATGCTGGCGAACATGGCGTAGACGCCCACCGAGGCGAGGAGCAGCGCCAGGACGCCGAAGGCGGTCATCAGCACCACCGGCAGCCGGCGGCCCGCCATTCCTTCCCCGAGATAGGAGCGCAAGGTGCTCGCCTTGTCGATCGCGATATCCGGATCGATCGCCGCCAACTCGCGCCGGAAGGGGCGGAGGAGGGAGAGAGGATCGCCCTTCGTCCGCAGCAGGAAGGCGCCGGCCCACGGTTCCTGCCGTCTCGACCCGTAGCTCGTGGGCTCCGGCTCCGGATGGGCGGGATCGTTGCGCACGTCGCCCACGATGCCGACCACCTCGGACCACGGCCCCTCCAGATTCGGGCCCAGACGGATGCGCGCGCCGATCGCCCCACCTTTAGGCCAATACCGCTGAGCCATTTTCTGGCTGATCACGATCGCCTTCGGCGTGTCCGGCCGGTCCGAGGGCCCAAACGTGCGCCCGCGCAGCAGCGGAATGCCCAGGGTGCGGAAGTAGTCGTCCGACACGGTGGTGTAGGTGATGAACGGCTGCCCCTCCCCCGCCGGCCAGGTGACGCCCTCGATCCCGAGCCCGTTGCTGTTCATCCGGGCGGCCGGGAGCTCGGTCACGCTCGCCACGCTGGTCACGCCGGGGAGGGCGCGCAGGCGTTCCTCGAGCTCCTCGTAAAAGCGGGAGGCCGCCTTCTCGTCGTCATACTTGTGCGTTCCGAACTGGAGGGTGGCGGCCAGCACGCCGTCCGGGTTGAAACCGAGCGGCGCGGTGGCCATCGCCCAGAGGCTGCGGGCCAGCAGCCCCGCCCCGGCGAGGAGGCTGACGCAGAGCGCGATCTGCCCCGCCACCAGGGCGCCGCGCAGGCGCCGCGTCCGCCGGCTCTCGCTGGCGCCGCGGGCGCCCTCGCGCAGCGTGCCCTGGGAGCTCGTGCGGCCGGCGGACAGCGCCGGGGCCACGCCGAAGGCGATGCCGGTGCCCAGCGCGATCAGGGAGGTGACGAGCACCGCGCCACGATCGAGCGACAGCGCCGCGTACGAGGGTAGCGCCGACAGCGCCAGCTTGCGGAGAACGGCCAGCCCGAGCGACGCGAGCAGGATGCCGGCCGCGCCGCCGGCGATTGCCAGCAGCGTGCTCTCGGTGAGCAGTTGGCGGACGAGCCGGCCGCGCCCGGCGCCGAGAGCCACCCGCACGGCGAACTCCTGGCGGCGGGAGAGCGTCCGCGACAGCATTGCGGCGGCCAGGTTCGCGCAGGTGATGAGGAGCACGAGCCCGGCGCTCGCCATCAGCACCAGCAGCGGGGTGCGGGTGTCCCCGACCATGGCGTCGCGCAGCGATTCCATCGCCGTGGTGATCCCGGCGTCGGAGTCCGGATGCTCGCGGGACAGGTCGGCGGCGATGGCGGCGAAATCGCGCTGCGCCGCCTCGATGGTGGCGCCCGGAGCCAGACGGCCGATGAGCCCGAGCCAGTGCTGGCGCCGCGCGCGGAGCGGGTTGCGCAGCACGGGGCCGAGATCGAGAGGGAGCCAGAGGTCGGCGTCGCCCATCGGCCCGACGAAGCCGCGCGGCAGCACGCCCACCACCTGCCAGGGGTTACCGTTGAGGCGGATCGCCCTGCCGATCACGCCCGGATCGCCGGCGAAATCCCGCAGCCAGGCGGCGTGGCTCAACATCAGCACCTTGGCGCCGGTCGCGCAGTCGGCGTCCGACAGCGTCCGCCCGAGGAGCGCGGGCACGCCGAGGGTCTCGAAGAAGCCGGCGCCCGCCAGCGTCAACTTCAGGATGCGCGGCCCGGTCTTGCTGTTGAGCGTGGCATTGTCCGTGCCGTTGAAGAAGGCGGTGAGGCGGGTGAACGACCGCTGCCGCTGGGTGTAGTCCAGCACGGCGCCGGCGCTCACGCCCGAACGCTCGAGCGTGCCGTCCACCTTGCGCGCGTAGACGCGCACCAGGCGGTCGGCGTCGGCGTAGGGGAGCGCGTCGAGCAGCACCGATTTCACCACGCCGAAGACGGCGGCGTTGGCGCCGATGCCGAGGGCGAGCGTGAGCACGGCGAGCAGCGTGAACAGCGGCGCGCCGAGAGCGGAGCGCACTCCGTAGCGGAGATCCTGGACGAAGTCCTCGAGCGGCCGGCTGCGGTACTCGTCGCGCGCCTCTTCCTTGATCCGATCGGTGCCGCCGAAGCGGACCAGCGCCGCGCGGCGGGCCTCCTCCGGGCTCATCCCGAGGCGCTGGTTCTTCTCGGTCTGCATGTCGAGGTGGAACTGGATCTCCTCGTCCAGCTCCGGCTCCGCCGTCCGCTGCCGCAGCGAGCCGGACAGCTTCTTCGCCTCATCCCTCAGGATTCCCATGGTGCCAGGCTCCTAACTTGTCGACATCCGCATCACGAGGTTGACGGCCTCGGAGAGCCGGTCCCAGCTCTCCTGCTCCACGGCGAGCTGCCGGCGTCCGGCCGCGGTGAGCGCGTAGTAGCGGGCCCGCCGGTTGTTCTCGGTGATCTTCCAGGACGAGGTGATCCAGCCCTGGCGCTGCAACCGGTAGAGCGCGGGATAGAGCGATCCCTGGTTGACTTGCAGCACCTTCTGGGACCACTGCTCGATGCGCTCGGTGATCCCCCAGCCGTGCATCGGCTCGAGCTGCAGCGCCTTGAGCACCAGCATGTCGAGGGTGCCCTGGAGAAGATCGCTTTTGTTTTTGCTGGTCACGGTGTTGGTCACGGTCACTCCTCTAGACGATCTGGAGGAGAATGGTGTCGTCACTTCTCTAGATTGTCAAGAGAAAGATTCCCGGTATTCGCCTGCGGGTTTTGCTATGGTTCGGATCGTTGAATACCTTCGACGTCTGGAACGATCTCGCGAGCCGCCGGTGGGAGCTGCTGCTGGCCCTGCTGGGCATCGCCCTGCTCGTGGCCGATGCGTGGCGCGAGCGGCGGGACGAGCGGCGGGAGGAAACGCCGCCGCCTCGCCGCGGCTGGCGCCGGTGGCTCTTCGGCGCCGCGGCGGTGGTGGCGACGCTCACCTACTTCAACTTCGGCGCCTTCCACTTCAACAACTTCGTCCACAACTGGGACACCCTGCACTATTACCTCGGCGCGAAATACTTCCGTGAGCTCTCCTATGAGCGGTTGTACGAGTGCATCGCGGTGGCCGACGCCAACGAGCCGCGGCTGGCCTGGCGGATGGGACCGCGGAGGATCACCAATCTCCGCACCAACGTGCTGGAGTCGACGGCGGAGATCCTCGCCCACCCCGAGCGCTGCACCGAACACTTCTCCCCGGACCGCTGGTGGCGGTTCACCGAGGACGTCGCCTACTTCCGCGATCGCGAGACGCTGGGGCGCTGGACGGAGATCACCACCGATCACGGCTTCAACGGCACTCCGGTATGGCTGCTGGCAGGCGCGCCGCTCGCCAATCTCGGGCCGGCGAGCGATCGCCAGATCCTCGCCCTGACGCTGCTCGATCCCGCCTACTTCCTCGCTCTGATCGTGGTGATCGGGTGGGCTTTCGGCCTGCGCCCTCTCGCCGTGGCGCTGCTCGTCTTCGCAACCTTTTTTCCCAGCCGTTTCTACTGGACCGGCGGCTCGTTCCTGCGCTGGGACTGGCTCTTCTATATGGTCGCGGCCGTCGCATGCCTCAAGAAGGGGCGCCCCTGGCTGGGCGGGATGGCGCTCGGCTACGCGGCGATGCTGCGCGTCTTCCCCGGACTTCTCGCGGCCGGACCGGCGGCGGCCGTGGTCGCGCTGGCCGCCGGGGGCGCCGCGCGACGGCCGGAGGTGCGCGCCCATCTGCGCTTCCTGGGCGGCGCCGCGCTGGCGGCGGCGATCCTCGTGGCGGCGAGCCTGGCGGTCAACGGCCCGGGCGCTTACCGCGCCTTCTTCGCCAACACCCGCAAGCACGAGTCGACGCCGCTGACCAACCACATGGGCCTGCGGACGGTGATGGCCTACCGGCCGGCGGAGGCCGGGCGCCTTCTGATCACGGAAACCGGCGTCGACCCCTGGCTGCGGTGGAAGGAGGCACGGCTGGCGGCGTGGAAGCAGGCGCGCCCCTTGGCGGCGCTGCTGGCGGTGGCGGCGCTCTTCCTCCTCGGTCGCGCGGCGAGGCGCCGGCCGGAGCCGTGGATCGCGGCGGCGCTCGGCACGCTCTGGATCGCCTTCGCGGTCGAGCTCACCTCGTACTACTACGCGTTCCTCATCGTGCCGGCGCTGCTCTGGACGGAGAAGCGAGCCGCCGGCATCGCCCTGCTCGCGCTGGCGGCCTTCTCGCAACTGGTATCGCTCGGCCCGCTCCTGGGGCTGCCGGCCTGGCTCGACGAGCAGTACACGCTGATCTCGCTCGCCAGCGTTCTCGTTTTCGCCGGGCTCCTCGCCGCTTTCGGCCAGGACCCGCCCATGAAGCAAAGCGCTTTTACTTCAGGCACTCCCTCAGAAACGCCACCGTCCGCGGCCAAGCCTCCCGCGTAGCCTTCAGATTCGCGCCGTTGCGGTCTTCCTGCGCGCGCAGGAAACCGTGGCCCGCTCCCTCGAAGACGTGCGGCTCGTAGGTCTTGCCGAGCTTCTTCATCTCGGCCTCGGCCGGCGCGACGGTGGCGGTGACGCGCGCGTCGTCACCGCCGTAGAAGCCGAGGACCGGCGCCTTGATCCGGGCGAGGTCCGCGGACTCCGGCGGAGTGCCGTAGTAGACGACCGCGGCGGCGAGGGACGGCTGGGTGGCCGCATAGGAAAAGCTCCGCCCACCCCCCCAGCAGAAACCGATCGTGGCCGCCTTGCCGTTGGCGGACGGGAGCTTGACGGCGTACTCGCGGACGGCGTTCAGGCGGGCGGTCGCCATCTCGGGAGTGAGCGCGCGCACCATCTTCACCACGTCGTCGCGGCTCGCCGCCGAGGCGGTCCCGCCGCCGTTGGGGCCGAGCCCCGAGATCAGATCGGGCGCAACGGCGATGAACCCGTCCCGGGCGAGCTGGTCGGCGACACCGCGGAGCCAGTCGGAGAGCCCGTAGATCTCATGGATGAGGATGACGACGCCGGCCTTGTCCTTGCGCTCGGGATAGACGATCCAGGTCCGGATCGGCGTGCCGCCCGAGGGGAGCTTGATGTCCACCCACTCGCCGTGGCGGGGGGACTTCTCCAGGCCGGCCTTGGCCTGCGCCTCCGAGGGGGGCAGGTTCTCGTCGCGCGCGGCAGGGGTGGCGGGCGCGGGCGCGGCGGCGGCAGCAGGCGTCGCGTGCGCCGCCGCCGGAGCGGAGGGCGCCGGAGCTTGTTGCGGGATTGCTTGTTGCGGGATTGCCAGGAGAAGGATGGCACCAAGGATGGTTCGCATTTTCGGCCTCCCATCGAAGTTGAGCGCCGATTCTAGCTCTTCCCCCGCGCGGCAAGGACAGATACACTCATATCCAAGATTCGATTGACTGAGAGAGCCTCATGCCTGACTACGATGCTGTTTCACGGCGGGACGTCGCCGCTTTCTCCCGCCGTTACTTCGCGGGCACGATCACCCTCGACACGTTCCTGGCCTGCTCCGCCGGCTCCAACGATCCCCTGATCCACGCCCTGCGGGATGCGGTCGTCCACGAGCCCCCCAGGCACGGGCTTCTGGGGCTGCGGGACCGGTGGTGGCAATCCCGGTACTGGAAACCGGTCGAGCGGCTACTGGGAGAGCTCGACAAGGGGGCCGCCGGACAGGTGCCGGCGGAACGCGTCTATCCGCGGATCAATCTGTGGAGCCTGGTCTGCGGAGCCGCCCTCCTGCTCTGGGCCGGCCTCTTCGCCGCCCGGCATCTGGATCAGATCCTGACCGACATCGATCGGGGAGCGTCGCTCTCCTTCTGGAGCACGCTGGCGGTCGGCACCCTGGCGATGGTGACCGCGACGGGCCTCCAGGGCTGGATCCACTGGCTGCGCCTCTACCGGACGCGCAAACTGTCGAGCGGCGGCGGGACCTCCGGCGGGAGGTAAGCCCCTGGGAGCGCCGGCGTCCCCAGGGGGCTACCCTTCCCGCAGGGTCACGCAGGGGCTGATCCGCGAGGCGCGCCGCGCCGGTAGCCAGCAGGCGGCGGTGGCGGCGGCGAGCAGCGCCGCGGCGGTCAGCAGCAGGGTGAGCGGATCGTAGGCGCCGACGCCGTAGAGCACGCTCGACAGCGCCGGCCCCAAGGCCAGGGCGGCGCCGAGGCCGGCGAGAATGCCGAGCGCGCACATGCGCAGGGCGTCGCGCATCGCGTGCCGCACGGCCTGGCCCGGGGTGGACCCCAGCGCGAGGCGGACGGCGAGCTCCCGCGTGCGCTGGCCGACGGTGTGGCCGACCACGCCCGCCACGCCGACCGCGGCGAGCACCAGGGCGAGCCCGGCGAACGCGGCCAGCAGGACGGTGTTGAGGCGCGGCGCCGCCGCGTTGGCGGCGATCGCGCTCCGCATCGTCTGGAATCCGGCGACCGGCTGATGCGAGTCCAGACGCGCCACCGCCGCCCGCACGTCCGGGATCAGCGCGGCGGGCTCGATGCGGGTCCGCACGGTCAGCGACATCGTCGGCCAGAGATACCAGGAGGTCGACATGTACATGGTCGGCGTCGGGTCCTGCTTGAGCCCGAGCTGCCGCACGTCGCCGACGATGCCGACGACGTTGAAGAGCTGTCCATTGCCCAGGCTGACCTCGCGGCCGAGCGGATCCTGGCCGTCCGGCCACAGCCGCCGCGCCAGCCCTTCGCTCAGCACCATGCTCTTGCGCGGCTCGCCGCGCGCCGCGAAGAGCCGCCCCTGACGGAGCGGGACCCGCAAGGTCTGGAAGTATCCGGTGGTGACGATGCGCCAGGAGGCCTGGACCCCCTCCTTGGGCACGCTTTCGGAACGGAGGGCCGGGAGGATCGTCATCGACGTGTCGTCCGCGCCGAAGGGGACCTCGCTGCTCACCCCCGCCGTGACCACACCGGGCAGCCCGCGGACCTCCTCCACGAGCCGGTCGAAGAACTCGCGGTTGTCGCCAATCATCTCGTCGGTCGTATCCGAGCGGGTGATCTGCGTGGTCAGCAGATGGTCCGGATCGGCGAAGCCCAGCGCCACCTGCTGCAAGCGGACGAGGCTCTGCGTCAGCAGCGCCGCGCCGACGACGAGCAGGGTCGCCAGCGCGAGCTGGACGGCGACGAGGGCGTGGCGCGCCGGGCTCCGCCCTCCCGTCGTCGAGCGCCCCGCCTGCTGCAAGGCATCCCGCACGTTCGAGCGCAGGGCCATCCGGGCGGGCAGCAGCCCGGCGAGGAGCGCCGTCGCGCCGACACAGAGCACGGCGACCAGCAGGACCGGAAGATCGAGGTTGAGGTTGTCGCGGCGAGGGATCGAGACCGGCAGGACGGCGGCGGCGGCGCGGACGCAACCCCAGGCGATCATCAGCCCCACGATCCCGCCGCCGGTGGCCAGCAGCAGGTTCTCGGTCAGCATCTGACGGACCAGGCGCGCGCGGCTCGCCCCCAGCGCCAAGCGGACGCCGATCTCCCGCAGGCGGCTCCCCGCCCGGGCGATCTGCAGATTGGCGACGTTGGTGGCCGCGACGAGGAGGAGCAGCGCGACCGCGGCGAGGAGGATCCGCAGCCGCTGGCCGACCTCGGCGTCCACGATCCAGTCCCGCACCGGCGCCACCCGGACGCTCCACCCCTTGTTGGTGTCGGGGAACTCCCGCTCGAGCTGGGAGGCGATCCGCTGGAGATCCCCCTGCGCCTGCCCGAGGGCGATCCCCGGCGCCAAGCGGCCGACGACGGTGAGCCGGTGATCGCCGCGGTTCTGCTCCAGCTCCGGGTCGTGCCCCATCGGCAGCCAGAGGTCGACGCCGGTCGCGAACCCCACGTCCTGGGGCACAATGCCGATGATGACGTGGGGCACGAGGTTGACGTCGAGGGTGCGGCCGAGGACGGACGCCGAGCCGCCATAGCGGCGCTTCCAGAGCCCCTCGCTGATCATCGCGACCGGCCCATGGCCTGGCAGGTCGTCCTCAGGGGTGAAGGCGCGGCCGGCGACGGGTTGGAGGCCGAGCAGGTCCCACAGGTTGGCGGTGACCCTGAAGCCGGTGACGTGCTCCGGCCGGCGGCCGTCGGTCAGGTTCGAGCTGGCCTCGCGCAGGGCCGCCAGTTGCGAGAAGCTGTGCGCCGACTCCCGCCAGGAGTGGAAGTTGGGCATCGACGACGGGAAGCTGTCGACGCCGAGCGCGGGCTGAGTCTCCCAGATGCGGACGACGCGGCCGGGCTCGCGGTACGGGAGCGGCGCCAGCAGCACCGCATGGACGATGGTGAATATGGCGGTGACCGCGCCAATGCCCAGCGCCAGCGTCAGCAGGGCGGCGCCGGTGAAGGACCAGTTTTCGCGGCGGCTGAGCGAGCGCGCCGCGTAGCGGAGATCCCCGCCCAGCACCTCGCCGTGCGTCCGTACCGCCGTCACCAGGGTATCCACCAGCACGGCCAGCCAGAGGTGCGCCATGCCCAGCGGGCCGCCCGCCTGGCGCTCCTCGCGCCAGCGGTTGCGGAACGCCGCGCGCATCTCGCCGGCGTACTCCTCGCGGAACGACGCGGGGTAGGTGCGCAGGAGGGCCGCATAGACCCGTTCGGCCCAGACCGGGACGCGAGAGGCGGCGCTCATGCCTCAGACCTCCTCCGACGCCAGCCCGGCGCGCCGCCCCAGGGAGACCATTTCGGTGAGCCGAGCCAGCTCCAGTTGCGCCACCCGCTTCCCCGAGGAGGTCAACCGGTAGTAGCGCCGCCGCTCGTCGTCCTCCTCCGGATCGCGACGCTCGTTGAGCTCGACGATCAACCCCTTGTCGAGCAGCCGCTGAATGGTCGTGTAGAGCGTTCCCGGATTCAGCTTCGTCCGCCCCCCCGTCCGCTGGGCGACCTCCTGCATGATGGCGTAGCCGTGGCGGTCGGCGTCGGACAGGGCGACCAGGATGTGGAAGGTCGCGGACGGGAGGGGGAGCAGGCTTTCGAGATCGTCGTCCATGGCACTCAATATATTTGGTGTAGATATATTGAGTCAAGATCTATCTCTTCTCCCCCACCACGAGTGCCATACTGGATTTCGCAGCCCTCAATGGAGGAATCCCATGAGCTCCGACCCGCAATCGCCTGAAGCTTCAACTCTGCTGCCGGCCGGCACGCCGGCGCCCGATTTCACGCTCTCCCAGAACCCCGACGCCCCGCTGCGGCTCAGTTACCTGCGCGGCCGGCCGGTGATCCTCCTCTTCTATCCGGCGGACTGGAGCCCGGTCTGCGGCGACGAGGTGGCGCTCTTCAACGAGGTGCTGCCCGAGTTCCAGCGCCACGGCGCCGAGCTGATCGGCATCTCGGTGGACGGCGTCTGGTGCCACCGGGCGTTCAAGGAGGCGCGGAATCTGCGCTTCCCGCTGCTCGCCGACTTCGAGCCGAAGGGCGCGGTCTCGCGGGCCTACGGCGTCTACCGCGCGCAGGACGGCATCTCCGAGCGGGCGCTGTTCGTCATCGACGCGGAAGGCATCATCCGCTGGAGCTATCTCTCGCCGATCGGCGTCAACCCCGGCGCCGATGGCGTCCTCACCGCCCTCGAGGCGCTCCCGGCATTGACCCCCACCGCGACCGCCACGGAGGTGAAATCATGAGCACTCTGGCTCCGCCCGTCGGCCCTGCCGACCACGCCCACGGTCCGGCGGACGCGCCGGTCACCCTCGTCGAATACGGCGATTACGAGTGCCCGCACTGCGGCCTGGCCCATCCGATCGTCAAGGCGGTTGAGAGCCGCCTGGGAGACCGGCTGCGGTTCGTCTTCCGGCACTTCCCAATCGCCAGCAACCATCCGCACGCCCAGCATGCCGCCGAGATGGCCGAGGCCGCCGCCGACCGGGGGAAGTTCTGGGAGATGCACGACCTGCTGTACGGCAACCAGGACGCGCTGGAGGATGAGGACCTCCTCGGCTATGCCGAGAGCCTCGGGATCGACCCGGCCTGGGCCGCGTCGGCGCTGCGATCCGGGACCTTCGCCGAGCGCGTGCGCGCGAACTTCCTGAGCGGGGTGCGCAGCGGGGTGAACGGCACGCCGACCTTCTTCATCAACGGCGCCCGCCACGAAGGCCCGTGGGACGAGGAGTCGTTGCTCGCGGCGATCGCGGCCGCCGCCGTCACCGCTCAGCGGTGAGGGTCAGGCTAGAGCGAGATCGGTCTGGACGAAGTCGTTGCCGATGCAGAGCAAAGGCTGGCCCGCGACCTTGGCCGTCGCATAGGCCATGCAGTCGCCAAAATTGAGCGCGGCGGGATGGCGCCCCTTCCCAAAGCGGAGGAAGGCGTCTGTCGCCACGCGCCAGTGGACCTCGCTGAATGGGATCGTCGTCACCTCGAACTCTTGGAGGAATTCGGTCAGCAGGAGTTTTGAGTCCTTGGATCGGCCAGCGAAGACCATAGAGCACTCAACCAGGTTCGTGGTGCTCACGGAGCGTGATTTCGCCTGATTGAGCTTGGCCAGCAAGAGCCCGAAGTCAGGCTCCTCGAGGAGAACGGCGAGGATGACGGAAGTGTCTAGGATCACACTCCGTCCGGCCCATATCCCAGAATCTCTTCCCTTTCCTCTTTCGTGATCCGCTTCCCTCGAAACTCCGGCAAGATATTCGGCCGCACCTCTTTCTCCAGGAAAAGCCGCCATCGCGCGACACGATCCTCAGGCTCAGGCTCAGGAGGAGCAAGTCGCTGCTTCCTCTCTTGCAGGGCCTTACGGACAGCTTCCTCCTGGCTTTCGCCAGTGAGCTTGGCGACTTCCACCGCGAGCCGCTCGGTTTCGGGATTCTCGATCGTCAGAGCCATGTCCTCATGGTCTCAATCCCGAAGGGAGAAGTCAACTCGACAGGCAGGGACGGGAACGACCCCCGCCCCTACGATCAGGATTCAGCTCCTCACCAACCGCACTTCTGACCCTGGTTCTGCTGATCGAGCCAGGTCTTCAGAGGGGCGAAGTAGTCGCCGATGGCTGTGGCGTCCATCTGCCGCTGGCCGGTGACGGCTTCGAGGGCGTCGGGCCAGGGGCGGCTGGCACCCAGCTCCAGCATCTTGGCGAGGCGGGCTCCCGCCTCCTTGTTGCCGTAGATCGAGCAGCGATGCAGCGGGCCCTTGAAGCCGGCGGCCTGGCAGAGCCCGCGGTGGAGCTGGAACTGCAGGATGTCGGCCAGGAAGTAGCGCATGTACGGCGTGTTGGCCGGCACGTGGTACTTAGCGCCCGGATCGAAATCGGCCTCGGAGCGGGCGACCGGCGGCCGGACGCCCTGGTACTTCAGCCGCAGATCCCACCACGCCTTGTTGTAGTCGGCGGGCGTGACCTCGCCCGAGAAGACCTTCCAGCGCCACTGGTCGATCAGCAGGCCGAAGGGGAGGAAGGCCACCTTTTCGAGCGCCCGCTTCAGCAGCAGGCCGATGTCCTTCGACTCATCGGGCACCTGATCGATCAGTCCGATCTCCTTCAGGTACTCCGGCGTGATCGACAGCGCGATGGTGTCCCCCACCGCCTCGTGGAAGCCGTCGTTGGCGCTGTCCTGGAAGAGGACCGGCAGGGTGTTGTAGGCGCGCTGGTAGAAGTTGTGCCCCAGCTCGTGATGGACGGTGCGGAAGTCCTCGTCGTTGATCTTGACGCAGACCTTCATCCGCAGGTCGTCCTTGTAGTCGATGCTCCAGGCGCTGGCGTGGCAGACGACGTCGCGGTCCTGCGGCTTCTTGAACAGCGAGCGCTCCCAGAAGGTCTGCGGCAGCGGCGCGAAGCCCAGCGAGACGAAGAACTTCTCGCCGTACTTGACCATCCCCACCTCGTCCACCTTCTTGGCCTGCAGCACCTTGGTCAGGTCGTAGCCGGGATCGGCGCTGGGGGGCGCGACTACGTCGTAGATCTGGTCCCACTGCTGCGCCCACATGTTGCCCAGCACGTGCGCCGGGATCGGCTGGCCGAGCGGCACGACGGCGTCGCCGTACTTCTGGTTGAGCCGGGCCCGCACGTAGCAGTGCAGGGAGTCATAGAGCGGCTTGAGCTGGCCCCAAAGCCGGTCGAGCTCGGGACCGAAGGCCTCGGGCGGCATGTCGTACTTGGCGCGCCAGAGCTCGCCGGTGTCCTTGTAGCCCAGCTCGCGAGCCCCCTGGTTGGCGATCTCGACCAGCCGGGCGTAGTCGGCGCGCATCGGCGGCGAGATCTTGTGCCAGCCGACCCAGGTGTCCAGCAGCTCCTTGGGGTCGCGGCTGTTGCGCATGATGTCCTCGATGTCCGGCAGGCTCTTGCACTCGCCGCCCCCCTCGGGGCAATACTTGCCGGAGCCGTACTGGGCGCCGAGCGAGGCCGCCAGGCGGGACAGCTCGGCATTCTTCTTGGGATCGGCGGGCGCCGGCAGCACCAAGGTGCGCTTGAGCAGCTCCATCTGGCGGCGCTGATCGGGGGCGAGCTCGACGCCGTCGAACCGGGTCGCCTGCTTGGCGAGCTCGACGGCCAGCCCGGTGAGCACCTCGCCACGCGCGGCGGCGAGGATCTGGGTATCCTCAGTGATGAAGTTCTCCTGCACCCAGGCGGCCCGGCCGGCCTCGATCGAGAGGTCGAGCAGGCGCTTCGAGGCGTCTTCGAGGAACTTGCGGGCCTCCGCGGCGGTCGGCTTCGCGGCGGACTTTTTTGGGGCGGCCGCCGCCGCCGGACCAGCGGCGAGCACCAGCAGGAGGCCGGCACAGGCCAGGAACGCAACAGATCGATTCTTCATAGACTTTCTCCGCAAAAGAGTCATGCCAGTGCCGCCGCGATCCGCGCCAGCCCTTCGGTGAGGGTGGCGCGGGAACAGGCGAAGGAGAGGCGGATGTGGTCGTCGGCACCGAAGGCGGTCCCGGGCACCACCGCCACGGATGCCTCCTCGAGGAGGTAGGTGGCCATCTCCACCGAGCTCGACCGCCCGGGGCGGAAGCAGGCGGAGACCTGGGGGAAGGCGTAGAAGGCGCCGTGCGGCGGGCGGCAGCGGAAGCCCGGGATGGCGTTGAGCCCGCTGGCGACGATCTCGCGCCGCGCCCGGTACTCGGCAATCATCAGCTCCACCTCGGGCTCGGCGTGGCGCAACGCCGCGAGCGCCCCGACCATCGCGAACGAGGTGGCGTTCGAGGTAGCGTGGCTCTGGATGTTCTCGACCGCGTGCACAATCGGGGGCGGCCCCAGCAGGTAGCCGATCCGCCAGCCGGTCATCGCGTAGGTCTTGGAGAACGACCCCACCACCACCACGGTGTCGGGGAACTCGGCGGCGAGCGCGGCGGCGCTGGCGGGGGGCTCGTCGTAGACGAAGCGCTCGTAAGTCTCGTCCGAGATCACGATCAGGCCACGCTCGGCCGCGAAGGCGACCACCTGCCGCAGGTCCGCCGGACTGATCACGCCCCCGGTCGGATTGCAGGGGGAGTTGAGCAGGATCGCCCGGGTGCGGCTGGTCACCGCCTCGAGGAGCGGGCCGGCGTGGATACGGAAGCCGTCCTCGACCGATGTGGGGACGGTGACCGGGCGCGCGCCGGCGAACAGGATCTGCTCCGGGAAGCTGACCCAGCAGGGGGAGGGGAGAACGACCTCGTCCCCCGCCTCGAACAGGGCGAGCGCCAGCTCGAAGAGCGCCGCCTTGCCGCCGACGGTGACCACCGAGTCGGCCGCTGTCCAGGGGGAGCCCCAGCGCTCGCGGTAGGAGTCGGCGATCGCGGACCGCAGCTCGGGCAGGCCGCTGCCCGGGGTATAACGGGTGAACCCGTCGGCGAGGGCCTGGCGCGCCGCCTCCACCGCCACACCGGGCGAGGAGAAGTCGGGCTCGCCGGCCCCGAGGTCGATCACCTGGACGCCCTGCCCCTTGAGCTCCGCGCAACGGCGGGTCACACGCAGGGTGGCGGATTCGCCGATCGCGGCGGCACGGGCTGAGAGTTTCACGGGGGCGGATCGTATCATCGCCGCGCCGGGCATGGCACCGGGCATAAAAGGCGGTCCGTTCCTGTTTCCCGCAGACAGACCGAGGTGGGGGGCCCATGACGATACGGCGCGCCAGGATTCACTCCGTTGCACTGATTTTCTGTCTGGCTCTCGCCGGACGGGCGGAGGCGCAGCTCAAGGCCCCGCAGAAGGCGACGTTCGTCCTCAACTCCGACCGCACCGCCTACGAGGCCGGCGCTCCTGCCCGCGTCGCCGCCCTGGTGACGATCGAGCACGGCTGGCACGTCAACAGCCACAAGCCCAGCTTCGAATACCTGATCCCGACGGTCCTCGACCTCACGCTGCCCGCGGGCTGGCCGCAGGAGACGGTCCAGTATCCGGCGGCGAAGATGAAGACCTTCTCCTTCGAGCCCAAGCCGCTCGCCGTCTACGACGGCGACGTGGTGATGCTGGCCGCGGTCCAGGTGCCCAAGGGGGTGAAGAAGGGGGCCTACCCCGTCAGCGCCTCCCTGCGCTACCAGGCCTGCAACGACACGCAGTGCCTGCCGCCGGTGACCGCCGAAGCGCGGATCGAGCTCACGGTCGGGCCGGGCGGTCAGGCTCAGCACGGCGAGCTCTTCGCGACGGGGGGAGCCGCCGGCGGTGAAGCGGCGGTGGTCCCCGAGGCGACCGAGGCTGTGGAGACCGCTCCGGCGAAGCCCGCCGGCAGCCTCGGCGTCATGCTGCTGCTCGCCCTGCTCGGCGGGCTGATCCTCAACGCCATGCCCTGCGTGCTGCCAGTGCTGTCGCTCAAGGTCTTCGGCCTGGTGCGCAGCGCCGGGCACGGCCGGGCCGAGGTGGTGCGCGGAGCGCTCGCGACCTCGGCGGGCATCCTCTCCTCGTTCCTGGCGCTGGCGCTGGTGGCGGTGGTGGCGCACCAGGCCGGCGCCGCGGTGGGCTGGGGGGTGCAGTTCCAGCACCCCGGCTTCGTCGCCTTCCTCGCCGTGGTGGTGGTGCTCTTCTGCCTGAACCTCTGGGGGCTGTTCGAGATCCCCCTGCCGCAGCGGCTGGCCCGGCTGGGCGGTATTGGCGCCAGTACTGGCGTCAGTACTGGCGGGAACACCCCGCGCGAGGGGATCGCCGGCCACTTCTTCTCCGGCCTCTTCGCCACCCTGATGGCCACCCCCTGCTCGGCGCCCTTCCTCGGCACGGCGATCGGCTTCGCCCTCGCCCAGCCGGCGCCGGTGGTGTTCGCGATCTTCGCCGCCCTCGGCCTCGGCATGGCCCTCCCCTACCTGCTGATCGCCGCGGCGCCCGGTGTCGCCCGCCTCCTGCCGCGGCCGGGAGCCTGGATGGAGACGGTGCGCGGGGTGATGGGCTTCCTCCTGGCCGCCGCCGCGGTCTGGCTGTTCTACGTGCTCTCCTCGCAGGTGGCGCCGGAGCAGCTCGCGGCGATCCAGCTCGGACTGCTCGGGATCGCCCTCTTCACCTGGATCCAGCACCGGGTGGCGAACAGACGCGCGCTGCGCGGGATGGCGGGGGCGGGGGTGATCGCCGCGATCGCGATCACGATGTTCGCCGCCACGGGCGCGACCGCCGCCCGCGGCGAGGCCCGGCAGGGCCGGCAGGGATTGACCGCTTCCCAGCCCGCCGGCCTGATCCCCTGGGTGCAGTTCGACCGCGCCCGGGCGGAATCGCTGGCCCGCGGCGGCCAGCTCGTCTTCGTGGACGTGACCGCCGACTGGTGCTTCACCTGCAAGGTCAACGAGCGGCTGGTGCTCGACACCCCCGAGGTCGCCAGGGCATTCGAGGATCACAACGTGGTGCCGATGCGGGCGGACTGGACGAACAAGAACGACGAGATCGGCAAGTTCCTCGCCGCGCACGGCCGCTACGGCATCCCCTTCTATCTCCTCTACCGCCCGGGACGCCCGCCGCACGTCTTCGGCGAGCTGCCGAGCAAGAGCGGGCTGGTCGCCACGGTCAGAGCCGCAGCCGGCTCGTGACCTGCCTCGACCGCCCATCGTCGTAGCTCACCGGCAGCGTCACCGTCATCACCGCGCCGCCGCCAGGGCGGTTGGCCGCCGCCACCTCGCCGCCGTGCTGCTCGGCGATCCGCTGCACGATCGACAGCCCGAGGCCGGTGCCGCCGCGGCGGCGGGTGAAGAACGGCTCGAACAGGCGGTCCAGATCCTCGGCGCGGAAGCCCGGCCCCGAGTCCTCCACCACGAAGCGCACCAGCCCCTCCCCCGCCGTCACCGCCCGGATCAGCACGCGCCCGCCGGCCGGCGAGTGCTGGATGGCGTTTTCGAGCAGATTCTGGAAGATTTGCACGACCCGGCCGTGGTCGACCACCAGGCGCGGCAGGTCCGGCTCGGCCACCTGGGCGACCTCGACGCCGGTCTGGTCGGCGAGCGGAGCGCAGGCGGCGACCGCCGCCGCGACCACCTCCCGCGGGCAGGCCTCGGCAAGGTCGAGGCGCGGCGGCTTGCCGTAGTCGAGGAGCTGGCGCATCAGCTCGTTGAGCCGCCCGATCCGCTCGCGCAGCACGTCGAGATAGCGCCGGTACTCGGTCCGCCGCTTGAACTTGGACTCGAAGGCGTCGAGCGTCGCCGTGATGCCGAACAGCGGGTTGCGGACCTCGTGGGCGACGCCGGCGACCAGGGCTCCCATGACCGACATCGTCTCGCTGCGCCGCAGCCGCTCCTGAAGGCGGACGGTGTCGCTGATGTCGAGGATCACGACGACCGCCCAGCGGTCCTGGTCGGGGCCGACGACCGGGCTGATCGACACGTCCCAGGTGCGCCCGTCGTCGCGATGCGCCTGGGCGCTCGCCCGCCGGTCGCTCTCCGCTACCTCGGCGAGCAGCGCGCGGACCGCCCGCCAGGGCTGGCCGTCGCCGAGCACCGCCAGCGGGTGGTGGATCGCCCCCTCGTAGGAGAGGCCGCCGAGCTCCCGCGCCGCCTCGTTCATGCGGATGATGCGGCCGTCCATCTCCAGCAGCAGCAGGGGGGAGGCGATGGCGTCGAAGGTCAGCCGCCATTCGAGAGCCGAGCGGCTGATCAGCCGCTGCAGCTCCGCCTGGCGCTCCTGGCCGTCCATGACTTGGCTCAGCATGCGTTCTCGCTCAAAGGATGATCGGGTGTGCTCGCGTAGTATATCCCTGGGGAGGGGATGAATGCGGGACGAGGAAGAGGACGGCGAAGAAGGTGAGATCCCGGGGCTCGATCCCGTCGAGCTGCCGATCACCGGCGTGCTCGACCTGCACAGCTTCCGGCCGGCCGAGGTGCCGGACGTCGTGCGGGAGTACCTCGAGGCGGCCTGGGAGAAGGGGCTCCGCGAGCTGCGCATCATCCACGGCAAGGGGATCGGCGTGCAGCGCCAGACCGTGCGCACGCTGCTCGCCCGCGACGAGCGGGTGGAGGCGTTCGGCGACGCGCCTCTCGAAGCCGGCGGCTGGGGCGCCACCTGGGTGAGGCTGCGCCCGGCGTAGGGACTGCCCTGCCATGCGATCTTCCATCGCCAAAGCGTGGCGCCGGGGGCGCCGGCGGCTGTCGACCGCCGCCGGCAACCGGGGGCGCGTCCAGTTCGTCTACAGCCGGCGCTACCAGGTGGAGCTCCCCGGGGTGGCCTACGACTTCCAGCGCGGCGAGCGCATCCTCACCTTCCTGGACGCGGCGGGGCTGCTCGACCGCGGCGACGTCCACGCCGCCGAGCCGATCCCCTTCCGCTACCTGCGCCGCGTACACACCGACGACTACCTGACCGCCGTCACCCGGCCGGACGCCCTGCTGCGGATCGTCGGCCTGCAGCTCTCCGAGGAGCTCGCCGAGCGGGTGCTGGAAGCCCAGCGCACCATGGTCGGCGGCACCCTGGCGGCGGCCCGCCTCGCGGTCGCCTCCCGCGGCATCGCCGTCAGCCTGGGCGGCGGGATGCACCACGCCTTCGCGGACCGGGGGGAGCGCTTCTGCGTCTACAACGACGTCGCTACCGCCATCGCCGAGCTGCGCGCTCAAGGGGCCGCCGCGCGGATCCTGGTGATCGACCTCGACGTCCACGACGGCGACGGCACGCGCTCGATCTTCGCCGCCGACCCGTCGGTCCACACCTTCTCGATTCACAATCACACCTCGGCCGGCGTCCAGGCGGCGGAGGCGACCGCGATCGAGCTGGGGTTCGGCGTCGGCGACGAGGCCTATCTGGAGGCCGTGCGCGCCGGCCTGCCGCGGGTGATCGAGCGGTTCGCGCCCGAGATCGTCTTCTATCTCGCCGGCAGCGATCCGGCGGCGGACGACCAGATCGGCGACTGGAAGATCACTCCCGAGGCGATGCTCGAGCGCGACCGCTTCGTCCTCTCCTCGGTCCGCGAGGGGGCGCGGAAGCTCCCGCTGATCGTCGTGCTCGCCGGCGGGTACGGCCTCAATGCCTGGCGCTACAGCGCCCGCTTCCTCTCGACGCTCCTCAATCGCGGCCGGGCGGTCGAGCCGCCCAGCACCGAGGAGCTGCTGCTGGTCCGCTACCGCAGCCTCGCCCGCCAGCTCGAGGAGCACGAGCTCACCGGCGAGCCCGAGCGGAACGAGGACGACTGGGGGCTCTCGGCGGAGGATCTCGCGGGCGCGCTCGGCGGCCCCCGCCGGCCACGGCGCCTGCTCGGCTTCTACTCGCGGCAGGGGCTGGAGCTGACGCTCGAGCGGGCCGGCCTCCTCGAGCGGGCGAGAGACCTCGGCTTCGAGCGCCCGATCCTCGAGCTGGACCTCGACAACCCGGCGGGGGACACCGCCCGCCTCTATGGCGATCCCGCGCGGCGGGAGCTGCTGATCGAGACCCGCCTGCGCGTCGACCGCCGGGCCCTGCCCGGCGTGGCCCTGCTGCGCGTCGAGTGGCTCCTGCTCCAGAACCCGCGCGGGCACTTCACCGCCGAGCGCCCCCCGCTGCCGGGGCAGAGCCACCCGGGGCTCGGGATGCTCCAGGACCTCATCGCCCTCTTCGTGCTCATCTGCGACCGCCTGCAGCTCGACGGGATCGTCTTCGTGCCGTCGCACTTCCACATCGCCGCCCACGGCCGGAAGACGACGCGCTTTCTGAGTCCGATCGACGAGGGGCTCTATCGCGCTCTCGAACAGGCGCTCCGGCCCCTCCCCTTCGCCGAGGCGGCCGCGGCGATGGCCGCCGGACGGGTGGTCGACACCGCGACCGGCCAGCCCCTGGTCTGGCACCCCGTGCCCATGGTCTTTCCGGTCAGCGAGCGGCTGCGCGAACAGGTCACCGGCGAGGAGTACGAGCGGCAGGCGGCCGAGGAGGCCGCGCGGCACGCCTTCGTGGTACCGCCCTGAGGCTCAGGCGGCCCGGCGGCGGGACCGGTTCCCGGCCTGCCGGAGGACCAGGGAAGCGGCGAGCGACTCGCGGGCGATCCCCAGCCCCAGGAAGATGCGCCGCGCCTGCTCCGCCAGGCGCTCCATCGACCCGAAGCGGCCGAGCCGGGCGGAGACCAGCGCCAGCTCGAGGGAGGCGACCGCGGCGTCGTAGGCATTCCCCCGCCGGACGAACTCCTTGCGGACCTTGTCGAGCAGGCCCGCGCCGCGCCGCAGCTCCCCCTGGGCGAGGGCGATCCGCGCCTCCAGCCAGCGGAGCCGGAGCTGGAGGATCTCGTCCGGGAAACGGTACATCTCGGGGCTGCGGGCGAGCAGCGCCTGGGCCTCGAGCGGCCGGCCGGAGCCGGCCAGGCAGTCGATCCGGCGGAAACGGACGAAGTAATAGAAGAACGGGTCCTCGCCGGGATCGGTGAGGGCGTCCGCCCGCTGCAGGGTGAGGATCGCCTGCTCCGGCTCGCCGCGGTACTGCTCGACGAGGGCGAGACCGACAATCGACTCGGCCGCGCGGCGGGACTCGCCGGCCCACAGGAAGACGGAGACGGCGCGCCGGAACAGGCCCGCCGCCTCGTTGAGCCGCCGCTGGGCCCGCCACAGGCACGCCTTGTAGGCGTGGAACTGGGCCTTCTCCAGCAGATCCCCGGTCCCCTGGCCGAGGTCGGCCTCCGCCTGGCGGAACGCCTCCTCCGATCCCCGGAGGTCCGAGGCGAGCCGCCGGGCGTTGCCGATGGTCATCCAGCACCTGCCCCGCGCGTCGGCGAGCACCCGCCCTCCATACGCGGAGGGGTCGAGCGATTCGACGAGCTCGAGCGCCACCCTCGCCAGCCGCTCCCCTTCCCGGGGAGCGTCCACCGAATCCCGGTAGCCGCGCTGGAGGAGCAGGCCGCAGAGCGGGAGATTGCGGAACCGCTTGCTGTTGCGCGCCAGCAGCTCCCGGCGCTCCGGCCGGTGGCGCAGGAGCTCCGCGAGCAGGGCCGGCGCCTCGTCCCGCTCCCGCGTAGCGGCCTCGATACGGGGGAGGAGCGCCGTCAGCACGCGATCCACGGCCCGGCCGGCCGTCGTCTCCGAAGGACGCCAGAAGAGCAGGCCCCCCGGCTCCGCGGGAGCTCTCGCCGCCAGCGCCGCCCGGCAGGACGGACAGGCATGGACATGCCGCAGGAGACGGCTCCGCACCTCGGGAAGGAGCTCGAGCAGGCCGCTCAGGATTTCGGGCTTGGGATGAGTTCTTGGCATCGGCGAGACCCGGTTCTTATCTTTTTTTGCAGAAATAGCTCTCCTAATAGAAGAGTTGCCGCAAGAGGCTTCCAGGTGACAAAAAAGGCTCATGAATTTTTTGCACGGTCTCCAGGGCCCCTGTTATGATCGTCCGGCCCCCCTGTGACCTCGTCGATGAACCGCCTATGAACCGCTCATGAACCGATTGATCAGCCTCCCCCTCTGGCTGGCGATCCTGCTCTCCCTGCTCGCCGCCTGGGCGGCTCTCGATCGCCTGCTGGTCCCCGGCGTCCGCTGGTACCTGCGCCGGCGGGTGAACCGCGCCATCGACGAGCTGAACACCCGGCTGCGGCTGAAGATCCCCCCCTTCCACCGCACCCGGCGGCGGGTGCTGATCGACCGCCTGGTCTACGACCCCGCGGTGGTCGAGGCGGTCGACCTGCACGCCCGCGAGCAGGGGATTCCGCGCCGGGTCCTGGTGTCGCGGGTGGAGCGCTACGCCCGCGAGATCGTGCCGGCCTTCAACGCCTACTTCTACTTCCGGATCGGCTACTGGATCTCCAAGCGGGTGGCCCAGCTCCTCTACCGGGTGCGGCTCGGCTTCTCCGACGAGGCCGGCCTCGCCGCGCTGGCCCCCGGCTCGACCGTGGTCTTCCTGATGAACCACCGCAGCAACATGGACTACGTCCTGGTGGGCTACCTGGCCGCGGACCGCACCGCCCTCTCCTACGCCGTCGGCGAGTGGGCGCGGATCTGGCCGCTGCAGACCCTGATCCGCTCGACCGGGGCCTACTTCGTGCGGCGCAACTCCGGCGACCTCCTCTATCGCCGGGTCCTCGAGCGCTACATCGCCATGGCGACCGCGGCGGGGGTGCCCCAGGCCGTCTATCCGGAAGGGGGGCTCTCGCGCGACGGCCTCCTGCGCGCGCCGAAGCTCGGCATCCTCGACTACATGCTGCGCTCCTTCGATCCCCATCACGGCGACCGCGACCTGGTGTTCATCCCGGTGGGGATCAACTACGACCGGGTGCTGGAGGACCGCACCCTCCTGCTCGGCCAGCAGCCGGAGCGGCCGCGGCGGAGCCCCCTGTTCGCCGCCAGGACGGCCCTGCGCTTCATCGGCCGCAACCTCGCCCTGATGCTGCGCAGCCGCTGGCACCGCTTCGGCTACGCCTGCGTGAACTTCGGCACCCCGCTCTCGATGCGCCGCTATCTCGGCGAGCGCGGCCTGGACCTCCGCCATCTCTCGCGGGAGGAGCGCGCCACTCATCTGGCGCGGTTGGGGGAGGAGCTGATGGCGAAAATCGGCGGCGTCATCCCCGTCCTGCCGGTGCCGCTGGTGGCGGCCGTCCTGGTGCGCTGCGCCGGCGAGCCGATCTCCGAGCTGGAGCTCAAGGCACGGACGTTCCGGCTGATGACCGAGCTGGAGAAGGCCGGCGCCCACGTCTACATCCCCCGCCGCGACCAGGACTACGCCATCGTCGCCGGCCTGCGCATGCTCACGCTCCGCCATCTCGTCGAGGAGACGGACGGCCTGTACGTAGCGAAGACCGGCGAGATGCCGCTGCTGCGCTACTACGCGGGCTCGATCTCCCACCTGCTCCCCGCGCCGGCCCCGGCTTAAACTCGGGGCGCCGCTTTTCGTATACGAGCCGAGATGAAACGCCGCGCCAAAGGGACTCTCTACCGCCTTCAGGGCTTCTTCAGCGATTACACCGCGGGATTGGAATCGCGCGACGTCAAGCGCCTGTTCGAGCGCGACGCGGCCCGGGCCTACGCCGTGCTCACCCGCGACCACAGCCAGGAGGCCGAGCCGGAGAAGGGCCTGAGGCGGTTCTTCTTCCGGGCGAAGCTCGCCTTCCTCGGCCTCTCCTACAAGCTCTCGCCGCCGCGGCGCATGCTGTTCGGCGTCTCGCTGGTGGCGTTCGTCCTCGGCCTGCTCAGCGACCCGCACACCCTCTACCGCTCGAAAGAATTCAGGGTCGTCGTCCAGTTCTCCCCCTTCTGGTTCGCGGTCAGCGTCGGCTGCCTGGTCTTCCTCCTCGCCCTCGAGCTGGTGGACCGCGTCCGCGTGCGCGACGAGCTGGAGGTCGCCCGCGAGCTGCAGTCGGAGCTGCTGCCGCACGACCTGCCGGCCGTCCCCGGCTATCTCTTCGCCCACTCCTATCGCACCGCCAACGAGGTGGGAGGTGATTTCTACGACCTGATCGGGCTGCCCGACGGGCGTCTGGCGATGGTGGTGGCCGACGCCAGCGGCCATGGCATGGCCGCCGGGCTGGTGATGGCGATCGCCAACGCCACCCTGCGCACCGCCCTCGACCTCGACCCCAGTCCGGAGCCGGCGATGGCGATGCTCAACCGCACCCTCTGCCGCACCGGCACGACGCGCACTTTCATGAGCGCCTTCTACGGCCTGCTGACCCCGGAGACCGGCGAGATGGAGTTCGTCTGCGCCGGCCACCCCTATCCGCTGCTGCGGCGCGCCGGCGGCCAGACCGAGGAGCTCGGCAGCGGCGGCTATCCGCTCGGCCTGCGCGATCCCCTGCCGATGAGCCGCGGCACCGTGACGGTCGAGCCCGGCGATCAGCTCCTCCTCTACACCGACGGCCTGCCCGAGGCCCTCGATGCCCAGGGGAAGACGGCGTTCGGCTACGAGCGCATCCAGGCCGCCCTCCAGCTCGGCGGCTCCCCGCAGCAGGTGCACGACAACATCCTCCACAGCTTCGACACCCACGCCGGGGACGAGCCGCTGCGGGACGACCTGACGCTGCTGGTCATCGCGCGCGGGGGCGACTGACCTCGGGATCGATCAGGCCGGCAGGATGCGCTGCCAGTTTGCGAGCGCCACGATCCGGCCCATGGGTTGAGCCTTCCGCACGTAACGGCCATCCGCGCTCACGAGCGTCCCGCCATGCTCCAAGGCCACCGCGTGATAGAGCGTGTCGAACAGATGATGGTTCAGGTCACGGGCGATCCGGCTGGCTCTCTTGAGAGTGGCTAAATCGTCCGCTATAGGGAATTCCATCGCGGCCAGGAGGTCGAGCCCCGCATCGGCGCTTGCCGGACGGAGCCGGGTCACGACCGCGGCCACTTCCGCCAGCCAGTGCGGGGGCTGCAGCAGCTCGAGGGTCCCCGCCCTGATCGCGGCGAGCAGCTCCAACGCCTCTTCGGTGTTTTCTTCAGCCTCAGAGTCAGGAAACAACCACTTCACCACCACGCTGGCGTCGATCACTATCCTCATGGTCGGTCTGCCTCTCGTGCCCTCGCGATTTCGGAATCAGAGACCGGCTTCTGCTGGCGACGGAAATCGAGCAGCGCATCAATGGCGGCGGCACGTCGCTGCTGTCGCTTCTTCTCCTCGACAGCTTGCTGCATGAGGCGGGCGATGACGGCGCTTTTGTTGTCGTTCGCGAAGGCCTCTTGAAAGGCCTGCTTGATGTCTTCTGGAACGCTGAAGTTGACGGTAGCCATGATGGGCCCCCTTTGTTGAAATTTTCAACAACATGGTAGCACCACCAGGGAGCGCGGGATAAAATCCCCTGGTCCGGCCCAGAGAGGAGCGCTTCCTGACCGAAGAGACGATGCCGTCGACGATGGTGGTCCACGCCACCATCATCCTCGGCATGTTCGCGACCTTTTTTCTTCAGGTTCCCCACGCCGTGAGAAGGAGTGGCGGAAGGACGTGAAGAAGGAGGAGCGGCAGATCGAACAGGACGAGTTGGTGAGGCCGGTTCGTTAGACCTCTTCGGAGTCGGTCGCGTCTTCACGATACGGAGGGTGGATCGGGAGCACCGGCGACTCGATATGGGGTAAAATAGAAATCGCCATGGCGGCTCCTCGAAAGCAACCCTCGATCCTCTCGAATCCTCCGAAAGAGGAATTTCATCCCCGAACCCCGCTGGGCCGAGAGCTCTGGGAGATTCGCCAGCGAGTCCTTGACTCGGGGGAGCCTCTCCTGGACTGGGAAGATTTGGAGCAAGAGATCGCGGAGCGCAGAGGCGAGCGGACCGGATCCTCCCGTTGAAGCTCACCTTCATTGATGCCGGGGTGCTGATCGCGGCCGTTCGCGGCAATGCGGATGTCGCTCGTCGTGCATTCGAAGTCCTGAACGACCCTCAACGCTCTTTCGCTTCAAGCGGGTTTGTCAGGCTCGAGGTCCTGCCCAAAGCCGTCTTCCACAAACAGGGGGAAGAGGCCGCGTTCTACGAGGCATACTTTCGTGGAGTCGACCGGTGGGTGGAGCCCGGTCCAGCTGTCATGGAAAGCGCGCTCGATTTGGGTAGCAAGAAGGGCCTTTCCGCCCTGGACGCTCTGCACGGGGCAGCGGCGTTGTTGGCCAATGCCTCGGAAATGGTGACCACCGAGAAGAGCGGAAAGCCCCTTCATCGTCTGACCCATCTCAAGGTCACAACGATCCACCCGGACTAGGCCGCCCCACCGGACAGCCGCTTCCGGAAGTGCTCACGCCACCCTTCCGCCAGGGCCTCGACGCTCGCGGCCCGGCGCAGCAGGTCGGGATCGCTCTTCCCCTTGCGATCGAGATAGAGCCGGATGATGTCCACTACCGTCACGCCATTCTCGTCCTCGTGGACGCGCTCCATGGCGTCGCCGGCGCCGATCTCCCCTTCCTGGACGATGGCGAAGTAGATGCCCGGGCGCTCGCTGGCGAGGAAGCGCTCGACGACGTCGTCGCGGTCGAACTTCAGGGCCAGCTTGAAGCAGGGCATCCGCGGCTGGGTGACGACCAGCTCCGCCGTGCCGATCCGGAAGCGGTCGCCAACGTGGACCTGGTCCTCCCACCACCCCTCGGTGGTGAGATTCTCGCCGAAGGCGGCCCACGGCAGGGTCTCCAGCTCCAACTCGCGCCGCCAGTACGGGTAGTGCTCCGACGGGTAGGCGTAGACCGCCTTCTCCGGCCCGCCATGGACCGAGAGGTCCGCCTGGCCGTCGCCGTCCAGGTTGTAGCGGCGCAGGCGCACCCGCCCCTCGACCGGCTCCTTGAAGATGCCGGTCATGATCCGCCGCCCCTTCCACATCACGGGCCGGGGGAGCCCGACGTTCAGCGAGAGGATTTTCATCGGAGCGGAATCGTATCGCGTTCGGGAGAACGGATGGGCGGTTTCCGCCCAGCCATGCGCCGGGTCCGCCCTCCGGTTCGCCGGGTCGGCCCTCCCGTTTCCTGAGGCGCCCCTCCGGTTCGCCGCGCCGGCCCTCCGGTTCGCTGAGCTGGCCCTGTTTTCGCGCGAGTCCGCCCATCGTTCGCCGGACTCTCCTCTGCGAATGGGAGAATCGCGCGAACGGAGGGCACACCCGCACCTCCACTGGGCGGACTCGACGCACGGGTGGGCCCGTCCTCCGTGCCATTCCGCGGAACCCCAGGATCAGAGGGCCGGTTCGCACGATCGCAGGGCGGTACCGCGCAATGGGAGGGCAAGACCGCACAACCCGAGGGAAAAGACGCACGAGCGGAGCGGCATACCGCGGAACCAGAGCATGGCGCCGCGCAACCAGAGGGGAGCACCACCGAGCCGGAAGGCCCAGGAGGGGAACGGCTCGGCGGTGCTGGATCCGCCGTCCGCTCTACGCCTTCGCCCCGCGCGCCACCAGCAGCTCCACGATGGCGTCCTGCTTGCCCGCCTGGGCGTGTCGGATCAGCGGGATGCCGTGCGGCCCCTTGAGGTCGATCACCTTGGGATCGTCCGCCAGGAAGGCGCGGACGATCTCGATCTTGCCCGTCGTGGCGGCGCAGAAGACGTCCATGCGCGCGCCGCGGGAGAGGAGGAGGGCCGCGATCTCCCGGTTCCCCATGTGGGAGGCGCCGCCGAGGGCGGTCTCCCAGTCGCCGCCGCCCCAGTCCCAGGTGGCGTTGATCAGGGCCGGCTGCTGATCGAGCAGCTCGCGGGTGCGGTCGAGCTTTCCGTGGCCGGCGATGACGAATTCGCGGACGAGGTCCGGATCGAGACGGGGAGGACGCTCGGGGACCGCGGGTTTGGCAGCGGGAGCGGCGTCCTGGGCTCCGGCGATGGCGTTGGGGACGAGGGCTCCGGCGGTCATCAGCAACCCCCCTTTGAGCAGGTCGCGGCGGGAAGAGGTCATGGTCGGTCTCCTTTCACCACCATAGTAGGTCCTAAAGCCCGACAGGGCCTCGCATGGCGTCGCTTCCGGTACCGGTGGCGCGCAAAAATCCTTCAGCGCGAAAGATAGGCGGTTTGCCAGGAAGCCCTGGCCAACCAGGTCCAGGTGCGCACGTTGGGGAGCCTGGGCAGGTTGAGGCTGAAGTCGGCGGCGATTTCCAGCTGATGGCCCGCCGCCGGCAGATAGGCCCGGCCCTCGCTGCGTTGGCCGTCCATGCGGTCTTCGTGGCGGTCTTCCCGCTGGCGGCTCGTGCCGTTTATCCAGACGCCCACGCCGTTAAACGGACTGCCGCCAGGGGCGCCCAGGGTGATCTTGAGGCCGGATCTGAAACTTACCTCGCGGGACGAGATCCCTTCCCGGTCGTGGGCCACGACCAGCACCTGCTCGGACGGTCGCCCGAACGGGCTGCCCAGTGAATCCTGGTTCCAAATCACGTGCAGCTTGAGCTCGAGCGGCTGGCCGGAACGCGAACGAATGGTCTTCCGGCTGCGCAGCATCAGAGAGCGCTTGCGGTCGACCGAGAACTCGACCCGATTGGAGCCAGTGATGGGGTTGACGCCGCGGGTCGTCACCCACCTGGTCGCGATCGTTTCACCCACGATCGGTCGCGGCATGGTGCCACGGGTCGTGTCCACCCGTTGGATGCGCTTACGCTGGTCGATTGTGGTGTCGAGATCGCTGGCCGACGGTACCCTGGCCAACGTCGAATTGACGTTGGGCTTGGAGGGTTCGCCCCAACTCTCGGAGGACCGCTGGTCGAACTCGCCGCTGAAGAGGGCGTAGGCGCCGCCGGCACGGGCGATCCCCACGAAGCTGCCGAAGCGTTCGCTGGCGCGACCGGTGATCTCGCCCAGGCTGTCGTCGACGCTCACGACCGATGGGAGGTAGGGCAGGGCATTGCCCGCGTCCCCAGCGGCGAACCGATAGTCGCCCAGCCTCGCATCGTTGGCGAGCGGCTGCTTGAAGCGGTACACCGTCCATTCGCTGCCGAAGTCGATGCGGTCGAAGACGAGCGGCCGGGCGAGGTTCGAGGCGCTCCACCCGTCGAGCTCCGGCCAGCCCTTGATCGGCACACGGGCCGTGATCGACGCCTTGAGCGGCAGCGGGCTGTTGCCCGGCGATTTCAGCGTCAGCGTCGAACCGGGCCCCGGACCCAGGGCGATGACGCGGCCCCAGATCGCCTGGCCGGCCGACCGCAGCGCGACGTCGTCCGACGTCGACAGCGCCAGGGCCTGGAACGCGTCGGCGCGCGCGAAGACTTCCTCGGCGTGGCTGGGAAGGAAGTTGGCGAACGGGCTCCGCGGGAAGCTGTTGGCCAGCACCAACCATTCGACGGCACGCTGGAACGACTCGAGCTGCGCTTCGATGTTGGCGGCGTAGGACTTGCCGTACTCTGAGGCGGTCTGGCGCGGCGCGTCCGGAGTCCCCTCGAGAGCTCGCGCCGACCACAGGTACAACACCTGCGCCTGCTGCTGGCGCAGGATCCATTGCCGCATGGCGAGCTCGAGCTCGAGATAGAGCGGACGCACGTCGAACTCCTCGGGGTCTTTGCCATCCCACTCCTCGGGATTGCGCCCGGCCCGCGGCCAGGAGTCGATCTGCTTCGCCAGCATCAGGGGCAGCGGCACGCCCTCCCGTCCTGAGCCCTCGACGATCGCGACCCGGAGCGCGATAGCCGACTTGCCGATGTCATAGGAGCTCCCAACCAGATTTCGGGCGAGCTTCTGCAACGATTCCCGGGTCGCCTCCGGGCTCTTTGGCTCGGCATAGCGGAAGTGGTCGTTGAAGGCGGCCCAGGCATTCTGGATATTCGACAAATGGCTTTCGATCTGGACTTCCGCCGGCAGGTTCTTGAGCGCCTCGCGAAGCACGTCGCTTTGCCGCCCGATCGCGTCGTTGAGCTCGGTCTGCCCCGCCTGGACGGCGTCGAGCTGCTCTCGCAGGGTATCGAGCTTGGCCCCGACCCCGTCGCGCCATTCCTTCTCGTCCTCTCCCGTGACCTTCCCCGCCGTCATGCACAAGAGCTCGCCCGCCGCGTCGTTCACCTGATCCTTCCCGCAGAACCCGGCGTAAAGCCCGCCGGCGATGGCGTTGAGCAGAAAACCCGCGCCCCAGCTGGCGCCTTTTGAGAGCCCGGAGCCGAGCCCGCCGAGCAGCACGTCTTTGGCGGACTTCGCCTCCGCCCGTTCCGGCACGGCTCCCAGGACGGTCAGGGCCAGGGCAAGGCAGGTGAAACGGGTTGCGAGCGAGTGCGTTCGTCCCATTCTCTTGAACAAGGTGTTCCTCCTCGTGGCGATGAAGGTGTTCTTTCCTCAGGGGTGTCCCGGGGAAAGAGATCGAGCTCGTGGGTGCCGTTGCCTGGAGTGGAGCGTAGCATGGCTGGATCGACGCCCCACCACCAGCGCCCGCCTACCTACCTGGGGGACGGGAGAAGAGGGCTGGGGTGATGAGGGCCCGCAACCCCCCGCCCCCCAATCTCGTACAGGTATACTCACAGGGGTCCCGATGGACCTTTTGAAGCTCTCCGGGAGGGTCAGCCTTTGACGAAGGATCGCGCGACGGGCCGGGACATCGTACTCGCCATCGGCGAGAACATGCGCCAGAGCCTCGAGCCGCTGGTGACGAAGACGATCGCCCCCAGCCTCTACCAGGTGTATCTCCACGCCGACGACTACGACCGCCTGCGCAGCCTCTTCGGCGAGCTCGAGGGGGAGGCCAAGGCGCTGCTCGACAACGAGCTGGCGCGGCTCAACCACGGCTCGGCGCCGGCGTTCCCCCGCATTCTGCGCAAGAAGAAGGACGAGCCGCCGGCCGCCCCGCAGTACGTCAGCGCCGAGGGGAAGTGGACGGTGCGCTTCCAGGAGGACCCGAACGGCACGCTCAGCCCCGGCGACGTCGAGGTGGTCTCGGAGTTCGCCCGCCCCCCCGAGGCGGCCTTCGGCGCCGGCACGAAGACCCACCGCATCTCCACCACCCGGCGGCTCGGCCAGATGACCACCCAACGGGAGGACCAGGCGGCGACGGCGAGGCGGGAGATGCCCTCGGGAACGGTAGCCACCGAGCCCTCCGGGCACGCCCGGATCGTCTACAAGGACGACCGCGGCACCCACACCTTCCTGGTGACCAAGGACGAGATCGTCATCGGCCGCCAGGCGCCGGACGTCTGGGCCGACCTGTCGATCGACACCTCGCTCGACGTCTCGCGCGAGCACGCCCGCCTCCAGCGCACACCCGAGGGGGTGTTCCGCATCAAGGACCTCTCGAAACTGGGCACGACGGTCAACGGCGTCCCTCTGCCGCGCAGCCTGGAGGCGGCGGACGGTGGGGTCAAGGACCTCGACCGCTGGGAGCCGCTGCCGGACAAGGCGCGGATCGGCCTCGCCGGAGTGATTTATCTCGACTTCGAGAGGCTCGCCAGCGCATGACGGTCCTCTACTTCGCGCGCTTGGCCTTCGTGCTGGTCCTGATTCTCCTCGCCGCCACGCTGCTGGTGCTCGCCGCCCGGGAGAGGAAGTAGACCTTGGCCGCGGCGAGCCTGAAGCGCCCCCTGGCGGCGGCCGGCAGCGACCCCGGCCGCGAGCGGGAGAACAATGAGGACCGCGTCGTCTGCGATCCCGAGCGGGGGATCTACGCCGTGGTCGACGGCGTCGGCGGCGAGTCGGGAGGCGAGATCGCGGCGCAGACGGCGATCGAGATCCTGCAGGCCCGCCTCTCCCGGCGGACGACCGACGCCTCCCGCCTGATCCGCGAGGCGATCGCCCTCGCCAACAAGCAGATCTACGACCAGGCGCAGGCCAATCCCGCCCTCGCCGGCATGGCGTGCGTGCTGACGGTCGCCGTGGTCGACGGTGACCAGGCCACGATCGGCCACGTCGGCGACAGCCGGCTCTATCTGTTGCGGCCCGGAGAGATCAAGAAGATCACCCGCGACCACTCCCCCGTCGGCTCCCGCGAGGACACGGGCGAGATCTCGGAGGCGGAGGCGATGAGCCATCCGCGCCGCAACGAGATCTTCCGCGACGTCGGCTCGGCGCCCCACGAGCCGGACGAGGAGGGGTTCATCGACATCACGCAGATCCGCTTCGAGCCGGACTCGGCTCTGCTGATCTGCAGCGACGGCCTCTCGGACCTGGTGACCTCGCAGGCGATCCTCTCCCTGGTCGAGAGCAACGCGGCGAGCCCCAAGGCCGCCGTGCAGGCGCTGATCGACGCCGCCAACGAGGCCGGCGGGAAGGACAACGTCTCGGTGGTGCTGGTCGAGGGGGAGCGCTTCGCCGCCGCCGCGTCCAGGAGCCGGAAGGAGCCGGCCATCGCGGCCAGTTCCCGGTCTGCCGGTAGTCTGGCCGGCAACCCGGCCAGTAGGGGCGTCCGCGGCGCCGGGGTGGCGCGCGGCGGCGTGGGATCGCGGATCCTCGGCGTTTTCGTCAGCCGGCCGGCGTTCCTCTTCTATGGCGCGCTCCTCGGCGCTTTCGCGTTCGCCGCCTTCGGCCAGGGGCTGCATCTGTTCGACCGCTGGCAGCGCCCGGCTCCCGCCAACGTTCTGCGGGTGGGCACCGGCGACGGCGGGACCGCCACGATCACGGAAGCCCTGGCGCAGGCCGGGCCGGGGCAGACGGTCGAGGTGGCGCCCGGCATCTACCGCGAGGCGCTCCAGCTCCGTTCCGGCGTCTCCCTGGTGAGCCGGGTCCCGCGCGGGGCGCTGATCCTGCCGCCGGCGGGGAGCGGCGTGCCGGCGGTCACCGCCCAGGGGGTCGAGGGGGCGCGCATCGCCGGCTTCCGGATCGCCGGAGACGCCCAGGCGCCGCTCCAGGTGGGGCTCCGCCTCGCCGATTCGGCCGTCGAGGTGGACGGCGTCGAGATCTCGGGCGCGCAGACGGCGGCGATCGACCTCGCCGGCGCCGATCGCTCCGAGATCCACCACAGCTATCTCCACGACAACCCGGGCGGCGGCGTGCTGGTCGAGGCGAGCGCGGCGCCACGGCTGCTCTCCAACCTGATCGCCGGCAACGGCCGGGCGGCGCCGGGCGCGCCCTCGCACCCCGGCGTCGAGGTACGGGAAGGAGCGCAGGCCGAGCTGATCGAGAACCGCTTCGTGGGCAACGACGGCGGCGGCGTGCTGCTGGCCTCCCCGGAGCGCGCCGAGGAGATCTTCGCCTGGAACTCCTTCCCGGGGATGAGCCGCGCCGATGCCGTGCGCGCGCCGGCGCCGGTCCGGCCAGCTCCCCAGGGACCGGGGCGGTAATGCTGACCGTGCAGCAGGTGGGCCGCTTCGAGCTTCGCGACTTCCTCGGCCGCGGCGCGATCGGCGACGTCTATCTCGCCTGGGACCCGCAGGCTCAAGGGGAGGTGGCGCTCAAGGTGGTGCGCATCCACCGCGCCGACCCCGAGATGCTGCAGGCGGAGAAGAACGGCGTCGCGCTCCAGGAGCAGCTCTCGCGCGTGGCGCCGCAGGTGGCGGCGGTCTACGAGTGGGGGGAGGACGGCGGCTTCTTCTGGGTCGACATGGAGTACGTGGCCGGCGCCGACCTCTCGCAGCGGCTCGCCCGCGGCCCGCTCCCGGAGGACAAGGCAGCCTCGATCGCCTGCCAGGTCTGCGACATGCTGGAGTCCTGCCACAACTTCTCGGCCGAGGTCGGCGGGCGCAAGGTCTACGGCATCGTCCACGGCGACATCAAGCCGGAGAACATCCGTCTCCAGGACGACGACCGCGTGCGCGTGCTCGACTTCGGCATCGCCAAGCACCTGTCGCAGACCCGCAAGTTCACCGTCAACCTGTTCGGCAGCCTCCCCTACACGCCGCCCGAGCGGCTCGACCGCGGCGGCGTCGACCGCCACTCGGACCTCTGGGCGGTCGGGGTCGTGCTCTACATGATGGTCGCCGGCTACTCGCCGTTCGACGGCGAAGACCCCGAGGCGGTCGAGGGGAAGATCCGCCGCGGCGATCCCCCGGCGCCGCTGCCGGGCCATGTGCCGCTGCCCTTGAGCCGGATCATCAATCGCAGCCTGGAGTTCCAGGTCGCCCGCCGCTACCAGACGGCGGCCGAGATGAAGGCGGACCTCGAGGCCTGGATGGCCGGCGAGTCATTACCTAGCGAGCGGCCCAGCGAGCTGCCGCGTCCCGGCGCCCCTGGAGTTGCCGGGGAAGATCTGAGCTCCACGCGCCGGACCACCCGCCCGCTCGACGATTCCGGATCGTTCCGCAACTCGGAAACGCGGCGCACCGACGGCTGGGCCGGTCCCAGGGACGCGGCGCTGGACGCCACCCGGCGCACCGGCGAGCTGCCGGTGGCGGCACCACCCATGCCGGTTGCCCAGCCAGCCAGCACCGTGGCCGTACCGGCGGAGCCGCCGCCGGCGCCGCCCCCGACGCGGCGCCGGCGCTTCGCGCTCCGCGGCGCCGGGCTCGCCTTCCTGCTGGTGGGCTCGCTGCTCCTCGCCTCGCAGGTCTGGGTGCGCAGCGAGGCGGCGGCGATGCAGCACGACCTCGCGACCCAGACCTCCCCCGACCTCGACGATCTCTGGGACCGCTACCGCAACCTGGCGCCGTTCAGCATCCTCCCCGGCTCGGGGCTCCGCGACGTGCGCGAGGAGCTGCGGGCCGCCATGCTGAAGTCGGCCGACCGCGTGCTCAACAGCTACCGCGGGGACGACCCGACCACCACCCAGAAGGGGTGGCAGAAGGCGCACGACCGCTTGCGGGCGGCGGTCGACCTCAACTACCGCGATCGCCCGACGCGGGCGAAGCTGATGTACACGCAGGCGCACATCGACCGCATCGACGCCCAGGCGATGCGCGGGCGCGGCCAGAAGGACCCGGCGCGGCAGAAGCTCCGCGACGCCGTCGAGGAGTACCAGGACGCCGCCAAGCTCGCTCCCGACTGGCCGGACCCCTACCTCGGCCTGGCGCGGGTCTACTCCTACGAGCAGCCCGACTTGAAGCAGCTCGAGGCGGCGCTGAACGAGCTCGAGAAGCGCAATTACCCTCTGGGGCGGCGCGAGAAGGCGATGCTCGCCGACGGCTACCGCATGGCTGCCGAGCAGATCCTGGCGCAGTCGGTGGCGGCCAAGGAGACCGACCAGGAGCCGGAGCTGCTGGAGAAGGCCCGCGACACCTTCACCCAGGCGATCAGCCTCTACCGCGAGGCCGGCAACTACGCCGATGCCAAGGCCAACATGGCCACCGCCGCGCAGGAGCTGCGCGGCATCCTCAGCCGGCTGGAAGAATTGGGAGTCTGGTGACCACATGGCCGTGACCCGCAGCACCGCCGCCGACCGCCGGCAGCGGGAGACCGAGACCGCTCCGCGCCGCCAGCCGGGCTTTTCCGTCCAAGGGCTCCCCGGCGGCCCCGTCCCCAGGGCCCGCAACGCGGAGGGGGTGCTCCTCGCCGCCGCCGCCGCCGTCGTCCTCCTCGGTCTGGCCCTCGCCTATCTGGCGATGGTCAAGCCGCTCGCAGGGGACACGGCCGAGATCGCCGCCGGGCGGATCGTCAACCTGAACGACCTCCGCGGGGCTGACCAGTTGCTCGGGGCGCTCGACGTCTTCCCCAGCTCGGCCGAGCGGTCATACGCCGCCCAGGCGATCTGGAAGCGTGCCCACCAGGGGAGCCTGCCCAACGTCGGCGAGATCCAGCGCATCCGCATCCCCTCGGCCGAGATCGAGGGGGACCGGCGCCTCATCAGCCTGCGCGAGCGGCTGGAGGCACGGCGCCAGGGCGGGGTGCAGGGGGAGACCTCGATCCCCCTCCTCTCGCTCCAGCAGTTCCGCGCCCTCAAGCCCCACCTCGTGGTGCGCACGCCGGGGCAGTTCCGCTCCTCGTTCTGGCTCTGGACCGCCGTCTTCCTGCTCGCCTTCGCCGCCGTCCATATCGTCTGGCGGCTGCGGCGCTTCGGGGGGGACGAGCTGATCCTGCCGGCGCTGCTGCTGCTTACCGGCATCGGCCTGGCGATGATGCTCACCATCCGCGACCCATTGCGCGACCTGCCGCTCTACCGCGGCTTCGCCGAGGGGGTCCTGTTCGGCGCCGCCCTGCTGCTCGGCGCCAGCCTGATCGACTACGAGCGCTCGCCGCTCAAGCGGATGAGCTTCGTCCCCCTGCTCGCGGCCTTCCTGCTCTCGGTGGTGCTGATCCTCTTCGGCAGCGGCCCCGGCGGCAGCGACGCCAAGGTGAACCTCTTCGGCTGGCAGCCGGTGGAGGCGATCAAGATCTTCGTCGTGCTCTTCCTGGCCGGCTACTTCTTCGACCGCTGGGAGTTCCTGCGCGAGATCGCGGAGACCCGCGCCGGCCTGTCGCGGAAGCTGCGGATCCCCAAGCTGGAGTACCTGCTGCCGCCGCTGCTCGCCATCGGCCTGGTGCTGGTCTTCTTCTTCCTGCAGCGGGACCTCGGGCCGGCGCTGATCCTCTCCTTCCTCTTCCTCACCCTCTACTGCGTCGCCCGCGGCAAGCCGTGGATGGCCCTGGTGGGGAGCGCCCTGCTGGTCGCCGCCTTCGCGGTGGCCTACAAGATCGGCTACCCCGCCACGGTGAGCGGCCGCCTGAACATGTGGCTGTCGCCGTGGGACAACTTCTTCCGCGGCGGCGACCACCTGGCGCAGGGGCTCTGGTCGCTGGCCGGCGGCGCGGTGACCGGCACCGGCCTGGGGCTGGGGCAGCCGGAGCGGGTGCCCGAGGTCCACACCGACCTGGTGCTGGCGGCGGTCGGCGAGCAGCTCGGCTTCCTCGGTCTGCTGGCGGTCGTGGCCCTCTACGCTCTGCTGGTCTGGCGCGGCTACCGGGCGGCGTTCCGGGCCGGCGGCACCTACAGCTTCTTCCTCGCCCTCGGGCTGACGGTGCTGATCGCCATCCAGATCCTGCTGATCGCCGGCGGCGTCCTCGGCGTGCTGCCGCTCTCGGGCGTGGTCTCCCCCTTCCTCAGCTCCGGCCGCACGGCGATGCTCGCCAACTTCCTGATCCTGGGGGCGATCCTCGGCATCTCCGCCCGCACGTCCCAAGTGGACGGGGAGGAGGCTACCGCCGCGGCGACCGCCACCCGCAGGTTCCAGGGCGCCGCCCGCTGGGCCGCCGTGGCGCTCGGCGTCGTGCTCGCCGCGATCGTCCTCAAGGCGGCGCAGGTGCAGGTCTTCCAGGCCGACCGCTTCCTCGCCCGCGGCGCGCTGACCCTGCAGGGGGACGGCTACCGGCGCTTCCAGTACAACCCGCGCCTGACCGACATCGCCCTGGGGATCCCCCGCGGCGACGTCGTCGACCGCAACGGCGTGCTGCTCGCCACCAGCGATCCGGCCCAGCTCGAGAAGAACCGCGCCGTGCTGGAGCGCCTGGGAGCTACCCTGCCAGCGGCGGAGGACCGGGCGCGGCGCGGCGAGCGCTTCTACCCCTTCGGCGGCCGCACCTTCCACCTGCTGGGGGATCTCAACACGCGCACCAACTGGGCGGCGAAGAACACCTCCTACGCCGAGCGCGACTCCAGCGTCCTGCTCCAGGGGTACGACGACTTCGCCGGGGTGGCCGACGTCCCGCAGCCGGACGGCACCGTCACCCGCGAGCTGCAGCGCGACTACAGCGAGCTGATCCCCCTGCTGCGCCACCGCTGGCAGCCGGAGCACCCGGCCGTGAAGCGGATCCTCGACCATCCGCGCACGCTGCGGATGACGATCGACGCGCGGCTGCAACTGCGGGCGGCCGACGTGCTGGCGAAGTACGCCAGGCAGGCCGGCTTCGGCGCCGCCGCCGTGGTGCTCGACCCGGCCACCGGCGACCTCCTCGCCTCGGTGAGCTATCCGTGGCCCGAGCTCCCCGTGCAGGCCGCCGGTGGAGATAATAAAAACCCGACCCTGATCGACCGCGCCCGCTACGGGGTCTACCCGCCGGGCTCGACTTTCAAGATCGTCACCGCGATGGCGGCCCTGCGCAAGAATCCGCAGCTCGCGAGCGAGCGCTTCACCTGCAAGCTCCTCTCCGGCGGGCGGGTGGGCAACTCTATCCGCGGGTGGGGGCGGCCGGTCCGCGACGATCCCACGGACCACACGCCGCACGGCGAGGTCGACCTCGCGAAGGGGATCGTCGTCTCCTGCAATGCCTATTTCGCGCAGCTCGGCACCTACGCGGTGGGTCCGGAGGCGCTGCTGGAGACGGCCAAGGTCTACGGCATCTCGGTGGCGAAGCCGAACACGCCGCAGCAGCTCAAGGACGCCCTGCCCCAGGCCGCCTACGGCCAGGGGCAGGTGGTGGCGACCCCCTTCCAGATGGCCCGCGTGGCGGCGGCCGTCGCCGCCAACGGCGCCGCCCCCGAGGGGCGCTGGGTGACGGGCGAGGGGAACACCCGCCGCGGCCAGGCGGCGCGGGTGGTGGAGCCGGCGCTGGCGCAGTTCCTCGGCCGCGCCATGCGCCGCGTGGTGACCGAGGGGACCGCCGCCCGCTTCCTCGCCGGCGTCACCCCCGCCATCGCCGGCAAGACCGGCACCGCCGAGGTCCAGGACAAGGGGTCGCACTCCTGGTTCATCGGCTACGCTCCCTATCCGACGCAGGGGGGGCGGCAGATCGCCTTCGGCGTCATCGTCGAGCACGGCGGCTACGGCGGCCGGCTCGCCGCGCCGGCCGCGGGCGAGATCGTCCAGGCGGCCGCGCAGTTGGGCATTCTCAAGCAGCAACCCTGAGCAGAGAGACGACCATGAACGACATGATGGGAAAGATGCGCGACCTGTTGAAGCCCTGGATGAAGGGGACCTCGCCGCTGGAGATCCGCCGCGGCATCCTCGACGACGTCGAGAGCCGCGTCATCGCCGTCGGCGAGGGGAAGCGGATCTTCCCGAACAACCTGCTGCGGGTCCATCTCCTGGTCGCCGACGCGGAAGAGCGCGTCCGCTTCGAGGCCGTCGTCCGCGAGGGGTGGAACCTGAAGCGGGAGATCTCCGAACGCCTCGCGGATCGCGGCTGCCCGCTGCCCGCCGGCTTCGACGTCGAGGTCGCCTTCGACGAGGAGGCTCACCCCCGCTTCGCCGACCGCCGCTTCTACGTCGAATACCTGAACCAGGAGGCTCCCGCCGCCGCTCCCGTGACGGCCGGCGCACCCGGAGCGGCCGCCCCGGCCGGCGGACCCGCCGCTCCGCGACCCATCCTGGAGCTGACCGTGCTCAAGGGGACGGCGACGCAACGGGTCTACGAGATCGAAGGCACCCGCGCCTTCCTCGGCCGGCTCGAGGAGGTCGTCGATCACGATGGCCGGGTCCGCCGCCGCAACGACGTCGCCTTTCTCGAGGTGGGGGAGATCAACTCCACCGTCTCGCGCGAGCACGCCCGCATCGCCTGGGACGCCGAGAGCGGCGGCTACTGGTTGCGCGCCGAGCAGAACGCCTCCGGCACCCGCATCTACCGCGGCGGCAGCACGATCGACGTCAGCTCCCACGACCGTCGGGGGGTCCGCCTCCAGCCGGGGGACGAGATCCTGCTCGGCCGGGCCGCCGTCAAGGTCGGGATGCGGGAAAGTGAGTGAGAGAAAAAAAGTGAGAGAATAAAAAAAGGCGGCCCGCGGAGCTTTGGAGGGAGCGGATGAAGTGGAAGCTCCGCGGGCGCGTGTCTCGGTTGCAGAATGGAGAATAGGCGCGAGGGCAGGTAAAGGTCCTCAACGCGCCGTAAAACTTCGCAAACGTCGTAACCAATCTGTAAACTAACAGAACCCCCGGCGGAACTGCTCTAGACTTTCCGCCGAGCATGAAACTCACAGCTTTGGGCAAACGCAACACTTTATGGGTTGGATTCGTGGCGGTCCTGGTACCGCTGGCGGTCCTCCTCGCTTTCCAATACCGCTGGCTGCGCGAGCTCGACTCCTTTTCCGAGCGGGCCCAGAAGGCCCAGGTCGAGAGCCTCCTCGAGGCGGTCTCCAAGAACGTCGAGTACTTCTACACCGACGCCGGCCAGGTGCTCGATCTGCAGCCGGCCATCTTCACCCAGAACCAGCTCGACCGGGCGGCCCACCTGTTCAAGAAGAAGGGGGTGGTGGGGGTCAAGCGGCTGTTCGTGATGGACCTGCGCGACGGCGACGAGCCGCTCTACTTCTCCCCCAGTTGCGCGAACTTCTATCAGCCGGACTCGACGCCCGAGGCGCGGGCGGTCGCGGTCGCCGTCGCTCCCTGGAAGGCGCTCTACCGCAAGGACGGCATCCTCGAGCGCGTCCGTCTGTTCGTCGAGGAGAAGGACCCCGGCTTCCGCATCCTCCTCTACCCGGTTACCGACGACTCCTCGCGGCTGGTCGGCCTCGCCGGCATGGTCCTCGACGAGGACTACTTCCGGCGGGTCGTGCTGCCGGGGGCCATCCGTGACGCGCTCTCCGACTTCGGCGACAGCGATCCGGATTACAAGCCGATCCTCTCCGTCCAGGACGGCAAGGGGCAGATCGTCTACGCCACCGCGCCGCTCGCGGGGCACCCCGCCTGGAACACCGAGGCCCGGCGGCCGTTCCGCTTCGTCTTCACCGACTGGAACGTCGAGCTCGCCACCCGGCACGCCACCGCCTCCGAGGTGGCGCGGCGGAACTTCCTGGTCAACATGGGCCTGTCGGCGGCGCTCGCCACCGTCCTCCTCGGCGGCCTCATGCTCGCCCTGCGCATCGCCGCGCGCGAGATGAAGCTGTCGCAGATGAAGAACGAGTTCGTCTCCAACGTCTCCCACGAGCTGCGCACGCCGCTGGCCTCGATCCGCGTTTTCGGCGAATTCCTCCGCCTCGGGCGCTTCGTCAGCACCGACAAGGCCCGCGAGTACGGCGACTACATCGAGACCGAGAGCCGCCGCCTGACCCAACTGGTCGACAACATCCTCGATTTCGCCAGCATCGAGTCCGGCCGCAAGACCTACCGCTTCGAGCGCTGCGACGTCGCCGAGGTCGTCTGCGCCACCCTCAGGACCTTCGAGGTGCGGCTGCGGCAGGACGGCTTCGGCATCCGGATCGAGGGCGCGGACACCCCGTTCCCGCCGGCGCGGATCGACCAGGGGGCGATCGTCCAGTCGCTCTCCAACCTGCTCGACAACGCGGTCAAGTACTCCCGGGAGGCGCGAGACATCGTCGTCGCGCTCCACCGCGAGGAGGACTTCATCGTCATCTCCGTCCGCGACCAGGGGATCGGCATCCCGCGCAACGAGCAGCGCAAGATCTTCGACCGCTTCCACCGTGTGAGCACCGGCCTGGTGCACGACGTCAAGGGGAGCGGCCTGGGGCTCGCCATCGTCCAGCACATCGTCCGCGCCCATCACGGCAAGGTGACCGTCGAGAGCCGGCCGGGCGAGGGGAGCACCTTCTCCATCCACCTGCCCATAGAATCCCCGGCGACCGCCGAGGCGGCCGCGGCCAGCGCGGCGACCGCGAATGCCGGGGCGGCGAAACCTTCGGAGGCCTGACACCATGACGACGCGCGTCCTGATCGTCGAAGACGACGAAGCCATGTCGATCGCCCTGCGGGATGGCTTTCAGTACGAGGGGTACTCGGTGACCGTGGCCAAGGACGGCGAGTCCGGCCTGCAGCTCGCCACCGAGGAGCCCCCCGACCTCATCCTGCTCGACGTCATGCTGCCGAAGATGACCGGCCTCGACATCTGCAAGAACCTGCGCGGCGGCGGCAGCGCCGTGCCGATCATCATGCTGACCGCGCGCGGCCAGGAGATCGACAAGGTCCTCGGGCTGAAGCTCGGCGCCGACGACTACATCACCAAGCCGTTCGGCTTCATGGAGCTGCTCGCCCGCGCCGAGGCCGTGCTGCGCCGCTCCAACCCGGTCCAGCCGGCGCCGTCCGCCGTCGAGGCCTACCGCTTCGGCGACGTCAGCGTCGACTTCCGGCGCCACGAGGCGCACAAGGCGGACCAGCCGGTCGACCTCTCCCCCCGCGAGTTCCAGCTCCTCGGCTTCTTCATCCAGCACCGCGGCGAGGTGATCACCCGCGAGAAGCTGCTCGACACCGTCTGGGACTACAACTCGATCCCCTTCACCCGCACTGTCGACATGCACATCGCCAAGCTGCGCAAGAAGATCGAGGACAACCCTTCCGATCCCCGGCACATCGTCACCGTCCACCGGCTGGGGTACAAGTTCACGGGCTGAACGGCTCCTTTTCTTGCCTCTCCCCTCCGAAGCGCATACCTTAGCGTTATGGCGCAGCCCTGGGACAACGATTTAGAACGGGACGAGGAGTTCGCCCTCGAGGAGCGGCGCAAACCCAAGCGCCCGCGCAAGTGGAAGGTGCTGCTCCACAACGACGACTTCACCACCATGGAGTTCGTCATCCACGTCCTGGTGACCCACTTCCACAAGCCGCCGGCCGAGGCGACCCAGATCATGCTCCAGGTGCACAGGAAGGGACTCGGGCTCGCCGGTGTTTACTCCAGAGAGGTGGCCGAAACCAAGATCGCCGAGGTCACCGACGAGGCCCGGGCCGAGGGCATGCCGCTCAAGCTGACCGCCGAGCCCGCGGAAGAAGGAAGAGACGAAGACGAATGAAACTCTCCGACGATCTGCAGATCTCCCTCACCGTCGCCATCTCCGAGGCGGGACGGCTGGGGCATGAATACGCGGGGCTGGAGCACCTGCTCTACGCCCTGACCCTGGACGACGACACCGCCGAGGTGCTCAAGCATGCCGGCGCCGACATCAACCAGGTGCGCGACACCCTCACCGAGTACCTCTCCGACGAGCTGGAGTCGGTCGACGGCGGCCGGCAGCCGCGCCTGACCCTCGGCGTCCAGCGCGTCCTCTCGATGGCCGCCGCGCGGGCGGGCAGCTCCGGCAAGGACGAGATCGACGGCACGGACGTGCTGGTGGCGATGTTCGACGAGGCCGATTCCTATGCCATCCAGGTGCTGGAGAGCGAGGGGGTCACCCGCCTCGACGTCGTCAGCTTCATCGCCCACGGCGTCTCCCGCGATCCGCAGCCCCCCTACTTCAGCGGCAGGACCTCGCGGGGGACCGGCCAGACCGCCGGCGACGAGGACGACGAGGACGAGGAGACCGGCCGGCGCGGCGGCGCCCCGCAGAGCGATCCGCTCAAGGCGTTCGCCCAGGACCTCACCGAGCTCGCCCGCAACGGCGGCATCGACCCGCTGATCGGCCGCGACAAGGAGGTGCTGCGCACCCTCCACATCCTCCAGCGGCGGCGGAAGAACAACCCGATCTACGTCGGCGACCCCGGGGTCGGCAAGACCGCCCTGGTCGAGGGGCTGGCGTTGCGGATCGCCGGCGGCGACGTCCCCGAGGCGTTCCGCCAGACCAAGGTCTACCGGCTCGACATGGGCTCGCTGATCGCCGGCACCCGCTACCGCGGCGACTTCGAGAACCGGCTCAAGGCCGTGCTCGCGGCGCTCGCCGAACAGGAGAGCCCAGTCCTGTTCATCGACGAGATCCATACCGTCGTCGGCGCCGGCAGCGCCGGCCGCGGCACCATGGACGCCTCCAACCTGCTCAAGCCCGCGCTCCAGGACGGCTCCCTGCGCTGCATCGGCGCCACCACCTGGGAGGAGTACCGCCAGACCTTCACCAGCGACCAGGCGCTCGCCCGCCGCTTCCAGAAGGTCGAGGTGACCGAGCCCTCGGCCGAGGAGACCACCCAGATCCTCCTCGGGCTCAAGGACCGCTACGAGAAGCACCACGGTGTCACCTACGCCCAGGACGCGATGGACAGCGCCGCCCTGCTCGCCGAGCGCTACCTGAAGGACCGCAAGCTGCCCGACAAGGCGATCGACCTGCTCGACGAGGCCGGCGCCGCAGTCGCCCTGCGCAGTACCGGAGACAACACCGAGCCCAAGGTGGTCACCGAGGCGGATCTCGAGGAGGTGCTCGCCACCATGGCGCAGATCCCGCCGCGGCGGGTGAAGGGGAACGACAAGGAGCAGCTCCGCGTCCTGGAAGCGGACCTCAAGGCCCAGGTCTTCGGCCAGGACGAGGCGATCCAGCGGCTGGTCTCGGCGATCAAAGTCTCGCGCGCCGGCCTGCGCGACGCGCAGAAACCGGTGGGCGCCTTCCTGCTGACCGGCCCCACCGGCGTCGGCAAGACCGAGGTGGCGAAACGGCTCGCCGAGGTGATGGGGATCTCCTTCCTGCGCTTCGACATGAGCGAGTACATGGAGGCGCACACGGTCTCCCGGCTGGTCGGCGCCCCGCCCGGCTACGTCGGTTTCGACCGCGGCGGCCTGCTGACCGAGGCGGTGGCCAAGAACCCGCATGCCGTGCTGTTGCTGGACGAGATCGAGAAGGCGCATCCGGACATCTTCAACATCCTGCTCCAGGTGATGGACCACGGCACGCTGACCGACGCCAACGGCAAGCCGACCGACTTCCGGCACGTCATCCTGCTGATGACCTCCAACGTCGGCGCCCGCGAGCTGGCGGGGCGCACGCCCGGCTTCATCGACCACGGCGATCACGGCGAAGGGCTGCCGACGCGCACCGCCAAGGACACCGACGCCGACAAGGCGGTCGAGCGCCTGTTCAGCCCCGAGTTCCGCAACCGCCTGGACGCCCGGCTGCGCTTCAACCCCCTCTCGCCCGTGGTGATGGAGCAGATCGTGGACAAGTTCATCCGCGAGCTCGCCGCCCAGCTCGCCGAGAAGAGCGTCAAGGTGGAGATCACCGATCCCGCCCGCAAGCTCCTCGCTGAGAAAGGCTACGACCCCGCCTTCGGCGCCCGGCCCTTAAGCCGCGTCATCGAGGAAACGATCAAGCGCCCGCTGACGGATGAGCTGCTGTTCGGAGCTCTGGAGAACGGAGGGACGGCGACGGTGGACGTGGAGGGCGGGGAGATCGCGATGCGGTACGCGGAGGTGGAGATCCCGGTTTCTTAAGAGAGAGGCGGAGGGCCTGGATTCCCTCCGCCTTGGGCGAGCACTCCGGCTCAGGCCGGCGAGAATCCTGGGAAATCAGGATGCTCAGCCTTGAGCTTGGCTTCCAAAGCTTCAAGACTTGCCCGAAGATTTGGCAGCGGGCCGATGCCGTTATTTCCGTTCCCGGTAAAAGTCCCATGATCGATCAAAAGCTCCTTCATTCGGTCGTGAGGGAGCGGATCGAACCCGTGGGCCTGCACAATACTGCTGACCGCCGCCACACAGCCCGCGATGATGGCTGACGCGCTAGACGTCCCGTTGAAAGACTTCGTGTAGCACGCGTTGTTGTCGTCCCGGCGTTGGAGGTCGTCATAACCCACCCCGGAGCGAGAGCCCGTGGTCACAACCTCCTGCCCCCACCCTTGAAGATTCACCCGACTGCCGTAATTGGACCGTCCGACTCGCATTCCGGTCACCGGATGTCCGGCTCCCACCAGGAAGGCGGGTCCGGCGGGATCGATACCAAGGTCTTCCGTAAGCTCCAAGGTGCCGTTTCCCGCCACTTCGACCACGTAAAACCCCTTATCGTGCGCGGAATTGATCGCGGCTTTACCATGGTCAAACGCTTCGATCGGCAGGGTAAGAGCCAGCCCTTCCTCGGGCACTAGCCGCCTGGCCTCGACCTCGACCAGAACGACGCTGCCTCGAGGGGCGGTGAGCGCTTCGAGCGCTCCCTCAGGATTCGGCAGAGAACGATCGAAGGGAGCAAGGCCGATGTTGGCTTCCGGCACAATTCCGGTGACTCCCACATCGTTGGGATTTCCCCAGAGGATACCCAGAACCGCCGTGCCGTGATAATCGTCGAAGACGGTGCCTAATTGATTAGGTGTCCTGCCCTGGAACTCCTGGTGCGCAAGGTTCCATCCCGTATCGAGATCCACCAGCGTGACCGCGCCCCCTCGCCCACCCCGCAGAGCCCATGCGAAGCGGGCGCCCACTCCTTGTTTCCTGCCGGAGATAGAATCCGGAACGTTCAAATATCCCTGGCACGTCTCGAAGGGTCGCGTCACACCGGTGGAGTTGAGATCCGACGCGCATCCGACCACTGCCGCGAAAACGTCGGCCGGCGACGTGGCCGGCGCGCCGATGGAGCTCTGGAGGTCGAACCACTCGATGAGCCCCGCGCTCCGCGCCTGCCGAAGAACCTCCCAGATCCCCGGGCTCAGATCGTCTGGGACATAGGCTTGATAGTAACGCACGAGATCGTTAACGGAACTCTCTTGAAATGATGCCGATCTCGCCTCAATCCTTGCCTGAAGCTCGCCACGGTCTCCCCTGAATACCGGACCCATCCCGGCCACATCCGGAAGGGCCAGCCGCTGCCGAAGCTCTGGGCCTGCGCTCATGAGATCCGGGAGCGAGGTGTGCGCACGATTGAATCGCCAGACATATCTGACCATGACTATGTCCCACCCGATCCGGTTGCGTTGTTGGGGGAGCACTGGCCGTTGAAACTGGACCCACCATTCTCGGTGTTAAGCCTGGGAAGCCGGGCGAGCGGGGTAAACCCGGGATTCTCCAAGAGATTGTAGGTGAGAAGGAAATCGTCAGTCTGCCCCATGGTCCCGGTCATACTGTGGGCAGGGTGATTGCCGATCCTGACCTCCACCACCTCGTTAGGCCTGCCATGTATGACGAGGGCCTGCTTCGGGCGGCCGCCAGCCGTCAGGGGCTTTGACCCAAAGGTGACATTTCCTCGCACCTCCATATCCACCACGATCTCGCTCGCCAGGGCCCGGCCCGGGTACGCCGGCACCGCCGGGAAGACTTGATGAGTGAACCGATTTTCCCCGTCCGTCTCAAGCCTCCCAACGTGGACTGTGCCGTGCGTCAGGTGAAGGCGCGTCGCGAGAAGCAGGGGCGAGCCCTTGCAGCTATAGGTCGGAGTGCGTAGGCAGGTCTTGAGTTGCTTCTCAGCGGGTGTCCCTTGTGACAGCTTCCCCAGGACCTCATTGAGGTCCACGGTCCACAGGATGTCCTTCCTCTGCTCCTCCTCGGGCGCCACGACTGTGCAGCTGCTCTTTTTCGGATCACAGGGCTCCGGCAGCTGCCCTCGGTTGCGAACGATCGTCAGCGGCGTGCGCGTGGCGGCGACCAGAATGAGCTCCTCGCCGGAAAGCATCATCCTTCGCCAATGGTCGGCAACGGCGAGCTCGGGATGCCGGCTTTCCAACATGTCCTCGATGAGAGGCTCCAATGGCCGGCCGGAAGTCTGAACCCCTCCCTTCACCAGGAGGTCCGCCTCGTGCGGTCCCACGTCCCTGCCGACCTCGAGCTGATCGGGATGGCTGGCGTTGACCAGCAGGGCCCAGGCTTCTTCCGGATGCTCGCTTGCATCGGATTCCCAGAGCGTCGTCAAACCGTCGAAGACGAGCCGGAGGGTATAGGGGGCATCCGTACCCGCACTCTCGAGCGCGGCCGGAGCTTTGCTCGGATTCGTTGCCGCGGAGAAACTTTTGGGTGCCAGCGGACCGGAGCTCGGGCTCCGGAACAGCCAGCAACCCGCAGAGCTGAGAAAAACCATCAGGATCACACCGAGAGCGAAGCGAAATCGATACACAAATCCCCCTTTCGAAAGAAAATTTCCGTAATCCGGGCGGAATGCCCGCGGATCAACGGCTCTGCGGGGAGGCCGTCGGTGGTGGCGAGAGATCGTTGGCGGGCGCGAAGACGCCGCCGGTCACCTGGAAGGCTGCCCAGATGTGTGGAGAGGCGAGGGCCGGGTCGGGGCCGCGCAGGAGATCGAGCTGGGCCTGGCGCAACGCTGTCAGAGGATCGTCACCGCCGCGCAGAAGCTCGTGGAACCGGCGCAGGAGCTTGAAGGCCGGCTCGTCGTCGATGTCCCAGTGGCTGGCCACCACCGCCGGAATGCCCGCCGCGAGGAAGGCGCGCGCCAGGCCGAGCGTCCCCTCATTCTGGGAGAGGCGCCCATCGGCCGTGCGGCAGCCGGCGAGGACCGCCAGACGGGTCCGCGGCGGCCGCGGACACTGAATCCCGCTCGCCGGCAGCAGTCCCGTGCCGCCGGTCGCGGCCGAGCCGGTCAGGAGCAGGCTCGGAGCGTCCGCGCCCGGCGCCGTCACCGTGTGGCCGGCGAAGTGGAGGACGTCCTGGTCCGGCAGCGAGGCGAGGAAGCGCTCGGCCGTGGCCGCCTCACCGGTCAGCACGATGGGCCGGCCGTAGAGCCGCCGGAGGGCCTCGATCTCCTTGGCCGAGTCCGGCAGGGAGGTCAGGGTCGGAAAGGCGCCCGGGTCGATCCGCGGCTCCCCCACCAGCAGGATCGAGGCTGGAGCCGAGCGGCTCCGCTCGCGGTAGCGCTCGGCCAGGGCCACATAGATCCCGGCGCTGGGCGCCGTGGCCAGGGCATGATCCTCGATCAGGAACCGGCCCGAGGATTCCTCCTGAAGGGCCGCGAACGGCACCCGGCAGAGCTTGCCGTCGGGGATGACGACGAGGGTGGAGACCCCGGCCAGCCGGGACTCCAGCGGGGCGATCAGGAGGCGGCGCAGCTCCCGGGAGACGGCGCCGGCATCGCGTCCGTCCTTCAGATTCTTCGCGAAGCGCTCCGCCAGATCCTCGACCCGCCGCCGCCCGGCCCCGAGATCCACCAGCTCGACGCCGCCGCGCGTGATGACCCAGGCCAGCAGACCGTCCCGGACCCAGAGATATTCGACGAGAGCGGTGTCTGCCGGCAGGGCGGCGGCGATCGCGCGGGCCGGCGGCGGTTCCGGCCAGCCCGCTGGATCGGGGCCGCCCAGGGAATCGAGCAAGGCGCGGGCCCGCAGCCGCTCCGCCGTGTCGAGGGTCGCCTCCGCGCTCTCCCCCCGGCGGCGTTGCAGGGCGATCCGCTCCTCGAGCAGGGCTCGCCCCTGGTCGCCGAAGAAGACGCGAAGCGTAGCGTCGCCGAGGGTACGCCGCTGCCGCTCCAGCTCCGCGAGCCCGGCCTTCTGGTCGGCCTCCGCCTCGCTCTCCCGGCCGAGGGTCAGCCAGCTCTCCGCCCGCTCCTGGAGGATCTGGATCAGTAGGTGCCGGTTCCCTTCCTGGAGCGAGATGGCCAGTGCCTGATCCAGCACGCGCAAGGCGGCGTCCGCGCGGCTGCCGCGCAGCATCTGCCCTTCCGTCAGCAGGGTGTCCACCTCGACGCTCTGCCGCAGCAGGAGATCCTCGATCCGCTGGGAGGCCTGGCGCGCCCGGTCGAGATCGAGGAGGGCCTCGGCGGTGCGCCCCAGCTCGTGGAGCAGGGCGGCCTGGTTTCTCAGCGCGATCGTGAGGCCGTTGGGATTGCCGGCCCGCTCTGCCTCGTCGGCGAGGACTTGTGAAAAGTAGACGGCTGGAATCAGGTCTCCCGTCCGGCGCAGGCTCTCGACGACCGCGGACAGGATGTTCTGGATCCGCCGTGGCTTGTAGAGCCTCGGCAGGATCTGGAGAGCGGCGTAGTTGTGCCGCCAGACCTGCTTGACGTCGCCCAGCTCGGTATAGATCTGGGCCAGGATGCTGTCCATCGCCGCGCGGTTCTCTACCTCGCCGGCCCGCTCGAATTCCTGGCGGGCGGCATTGGTGGCGTCCAGCGCGGCTGCCAGGGGGCCCTGCTCGCCTCGCGCCTGCCCGATCATCCAGTCGACATAGCCGAGAAAGGCCGGATAGTCCCAGATCGCGAACCGCCCCCGCAGAGCCTCCAGGTCCCGGATGGCCTTCGGCCGGTCGCCGTGGTGATGGGCGATGACGGCGAGATAGAAGTCGGGCCAGACCGCGAAAGGGCTCCGCGCCGTCTTCAGCTCCGCCGCGGCCCGCCGGAAGAGCGGCTCGGCCTGCGGATATTTCTGGGACTCGTGCAGCTCCCGGGCCTCGGCGTACGCCGCGTGTCCATGGGTCAGGGCGGCCAGCCGGGGGGCGTCCCGCAGAGCCTCCTGGATCGCGTTGACCTCCGCTCGCAGCATGGGATACCCGAGGGCTGCCGCCACCGCCCGGGCGATCGCGAAGGCGCGACCACTCGCTTCCTGATTTCCTTGCAGCCGGGCGGTTGCCCAGTCCCCCAGCAGCTTGTCTTCGACGTAGAGACGGGCGGGCTGCCGGTAGGCGGCTACGAGGCGCTGGACATCCTCGGAAGCCCCCGCGAGGGCGGCGCGGTCGAGCCGGTCACGGTCCGCCTTCCAGAGATCCGCTTCCCGGGGCTGGTCGAGCTGCTGGAGATGGCCTGAGGCCTCCTGGCTCCATCCGGAGTCCGGGTCCAGATCACGATAGGACCGCCAGGCCTTCTCCGCCTCGGAGACGAGACCGAGGCGGGTGAGGGCGAGCGCCTGGTTGAACTTCGCCTCCTGGAGCGAGGGGGCGATCTTCAAGGCGCGATCCGCCGCCGCCAGCGCCTGGATCAGGTCGTAGGGGGAGCTCTCCCGCTCCGCTCGTACCAGATGGGAGGCCGCCAGATCGGAGAGCAGGCGCGGGTCTCGCGGGCTGGCGGTCAGGGCCTTGTTCAGCAGATCGAGCGCCGGACCGGGGTCGCAGCCCAGAAGAGAGACGACCGCCGCCGCGCCGCGTTGATCCGCGGAGGCTTCGCTCCCCGCCTCGCGCAGGATCCCGGCGCGACGGCTGACACCGCCGGCCTCCTTGCAGCCGGGCAGGTAGGGGGCGTAACCGAAACCGCCGGTGACCCGGGGCTCGATGGTACGGACCTCGCGCGCCTTCGCCGCGAGGCTGGCGAAGGCCAGGGTGTACGGGGAGACAGCGGAAGACCCAGCCGCGGTCTCTCCCCGCGGCTCGCGGTAAGCGGCGATCAGCAGATACGCGGCTCCCAGGGATACCAGCCCGGCGGCCGCCCAGCGCCCAGGTTTCAGCATGGTTCGAGGATCGATTGGACCAATCCGCCCCTCCCCAAAGGCCACGTTCGCCCGAACGGCGATACTGTCCGAAAATCCGTAGCCTGAGAGTACCATCTTCCAATCTCCTCCGAGCCGCTGCGGCCCGCTGTCTGTTGACAGCAGAAGAGACGGACCGGCGGCGCGGTTTCCACGGCGAATCTGACTTCGGGGCGATCGGGTTGTGACGGGGAAAACCTTGAAGGAGAACCCGGGGCCTGGGCCTTCGGCAGGCCCAGGACTCCGGCAAACCGGCTCAAGTCAGGCTTGGCCGGTCTTCGTACACCGCGACCAGACGGACCGGCGAGATCTCGCGTTCTATCTCCTGGAGCAGCTCTTCGTGGCCTGGCAGCCTGGCGTCGAAGTAGACGCAGACGGCATTCTCGGATCGGCGCAGGCCGATTCCATGCACGCCGGATTTTCCCAGGTAACGGAGCAGCCGGCCTTTGGCTTCCTCCAGGGGATCGGTCATCTCAGCCCCTTTCTACAGAATAGAGATCTGGATCTCCGCGAGAACATCGGCGATCGGATTGGCCACTCCGTAGAACCCGTTCTCGGGGCCGGCGAAGTAGAGGCCCACCGCGTTCTGACGCTCGCCGTGGACCACCAGGGAACCACTGTCGCCCCCCAGGCCGAACGCCGGGAAGGGCGCCACCCGCTCGATCCGGATCTGGTCGACGAAGAGGGCCACGATCGAGGGGTTCGTGTGATCCATCCCGACCAGGGCAGTATAGGAGGCATCGGTGACCACCCCTTCGGTAAATCCCGTCGTCCGCCCATGCTTGCGGACCCTCATTTGCTCCGCGGCCGCCTCGGTACCCGTGATCGATCCGATGGAACAGACCTGTGGCGTGAAGGGGATCCCGGGTAGAAGCCTGCCGATGGCGGCATCCACCCGGTTCTGGTTGACGCCTCCCAGCTGGAGGGGAACGAAACGCTCCAGGTCGGCGAAGCGGTCCGCCATGGTTCCGCCATCTAAAGGACCGGGCTGCAGGAGAGGATCGCCCACGTTCCCCCTGTTCACATCCGCGAAAACGTGATTGTTGCTGAGGACGTAGACCTGCTCGGGATCATCCCCTGGCTGGGTGGAGCGGCAGAAGCAGGACAGCGTGCCGGCGGTGACGGTGACGAGAGCCGTGCTGATTCCGGCGATCACGGGTCTCTGAGCTCTCTGCCGGTTGACGCTGCACGGCATAGCGGCGGCCGGCGACAGGGCGGCAACGCCCGCGATGCCGGGAATCGCGGCCTCCTCGACGTCGACGGTGGCAGCGGGGAGGAGGAACGCGGGGGGCGATTCGATGACATCGGTGGGAAAGCCGTTCACCTCCGCGGGGATCCGCAGGAAGTCGGGGAGCAGAGACGCCTCGAGCTTCTGCGTTACGTAGACCCGGACAGACATAGCGTCGGTGAGCTGGCCTTCGACGACTTTGCGACCGATTCCGACGGCATGGACGTTGTTCCCGATGTCCGCGACGGCCGCCTCCAGGTTGCGCGCGCTCGAAGCCCGCAGAAGACCGCCCCGGGCTGGGGTTCGGAGAAACCTCTCCGTCATCTGTTCCTTGGCCTGCAACAGGCCCATTTCGGGAGGCTCAAACGGCATGGTCATGTCATCCTTCCTTTCTGGTGACGAGATATCCAGAGTTAGAGACGGATCTCGGATCGGATTTCGCCAGCCTCCCGCGCTGGTCTGTGGCCGCAGCGGTGCCGTAGCCCCCCCCTCTTCGGGTACCCTTGATCTGTTACTGCAGAAAGGAGCTGCCCGTGAGGAGATCCTTCGTCATCCTGCTCGCCGCCTTCCTGGCCCTCTCCGCATTACTGCCTGCCGCCGCCTCCTCCGCGACGGTCCGCGATCTTCGGGACACCTACTCCATCCCGCACATCTTCGGGTCCACGGACCGCGACGTTCTCTACGCTCTGGGACGGGCCCACGCCCGCGACCGGTTCTTTCAGATGGACGTGCTGCGCCACACCTTCAGCGGCACTCTCGCCGAGATGGTGGGCACGGCGGGGCTGGCTTCGGATGTCCAGCTTCGCACCCTCGGGCTGCGCCGGGCCGCCGAGGCCTCGCTGCCGGCGATCTCCCGCGAGACCCGGGTCTGGCTCGACGCCTATGCCCGCGGCGTCAACAGCTACATCCTCGATCCCGGCAACCCGTTGCCGGTCGAGTACGCGCCCCTCGAGCTCACCCGGGCCAGCATCCACCCCTGGACCGCCCTCGACAGCCTGACCATCGGCAAGGGGCTCGCCTTCGGCCTTTCTTTCGACCTCGGCGACATCGATCTCACCACGGCCCTGACCGCCTTCCAGACCGCGGGCCCGGCCGGCGGCTTCGACGGCGCCCTCCTGTTCTCGGACGTCTACCGCTTCGCGCCCTTCGATCCCACGCACTCGCTCCCCGCCAGCGGTCCCCTGCCGGGACCCGGCGGCCCGGTGGAAGGGGACAAGCGGGTCTCCTCGCTGCCGGTCTCCCCGCGCACGGCGAGCCTCGCCGCCCGCTATCGCGAGAAGGCCGCGCGGGTCCCCCTGCTGCGCGATGCCCTGGAGCGGCGGCAGAGCGGGCGCGGCAGCAACTGGTGGGTGGCCGCCGGCAAGGTCACCGACTCCGGCCGGCCGATCCTCGCCAACGATCCCCATCTCTCGCTCGGCAACCCCGCCACCTTCTACGAGGCCCAACTGCGGATCACCGGCGGCGGCCGGCCGGCGATGAACGCCTTCGGCGTCACCTTCCCCGGCATCCCCGCCATCGTGCTCGGCTGCAACCCCCGGATCTGCTGGGGCGCCACCACCAATCCGATGGACGTCACCGACGTCTACCAGGAGCGGCTGGTGCTCGATCCCGCCAGCGGCCTCCCCAACGCCACGGTGTTCGACGGCAAGCCCGAGCCGCTGGTCGCGATCCCCCAGACGTATCTCGTCAACCAGATGGGAAACGGCACCGCCGACGACCTCGTGAACGGCGGCATCGGCCCGCTCGACGGCGGCGTCACCCTCGTGGTGCCCCGGCGCAACCGCGGCCCGATCGTGGCGGTCGATCTCTCCGATCCAACGAATCCGATCGGCCTTAGCGTCCAGTACACCGGCTGGGGCGCCACCCGCGAGCTCGACGCTTTCCGGACCTGGAGCCGCGCCGCGAGCCTCGACGAGTTCAAGCAGGGGCTCCAGTTCTTCGACTTCGGCTCGCAGAACTGGGCCTACGCCGACGTCGACGGCAACATCGCCTACTTCACCAGCGGCGAGCTCCCCCTGCGCGAGGACCTCCAGACCCTCGGCGCCCCCGACGGCGGCATCCCCCCCTTCCTGATCCGCGACGGCACCCACACGCTGCGCCACGAATGGCTCCCCGCCGGCTCAACCTCCGGACAAGAGCGGGAGCCGGGGCAGGCGATCCCGTACCAGATCCTCCCCTTCGCGGAGATGCCCCAGACCGTCAACCCGATCCGGGGGTATATCGCCAACGCCAACAACGATCCGCTGGGGACGAGCAACGACAACGATCCGCTCGACCAGCGCCGGCACGACGGCGGCATACTCTATCTCGGCGTCGGCTACGACCGCGGCTACCGGATCGGCCGCATCGAGCGGCTGCTCGAGGGGGAGCTGAAGCGGGACGGCAGCTTCTCGGTGCAGGACTTCGAGCGCTTCCAGGCCAACAACCAGCTCCTGGACGCCGAGGTCCTCACCCCCTACCTCCTGGCCGCCTTCGACAACGCGCGGGCCGCGGGCGCGCCGGCCCCCCTGGCCGCTCTCGCCGCCGATCCCCGGATCGCCGAAGCGGTGGCCCGCCTGCGCGCCTGGGATTTCAGCACTCCGACCGGTATCCCTGAAGGCTGGGACCCGGGCGATCCCCCAGTGGCCAATCCAGCCGCCCTCCCCGCCCCCTCGGCGCGGGAGATCGGGAACAGCGTGGCGGCCACGATCTACTCGGTCTGGCGCGGCCAGGCGGTGGCCCGGATTATCGACGCCGCGCTCCAGGGCCTCGGCCTCGGCGGCTACGTTCCCCCAGGAGACGTGGCGCTCGCCGACCTGCGTCACCTGCTGGAGACCTTCCCCGAGAGCCAGGGGCGAGGCGCCTCGGGGATCGACTTCTTCGCCGTCGCGGGGGCTCCAAGCCCCGAGTCGGCCCGCGACCTCGCGCTCCTCCAGAGCCTCCAGAGCGCGCTCGACCTGCTGGCCGGCGACCCCTTCGCTCCGGCCTTCAATCACTCGGCGAACCAGGAAGATTACCGGTGGGGCCGGCTCCACCGCATCGTCTTCGATCACCCCCTGGGCGGCCCGTTCGACCTTCCGCCCAGCGGCGGCTTCCCGGACCTCGCGCCCGGCCTGCCCGGTCTCGCCCGCGCCGGCGGCTTCGGCACGGTGGACGCCGCCGCGCACGACGTCCGGGCGGCGAGCGCCAACGCCTTCATGTTCGGTAGCGGTCCGGCCCGGCGCTTCGTGGGTACCCTCCAGCCGTCCGGACCCGTATGCGAGGAGGTGATCCCCGGCGGCGAGCGGAGTGGCCTGCCCGACCAGCTCCCGCTCTGGCTAACCAATCACTACCACCCCTGGCTCTACCGACCGGCGGACGTGATTCGGGGGACGGTCGCGGGCGAGGTGATCGTGCCGTAAGGGGGTAATCCCGGTCACAGACCGTCGAGATTGCCGAGCATCGGCACCGAGTCGCGATCGCCGAAACCCAAGTGAAGGTGGCCTTCCGGGCTGCCTCCATCATGAGCGGTGTCGCAGGACAGGATTCCCTGCACGTAGACGCAAGGGTCCGCCCGGCCGTCGCCGTCGAAATCTCCCAGTAGGGCGGGATCGCCGGCCTCGCCGAACGCGATGTCGACGTTGCCGGCGCCGTCGTGGTGGGTGTCGCAGAGAAAGTGGCCGGCGCGGACGACGCATGGATCTGCCCGGCCGTCGCCGTCAAGATCGCCCAGCAGGGGAACGTCGCCGGGAATGCCGAAGGCGAGATCCACCTCCGGCCCTCCCCCGTCGTGTGCCGTATCGCAGAGGAAGTGGCCACTCCGGTAGACGCACGGATCCGCCCGGCGGTCGCCGTCGACGTCGGCCAGGAACGGCAGGTCCCCGGCCTGGCCGAAGCCCACGGTCACGCCCGTCGTGCCGGAGTCGTGCTCGGTGTCGCAGAGGAATACGCCGCTCCGGAACACGCACGGGTCCGAGCGGCCGTCTCCGTCAATGTCTCCCAGCAGCCCGACATCGCCGGCCTTGCCCCCAAAGGGGTGCCGGACCTCGGGTTGATCCCCCGTGCGTCCGGTGTCGCATTCGAGCTCGGCCTCACGAACCGGAGTGGTATTCCGGAAAAAGCAGACCTCCTCGCCGGGCGAGGCCGAGAAACGCCGCACGTGAACTATGGGTACGAGGAAGCCTTCCTGCCAAACGAGCGCGAAGGTGCCATTCCAGCCAAAGGCAACGAGCCCGTTTTCCTGCCCCACACCCTTCGTCAGCGCGACGGGCGCTCCTACCGGCGTGCCGTCGGCTTTATAGAGCCGCGCCACCGTCACCCCTAGGAGCTCGTCCTCATTCCAGGTGACCACGAAGTTGCCATGAGGATCGGAGGCCACAGCAGGGAACTGCTGGGTTCCGGAAAAACCTTCGCTGATCCGAAACGTGGACCCTAAAGGCGCGCCTTCCGGGCTGAACCTTCGGCCCAGGATCAGATAGGTTCCGCCGTCATCAGGATCGGGCTCCTGCCAGACCACCACGAACGAACCCTCGGGCGCCATGGCCACCACCGGATGCGAGTTCCAGGACCCACCCACAACCGAACCGACCCTGAATTCGCTGCCTTTCCGAGCCCCGCCGGGAGTGAAGAGCTGGCCCGCTACCTGCGCATTGTTGCTCGCAGGATGGGTTTCCCATACGGCGACGAAAGCGCCGGTCTCAGCGGCCATCGATACTTTTGGGGAGATCTGGTCTCCTTGCCGGACCGTGTTCACATGGATTTCGGGACCCACCGGAAAGCCTTGGGTAGCCACGAGCCGGCCGAAGACTCCCCAGCCATGGCTCCCCTGGTCCGTGCTCTCCTGATCCTGACTTTCCCATACGGCGACGAAGGCACCGCGGGCGTCGATCGCGATTCCCCTCGCAACCCGCGTTGAGGAACCGGGAAACGAATCGAGACCGAGCCGTTGAGGTCCTTGGGAGAAACCATAACGACGCACGGTGGGCCGCCAGGTGGAAAAAGACACCACCAGGTTGCCACTGGCATTGACTGCCATGGGTCCTGGGTAGGCTCTGGCCCCATTGGGAACGCGCAAAACCGTCACAGGATCGGAAAGCGGGGCGTCCGCCAGCGAGAAGCTACGAATCAGCTCCTTGTAGGGCCCCTGCTGATCCGGAAACGGGAACTCAATCCACGAGACCGCAGTGCCGCCGTCGGGCCTTACCACAACACCACTCGGGTACTGAGGGCCGATCGGTTTATGCCAGGCCCGCAAGGGCGGACCTGCGGGACTCTGGCACAGCCCCGCCCCGCCGCCCGCCAGCCAAGCCACCAGGAATATCAGCGGCGCCAGCTTACGACGGCAGGATCGGAACGTCAGCGAATTGTAGGATGCGAGTTGCACTACGGCACCCTCTTCAGTCTCAGCAATCTGGGCTGCATGTCGGATTCTCGGATTGTATCGCCATAGATCAGCACTCTCGTCCGGACCTTGCCGCGCGCGTAGATCAATCCCACGCTCGGTTTGTCCTTTCCGCCGGCCTTCCATTGTGCGCCATCCGGATCTCCAGAAATCGCCTGTAGGCCCCCTTCGGCAAGTTTGGCCGCTCCCTGGTTGGCGGCGTCCCAGGTCTGCCGCACTGAAAGGACCGTGTCGCTGCCCTTGACGGCGTACAGACATCCCACGTCTCTTCCGCCAGGAAATAACATGTCCGCGGCCTGGCCGTCTTCGACGCTCACTCCGAGCGCCGACTCGATCTCGGCCGGCGTGAACGGGCACGGCGAGAGAGATGCCGGTGTCAGGGACTCTTGCGCCAGCGTCGGGGAGATTGCGCGCAGAGACAGCGTAAGTACGGCGAAGGTCGTTGTCAACCAGCTTCTCATGTCGTGACCTCTGAGCTACGGCAGGATGTTGAGGGTGAAGGTCGACGTGACGGCACTGCCGTCGCTGACGGCATATGTAACTGTGTCCGTGCCGGTGGCGTTGACGTTCGGCGTGTAGGTGCACCAGTAATTCGGCGTGCCGCAGCTCAGGGTTCCCTTGTGGGCCGTCGTTTCGTAGACGGTCACGTTGAGGGGATCGTCGTCAGGATCATAGTCGTTCCGCAGCAACTCGAAGACCGAGAACCGCAACGGCGTGTTCTTCGGCGTCGAGAGGCTGTCCGGCACCGCCACCGGCGGATGATTCGAGCCGCCGACGCGAAGGCGCACGATCGCCATGTCGGAGCCGCCGTGGCCGTCGGTCGCGGTGTACTTGAACCTCGTAATCCCCTGGAAGGAGAAGGGGGGCTTGTACGTGCACCCGAACGTATCGCAGGTGAGCGTCCCCAGGAGCCCGGCCTTATCGATGCTGGAGACCGCGACGGGATCGTGCTCGGGGTCGAAGTCGTTGCTGGTGAGGGCGCCATTCGAGATGTATATCTGCTGGTTGAGCCCCGTGACCGCCACGTCCTCCCGCGCGTCAAACGTGGGCGCCGGCGGCGGCAGCGTGAGGATGTTGATCGCCGCGGTCGCCTGCGGGTTCATGACATCGGACGCCGTGTAGGAGAAACGCTCGGTCCCCACGAATCCAGCGTTCGGCGTGTAGGTGCACCGGTACATCGGGGTCGAACAGGTGAGCGAGCCATAGTCCCGGCTGCCGCTGATCAACCCGACGGTGAGAGTGTCTCCGTCGGGATCATGATCGTTCTGCACCACATCCTGAATCGTAAACGTCCTCGGCGTATCGCGCGGAGTGGTGAAGTAGTCGTCGCTCGCGGTGGGGGGATTGCCGTGCGTTCCCACGTAGAGTCGCACCGTCGCAGTGTCGCGGTGCCCCGCGGGATCAGAGGCCGTGTAGCGGAAAAGGGTGTACCCATAGGCGTTGGTGGGGGGTCTGTAGGTACAAGCCGTCGGATCGCTCGCGCAGTCGAGGGTCCCCATCAGGATCGAGGTGTCCATTGCGACGATCGACAAGGGATCCCCGTCCGAATCGTAATCGTTGGACAGCAGGTTCGACAGTGGAATGCGCAGAGAGCCGTTCTGGGCACAATAGAGCTGCTCTCCCAACACATCGGTGACGGACGTCCACTGGGTGACGTTCAGCGTGACCGTCGCGGTCGCCGTGGCCCCCCAGCGGTCGGTGGCCACGTACGTGAACGTCAGGGTGCCGACGAAGGTGTCGGGCGGCGTGATCCGGATCGCCCAACCGCCTCCGCTCTGCACGGCCTGATAGGAGGCGCCGGGATTCTGCAGCGTCACGGAGGCGAGGGTCAGAGCGTCGCCGTCCGCGTCCGAGTCGTTGGCGAGAATGCTGATGAGGACGGCGATGTCGCGCTCGGTAGTCCCGGAATCGTTCGCGGCAACGGGTGGCGTGTTGGCCAGAGCGTCGAGCGCTAGCGTGCCCGTCTGGTCCGACGTGTCCACGACGGTGTGTGTGATTGTGTAGCGGCCGGACTGCGCATAGGTGTGCCACTGGTCGGCCCAGGGGTAAGGGGTCGTGGGCTCGACAACGGGCGTACCGTCGCCCCAATTCCACAGATACCGGGTAATTCCGATGTCGTCTCGTGACGTGGTCCGCACGATGCATGTGCGGTTCACACAGGACACCGTGAAGAGGGCTTGCGGGGGAGCGTCCGTAACGATGATGGTGACGGTCCCCCGGGCGTAGGGAGGATTGCCGTCGCGCGAGATCAGGTATTCGAAGCTCGCCACCCCGGCGAAACCGGCGGCCGGAGTGAAGCGATAGACGGAACCGCTCGCCGGCGTGTCGACGAGATCGAGGGTCCCATTGACAGGGTTTTCCGCCCTCACGAACACGGCGCCGGGTGAATCGTTCTGGAGGAGTTGGCTGCTGGCCACGAGAATCGGCACGCCAACCGTCGTGGAGAGTTGGTCGGGGTTCGCCACCAGAGGCACCGCCACGGTGATCGTGACGGTGGCGGTCCCGGAGTTGTTCACCGCGTCCCTCACCATGTAGGTGAAGCTGTCCGTGCCGACGAAACCAGGCGATGGCGTGTAGGTGCAGCTCCCGGCATCCGGAGAGAGAACGCACTTCGACGGGTCGGCATGGTCGAACCTCACCCCGGGGGCGTCGTTGCTCAGCATCTCCTGCGTGCCGATCGTGACCGGGCTGTCCCGGTCGGTCGAGAAGGCGTCGTTCGCGGCGAGAGGTATGGGTGGACATGAGCGCGGCGCGGTTGTCACGTTCAGGGTGTCGCCACCCACGACGGTGCCGTCGTCCGCGTACAGGCCGTAGCTGACCACGACACTGGAACCACTCTCATCGAGGCTCTCGAGAATGGGTGTCGCCCCCGATCCCTGCGCGAGGCGGGCATCGCTGGCACTTCCCGCAGCGTCGACCTGCAGGACATAGATGCCGCTCTCCTCGCTCATCTCCCATGCGATCGCATAGCCCCCCGTGCCCCAGGAAACGACCTGCGGGAAGTCGCCCGCGACGAACTCGCAATGGGCGACGATCCTCGGAGGTGTCAGCGGGGCTCCCCACCGGTCGAACGTCTGGGCGCGGATCCACGGTCCGTATCGGTTCGCATCGCTCCCGGCCCAGACGACGAGGAAGTCGCCATTCGCCAAGGCCGCCACCGATGGATGGCCGGGGGAAGCGCCTTCCCCGCTGGCGATTATGAATTCCGGCGTCAGCGGCTGGCCCTGGCTGTCCAGGACACGGCCGGAGATCGTCGTGGTCTCGTCGTTGTCCGCTTGCCATACCACCATGCTGTTCCCGGCAAGCTCGGTCGCGATCTGGGGAGGTCCAGGGTTGCTGGTCCCGTCGCCGCCGATCTCCGCCTGGCTGAGCACCGCCCCCGAGGAGGAGCTCGAGGTTTCGGCAAGGACTCGCAGACCTGGCGAGGCAAACCCGGGGCCGTTCGTAACCTCGAGGGTGATCCCCGTGGATAGCAGAGGCTGGAGCTTGCCCTTCTTTACGATCTTCAACACCCAATCGTTCGCATCGCAGCTGGCGAGCTCGCAGGCAGGCTTCGTGAACTCGAAGACTCCCAACACGCGTTGGCCTGTTCCGCTGGTGACGAGGCTGGGCGGAGCAGCCCGCATGGTCAGGCTTCTCGGGCTCAACCAGGCAGCGCTCCAAGTCTTAGTGGGCCATTGATCGGCGCTCGCCAGGCCCGGTACGGGCCGTGGTTGGTTGAAGTTGATCCGTATAGCCGTGTTGTCCTGGGTCAGATAGGCAAGGACAGCCGAGCTGCCATCGTACGCGACCGCCATCTTCATTTCGGGGAGGCTGGTCTGGTTCTGAATCCGCGAGGGCTCGGATGTCAGACGTTCCCAGAAGACCGACTGAAGGTTCAAACGCAAGACTTTCATCGTACCGGCGGTAAGCACCGCCCCGGGATGGGTCCAGGTCCAGCCGAGCGAACAGCCAGCCAGCCCATTTCGGAGATTCCAATCGAGCACGCCGCAGGTTCCCATGGAGTACCCCATCGCGCCCGACAGCATGCTCAGGTACGCAGCCTGCCTCGCTCGGTAAGGAGTGTGGTTGGCCGCAAAGATGGATCCCGACAGGTCCTGCCCAGGATAGACGGACTCGCCATTGATCACCGGCTTCTTCGGTACTGCCTTCCAGAGAGCGACCGCCATGCTCGCCGCGCGATCGGTGAGATTGCAGAGCTCGTTGGACTCCAGAGTGGATCGACTGCAAGCCGAAGTGCGTTTGGTCGGAGTACCGCTCTGGAACAGATCGAAATCTAGCCAGGTTTTTGCGTGCACCGGAGCGTATGCGCTGGGATCGGAGCCACCCGCGGCATGATTGGTCACCAAGTGCCGTGAGGTCACCCCGGTAGCGTTATCGCCGATGGCGCTCCCCACGAGGTCGATGATGCCCAGGTTATCGCCAAGCATGTGATCAAACCCAGGCGAGAAAATCACGAAGTTCCCATAGAGCCGCGCTGCCATATTTTCGGCGAAAATCTTGGCTTCCGCGGGAAGTGTCGCCACCGAGGAAGAGTTCTCCAAGAGCTCTTTCTGCAGGGGCTCGATAAACCCGGCGAGCACCACGGCCATGCCATGCTGGTTGGCGAACTCGATCTTGTCGTCGACGTTTTTCCAGAACCGCGGGTTTATCCGGTAACACTTGGCAGGGCCATCCCCTGAGCACGTGGAATCGATCGGATCGAATGGCGGGTTGCGCCCGGTATCCATACTGCCCGCCGCCTTCGGAGCGGTAGCGATTTGCACGACGGTAAATTGAGTGTTGGTAGTGCTTTCGATGGGTGACGAGCGGTCCATGATGTACGTCTCCCAGTCGGGCTCGCTCATCAGGATGTTGGCGTTCCAGGCGGCGTCTCCCAGCCAGAAGAATTTGCTGTTGTTGGCCAGCGTCAAATACCGGCCCGTGCTGGCCTTGCTCAGAAAGCCCCCGGAATACAGCAAGCCCTCGCCGGGAGAGCTCGTCACCTTGAAGTACCCGTTGGCCTTGAGGCCGCCATCCTGGCTGCAGTCCGGTGTGTCGGTGGTGGTATCCCGCTTGCTACAGGTGACCTCCCATCGCCAGGTACCGGGAGGAAAGGCTCCACGAATCCGGTAAGCACGGCGATCGAGCGTCTGGCCATCCGTGGCCAGCCCATACCAGAAGCCACGCGTCCTGTACTCGACGGACTTCGCCACGTCGCATTGGGTAAACGTCACCTTCAGGAGGAGGTCCCGGCTCGGATTTCCTTTGCCATTCGTGCCGAAGTAGTCGCTCTGGCTGGTCAGCGGCATTTCCCACCGCCGCCATTGCAAGACGCCAGGGCCCAGGGGCCGGCTGTTCGGTGGTGCACAGACGGCAGCCTGGGCGGCGCCGGTAAAGCAGAGAACAGACAGCACGACCAGAGCGGCCAGACTCACTCGCGTTCTCATCCAGTCCCTCAGATCTGGATCCTTGGCGGATCCCAATTTAAAACGGGTCTGCACACTGTATCACCGACAGGACGTGGCCGGCGGCCGGCGGGTCTGCTCTACAATCACACCCGCAGACTTCCAAGGAGGATTCCCATGCCCGCGCAAGCCCGCCGTGCCGTGCTGTTCGCCGTTCTCCTGATCTCCCTGGCCGTCAGCGCTTTTGCCGCTGATTCCCAGGATGATGTGGACCTCCTGTGGAACGTCCGCATCCCGTTGCGCGACGGCGTCGAGCTGGCGGCGACGGTCTTCCGGCCCGCGGGCCAGAAGGAGCCTCTGCCGGTCATCTTCACCCTCACCCCCTATGTCGCGGACAGCTATGAGGACCGGGCGGTGTATTTCGCCCGCCATGGCTATGTCTACGCTCTGGTCGACGTCCGGGGACGGGGTAACTCGGGGGGCGTGTTCGACCCCTTCGCCCAGGAGGCGCGGGACGGCTATGACGTCGTCGAGTGGCTCGCCCGCCAATCGTGGTCCAGCGGCAAGGTGGCGATGTGGGGGGGCTCCTATGCGGGATACGACCAGTGGGCCACCGCCAAGGAGCGCCCACCCCACCTCGCCACCATCGTCCCCGCCGCCTCGGCCCACCCCGGGATCGACTTCCCGCTCAGCCACAACATCTTCTACGCCTACGACATGCAATGGCTGACCTACACCAGCGGCCGGGCCAAGAACGCCCTCCTGTTCGGCGACGGCCGCTTCTGGAGCCAGAAGTTCCGCGAGCTCTACCTCTCCCATCGCCCCTTCCGCGAGCTTGACCGCATCGTGGGCAACCCGAGCCCCATCTTCCAGAAGTGGCTCACCCATCCCACCTACGACGACTACTGGAAGGCGATGAATCCCACGCCGGAGCAGTTCGCCCGGATCGATCTGCCCATCCTCACCATCACCGGCGACTACGACGCCGATCAGCTCGGCGCGCTCACCTACTACCGCGACCATCTGCGCCATGCCTCCCCGGCCGCCCGCGATCGCCACTATCTGATCGTCGGCCCCTGGGACCACCCCGGCACCCGCACCCCGAACGCCGAGGTGGGGGGACTGACCTTCGGCGCGGCGAGCGTCCTCGATCTCAATTCCCTGCACAAGGAGTGGTACGACTGGACGATGAAGGACGGCCCCCGCCCCGCCTTCCTCGAGAAGAAGGTGGCCTACTACGTGGTCGGCCCCGGGGCCGAGACGTGGAAGCGCGCCGACTCCCTGGAGGAGATCGGCGCTGAGCGGCGCACCCTCTATCTCAGCTCCGAGGGCCGGGCCTCGGACACCTTCCATTCCGGCCACCTCGCGACCGCGAAGCCCGCGGCGGCGGCCGCGCCCGACCGCTACGTCTACGATCCGCTCGACGTCCGCCCGGCCGAGGCCCTCGAACGGGAGACCCCGGGGGGCCTCGTCGATCAGAGCGCGGCGCTCAACCTGCTCGGCAACGGCGCCGTCTATCACAGCGAGCCGTTCGCCGAGGCGACCGAGATCTCTGGACAGGTGAAGCTCACCCTCTGGATCGCCCTCGACGTCCCCGACACCGACTTCCAGGCCGACCTCTACGAGATCCTGCCGCACGGCGGCAGCGTCCTGCTCACCTCGGGCAACCTGCGCGCCCGCTACCGCGGCTCGCTGGAGAAGGAGACGCCGGTGCCCCGGGGGGAGATCGCGCGCTACGACTTCACCGGCTTCTCCTGGTTCTCCCGCCGGATCGCCCAGGGGAGCCGGCTGCGCCTGGTGATCTCCTGCCCCAACGCGGTCGGCGGCCAGAAGAACTACAACTCGGGCGGCGTGGTGGTCGACGAGACGGCGAAGGACGCCCGCACGGCCCACGTCGCCATCTACCACGACGCCGAGCATCCGAGCGCGCTGGAGATTCCGCTCGGCCGCTGAGGCGCGCCGGCCCCGAATGGGATACCATCTCTTTTAGCGATTCTGCACAATGACCGCGCCGGCGGACCAGGCTCTCTTCGCAGCCCGTCCGCCCGGTTCGCAAGGAGAGCGAGGATGGCTGGAAAATTCGAGCTGAAGAAGGCCAGCGATGGGCAGTACCGCTTCCAACTCAAGGCGAGCAACGGCCAGGTGATCCTGGCGAGCGAGCTCTACACCGAGAAACGGGGCGCGCTCAGCGGCATCGAGTCGGTCCGCCGCAACGCTCCGATCAACGAGCGCTACGAGCGCAAGACGGCCAAGAGCGGCGAGGCCTACTTCGTCCTCCACGCCTCCAACGGCGAAGTGGTCGGCCAGAGCGAGATGTACTCCTCCACCGCCGCCATGGAGGGCGGGATCGAGTCGGTGAAGAAGAACGCGCCTGACGCGACGACGGACGACCAGACGGCGGCTTAGGGGCTGTCCGGATTGAACCCAGCTTAAATTCTGGAGCGTCGGTGGCCTGCGACCTCAACCCCTATCCCCTTCTCCTGAAGGAGAAGGGGGACGACTGCGCGTCATCTTGCCCGTAAGGCCCTCCCTCTCCTTCAGAAGAGGAACCGAGGGTGAGGCCGCAGGCCACCAACGAGCCGGGGACAGTGGGACCTTGCTATACTCTTCAAGGCTCCTCAACCCTTCGAGCTGGAGGTTCGAATCATGCGCAAGCTGATGTTCTTGATGCTCTTGGTCCTCGGTGGCTTCGCGGCAGGTCTCTTCTCCCCGCCCGTCGCGGAGGCCAACCCTCCGGGCGGCTCCTGCGTCACCTATTGCTCCACTCCGAACGCGTGCGGCTACGTCTGCTGCTATCAGCAGTGCTGCGGCTCGCGTTGCGTGGACCTCGACTGCGCCCCGCCGCCGCCCTGCGGCGACAATAGTTGACGGGAGTGTCGCCCCTTCGGGGCTGACCCCTCACTCCCCCAACCCCCTCTCTCCCGGCCTCCCCCCCGACCGCCGGGAGAGAGGGGGCTTAAAACATCCTTCGGCTAACCTCTCCCTCTTCTCCGGCGGGTGGGGGGGAGGCCGGGAGAAGAGGGCCGGGGTGATGAGGGCTCAGCGCCCCAGCCAAGGCAATCCTGCCAAAGTAGAACTAGCAGGTCCGGGTGATGTCCGGGCAACCGAACGTGATGTCGCAGTAGGTGTTGCAGCTCGGCAGGACCGTGAGAGCGTTGGCGCCTCCCCCCACGGAGCCCAGGGCAGGGCTCTTCAGCGTCCGCAGGGTTTCCCGCGAGAGATTCAGCTTCCAGAGACTCTTTTTCATCGGGTTCCTCCTTGAAGATCTCCGGTGAGCTCCCTTGCAGGGACCGTTCCCGCCTCGGCATGGGGCACCGGGATCTCGCCTGCCGGCGAATCGCCTGGCACCTCTCCCGCCTCTCCCTCAGCACCTCTCCCCCGCTTGGACCCGGCGCGGAACATCCCCTTCCCTTATCGACTGCCAATACCATGCTTGACGACAATCGATAAATGATTTATTGTTAGTCGATAAAACAGGAGGTACTGAACATGGCAAGACCGACCCCATCATCCGCCGCGCTGCCCATCGCGCACGTCATGCTGCGAATCCTCATCGTCGTGAACTGGCTGGGGGGCGCCGCGATCGCCGTTCTGCTGCTCGCCATGCCCACCGAGCAATGGATCATGAGCGCGTTCAAAATTCTTCCTTCGCCTGACGCAGACCGGCTGATCATGGCCTTGCGCGCGGTCGCGGTGCTCGGCCTCGCCGCGATCCCGGTGAACTACGTCGTCCTCAAACGGCTGCTCGCGATCGTCGAGACGGTTCGCACGGGCGATCCGTTCGTCGCCGCGAACGCGCACCGTTTGCAGTCGATCGCCCGGGCGCTGCTCGCGCTGCAGCTTCTCAGCCTCGTCATCGGCGCGATCGCCAGGACCGTTTCGACACCGGCGCATCCGCTCCATCTGGATGCCGGCTTCTCGATCAACGGCTGGCTCGCCGTACTCTTCACGTTCCTGCTGGCCCGCGTCTTCGCGGAAGGCACGCTCATGCGCGAAGACCTCGAAGGGACCGTGTGACATGGCGATCGCCGTCAAACTCGACGACCTCCTTCACGATCGGCGGATGACGCTGACCGATCTCGCGGAGCGGATCGGAATGACGCTGGCCAACCTCTCGATCCTCAAGACCGGCAAGGCGCGCGCGATTCGCTTCTCGACGCTCGAGGCGATCTGCGAGGCGCTCTCATGCCAGCCTGGCGACCTTCTCCGGTTTGATCCGGGGCAAGAAGACGCGAGCGACCGGCAGCGCGGGGCAAACGGAGCGCAAGCCGATGAACGCACTTTGTGAGAGGCAGATACGAGTCCGCGGGGTAGAGCTGCGGGCGAATCGCCTGGCGCCTCTCCTGGCAGTCCTGGGAGAGCCGTTGTAAGGCTACGGTGGCGCGCCGTAACCTTACAGCGGCCCACATAACCTTACGGCGCCTCGTTGTAACCTTACGGCGCCTCGTTGTAACCTTACGGCGGCCCGTTGTAACGTTACGACGAGCCACAGAACCTTACAACGCTCCGTTGTAAGCTTACGGCGAGCCTCATAACCTTACGGCGGCTCGTTGTAACGTTACAACGAGCCCCAGAACCTTACAACGCTCCGTTGTAAGCTTACGGCGAGCCTCATAACCTTACAACGCTCCGTTGTAAGCTTACGACGAGCCTCATAACGTTACAACGCTCCGTTGTAAGCTTACAACGAGCCTCATAACCTTACGGCGCCCCGTTGTAACCTTACAACGGGCCGCAGAACCTTACGGCGAGCCGTCATAAGCTTATGACGAGCCAGGGAGCATGGACCGTTCCCGCCGTAGCGGGGCTCCCCCCAGGCTGCTCCTCACTTTTGGCTCGCGGCTGAGGGGTTCCCCCGCTCTCCAGCGTTCCTCTCCCCAAGGCCGATCGGGCGCCCCGCTCCGCAAGCCCGCCGGCCTCCCGACATTCAAAGAGGAGAGAACGATGAAAAAGCAGAACGCCAGGAGGCTGGTCCTCCACAAGGAAACGCTGCGCGAGCTCACGGACGTTCAGGCCCAGCAGGCCGCGGGGCGCATCGGCCCCTCCCAGTTGGTGGAAGACAGTTGCCACGGCACCTGCCAGTGCAATCCAACCCAGTAGACCCTTATCCCGGCAGAACGGAACCCTCGGGGCGGCCCTCCGCGGCCGCCCTGATCGCCCGGCGCCCTGATCGCCTGGCACCTCTCGCCGCGAGCGGTGAACGGCGTCCCCGGCAAGGCCCTCGCCTGGCCCTCTTCACCTCCTCAAAGGCGGCCCGCACGAATCGCCTGGCACCTCGTTCTCCGGTCACGGACGACCAGACGGCGGCGTAGGCCTCCCAGGCGTCCGCCGCCGCCCGAGCGGTCCGCGCATCCTGACCCCTGCCCCCCTCTCCGCAAAAGTGGAGAGGGGGAATACAACTCCCTCCCGACGTCCTCTTCCTGAAGATCGCGGGTTCTTCCCTCTCCCTTGCCGCCGGCCGCGAGGGCGTGACCCGGTTCGCCTGCGAAGAGCGCATTTCTAACCGAGGCATTCCTCAGAGATCAACCCGTAGCGCTGTTGCGCGGGTGCTGAATGTGAAACGTCTGTTTCACACCGGCACAGAGGAGTAGCGCTTCTCAGGACACTGGCAGGCAAAGGAGAACAGGATGCAAAGGCTTCGCATCGCAGCGACGATTTCATCGATCTGGCTGGCGGCCGCCATGGCCGTCCAGGGCCAGCAGGCGCCGGACAAGCTATCGCGCACGCAGGATCCACCACCTCCCCTCTTCAAGACCGCCGACCCGGACACTCTCTCGCCGGAGTCCGCCAACCCGTCGAAGCCTCTCCAGAAACCTCCCGCGTGGGTGACGTATTCGTTCTTCTTCTGGCACCTCGAGCACCTCGACCAAACCGCGGACGAGCAGCTGGCGCTCGGGAACAAGTCGGCCGCCACCGAATGGCGGACCCACGAGCAGGTCGCCGCGGGCCTCGAGGCGCGGGAAGGGAGCCTGATGAAGCAGGTGGCCTATGACTGCCTGCAGACCCTCGAGGACAAGGACGTGGAGATCCAGGCCGCGGTGAAGGCTTTCCACAAGAAGTATCCGGACGGTGGATTCCTCACCGCGCCGATCCCCGAGGAGCTCAACGCGCTCTGGCGGGAGCGCATCCAGATCGTCGAGCGGCAGGTCGACCGGCTCCGCTCCCTCCTCGGCGAGGAGCGCTTCCTCGCCCTCGACGGCTACGTCAAGTCGACCTTCGTCCCGGCCGTCGAGCAGCCGGCCGCCGAGTCCCCGGCCGCCGACGCCACCGCCGAGAACGCTGGAGGTGTCCAATGAGACGCGCGATCCTCGCCTGCGCCCTCCTCCTGCTGAGCGCGCTGAGCGCGGTCACCGCCGCGCGCTCGCAGTCGATCAGCGTCTTCACGCACACCACCATCGTGCCGGGTCAGCAGGCCATGGCCGAGTGCGGGACGATTATGAACGACGTCAATACCGTGGCCCGCTACCCCTACGTCCAGAGCCAGTGCAGCCTCTGGCGCCAGATCCAGGGCACCAGCGACGGGGTCATGATCGGGGCTTTCAACTGCCCCGCGGGCACCGACTCCCGCTGCCGGAGCACCTATCCGACGGCCCCCGGCGAGACGTACGCCGCCAGCAACAATCATTGGCTGGGGTTCTACAACAACGTGCCCGCGCTGTGCAACGGCTACTACGATCCCTACCGGTATCTGATCAATCCCATCCCCCGTTTCGTCGAGTCCGGCACGCTGGGAGTCCGGACGCCGTATGGCTGCTGGGCCGACCCGGAGGGTCTCATCGCGACTTCGTACAGCGACGACGTGACCACGTTCGCCATCTTCCCGACCGCCGTGACCCTGGCCCCGGGCAAGCAGATCAGCTTCAGCGCCGTCGGGCAGGTCCCCCTCTGGAGCGTGATCCAGGGCCCGGGCACGATCGACAGCTCCGGCACCTACACCGCGCCGTCGTCGGTCTCCGGGACCCAGACCGCGGTGGTCAAGGGCTGCAACACCTTCAACGGCGCCGACTGCGCCACCGCCAACATCACCCTGCAGAACCCGGTCTTGACCGTCAGCCCCAGCGGCCAGGAGGTGCTGCCGCAGGGGACCCTGACGCTGAAGGCCACCCTGACGCCGAACACCTTCCCCCAGACCGTGACGTGGAAGGTGACGCCGACCGGCGCCGGGACCATCAGCGCGGCCGGCGTCTACACGGCGCCCACGAACGACCAGTTGCCCGGCACGGTGCAGCTCACCGCGGAGGCCTGCAGCACGGTCAGCCCCACGGTCTGCGGCACCACGACCTTCACCGTGCCCAAGGTCGATATCACCGTGACCGGCCCCAGCGCCTTCCTCGCCACCCCCGGCAGCACGCTGACGCTGGGAGCGAACGCCATCGGCCCCGTCACGTCGCAGGAGGTGACCTGGCTCCCGAGCGCCGGGACGCTGACCCTGATCGGATTCAACACCATCCGCTACACGCCACCGGCGATCACCGCGGCCCAGACCGTCACCTTCAACGTCTGCCTCCGCTCGAGCCCGGGGACCTGCGGCAAACCGGACTACTCGCTGGTGCTCGTGCCGCCCGTCGCGATCGCCTCGGCCGGCACGTGGACCGCTGGGACGACGTCCGCCGTGACGATCACCGGGACCGGCTTCGGAACGGCGCCGGCGGTCGGCCTCAGCGACCCGGGCATCCCGTTCACGATCGCCTCGCGGAACAACACCTCGATCGTGCTCAACGTGACCCTGCCCGTGTCCGCCGGCGGCCGCTCCCTGACCGTCACCGTGCAGAACACGACCGCGGGCTTGACCTCCGCCGCGAGCGCGGGCGTCGTCGTGGCGAAGGCGGTGCTCGCGATGACTCCGACCTCCGCCACACTCCGGGAATCGCAGTCCGCGTCCTTCAGCACGACGTGCACGGCGGGCGGCTCCGCCTGCACCGGGTCCAACCCGGTCTCCTGGTCCACCACCCTGGGCACGATCACCCCGACCGGGGCGACCACCGCCCAGTACACCGCGCCGGCGTCCGTGGCCAGTACGACCACCGGCACGATCAAGGCCTGCTGGTCCGTCGCCCCCGAGCAGTGCGCCACGGCCCAGGTCACGGTCAATCCCCTCACGGTCGCCGTCACTCCCGCGACCGCCAACGTCAACGGCTGCTCGACCCGCCAGCTCACCGCGCAGGTGACCAACGCCACGGTGACCACGGTGACCTGGTCGATCGCCTCCGGCGGGGGCGCCGTCGACACCAACGGGCTCTACACGGCCCCGTGTCCGGTCACCGCGCAGAGCACGGTCCAGGTGAAGGCCTGCAGCACGGAGAACACCCAGAAGTGCGGCACCGCGCAGTTGACGCTGGTGCCGGTATCGGTGGACGTCACCCCGAAGACGGTGAGCGTGGCCCCGGGAGGGTCCCAGCAGTTCGCCGCCGTGGTGCAGGGCGCGTCCAACACCACGGTCACCTGGTCGATCTCGGGGAACGGCGGCATCGACGCCAACGGCCTCTACACCGCGCCCGCCACGCTGCCGGCCGTGACCGCCGTCACCGTCACGGCCACCAGCAAGGCGGACAACACCACCAAGGGGACCGCGCAGATCACCCTGGTGTCGGCCTCCGCCGTGCTCACCCCCTCGACGCTGACCTTCGCCGCCCAGGACGTCGGCACGACCAGCGCCGCCCAGACGGTCACCCTGTCCAATCAGGGCACGGCCTCGTTCTCCCTGACGGGTATCACCACCACCGGTGATTTCACCCAGACCAGCAATTGCGGCGCGGCCCTCGCCCCCGGCGCGAGCTGCGCCGTCAACGTCCAGTTCGCCCCCACGGCCAACGGCTCGCGGACCGGCACGCTGAGAGTCGCCGACACCGCGCCCGGCAGCCCGCACATCGCCACCCTGAGCGGCACGGGCCGGGGCCCGGCGGCGAGCCTCAGCCCCCTGAGCCTCGACTTCGGCGGCCAGAGGGCCGGCTTCGCGACCGCGGCGAAGACCGTCACGCTCACCAACACCGGCGCCGGGCCGATGGCGATCAGCAGCATCGCAGTGGACGGCGAGTTCACTCAGACCAACGCCTGCCCCACCTCCCTGGCCGCCGGCGCCAGTTGCATCATCAGCGTGAAGTTCAATCCCGCGGCGGCGAGCCTGGGTATGCTCACGGGCACGCTGCGGGTCTACGACAACGCGGCCGGCAGCCCCCACGCCGCCAGCGTGCAGGGCAGCGTCCTCGGAGGATTCCACGACTACGCGACCTGCACCGGCAGCTCCGGCTGGGCGTGGGACTCCGCGCGGCCGAATACCCCCATCAACGTCTACATCTTCGAGGGCAGCAACCTGCTGGCGACCGTCCTCGCCGACAAGTACCGCTCGGATCTGGCGAGCGGCGGGTTCGGCAACGGGTACCACGCCTTCGACTGGCCGATGCTGGCCAGCCTTCGCGACGGCCTGTCGCACACTCTGACCATCCGCTTCAGCTCGGACCCCAGCTCGCTGCCGATCCCCGGCAGTCCCAAGTCGCTCACCTGCACACCCGCGCCGAGCTATCAGGGGAATCACGACATCGCGAGCTGCCAGGGCCTCGCCGGCTGGGGGTGGGACTCGACCCAGCCGAACACCGCCATCACCCTGTATGTCTTCCAGGGCACCCAGTATCTCGGGTCCGTGCTGGCCAACCAGTTCCGCCAGGACCTGGTGAACGCCGGCATCGGCAACGGCATTCACGGCTTCAGTTGGCCGATTCCTTCGAGCCTCGTGGATGGCCAGTCGCACAGCCTCACCGTGCGCTTCGGCAGCTCGTCCTCTTCCACGGCGCTCACCAGCAGCCCCAAGTCCATTAATTGCGCGCCCGCGCCGGCAGCCACCACCAGCATCGCGTGGATCCAGCCCGCCGAGAGCTCGTGGGGTCCGGCCGGCACGCTCACCGCGGCCGGATACGCCGAGGGCGGCACCGGTGGAGTCCAGCTCTTCTGGCGTGAGCGCAGCAGCGCGGGCGTCTGGAGCGGCTGGAGCTCGGTCGCCTACCAGCCGGCGCCCGCGGGCGACACCACGTGGTCGAACACGATCTCCAGCGGCAGCCCCACCGACAAGTGCCACTGGTTCGACGCCTACGTGAAGTACTCCGGAGTGACCTCCGCGACGTTCCACTACACGGGCGCCTCCGGCTGTCCGTAGACCGACCCTGACAGGCCAGGGCGGCCCCAAGGGGGCTGCCCTGGCGGCTCCCCTGTCCCTTCCCCAGGGATACCGCGCTGAGGGGTTTCCCCGCTTTCCCGCGTTCCTCTACCCAAGCCAATCCGGGCGCCCGCTCCGCGAGCCCGCCGGCCGCCCGACATCCATAGAGGAGAGAACGATGAAAAAGCAGAACGCCAGGAAGCTGGTCCTCCACAAGGAAACGCTGCGCGAGCTCACGGACGCTCAGGCCCGGCAGGCCGCGGGGCGCATCGGCCCCTCCCAACTGGTGGAAG
>DATHEF010000064.1:0-2809 GCA_035490435.1 Thermoanaerobaculia bacterium
TCCCGGCAGGAGAGCCAGCAGGTTCCGCTGGGTCAGGACGACCGGAGCCCGCACCTCCTCCAGCAGCAGAGCCAGCCGCTCGGCCGGCGCCTTGGGGTCGAGCGGCACGAAGTAGCCGCCGGCCTTCAGCACCGCCAGCAGGCCCATCACCACCGCCGCCGAGCGCTCGGCGAAGACCACCACCGGAACCTCCGGACCGACCCCCAGCCGGCGCAGGCGGTGCGACAGGCGGTTGGCCCCCGACTCCAGCGCGCCATAGCTCAGTGAGGTCCCACGGAAGCTCAGCGCCGGCCGCTCCGGATGTCTCGCCGCCTCCATCGCGAACAGCTCGTGGATGCAGGCCGACGGATAGGCCGACTCCCCGGCGTTGACCTCCAGCAGGAGCTGATGCCTCTCCCCAACCGACAGCAGCGAGAGCTTCGGGACGGCGCGCTCAGGATGCGCCAGGACCTCTTCCAGAATGCGCTGGAAGTGCCCCGCGAGTCGCTCGATCGTCGCCGGATCGAACAGCGCGGCGTCATACTCGAAGGCTCCCGCGAAACCCTGGTCCGCCACCTCGCTCAGCGCCAGTGTCAGGTCGAACTTGGCGCTCCTCTGAGCGGAGCTGAACGGCTGCAGGACCAGGCGCGGCAGCTCGAGGGTCTCCCGCGGAGCGTTCTGCAGAGCGAACATCACCTGGAATAGCGGCGAGTGGCTGAGGCTGCGCTCCGAAGCCAGGTCCTCCACCAGCCGCTCGAACGGCACCTCCTGGTGCGCGTGCGCTTCCAGCGCCCGCTCCCGCACCCGCGGCAGCAGTTCCGCGAAGCCCGGAGCCCCCGAGAGATTGACGCGCAACGCCAGAGTGTTGACGAAAAACCCGATCAGGCCTTCAGTCTCCAGACGGGTCCGACCCGCTACCGGCGTGCCCACCGTCAGGTCCTCCTGGCCGCTGTAGCGCCCGAGGAGCACGTCCAGTCCTGCGAGCAGCGTCATGAACGGCGTCGCTCCCGAGCGGCGACTCAGCTCCACCAGCGACCGCCCCAACTCCGGCGACAGACGGAGGGGGACGCTGCCCCCCCGAGCGCTGCGAACCGCTGGCCTCGGCCGATCCAGCGGCAGCTCCAGCACCGCCGGCGCGCCGTCCAGGCGTTGGCGCCAGAAGCCGAGCTCGCGCTCCAGAGCCTCCCCCGACAGCCGCGCCCGCTGCCAGGCCGAGTAGTCCGCGTACTGCACCGGCAGCTCCGGCAGCGGCGACGGCAGACCCGCCGCGAACCCCTCGTACAGCGCCGCCACCTCCCGTGTCAGAATCCCCATCGACCAGCCGTCGCTGACGATGTGGTGCATCGTCACCGAGACCACGTGGTCCTCGAGGCCGAGCCGCAGCAACTGCGCCCGGAACAGCGGGCCTCGGACGAGGTCGAAGGGCCGGTCCGCCTCGCCGCCGGCCTGACGTCGCGCCTCCGCCTCCCGCGCCGGCGCGGGGAGCCCGGCCAGATCGACGATCGGCAGCGGCACCGGACCGGCCGGATGGACCCGCTGCTCCGGCTCCCCTTCCACCGCCGGGAAGGTCGTGCGCAGACCTTCGTGCCGGCGAGCGATCTCGGTGAGCACCGCGGCAAGCACCACGGAGTCCAGAGGACCCGAGACCCGCAGCGCCACCGGCACGTTGTAGGTCGCTCTCCCCGGCTCGAGCTGATCGAGGAACCACAGCCGCTGCTGAGCGAACGACAGCGGCAGGCGACCCGTCCGTGACACAGGCAGAAGAGGGAGCGCTGGGGGCTCGCCCGGCTCCAGACGCAGGCGGCCCACTGCCACCGCCAGGGCCGAGACCGTGGGAGCCTCGAACACCACCCGCACCGCCATCTCTACCCCGAAAGCCTGGCGCACCCGCGAGACGAGCTGGGTCGCCAGCAGCGAGTGCCCGCCCAGAGCAAAGAAGTCGTCCTCCGGAAAGACCCGCTCCAGGCGCAGCACCTCGCACCAGATCCCCGCCAGCAGCTCCTCGGTGATCGTGCGGAACCCGGCGGGCTCCGCGTCCGCTCCATGGGCCACCGTCTCTGGTGCCGGCAGGGCTCTGCGGTCGAGCTTGCCGTGGGCGCTGCGCGGCAGCGCGGACAGCTCGACCCAGGCTCCGGGTACCATGTAGTCCGGCAGCCGGCGACGCAGCCAGCTCCGCAGCTCGTCCATGGCCAGCCTCACCCCGGAGTGGGGCGCCACGTAGGCCACCAGCCACTGGCCGTCCCGCGGATCCGCCTGCGGCACCACGGCCACCTCCCGCACTCCCTCATACCCGAGCAGCGCAGACTCGATCTCCCCCGGCTCGATCCGGAAGCCGCGGATCTTGACCTGGTGATCCAGACGGCCCAGGAACTCCAGGGTGCCGTCCGCCAGGAAACGCGCCAGATCCCCCGTCCGGTACAGACGCCCTCCCGGCTGCTCACCGTAGGCGTCGGGCACGAACCGCTCCGCCGTCAGCTTCGGACGGCCCAGGTAGCCACGCGCCAGCCCTCCGCCCCCCAGCAGCAGCTCACCAGCCACGCCCGCCGGCATCGGCTGGCCGGACCGGTCCACCACGTACCCCTGCGTGCCCGCGAGCGGACGGCCGATCGGCGGCATCCGCTCCGAAATCCGCGCCACCTGGACGAACGTCGAGTAGGTCGTGTCCTCCGACGGGCCGTAGAGGTTGTACAGACGCTCGATTCCCGGCACCGCGTAGATCTGATCGGCGAGAGCCCGGGGCAGCGCCTCTCCGGCCAGGTTCACCGTCACCACCGAGGCCGGCACCCCCTCTTGGCGCAGCAGCTCCGCCATCGCCGAGGGCACCGTGTTG
>DATHEF010000065.1:0-30630 GCA_035490435.1 Thermoanaerobaculia bacterium
AATCTGTGTTGCGGCCTGAAGTTGCGTAGCGAACCCGTGACCTGAAGAACCGTATGCGGTAGTCCCGCACGTACGGGTCTGTGGGGGACCAGGGTGGGTAACCACCCTGGTCTACCCGGCGCGGTCCCCGTGGCCTCCGAAAGGGTGTCGTTCAGGACCTGGGAACGTCTCTACCGCCTTCGCCGAGGAATTACCGTGTGCTCCATATGGATTCAGGCGGCAGGCCATCGAGCCACGTCACTACGATCGGATCGGGCTCGTGCCGCATCAGGGCGGAGACCACGTTGGTGTTCAGCACGATCACGATTCGAAGTCGGCTGGCCGAGCCCTTTCACCGCGTAGCTCGGGAACATCCTCCGTGAGACCCAAACCGGCAAAGCGGTCGGCGAGCCGCGAGCCGAGCGGTGCCCGAGCGCCGCCCTTATCTTTGACCGCGCAACCCGCCTCCAGATCCCGAAACCAGAACCGTCCCCGCCCCTCCACCCGACCGAGCTTGATCGCCACCGGCTCGCGGAAGACCGGCCCGGCGTGGACGAAGGTGTGGAACTCGCCGTTCTCGCCGCAGAGGTCGACGTCGGGCGGGAGGTCGCGCAGCAGGTCTTCGTCGAAGGAACGGCCGGCGAAGACGGGGTCGAGGATGTCGGTGTCCACGCAGACCAGGACGGCGCGGAAGCCGAGGTGGATGATCTCGTGGGCGAGCTCCGTCGTGTCGCGGCCCCAGAGGGGGAAAACCGGCTCGAGGCCGAGCGCCGCCATCTGCTTCTCGCGGTAGGCGCGGATGTCCTCCAGATAGAGATCCCCGAAGGCGACGTGGTGAATCCCCTGATCCTTGATAGCGCTCAGGGCCGCCGTAAGGCGATCCTCGTAGATCTCGTTCGGGCAGTCCTTGGGAATGAGGACCTTGTGGAGCGGCAGCCCGATCGACTCCGCCTGGCGCTCCAGCAGCTCGCGGCGGACGCCGTGGACGCTGATGCGGTCGTAGTCCTCGGTGATCGTGGTCAGCAGGCCCGCCGGCTCGAAGTCCGGCGAGGAGCGCAGGGTGTGGAGGGCGAAGGCGCTGTCCTTGCCGCCGCTCCAGGAGAGAAGGATGGATTCAGGCATGGGGGAAGGATATGGGAGACCGGTCCTATTTGGCCCGATCAACCGGGATGCCTGCGAAAAGGTGATGGAGGTGGAGGACGCGGAAAGGGAGCGGGATTGGGAGCGTTGGTGCCGCTACGGAGACGCCCCGCCGTCCCCGTGGCCTTCGCAGGTTGTCGTAGAGCGTCTGGGAGCGTCTCTACGGAAGGGTGTTGCGGTGCGCGATGGGTGGAGGTTACGGGGATCTCGCAAGACGCAAGATCTCCAGCACCTCCGTAACCTCTTCTTGGGGGCCGAGCCTCCGACGTACCGTAGAGACGCCTCAGACGATGTGCGCTGATCTTTCAAAGGCCAACGCCGGCGGGGCGTCTCCGCAGCGGCGAAGCCTTTTCGATTCTCTCCGACCTCGGGCGTTGCCGAGTTGTCGATGGTGGACGGCGCCTGCTGAAGCAGGCTTCATCCGGCGCCGTCCAGGGGTGTCCCGGTGCTTACTTATAGCACTCCTGATATTGGAACGAGTCGGTGCTGTCGTAGTAGCAAGTGAGAATGTAAACGTCGTGGTCGCCGCTGCTGGGCAGGGTGAAACAGGTCTCGTTGATGCTCACTTCAGACCAGGGCGCTCCTCCTCCGGTCAAACAGTTCTGGAGGGCCTGATAGCAGGTGTAGGCGGGGCAGAAGCCGGAGGCCTGGGCTGGAGGCTGCGAGGCGAGGGCGAGGACTGTTACGACGAAAAGTAAAACGAGAAGCTTTACTCTCATAGAGTTTCCCTTTCTAAATTCTTCCGGCCGGAAGTACTGAAACATTCTAACATCTATATTTAGGTTTGAACAAGCCAAAGACCCGCCCGGAGGGCGAATTTATCCAGCCTGGGGTGTCAACCCCAGGTGGAGATGTGGGACGCCGAGGCCGACGTCGCGCTGAACGGGTCTGCCGGCCCTTCGGGGCTTGGGAACGTGGGGGCCTCCCACCTGGGGTTGACACCCCAGGCTGGATAAATTTCGCCCCCTCCGGGGCGAGGGCGGGGACGAGCCCCGCCCCTACGTTCCTGGCCTTGATCGCGTTTGCCTGACGTACCGGCTCCCGCCCCCTTACTCCCGCCGGCGCCAGACCAGCAGCCAGAGAAAGAACGGCCCGCCGAGCAGCGCGGTGAGGATGCCGACGGGCAGCTCGGCCGGCGAGAGGATGGTGCGGCCGGCGGCGTCGCAGAGGGTGAGGAAGGCGCCGCCGCCCAAGATGCAGGCGGGCACGAGGTAGAGGTGGTCGTGCCCCACGAAGCGGCGCAGCATGTGGGGGACGATCAGGCCCACGAAGCCGATCGGTCCGGCGACGGCCACCAGGGCGCCGATCATCAGCGAGGTGGCGAGGAGCACGTAGCGCCGGAGGCGTGCGAGGTCCACGCCGCGGCTCGCGGCCAGCTCCTCGCCGGTGAGCAGGAGGTTCAGCTCCCAGCGCAGCACGAACAGCGCGGCGCTCCCGCCCAGCACGAACGGCAGAAGCCAGAGCACCTCCGTGTAGCCCACCACGGAGAGCCCCCCCATCATCCAGCGCACCATGCGGAAGGTCTGGGTGGAGTCCGCGAGGTACTGGAGGAAAAGGATGATCGCCGAGCAGGAGAGCGAGACGGCGACCCCCGCGAGCAGCAGGGTCGAGGTCTCGATCCCCTGCCGGCGCAGGGCGAGGCCGACGATCAGCGCGGTCGCGCCGAGCGCTCCGGCGAAGCTCGCGAGGCCCACCAGCGACAGCCCGAGGAACTGACCCCCCTCGAAGCGCAGGGCGATCACCGCGCCCAGGGCGGCGCCGCTCGACACCCCCAGGGTGTAGGGCTCGGCGAGGGGATTGCGGAAGAGCGTCTGGAAACCGAGGCCGGAGGTGGCGAGCGCCGCGCCGCCAAGCAGCGCCAGCAGGATCCGCGGCAGGCGGAGCTGCCAGAAGATCGACGCCGCGGTGGGATCGCCGCGCAGGATCTCCCCCAGGGAGATCGACTGGCTGCCGACCAGGGGCGTCAGGATCATCGTCGCGATCCAGACGGCCAGCAGGATCAGGAGGGCGGTCCGCGGTCTCACGCGCCCAGGTCCAGGATGGTGACTGGCCGCTCGCCGCCGCGGACGATCTCGAAGCGAGCGCGGAAGAGGCGGTCGAGCACCTCCGGCCGCAGGATCTCGGCCGGCGCGCCGGTGGCGAGGACCTTGCCGCCGGAGAGCGCGAGGAGGCGGTCGCCGAGCAGCGAGGCGAGGTTGAGGTCGTGGGTGGCGAGGACGACGGTGTGATCGGTGTCGGTCTTGAGGCGGAGCAGCAGGGAGGCGAGGTCGCGCTGGTGGCGCGCGTCGAGGTGGAGCGTCGGCTCGTCGAGCACCAGCAGCTCGGCTTCCTGGGCCAGGGCGGCGGCGATGAAGACGGCCTGGCGCTCGCCGCCGGAGAGCTCGTCGACCGGCCGCCCGCGCAGCTCTTCGATCCCGACCACCCGGAGGGCCTCCTCGACGGCGGCGAAATCCTCGGCGCGCGGCGCGAGCTGGAAGGCGGTGAGGTGCGGGTAGCGCCCGAGGAGGACGATCTCCTCGACCTTGAGCGGCACCCGGGCGGGGCGGATCTGCGGCACGTAGGCGATGCGGCGGGCGATCTCGCGGCGGGAGAGCTTGGCGAAGGAGCGGCCGGCGTAGGCGATCTCCCCGCGGGTGGGCCGCAGGAGCCCGGTGAGGCAGCGTAGGAGAGTGGTCTTGCCGGCGCCGTTGGGTCCCACCAGGGCCAGGCACTCACCGCGGACCACCTCCAGGTCGAGAGGCCCGAGGATGGTCCGCGTGCCGGAGCGCCATTCGAGACCGTGGGCGCTGAGCAGGACGGGTGGGGTCAATGCGGGTCCCTGGCGTTGCGGGCGCGGAGGAGGGCCTCCCGCATCTCGCGGTAGAACTGGGGGAGCCGGGGCCCGGGGATCAGCACGTGGGTGCCGGCGATGATCTCGACGGCACCGTTCCTGACCGCTGGCACCTCGGCGAGCGTCCGCCAGTCGCGGATGAGCGCGGCGGCCTGTTCCGCCGTCTGCGGGTCGGACCGTAGCTCGAGGATGACGTCCGGCTTGCGGGCCACGATCTGCTCGACGCTGATCAGCGGGTAGAGGGTGGGCGAGTCGGCGAAGACGTTGACCCCGCCGAGACGGCGGAGCAACTCGTCGAGGAAGGTGCCGTGCCCGGCGACGGAGACCTCCCCGAGCCGCCCGGACTCTCGCCCAACAGAGATCAGCACCTTGAGCGGCGGACCGGGGAGCGGCGGCAGAGTGAGGCCGGCGCGCCATTCGGCCGCGTAACGGTCGCCAGCCGCGGGCACGCCCACGCGCTCGGCGATGGTGTGAAAGGAGCGCTCGACGTCGGCCAGGGACTCGTCGGGCACGATGAGGACGTCGACGCCCAGCGGCCGCAGCTTGGCGCCGAGATCCTTCTCGCTCGGCAGCAGGACGGCGAGGTCCGGCCGCAGGGAGACGATCCGCTCGAGATTGGGATTGAACAGGCCGCCGAGATGCGGCTTGCGGACCGCCTCCTCGGGCCAGCGGGTGTAGTCCCCGACGCCGACGACGCGGTCGCCGAGGCCGAGGGCGAACAGCGTCTCGACCAGGCTCGGGGTGAGGGCGATGATCCGCTGGGCCGGCTTGGGGGACTCAGCGGACTTGGGGCCAGCGCCCTCCTGACCCCGCCGGCAGGCGGGGAGCAGAAGGAGCGGCAGAAGGAGAAGAAGGGCTCGTCTAGAAATCAAACGACAGTCCACCGATCAGCGTCCTCCCCGGGCTGGGGAAGCCGAGCGCCTGACTGTACCTCTCATCGGCGACGTTCTCCACCCGCGCGTAGGGGGAGAGCCAGTCCAGCACCCGCCAGCGGGCGGCGAGGTCGACCCGCGTGTAGCTCGGGTTGACGGTGCGGCCGAAGGTCTCCGGATCGAAATCCGCCCGGTCACCGACGTAGCGCCCGACGAGGTTCAGGGTCCACGGACCCGGCCGCGCGGTGAGGATGAGGTTGGCGCTCCGCTTGGGGCGCCGGAGCAGCTCCAGGCCGGTGTCCTGGTCCTCGGCGTCGAGCCAGGTGCCGTTCACCGAGGCATTGAAGATCCCCTGGCGGAAGCCCACCTCGGCCTCGACGCCGCGGCTGCGAGCGCGCCCGATGTTGACGTTGGTGAAGGTGACGAACTCGAAGTCGATCAGGTTGCGCACGCGGCTCTCGAAGCCGGTCAGGACGAAGTGCCAGCCGCCGGCGGTGTGCTCGAGGCCGAGCTCGGAGCTCCGGCTGTCCTCCGGCTGGAGGTCGGGGTTGCCGCTGCCGGGGAAGAACAGCTCGCCGAGGGAGGGGGCGCGGAAGGCCTCGCCGTAGCTCGCCCGCAGCAGGGTGTCCTGGCCGAGCTTCACCACCGTCCCCGCCCGCAGGCTGGTCTGGCCGCCGTAGACGTTGTTGTCGTCGCGCCGCAGCCCGAGGTCGAGCCGGACCGGGCCCTTCCCCCAGCTCGCCTGGCCGAAGGCCGCCCAGGTCCGCTGGCTGGCGGCGTCGAGGTTGGTGAAGGTGCCGGAGGAGGCGGTCACCTCCAGCCGCTCGGTCTCGGCGCCGGCGGAGATCCGCAGGTCCTCGCCGCCGTGCCACGACCCCACGGCGCGGCCGCGGGTGGCCTGGGACTCGGTGTCCGCGACCTTCGAGAAAGGATCGTCGGGATCGCGGAAGGCGTTGTCGAAGTCGGTCCGCGAGAGCTGCGCCTCGACCTGCCAGGGGCCCCGCTCGGAGCGGAAGGGGACGGCGACCTCGCGCTCCTGCCAGGAGATCCGGCGGTGCGGGGACGGCAGGGCGCCGGAGAACGGGATACCGGTCTTCGAATCGTTCGCCCGCACCAGGAGGCCCAGGCTCGAGCCCTGGCCGATTCCCCAGAGGGCGCGCGCCACCCCTTCCTGGCTGTCGAAGTCGTCGTTGACGAACTCGTTGCCGCCGCGCCGCACGCTGCCGGTGACGTCGAAGCGGGCGGGACCGAGATTGCCGCCGGCGGCGATTCCGCCCCGCTTGTAGCCGTACTCCCCGCCTTCGAGGTTGACGGTCCCCCCTTGGCGCGAGCCGGTGAGCACCTGCACCACGCCGCCCACGGCGTTGCTGCCGTAGAGGGCGCTGAACGGCCCGCGCGCCACCTCGACGCGCTCGACGCCGTCGAGCGGCACGAACTGCCAGTTGGCGCCGCCGAAATAGGGGTCGTTGAGCTGGATGCCGTTCCAGAGCAGCAGCGTCTGGTTGGAGTTGGTGCCGCGGGTGAACAGCGAGGTCTGCTGGCCGGCGGGGCCGGCCTGGGTGATCGAGATGCCGGGAACGGTGCTCACCAGCTCGGAGAGGTCGGTGGCCTGGCGGGCCGCGATCTCCTTCTGGTCGATGACGGTGGCCGAGGCGGGGACGTTCTCGCGGTCCTCAGGATCGAGGGAGGCGCTGACGACGACGGAGTCGTTGAAGATGGGAACCGGGTTTTGAGCCCGAGCCGGAAGTCCGCCCCCGAGGACGCCGGCAATCAGAAACGGGACGATCTGACGCATGAGACGTGCTCCTTTCGGAATGCAACGCCTCTCCTGGGAATCGGGGACGAAAAGAGAGCACGAGGTGCCGCGCAATCCCTCGCCCGCACCCCGGGGGAGGCATTCTCGACGAGCGGCAGGTCTCCTGGCTCCCGGATCTTCCTACTCCCGGACCTTCCCACACGGGCGACCCTTCTGGATCTCTCCCGTGCAGTGGCACTTCCGGTTTCGTACCCGGTTACAGTGGCGGGGGCCGCGCCGGTTTCACACCGGCTTCCCTCAAGACGCGAGAACCTCCCCTTTCGAGGAGGCTCCGGCATCACCGCGTCGTCTGGTTTGTCAAAGAAGCCCTCCATGGTGGAGGACCCTGGTCGAGAGACTGTACTACGGCTATTGCGGCGGCGGGGCGCCGGCGCCGGTGAGGCCACCGAAGGCGGCACCTGAGTTCGCGCCGTCCGTGTTCGTCGGCGTATTGATGTTGCCCGAGCCTAGCCCGCCGAGGCTGCCCATGCCGGAGAAGCCGACGCCATAGCTGACCGGGATGCCTCCGCCGCTGCCGGGCTCGGCGAACTGCTGGATCGAGTAGTTCTGCCGCTGCTCCTGGAGGTCGAGCATCCGGTTGGCGAACTCGAGGTAGCGGTCGGTGATCAGGTCCTGCTTGGTCTTGGTCTCGTCGGGCAGGTCGTTCGGAGCGCGGCCGAGCGCGATGGCCTTGTCGCTGATTCGGATGCCGAAGCCCTGGGTCGGGTCCTCGGCGCGGACGCTCTGAACCTCTTCCTTGGGGAAGCCGACCCAGTTGCCCACCTCGGTCAGGAGGAGCACCATGTTCGGGTCCCAGCTCGCCTGCTGCGGCTGGCGCGCGGTCTCAACCACGGTTCCGTTCGTCAGAGTGACGTAATAGACGTCGGCCGATGCCGGCACGGCGAGCAACGCCAGGGCGACCAGCAACGGCGAAACACGAGCCAGGAAGCGGGACATGGAATCCTCCTGCGGCGGACCGCATTCATTGAAAGCTCCTGCAAGCTTAGCACCAATTTCATCAAAGTGCATAGGCCAGCTCTTCCCGCAACTGCTCCCGAAACAGCACCGCCCCGCCGTGGGCGGGGTGGCGCAGGGCGGGGGCTTCGACCCCGAGCTCGGCGAGCGCTCCCTGAGCGGTGCGGCCGACGGCGAGCACGCGGGCGCCGGGGATCTCGGCGAGGAGCCGCTCCAGGACGTGCAGGTTGGCGGCGACCAGGCTCCGCTCCGGCGTGCGGTTGCTCAACGGTCCGCGCGTGCCGTAGGGGTGCCAGGGGAAGGAGTTCCAGAGCAGGGCGCCGCGGGCCTCGCCGCCCAGGGCGTCCCAGACGATGCTCCCCGAGGGCTCGAGCCAGAGGGCCGGATTGCGGCTGGTGGCCAGGAAGGGGGAGCCGGCCCAGGGGAGCCGCCGGCCGTCGGACCCGGCGAGCTGGCGCTCGCTGGTGAAGGCGATGCCGGAGAACCGCCCGCCGCGAAAGCCGAGCGCCTCGCCGACCAGCACCAGCCGCGGCGTCTCCACCCGTTCGAGATAGGCCTCCAGGTTCTCCCGCCGCCGCCGGGGCGCCGCCGGGCCGTCGAGCTCCGGGAACGCCTCGCGGTAGGGGTTCACCACCCCGGGGCAAGCTCCCCGGGGTCCCCGATAGAGGAGGCGGAGGACGGGGGAGAGATCCACGTCGAGGGCTCAGGCTGCGGTGAGGATGAGCGGCTCGCCGCGCCGGATGACGATCGTGTGCTCGTAATGGGCGGTGAGGGAGCGGTTGTCGGTGCGGATCGTCCAGCCGTCCGGCTCGGTGACGAGCTGCGCCGGCTCGGCCGAGATCATCGGCTCCACGGCGAGCACCAGGCCGTCGGTCAGCGGCGTCCGCGACCGGGGATCGTAGAAGTTCGGCACCTCGGGCGCCTCGTGGATCGTCTTGCCCACGCCATGGCCGCAGAGGTTGCGCAGCACGCTGAAGCCGTGCCGCCGCACCTCCCCCTCGACCGCCCGGCCGATGTCGTTGACCTGCTGGCCGACCCGCGCCACGGCGAGCGCCTTCTGGAACGCTGCCCGGGCGCACTTGCGGAGCTTGCGGCCGATGAGGGAGATGGGGGGCAGCAGCACCGTCGTCGCCGAGTCCGCGATGTAGCCGCCGAGCTCGGCGGTGACGTCGATCTTGACCACGTCCCCCGGCTCCAGGCGACGCGGTCCGGGCACGCCGTGGACGATCTGCTCGTTGACGCTGATCAGGTTGAAGCCGGGAAAGTTGTAGGTCATCTGCGGCGCCGACCGCGCGCCGTGCCGGCGCAGAAAGCCGGCGCCCACCTCGTCGAGCTCCGCCGTGGTCATCCCCGGCCGTGCCGCCGCCGTCATTTCCTGGATCGCCTCGCCCACGAGCCTCCCGACGAGAGTCATCCCGGCGAGGTCTTCCTTGGAGCTGATCGTCATGCGTCTCCTCCTGTCGGTCGACGGAACTTTATGGCCGACCCCGCGCCTCGGCAACCCTCGCGGCGCGCCGATCCTTGTTAAAGTGAAGTTAAAGTTAGTTTACATTCACTCCGGAATGGGTTAATATTTATTTATACTCACTCCAAAGGAGATGTAAGGTGAGAAAGTTTATTGTCCTGACTGTCCTCTCTCTCTGCTGCGCGCTCACCGCCGCGGCCCAGTCCACCCCTGAAAAGGCCGGGAAGATCGAGCGCCGGCTGGATACGCTCGCCGCTTCCTTCGCGAAGGCGCTAGGAGACCGCGACCTCCGCGAGCTCCTGCAGCGCTCGATCGTGGCAAGCGAGACGGGAACCGAGGTCCGCCTGCGCGATCTGCTCGACCAGGAGGTCGCCCCGGGCTCCACGCTCGCCGTCCGGCTCTCGGCGCGTCTCAGCGCCAAGAGCAGCGCTCCCCTCGGCGCCTCCGAGGCCCGCGCGGCGGTCCTCCGCCTTCTGGGCGACACGCCCGACGTCGATGTCTCCGTGCACTCCGGCCCGCAGGGGTGGAATGTGGCGGACGAGGCTCCGGCCGTCGCCTACACCTGGGAGCGGCCCGGCCAAGCGAGAGACACGCTCCGTGCCTTCGACGCCGACGGCGGTGCGATCAGCCTCGACGTGCATTCGCCCCTGGAGCGGCCGGTGGTGGTGCTCGAGGTTCACGACACCCACGGCGCCGTCCGCACGGCTGGCGCCAAGCCGGCGCTCCCCACGTTGCCGCGGAAGGATCTCGCCGGGTGCTACGACTCGCCGACCTACTCCTCCTATCCGCTGATCACCGGCGCCTCGATCTGGGACGCCCACGAGAGCAGCCTCAATGGGCCCAAGGGCTTCCTCTACTTCTCCGCCGCCGGCTCCGAGAAGACCGGCAATCTCCCCTCCACCCTCGGCGGCCTGAGCGGCTGGAGCACCAACGTCTGGGCGAGCAACTTCCAGGGCCCCTACTACGAATCCAATAGCCGCGAGCAGTGGGAGTGGACGGCCGACGGCTGGCTGGAGTACGGCTACCGCACCTATCCGGCCCTGTATTGCCAGCAGACGGTGAGCGCGACGAGCAGTTTCACTCTCGCCAGCTACACCATCAAGGAGGACGACGACATCTTCAACCCCGACGACTACGTCGGCAAGGCCCAGATCGACCACCGCTACTGCAAGAGTGACGTCTTCGACCTGGGGACCCTGAACGGCTGGACGTCGGTACACACCACGGCCGGTATCGACGACATCAACAACACCAGCTACAAGCTCTACTGTCAGACCAACCAGCACTGCTCCGCCATCACGGATTGCGGCGACGGCTCCAGCGTGAGCTGCTCGGTCGCCGGCTCTTGCAGCGCCGGGAGCTGCGAGTCCGGCGCGGGCTATGTGAGGTGCGGCGGTACCTACCGGTATTGTCCGTCGAGCCCCTCCTGCCCGCGCGGGCAGATCATCTGCGATCCTGTGATGTAGGACCTCTGGGGACCGGGAGCCTCCTCGGCGCAGAGGGGGCTCCCGGCAAGCCGCCCGGCTTTCACGTCCAAGGCGCTTACAATAGAAGGAGCCATGAGCGACGAGAGCGCTGCCGCGGATTCTTCCGAAGAAAAACCCGCCGGGTTCGTCGAGCTGTCCCAGCTCGAGGTGGACCCGCGTTCGGTCCGGCTCCTCGACCGCGAGCTCTGCCTGGAGAAGCGGGTCGTCGTGCTGGGCAAAGTGGATTCGCGGGGGAGCGAGCCCGTGAAGGTCGGCATGCTGCCGCCGGTACGGCGGTCGCTGGTGCGCGAGATCGGCGGCCTGCTCGGCCGGCCGGTGCGGCCGGTGCCGCTCAACGACTGGGAGATCCGGCGGGCGATCGACCTCGGCTGGGGCGCCGCGGGTCCAGGCGTCGACGCCGGCTCGCTCCTCCTGCGGCCGGTCCCCGCCTTCACCTTCGCCGCCGGGGCGCCGGTGCCGGAGATCCTGGATGAGATCCTCGGCCGCGCCGTCGAGCTCGGCGCCAGCGACATCCACATCGAGACCTACGACCAGGACGTGGACGTCCGGTTCCGCATCGACGGCACGATGCGGCAGGTCGCCACGGCGCTCGCCAGCGACAACGTGCAGGCGGTGATCGCGCGTCTCAAGGTGCTCGGCGGCCTCGACATCGCCGAGCGGCGGCGGGCGCAGGACGGGCGCATCCAGGCGGTCTATCGGGGGAACGGGATCAAGCAGCCGCGCGCGGTCGACTTCCGGCTCTCCGTCGTCCCCGGTCCCTACGGCGAGGACGCGGTGCTCCGCATCCTGGATAGCGCGGCGCCCCTCGCCCTCGACCGCCTCGGCCTCGACGGCGAGATGCGGTCCACCCTCGAGCGCCTGATCGCCAGCCCGGAAGGGATGCTGCTGGTCACCGGACCGACGGGGAGCGGCAAGACGACCACGCTCTACGCCGCCATCCACCACATCAACACGCCGGAGAACAAGATCCTCACGGCCGAGGATCCGATCGAGTACTACTTCCCGAAGACCAACCAGAAGCAGGTCTCCGAGCAGATGAGCTTCGCCGACTACGCGCGGGCCTTCCTGCGCCAGAACCCGGATGTGATCCTGATCGGCGAGGTGCGCGACGAAGAGACCGCCGACGCCGCCGTGCGCGCGGCGCAGACCGGACACCTGGTGCTCTCGACCCTGCACACCGGCGACGCCGTGCTCACCGTCGCGCGCCTGCGCACCCTCGGCATCGATCCGCCGCTGATCGCCGGCTGCCTCCTCGGCTCCCTCTCCCAGCGCCTGCTGCGGCGCCTCTGCGAGCACTGCCGAGCCGAAGCCGCCCCGAACGAGAACGAGGCCCACCGGCTCAGCCTCAATCCCGGCGACCGCGGCTTCTGCCGTCCCGTGGGTTGCGAAGCCTGCGCCGGCACCGGCTTCCGAGGCCGGCTCGGCATCTACGAGCTCTTCGTCCCCGACGCAGAGCTGGCCGACCAGATCGCCAACGGCGAGCCCGCCAACCGCCTCCGCGCCGCCGCCCGCGAGCGGGGGATGCGCACCCTCCTCGACGATGCCCTCGCCAAGGCTCGGGTCGGCCTGGTGCCGCTGTCGGAGATTTTGCGGGCGGTGCCGTACCGGATTCTGGAACGGGGGTGAGAGGGCGCTCTCCCCTCCTTCAAGCGATCTTCTGTTGAATCCTCTCGGCCAGGGCCGCTACCGCGGGCTCCTGGAGCAGGGTGAAATGGTCGCCGGGCAGGGTCTCGACAGCGAGTCCGCCCGGGGCCAGCGGGCGCCAGAGGGCGGCGAGGTCGACGTCCTCCTCGCGGGGCTGGTCGCCGGCGAGGAAGAGGGCGACCGGGCCCCTGAGGGGCCCTGGCCGGTAGGAGCGCAGGGCCGCGAGGCGGGCGCGGACCGCGGCGCGGAGGTCGGGATCGGGAACCTCGTCCCTGAGGTCCGGGATCACGGCGGCGGGGTCCGGCGGCCGGCTGTCGATCAGCACGAGGAGCGCGATCTCCTCCCCGCGCTCCTCCAGGCGCTGGGCGGTTGCCCAGGCCACGCCCCCCCCGAACGACCACCCCCCCAGGAGGTAGGGTCCGCGCGGCTGCGCGGTGGCAATCGCCTCGGCATAGCGCTCGGCCAGGGCCTCCAGGCCCGTGCTGCCGTCGTCCTCCGTCTCCAGTCCGTAGAGTGGGCCGGGGAGCCGGCGGGCGAGATCGGCGTAGCAGAAGGTGCGCCCGTCCAGGGCGTGGAACCAGAAGAACGGCCTCCCATCCCCGCCTTCGCGGAGCGGCACCAGCGGCGGAGCCACGCGGCCCCCGGGGGCCGCCCGGATCTCCGCCGCCAGCGAGGCGAGGGTGGCGCCGCGGAACAGGGCGGCCAGGGGGAGCCGCCGACCGAGCTCGCGCTCGACGCGGGCGATCAGTTGGACGGCGAGCAGCGAGTGCCCGCCGAGGGCGAAGAAGCCGTCCTCGCGCCCCACCTCCCGGACCTCCAGCAGCTCCGCCCAGATCGCCGCCAGCCGCCGTTCCAGCGCATCGGCCGGAGGAGTCGAGCCGCGCGGCGCGGCAGGGCGCCCGGCGGCGTGCCGCGCGAGCGCCTCCCGGTCCACCTTGCCGTTCGCGGAGAGCGGCAGCTCCGGCAGAACGGTCAGCTCGGCGGGGATCAGGTGAGCGGGGAGCTGCCGGGCAAGGAATCCCCGTAGCGCCTCCGGATCGAGATCGCCGGACGCCGCCACGAAGCCCGCCAGCCGCCGGTCCCCCGAGGGGAGATCGCGAGGCACGACGGCGGCCTGGCGGACGCCGGGGCAGCGCTCCAGGGCGGCTTCGACCTCGCCCGGTTCGACGCGGAAGCCGCGGATCTTCACCTGGCCGTCGGCGCGGCCCAGGAGGCTCAGGCGGCCGTCGGGGAGCCAGCGGGCGAGGTCGCCGGTGCGGTAGAGGCGCGCGCCGGGCTCGGCGGACCACGGGTCGGGCACGAACCGTTCGGCGGTGAGGTCCGGACGGCCGAGGTAGCCGCGCCCCAGGCCTGCGCCGCCGAGGAAGAGCTCGGCCGGCACGCCCGCGGGCGCCAGCTCCAGCTCGCGGTCGAGCAGGAGCACCCGGGAGCCGGCGATCGGCCGGCCGATGGTGACCGGCTCCCCCGCCGCCAGCTCGCCGGCGGTCGCCCAGACTGTCCCCTCGGTGGGACCGTATTCGTTGAGCAGCGGCACGCCGGCAAGGGCGGCGGCATGGCGCCGGGGGAGATCGGCCGGGCAGGGCTCGCCCGCTACGATCACCGCCGCGAGCGAGCGGAGCCGCCGGGGAGGAGCCGCGTCCAGGATCAGCCGCCAGAGGGATGGGATGCCCAGCCAGTGCGAGACCCGCCGGGCCTCGACGAGCTCCGCCAGGCGGACCGGATCGGCCGCCTCCCCCTCCCCGGGGAGGACGAGCGCGCCGCCCTGGCAGAGGGTCCAGAAGAGCCCCGCCACCGAGCTGTCGAACGCCAGGGAGGGGACCAGCAGGAAGGCGGAGACCGGCGCGGCATACCCCTCCAGCCGGGCGCGAGTCGAGGCGAGCAGGCCGGCGCGCGTCACCACCACCCCCTTCGGCCGGCCGGTGGAGCCGGAGGTGTAGAGCACGTAGGCCGGGGAGGCGGACGGCGCCGCCGGCCCCGGCGCGGGATCCTGAGCGGCGTCCTGAAAGTCCGCCGCCGCGAGATCAGCCTCGTTCAACGTCAGGGCCGCGCGGGCATCGGCGGTCATCCAGGCCAGGCGCTCCTCGGGATAGCCGGGATCGAGGGGAAGGTAGGCCCCCCCCGCCTCCAGCACGGCGAGGATGGCCACGATCGCCTCGGGGCTCTTGGGGAGTTGGATCGCCACCGTGACCTCCGGCCCCACGCCACGGGCGCGGAGGATTCCGGCGAGGCGGGCGGCGCGGTCGTGGAGATCCCGGTAGGTGATCTCCCGATCCCCCTGCGCCACGGCCACCGCGCCGGGAGTCCGCCGCGCCTGGGCCGCGATCCGCTCCATGATTCCCGGCTCGTCGATCCCCGACTCGCCCCCGCCGGCCGGCGCCGGCCAGGGCTCGGCCCATTCCCGGAGCAGTTGCTGGCGCTCCCCCGCCGCGAGCAGCGGGAGGTCTCCGAGCCGGCGGCCGGGATCGGCGGCGAGCGCGCCGAGCAGCGCCTCCAGGTGCCCCGTCAGGCGCGCGGCCGTGGCGCGATCGAAGAGGTGCGCGTCGTGCTCCAGCCAGCCGGCGATCCCGTCGGGGGTCTCGGCCACGGACAGGGTGAGATCGAACTTGGCGGTCCCCGGCTCGATCGCGACCGGGGCGAGGGTCAGGCCGGGCAGCTCGAACTCCGGCAGCGGCGTGTTCTGGAGCGAGAGCATGACCTGGAAGAGGGGTGCCCGGGCGAGCTCGCGCTCGGGGCGGAGCTCCTCGACCAGCTTCTCGAACGGCAGATCCTGGTGGGCGTAGGCGCCGAGCGCCATCTCGCGGCAGCGGCCGAGGAGGGCGCGGCCGGTAGGAGCGCCCGTCAGATCGGCGCGCAGGGCGAGGGTGTTGACGAAGAAGCCGATCAGAGGCTCCAGCTCGACGCGGGTGCGGCCGGCGATCGGCGTGCCGACGGCCAGCAGCTCCTGCCCCGCCCAGCGGCCGAGCACCGCGGAGAAGCCGGCGAGGAGGATCATGAACAGGGTCGCCCCCTCGCGCCGGGCGAGCCCCGCGACGTCCGCGGCGACCGCCGGCGGCAGAGCGAGCGGGCAGCGGGCGCCGCGGTAGGCCGGGGTGGCCGGACGCGGCCGGTCGGTGGGGAGCGCCAGCGCGGGCACGTCGGCGAGCTGCCGGCGCCACCAGCCGAGCTGCCGGTCCAGGGCCTCGCCGGCGAGCCAGCCCCGCTGCCAGAGGGCGAAGTCGGCGTACTGGAGGCTGAGCGGCGCCAGCGGCGAGGGCTCCCCCGCGGCACCGGCCCGGTAGAGGTCCGCGGTCTCGCGCAGGAAGACCCCCATTGACCAGCCGTCCGAGACGATGTGATGGAAGACGGCGAGCAGCAGGCCCTCCTCCTCGCCGAGGCGCAGCAGCGACACGCGCAGGAGCGGACCCCGGCCGAGGTCGAAGGGCCGGCGCGCCTCGGCCTGGGTGAGGCGCGCCACCTCGTCCTCGCGCCCGGAGAGCGGCAGCCGCGAGAGGTCGAGGACGGGGATCTCGACCGGCATCTCCTGTTCGACGATCTGGACCGGCCAGCCCGCGGTCTCCGCTATCTCCGGAAAGCGGGTGCGCAGAGCCTCATGGCGCCGGACGATCTCGCGGAAGGCGGCCGCCAGCGCCGGGACATCGAGCCGGCCGCGCAGCCGGACGGCCACCGGCACGTTGTAGAACGGGCTCTCCGGCTCCAGACGGTCGAGGAACCAGAGGCGCTGCTGGGCGAAGGAGAGCGGGATGCCGTCCGCGGGCCGGGGCTGGGGGCCGAGGGGGGGCGCCAGGGTCCCTTCGCCTTCCCGCAGGGCGCGCTCGATCTCCCGCCCCAGAGCGGAGAGGACCGGCGCCGCGAACAGAGCGCTCAGCGGCAGCTCCAGGGCGAAGGCCTCGCGCAGGCGGGAGACGAGCTGAGTGGCGAGCAGGGAGTGGCCGCCCAGCTCGAAGAAGTCGTCGTCCGCGCTCACCCGCGGCAGCCTGAACACCTGGGCCCAGAGGCCGCACAGCACCTCCTCCACCGGCGTGCGCGGCGCCGTCCAGGCGCGGCCCGCCGCCGGCTCCGTCCCGGGCGCGGGCAGGGACCGGCGGTCCACCTTGCCCGTCGAGGTGAGCGGCAGGGCGTCGAGCACCATGAACTCGGAGGGGACCATGTAGGCCGGCAGGAGCCGGCGCAGGAAGCCGCGCAGCTCCGCCGCCCAGGGACCGGACGCTGGCAGCCCCGGCCGGGGGACGGCGTAGGCGACCAGCCGCGCCTCGCCCGGCGTGTCCGGATGGCGGGAGTCGACGACCACGGCCATCTCGATCCCGGGGTGGCGCGCGAGCGCCGCCTCGACATCCCCCAGCTCGATGCGGAAGCCGCGCACCTTGACCTGACTGTCGCGCCGGCCCAGGAACTCGATCCGTCCGTCCGGCAGCCGGCGGCCGAGGTCGCCGGTGCGGTAGAGGCGCCCGCCGGGCTCCCCGGCGAGGGCGCCCCAGGGATCGGGCCGGAAGCGCTCGGCCGTGAGGTCCGGCCGGCCGAGATAGCCGCGGGCGAGACCGCGGCCGCCGAGCCAGATCTCCCCCGGCACGCCCGGGAGCACCGGCTGCAGGTCGGCGTCGAGCAGGAGCGCCCGGCCGCCCGGGGCCGGAAGGCCGATGGGCGGCGTCCCGGTCTCCCCGTCGTCGATCCTGGCGAGGGTGGCGTAGATCGTCGCCTCGGTAGGGCCGTAGGCGTTGAACAGGCGGCGCCCTGGAGTCTCCAGGAGGGTGCGGGCCAGCCCCGGGGGGAGGGCCTCGCCGCCCAGGACCAGCGTGCGGACCCCGGGCGGGATGCCACCGCTCCGCAGCAGCTCCGCCCCGGTGGACGGGACGAAGGCCGCCAGCCGCACGGCGTCGCGGGCCGGCAGGCGCGGCAGGTCGAGCGCGCTCTCCGCCAGCACGGCGGCGCCGCCGTGGGTGAGCGGGAAGAACAGCTCGAAGACCGAGAGATCGAAGCAGACCGAGGCCCCCGCCAGCATGCCGGTACGCTCCTCCGGCGGATAGAGGGCGGCGGCGCCGGCGAGGAACGCCGCCACGCTCCGGTGCTCCACCGCCACCCCCTTGGCGCGCCCCGTCGAGCCGGAGGTGTAGATCACCACGAAGAGCTGGGCCGGATCGACCCTGGGCAGCCCGGCCGCGGTCGCGGGGCTAAGCCCGGCGAGGTCCTCGAGGTCGATCCGCGACGCCGCCTTCGCGGTTTCATCCCAGGGCCCCAGCCCCTGGCGGGTCACCAGCGCCCGGGCGCCGGAGTCCTCCAGCATGGCGTCCAGGCGCTCCCGCGGATAGTCGGGGTCCAGGGGGACATAGGCAGCCCCCGCCTGGAGGACCCCGAGGATGGCCACCACCAGGTCCGGGGAGCGGTCGAGGAGGATCGCCACCCGCGCCTCGGCAGGCAGGCCGAGGGCGAGCAGCCGGCGCGCCACCCGGCCGGCCCGCGCCGCCAGCTCGCCGTAGGTCACCGCCTCCCCGCGCCAGAGCAGGGCCGGAGCCTGGGGCGCGCGCGCCGCCTGGTCCGCGAACAGCTCGTGCACGGCCCGCTCCTCCACGGGCGGTCCGGGGGTGGCGCTCCACTCGATCACCACCTGCTGCCGCTCGGCCGCATCGAGCAGGCAGAGGGCGTCATGGGGCGCGCCGGGATCCGCCGCGACCGCCTCCAGGATGCGGGCATAGCGCGCCGCGATGGCCTCCACCTCGGGGGTGTCGAGGCCGGCGCGGGGGTAGTCGAAGAACAGGATGACGCGATGGGTGGTCTCCTGCACGTTGAATTGGGCGGTGAGGGGGAAATACGTCTGCTCCGTGCCGCCGCCGCCGAGCACCGTCATCCCGGGGAAGCTCGCCAGCCGGTCGTAGACGTGGAAATGGGTGAAATTGAACAGGACGTCGAACAGCGGCCGGCCCACGCCCGGCTGCTTCTGCTGCAGCTCGGAGAGAGGGAAACGCCGGTAGGCGAGCAGCTCGCGCTCGGCCTCGAAGACCTGGCGGGCCAGAGCGAGCCACGAGCCCGGGGCGAGATCGACCCGGAAGGGCATGGCGTTCAGGAAGCCGCCGATCACCCGGTCGCCGTCGGCCCCTTCCGGGCGGCCGTTGGCGAGCACGCCGGAGATCACGTCGCTGCTGCCGGTCAGGAAGGAGAGGGCCTTCAGGTGGATGGCCAGGACGAGGTTCTTGAGCGGCGCCGAGGCGGCGCGGGCGGCGGCCCGCAAGCCGTCCGAGATCCATTCCGGGATCGGCACTCCCAGGTTTCCCATCAGCGCCTGCCCCGGGTCCGGTGCGCGCCGGCGGGCGATGGGGCTCACCGGCAGGCTTCCGGCGCCGCCGCCGTCCATGCGCCGCTCCCAATAGAGCCGGCACTCCGCGGAGTCCAGGGCCTCGCGCTCCAGGGCGACGAAGTCGCGGAAGGAAGCGGCGAGCGGGCGGTCGTCCGGGGGCGGCAGCTCCGCGGCGGCGGGGACAACGCCAGCCGGCAGCAGAACCAGGTAGCGATGGAACAGCTCGGTGAGGAAGAGACCCACGCTCCAGCCGTCCAGGAAAGGCTCGGAAAGGGTGAGCTGGAAAGAGTCGTCGCTGCGCCGATGGACATGGAGGCGCACCAGGGGGGGCCGGCGCCAGTCGAACTTGCGGCGCTGCTCGACGGCGAACCAGCGGCCGAAAGCCTCCTCCCGCTCCTCCGGCGCCAGATGCCGCAGGTCCTCCACCACGAGGGGGACATGCACCCGCGCGTGGACCCGTTGCAGAGGCTCGGAGAACCCCTCCAGGGCAAAGGAGCTGCGCAGCATCGGATGGCGGGCCACCATGCGGTCGAGCGCCTCTTGCAGGCGCGCGGCGTCGAAGGGGACCTGCAGGTGAAAGCTGGTCAGGTAGATCAGGTAGTCCGGGCTGTACTCGCTATGGAAGACCAGCCCGGCCAGGGTGCGCGCCAGGGGGAAGGCGTCCTCGAGCCCCTCGGGAAGCCGCGCCCGGTCCTCCGGGGAGAGGAGGTCGGCGGCGGCCGGCGCGCCCGCCCGGCCCTCTCCGGCCGACTCCTCGGGAGCGGTGCGGACGGCGCGAGAGAGGGTGCGGACCGTCGGAAACCGGAAGAGGTCCTGGAGAGTGAAGAGCACCCTCCGCTCCTCGGCGCGGGCGCGCACCTGGATGGCGCGGATCGAGTCGCCGCCGAGGTCGAAGAAGTCGTCGTCCAGACTGATCCGCGGCCGGTTGAGCACCTCGCCCCAGCTCGCCGCGAGGGCGCGCTCCACCGGGGTTTCGGGCGGCGCGAAGAGAGCGGCGGGGATGGCAGTGAGGCCGGGCGCGGGGAGGGCGGCGCGGTCGAGCTTGCCGTGGCGGGTCAGGGGCAGGGCGGGCAGGATTACGAAGGCCGCCGGCACCATGTGGCTGGGGAGGCGGTCCTGGAGGAAGGCTCGCAGCCCGGCGGCCGGGACCGCCTCACCGCGCGGCACCACGTAGGCCGCCAGCCGCCGCTCGCCATCCTCCTCCTCGCGGGCCAGGACGGCGCACTCCCGCACCCCCGGATGCCCCTCCAGGGCCGCTTCGATCTCTCCCAGCTCGATACGGAAGCCGCGCACCTTGACTTGGCTGTCGATCCGCCCGAGCACCTCCAGCTCGCCACCGGGAAGCCAGCGGGCGAGATCCCCCGAGCGGTAGAGGCGCTCGCCGGGCACCGTGGAGGACGGATCGGGAACGAAGCGCTCCGCGGTCAGCTCCGGCCGGCCGAGGTAGCCGCGGGCCACTCCCGCGCCCGCCACGCAGAGCTCGCCGGGGACGCCGATGGGCACCGGCCGGAGCGTCCGGTCGAAGAGCCGGATGGCGAGGTCCGCGATCGGCCTGCCGATCGGGCTCAGCACGGCGCGAGCGTCGTCCGCGGCAAGGGTCCGCCAGGTGACGTGCACCGTCGTCTCGGTGATGCCGTACATGTTGACCAGCCGGGGGCGGCGGTCGCCGAAGCGCTCGAACCAGGGGGCGAGATGGCGGGGATCGAGCGCCTCGCCGCCGAAGATGACCAGGCGCAGGGGGAGGTCCCCCACGCCATCGCGGCAGGCGACGGGGATGAGCTGCCGGAACGCCGACGGGGTCTGGTTGAGCACCGTCACCCCCTCGCCGCGGAGCAGGTCGAGGAAGGCGTCGGGAGCACGGCTCGCCCAGTAGGGGACCACCACCAGACGGCCGCCGTAGAGGAGGGCGCCCCAGATCTCCCACACCGAGAAGTCGAAGGCGAAGGAGTGGAACAGGGTCCAGACGTCCCCCTCGCCGAAGCCGAAATCCGTCGCCGCGAAAAGCCGGGCGACGTTGCGGTGGGTGACGACCACCCCCTTGGGACGGCCGGTTGAGCCGGAGGTATAGATGACGTACGCCGTATGGTCGGCAGACGGGTCCCCGCGACCGGCCCAGGGCGGGAGCGGGAGGGGCGAGCAGCGGGCGATGAGCGGGTCGTCGGCATCCAGGAGCACCAGCCGCGGGCCGTCGAGGCTCCCGGCCAGCTCGGAACGGGTGACCACCAGCGGCGCGCGGGCATCCGCCAGCAGGAAGGCCAGGCGCTCCCGCGGATAGCCAGGGTCGAGAGGGACATAGGCGCCGCCCGCCTTGAGGATCGCCAGGATCGCCATCACCAGCTCCGGCGAGGGGGGGAGGCAGAGCCCCACCCGCGTCTCCGGACCGGCCCCCAGGGCGCGCAGGTGGCGGGCCAGGCGGTTGGCGCGGCGGTCGAGCTCGTCGTAGGTCAGGCTCTCTCCCTCCCCGCTGACGGCGACCGCCTCTGGCCGGCGGGCGGCGACCGCCTCAAAGAGGCGGTGGAGAGGGGGTGGCTCGGGCGCGGCGGGAAGCCCGCCGCCGTTCCACTCCACCACCACCTGGTGCCGGGACGCCGGGGCCAGGAGCGGCAGGGCCGAGACCGGCATGCGCGAGTCGCCCTCCGCCGCGGCGAGCAGCACCTCGAACTGCTCCAGCATCCGCGCGGCCGTGGCGGGATCGAAGAGGTCCCGGCTGACCACCAGGCTGGTGGCGATCCCCTCCCCATCGCGCGCCAGGTTCAGGGACAGGTCCATCTGGGCGGTGCGGTTGTCGATCTCCTCCGGGGTCAGGGTGAGGCCGGGGAAGACGAGACGCTCCTGGGGCGTGTTGTGGAGGACGATCAGGGCCTGGGCGAGCGGTTGGCGGGCGGGGTCGCGCCGCGCTCCCACCTCCTCGACCAGCCGCTCGAAGGGGAGATCCTGGTGGGAGAAGGCGGCGAACACGGTCTCCCGCGTCCGCGCCAGCAATTCGGCGAAGGGGGGATCGCCCGCCAGGTCGACGCGCAGGACCAGGGTGTTGACGAAGAACCCGATCAGCGCCTCGAGCTCGGTCCGGGTGCGGCCGGCGACCGGCGCGGCGAGGCCGAAGTCCTCCTGGCCGGAAAGGCGGCCGAGCAGGGCGGCGAACCCCGCCGCCAGCACCATGAACAGGGTGCTCCCATGATCCCCGGCCAGCCGTTCGAGGCCCGTGGCCAGCCGCGCCGGCAGCCGCCGGTGCTGGTGCGCGCCCTGGAAGCTTTCGACCGCGGGGCGCGGCCGGTCGGTGGGGAGCGCCAGGGGAGGGAGGCCGTCCAGGCGCTGCCGCCAGTAGGCGAGCAGGCGGGCCAGGGACTCGCCGGCCAGCTCCGCGCGCTGCCAGCGGGCGTAGTCCGCGTACTGGAGGGACGGCTCCTGCAAGGGTGACGGCAGGCCGGCGGCGAAGGCGGCATAGAGCGCTCCGGTCTCGCGCACCAGGATTGCCCCGGACCAGCCGTCCCCCGCGATGTGATGGAGGTCGAAGGCCAGCAGGTGCGCGGCACGCCCGAGCCGCACCAGCAGGACGCGCAGGAGCGGCGGCCGGGTGAGATCGAAGGGGCGGCGCGCCTGCTCGGCGGCGAGGCGGCGCGCCTCTCCGTCCCGCCGCGACGCCGGGAGCGCCGAGAGATCGGCCTCCGGCATCGGCAGCGGCGCCGGTGGCGCGACCTCCTGGACCGCCTCCCCCCGCCGGGTGACGATGGCCATCCGCAGCACTTCGTGCCGCCGCACCACCTCCGTCAACGCGGCCGCCAGGGCGCGGGCGTCCAGCGGGCCGTCCATCCGCACACCGAGAGGGATGTTGTAGGCCGCGCTCTCGGGCGCGAGCTGGTGGAGGAACCAGAGGCGCTGCTGCCCGAAGGAGAGCGGCGCGGAGCTGTCGCGGTCGCCGCGGAGGACCGGCGAGGCTTCCGCCGCCGGTCCTCCGGCCCCCCGGGCGAGAACGGCGGCCAGCTCGGTAGGGGTGGAAGCCTCGAACACGACCCGCAGGGGGAGGTCGATGCCGAAGGCCTGGCGCAGCCGCGCCACCACCCGGGCGGCGAGCAGCGAGTGCCCCCCCAATTGCCAGAAACTGTCGTGCTCCCCGACCTCGGGCAGACCGAGGACCTCCGCCCAGATCGCGGCCACGCGCTTGGCCATCTCACCCATCTCGGCCGCGGGGATCCGCGGCGCGGCGGAAGCCGTGGCCGGGCCGGCGGCCGCCAGGATCTGCCGCCGCTCGGCGGCGGCGAGGAACGGCAGCTCGCTCACCGGCCGGTCCGGATCGGCCGCGGCCGCGGCGAGCAGGGCTTCGAGCTCCCGCGGCAGGCGCGACACCGCCGTGGCGCCCCAGAGGGCTTCGTCGAGCTCCAGATGGCCGAAGAACGCCCCGCCGCGCGGCTCCACCTGCAGGGCCAGGTCGAACATGGCCGTGCCGGTCTCGATCTCGACGGGGGCCACCGTGAGCCCGGGGATCGACAAAGCCTCCCGCGGAGCGTTCTGGAACGCGAGCATGGCCTGCGCCAGGGGGTGCCGGCCGGCCCGCCGCTCGGGAGCCAGTTCCTCCACCAGACGCTCGAAGGGGAGCTCCTGGTGGGCGTGGGCCTCGTTGATGGTGGTCCGCAGGCGCGCCGTCAGTTGGCGCAGGGTGGGGTTGCCGCCGAGATCGGCCCGCAGGACCAGGGTGTTGACGAAAAAGCCGATCAGCCCTTCCGTCTCCAGTCGGGTGCGGCCGGCGACCACCGTGGCGAAGGCGACGTCCTCCTGGTCCGCGAGGCGGCCAAGAAAAGCGGCGAAGAGGGCGGCCCAGGCGATGAAGAGCGTCCCTCTCTCCGCCCCCGCAAGCTCCTGCAGCCGGTCCATCGAGTCTGCCGGCAGGACCAGGGGCGCTCGTACCGGACGGGAAGCGGAGGCGGCCGGGCGTTCCCGGTCCCCCAGCAACCGCAGCGGAGTCAGGCCGGCCAGGCGCTGCCGCCAGTACGCGAGGTCCGCGGCGAGCTCACCGGCGGCCAGACGGCCCTCCTGCCAGGCCGCGTAGTCCGCGTACTGGAGGGGCAGCTCGGGAAGGGGGGAGGGCAGGCCGGCCGCGAAGGCGCCGTAGAGCGTCACCATCTCGCGGACCAGGATGGCGATCGACCAGCCATCCGCCGCCGCATGGTGCAGGGTCAGGAGCAGCAGATGCGAGCCGGGGGCGGTCCACGCCAGTTGGGCCCGCATCACCGGCGGCCGGGCGAGATCGAACGGGCGATGGGCCTCGGCGTCGGCGAGTCGCAGGCTCTCCGCCTCGGCGAGCGGACCGGGCAGGCCCTCCAGGTCGATGATCGGCACCCACAGCGGACCGGGCGGCATGACGACCGGGACCGGCTCGCCGTTCAGGGCCTCGATCCCCGTGCGCAGGACCTCATGGCGGCGCGCCACCTCGGTCAACCCGGCGGCGAGGGCGCGAAGGTCGAGCGTGCCGTGGAGCCGGAGTGGCACCAGCACGTTGGCATCCGTGCTCTCCGGGTCTATCTGCTGGGCCAGCCACATCCGCCGCTGGCCGGAAGAGAGGGGGAGGGGTCCGGTGCCGGCGCGCCGAGGGATGACCGGCTGGACGGCCGCGGCTTTCCGCTCGCGCAATTTCTGGGCGAGGAGAGCCCTTTGGGCGCGCGAAAGCTTCCTCAGTTCCTCCGACCGATCGATCTCGTCCAAAACCTGTTCTCCCTGCCGGCTGCCCGTCGGCACATACCGTCAGGGCCGGCCGCGGCGCCGGTGCGGGTGGCACGGCGTCCCGGCGATTGCATCCGCCTGGGGACCGGTTCCCCAGGGCTCACTCAGGAAGGTGCGGAGGGTGCGGCCCGCCGGGACAGGGCGGTGAGCCCCGCCTCGCGGCCTTGAGCAGGGACAACAGAGATAGCAGGGACGCCAGGAACGATAAAAATACCTGGTACCGGTGTCCTTCTTCTTCGTGTCCTTGATGTCCCTGTCGTCCCTGCTGTCTCTGCCCAGCTTTTCTGCCGCGCAAGCTCCCAGAGGATTCGAACCCCCGCAAGCGGTCGTGATGACCAGGCCGGGTCCGGAGCAGAAGTTGAGGCGTTGTCTCATTTGATGTGCTTCCTGTACCTGAACTAGTAGGGGCAGCATTCCGCGCTCTGTCGAAACCGGAAAGGGAGAAGCCATTATGAAGACCCTTCTACTCGCATTCCTGGTCAGCGGTCCGCTCATGACTCCTGCGCGCCCGGATCTAAAGACGGCCGATGAATCTTTTCCGCCGTGCGGCTATAACGAGGTCTATAAAGCGACCTATTATTATCAGTCTTCGAGTGGCCCGGAGTGTGGTCTGACGTATCAGTATTGTTACGCCAGTACCCCGAAATATCACGAGGGCTGCACGACCTCGTATTACGACGTGTGGTACGCCCAATGCTACTGTCCATAGGCTCATCGGAGCCCTGCCGAAACCAAGTGCCCTAAAATTCCGAGTTCTAAAAGTGAGGGGGCGGCGGAGCCGGCCCCTCACGGCTCAACGGCATCAGGAGGGCCTCTCGGGGACTCCTTCACATACCTTTATTACGAGGCGGTGTGCTCAGGAATCTTGCGGATTCCGTCGCGCAGCTTCGGCTCCAATCGATCGTCGTCAGTAGTAAGGAGGAGAAAGCACAGATTGCGGACGCTACTCGACGACGACGCTCGCCAAGGCGTACGCGGGGCTGGTGCCGCTGTCGGAGATCCCGCGGGCGGTGCCTTACAGGATTCTGGAAGGGGGTGACCGGTGCCGGAAACCTCCCTTGCCTCACTGCCAGGCTCCTGGAGGCGAAGGCGAGGCGGACGGCCATCCCAGGGGTTCAGGACGAGAAGGCCTGTCCCTCGGGTCCGATGCCCGGGCCTCTCTCGCCCTTGCGAGCGCGCAGCCCCCAGAGCGCGCCGGCGATCCCCGCCAGGCTCGCCAGTGCCACGAGTCCTCGGTGGGTGTTGGCCCAGAGCTGCGAGCTGCGCTCCTTGGAACGGTCATCGAAATCGCCGTGGGCGCCGTGGTCTCCGGGCACCGGCTCCCAGAGGTTGTCTGGCCGGTTGGGAGCGGCCAGGCCGTCGCGCTGCTGGGAGTCGTAGCCGTTGCGGGCGAGGTAATGGTCGGCGTAGCCGGCGGCCACCTTGTTGCCGACCACTGCCTTGACCGTGGGCCAGCCCACGTAGATCTCCCGCCGCCTGTGGTGGGCGGCGTAGACGATGGCCCGCGCCGCCACCTCGGGCTGGAAGATCGGCGGCACCGGCTGGGGCTTCCGCGGGAGGCGGCTCTTCACCCAGCCGAACTGCGGCGTGTTGAGGGCCGGCATCTGCACCATGCAGAGGTGCACCTTGCTGCCGTCGTGCAGGAGCTCGCTGCGCAGCGAGTCGCAGAAACCCTGGATGGCGTGCTTGGCCGCGCAGTAGGCCGACTGCAGGGGAATCCCCCGGTAGGCGAGCGCCGAGCCCACCTGCACGATCGAGCCGCGGTCGCGCGGCAGCATGCGGCGCAGGGCGGCGAGCGTCCCCCAGACGTAGCCGAGGTAGGTGACGTCGGTCACCCGCTTGTAGTCCTCCGACGTCATCTCCTTGACGGGGGAGAAGACCGAGCACATGGCGTTGTTCACCCAGATGTCGATCGGCCCGAGCTCCTCCTCCACCCGGGCGGCGGCGGCCTCCACCGCCTCGGCATCGGCGATGTCGGCGGGAAGGACCAGGGCCCTGCCCCCCATCGCCTCGACCTCCCGGCGGGCGTTCTCCAGGGCCTCGCGGTTGCGGGCGATCAGCCCCACGTGGGCCCCCTTGGCGGCGAAGGCACGGACGGTGGCCCGCCCGACTCCGGCCGATGCGCCGGTGATGACGACGACTTCAGGACGATCCTTCTTCATGGGGTGTCTCCTTCTCACTCCGACCCATTTCTGGAAGGGGTGCAAGCCGGATGCCTCGCGGCGCGGGCCATCTTGGCGACCAGGGGGGGCGACCGCCATCGGGATCCCGGCCGAGGTCAAGAGGTGCAGCCCCTCAAGAAGTGGCTGGCAGTGCGGCACGAAAGGAGATCTGACGTGAGCTGAGTTGAGTTGACGGAGAGACCTCCTGGTCTCGAAGGCCAGCGGGTGCAAGTTCCGTCCGGGGAATTGTCGGTTCGTCCGGTAGCCACTGGAGCAGTTGAGGCGAGAGATCGCCCACTGGAGCCGTCGCCAAGCCGAAGAGAGCTTGGCGCTGGTATGGCGTTGGCTGGAGAAGCTCGGCCTGACGATCCATCCCACCAAAACGCGCCTCTGTCACGCCCGAGAAGAGCCGTTCGACTTCCTGGGCTACACCTTTGGTCCGACACGGCATTGGCAGACCGGGAGGCAAATCCTGTCGGCCCGGCCCTCGAAGAAAGCTCAGAAGAGACTCAAAGAGAAAATCAACGCTGTGCTGTTCCGGGGAAACCCTACGCCCTGGCCCGAACTGCATACCCGGCTCAACCGACTCTTGTTGGGATGGGCCGAGTACTTCAGTTTCGGCTTCACAGGTCAGGCCGATACAGCGATTCGCTGGCATGTGATCCAGCGTGTCCGACAGTTCCTCTGCCGACGGCACAAGCTGCGCGTCAGCGGAACGAGTCGCTTCGGTTACGCCGAGGTCTATGGGAAAGCAGGGGTGGTCGATCTCCATCAGGTGCGCCTGCGACGAAGACCCGTGCATGCCCTCTCGTGAAGCCCGTCCGAGAGCCGGATGCGGGAGATCCGCAAGTCCGGTTCGATGAGCGGCGGTGGGAAACGGAGCTACGGCCGAGACTGAGGCACCGGCATCATGGCGAAAGCCGCCGGCAACAGCTACTCCCTCGACCTAAGGCCACCGCGCCTGCCGCCGACTCTACCCTACTCCGGCCCGGGCGATCTCGTTTCCTACGGGCGGAGTTCCTCGCTCCTCTAATCTTCCTCCCGATCACGGAGAGCATACGGGAGGGGTAGCGGAAAGGTTCGCCTGAGCGGGGGCTAATCTCCCGAAGAGAGAAGCTCCTCTTCCTGCTTCCTTTCCCAGTTCTCTAACTGGGCCGTAAAACCGCCTAGAAATTTCACCAAGGAATCCGTAATTTCGACGAACTTATTTACGCTGTATCTAGCGGAGTCATCGTAACCCTCTAGGGTGTATGCATAGCTTTCAATGGATGGGCTCTTAGATTCCTTCTCAATGGGATATCGAGTTGCGACTGCCGTTGGATCGATATTATCGAAGTCTTCGATGTATCTTCTAAGGTCACTAAAATTTCTAATCGGACCACGATCGCCAAAGTCGATATCGTCGACATTCTTGGCTCCCGAGTTATATATGTGGATGCTCGCGAATAGGAAGACCTTTCCCACCTCAGGGAGCAAGTGTAGCAATCCATGAGGATTGTTCCCGCTGGCAATCCGATCCATGGTCTCCTCCTCCGATAAGCCCTCGCCCATCTGTCTCATCAGGTTATTGCCGGCCAAGATGATTCCTTTGAGATAAAGCTGCAGGGCTTGACGATAGGGATATACGACCGTAAGGACCTCAGAATCGAGGAAGTTGCCCCGCCCCTCGCGAAATAGCTTTGCGAAATAGAAGCCAGCCCTGTGAAATGCTCTTCCGTAAGGGCTGAAATGACTGAAGTTCCGGTTCAACTTCTTGAGGACCTTGACGCCCCGAAGGAGGCTTGGTTCGACGGCTCGATTCTCATTCGCCGCCGAGAGTGCCGACGCCTCTTCCTCCTCGATCGCGTCGAGTAGCCGTGCTGACCCGATGTAGCGCTCGAAACAATCCGTGCAACCGTTCAGGTGCCACACTATCAAGTTGCGCTCGTCCCCCAGGAGGCTACCGTCCAGGAAGGATGCGGTCAGCATGCTGCAGGTTTTGGTTACGGCCATCATGCCGGGCCGCTCCGCCCTCGACGCCCTCAAGTAGAGTGCCTCGCCCTCGTCGATCCCCAGGACCTCGCTCAGGTCCTCCCACCGGATCCCAGCTTCCTCCAGATCGGTCCTCAGCTTCGTGATGAGCCCTTCGTTGCGCCGATACAGGGACCGCTGATCAATCCCCCCCAGGCTCCTCGCGATGTGTGAAAACTTAACTCCCTCAGCGTGGACGCGCACGAGCAGGATGCGGTCCTGCTCCGGAAGCTCCGACAATCTCTGGCGCATGAGGGCGAGCGCCTCATGCTTCTTGACGAGCTTCTCCTCTTGTTCGAGGCGTTTGTCGCCCGTCTGCTCTAGGTCTGGCAGCCGCGCGACCACGTCTTCGCTCTCGAAACGTCGGCCCGGCCTGGGGTTGATCTGGGCCGCGATTTCTTCGGCCTCGCCGCGGCTCAGGCCCGGAAAAAGAGGCTTGATCAACCGGTAAGCTTCGTCGAACTTGAGCCCTCGCCCCATCAGGATCTCGAGCTTTTCGGCCGCAGGACCCAGCCGCTTGCCGGCCGCGGACACGCGGACCGTGCCTTTCTCGGCCCGTACCCGATCGCGCCAGATGTTGTAGACCACAGTTACCAAGTAGACCTTGAAGCTGGAACGCTTATTCCACAGCCGCAGCACTCGGTAGCCGTTCTCGAGCAGCTTGAGCTGGATGTCGGATCGCAGGTCCTCCAACTCCTCAGGGGAGAGTCGCTTTTCCTTACCCAGACCCCGCAGGATCAGCGGGAGGGCCTCGAGACTTTGGTGAAAGAGCTCCTCCAAGGTCATCTCGGGCAGGAGGGCACCGTCGGCTTCTGGATTTCCATTTCGGGAAGCTCCTGCCAAAAATCGGGGTGCTTTAGGCGGAGTCGGATTCGCCTTTTGGCAGGCGAGCGCGGGATCTCGGAACAACTGCAGCTTCGTTCGACCTGCCATCCTTTGTCCCCCCAGGTACGTTCGAAAGGGGGAGTCTCACCCCTTTCATTGAACAAGACGTACGAGTGGCGATTTTTTCCAGCGTACGCAAGAAAATGCGCCGATGGCAGAGAGGCAGAGCGCCCTGGAGTCTTTGCTGACCTTGACCGCAAATAACCGATTCTAGGCAAGTTGGATGGTGCGCCCTAGAGGATTCGAACCTCTGACCTACAGCTTCGGAGTCTGTAGAAGGGGGGTTCCAGGACATCTCGCCCTGTCTCTGTAAACCACTGAATCCATGGACATTGAGAGGCATTGCCTGTATCATAGGGCATCATGCCGTTCCATGCAAGCGCGTGTTTCAGTGGTCCTCCAGTGGTCCTTTTTTTCGCGGGCACCCGTGGCGGCAATCATCCCAACCCCTCCAGGAGGCCGCTATGAGGCGTAGCACGGACTACCTAACCGATCGCCGCGTCCGCTCTCTCAAGGCTCAGGAACAGCAATATGAGGTGACGGACGGAGGGTCTCCCAGCGCCGTCCCCGGGCTCGCCCTCCGGGTCTTCTCCTCCGGGAGCAAGAGCTGGTTTCTCCGCTACGGCCCCCGGGAGGCCCGGAAGAGGATCGTCCTCGGTACCTACCCCTCCCTGTCTCTTGAGGACGCGCGGAACAAGGCCCGGGAGCTGGTGGCGGGCGTCAATATTGTGGGCCGGGACCCCATGGCCGAGAAAAAGGCCGAGCGCAAGGCGCGCAAGAAGGCCCTGGGGGCGACGTTCGAGGCTCTCGCCATGGCCTACATGGAGGAGCACGCGAAGCGGAACAAGCGGCTCCGCCCGTGGAAGGAAGACGAGCGGAAGCTCCGGGTCGAGGTGCTCCCGGTTTGGGGCTCCCGGCCGGCGGCGGAGATCCTCCGGGCCGATGTCCGGGCGCTGCTCGAAAGGATCGCGGCGGAGCGGGGCGGCGTCTGTGCCAACCGGACCCGGACCCTGATTTCCAAGGTGTTCAGCTTCGGAATGGAGAGAGATCGCGTCGAGTCCAACCCTGTCCACGGGGTGAAACGGCTCTATGTGGAGAAGCCCCGCGAGAGAGTGCTCGCGGAAGAGGAAGCCCGGGCGCTTTGGCCCCTGTTCGACCGCCTGCAACCCGCTGTCGCCGCCGCGTGGCGTCTGGTCCTGTTGACGGCCCAACGGCCCGGGGAGGTGCTCTCTATGCGCTGGCGGGTGCGGATTCCGGCGAAGCCGGCCACTCATTCCGACGCCAAGCCGGCCACCCATTCCGATGCAAGGCGGCCACTCGGTCGGAGCGTAGCGACGACCAGGGCTCATGGTTGGTGGAAGTGGCCGCCTTGGCCACCTACGGTC
>DATHEF010000066.1:0-7313 GCA_035490435.1 Thermoanaerobaculia bacterium
GCCGCCAGCTCCTCGCGGGAGTAGAAGCGGACCGATTCGACTCCGCCGCACAGGTTGCGCCAGAGCTCCCCCAGGTCGTCGGCGCCGGGGAAACGTCCGGCCATGCCGACGACGGCGATCCCTTCGAGGGGGCCGCCCTCCGGATCCTGCTCACTCATCTCGTGCTTCCTTCTCCGGATCTCACCGTCCGGGCTTCCTTTGCTGGCTCGCGCGCCGCCGCCGCAGCTCCTCGACCGCCTGTCGCTGGCGGTCGAGGGTCCCTTGCGCCACCGCGACCGGGACCCGGGCCGGGGCCGGGCGCGCCTCGGCCGCCGCAGCCGGCTGGCGGACCCCGGCTTCCATCGCCTCGGCAAGGCTCCGGATGGTCGGGTGGCGGAACATCTCCACGATCGGGATGTCGCGATGGAACGCCTCGCGCAGCCGCGCCTCGATCTCGACGAGCAACAGGGAGCTCCCGCCCAGCTCGAAGAAGTTGTCGTCGACACCGATGCGTTCGTGCCCGAGCACGTCCTGCCAGATCGCGGCGAGCGTCTTCTCGTCCGGCGTCCGCGGCGGGGCGTAAGCGCTGTCCAGGCTCAGCCGGCCGGCGTCCGGCGCCGGCAGGGCCTTGCGGTCGACCTTGCCATTCCGGTTGAGCGGCAGGGCGGCGAGCGGGACGAAGGCGGAGGGGATCATGGCCTCCGGCAGCCGCTCGGCCAGGAACCGCCGCAGCTCGCTCGCGGAGGGCACGCCGGCCTGGGCGCCCGCCACCGGGACCAGGTAGGCGATCAGCTGCCGGCCTCCCGGCGCATCGTCGCGGACGGCGGCGGCGGTCTGCGCCACCGCCGGATGCGCGCGCAGCGCCTCCTCGATCTCGCCGAGCTCCATGCGCACTCCGCGCACCTTGATCTGGTGGTCCGACCGGCCGAGGTAATCCACGCTGCCGTCCTGGCGGTGGCGCGCCAGGTCCCCCGTCCGGTAGAGGCGGCCGCCCGGGCGGCTCCCCAGCGGATCGGGCAGGAAGCGCTCAGCGGTGAGATCGGGGCGCCGCCAGTACCCCATGGACACCCCGTCGCCGCCGAGGAAGACCTCGCCGCGGGCTCCCAGCGGCACGGGACGCAGAGCGGCATCCAGCAGGTAGACCTCGGTGTTGGACAACGGCCGCCCGATCAGCGGCCTCACCCCGCACTCGATCCGCTGGCAGAGCGAGTAGATGGTGGTCTCGGTGGGGCCGTAGAGGTTGCGGACCTCACCGGCCACGGTGGCCGCGAGGCGATCCGCCAGCGGCCCGGGCAGGGCCTCGCCGCCGAGCAGCAGATGGGAGAGCGGCGCGAGTCCCCGCAACCGCTCCGGAGTCGCGGCGAGCATGCCGGCCATCGACGGCGTGCACTGGAAGTGGGTCACGCCGTGGCGGACGATCTGCTCCGCCACCGAGGGACCCCGGCCCCCGGGCCGCTCGTCGTGGATCACCACCCGGCCGCCGCGGGTCAGGGTCCCCAGCAGCTCGAACACGGACATGTCGAAGCAGATGCTGGTCACCGCGAGCCACACGCCCGGCTCGCGCTGCCCGAAGACCACGTCCATCGCCGCGAACAAGCGCACGGCGTTGCGGTGGGTGACGACGACGCTCTTGGGGCGCCCGGTCGAGCCGGAGGTATAGAGGAGGTAGGCGGCGGCCCCCGCCGGCAGATCCGGGAGCTCCGGCAGCTGCGGCAGCTCACTTCCCGGGACGGCGGTCTCCGCCGCCTCGGGAGCGAGGGTGCGCGGATGCCGCAGGGAGGCGCCGGCCGCCGCCGAGGCGACCAGCGCCGCGGCCCCGGAGTCCTCCAGCATCGCCTCCAGACGCGCCTGCGGGTAGGCGGGATCGAGCGGCACGTACGCGGCGCCCGCCTTCAGGACCCCCAGGATGGAGCACAACATCGAGACGGAACGCTCGACGCAGATGCCCACCCGGTCGCCGGGCCGCACGCCCAGACGGAGCAGACGGTGCGCCAGCCGGGACGCCCGGTCCTCCAGCTCGCGGTAGGTCAGCGCGGCCTCCCCATCGACTGCCGCGATCCGGTCGGGGGTGCGCTCGACCTGGGCCTGGACGAGCTCGTGGATGCAGGCCTCCGGACCGGGGACCTCCAACCGGGTGTCGTTCCACTGCACCAGGAGCTCCGCCCTCTCCGCCTCGCTCAGCAGGGGAAGATCCGACAGGCGGCGGTCGGGGTCTGCCGCGGCGCTCGCGAGCAGATGGCCGCAGTGGAGGGCCAGGCGCTCCACGGTCGTGCCGTCGAACAGGTCGGAGCTGTGCTCGATCCAGCCGTCGACCCCCCCGCTCCTGGACTCTTCGAGGAGGAGCGACAGGTCGAACTGCACCGCTCCGGGGAACGTATCGGCCGGCCGCAGCACCAGGCCGGGCAGCGCGAGCTCCGGCAGCGGCTCGCTGCGCAGCGTGAACAAGACCTGGAACAGCGGGCCGCGGGAGAGATCCCGCTCCGGCTGCAGGGCCTCGACGAGCTGCTCGAAAGGCAGCTCGGCGTGCGCCAGAGCGCCCAGCGCCGTTTCGCGGCCGCGCAGCAGAAGAGTGCGGAACGTCGGGTCGCCGGACAGGTCGCCGCGCAGCACCAGGAGGTTGAGGAAGAGGCCGATCACCCCCTCCAGCGCCGGATCGGGGCGGTCCGCCACCGCGGTGCCGACCGCGACGTCGTCCTGCCCGGCATGGCGCGCGAGAACCGCCTGGAACACCGCCAGGACCGCCATGAAGAGGGTGGCGCCGGTCGCGCCGCCGAGACGCCGCATCGCGTCCACCGCCGCGGCTTCGAAGCGCACCGGGCGGCGCGCGCCGCGCGGGCTCCGGACCGGCGGCCGCGGGCGGTCCGTGGGGAGCTCCAGGGCGGGAGGACGCGGAGTCAGGCGCTCGCGCCAGTAGCGCAGCAGCTCCTCCAGACGGTCGCCGCGCAGACGCTCGCGCTGCCAGACGGCGTAGTCGGCGTAGTGCACGGAGAGCTCCGGCAGGGGCGACGGCCGGGCCTCGACGCAGGCCGCGTAGAGCTCCCCCAGCTCGCGGATGAGCAGGCCGAGCGACCAGGCGTCGGCGGCGACGTGATGGACGGTCAGGAGCAACCGGTGGCTCTCCGGCCCGCGGCGCAGCAGGACGGCGTGCAGCAGGGGGCCGCGCGCGAGATCGAAGGGGCGGGCGGCCTCCGCGGCGGTCCGGCGGGCCAGCTCTCCCTCCCGCGCAGTCGCGGGGAGGGCGCTCAGGTCGATGCACGGCACGAGGGGGACCGCGGCGAGCTCCGCCGGCGGGAGCGGAATCTGGAGCGGATGTCTCCCGGAGAGGACGAAGCGGGTGCGCAGCCCCTCATGACGGCGCAGGATCTCGCCGAGGCTCCCGGCGAGCGCCGCCGGATCGAGGCGCCCCTCACAGTCGAGCGCCGCCGGCAGGTGCAGGTACGCGGCGCCGGGCTCGATCCGCTCCAGGAACCAGAGCCGCTGCTGCGCGAAGGACAGCGCCAGCGGCTGCTCGCGCGGCCTCCGCACGATGGGATCCAGGGGCGGTCCCGGGGAGTGCCCGATCCGGGCGGCCAAGCCCTCGACGGTCGGCGTCTCGAAGACCGCCTGCAGCGGCAGCTCCACTCCGAACACCGCGCGCACCCGCGACACCAGCCGGGTCGCCAGCAGCGAATGCCCTCCCAGGTCGAAGAAGTCCGCCTCCAGCCCCACCTGCTCGACGCCCAGCACCTCGGCGAAGATGCCCGCGATCCGCTGCTCGGCCGGCGTGCGCGGTACTCCGCCGGTGCTCCGCGGCCGGTCCGGCTGCAGGAGGGCGAGCCCCTTGCGGTCGACCTTGCTGTTGACGGTCAGAGGCAGGGCCGGCAGGGAGACCCAGGCGGACGGCACCATGAACTCGGGCAGCCGCTGGCGCAGGAAATCGCGCAGCTCGGACGGCTCCGGCGCGACGGTTGCGTCAGCCGCGGCCACCACGTACGCCACCAGCCGGTGCCCCCCGGCCTCCTCCCGCTGCGCCAGCACCACCGCGCTGCTCAGCCGCGGGTGGGCCATCAGGGCCGTCTCGATCTCTCCCGGCTCGACCCGGAAGCCCCGCACCTTGACCTGCGTGTCGATCCGGCCGAGGAACTCGAGGTCTCCCGACCGGCGCCAACGCACCAGGTCGCCGGTCCTGTACAGACGCCCGCCCGCCTCCCTCCCCTCCGGGTCCGGCAGGAAGCGCTCCGCCGTCCGGTCCGGATGATCCAGATAGCCGCGCGCCAGGCCGTCCCCTCCCGTGCACAGCTCTCCGGCGACTCCCGGCGGCACCGGCATCTGATAGCGGTCCAGGACCGCGACCCAGGTGTGGGCGATCGGGCGTCCCACCGGCACCGAGGGGTCCAGCTCCGCCGCGGCACGCACCGTGTAGCAGGAGGTGAAGCACGTGTTCTCGGTCGGCCCGTAGCCGTTGATCAGGCGGGTTTCGGGGAGCTCGGCGAGCACCCGGAGGGCGTGCGCCACCGGCAGCACGTCGCCACCGACCAGCAACTGGCGCACTCCGGAGAGCGCCCCCAGATTCTCCTCCACCATCTGCCGGAACAGCCCGGTGGTCAGCCACAGCGTGGTCACCCCCTCTCTCTTCACCACCTCGCCCAGCTCAGCGGTCGTCAGCACACCGGGCGGCGGGATCACCAGGCGGGAGCCGTGGAGGAGCGCCCCCCACAGCTCCAGCGTCGAGGGGTCGAACGCATAGGGGGCGTACAGGAGCAAGGTCTCGTTGGGGCCGAACCGGGCATAGCCGGTCCCCCGCACGAGCCGCACCACTCCCCGGTGCGTCACCGCGACCCCCTTCGGCTCGCCCGTCGAGCCCGAGGTGTACATCACGTAGGCCAGGCCTGTGGCAGCCACCGCGGGCAGGGCCGCTTCCCTCCCCTCCTCCTCCCCCCCCGCCGCCGTGCCGTCCAGACAGAGCACCGCCGCCTTCATGTCCGGCAGCTCCGACAACATCGGCAGCCAGCGCTCCTCGGTGACCAGCACCGGGGCGGCGCTGCTCCGCAGCAGGAAGGCCAGCCGCTCCCGCGGGTAGGCGGGGTCCAGCGGCACATAGGCGCCACCAGCCGCGAGCACGGCGAGCGTCGCCACCACCCGGGCGGGAGTGCGGTCGAGACAGAGGGCCACCCTCACCTCCGGACCGACGCCCAGGACGCGCAACCGGCGCGCCCAACGGGTGGCCTGGCGGGCGAGCTCGCCATAGGTGAGGGCGGTGCCATCGCCGGCCAGGGCCACGGCATCGGGCGAGAGCGCCGCCTGCTCGGCGAACAGATCGTAGAGCGTCGCTTCCCGCGGATAGCTCTCCCCTTCCCCGTCTCCGATCCGCAGGAGATGCTGCCGCTCCTCCTCCGAGAGCAGCGGCAGCTCCGGCAGGCGCTGCTGCGGCGCCGCCACGGCACCGGCCAGCAAGCGTGCGAAAGACCCGGCCAGGCGCTCGATCGTCGTGCCGTCGAACAGGTCGGAGCGGAAGCCGATCGCTCCAGAGAGACCTTCCGCACCGACTCCCAACGTGAGGCTCAGGTCGAACTTCTCGATCTCCGTCTCCAGGGGCCAGAGGGACGCCTCGATGTCGCCCAGCCGCAACGCGGGGAGCGGATCGCTGTCCAGAACGAACGAGACTTGGTAGAGCGGCGCATAGCTGAGGTCGCGCTGCGGGTGGAGCTCCTCGACCAGCTTCTCGAACGGCAGGTCCTGATGGGCATAGGCGGCCAGAGAGGTCTCCCGGACTCGCGCGAGCAGCTCCGCGAACGACGGCGCGCCGGAGAGGTCGGTACGCAGCACCAGTGTGTTGACGAAGAACCCGATCAGCCCCTCGGTCCGCAGCTGGCCGCGGCCGGCGACCGGCGATCCGACGCTCACGTCCTCGGTATTGCTGATGCGGGCCAGCAGAGCCTGGAAGGCGGCCAGGACGGCCATGAACAGGGTCACCCCCTGCCGGCGCGCCAGCGCCCGCAGGAGCGGCAGCAGACCGGGAGGGAGATCCAGGGCCCGGCTCGCGCCGCGCGAGCTCAATCTCGCCGGCCGTGGGCGATCGAGCGGCAGGTCGAGCACCGGAGGCGCACCGGCCAGGCGGGTCCGCCAGTGGGCCAGCTCGGCCTCCAGCACCTCCCCACGGAGCCAGCCGCGCTGCCAGACCGCGTAGTCCCCGTACTGGATCGCCAGCTCCGGCAAGGGAGACGGGCGGCGCTCCAGGCCGGCATCGTAGAGGGCGCTCAGCTCCCGCGCCAGCACCCGCAGCGACCAGCCGTCGCTGATTACATGGTGCATGGTCAGCAGGAGGAGCTGCTCCGCCTCGCCCAGGCGCACCAGGGCCGTGCGCAGCAACGGTCCACCCTCGGGATCACCGAGGTCGAACGGACGCAGAGCCTCCTCGCGCGCCAGCCGGCGGGCCTCCTCCAAGCGCCGGGCGGCAGGCAGGCCCGCGAGATCGATCTCCGGCACCGGGACCGGAGCGGGCGGATCGACCACCTGGACCGGCTCCCCCTCGATCGCGATGCATCGGGTCCGCAGCGACTCGTGGCGGCGCGCCACCTCCCCCAGAGCCGCGGCGAGTGTCGCGCGGTCGAGCCGACCCGGCAGATGCAGCGCGGCGGGCATGTTGTAGACCGGGCTCTCCGGCTCCAACCGATGGAGGAACCAGAGCCGCTGCTGGGCGAAGGAGAGCGGCAGGGGTGTCGCGCGGGACACCGGAACGAGCGGCGGGGCATCGCTCCGGGCTTCGCCCGCGATCGCGCGCGCCAGGGCCGCCACCGTCGGCGTCTCGAACACGCGGTGGAGCGGCAGCTCGGTGCCGAGAGCCTCGCGGATCCGCGCGATCAGCCGCATGGCGGCCAGCGAGTGGCCGCCGTGCTCGAAGAAGCTCTCCTCCACACCGAGCCGGTCGACTCCCAGCACCTCGGCGAAGAGGCCGGCCAGCAGCTCCTCGAGCGGCGTCCGCGGCGCCTCGATCACGCGGCCGGGCTCGGCCACGGGGCTCCAGCGGGCGAGCGACCGGCGGTCGAGCTTGCCATTCGGCAGGCGGTCGAGCGCCCGGCCGAAGGCGAAGGCCGGCACCATATAGGGCGGCAGGCGGGCGGCCAGGGCGGCGCGCAGCTCGGCCGCCGTGCCGGCTCCGGCGTCCGCCGCCGCCGGCACCACGCAGGCGAGCAGCGAGCGCTCCCCCGCGCCCTCCTGGCGCACCACGACCGCGGCCTCGCGCACCTGCGGCTGGGCCGCCAGGGCGATCTCGATCTCGCGCGGCTCGATGCGGAAGCCGCGGATCTTCACCTGGTCGTCGAGCCGGCCCAGGTATTCGATCTCCCCCCCGGGCC
>DATHEF010000067.1:0-2744 GCA_035490435.1 Thermoanaerobaculia bacterium
TCCCGGCAGGAGAGCCAGCAGGTTCCGCTGGGTCAGGACGACCGGAGCCCGCACCTCCTCCAGCAGCAGAGCCAGCCGCTCGGCCGGCGCCTTGGGGTCGAGCGGCACGAAGTAGCCGCCGGCCTTCAGCACCGCCAGCAGACCCATCACCACCGCCGCCGAGCGCTCGGCGAAGATCACCACCGGAACCTCCGGACCGACCCCCAGCCGGCGCAGGCGGTGCGACAGGCGGTTGGCCCCCGACTCCAGCGCGCCATAGCTCAGCGAGGTCCCACGGAAGCTCAGCGCCGGCCGCTCCGGATGCCTCTCCGCCTCCATCGCGAACAGCTCGTGGATGCAGGCCGACGGATAGGCCGACTCCCGGGCGTTGACCTCCAGCAGCAATTGATGCCGCTCCCCCGCCGACAGCAGCGAGAGCTCCGGGACCGCGCGCTCAGGAGCCGCCAGGACCGCTTCCAGAAGGCGCTGGAAGTGCCCCGCGAGCCGCTCGATCATCGCCGGATCGAACAGTGCGGCGTCATACTCCAAGCCTCCCGCGAAGCCCTGGTCCGCCCCCTCGCTCAGCGCCAACGTCAGATCGAACTTGGCGCTGCGGCGGTCGGAGCTGAACGGCCGCAGGACCAGCCGCGGCAACTCGAGGGTCTCCCGCGGAGCGTTCTGGAGAGCGAACATCACCTGGAACAGTGGCGAGTGGCTGAGGCTGCGCTCCGGGGCCAGATCCTCCACCAAGCGCTCGAACGGCACCTCCTGGTGCGCGTGCGCTTCCAGCGCCCGCTCCCGCACCCGCGGCAGCAGCTCCACGAAGCTCGGAGCCCCCGAGAGATCGACGCGCAAGGCCAGCGTGTTGACGAAAAACCCGATCAGGCCTTCAGTCTCCAGACGGGTCCGACCCGCTACCGGCGTGCCCACCGTCAGGTCCTCCTGGCCGCTGTAGCGCCCGAGGAGCACGTCCAGTCCCGCGAGCAGCGTCATGAACGGCGTCGCTCCCGAGCGGCGGCTCAGCTCCACCAGCGACCGCCCCAGCTCCGGCGACAGACGGACGGGAACCCACCCTCCCCGCGCGCTGCGAACCGCCGGCCTCGGCCGATCCAGCGGCAGCTCCAGCACCGCCGGCGCGCCGTCCAGGCGTTGGCGCCAGAAGCCGAGCTCGCGCTCCAGAGCCTCCCCCGACAGCCGCGCCCGCTGCCAGGCCGAGTAATCCGCGTACTGCACCGGCAGCTCCGGCAGCGGCGACGGCAGACCCGCCGCGAACGCCTCGTACAGCGCCGCCACCTCCCGCGTCAGCACCCCCATCGACCAGCCGTCGCTGACGATGTGGTGCATCGTCACCGAGACCACGTGGTCCTCGGGGCCAAGCCGCAGCAACTGCGCCCGGAACAGCGGGCCTCGGACGAGGTCGAAGGGCCGGTCCGCCTCGCCGCCGGCCTGACGTCGTGCCTCCGCCTCCCGCGCCGGCGCGACGAGCCCGGACAGATCGACGATCGGCAGGGCAACCGGACCGGCCGGATGGACCCGCTGCTCCGGCTCCCCTTCCACCATCGGGAAGGTGGTGCGCAGCCCCTCGTGACGGCGGGCGATCTCGGTGAGCACCGCGGTAAGCACCACGGAGTCCAGAGGACCCGAGACCCGCAGCGCCACCGGCACGTTGTAAGTCGCCCGGCCCGGCTCGAGCTGATCGAGGAACCACAACCGCTGCTGAGCGAACGACAGCGGCAGGCGACCCGTCCGTGGCACGGGGAGGAGGGGGAGCGCCGAGGGACCGCCCGGCTCCAGACGCAGGCGGCCCACTGCCACCGCCAGGCCCGAGACCGTGGGAGCCTCGAACACCGCCCGCACCGCCATCTCCACTCCGAAGGCCTGGCGCACCCGCGAGACGAGTTGCGTCGCCAGCAGCGAGTGCCCGCCCAAGGCGAAGAAGTCGTCCTCCGGAGAGACCCGCTCCAGGCGCAGCACCTCGCACCAGATCCCCGCCAGAAGCTCCTCCGTGATCGTGCGGAACCCGGCGGGCTCCGCGTCCGCGACCACCGTCTCCGGAGCCGGCAGGGCCCGGCGGTCCACCTTGCCGTTGGCGTTCAAGGGGAGCTCGTCGAGTTGCACCCACTGCGCGGGCACCATGTACCCCGGCAGACGATCCCGCAGGAAGGCCCAGACCTCGGACAGCGTGAATTCTGACCGGTCGCGCGCCACCGCATAGCCCACCAGGGCCTTGTTCCCGCTGGCGTCCGGACGGGCCACCACCGCCGCTTCCAGCACCGCCGGGTGACTCAGCAGGACGACCTCGACCTCCCCAGGCTCGACCCGGAAACCGCGGATCTTCACCTGGTCGTCGATCCGCCCCAGGAACTCCAGGCTCCCGTCCGCAAGCAGCCGTGCCAAGTCCCCCGTGCGGTAGAGACGGGCTCCCGGAGGACCGAACGGACTGGGGACGAACCGCTCCGCCGTCAGGTCCGGCCGTCCCGGGTACCCGCGGGCCAGGCCGTCCCCGCCCGCCAGCAGCTCTCCCGGCACTCCGAGCGGCTGCGCGGCGAAGTCCCGGTCTACCACGTAGACCGACGTGTTGCGGATCGGCCGGCCGATCGGGATCGAGAACGGCAGGGCCTCCACATCCCCCACCGTGTGGCAGCACGTGAACGTGGTCCCCTCGGTCGGGCCGTAGCCGTTGATCAGACGCACCCCGGGGAGTTCCCGGCGCAGCCGGCGCACGTGCGCCACGGAGAGCACGTCGCCTCCCGCCAGAAGCTGGC
>DATHEF010000068.1:0-11499 GCA_035490435.1 Thermoanaerobaculia bacterium
GGCCGGGGGAGGGCGCCACGGCGGCCGAGCTCCGCGGGTTCTTGAAAGAGCGCCTCCCCGAGCCGGCGGTGCCGTCGCTCTTCGCCCTGCTTCCCGTCTTGCCGCGGAACACGAGCGGCAAGCTCGACCGCCGGGCTCTTCCGGCCCCCAAGCTCGAGGCGACCTCGGCCGGCGGTTACGAAGCGCCGGCGACGCCGGCCGAGGAGGTGGTGGCATACGTCTGGCGCGACGTCCTGGGCATCCCGCGCGTCGGGCGGAAGGACGACTTCTTCGCCCTGGGCGGCCGCTCGCTCCTCCTCCCTCGTGTCCGCCATCGCCTGGAGCAGGAGCTCGGCGTCCGCCTGTCGCTCGCGAGCCTCCTTGAGCGGAGGACGGCCGCGGCGCTCGCCCTGGCCGCCGAGGAACTCCTCTTGGACGAGCTCGAGCGCGAGCTAGCGGCGGGCGGCGAAGGTCGATCCGTCGTCGTTGTTCCGGACGAGCTGAGCGGTCAGCTCCCTCGCCAGCCGCTCGACCTCGGGCCGGCGGAGGAGGCTGTAGTGGTCTCCGGGCAGGATGGTCCGGTCGAGGCCGGCCGGGACGAGCCGGCTCCAGGCGTCGAGCGCGGCGGCGTAGAAAGCGGCGGTCGCCTCGGAAACCCAGAGGGTGAGGCGGCCGGTGTAGGGTTCGGGCGCGTAGGCGCGGCTCGCCTGGAGGTTGGCGGCGAAGGTGGCGAAGAGCGGCTCGATCTGGGCTAGGCCGAAATCGGCGGGCAGGAGGCCGGCGGTGTGGCCGAGGCGGACGACGTGTGCGAGCTTCTCCTGCTCCGGCAGGGAGCGCAGCTCTTCGGGGGAGATCCCGACATTGGAGCCGAGCAGGCGGGCCATGTCCTGTGCGAACGAGGCCACGAGCTCCTCGTCCGTGGCCAGCGCGGTTGCGGTCTCCGGCGGCAAGGTGTCGATCAGCGCGAGGAGCTCGGGAGCCTGGCCTTCCGCCGCGAGCTGCCTGGCCATTGCGAAGGCGACCAGCCCGCCCATGGACCAGCCGCCGAGCCGGTAGGGTCCTTGCGGCTGGACGCGGCGCACCTCGGCGAGGTAGCGGGCCGCCATCTCTTCGATGCTTTTCGCCGGCGGCCGGTCGTCTGGAGTCTGGAGGGCATAGAACGGCTGGTCCGGCGCGAGATGGCGGGCGAGGTCCAGATAGCAGAGGACGTTGCCGCCGATCGGATGGACACAGAAGAAGGGAGCCTGATCGGTGTCCCGATTCGTGACGGGTTTGATGGCGACGAGAGAGCCGCGTCCCTTCCGGCCGGCCGGGTGGCCGCCGGACGTCTCGGCGAGCGCCGCGAGGGCTTCCAGGGTCGGAGCGGAGAACAGGGCCGCGAGGGGGAGGGTCGTGCCGAGGCGCTTCTCGATCCGGGCCATCAGGAGGACGGCGAGGAGGGAATGGCCGCCGCGTTCGAAGAAGTTGTCGTGAACGCCGATGTGGGCGATGCCGAGGAGCTCGGCCCAGATCTCCGCCAGGATCTCTTCGACCGCGGTCCGCGGCGCGACGAAGCCGGGGGCCGGTCCGCTGTCCGGCTCGGGCAGGGCCTTCCGGTCCACTTTGCCGCTGGGTGTGAGCGGCAGGGCTGGGAGCGCCACAATCGCCGAGGGGAGCATGAAATCGGGCAGCTTGTCGCGCAGGGCCTGGCGGAGCGCAGCGGTGTCGACTTCGCCGGTGACGTAGGCGACGAGCCGGAGGTCGGCGGGGGATCCGACCGATCGGTCGGATCCGTCGGATCGGTCCGATTTCACAACCACAACCGCCTCTCGCACGCCGGGCAGGGCGCTCAGCGCGGCCTCGATCTCTCCCAACTCGATGCGGTAGCCGCGCACCTTGACCTGGTTGTCCAGGCGGCCGAGGAAATCGAGGGAGCCGTCGGGGAGCTGGCGCACGAGATCGCCGGTGCGGTACAGCCGGGCGCCGGAGTCTCCGCTGAACGGATCAGGAATGAAGCGCTCGGCGGTCAGGTCCGGACGGCCGAGATAGCCGCGCGCGAGGCCGGCTCCGCCGATCCAGAGCTCGCCCGGAACGCCCAGCGCAGCGAGAGTGCCGGAGGCGGTGACCGTGTGGACGCGGACGTTCGGCAGCGGCCGGCCGATGCGCGTGGGCGGCGTGCCGGCCATGAAGGGAGTGGCCGTCGTGTCGACCGTGCACTCGGTCGGTCCATAGACGTTCCAGAAGCGGGTGCGGCCCTCCCGGCTCCGCGCGAGGGCCGCGTCGCGGAGTTCGGCGTCGACGGCTTCGCCGCCCACCAGGACGAGCGCGGGAGCGGCGTCCCCTTCGCCCAGGCCGGCGGCGAGGAGCGGCCGGAGCTGCGACGGCGTGCAGTCGAGCACGTCGATCCGCTGCCGGCGGACGGTGTCCACCAGCGCCGCGGGGTCCAATCGCACCTCCTGCGGCAAGATGTGGAGGGAGTGGCCCCAGGCGAGCTGGACGAGCTGCTGGATGGAGGCGTCGAAGGAGAACGAGGCGTTGAAGCCGACCCGCAGCGCCGCCTTCTCACCGTAAACCACCTCGCGCAACGCCCGCGCGAAGCTCACCATCGCGCCGTGCTGGACGACGACGCCCTTGGGCCGGCCGGTCGAGCCGGAGGTGTAGATGACATAGGCGGGATGATCGGCGGTCACCGTTCCCCCCTCTCCCGGTGGAAGAGAGGGAGATGGGAGAGGGGGGCCAGGGGGGTGAGGGTCCAGCAGCACGACCTGCGCTCCGTCCGGCAATCGGTCGGCAAGCTCGGAGGTGGTGACCACGACCGGCGCCTTGCAGTCCTCCAGGATCCAGGCGATCCGTTCCGCCGGGTAGGTGGGATCGACGGGCACGTAGACGCCTCCCGCTTCGAGGATCCCCACAAAGCCGGCGATCGCTTCGACCGAGCGGTCGAGGAAGAGGACGACCGGCACCTCGGGACCGACGCCGTGCTCGCGGAGACGGAGGGCCAGGCTCGCGGACTGCCGGCCGAGATCTCCGAAGGTCAGGCGGCGGTCTCCGCAGACGGCGGCCAGGGCCTCGGGAGCTTCCGCGGTCCGCTGCGCGATCAAGTGATGCAGGCACGGCGGATCCGCCGAGGCGCTCGCCGTGTCGTTCCATTCGATCGCGAGTTGGCTCCGTTCAGCGGCGGTGAGCAGTGGCAGCTCCGAGAGCCGCCGCGCCGGGTCGTCCATGGCGCCGAGCAGCAGTTGCTCGAGATGCGCGAGGAAGCGCTCCATGGTCGTCGCGTCGAAGAGGTCGGCGTTGTAGTCGAGCACGCCGCTCAGCCGGTCCGCGGCGTCGGTCAGCGCGAGATCGAGATCGAACTTCGCGGAGCGGGCCGCGAAGGAGAGCGGGTGGAGCGTGATGCCGGGCAGCTCCAGGGGGGACTGCGGAATGTTCAGGACCTGGAAGCCGACCTGGAAGAGCGGCGTGTGCCGCAGGTCGCGCTCGGGCCGCAGCTCTTCGACCAGCTTCGCGAAGGGGACGCTCTGGTGGTCGTAGGCGCCGAGCGCGGTCTGGCGGACGCGGTCCACGAGGTCTCCGAAACCCGGATCGCCGGAGAGATCGGTGCGCAGGACGAGCATGTTGATGAAGAAACCGATCAGTTTTTCCACGTCGCCGTGATTGCGGTTGGCGATCGGCGTTCCGACGGAGATGTCGGTCTGGCCGGTGTGGCGGTGAAGGAGCGCCTGGAAGCCGGCGAGGAGCGTCATGAACAGGGTGGCGCCATGGTCGCGACTGAAGGCGCGCAACGGCTCGGTCAGGGAGGGCCGGAGGAGCGGATGGAGCAGTCCGCTCGGCGCCTGGGCGAGGATCGGCCGCGGCCGATCGGTGGGCAGCTCGAGCACCGCGGCGCCGGTGAGCTGTCCGCGCCACCAGGCGACCTGGCGCTCCAGCACCTCCCCCTGCAGCCATCCTCGCTGCCAGGCGGCGAAGTCGGCGTATTGGATGGCGAGTGGAGGCAGGGAGGCCGGCACGCCCGCGATCCGCGCGCGATAGAGGGCGGACAGCTCGCGCACGAAGACGCCGACCGACCAGCCGTCGAAGATGATGTGGTGGAACGAGAAGAGCACGGCGTGGTCGTTCTCGCCGAGGCGCATCAGGAGGCCGCGCATGAGCGGGCCGTGCGCCAGAGAGAAGGGCCGGAGCGCCTGGGAGAGGGCGAGGCGATGGATCTCTTCTCCGTGCAGGTCCTCCGGGAGCGCCCGCAGATCGACCACGGGGATCTCGAACGGAGCCGCGGGCCGGATGACCTGGACGGCCTCGCCGTCGACTTCGGGGAAGGTGGTGCGCAGGCTCTCGTGGCGGAGCAGGATCTCGTCCAGAGCGCCGCGGAAGGCGGCGGTGTCGAGCGGCCCCTCCAGGCGGAAGGCCGCCGCTTCGTTGTAGGCCAGAGTCCGCGCTTCGAGCCGGTCGAGGAACCACAGGCGCTCCTGGGCGAAGGAGAGCGGGAGGCGGCCGTCGCGCGGCACGGGGACGATCGGCGGCACGTCCGCCTCGCCGCCGCCGAGCCGCAGCCTCAAGATCTCGGCGGCCACGGAGGCGACGCTCGGCGCCTCGAAGAACGTGCGCAGCGGCAACTCGACGCCGAACGCCTGGCGCACGCGCGAGATGGCCTGGGTGGCGAGCAGGGAGTGGCCGCCGAGCGCGAAGAAGTCGTCTTCGACGCCGATCCGCTCGACGCCGAGCAGCTCCTTCCAGATCGCGAGCAGCCGCTCTTCGGTCGCATTGCGCGCCGCCACCAGCGACCGGCCGCTCTCCGGCGAGCCGCCGGGAGCCGGGAGCCGCCGCCGGTCGATCTTGCCGTTCGGGGTGATCGGCAGGGCGTCGAGCAGCACGAAGGCGGACGGCATCATGTAGGCGGGCAGGCGCGCCTCCAGGAAGGCCCGTAGCTCGGGGACGATGCGGCGGGCGAACCGGCCCTGGAGGGGGTTGTTGGCGTAGGCAGCGAGGGACCCCGCGGCGAGGGGGCCCTCACCCCCCAGGGCGTTGCCCTGGGCTGAGGAAGCCTGGGCCTTCGGCCCTTCCCCCAACCCAGAGGAGGTCCAGATCGTCGCCTCGAACGATCCATCCGCGCCTTGATCGGCCCAGCTCAGCTCGACCTCGTAGGGCAGGTCTTTTGCCAAGTCCCAGAGGTCCTGCGGCTCGACGGCTCCGAGGGCGGCTTCGGCGGCGCGGCGGCGGAGGTCGGCGGCGGTCTCGATCCCCTCGGGGACTTCTTGCAGCAGCCGGACCGCGGCGGTGTCCTCCGCGACGCGGGCGTTCGGAATGTTGCGCAGGCGGACGACCTGCGGCGCCTCCTCGGCGAGCCGGCGGCGAAGGGCGGCGAGCGTCAGCCTTTCACGGCGCCAGTCCAGGACGCCGTCCCGGGCTGGCTCCTCCCGCCCGGTCCCTACCCGCAGCACGGCCTGGTAGCGGAAGCCGGTCAGCTCGTTGTGGGCGCGGCCGTGCTTGAGATGGATCTCGATGCGTCCGAGCTTCGGCAGCCGCTCCCGCAAGGCGGTGAAGAAGGCGGGATCGATCGCCAGCTCACCCTCGTCCATGTGGCGGGCGTGCACCTTCTGGCGCAGCCGGGAGAGCGGCGTCGCGGGATCGGCCTGGAACAGCTCCAGCGAGGTGTGGAACGCTTCGAGGAGCGGCAGGCTGCGCAGGTCGCCCAGGAACACGGCGCCGCCGGGACGCACGAGCTCGACGGCACGCTCCACCACCTCGGCGAGATAGTCGGCGCTCGGGAAGTACTGCGCCACCGAGTTGACGACCACGGCGTCGAGGGAGTCGGCCGCGAAGCCGTCGAGCTCGTGCGCGGACTTGCGCAGCAGCCGGACGCGGCCGTCGCTTAAGCCCACGCGGCCGAGCTGGCTCTCGATATAGCGGAGGGCGCGGCCGGAGAAGTCGATGCCGGTATACGCCTCGCAGCGCGGCGCGATGCGGAAGAGGATCATGCCGGTGCCGCAGCCGATCTCCAGCACCCGCCGCGGCTCGAGCGCGGCGATCCCGCGGATCGTGTCGTCCAGCCACTCCTCCATCTCGCTCGCCGGGAGAGGCAGGCCGGTGTAGGTGCTGTTCCAGCCGATGATGTTGAACGTCGGATCGGCCTCGGCCGACTCTTCCCGGTAGATGTCGTCGAAGATCTCCCCCCACTGCGAGACCTGCTCCGTCTGCTCCCCGCTCTCGGCGGACTCGTAGGCCGGGTTCTGCACCACGTAGGCGGCGAGGCGCTTGTCGCCCGGGACGTCCTCGCGGGCGAGCACGACGGCCTGCCGCACCGCGGGGTGCTCGGCCAGGCGGGCCTCGATCTCTCCCAGCTCGATGCGGAAGCCGCGGATCTTGACCTGGTGGTCGATGCGGCCCAGGATCTCGAGGATCCCGTCCGCACGCCGGCGGCCCAGGTCGCCCGTGCGGTAGAGGCGGCTGCCGGCCGGTCCCGCGAAATCGGGCACGAAGCGCTCGGCGGTCAGCTCCGGCCGCCGCCAGTAGCCCCACGCGAGGCCCTGGCCGCCGATCGCCAGCTCGCCCACCACGCCGAGCGGCACCGGCTGGAGCCAGCGGTCCTGCACGTGGACCGTCGTATTGGCGACCGGCGATCCGATGGGGAGCGGGCCCGGCGCCACCGTGCGGACGGGATACCAGGTGGAAGTCGTCGTGTTCTCCGTGGGCCCATAGAGGTTGAGGAGCCGCTGGGGAGGGCGGCCGGCGAGCACCCGCCGCGCCGCCTCCGGATCGACGGCCTCGCCGCCCACCATCAGCTCGCGCATCCCCGCGAAGGCGTCGGGCTCCTCCTGAGCTGTCCGGGCGAACAGCGCCGCGGTGAGGCTCATGTTGGTGATCCGATGCTCGGAGAGGGCCGCGGCGAAATCCGGAGGCGACAGGACGACGTCGCGCGGGATGATCACCAGGGTGGCGCCGTTGAGCAGCGCACCCCAGATCTCATACGAGGCCACGTCAAAGCTGAGGTTCGACACCTGCGCCACGCGGTCGCCCGGCCCCAGGTGCGCGTAGTTGGTCTCTCGCACCAGCCGCACGACGGCCCGGTGCGCGAGGGCCACGCCTTTCGGCCGGCCGGTCGAGCCCGAGGTGTAGATGACGTGCGCGAGGGCCTGGCCGTCCAGGCCTCCGGTCTCCAACGCCTCTCCTTCTTCCGTCTCGCCGGGGGTGAGGCACTCCCGGCCGGCGAGGAGACCCTGCGGCACGAGCGCCCGGGTGGTCTCGTCCACGACCAGCAGGCGGAGGTCGCAGTCGTCCATCATCAACGCCAGGCGCTCGGCCGGGTAGCCGGGATCGAGCGGCACGTAGGCGGCACCGGTCTTGAGGATCGCGACCAGCGCCACCACCGCTTCGGCCGAGCGTTCGACGCAGAGGCCGGCGAAGCTCCCAGGGCCGGCTCCCCGGCGCCGCAGCGCCCGGGCGAGGCCGTCCGCGCGGCGGTTCAGATCCGCATAGGAGAGGCTGGCCGCGCCCGCGATCACCGCGGGTGTGTCCGGTGCGCGGCGCACGTGCTCCAGGAACAGCTCCTGGAAGCTCGACGTGGCGGGCCAGGCCGTGGCGGAGTCGTTCCATTCGTGGAAGAGCTGGTGCCGCTCCGCCGCGCCGAGAAGCGGCAGGAAGGCGACCGGCGCTTCCGGGTCGGCGACGGCTGCCGCGAGGAGATTCTCGAAACAGCGCAGCAGGCGCAGCATCGAGGCCGCTTCGAAAATCTCGCTGTTGTATTCGAGCGCTCCGGTGAGACGGTCGCCGTCTTCGAAGAGGAAGAGGGAGAGATCGAGCTTGGCCGTGCCGCCGGCCACCTTGCCTTCCTCCGGCAGCGAGAGAGTGAGGCCGCGCACCTCCGCTTCGGCACGCGGGAAGTTCTGGTAGGCGCACGTGACCTGGATCAGCGGGTTGCGGCTCAGGCTCCTCTCCGGCTGCAGCTCCTCGACCAGGCGCTCGAACGGCAGATCCTGGTGCGCGTAGGAGGCGAGGGAGGTCTCGCGGACCCGGCCGACGAGCTGCGCGAAGCCCGGCGTGCCCGAGAGGTCCGTGCGCAGGACCAGCGTGTTGACGAAGAAGCCGATCAGGCCCTCGACCTCGCGCCGCGTGCGGTTCGCGATGGCCATGCCGATGGCGACGTCCTCGCACCCTGCGAAGCGGCCGAGGAGCGCCGTGAAGCCGGCGAGGAGGGTCATCGCTTGCGTCGCACCGCGGCGGCGGGTGAGCGCGGAGAGGGCGCGCGCCAGCTCGGCCGGCAGCGCAAAGGACTCGGTGGCACCGCGGAAGGATTCGACCGCCGGCCGCGGATGGTCGAACGGCAGCTCCAGGCTCTCCGGGATCCCGGCGAGCTGCCGCCGCCAATAGTCCAGCTCCGCGGCGAGCCGTTCGCCGGACAGCCATTCACGCTGCCAGACCGCGAAGTCCGCGTACTGGATGGGCAGCTCCGGCAGCGGCGACGGCGCCCCCTGGCAGAACGCGCCGTACAGGGTCGCCAGCTCGTGGAATAGGATGCCCATCGACCAGCCGTCCGAAATGATGTGGTGCAGATTCACCAGCAGCGTGTGCTCCCGCGCGGCGATGCGGAGCAGGGCGGCGCGGACGAGCGGTCCCCTGGCGAGGTTGAACGGACGCCGCGCTTCGTCGGCCGACAACCGCGCCAGCTCCCGCCTCCGGACGTCGTCTGCCAGCCCTTCCAGATCGACCAGCGGGACGTCGAGGGCCGGCGCCGGTGCGATCACCTGGACGGGGCCGTGCTCACCGGGCTGGAACGTGGTGCGCAGCGCCTCGTGGCGGCGGACGATCTCGCGGAAGGCTCCGCGCAGGGCGTCCAGGTCGAGCACGCCGGTCAGGCGGACGGCGCCGTACATGTTGTAGAACGGGTTGTCCGGTGCCAGGCGGTCGAGGAACCACAAGCGCTGCTGGGCGAACGAGAGCGGCAGGTCGCGGTCCCGGGGCAGCGGCAGGATGGGAGAAGGCTGCGCGTGCTCCCCCCGGCGCTCGCCGTCGATGCGCGCCGCGAGCGCCGTAAGCGTCGGCGCCTCGAAGAACGCGCGCAGCGGCAGCTCCACCCCGAAGGCGTCGCGCACCCGCGACATCACCTGTGTCGCGAGGAGCGAGTGGCCTCCCAGGGTGAAGAAGCCGTCCTGGGCGCCGATCCTCTCCAATCCGCGCCGCTCGCCGCCGAGCACCTCGGTCCAGATCTGCGCCAGCACCTCTTCGACCGGGCCCTGCGGCGCCAGGAAACGCGCCACTGTTTTTGCCAGAGAACCCACGGCGGCCGGCGCCATCTTCGCGAGCGCGCGGCGGTCGACCTTGCCGTTGGCGTTGAGCGGCAGGCTCGGGAGGACCGTGACCTCCGCCGGCACCATCGCCTCGGGGAGCGTCCGGCGGAGCGCCGTGCGCAGATCTTCAGGCACCGGTGCCGGCTCCAGGGCCGTGACGGTGTTTGCGACGTAGGCGGCCAGGCGCTTGTCCCCCGTCTCATCCTCCCGCACCAGCACCACCGCCTCGCGCACGCCGGGGAGGCGGGAGAGAGCGGCCTCGATCTCTCCCAGCTCGATGCGGAAGCCGCGGATCTTCACCTGATGGTCGATGCGGCCGAGGTAGTGCACCGTGCCGTCGGCCAGCCGGCGCACCAGGTCACCGGTGCGATAGAGCCGCCCGCCGGCTCCTTCGCCGAACGGATCGGGGATGAACACCGCCGCGGTCAGGTCCGGCCGTCCGAGATAGCCGCGCGCGAGCCCCGGACCGCCGAGCAGCAGCTCGCCCGGAACCCCGACCGGTTGCGGTGCGAGGGTGCGGTCCACCACATGGAGCTGGTGGTTGGCGATCGGCCGGCCGATCGGGACCACATCGCCGGGAGGCTCGGGCACGCAGGGCCAGAAGCTCACGTCGACCGACGCCTCGGTCGGCCCGTACAGGTTGTGCAGCTCGGCCTGAGGGAGGCGGGAGAAGAAACGCCGCACGAGCTGCGGCGGCAGGGACTCGCCGCTCGCCACCACCCGCCGCAGCGACGCCAGCTCTTCGAGCCCCGGCGTCTCCAGGAACACCTCCAGCATGGAGGGCACGAAGTGGACGGTGGTGATCTTCTCGCGCGCGATGAGATCGGCCAGGTAGCGGGGATCCTTGTGCCCTTCGGGCTGTGCGAACACGAGGCGCGCCCCGGTCAGGAGCGGCCAGAAGAATTCCCACACCGAGACGTCGAACCCGAACGGCGTCTTCTGGAGGACGCGGTCCTCGGCCGTCAGGCCGTACGCCTCCTGCATCCACTGCAGCCGGTTGACGATTCCCTGGTGGGGGATCATCACCCCCTTGGGAGTCCCCGTCGAGCCGGAGGTGTAGAGGACGTAGGCGAGGCCCTCACCCATGGCTTGGCCGGGCCTGTCGGATCCGACCGATCGGTCCGATCCGACGGATCCGTCCGATCTCCAGGCCCGGCCCCCGCCGGCGTCGAGGAACACCACCGGCGGCCCCCCCACCGGCAGCAGAGCCGAGAACCGGTCCTGGGTGACCACCGCGGAAAGGCCGGCGTTTTCGGCGAGCGTCGCCAGCCGCTCCCCCGGGAGCGTGGGATCGAGCGGCACGTACGCCGCACCCGCCTCCAGCACGCCGAGCAGGCCGGTGATCATCGCGAGCGAGCGCTCCAGCAGCATGCCCACCCGGCCGTCCGGCTTCACGCCGAGCCTGGCCAGATGGCCGGCCAGTTGGCGGGCGCGGTCCACCAGCTCGCGGTAGGTGACCTGCTCGTTCTCGTCCACTGCGGCCACCGCGCCGGGCGTCCGATCGGCTTGCGCCGCGATCAGCTCATGCAGGGTGTGGCCGCGCGGGTAGCCCACCGCCGTGTCGTTCCATTCGGCCAGGAGCTGGTGGCGCTCGCCGGGAGCGAGGAGAGCGATCTCCGCGAGCGGCCGTTGCGGCTCGGCCAGCACGCCGGAGAGGAGCCGCTCGAGATGTCCGCCCAGGCGGACCATCGTCGAAGCCTCGAACAGCTCCCGGCTGTAGTCGAGCATGCCGAACAGGCCCTCCTCGATCTCCCGGCAGGTGCAGGTCAGCTCGAATTTCGCGACCTCCAGCCCGGTGGCTTCCGGGATGATCTTGATGCCGGGATGCTCGAGCGCGCCCTCCGGGGCGTTCTCCATGGTGAACATCACCTGCACGAGCGGCGGCCGGCTCAAATCCCGTTCCGGCGCGAGCTCCTCGACCAGGCGCTCGAACGGCAGCTCCTGGTGCGAGTAGGAGGAGAGCGTCGTCTCACGCACCCGGGTGAGGAGATCGCTGAAGCTCGGATTGCCGCCGAGGTCTGTCCGCAGCACCAGCGTGTTGACGAAGAAGCCGATCAGCGGTCCGAGCTCGGCCCGGATGCGGCCGGCGATCGGCGTCGCCACGGCGAGATCGTCCTCCCCGGTGTAGCGCTGCAGGACGACGAAGAAGCCGGCCAGCAGCGTCATGAAGAGCGTCGCCTCATGGCGGCGGGAGAGCGCCTGAAGCTCCGAGAGCGCCGCCGGATCCATGAGGAAGGTCCGCCCGGCTCCCCGCGTGCTG
>DATHEF010000069.1:0-75618 GCA_035490435.1 Thermoanaerobaculia bacterium
CGCGGCATGAAGGCGCGGGTGGACTACAAGGAGGATCTGGGCGCCGCCCGGTCGGCCGAGTTCGCCATCGAAAGGCTGATCGGCATGCACGGCCGCTATGACATGGCCCTCTTCCGGGTCGCGCGCCAGGGGGGCGCCGGCGGCTCCCTGGACGGTCCCGCGCCGCTGCCGCTGGCCGCCACCCCGGAGAGCCTCGGACCGGTCACCGGGCGGACCGTCTACGTCGTGGGCTATCCCGCCTGGGATGGCCGGCACAACGACCCCGAGCCGATGCAGCGCCTCTTCGGGAACATCTACAACGTCAAGCGCCTGCAGCCCGGCACCGTGATGCGCCACGATGCCGGCGAGCGCAAGCTCACCCACGACTGCTCGACCCTCGGCGGCAACAGCGGCTCCTGCGTCGTCGACCTGGAGACCCACCAGGTGATCGGCCTGCACTTCGGCGGCCAGTACCGCCAGGCCAACGACGCGGTCGCCCTCTGGCAGCTCCAGGACGACCCGCTGATCAGGCTCGCCGGGCTGGCTTTCGCCGGCTCGTGAGCCAACGAGCGTAGCCCCTCGCCTGGTTGACACGGCGTCCGAGCGGATACTACCCTTTCCGCAACAAGCAACAAGTGTCTGAAACAGCAGGCCGATGGGAAGCATCGCGCCCTTTGTCGAGAGCCGCCCTGGCGGGAGGCCCAGGGGGTGATGCATCCCAGCGAGAGTCGGGGCGAGCGGACTGGCACCGTCCAATCACGCGGTTCCACCGCTCATCACAAGAACGGACGAAAGGGGACTTCCTAATGAACGGAAAGCAGGACATCTCGCGGATGGGGGCGTACTCGACGACGGTGGCGTACGTCGCTGAATTCTACCCTCTATGGTTCACGTACAATCAAGCGCGGTTTGCCACCCATAACCGCTTCGTCGGCCCGGACCGGGTCAGCCCCCTTTACCACATCGTGGTCGCGATCAACGTCGACACGCTCTATGTGACCACCTTCCTCGAGCTGGCCGCCCAGCCGGTGGTCCTGACGATCCCTGCGACGACAGTCACGTACTCAATCCTCTCGCTCGACGCCTATGGCGGTATTTTCGAGTCGGGTATTCCGCCGTCGACACCGGGAACCTACGTCTTCACCGGGCCCGGATTCACGGGTACGCTTCCCTCCACGATGAATCCCATCGCGATGCCGCTCAACTTCTCCAACTTGATCTTCCGGGCAGACAAGTTCTCCGCCAGCGGCCAGGACCAGATTTCGGAAGCCGAACAGTTCCGTGCGTCGCTGCGGATTCAAACGCTCTCCGACTATATGGATGATCCCTCCGGAGGCGCCCCCTGGATCCTCCCGGAAGTCGTTTTCGCGATACCTTACAAGAGGATCGCCGACAACTTGATCACGAAAGCTCCGGTCACATTTCTAAAGGAGCTCAAGACGGCGGTCGCGTCGTCCAACACTCCACAGATGTCGCCAGCCGTCCAGGAGCTGTCGGACCACTTCAACAGCCTCTTTGGCGACGGCAGCTCGAACCAGTCCGAATTCAGCGCCGGCGCTCGAGCAGCCCACGAGTTGATCCTGGACCGGTACCTCACGCACACGGGTCCGACCCACTGGATCACGTTCGACAATATCGGCGCATGGGGTGACAACGTCGTCGAACGGGCGGGGATCACGGAGTTCATCCAATACGGGAACGGGCACAGCACGGCGGCGTACTACCACGCGTTCGAGGATGCGACCGGCGTCGCGCTCGACGGCGACAACAGCGCGGGCTATGTCCTCACGTTTCCTGCCGGGCAGATCCCGCAGGCGAAGCGCTTCTGGTCGGTGACCGCGTACACCCCGGATTCGATCGAGCTGATCGAAAACTCCGCGAACAAGTACCATGTAGGCAGCTACGAGCCGGGCCTGCAGACCGCTCCGGACGGCTCGATCTCGATCTACATGGCTACCGAGCTCCCCGCGGGCGTTCCCATGGCGAACTGGCTTCCGATTCCGTCCGGGCGGTTCAACGCCATGCTCCGCGTCTACGGTCCGGAGGGGAGCGTCGCCGACAACACCTATCTCCCGCCGGGCATCCAGAGCGACTGAGTCGCTGCCGGTCACCGCACCGGGTGAGGGGGACCGCTCCTCACCCCTGACACCGCCCTACCTATCAAGGTACAGAAAGCCCGGTCTACCGCACCGCCCTCGAATCGCCTGGAACCTTTATGGCTGGCTGGGGCCTGAATATTGAACTTGACAATATTCTATAACTATGATTTAATCATCATCATCAACTGAACCTCCTGCCGCAGCATGAGGAAGTGTCGAGTTCACGAGGACCGGTGTCTCATCCGTCGAAGGAGTTGGTGTGCTTGGCCACCTGCTGGTTCGACCGGTCTTCTCTCCTCGACCTGTTGGAAAAAAGGAGTGAGTATGAAGAAATCCCTGTCGTTCACCGTCCTCGCCCTCGCCCTCGCCTCGACCGCCGCTTACGCGGTAGACAATCCTCGTCACCAGCCGAAGGAGCCGGACGGCCGTCTCGGCCGGCTAACGCAGTCCTCGTTCACCCTGGTCATCAATCCGGACGGCGCCGCGAATGCTCCTTCGAGCGAGGCCCTGCACTACCTGCTGGACCGGAACTCGATCGCGAATCACGTGGTCTACGGTTTCACCTCCCTGGAAGGGCGAGAGCAGTTCGTTGCGAAACACGACAAGCCATCCACCGCGATCAGGGAAAAGACGTGCACGGATGCCCGGTTCAACAAGGTGGCCTACGGCACGGGAATCGACTGGCTGGTGTTTTACTGCGGCGGCCAGAAGAACGGCCGTCTCTCCGACGCCTGGAATGATGTGATCTCGTACGTCGAGGGGGCCGGGTCCTGGACAATCCTCTATAAGTGCTACGACTTCGTTACGTCGAGCAGTTGCAGCACCCTCGCGATCGCAGGGGGCAATACGATCAACGATCTGAACACCTACGGATTCAACAACTACACCTCAGGTATCAAGGTCTGCCCCGAAGGAATCACCTTCACGGAGTGCCAGAACTTCTGATGTATGTCTGGGCCGGGCACATCGCGCCCGGCCCTCTTTTCGGCACGCAGGCGGTTATCGCTGGTTCGAATCGCCGGGGATCCTTAGGGGCGGCCTCCGGAGGGTGATGCATCCTGGGATGCGTCACCTTCTGGAGGCTTTGGTTTCGAGAGATTACGGGCGGCGCGGGCCGCGTCCGGCCGCGGTGAAGCCGTAGGGGCCCTTGACGAGGCAGAAGAGGTAGTGCGAGCCGAGCGTGTCGAAGGCGCTCTCGCGACGGGCGGCCAGGGTCTCGACGCAGACCTGGGTGCCGTCGGCCACCGCGGCGGGCATGTTGAAGGAGAACGGCAGGAGCGTGGACTCGCCGGAGGCCAGGCTCACACCCCGCGGCGGCGCCGTCTGGAAAGCGGTGAGCTGAACCGGGAAGCCCGGCTTCGTGGCCTGGACCAGGGTCCAGACCTCGCCGCTGAACCGGCCCGGCATGCCGTTGGTGACGCGCGCGGTAAAGCGGCAGGTGCCGCCGGTCGACGAGACCGCGCCGCAGCCCTGCCCCAGATTGATCCGGACCGGGAACGATCGCAGGCGGACGTCGCCGACGTCGCGGTGCTCGCCGTCGCCCACTGAGATCATCGCGCTCTCGCCGACCTCGTACTGCTCGGTGTAGGCCCGCACCCGGTAGGAGCCACCGAGAAGCGGCCAATCGGCCGTGCTGGCCGGACTCAGGAGTACGCCGCCCAGCAGCGGGGGGAAAAAGTTCGATCGCCTCCAGTATGCGACTCCCGAGACTGTAACCCTCTCTCCCCTCCCCTGCTGGAGCACCTCTCCGCAGACGCCTGGAAGAACCAGAATGAGGGGGCAGACGATTCTGGAGAGCGCAGCCTGCGGCGAGTTCCCAGGCAGCCTCCGTATTTCAGACATCGGAGAAATATGCCTCAGACCCCCCTCGCAAACTCAAGCCACTCTGGGGCGAAGAAGATTGGAGACCGTTTTTACGTCTTATCTGTGCATGAGCCGAAGACTCCGATTCATCCCCGAATGCGGGGCCCTCGTTGAGGTCACCTGCCGCACCGTCCAGGGCCGCCATCTCCTCCGTCCCAGCTCGCAGCTCAACGAGATCATCGTTGGAGTCCTGGGGCGAGCCCAGCGGCTGTATGACGTCCCGATCTGCGCTTTCGTATTTCTCTCGTCCCACTACCACCTGCTGCTCGACGTCCGGGACGCCCGCCAACTCTCGAGCTTCATGCGTTATTTCAACTCCAACCTCGCGCGGGAGGCAGGCCGGCTCGCCGACTGGAGCGACGGGACCTGGTCACGACGCTATCAGGCGATCGTCGTCAGTTCCGAAGAGGAAGCCCAGGTCGCCCGCCTGAAATATATTCTCGGACACGGCGTCAAGGAGGGATTGACCGAGCGGCCCCGGGACTGGCCAGGTGTTCATGTCGCACGAGCCCTCGTGGACGGCGAACCGTTTCAGGGGTACTGGTTCAGCCGGACTCAGGAGTACGCCGCCCGGCAGCGGGGGGAACAGTTCGATCGCCTCCAGTATGCGACTCCCGAAACCGTAGTCCTCTCTCCCCTCCCCTGTTGGAAGCACCTCCCCGCGGACGTCTGGAAGAACCGAACTCTCAATGTGATCACTCAGATCGAAACGGAAGCCGCCGCCCGGAGAGCCAGGACCGGCAGCCAGCCTCTGGGTGTAGCGGCGATCCTGGGCAAGCATCCGCACCACCGCCCCGCGCGCCTGAAGAAATCTCCCGCACCCCTGTTTCATGCCATCCGCCAGAGCGTGCGTCAAGGGCTCTACGAAGGCTACGCCTGGTTTGTCGCCGCCTTCCGGCAAGCCGCCGAAAAACTGAAAGCGGGAGATCGCAACGCGGCCTTCCCCGCCGGGTGCTTTCCGCCAGCGCTTCCTTTCGTGGGAGGGTAGACTCCCGCCGAGACAGGCTGCCCACAGACTCACGTAGGCGCGGAGTTCTTCTTCCTCAGAGTTCGTGTATCCAGACGTCGAACTGTTCCGGGGATTTCAGCTCGCAGAAGCCAGCTCTGCTTGGTTTTTGGGACCATTCATCGCAGAAACAGGTATCCGGACGCTCAAACCTCGCCTCAACTCCCAGCTCTGGGCTCACTTCGTCGGAAGAATTGACGCTCTCCCTCGAATCGCCTGGAACCTTTATGGTCGGCAAGCCGCGGAAAAGATGAAAGCCGGAGATCGTAGCGCAGCCTTCCCCGCCGGGTGTTTCCCGCCAGCGCTTCCGTTCGTGGGAGGATAGCCGAGCCAGGCTGCCCACAGATTCACGGGCGCGAAGTTGCTCTTGGATGGGAGTAGAGCCTCGGGGCCCATTGGGCAGCACTCAGCAGACAGGCACTAGCCTAAGAGGCTAAGTTGCTCACTCCTACGTTCGTTGACAAATCGCACTACAAGATCATCGTTTTCAGCATACTTGACAAATGAACCTTTTCGCCTTCCAGGCGGCGATGACACGATCTCGATCTCTCCAGTTCGCTCCAACTGGGCAAGTGCCTCGGCATATATATAGCACGGCGTCTCAGCGAGTATATAATGGCGAATCTCCCTAACGCTCATCTGGCGACCGGCCAACGATGAGCGGAGTGTGCCAGCCAGCCAGCCTTGATCAAAGCCGGGCAATAAGTTAAATTGGCCCGAGTGCTTGTCAGAAAACCGGAAATGTCCTCTGTCATCAACCGACCACATTGCTTTTTTCATTTCCTCCAACCCGCGATCGCTATTACTACAAAAGACTAACCAGTACAATAACTGATCCCTCTGATCATGCATTGAGAAGCTATACGAGAAGGAAACCTTTCCTCTCACTCTTAGAGCTTCATCGTAAAGCTGGAGAAAGCGCTGACTGCGCATGCTGCTCTTAATGTTTAAAATTTCGCGCCACTCAGGGCCGCCAAAAGCACGATCGATTCCGGACCACTTTGTTTCATCTGCCAAATAGCGGTTTAGATCCCTCCAGTTCATGAAAGAAAACACCTCTCTTGAGGTGCCCGACATTATCCGCCCAATTAATTCCATGGGGATCGCGGAATAGCCGAATTGATCCAGGAAGACCAGCATAGGACAGTACTGCTGGAACTCCTTTCTTTCTAGCAGTCGGCGTACTTCGTCGTCAGCAGAACCAAGGATCGGGGGCATTACAATTAGATTTCTCTGGGGAGCTTTCAGATGTGGGCTCAAGAGGTGATCAAGATGCTGCCATCGGTCCTGCCGCCGTTCGATGAAAAACATCCGGATGGGGTTTGGAAACTCACTGACATGCTCGAGGGCAGTTTGCACCGCAACCAAAGGACTTCCTGGCTCTCCTCTGCTGTATTCGCCTGGGCCAGAAAAAGCGTCGACATATACAACTTCGCGACTTCTGCCCCGGGAAGAAGATTGGCGCGCCAGAATTGGCATCCAAGCTTGAAGGTACGCTCTTAGAATTGCTAATTTGGCAAACGTATGAGCATCAGCGTCCCAAATGGTAGGGAGGGTGTCTTCAGCCATGGGTAAGGTGTGAGAGGTTGGGCATTTCGTCCCATGTTCTGCCGTCGAGAGTTCGCCCGGTTGCTTTCTTGTTTTTCCCGCCCCACTGCTTGAAGAAGAATGGTACATTGGAAGAAACGGCCTTATCTCTTATCTCCCTTACCCACTCCGGCTTCATGGGGCGAGCCTGTGGCCCAGATTCGCCGCCGACGATCGCCCAATTGATACCTGCCAAGTCTAAAGAATTAAGAGGCCCGAGCAGGGGCTCAAGTGAAAGAAAACGAATGCTGGCTGGAATTTCTAACAATGGCTTAATACGACTCAATAAATTTTCGTTTTCCACGCTTGTGCCTATCCATACGTTTGACGGCCATGGTAGCAAGTCCGCGAGTTCCCTGGCCCTCTCCGGTCGTTTTGTCAGAATCTGAAAAATGTGCCAAGAAGCAGTTTCCATCACTTCAAACACGCGCTGAATGAAGTCAACTGGCGTCCCTTGATGAAAGAGATCGCTCATGGAATTTACAAATATGGTTCTCGGATTACGCCAGCGTAAAGGATCCGTTAGCGCCTCTTCTATTATCTCAATAGTATTCGACCACCTTCCATTCGCCTTAACCACAGAGCGGTAGTAATTTTTTCTCCCGGCGCTCTCTCCTTGCTCCTGTGCCTGAAGGGCCATCGCGCGTAAGCGAGCGGACATTCGTTCGGCATAGCAGTGCTTACAACCTGGGCTGACCTTGGTGCACCCAACCAGAGGATTCCAAGTTGATTCGGTCCACTCTATCGTCGATGAAGTTGCCATGCTAATAAGATAGCGCCTTGTTTACGCTCGGTCAAGGGGGGTCATCGCACTCGGGGTGCCGCGCCTCGAGCACAAACACCACCGCTCTCGCGTGCTCCCACGCCTTGAATCCTCGGAGTTGTGATAGGCCTAAACTTTCGCGATTACGAACCCCAACTCCCGCGCCGCGCCCAACAACCGATCATCATAGCTGGCGATCGACACCGCCTCTCCCTGTGACCGAATGAAGTCCGCCGACGCCAAGTGCAGTGCATCGAACGTCCGCACAGGCCGAGGAAAAGGCTCGAGTGCCCGCGCCAGGACGGCAAGCACCATCTCGACGAGAGCCACGCGCTGGAGAAGTGCCGTCACTGCCTCCGAATGCGACTCGGTCAACTTGTAGGCGTGAATCCGAGCCCAGACCTCGTACTGAAGAAGCCGGCTGGAGATGAGCTGCTCCTCCCAGAGGGAGGCAGGGGACAACGGTCCTCTGTGAGCAGATGCGCGAGAGCGACTGAGGTATCGAGATAGATCAACGGTCGCTACGATCCCGCTGCAGTTCCTGCAGCAGATCGCCGAGAGAGGTGACCGGGCCTCTTGGGGGTATGCCGACCGCGGAAGCCGCCGGCTGGATCCAACCCTTCTGCACAGCGTCCGCCAAAGGAGCCTGAGACGTCAGGGAAACCACGCTCCGCCGCGGAGGAACGAGCTCCGCCAGAACACGGTCGCTGTCCGTCACCAGGACCGTCTCGCCTCCCTCGGCAAGGTGGACGTACTCACTGACCCGTACCTCGAGCTCTTTTAACGCCACGGCACGCATGCTCACAAAATATCGCCGCTGACGGGCCCTGTCAAGGCGCCCGGAGAGGGGAAGAGGTGCCGGTGACGATCATGCCACAACGCCGAACGACTCGCGGAGAAGGGCCGCGCGCTCCTCTTCGCTCTCCAGGGTCCTCTCGTGCCGCTCGTTGCCGCGGGTGGTGATCAGTCTCATTCCGCTCAAGGTGACGCGCCCTTCCGGCGTGGCCAGGGAGCAGAGCGTCCGCTGGGTAAAGTGCGACTCCGGCGAGGTCTGGTGGTAGTGGCACATCCCGGCGTAGTCCGCATACTCGTAGGGTTGCAGGGTGAATCGGTACTGTGGCTGCCAGGGCTCTTCGGCGCCGTCCCGCATCAAAAGGAGGAGAAGGTCACCGCCCTCGTCGATCCGGAACGCTCGCACGCCCTCCGGCTGCTCTCCCCTTTCGTCCAGCCGTAGCGGATCGCGGAACGAATCCCCGAAGCCGACGTCGGCGAGCCAGCGGTCCTCGAGAGTGACCAGGAGCAACATGTGATCGAACTCCGGGCCGAAGGTGCCGTCCGCCCTCGCCACGCCAGCCGAGAGCATGGCGACCTGAAATCCCAAGGCGCGCAGCAGGGCCGCGAACAGCCCATTGAGCTCGTAGCAGAAGCCGCCGCGCCGCCGTGCCACCACCTTGTCGAACAGGGAGTCATCATCGAGGACGATCGGCTGCCGGGCGTGGATGCTGAGGTTCTCGAAGGGGACCCTCTGGAGGTGGGCTATCTGTAGCGCCCGCAGGGTCTCGGCCGTGACGGTCAGCGGACCACGGTAGCCGATCCGGTCGAGGTAGGCTTGAATGTCCATGACCGAGTCTAACTGGGGGAGATGCTATTTTCGTCGTTCTCGTGTAGCTTGTCCGTTCAGGGCCGCGGAACCTTTTCACCGGGGCGGTCTCAAGGACAGGTCAGGGCCTCTGGGAGCTGTTCTCCTGGTTTTCTGGAACGGTTCCCCTCAGCTCGGAGACGGTCGCCCTTTTCGTTTCGCTGTCTCCCCGGAGTCGCGCGACGGTTCCCCGCGACGCGGAGACGCCTCCCCAATTCGGGCGCTCCTTTCCCCCGAGACTCTGGGCGCCTCCCCTATTGGCGAGGCCGCTTCCCCAACTCGCGGTGGCGGTTCCCCAATTCCGAAAGTCGGTTCCCCCAAGTTTCCGGACGTTTCCCCCATTCGCTCCGGCGGCTACCCTATTCCGACGGCTCTCCCCCCTTTCGGGCCCGCATCGCAAAAAACGTTTCGTGCAAGGCCGGCCGGGTTTCACGACATCCCGGAGCGGCTCCAGCGCGTGCTACGCGCCTGCGGCGGGGGCTTGGAGACCGGCCGGGATCTCCGCGAACGGTTTCAGGGCGGGCTCGACGGGTTCAAGGCTGGCCGCGGAGAGTCTAGCGGCAGGCGCGGAAGCTTTCCGGGCCTTGCGGCGGCGACGGCCACGGATGCCGATTCCAAACTGGCTGAGCAACGGACGCTTGAACTACTTCTTCCCCTTCTCCAGCGGGTCCCGCAGCCCGGAGTACTGCACCTCGATCTCCTCCACCACGACCTCGTCGTTGGCGATCGCCTCGAAGATAAGGTAGCGGCCGCGGAGTCCCGCGACCATCAGGTCGTAGTTCTGTCCCACCTTCGCCACGTCGAGGTCGCGGGCTAAGGTGTGATGGTCGATGCGGACCCGCAGATGGGCGCGGGTGCGCGGCCCGACGTCGTCATTCGCGCGGAAGCGGATGCCCCAGATCGGGGCGGACGCGAGCGGCACGCGGAGCAGGCGCCCCTGGGTCTGACAGCGCTCGCCGCCGATGCAGCCCGACTCCTCGGGATAGGCCTTCCACTGGCGGTGCGCGCGGGGCGCCCGCAGGCCGGCGTAGCGGATCGCGATGTCCTCGACCACGACCTCCTCGTCGGCGCGGGTCTCGATGATCAGGAAGCGGCCGCGCCGGCCTGCGACCGGCAGCTCGTAGAGCTCGCCCGCGTCCGCGACGTCGATCTCGGGGGCGATCGGGGTGTTGTCGATGCGGACGCGCAGGCGCCCGCCACGGCTCTCGCCGACGTCGTCGCCGGCGTGGAACCGGACGCCCCAGACGGCGGCGTCCTCGAGCGGAATGCGTAGGGCGTCCCCCTGATCGCCGCAACGGCTGCCGCCGATGCACCCGCCCTCGTCGTCGTAAGATTCCCAGGCGGTCTCAACCGCCGGCGCGGCCGGCGGCGTGGCCGCACGGGCAGCGCAGGCGACCGCCAGAGCGGTCACCGCCAAAAGACACCGGCACCATCGCATCGCAGATCCCCTACCGAAAGCCCGCACAGCTCCCCAACCCGCGGCAGGCGCGCGGTCATTCCCCGGAAGGGTGCTACGTCATGGATGGATCAAGGTTTCTGATCGACGCCGACAGGCCGCAGGGCCTCCAGCGCGCGCCGGGCGCGCCGGAAGCTGTTCTCGGCGACGTAGATCATCGCCACCTGCCCTCCCGGCTCGATCGAAGGCTCGCTCTGGACGTACCAGGGAACCCCCTCCTCCTCGAGCCGGTGAGCGAGCGCCTGGAAGTCGGCTTCGTCGGCCACTTCGGCCAGGGGAATGAACTCTACCGCCCGGACGGCCTCCCCTTCCCCATTGCCATCCCCATCCATACAGTGCGCCGAGCCCCCCTCGTGATCAAGACCACATTCAGGACAGACCATGGACCCTCCTCTCCGCTCCGGCCGCGGTTCGAGCGCCGAAGCACCCGCGCATGTCTTTGCTTCTCTTCTTGAGTGGCGGCAGGTGCCCCAGGCGAGACAGTCGCGTGAAATCCCGTTGAAAATCGTGCCGCGATCATTCCCACTCGATCGTCGCCGGCGGCTTGCTGGTGACGTCGTAGACCACCCGGTTGACCCCCTTCACCTCGTTGACGATGCGGTTGGCCACCCGGCCGAGGAGGTCGTAGGGGAGGTGGCTCCAGTCGGCGGTCATGAAGTCGTGGGTGTCGACGGAGCGCAGGGCGATCACGCTCTCGTAGGTGCGGTAGTCGCCCATCACGCCCACGCTCTTGACCGGCAGGAGCACGGCGAAGGCCTGGCTGACCTTCTCGTACCAGCCGCTCTCGCGCAGCTCCTGGAGGAAGATGGCGTCGGCTTCCTGGAGCAGGGCCACCCGCTCGGCCGTGATCTCGCCGAGGATGCGCACGGCGAGGCCAGGGCCGGGGAAGGGGTGGCGGGTGAGGATCTGCTCGGGGAGGCCGAGCTCGCGGCCGAGCTGGCGCACCTCGTCCTTGAACAGGAAGCGGAGCGGCTCGATCAGCTCGAAGCCCAGCTCCGCCGGCAGGCCGCCGACGTTGTGGTGGGTCTTGATCACCGCCGAGGGGCCCTTGACCGAGACCGACTCGATGACGTCCGGATAGAGCGTCCCCTGGGCGAGGAAGCCGACCTCCTCGATCCGCTTCGCCTCGTCCTTGAAGACGTCGATGAACACGCGGCCGATCACTTTCCGCTTGGTCTCGGGCTCCTCGACGCCGGCGAGCTCGGAGAGGAAGCGCTGGCGGGCGTCGATCGCCAGGATCGGGATCCCCAGTCCATCGCGCAGGCTGTGCATCACCTGCACCGCCTCGTCTTTGCGCAGCACGCCGTTGTCGACGAAGATCGCCGTCGAGCGCTCGCCCACGGCGCGCTCGAGCAGGGCGGCGACCACGGAGGAGTCGACGCCGCCGGAGAGCGCGCAGATCACCCGCCCCGCCCCCACCCGCTCGCGGATGGTCGAGACCGCCTCCTCGAGATAGTTCGCCATCCGCCAGTCGCCGCCGGCGCCGCAGATGCCGTAGAGGAAGTTGCGCAGGATGTCGCCGCCGGAGACGGTGTGCGACACCTCGGGGTGGAACTGGATGCCGTAGAGCCCGCGCTCCGGGTTCTCGAAGGCGACCACCGGGGCGTTGGTGGTGGTGGCGGTCGCCTGGAAGCCGGGCGGCAGCTCGCGCACGCGGTCGCCGTGGCTCATCCAGACGGTCTCGCGGGAGGAGAGCCCCTCGAACAGCCGGCCGGGCGCGGTGATCGCGATCTCGGCGCGGCCGTACTCGCGGTGGCTCGACCCCTCGACGCCGCCGCCGAGCTCGTGCGCCATCACCTGCATGCCATAGCAGATCCCCAGCACCGGCACCCCGAGCCCGAACAGCTCGGGGGAGGCGCTGGGCGCGCCCTCCTCGTAGACGCTCTGCGGGCCGCCGGAGAGAATCAGGCCGGCCGGCCGGCGGCGGCGGATCTCGTCCAGGGAGAGATCGAAGGGGTGGACCTCGCAGTAGACCCGGTTCTCGCGCACCCGGCGGGCGATGAGCTGGGTGAACTGGCTGCCGAAGTCGAGGATAAGGACGGTCTGGTGCTGCGTTTCGGGGCTCGGTTCAGTGGGCATGTCTCAGACTTCTCCTCCGTAGGGTGCGCTGTGCGCACCTTTTGCCGCCAACGGTGCGCACAGCGCACCCTACAGCTCGGTTTCCGATTTCAGCTCGCGGGTCATCAGCTCTTCGAGGCCACGGCGCGGGTCCTTGCCGTGGTGCAGCACGGCCACCATCTGCTGGGTGATCGGCATCTCGACGCTCCGCTGGGCCGCCAGGCTGGCGATGGCGACGGAGTTGCGGACCCCCTCGGCCACCATGTGGGTCTGCTCCAGGATCTCGGCGGTGCTGCGCCCAGCGGCGAGGTCGAGGCCGATCTGGCGGTTGCGCGACAGGCCGCCGGTGCAGGTGAGCACCAGGTCGCCGAGGCCGGCGAGGCCGGCGAAGGTGCGCGGCTCGCCGCCGTAGGCGATCCCCAGCCGGGTGATCTCGTGCAGGCCGCGGGTGATCAGCGCCGCCAGGGTGTTCTGCCCCAGGCCGAGCCCGGAGAGGGTGCCGGCGGCGATGGCGATGACGTTCTTGGTCGCCGCGCCGAGCTCGACCCCGACCACGTCGGCCGAGGAGTAGAGCCGCAGCAGGGGGGTCGCCAGACACTCGCGGACCTCGGTGGCGAGCAGGGCCTCCTCGGAGGCGATGACGGCGGCGCTCGGCACATTGCGGGCGAGCTCGGCGGCGAAGGTGGGGCCGGAGAGCACCGCGAAGCGGATCTCGCGGCCGGCGGCCTCCCCCTCCTCGCGGGCGACCTGGCTCATCCGCGCCAGGGTCCCGGGCTCGATCCCCTTGGTGGCCGAGATCAGCGGCAGCGGCTGGCCATCCGAGGCGAGCCGCAGGAATTGCCGGAGGATCTCGCGGAAGCCGTGGGAGGGCACGGCGATGAGGACGAATTCGCTGCCGGCGAGCGCCGCGAGGTCGGCGGTCGGCTCGAGGCGGGGCGGCAGCGCGACGCCGGGCAGATAGTTGGGGTTCGCCCGCTCGCTCCCCATCCGCTCGACCAGCTCGGGGTTGCGGGCCCAGAGCCGCACCTCGTGCCCGCCGGCGCCGGCGAAGTGGACGGCGAGCGCGGTCCCGAAGGAGCCCGCGCCCAGGATCCCGATCCGTCTCGGAGTGCAGTTGGTGGTCATCCCATCTCCCCGGCAGGCTTCCGGCGCCGCTCTCCCAGCCGGGGCTCGGTCCCGCGCCACAGGCGCTGAAGGTTTCTCTGATGCTTGAAGACGATGAGCAGCCCGATCCCCGCCGCGGAAAGGACCAGCCAGGGGCCGCCGGACGGCGTCCAGCCCAGCCGGACGCCGAGGCCGGCCAGGAACGGGAAGAGCGCCGCGGTGACGATCGATCCCAGCGAGACGTAGCGCTTCCAGAGCACCACGGCGGCGAAGACGGCCAGGCCGAGCGCCATCGCGGCCGGCGCCAGCATGCCCAGGGCGCCGGCCGAGGTGGCGACCCCCTTGCCGCCGCGGAAGCCGAAGAAGACGGGGAAGACGTGGCCGAGCACCACGGCCACCGCCGCGCTGCCGATCACCGCCGGCGGCGCGTCGAGCGCCCGGGGAACGGCGACCGCGGTCATCCCCTTGATCACGTCGAGGATCAGGACCGCCGCCCCTACCTTCTTGCCGGCGGCGCGCATGACGTTGGTGGCCCCGGCGTTGCCGCTGCCGACGGTGCGGACGTCCAGGCCCTGCACGAGCTTGACCAGCACGACGCTGAACGAGACCGAGCCGAGCAGGTAGGCACCGGCGACCAGCGCGACCACCGTGCCGAGACTCATTCTTCAGCCTCCATGGGGAAGACCTCGACCTCGCGATAGCGCGCTCCCTTCGGCGACAGCTTGCTCTCGAAGAGGACGCCCTGGTCGGCCACGAACGGCGGCCCGACGGGTCCGGTGAAGGCGTTCCTGAACTTGTCGATCGCCTCCCGCCGCCAGGGGGCCGGGCAGCGCGCCAGGGTGACGTGCGGATGGTAGCCCCGCTCCTCGGGCTCGAAGCCGAGGGTCTCGACGGCGGCGCGGGTGATCTCCGCCTGCAGGGTCTCCAGGGCGTCCGGAGCCTCGACGCCGATCCAGGCGACGCGGGCGGGGCGGCCGGGCGGAAAGGTGCCGCCGCCGTCGAGGCGCAGGCCGAGCGGCGGGCAGCGCGCGAACGCCTCGCGCAACCCGGCGGCGAGCACCGGGACGTCCGCCTCGGCGGTCTCGCCGAGGAAGAGCAGGGTGAGGTGGACGTTGTCGAAATCGACCCAGCGGGCCCGCGGCAGCCGGTCGCGGACGGCGTCGACGCGGCGGCGCAGCTCGCGGCGCGGCGGCTCGGGGACCTCGACGGCGACGAACAGCCTCATGGACGCTCCGCCGCTACGGCCAGCAGGCGCCGCCTGAGCATCTCGAGCACGATCTGGGTGGAGAACCGGCGCACCCGGTCGCGGTCGCCCGGCAGGCGGAGCTGGCGGTGCTCGACCTCGCCGTCGCTCGGGCCCGCCACGGCGAGGTGGACGGTGCCCACCGGCTTGGCCTCGCTGCCGCCGCCGGGGCCGGCGACGCCGGTGATGCCCACCGCCCAGTCGCTCCCCAGGACGCGCCGCGCCCCCTCGGCCATCGCCCGGGCCACCGGCTCGGAGACCGCGCCGTGCTCGGCGATCATTTCGGCCGGCACGCCCACCAGTTGGGTTTTCAGCCCGTTGCTGTAGGTGATAGCGGCGCCCAGGAAGTAGTCGCTGCTGCCGGGCACGGCGGTGATCCGCTGCGAGAAGAGGCCGCCGGTGCAGGACTCGGCGGCGGTGAGGGTCGATCCGGCGGCGCGCAGCAGATCGCCGACGACGCTCTCCAGCGTGTCCTCCTCACGGGTGGTGAAGACGGCGTCGCCGGCGAGCGTGGCGAGGCGCTCCACCATCGCCTGGAGGCGGGCGCGGCGCTCGGGCTCGGGGCCGGCGGCGGTCGCCCGCAGTTGGATCTCGCCGGCGTTGGCCAGGATGGTGATCGCCTCGCGGCCGAACTCGCCGTAGGCCGGCGCGATCCGCTCCTCCACCACCGACTCGGGGAGGCCGGCGATCTTGAGCACCGCCGTCTCGCGGGCGACGCCGCCGGAGCGTCGGGCAAGCCAGGGCTCCAGGGCGGAGGCCATCAGCCCTTCCAGCTCGGTGGGCACGCCGGGGAAGAGGAACAGGGTGCAGCCGCCGCTCTCGACGCGCAACCCCGGCGCCGTCCCCCGCTCGTTGGCGAGGACGGCCGCCCCCTCCACCACCCAGGCCTGCCGGCGGTTGACCTCGGGCATCTGCCAGCCGAGCGACTGGAACCGGCGCTCGAGGGCGGCGAGGACCTCGCCGTCGAGGTGGAGCCCGCGGCCGAGGGCGGCGGCGACCGCCTCGCGGGTGACGTCGTCGGCCGTGGGGCCGAGGCCGCCGGTGATCAGGATGAGATCGACGCTGGGGAGGAGGTTGCGCAGCTCGGCGGCGATCTCGGTTTCCGAATCGCCGATCACGGCCTTGCGCCGCAGCTCGGCGCCATGGCGCTCCAGAAGGGCCGTCAGCTTCAGCGAATTGGTGTCCAGCCGGTCGGTGCCCAGCAACTCCGAGCCGACGGCGAGAATGGCGGCCTTCATGGGGCGGGATGATATCGCAGGGGTTGGGATCTACCCCACCCGGCCCGCGATCAGCGGTGGCGCCTCGCCACCATCCCCCACCGTGAAGCAAGCCCCGAAGGCTTCCGCCAAGCGCTCGTTCTCGCTCCTCAGATAGACCCGGGCCAGCTCCTCCCCTGCCTCCACCGCGGCGCCGAGGCGGACCCGGGTGTCGAGGGAGATCCCGAAATCGATGGCGTCGCCGGGGTGGGCGCGGCCGCCGCCGGCCTCGACCAGGAGGAGCCCGAGCTGGCGCACGTCCACGGCGGCGAGCCGGCCGGAGCGCCGGGCGAGGAGGGGGCGCTCGACCGGAGCGAGGTCGAAGCGGGGGGCGCGCAGCCATGCGGGGTCGGCGCCCTGGAGCGCGGCCCAGCGCTCGAACGCCTCGCGGGCGCGGCCGGAGGCGATCGCCGCCGCCATCTCCCGCCGCTCGAGGGGCTGGCCGGCGAGCCGCGCGACCTCCTCCGCGAGAGCGAAGGTGACCTTCATGAGGTCCTCCGGCCCCTCCCCCGCCAGGGCGTCGAGCGACTCGCGGACCTCGGCGGCGTGGCCGGCCCAGCGGCCGAGCGGCTGGCTCATGTCGGTGACCAGGCAGGCGGCCGGCGTGCCGAGGGCGCGCGAGGTCTCGACCAGGCCGCGCGCCAGCTCCAGCGAGCGGTCGAGCTCGGGGAGGAAGGCGCCGTTGCCGGTCTTGACGTCGAAGACCACCGCGGCGGCGGCGGTCGCCAGCTTCTTCGAGAGGATGCTGGCGGTGATCAGCGGGATCGAGTCGACGGTGGCGGTGACGTCGCGCAGGGAGTACAGGCGGCGGTCGGCGGGAGCGAGCCCGGCGGTGGCGGCGCCGATCGCCATGCCGCAGCGGGCGAGGAGGTCGAGGCAGCGGCCGCGGTCGAGCCGCAGGTCCATCCCCGGGATGCTCTCCAGCTTGTCGATGGTGCCGCCGGTGTGGCCGAGGCCGCGGCCGGCGAGCATGAAGACGGGGAGCCCGCAGCTCGCCAGCAGCGGCGCGATCACCAGCGACACCTTGTCGCCGACGCCCCCCGTCGAGTGCTTGTCGCAGAGGCGCGGGACCTCCGCCCCGAGGTCCCAGAGCTCGCCCGAGTCGCGCATCGCGAGCGTCAGGGCGCGGGTCTCCTCGCCGTCCAGCCCGCGGATGGCGGCCGCCATCAGGAACGCCGCGAGCTGCCCCTCGCTCCAGGAGCCGTCGGTGGCGCCACGGGCGACCGACCGGATCTCCTCGGCGTCGAGCCGCATCCCGGCGCGCTTGCGCTCCAGGATGCGGTAGGGAAGGAGCATCAGAGAATCAGCGAATCGGCCGGATCAGCCGGGGAAGCCGGCCGGCATGCCGCCCGGAATGGCACCGCCACCGCCCGCCGGGGCGCGCGTCGGATCGAGGGCGGCCACCTTCTGCTGGGCTTCCGTGCGGTAGGGGGACTGCGGGAACTCGTCGAGGATCCGCTGGTAGGACTGGATCGCCTCCTGCGGGCGGTGGAGATCCTCCAGGGTGGTCCCCAGCTCGTGCAGGATCATGTCCTGCGGGAGCGGCGTGTCCCCCTTCTCGAGCATCCCGCGCAGTTGCTGGGCCACCTGCTCCCCCTTGCCCTGCTTGCGGTCGAGGGCGAGCAGGTTGAGCCGCGCCTCGGTGCCGAGCATGGTCCCCTCGTGGTCGTCGGCGTAGTCGTTCCAGAGCTTGCGGGCCTCGTCCAGGCGCCCCTCGTCGGCGGCGATCTGGGCGAGGTAGAGGCTGGCCACGGCGCCGGCGGCGGTCGAGCCGTAGTCGTCGTGGACCTTCTTCAGCAGCTCCTTGGCGCGCGTCCGGCGGGCGGAGTCGGTCGGGAAGCTCGGCTCGTCGGCGTCGGCGGGCTTGGCGCCGGTCGCCGCGACGGGGGCCTGATAGACCTTCATCGCCGCGGACAGCGCGTGGTTGGCCTCCTCCAGGCGGTGGACGCGATAGAAGTGGATCGCGATCCCGAGCGCCACGAGCAGGAGGATGCCGCCGATCGCGTAGGCGATGTTCCGGACGTGGCTGCCGGCGTACTCGACGCCGCGGCCCATGGCGGCGGTGAATTCGTCACGTTTGATATCTTTGCGGGTCAGACGTTCGTTCATCGAAAAACTCTCCCAACCTGTTCAGGGATGACGGCGACTAGGCGTAGCGAGCGCAAAAGGCTACCACAGTCGGGCTTACGTCTCGACCGCCCGCCCCAGTCCCTCGTCGCCGGTCTCCGCCACCCGCGCCCGCAGGGCGTGCTCGATGCAGCTCCGCAGCCGTGCCGCGAGCGTCTCGGCATGCGGCGGGAAGTGCATCGAGAGATGGTTGCCGGGAGCCTCGTGGACCTCGGCGCCGCCGAGCGCCAGCCCGGCCCAGACGGCGTCGTCCCCCAGCCCCTCCTCGGCGCGGATATAGAACAGGCTGGTGTCGAACGGCTGCGGCTCGTAGGCGCGCACCGCCTGCCGGTTGGCGTGCACCACCCGCACCAGCCGCCGCAGCTCGGGCAGGCCGAACGACCCGGCGAGGGTGCCCGCCCGCCGTCCATGGTCGAGGATGAGCCGCAGGCGCTCCTCCGGCGCGAGCGCGCGGAGATCGCCGAGCGAAACGCCCGGAGCCCCCTGGGCGACGTGCTGCAGGATCGAGAGCTCGGCATCCCCTTCCGCGTCCCCCTGCTGGCGCGCGAAGCGGGCCGGGTCGGGCGCGTCGAGCAGCGCCAGGAACGCCACCTCCCGCTGCAGGGAGCGCAGCTTGCGGGCCATCTCGAAGGCGATCAGCCCGCCCAGCGAGCTGCCGGCCAGGAGGTAGGGGCCCTGGGGCTGGAACGAGAGCAGCGCGTTGACGTAGACGGCCGCCATCTCCTCGACGGTCGTCAGCGGCTCCTCGTCGGCGGCGAAGCCCACCGCCTGGAGGCCGTAGACCGGCTGCTCCGGCCCGAGCGCCGCCACCACCTGGCGGTAGAGGAACAGCTCGCCGGAGAGCGGGTGGACGAGGAAGAGCGGCGGCTCCGAGCCCCCCGGCTGCAGGCCGACCAGCACGGAGGGGATCGGCGACCAGCGCTCCCCGGGCTCCTCCGGCTTGACGTCGTAGCCGAGCCGGGCCGCGAGGTCCCGCGTCCCGCCGTCGAGGGACTCCAGGGCGTGGCTCTCCCGCCACCTCTCCGCCACCCGCGCCTCGACCCCCTGGTACTGGTGGAACTTGACGTCGCCCAGCATGCGCGACTCGGCGTGGACGCCGTCGGTCATGCGGGCCGACTTCCGCTTGTAGGGCTCCGCCATGTCGGGGTGGTACTCGAGCCCCAGGAACTCGCAGATCCCGCGCAGGATCGCCTCCGGCTCGCGCAGCAGGTCCTCGAAGCGGACCCAGTGCTGGCGGCCGGCCGGCACGCCGCCCAGGAACTCCACGATGTTCTCGTGGCTCTCCCGCCAGATCAGCTCGGCGAGCTGGCGCCGGGAGAACGGGTGCTCGTAGCGGAAGAAGAGCTGGTCGAGCTTGGCTTCCTCGAAGGAGTGGATCATGCCCAGCGGATGGCGGATGAGGTGGATGTAGCGCGGCTCCTCGAACCCCTCCTCGGCCCGCCGCAGCACCGCCGGATCGAGCGCGTAGGACGGGGTCTTGTCGACCAGGATGCGGTCGCCGAGCCACTCCTGCAGCCGGCCGTAGAATTCGAGCGCCGTCAGCCCCTCCCGCTCGCAGCCGGCGACCAGCGCCTCGGCCTCCTCGGCGCCGCAGCCGCGGATCTCCATGACGGCGCGGATCACCCCCTCGAGCCAGAAGGCGTCGCGGCCGCTGAACGCCGCCCGGCGCTCCTGGAGCGTGTTGAAGGAGAGCAGCTCCAGCTCCGGCGGCGAGAAGAGCCGCGGATGGCCGCCGAGCATCACCCGCATCAGGGTGGAGCCCGAGCGCGGCGGCGAGAGCACGAAAACCGCTTTGGGGTTCCTGGCCGGGGCCTGCGCCAGCGGGGCGAGCGGCCGGATCAGACTCCGCAGCTCCGCCAGCTCGGCGTCGCCGGCGGCCGCCACCGCCGCCGCCCGCCCGCCCGAGCTGCCCAGGGCACCCCGGCCGAACAGCCTCGCCACCCCCTCCGGATGCTGGTCGATCAGATAGGCGGACATCTCGGCGATCGTGGGATGGTCGAAGATCACCACCACGTGGACGATCTCCCGCAGCTTCTCCTGCAGCCGGCTGACCAGCACCGCGCCGGTGATCGAGCTCCCCCCCACCGCGAAGAAGTCGTCGTGCACCCCGACCTGGGAGACCTTCAGGACCTCCTGCCAGAGGATGGCCAGGAACCGCTCGAGATCGTTCGCCGGGGCGACATAGGAGGCCTCGAGCACCGATCCCGCCGCTCCGGGCGCCGGCAGGGCGCGGCGGTCCACCTTGCCGTTGGCGGTCAGCGGCATGCGGTCGAGCGCCACCAGGGACGACGGCAGCATGTACTCGGGGAGAGTGGCGGCGAGCGCCTCCCGCAGCTCGGCCAGGCCGGGCGCGGCGGCGCCGGCCGGCACCACGTAGGCCACCAGACGCCGCTCCGCCCCGTCCTCGCGGGCCAGCACCACTGCCTCGCGCACCGCCGGATGAGCGGCGAGCGCCGACTCGATCTCCCCCAGCTCGATGCGGAAACCGCGGATCTTCACCTGGTGGTCGATCCGCCCCAGGTACTCGAGGTCGCCGTCGGCCAGGAAGCGCGCCAAGTCGCCGCTGCGGTAGAGCCGCGAGCCCGGCTCGCCGTAGGGATCGGGCACGAAGCGCTCCGCCGTCAGCTCCGGCCGGCCGAGGTAGCCCAGGGCGAGGCCGGCGCCGCCGACGTGGATCTCTCCCGGCACTCCCGCCGGCAGCGGCTGGGCGGCGGCGTCGAGCACGTAGAGCCCGAGGTCGGGGATCGGCCGGCCGATGACGCTGCCGGCGCCGGCCACCTCCGTCCATCCGACCGGGCGATAGGTGACGTGCACCGTCGTCTCGGTGATGCCGTACATGTTGATCAGCCGCGGCGTCTGATCGCCATGGCGCTCGAACCAGGGCGCGAGGCTCGCCGGCTCCAGCGCCTCGCCGCCGAAGACCACGTAGCGCAGGGCGAGGTCCGGCGCCGCTCCGCCGAGCGCCGACTCCTCGGCCCAGATGAGCTGCCGGAACGCCGACGGCGTCTGGTTGAGCACCGTCACCCGCTCGGTCGCCAGCAGGTCGTAGAACGCCTCGGGCGAGCGGCTCACCCAGTACGGCACGACCACCAGCCGGCCGCCATGAAGCAGGGCGCCCCACAGCTCCCAGACCGAGAAGTCGAAGGCGTAGGAGTGGAACAGCGTCCAGACGTCCTCGGCGCCGAAGCCGAACCAGGGCTCGGTGGCGGTGAACAGCCGCACGGCGTTGCCGTGCCGCACCACCACCCCCTTGGGCTGGCCCGTCGAGCCCGAGGTGTAGATGACGTAGGCCGGGTAGTCCGCCGCGACCGCGACCCGCGGATCGCCGGCGCTCTCGCCGAGGATCCGCTCGCGGTCGCGATCGAGCAGGATCACCCGGGTGCCGGGGCCGGGCTCCGGCAGGACGGCGGCCAGCGACTCCTGGGCGATCAGCACCGGCACCTGGCTGTCCTCCAGCATGAAGGCCAGCCGCTCCCGCGGATACGCCGGATCGAGGGGCACGTAGGCGCCGCCGGCCTTGAGCACGGCGAGCATCGCCACCACCATCCCGACGGACCGCTCGAGGCAGAGGCCCACGAGATCCCCAGGCGCGACCCCTGAAGCGATCAGGTGATGCGCCAGCCGGTTCGCTCTCTGGTCGAGCTCGCCGTAGCTCAGCCCCTCGCCTTCGCAGCTCACCGCGATCGCCTCCGGCGCGCGCGCCGCCTGGGCCGCGAAGATCTCGTGCAGGCAGGAGCCGCCGAGCGCTTCCGACCGGCGCTCCTCGAGACCGAGCTGCCGGCGTTCCGCCGCGGTGAGGATCGGCAGCTCCGCCAAGCTCCGGTCGGGATCGGCGGCGGCGCCGGCGATCAGCATCTCGAAGTGCCGGGACATGCGCGCGAGGGTGGCGCGGTCGAAGAGGTCGGTGTTGAACTTCCAGACGCCGAGGAGGCCGCCGGCGCCCTCCCGCAGGTTGAGCACGATGTCGAACTTGGCGCTCTGGCTGCTCCCCTCGACCGGGCTCAAGGTGAGGCCGGGCAGCTCGAGGGCGGCGGCGGCGGCCGCCTGCTGGAACTGGAAGACCACCTGGAACAGCGGCGAGCGCGACAGGTCGCGCTCCGGCTGCAGCTCCTCGACCAGCTTCTCGAACGGCAGGTCCTGATGGCTGAGGGCGCCGAGGGCGACCTCGCGCACGCGGTCGAGCAGCTCGCGGAAGGCCGGCCGGCCCGACAGGCCGGTGCGCATCGGCAGGGTGTTGACGAAGAAGCCGATCAGCGGCTCGAGCTCGCGGCGGTCCCGCCCGGCGACGGTGGCGCCGACGATCACGTCGTCCTGCCCCGAGTAGCGGTAGAGCAGCGCCTGGAAGCCCGCCAGCAGCGTCATGTAGGAGGTCGCCCCCTGCCGCCGGCCGAGGTCGAGGAACGCCCGGCTCGCCTCGCGGCCGAAGGCGAGCGGCTCGTCGGCGCCGCGGAACTGCTGGACGGCCGGCCGCGGGCGGTCGGTGGGGAGCTGCAGGACGGCGTGCCCGGCGAGCACCCGCCGCCAGTAGGCGAGCTGCGACTCCAGAACCTCGCCGCGCAGCCACTGCCGCTGCCAGACGGCGAAGTCGCCGTACTGGACGGCGAGCTCGGGCAGCGGCGACGGCTCACCGGCGAGCAGGGCCGGGTAGAGGGCCGCGAGCTCGCCGATCAGGACCCCCATCGACCAGCCATCCGAAACGATGTGATGCGTCGTCAGCAAGGCGACGTGCTCGTCCTCGCCGGAGCGCAGGAGCGTGGCGCGGATCAGCGGGCCGGCGCCGAGATCGAACGGCCGCCGCGCCTCGACACCGGCGAGCCGGCGGACGGCCGCCTCGCGCTCCTCTTCCGGTAGCCGTCGCAGGTCGATCAGCGGCATCTCCAGCGCCGGCTCCGCCACCACCTGCACCGGGGTTCCGCCGCGCACGGCGAAGGTCGTGCGCAGGGCCTCGTGGCGGCGCACCACCTCCCGCAGGCTGCCGCGCAGGGCGGCCACGTCCAGCACGCCGCGGAAGCGGACGGCGGTGGGCATGTTGTAGGTGGCCGTGCCCGGCTGGAGCTGCTCCAGGAACCAGAGCCGCTGCTGGGCGAAGGAGAGCGGCAGGTCGCCGCCGCGTGGCACCGGCACCAGCGGCGGCGCGGTCAGTCCGGAACCGGCGCCGAGGGCGGCTTCCACCGCCTCGGCCAGCGCGGCGACCGTCGGCCGCTCGAACAGCAGGCGCAGCGGCAGCTCGACGCCGAAGCTCTCGCGCACCCGGGAGATCACCTGCGTCGCGAGCAGCGAATGGCCGCCGAGGTCGAAGAAGCTGTCGTGGATGCCGACCGTCTCGCGCGACAGCAGCGCCGCCCAGATCGCCGCCAGCCGCTCCTCGGCCGGATTGCGCGGCGCCGCGAAGCCGGCGGCGGCGCTCCGGCGCTCCGGCGCCGGCAGGGCGCGGCGGTCGACCTTGCCGGTCGGCGCCAGCGGCAGGGCCGCCATCACCACGAAGTCCGCGGGCACCATGTAGGCCGGCAGGGCGGCGAGCAGGAACCGCCGCAGCTCCCCCTCCTCCGGCGCCTCGCCCGGCTGGAAGACCAGGTAGGCGGCGAGGCTGCGGGTGGGCCCGTCCTCGCGGTCGACCACCGCCACCTCGCGCACCGCCGGATGGCGGGCGAGGACGGCCTCGATCTCCCCCAGCTCGACCCGGAAGCCGCGGATCTTGACCTGCTGGTCGACCCGCCCGGCGAACTCGATGGCGCCGTCCGTCCGGTAGCGGGCGAGGTCGCCGGTGCGATAGAGGCGCCCGCCGGCATCGCCCGAGAACGGATCGGGAACGAACTTCTCGGCCGTCAGCGCCGGCTGGCGCAGGTAGCCGCGCGCCACGCAGAGGCCGCCGAGGAAGATCTCCCCCGGCATGCCCACCGGCACCGGCTGCAGCTCGCGGTCGAGCAGATAGACGCGCGCCTTCGCCGTCGGCCGGCCGATCGGCAGCGTGCGCGGCGGCGCTCCCCGCTCGCAGAGCCAGGAGGTGACCGAGATCGTCGCCTCGGTCGGGCCGTAGCGGTTGAGCAGATCGGCGCCCGGCAGGACCGCGTAGAACTGCCCCGGCAGCGGGGCGGGGACCGTCTCGCCGCCGGTGATGACGGTGCGCAGGCTGGCGCAGCCGTCGAACCCCGGCTGCTCGAACAATACGGAGAGCAGCGCCGGGGGGAAGGAGGCGTAGGTGATCCCCTGCTCGCGGATGAGATCCACCAGATAGGCCGCGTCCTGCTGGCCGCCGGGACGGGCGAGCACGGTCCGGCCGCCGGCGGCGAGCGGAGCGAAGATCTCGAGCAGCGAGACGTCGAAGCTGATCGTCGTCTTCTGGAGGAAGGCGTCGGCCGCGGTCACGTCCCCCGTGCGGGCGTATTGCAGGCGGTTGCCGAGTGCGCGGTGGGAGACCACCACCCCCTTCGGCTGCCCGGTCGAGCCCGAGGTGTAGATGACGTAGGCGGGATGGTCCGGGAGCACCGGGACGCCCAGATCTCGCTCGCTCCCGACGGCGGGGCCGTCGAGCGAGTCGAGCGGGACGATCCGGAGGCCATCGCGCGCCGGGAGATCCGGCACCAGCCGCTCCTGGGCCAGGAGCAGCCCGATGCCGGCGTCCTCCATCATGAAGGCCAGCCGCTCGGCCGGCAGCGCGGGATCGAGCGGCAGATAGGCGCCGCCCGCCTTGAGAATGGCGAGCAGCCCCACCACCATCTCGAACGAGCGCTCGGCGCTGATGCCCACCACCGACTCCGGTCCCACTCCGAGATCCCGGAGATGCCGGGCGAGCCGGTTGGCGCGCGCGTTCAGCTCGCCATAGCTGAGGCTCTCCGCCTCGAAGACGACGGCGGCGGCCTGCGGAGTCCTCGCGGCCTGCTCCTCGACGAGCCGGTGGACGAAACCCTCGTCGGGGTAGTCGGCCGGCGGCCGGTTCCACTCCACCAGGAGCTGCTCCCGCTCGGGGGCGGTGAGCAGCGGCAATTCGGTGAGACGGCGGGCGGGATCGGCCGTCAGCTCCGCGAGCAGGGTCTGGAAGTGCCCGGCCCAGCGGGCGATCGTCTCCGCCTCGAAGAGGGCGGTGCTGTAGACCCACTGCCCGAAGATCTGCGGGCCGTTGTCGAACACGGTCAGGGAGAGGTCGAACTTCGAGACCGCGAAGTCCTCGGCCACCGGGGCGAGGGTGAGGCCGGGCAGCTCGAAGCGCGCCGCCGGGGCGTTCTGGAAGGCGAGCATCACCTGGAACAGCGGCGGGTAGCTCAGGTTGCGCTCGGGAGCGATCTCCTGCACCACCTTCTCGAACGGCACGTCCTGGTGAGCGTAGCCCTCCAGGGACGCCCGGCGAACCCGCTCCAGCAGCGTCGCGAAGCCGGGCGCCCCGGCGAGGTCGGCGCGCAGCACCAGCGTATTGACGAAGAACCCGATCAGCGGCTCCAGCTCCTTGCGGTTGCGGCCGGCTACGGGCGAGCCGACGGCGAAGTCCTCCTGCCCGGAGTAGCGGCCGAGGAAGGCCTGGAACGCGGCCATCACGGTCATGAAGCTGGTCGCTCCGCGCTCGCGGCTCAGCATCCGCAGGGCCGCCGAGAGCTCGCCCGAGAGCACGAAGCCGTGCGTCGAGCCGCGGAAGCTCTGGACGCTCGGGCGCGGCCGGTCGCCCGGGAGCTGCAGGACCGGCACGCCGGCGAGCCGCTCGCGCCAGTAGGCGAGCTGCCGCTCGATGGCCGCCCCTTCCAGCCACCGCCGCTGCCAGCGGGCGAAGTCGACGTACTGCACCGGCAGCGCCGGCAGCGGCGACGGCTCCCCTGCCACGAAGGCGGCGTAGAGAGCCGCGACCTCGCGCACCAGCACGCCGATCGACCAGCCGTCGCAGACGATGTGATGGGCGGTGAACGAGGCGACGTGATCCTCGGCGCCCAGCCGCACCAGCAGGGCCCGGATCAGCGGGCCGGCGGCGAGGTCGAACGGCTCGCCGCCGTAGGCCGCGACGGCATCGCGGGCCGCGAGATCGCCCGCCGCGGCGGGCAGCGCCGACAGATCGACCACCCGCGGCTCCAGCCGCGGCTCCGGGCCGATGATCTGGACCGGGTTCCCCTGCGCCGCCGCGAACGTGGTGCGCAGCGCGGCATGGCGGCGCGCGATCTCTTCCAGGCTGCGGCCGAGCACCGGCACGTCGAGGCGACCGAGCAGACGCACGCTCATCGAGACGTTGTAGGTCCGCGTCCCCGGATCGAGCTGGTCGAGGAACCAGAGCCGCTCCTGCGAGAAGGAGAGCGGCAGCGCCTCCCCTTCCCGCCAATCCCCGGCTTCGAGGACCGCTGCCTCCCCCTCCAGCCCGGCGATGACGCCCACGCGCTCGCGCTCGACGTCGTAGCCCAGCCGGGCCGCCAGCCGCCACGTCGCCTCGCCGAGGAAGTCGTGGTCATAGGCTTCGCGCCAGCGTTCGGCCACCTCCGCGTCGACCCCGCTATGCTCGTGAAACTTGACGTCCCCGAGCATCCGCGACTCGGCGTAGAGGCCGTCCGTCATCCGCGCCCGCCGCTTGACGTACGGCACGGCCATGTCGGGGTGATAGTCGATCCCGAGCGACGCGCACACCCCGCGCAGAACCCCCTCGGGGTCCTTCAGGAGCTCCTCGAAGTGGAGGGTCTGCTGGCGCTCCGGCGGGACTTCGGCGAGGAAGTCGAGGATGTTCTGATGCGCGATCCCCCACAGCGCCTCGGCCAGCTCCCGGCGGTCGAACGAGTGATTCTCGGCAAAGAAGATCTGGTCGATCCGGGCCTCCTCGAAGGAGTGGATCATGCCGTAGGGGTGGCGAACCAGATGCAGATAGCGGGCGCCGCCGAACACTTCCTCGGCGCGCCGCAGCGTCGCCGGATCCCAGGCGTAGGTCGGCGTCTTGTCGACCAGCAGGCGCGGCGCGATGCGCTCCTGGAGGATGCGGTAGGCCTCCTGCGTCGTCGTGCCGTTCCATTCGAGCTGCTCGACCAGCGTGCCCGCCTCCTCCGGGGTGATGCCCTGGACCTCGACGACCGCCCGCAGCAGGCCCTCCAGCCGGAAGCTGTCGCGGCCCGGAAAGGCCTCCCGCCGCTCGCGCAAGGTGTTGAAGTTGAGCAGCTCGAGCTCCGGCGGCGCGAAGAGCTGCGGGTTGCCGCCCAGCATCACGCGCAGCAGCGTCGATCCCGACCGCGGCGGCGAGAGCACGAACAGCGCGGGAGGATTGACGATGCCGTCGAGGATGGCGGGCGCCAGCTTGCGGAGATGCCAGCGGATCTGCGCCAGCCGCTCCTCATCGACCGTGGGCTCGGCCGCCGGCGCCGCGGCGCCCGCTTCGGCGACCTCCTCGCCCCAGATCCGCGCCACGCCGGCCGGATACTCCCGCGCCACGAAGGCCGCGAAACGCTCCAGGACCGGCGCGTCGAACAGCGCCACGACGTGGATGATCTCCCCCAGCATCTCCTGGAGCTGGTTGATGAAGATCGCGCCGGTGATCGAGTTGCCGCCGAGGTCGAAGAAATGATCCCGCAGGCCGATGCGCTCGACCTCGACCCCCAGCACCTCGCTCCACAGCCGGGCCAGGCCGGTCTCCAGGACCGTCCGCGGCGCCACGTACTCCGCCGCGGCGCCGGTGGCCTCGAAATCCGGGGCCGGCAGAGCCTTGCGGTCCACTTTGCCGTTGGGGTTGAGCGGCAGGGCGTCGAGCAGCACGAACACCGCGGGGATCATGTAGTCCGGCAGGACCGCCCCGAGGTGGGAGCGCAGGTCGGCGACGGTGACCTCCGCGCCCGCGGCGGCCACGACGTAGGCGATCAGCCGCCAGTCGCCCACCGCCCCCGCCGTCCCGGCCGAGCGGTCGGCCACCACCACCGTCTCGCGCACCGCCCCCTGGCCGGTCAGCGCCGCCTCGATCTCCCCCAGCTCGATGCGGAAGCCGCGGATCTTCACCTGGAAGTCGATCCGCCCCAGGAACTCGATCGCGCCGTCCGGCAGGAAACGGGTGAGATCGCCCGTGCGGTAGGCCCGGGCCCCGGGCAGGCCGAAGGGGTCGGGGACGAAGCGCTCCGCTGTCAGCTCGGGCCGGCCGAGATATCCCCGGCCGACCTGCACGCCGCCGATCCAGAGCTCGCCGGCGACCCCGACCGGCATCAGCTCCCCCTCGCGGCCGAGGATGCGCAGCCCGGTGTTGGCGACCGGCCGTCCGATCGGCACGGCGGCGCGCGAGCTGCCGCGCTCGCAGGGCCACCAGCTCACGTCGACCGCGGCCTCGGTCGGGCCGTAGAGGTTGTGGAGCGGAGCGTCCAGGAGCTCGTAGAAACGCCGCGCCAGCTCGGCGGGCAGCGCCTCGCCGCTGCACAGGACGCGGCGCAGCGAGCCGCAGCGGCCGACCCCGCGCGCCTCCAGGAAGACCTGCAGCATCGAGGGCACGAAGTGCAGGGTGGTGATCTCCTGGGCGACGATCTCCTCGACCAGGTAGGCGGGGTCCTGATGGCCGCCCGGCTTCGCCATCACCAGCCGGGCGCCGGTCATCAACGGCCAGAAGAACTCCCAGACCGAGACGTCGAAGCTGAAGGGGGTCTTCTGGAGCACCCGGTCGGTGGCGTCGAGCCCGAAGGTCTCCTGCATCCAGAGCAGCCGGTTGACGATGCCGCGGTGGGAGTTCATCGCCCCCTTCGGCCGGCCCGTCGAGCCCGAGGTGAAGATGGCGTAGGCGAGGCCGTCGGGATCGATCTCGACGGCGGGGCGGAGGTCCTCGGCGTCCTCCTCCCCCGCCACGAGCAGGAGGACCTCGGAGCCGTGCTCCGGCAGCCGTTCGAGCAGCGCCGGCTGGACCAGGAGGACCGGGGTGCCGGCGCTCGCCAGCATGAACGCCAGGCGGTCCGCCGGATACGAGGGGTCGAGCGGAACGTAGCCTCCCCCCGCCTTGAGCACCGCCACCAGGGCGACGACCATCTCGAGCGAGCGCTCGGCGCAGACGCCGACCGGCACCTCGGGCCCGACGCCCCTCTCCCGCAGCCGGCGCGCCAGGCCGTTGGCGCGCCGGTCGAGCTCCCGATAGGTCAGCGACGCCTCGCCGGCGACCACCGCCACCGCCTCGGGATCGCGGTCCACCTGCGCCTCGATGAGCCGGTGCAGGAGGAGATCCCCGGGATAGTGGACGGCGGTCGCCGACCACTCGCGGAGCTGCTGGAGCTCGCCTTCGCTGAGCAGGGAGATCTCGTGAATCGGCCGCTCGGGATGGATTACCACGGTCTCCAGCAGCCGCTGGAGATGTCCCGCCAGGCGCTCGATCGTGGTGGCCTCGAAAAGGTCGGGGTTGAAGCGCAGAGCGATCACCAGCTTGCCGCTCATCTCGACGGCGTCGAGAGTGAAATCGAGCTTCGAGGCTTCGGCGTCCGAGGTCACCGGCGACAGGGTGATCCCGGGCAGGACCAGCGGCTCCAGGGGAGCGTTCTGCAGCACCAGCAGGATCTGAAAGAAAGCCGTCTGGCTCAGGTTGCGCTCGGGCGCCAGCTCGTCGACCAGCTTCTCGAAGGGGAGGTCCTGATGGGCGTAGGCGGAGAGCGCGCTCTCGCGGACGCGGAGGAGCAGGGCCGCGAAGCTCGGATTGCCGGAGGCGTCGGTGCGCAGGAGCAGCATGTTGAGGAAGAGGCCGACCAGCCCCTCGATCTCCACCTTGCCACGCCCCGCGATCGGGGACCCGACCACCAGGTCCTCCTGCCCGCCGTGACGCACCAGCAGGGTGTCGAGCAACGCCAGCAGCACCATGAACAGGGTCACCCCCTGGCGCCGCCCAAGGGCCTTCAGGCCATCGGTCAGCTCCGGCGTCAGCAGCAGCGCGCGGCGATCCCCCCGGTAGGTCTGCAGGGCGGGCCGCGGGTGGTCCAGCGGGAAGTTGGTGACCGGAGGAGCGCCGGCCAGCCGCTGCCGCCAGAAGTCGATCTGGGCCTCCAGGACCTCCCCTTGCAGCCACTCGCGCTGCCAGGCCGCGAAGTCGGCGTACTGGAAGGGGAGCTCCGGCAGGGGCGAGGGGCGGCCCGCCGAGAAGGCCTCGTAGAGGGCTCCGATCTCGCGCACCAGGATGCCCATCGACCAGCCATCCGAGACGATGTGATGCACGGTGAGCAGGAGGACATGGGTCTCGTCCTCGAGGCGCAGCAGCATGAAACGGTAGAGCGGCCCCTTGGCGAGATCGAACGGGAGCTGGCTGACGAGCTGGACGAGGGTGCGCCGCTCCCGCTCGCGGGCGGCATCCGGCAACCCCCGCAGATCGACCAGGGGGAGAGTGCCGATCCCGGACCGGATCACCTGCGAGGCCTGCCCCTTGCGCAGGGGGAAGACGGTGCGCAGCGCCTCGTGACGGCGGACCACCTCGGCGAAGGCGCGCAGCAGGGCCGGCGTGTCGAGCCGGCCCGCGATCCGCACCCGGCCCGGGATGTTGTAGGCCGCCGAGCCCGGCTGCAGACGGTCGATGAACCAGAACCGTTCCTGACCGAAGGAGAGCGGGATCTCCCCCTTCCGCGAGACGCGCCGCAGCGGCGGCATCGCGAGCTTGCCGGCGGTCAGGCGCATCTCCTCCATCAACGCCGCCTGCCGGGCGACCGTCGTCGCCTCGAACAGCGCCCGCAGCGGCACGTCGATGTCGAGGGTCTCGCGCAGGCGCGACAGGACGCGCGTGGCCAGCAGCGAGTGCCCGCCCAGCTCGAAGAAGTTGTCGTCGCGCCCGACCTTGCCGACCTTCAGGACCTCCGACCAGACCCCCGCGATCAGCTCCTCGAGCGGGGTGCGCGGGCTCGCGAAGGCTTCCGCGCCGGAGCTCGCCGCCGTTCCCGGCGCGGGGAGGGCCCGGCGATCCACCTTGCCGTTGGGGCTCAGCGGCAGGGCCTCGAGGGGCACGAAGACCGCGGGGACCATGTACTCCGGCAGCGTGGTGGCCAGATGCGCCCGCAGCTCGGCCGGCGAGACCTCGACACCGGCGGCGGCGACCACGTAGCCGACCAGGCGCTGGTCGGCCGTCGCCACCACCACCGCCTCGCGCACCGACGGATGAGCGGTGAGAGCGGCCTCGATCTCCCCCAGCTCGATGCGCAGGCCGCGGATCTTCACCTGATGGTCGATGCGGCCCAGGAACTCGATCGCGCCGTCCGGCAGATGGCGGGCGAGGTCGCCCGTCCGGTAGAGCCGGGCGCCGGCCCGGCCTCCGGCCACGCTGCCGAACGGATCGGGAACGAACTTCTCCGCCGTCAGCTCGGGGCGCCGGTGGTAGCCGCGGCCGACCTGGATGCCGCCGATGAACAGCTCGCCCCCGACTCCGATCGGCAGCCGCCGGCCCGCGCGATCCAGGACGTGGAGCTCGGTGTTGGCGACCGGGCGCCCGATCGGTACGGTAGTGCGGTCGTCGCCGCGCGCGCACCACCAGCAGCTCACGTCCACCGCCGCCTCGGTCGGTCCGTAGAGGTTGATCAGCGGCGCCGCGAAGATCTCGTGGAAGCGCCGCTGCAGCTCGGCCGGCAGGGCCTCGCCGCTGCAGACCACCCGCCGCAACGCCGCGCAGCGCTCGAGCCCGCGGGCCTCCAGGAAGACCTGCAGCATGGAGGGGACGAAGTGGAGGGTCGTCACCCGCTGGCGGGCGATCTCCTCGACGAGGTAGTCGGGATCCTGATGGCCGCCCGGCTTCGCCACCACCAGGCAGGCGCCCATCATCAGGGGCCAGAAGAACTCCCAGACCGAGACGTCGAAGCTGAACGGGGTCTTCTGCAGCACCCGGTCAGTGGCGTCGAGCCCCAGGGCGTCCTGCATCCAGAGCAGGCGGTTGACGATCGCGCGATGGGTGTTCATCGCCCCCTTGGGGCGCCCGGTCGAGCCGGAGGTGTAGATCATGTAGGCGACGTTGCCGGGGGTGACCGCGGCGGCCGGCTCCTGCTCTTCCGGAGCCCCGTCCTCCTCGCCGGCCCCCTTGCCGTCGAGCAGGACGACGCGGGCCTCGGGAGCCGGCAACCGGTCGAGCACCGCCGTCTGGGCGAGCAGCACCGGGACCCGCGAATCCTCCAGCATGTAGGCGAGGCGGTCCGCGGGATAGGAGGGGTCGAGGGGGACGTAGCCGCCGCCGGCCTTGAGCACCGCCAGCAGGGCCACCACCATCTCGAGCGAGCGCTCGGCGCAGACGCCGACCAGCACCTCGGGGCCCACCCCCATCCGCCGCAGCCGGCGGGCCAGCCGCCCGGCCCGGGCGTCGAGCTCACCGTAGGTCAGCGACTCCTGGCCGAAGACCACCGCCACCGCGTCGGGCTGGGACGCCACCCGGGCCGCGATGATCTCGTGCAGCAGGAGATCGGCGCCGTCATAGCGGACGGCGGTCGCCGACCACTCCCGCACCTGCCGGAGCTCGCCGGGGGTGAGGATGTCGATCGCATCCAGCCGCTGCTCGGGGTTGGCCAGAAAGGCCGGGAGCACGCTCCGCATGTGCCCGAGGAGGCGCTCGATCACCGCCGGCTCGAAACGCTCGAGCTCGTAGTCGATCCGCAGCACGATCTCGCGGTCCGGGCCCGCCACCAGGGTGAGCGGATAGCCGGTGCGCTGGAACGCCCCCTCGCGGGCCGTGTCCGTGAACCCCTCGAAGACGAAGATGCTCTCGAACAGGGGGGTCGGACGCGGCACGTCGGACCAGCCCAGCACCTGGACCAGGGGGCTCTGCTCATAGCGCCGCATCTCCAACTGTTCCGCCTGCATACTCTGGAGCCAGGCGCGGACCGGCGCGCCGCCCGGCACGCGGACGCGCACCGGGAGCGTGTTGATGAAGCAGCCCAGCATCGTATCCACCCCGGGCAGGGAGGTGGGGCGGCCGGAGACCGTCACGCCGAAGACCAGGTCGTCCTCTCCGCTGTAGCGGGACAGCACCAGGGACCAGGCCCCCTGCAGCACTGTGCTCAGGGTGAGCCGGTTCTCCCGCGCCCACGCCTTCAGCGCCTCGCTCTCCCCCTCCGGGACGAGGGCGGACGCCATCGCGCGGCCGCTCTCCTCCGGCCGGCCCCGTCCGGCGGGGCGGTCGACCCCGAGCGGCGTCGGCGTGGTGAAGCCGCCGAGCACCCGCCGCCAGTAGCCCTCGATCGCGGAGAGGTCGAGCTGCCGCAGCCAGGCGATGTAATCCCGGAACGGGCGCCGCGGCTGCGGCTGGAACGATCCGCCGGTGACCACGGCCCGGTAGAGCGCGTGCGCGTCCTGCAGGAGCAGGCCCACCGACCAGCCGTCGAGGATCAGGTGGTGGTAGCTCCAGATCACATGGTAGAGGTCGTCGCGCAGCCGGATGACGCAGAAGCGCATCAGCGGCGCCTGCAGCAGATCGAACCCCCGCCGCCGCTCCTCGGCGAGGCGCTCCTGGAGCTTCGCCCCACTCTCCGCCTCGGGAAGGCCGCGCCAGTCCAGAACCTCGAAGGGGAGCTCCACCTGCCGGTTGACGACCTGGACCGGCTCCTCCAGGCTCTCCCAGATGAACGAGGTCCGCAGGATCGGATTCCGTGCCACCAGATCCCGCCAGGTCCGCTCGAAGAGCGAGGGTTCGAAACCCGCGCCGAACGTCATGTTGAACTGCTCGAAATAGACCCCCTCGCCCGGCGCGTAGAGGGTATGGAACAGCATTCCCTGCTGGATGGGCGACAGACGGTAGATATTCTCGATGTTCTCTTTTTTCATCGCCAGATTCACATCCGGATCAGTCGTAGCGGAGCGCCACGAGGGGATCGACCTTCGCCGCGCGGCGCGCGGGCAGATAGCTCGCCGCGAGCCCCAGCGCTCCGAGCAGGAGCGGGACGCCCACGAAGGTGACGGCGTCGCTCGCCCCGACGCCATAGAGCAGGCTCAGCATCAGCCGCGACAGCCCCCAGGCTGCGGCGAGGCCGAGGACGAGCCCTGCCGAGGTGAGCCGCGCCCCCTGGCCGACGATCAGGCGCAACACGTCCTGCTTGCCGGCGCCGAGCGCCATGCGGATGCCCACGTCGCGCGTGCGCTGGGCCACCGAGTAGGCCATCACCCCGTAGACGCCGATCACCGTCAGGGCGAGCGCGACGCAGCCGAAGAAGGTGAAGAGCAGCGTGTTGAAGCGCTGCCGGCTCAACGAGTCGTCGATCACCTGGTCGATCGTCTTGACGTCGATCGGAAGATCCCGGTCGATCGACCGGACGGCATCGCGCAGCCCCGTGCCCAGGCTTTCCGGGCTGCCGCCGGCGGGGCGCAGCACCAGGGTGGTCAGCCGCACCGGGTATTGCGCCAGCGGGACATAGAGCTGATCGCCGCCGGCCTCGGCCAGCCCCTGCTGGCGGACGTGCCCCACGACGCCGACCACCGTGCGCCAGACGCTCTGCGCCGGCGTGCGGGCGTTGAGCTTCAGGCGCTTGCCGAGAGCGCTCTCGCCGGGCCAGAGGCGGCGCGCGAGCGCCTCGTCCAGGACCACGGCGCCGGGCGCGTTCTCGTCGTCCGCCGCCGCCAGCGGGCGCCCCTGGAGGAGCGGGATCTCCATGGTCTTGAAGTAGCCGGGGCTCACCATCCGCCAGCCGGTCACCGGGGGAGCCTCGTTCGGGCCGAGCACCCGCCCCTCGATGGTGACGTCGCCCGAGAGGTTCAACCCGGCGCCCATGGGGAGCTCGGAGGCGGTCGCCGCGCTCTCGATCCCGGGCAGGGCCGCGACCCGCTCCAGAAGCCGCCGGTGCAGCGCCATCGCCTGCGCCTCCTCGGGGAACCGCGCCGACGTCAGGGTGTAGCGGGCGGTGAGGAGCCCCTGGGTGCGGAAGCCGGGATTGACGTCCAGCAATCGCCGGAAGCTCTGGATCATCAGTCCGGTGCCGACGAGCACGACGAGCGCGATCGCGATCTCGGCCACCACCAGCGCGCTCCGCGTCCGCTGGCCGGAGGTGGTTCCGGCCGAGGTCTTGCCGCCATCCTGGAGCGGCGCGCGCAGACTCTTGCCCAGGCTGTGGAAGACCGGCACCAGGCCGAAGATGCAACCGGTCACCACCACCAGGCTGAGGGTGAAGAGGAGGACGGAGCCGTCGAGACGGACCTGATCGAGTCGGGGGATGCTACCCGGATTGAAGGCCACCAGCGTCCGGGTGCTCCAGAACGCCAGCAGGAGCCCGAGCAGGGCGCCGAAAAACGACAGCACGAGACCCTCGGTCAGGAACTGCCGGACCAGGATGGAACGGCTCGAGCCGAGGGCGGTCCGGATCGCCACCTCCTTGGAGCGGGAGGTCGCCCGCGCGAGCAGCAGGTTGGCGACATTGATACAGGAGATCACCAGCACCAGACCGACGGCGCCGAAGAGGACCAGCAGGGTCGTCCGTACCCCTCCCACCAGGTCCTCGCGCGCCGGCACCAGGTGGATCCCGTGGCCGCTCGCCGGCGGGTAGCTCTCGGGATAATCGCGCTCGAACCGCTGCGCGATGAGGTTCATCTCCTCCTGGGCCCGCGCCAGGCTGACGCCGGTCTTCAGCTTGCCGACCACCGTCACGGTGCGGACCTGCCGCGGCATCAGCTTGGTTGGATTCAACGCCATCGGAATCCAGAGATCGGTCGCATAGTTGCCGAAGCTGAAGCTCTCCGGCATGACGCCGGCAACGGTGTACGGCTTGCCGTCGAGCGTGATCTTGCCCCCGACGACTCCGGGATCGCCACCGAAGCGCTCGCGCCAGAGCTTGTGGGTGAGGATGGCGACGTTGTTCTTGCCCAGCACGTCCTCGTCGGCGGTGAAGACCCGCCCGATCGCCGGTTTTATCCCCAGCGTCGGGAACAGGCTCGCCGTGGCGCGGCTGGCCAGCAGCTCCAGCGGCTCGGTCTTGCCCGTGAGGCTGACGAACTGCGGAGCCACCGCGCCGACACCGTCGAACACCGTGGTCTGGCGTTGCAGATCCAGGAACTCCCGCCCGGAGAAGGGGGACTTGGGAGTGTCCTGCAGGAGGAACTGATTCCAGATCATCGTCACCCGGTCCGGCTCGGCGAAGGGCAGCGGCTTGAGCAGAACGGTGTTGACGACGCTGAAGATCGCACTGCTCGCGCCGATGCCCAGGGCAAGGCAGAGGAGAGCCGCGAAGGTGAATCCCCGGTTCTTCAAAAGACTGCGGAAGGCCAATCGAAGATCGCGCAGCAGTATTTCCATGGTGGTTGGCGCCCTTGAGGTCAGAGCCTTTTTACAACGAAGCCCGCCACGCAAGCGCGTGGCGGGCGGCGACCTGCGGCTATGAACGTTTCAGGGTCTCGTGGTCAGAGTCCCGAACACGGCCTCAGGGATTCGTCTCGGAGTCGAAGGCGCGCAGCGCGCTCGTCAGGAGCCGCTTCGAGTACTTCTTGTTGATCACGCTCTTGGTGGTCAGGCTCTGCAGCGACTTGTCGACGCACTGCCGGTAGAGCTCGCGGTGAGCCTTGCGCGACGCGCGCGGCCCCAGGTTGTCCGTCCAGTTGGCGTAGTCGCACGGGATCTCGGGCACCACCAGCTTCTCGCCGGCCTTCACGTCATAGAGGCGGTTGTGCAAGCCGCCCGGCCAGAAGATTTCGGCGGTTCCCTGGGCCGTCTTGCCGAGGCCGAACGTCGTCCGCAGGCTGTCCTGCGAGGCGTAGCTCGCGCCACCCACGACCGGGCGGATCGAGGTCTTGCCGCCGTCGGGCGTGAAGCTGATCACGGCGCCGATACCGTCACGGTTGACCTTGCCGCCCGCCGTCAGGCCCTTGGTGCCCCGCAGCGTGAGCTGGGCGAACGCGTTGCCGTTGTTGGCGCTGTTGATCTCGATCGAGAGGGTACCGTCGTTGATCACCGGATCCACGTACTCGAAGCCGGCCGGCGTGAACGCGAAGAAGGCGGTTTCGAACGCCGCGATCTTGTCGAACACCGGGCTGCGCGGCGTCGGCGAGGCGGTCGGCACGAAGAGGAAGAAGTTGAACGGCGTGATGTCCATCTCGGAGACGGTGAGAATGTCGTCGAAACCGTCGTTGTTCAGGTCGCCGACGGCGACACCCTCGACCAGGCGCGGCCGGTGGTCTTCCAGAATCGCCTCGCCGTCATACAGCATGTTGGCCGAGCAAGTGCCCGAGTTCTGCAGCAGCACGCCCGGGTTGTCGAGCTGGATCTGCCGCAGCATGTCGACCTTGCCGTCGTAGAAGATGTCGACGTCGCCGTCGTTGTCATAGTCGAGCGGCGACGCGCCCCAGCCGAAGGGGGTTCCGCCGAGGCTGCCGAGACCCGGATCCTTGAAGGTGCCGTTGGCGTTCTGCAGGTACCAGCGGGAGGCCCGGCCCGGCGTCAGGTAGCTGCCGGTGTCGGTGACGAAGAAGTCGATGGTGCCGTCGCAGTTGAGGTCGGTGAAAGCGTAGCCCATGAAGCCGCCGGCGACCTTGAGACCCAGATTGAAGGTCTCATCGGTGAAGTGGCCGGTGCCGTCGTTCTTGAGCAGACGCATGTAACCGCGCTCGGTGTCGCCGGGACCGGCATCCTCGGCTTCCATCAGGTCGAGGTCGCCGTCCTGGTCGATGTCGACCAGCGCGATGCCCCAGGTGACGTTCCGGCCGGCCGGTACGTTGGCGCCCAGCAGGTTGCGGATGCCCGAGCTCTGGCTGGCGTTCGTGAAGGTGAGATTGCCGTTGTTGACGAACAGATAGTCGGGCTCGGTTCCGGAGATGAACCCCGCCTGGAAGACCGGGCGGCGATGCGTCCACGGGTGGTAGGTGGTGCCCACCACGATGTCGAGCAGGCCGTCGTTGTTGACGTCGCCCATCGAGCAGCCCGCGTAGAACCAGGAGGGCTGGCCACCCACGCCGGCGGTGGGGGTGATGTCCGCGAAGGTGCCGTTGCCGTTGTTGTGGTACAGGTGGTTCGCATAACCGGAACCGAGGACGTACAGCTCCTGGCTGCCGTCGTTGTCGAGGTCGCCGAAGCAGACACCCGAGCTGTCGTGATCGACCAGCGCCACGCCGGCCTGGGTCGCGACATCGACGAAGGTGGTGGAGCCGGTCTCGATCAGCATGTTCTTGTAGAGGCTGTTGGCCGCCCCGGGACCATTGGTGGTGTAGACGTCGAGGTCGCCGTCGTTATCGAAGTCGAGGACGGCGATACCGGGAGCCCCGTGCCACTTCTGGGAGGATTCCCGGACTTTCGCGGCGATCTGCGGGATCGGGATCGGCGACGCGGCGGCGGCCGCATCGTGCACGGCTTTCCGATCCGGGGTCGCGATGCGGTGATACGAAATCCCCGCACCTCCATCATGCGCGATGTTCGTGAACGTGACGCCACCGTCGGCGTAGGCAGCGCCCACGCCCGCCAGCAGCAGCGAAATGCCACTGAAGGCTCTGATCGTTCTTCTCAAGGCAATCTCCTTTTCCATTTGCTAAACCTCCATCATTGACAGATGAATGTCTCTGTCTCGCAAGTCTTCCTATCGCTAGAGTGCCGGCCCGGTCCGAAACCGAGACAACGGGTCCTCTCAACCTTCAAGGGCTAGGAAAAGAGCTTGTCGAGCTCCTCCTGGCTGAGCTCCGCGTCGGGGAAGTCCGAAGGGGTGTATACGCTCAGGACTCCGGAGCGGCAGACCTCGATCAACGAGCGGAGCTCGGTCAGGAAACCTGCCGCGATCGCCGCGACCGCGCCGCCGAGCGCCCCCTCCCCGCCGCTTCGCCAATCGAAGCGCAGCCCTTCGCCGTCGAGCTGGCCGGTCACCGCCAGGGCGGCTCCCGCCGGGCGGAGCCCGGTGGTCTGGGCCTCTCCGTGGTAGGAGAAGCTCACTTCAGGGAACGGCAGGGCCGCCAGCCGGCGCCGGACATCCTCGTCCCCCGTGAGCTCGCCCAGGAGGATGGGGTCGACGCCGTTCGATACCGCGCCGCGGACCTGCTCCTTGACCAGGCGCAGCTCCTGGACCAGGTCTTCCGATTCCCCGACGTCGAGCACCATGGGGAGCGAAGCGCTGAAGCACCCTGCCGTCCGTGGCAGATCGGCGTTCAGCGGATCGGCGTCGCGCGCGTCCACTTCGACCCGCAGCAGGACCGGACGCCTGACGGCACCGCGGGACAGCGTCTTGGCCAGGGCGGCCAGCACGGCCTCCTCAGGCCGCACGCGCTGCAGATCTGGGATCTCGGTGAGCAGGGCCCGGGTCTCCTCGGCGTCGAGCCGGACCGAGACGGTCTCCCGGCTCTCGCCGCCGCCCCAGAGCGCCGGATCGATCGCCGGCACGGCGCCGGAGCTCTCCCAGGCCACCAGCCAGGCGCCCGACTCCGGGCGCAGGCCCTGGCTCCTCACCCGCTCGATCCGCTCCGCCAGCCAGGGGTGGAAGCTCCCGGCGGCCGGCGGCGGGGCGGCCTCCCCTCCCGCCGCGAGCTGCTGACACGCGCTCCTCAGCTCCTCGCGCAGGAAATCCCAGGAGTGGGTGTCCACCGCCACCGGATGGGCGACCACCAGGACGCGCTCCGCGTTCTCCTCCCCTTCGCTCAGCACCGCGGCGGCCAGCAGGACGCCCCGCTCCGGATCGAGGCTCGTCCGCAGCTCTCGGGCCAGCCTCGCCAGGTCCGCCTCGCGGTCCGCCGGCGAGGTGACGGCGAGCGCCATCTCCCCCACCGTGAGCTCGGGCGCGGACCCCGGGACCTGCGTCCAGCCTTCCGGCCCCGGCACGAAACGAGTGCGCAACGCGTCGTGCCGGGCCACCACCTGCGCGAGCGCCCGGCGTACGACCTCGCGCTCCGCTCCGGCGGCTATCCGCGGCAGCGACCAGGTCGTGTACCAGCAGGGGGCCGCCGCGGGGCCGGCGAGCAACTCCCGCTGGAAGGAGGTCACCGGCAGCGGTTCGGCCGCCGTCTCCGCCTGCGGAGAGGCATCCGTATCCAGAAGCTTGGCAAGCTCCGCGATGGTCTGATGCTCGAAGAGCTGATCGGGAGCGAGCCGGAGCCCGGCGGCGCTCGCCCGGGCGATGAGCTGGATGCCGATGATCGAATCGCCGCCGAGATCGAAGAAGTTGTCGTTGACGCCGACCTGCTCGAGGCCGAGCGTCGCCTGCCAGACGTCGGCCAGCCGGCGCTCGATCCCGGGCGCGGGGGCGACGTAGGGGGTCGGGATGTTCGGCCGCTCGTGGATCACCGCCGACGGTGCCGTGACCCCTCCCGCCGCCGCGAACAGCGACGCCTGGTTCATCGCGCTCACCTGGGCGATCAGCGCGTGGAGATCCTTGGCCGTGACCACGATCTGCGCGGCCTCGAGGTCCCGGGACAGCGCCCGGCGCAGTGCCTCCACTCCCTCGTGAGGGAGGATGCCGTCGCTCTCCTCGTCGTCCGCCTCGTCCGCCGCGTCCGCCGCCACCTCCACCGCCGCCGGCCGAGCGGGCTCGGCCACGATCTGGGCCTCGGCCTGGGGCGCCGGAGCCTCCGCCCCACGGCCGGTCTTGATCGTCTGGCTGTTGATCCGCTTCAGCATGAAGTGGTCGATCTCGATCAGCACCTCGCCGTCTTCGCCCAGGATCATCACGTCGACCGAGGTCGTCTCATTCCGCGAGCCGGGCTCGCCATGGCGGCGCAGATAGCTGTAGAAGCGCTGCGGCAGGTGGCGGTGAACCCGCACCCTCTGATAGGAGAGCGGCAGGTAGCTGTCCTCCTCGAAGAAGCCGGCGATGCCGGTGGCGACGTCCAGGAGGGCCGGGTGCAGGCCGTAGTGCAGGGCGTCTTCAGCGAACTCCTCGGGAAGCTCGACGCGGGCGATCCCTTCGCCACGGCCCAGGTAGATCTTCTTGAGGCTCTGCCAGTGAGGCCCCCAGGAGACGAACGCCTCCCCCTCGCTCATCACCGGTCCGGCGATCTCCATCTCACGCTCGCTGCAGCGGGCGAGGATCTCGGCGACGTCGTAGCGCGACCGGGCAGCCGGCTCGCCCAGCGCCTGCACCCTGCCACGGGCATGCGGCTGCCAGGTCGGCTCGCCGATGCCGGACTGCGGATCGATGCGGCTGGTCACCCGGAAATTGAAGGCATCCCCCTCCTTCTCCAGGAGGACACGGATCCGCCGCTCCCCCTCGGACACCAGCAGGGGCGAGAGGAAGAAGACGTCCCGCAACTCGACCCCGCCGTCCGGCGAGTACCCCTCGAAGAGGGCGCCGTGGTGCAGAAAGGCGGCCCGCCCCAGCTCGAGATAGGTGGTGCCGGGCAGGGTGGGAACCCCCATCAGCTTGTGCTCTGCCAGCACCCAGTGCCGGGCGGCGCTGAGATCGGTCTCGTAGATGGTCTGGTCCGCCATCTCGAAGACGCAGCGGTCGAGCAGTGGATGAATGTCCTCGCCCTTCGTCTGCTTCGAGGAGCCGGTCGAGGCGCCGCGGGTGATCCCCGCCGCCACCGCCATGCCGACCTCCTCCCAGGCTCCCCAGTTGATCGACACCGTCCGTGGCCCGCCGGCCAGGGCCACGTCGTGGGCGAGCGCGTCGAGAAAGTTGTTGGCCGCGCCGTAATCGACCTGCCCCAGGCCGCCCGCCACGGCGATGGTCGACGAGCAGAAGACGACGAAGTCGAGGGGCACGCCGGCGAAGGCGGCCAGCAGCGAACGGGTGCCCTCCACCTTCGGCGCGAGCACCCGGCTCGCCGCTTCCGCGGTCTTGAGCTGGATCAAGCCGCCGCCGGCCAGGCCGGCGGCGTGGATCACGCCGTGGACCTCGCCGAACCGGGCGATCGCCTGGCCGGCCAGGGCGCGCATCTGCTCCCGGTCGGTGACGTCGGCGCCGGCCACCAGCACCTCCGCACCGAGGGCCTCGATCTCACGGATCTTGCGGATCCGCTGACTGATGCGGTCCGTCTCGCCGTGATTGGCGAGCCACTCGTTCCAGGTGCTCGGGTCGGGCAGCGCCGTGACGCCGAGCAGCACGAGCCGGGCCCGGTACTCCCGCGCGAGGAACTCGGCGAAGGTCAGGCCCAGGCCGCCAAGGCCGCCGGTGATCAGGTAGACCCCCCGCTCGCGCAGCCGGACCGCCGCGGGGGCCGGCGCCTCCAGATGCACGGCCTCGTAGTCCTGCACCCAGCGGCCGCCGCCCCGGTAGGCGACCACCGGCCGCGCGGGCTCCGCGGTCGTTTCGGCGATCAGCCGCCCGGCCAGCGAGCCGTCGGCCGGCCAGGCGACATCCACGCTGACGCAACGCAGGTTCGCGTACTCCTGGGACATGGTCTTGAGCGGCCCCAACAGCATGGCCCGCTCGGGCAGCAGCCGGTCCTCGCCCGCGACCCGCTGCATGTGGCTGGAGACGACGACCAGATGGATGCGCTGGGTGACGCCGTTCTTGCCGAGCGCCTGGGTGAGGTAGAGCAGGCTCCAGAAGCTGCGCTCCGGCACCCGCGCGAGGGCCTGCGGATCGGCGGTGGCCGGCCCGACATTCCACAGGTGGAGCACGCAGTCCGGAAGGCCACCGGCGGCGGCGAGATCCTTGATCAGAGCGTCATGGTCCTCGCGCCGGCCCGGGGCGACCTCGTAGCTCCCCTCGCCGACCTTGCGGAAACTCTCGCCGGGCCGCACCACGGTCACGCGCCGCCCCTCGCCGGCCAGCCGCTCGACCGCCCGCTCCCCGACTTCCCCCTCGTCGAGGAAGACCAGCCAGCGGCCGGCTCTCTCCACCTCCTCCGCCGACGGCACGGGCGGCAGCGAGGGCTTCCAGTAAGGAAGGTAGAACCAGTCGGCGATGTTCTCCTTCTTGTGGTGATCCACGGTGGCCCCCCCACCGAAGGGGAGAGCTCCCTGGACCCGCTCGACCCAGAAACGCCGGCCCTCGAACGGGTAGGTCGGCAGGGGGACCCGCCGCCGGCGCTCGCGCGCGTAGAAGCCTTTCCAGTCCGGCTCGACGCCGTGCATCCAGAGCTGACCCAGCGCCTTGAGCAGAACCGGCAGATCCTCCTTCCGCTCCTTCGGATGGCGGAGCGAAGAGAGGACGACGTGGCGGGTGCCGCAGTCGGGGTGCTGCCGGACGAGGGTCGCCAGGGTCTGCCCCGGCCCGACCTCCAGCAGGACCCGTTGCGCGTCCTTGCACAGCTCGCGCACGCCGTCAGCGAAGCGCACCGCCTGCCGCAGATGTCGCGCCCAGTAGGACGGATCGGTCGCCTCCGCGTCGGTGATCCAGGTCCCGGTCACGTTCGAGACGTAGGGGATCTTCGGCGGATGGAGCTGGAGCTCCGCGAACCGCTCGACGAACGGCGCCAGGATCGGCTCCATCATCTCCGAATGGAACGCGTGAGACGTGTGGAGCGGCCGCGCGCCCACGCCGCGGGATTCGAGCTCGGCGCGCAGCGCCTCCACCGCCGCCTCGGGACCCGAGACCACACAGCGGTCCGGGGCGTTGATGGCGGCGAGAGAGAGCCCCGCGCCCAGCAGCGGCGCGACCTTCTCTTCGCTCAGCGGCACCGCGAGCATCCCTCCCGAGGGGAGGCTCTGCATCAGCCGGCCGCGCTCCGCCACCAGGGCGAGAGCGTCGTCAAGCTCGAAGACACCCGCGAGACAGGCGGCGACATACTCGCCGATGCTGTGCCCCATCATCGCCGTGGGCACGATGCCCCACTCCATCCACAGGCGGGCGAGCGCGTACTCGACGACGAACAGCGCCGGCTGGGTGAAGCGGGTCTGGCCGAGCCGCTCCGCGGCCTCGGCGTCGCCGTCCGCCGCGAGCAGAAGCTCCCTCAGGTCGAGCCCGAGGTGCGGCCGCAGCCGCTCGCAACAGAGGTCGACCTGAGCGCGGAAGGCCGGCTCCGACTCATAGAGACCGCGGCCCATCCCGGCGTACTGCGCCCCCTGCCCCGAGAAGAGGAAAGCGGCCGAGCGCTCGCGGCCGGGAGAGAAGGACGCGACGGACCACTCCGGGTCCTCCCCGGCCAGGATCCGGACGGCGTGCCCGGCGTCCCGGCAGACCACCGCCCGCCGGTGCTCGTGCAGCTTGCGCCCGACCTGCAGCGTGTGGACGACGTCGGCGAATTCGCTCTCCGGGTGCTCTTCCAGGTGAGAGGCGAGGTTCCCGGCCAGGGTGGCGAGGGCGGTGTCCGTGCGGGCCGAGAGGAGCAGGAGCTGCCAGGGACGGGACGGCGTGGCGGGCGCGGGTTCCGGAGCCTCCTCGAGGATCACGTGGGCGTTGGTGCCGCCCATGCCGAAGGCGCTCACACCGGCCCGGCGCGGCGTGCCGTTCGCCTCCCACTCGCGCAGGCGCGTGTTGACGAAGAACGGGCTGCTCTCGAAGTCGATCTGCGGATTCGGCGTTTCGAACAGCAGAGAGGGGGGGATCATTCGATGCTTCAGGGCGAGCACGGCCTTGATCAGGCTGGCCACGCCGGCCGCGGCGCCGAGGTGCCCGATGTTGGTCTTGACCGAGCCCAGGGCGCAGAACTGCCGCTCCTGGGTTTTCTCGCGGAAGACCTTGGTCAGCGCCGTCACCTCGATGGGATCTCCCACCGGAGTCCCGGTGCCGTGGGCCTCGACGTAGCTCAGCGTGTCGGGCTCGATGTCGGCGGCGGTCAGCGCGGCCCGGATGACCCGGTACTGGCCGTCGACGCCGGGAGCGGTGAAACCCACCTTCTGGGAGCCGTCGTTCGACACCGCCGACCCTTTGATCACGGCGTGGATGGTGTCGCCATCGGCCAGCGCGTCGGCCAGCCGCTTGAGCACCACGACACCCAGGCCGGTGCCGAAGATGGTCCCCTGGGCCTTGGCGTCGAAAGCCCGCACGTGCCCGTCCGGCGAGTTGATGTCCCCTTCCAGGTAGGGGTAGCCGACCTCCGGGACGCGGACCGAGACGCCCCCCGCGAGCGCCATGTCGCATTCGCCGCCCAGCAGTCCCTGGCAGGCCATGTGGACGGCGACCAGGGCCGTCGAGCAGGCGGACTGGACGTTGACGCTGGGCCCTCCCAGGTTGAGCTTGTAGGACACCCGGGTGGCCAGGTAGTCCTTCTCGTTGGAGATCTGCGCCGTCAGGTCGCCCACGGCACGCACCAGAGCCGGGTCCGAGTAGACGTTCATCAGGTAGAAGTTCATCCGGGAGCCGGCGTAGACGCCGATCCCCCCGGGGTAGCGTTCCGGGTCGTAGCCGGCGTCCTCCAGGGCGGCCCAGGAGGACTCCAGGAAGAGCCGGTGCTGAGGGTCCATGACGTCGGCTTCGCGCGGGTTGACGCCGAAGAAGGCGGCATCGAAGAGGGCGACGTCCTTGATCGTGCGCGCGACCTTGACGTAAGTCGGCGACTTGCGCATCTTGGGGGGGACGCTCGCCAGCTCCTCGTCGCTGAGCACCGTCCGCGACTCCACTCCATCCCGCAGATTGCGCCAGAACTCCTCGACGCTCTCGGCGCCGGGAAAACGGCCGGCCATCCCGACGATGGCGACCTCCAGGCCGTTGCCGTCGTGGCTCTCCGCTTCGCTCCTGTACGTCTCGTCACTGCTCATCGCTGTCCACTATCCCTTCTGCTGCTGCAGGCGCCGCCGCAGGCGATCCCGCCCCTGGCGTAGTTGAGCGGAACGATCGCCGGACGGTCCGGCCGGAGAGGCGGGCGCCGCTCCCTGTTCCAGATGAGCGGCGAGTGCCCGCACCGTCGGGTTGTTGAAGATTTCGACCAGCAGGATCTCGCGGCCGAACCGCTCCTGCAGCCGCTCGTGGACCTGGATCAGCAGCATGGAGGTGCCGCCGAGGTCGAAGAAGTTGTCGTCCACGCCGACCCGCTCGACCTTCAGGACCTCCTGCAGGATCGCGGCGAGGGTCAGCTCCGCTTCGGTCTGGGGCGCTTTGTAATCCAAGTCGATCTCCGGTGCCTGTCAGGGGTGGAGCGGCACGTCGCACGCGACTTCCGAGATTCGGCAGATGCGAAGAGACATGTTCAGTGGATGACCGTCAAACCAACCGCTCCGGGCACATCTAGTTGGTGCGCCGAGCTTCCGGATGCGGGACAGAAATGGCGGCTGACAGACCCCGCCGGGGCATGCCGCACCCGATCTGGAGAGCCTGGCGAGAGGTCCTGTAAGTTGTTGAAGAGAGAGTGGTGCGGCTGGGAGGACTCGAACCCCCGACCAAGAGTTTAGGAAACTCCTGCTCTTTCCACCTGAGCTACAGCCGCAGGCCGAGAGGATTATAGCGGCTCTCGGTGCTCCATATCGGAATCGATACCAGGATCAGTACTGGATCAGCGAGGCCACATCGTGCCCGCTGAGCTTCTTGCGCCCGTCGAGAAAGGTGAGCTCGATGATGAAGCCGAAGCCGGCCACCACCCCGCCGAGCGACTCGACCAGCCGGGCGGTCGCGGCGGCGGTGCCGCCAGTGGCGACCACGTCGTCGACGATCAGGACGTGCTCCCCCGGCTGGATCGCGTCGCTGTGCATCTCCAGGGTGTCGGTGCCGTACTCCAGGTCGTAGGTCTCACGGACTTTCTCGGCCGGCAGCTTGCCGGGCTTGCGCACCGGCACGAACCCGGCATTCAGGTCATAGGCCACGATCGGGGCGAACATGAACCCGCGCGACTCGATGCCGACCACCTTGTCGATGCGCCGCTCGGCGAACAGCCAGACGAAGCGGTCGACGGTCATGCGCAGCGTCAGCGAGTTCTGCAGCAGGGTCGTGATGTCGTAGAACAGGATCCCCGGCTTGGGGAAATCGGGGATCTGGCGGATGTGCGACTTCAGGTCGTCCATGGTCTCTCCTGGCGATCGATGACGAATCCGTCCCAGGTCGGGACGGGGGATATCTCCTGCTCTTCGAGGCCGGTCACCCGCGCCCCTTGCGGCCCCTGCCGCACCCGCTCGCGGAACACTGCGAGCGGCTCGCTCCCGCCGGCCACCTCGATCTCCACGCAGCCGTCCGGCAGGTTGCGCACCCGCCCCGTGAGGCCCAGCTCCCGCGCCGCCTGGCGGGTGAACCAGCGGAAGCCCACCCCCTGCACCCGGCCGCTCAGCCGCAGCCGGAAAGCCTGGACCGCGCTCACTTCTGCGGCTTCCAGCCGTGCCGGCCGAGCAGCGGCACGAAAGCGACGTCCTCCCCCTCCTTGCGCCGGATCTCACCGCGCGCCGACTTGCGGTAGAGCACCAGCTTCTGGAGGTTGAGCTGCCCTTCCGGAATCAGCAGGGTACCGCCCAACGCGAGCTGCCCCAGCAGCGGCTCGGGCACTTTCGGCGCGCCGGCGGTGACCAGGATACGGTCGTAGGGGGCCCATTCGCTCCACCCCACGGTGCCGTCGAACACCTGGATCTTGACGTTGTCGAAACCGAGCTGGCGCATGCGCGGGATGGCGGCCTGCGCGAGCTCCGGCACCCGCTCGAGGCTGTAGACCCGGCGCGCGAGCAGAGCGAGAACAGCGGTCTGATACCCCGAGCCGGTGCCGATCTCCAGCACCGAGTGCTCGGGTCCCACCTCCAGCAGCTCGCTCATCCGCGCCACGATGTACGGCTGGGAGATCGTCTGCGCCGAGCCGATCGGCAGCGCGTGATCGCCGTAGGCCTGGCTGCGCAGGTGGTCCTTGACGAACAGGTGGCGCGGGGTCTTGCGCAAGGCCGCCAGCACCCGCTCGTCGCGCACCCCCCGGGCGGCGATCAGGTCGCGGACCATCCGCTCGCGCTGGACGGCGTAGTCGCTCATCAATCCCGTGGAGCGGGGGGAGCGGCCGGGAAGGCGAGCGCCGAGAGCTTGTCCTTCAGCGAGGTGACGCTCTCGAGCCCCGGATAGTAGGTGAGGTCCAGATGCAGCGGGGTCACCGAGATCCGGCCCGTGGAGACGGCCTCGTAGTCGGTGCCGCTCGCGTTCTGCCACTGCGGCGTGCCGGCGATCCAGTAGTACTTGCGCCCGCGCGGGTCGAGCTTCTCGATCACCGACTGCTTGTAGACCCGCCGGCCCAGCCGGGTGTAGCTCAGCCCCTGGATCTCGCCCGCGGGCACGTTGACGTTGAGCAGCAGGTCGCGCGGCAGCTCCTCACCGAGCAGGATCTCGACGAGCTGACGGGCGAAAGCGGCCGCGGCGTCGAAGGAGAAACCCTCCCCCACCTCCTGGCTGAAGGCGACCGAGGGGATGCCGAGCAGCGTCCCCTCGAAGGTCGCGCTCACCGTGCCCGAGTAGGTCACGTCGTCCCCCAGGTTGAGGCCGAAGTTGATCCCGGAGCAGACGAGGTCGGGCGGGTGGTCCTTGAGCAGCGACAGCACCCCCAGATTGACGCAGTCGGTCGGCGTGCCGTCGACGGCGTACCAGCGCTCCTCGACCTTCTGCATGCGCAGCGGCCGCGACAGGGTGAGCGCATGGCCGGTCGCGCTCTGCTCCCGGTCGGGCGCGACGACGAACACCTCGGCGATCTCGCTCAGGGAGGAGGCGAGCAGCCGGATCCCCTGCGAGAAGATGCCGTCGTCGTTGGTGACCAGGATACGGGTCATCAGCTCTTGATGTACTTGCCCACGATCGGGGCGAGGGCTTGCAGGGTCTCGGCCGGGATCAGCGAGCGCTCGGTGATCAGCGAATACTTGAGCGCCTCGGCGCAGATGCAGTCGCGCGAGTGCGGCTGGCCCACCTTCTTGAGCAGGTGGCGGACCACCTCCTGCGACATCTTCACGTTCTGGCGGACGACTTCCATCACCGCCTCGCCGGAGACCGCCTCTTCCGTCTCGTGCCAGCAGTCGTAGTCGGTGACCATGGAGAGGGAGACGTAGCAGATCTCCGCCTCGCGGGCGAGCTTCGCCTCCTGGAGGTTGGTCATGCCGATGATGTCCATCCCCAACTGGCGGTAGGCCTCGGACTCGGCGCGGGTCGAGAACTGCGGCCCCTCCATGCAAACGTAGGCGCCGCCGCGGTGGACGGTGGCCCCGGCGGCGCGCGCGGCGTCGACCGCGATGTCGATCAGCCGCGGGCAGACCGGCTTGGCCATCGAGACGTGGGCCACCAGGCCGTTGCCGAAGAAGGTGTCCGGGCGGTGCCGCGTGCGGTCGAGGAACTGGTCGGGGACGACGATGTCGGTCGGCTTGTACTCGATCTTCAGCGAGCCCACGGCGGAGACCGAGATGATCTCCTCGACGCCCAGCACCTTGAAGCCATAGAGATTGGCGCGGTAGTTGAGCTCGGTGGGGAGCAGCCGGTGCCCCTTGCCATGGCGGGGGAGGAAGGCCACGAGCTGGCCGTCCAGCTCGCCGATCACATAGGCGTCCGAGGGGTCGCCGAACGGCGTCTGGATCCGGCGCTCCTCGCGGACCGTCATCCCCTCCATGCCGTAGAGGCCGCTGCCGCCGATCACACCGATACGGATATCGCTCATCAGAAACTCTCCTTCAAAGGAAATCACAAGAACTGCCGGCCGTGGAGCCGGCAGAGTCTAGCAGGGCTAGCGGATCGCCTCCACTACCGCGAGGGCGGTCTCCAGGGCGCGGCGGCCCTGCTCGCCGCTCACCCGCGGCGCCGGCTCGCCGCGGCAGGCCGCGAGGAAGGCCTCGAGCTCCCGCCGCAGTGGCTCGGCGCGCTCCAGAGGGAGATCGTCTGGCAGGATGCGGCGCTGCTCCCCCTCCCCCTCCAGCCGGTACCCCTTGATCTCCTGCGCCTGGTAGTCGAGCGAGTAGTAGCGGTTCGGCAGGAAGACCCGCAGCCGGCGCGCCCGCTCGGAGGAGACACGCGAGGCGGTCAGATTGGCGACGGCGCCGGAGGCGAGCTCGACGCGGACGTTGGCGATGTCGATGCGGGAGGAGAGCACGGCGATCCCGGTGGCGCGGATCTCGGCCACCGGGCTGGGGTCGAGGGCGTGCAGGATCTGGAGATCGTGGATCATCAGATCGAGGACGACGTCGACGTCGAGGCTGCGCGGGGAGAAGACCCCCAGCCGCTGCACCTCGACGAAGCGCGGCGGCGAGCCGACCGCGAGCAGCGCCTGGACCGCCGGGTTGAAGAATTCGATGTGGCCGACGGCGAGCACCCGGTCGCCGGCGTGGGCGAGCAGCCGGTCCGCCTCCTCCAGGCTGGCCGCCAGCGGCTTCTCGATCAGCACGTGGAGCCCGCGGTCGAGCAGCGCGCAGCCCATCTCGGCGTGCGCCACCGTGGGCGCCGCCACCACCGCCGCCTCGATCTCCCCGGCCAATTCCTCCAGCCCTGGGAAGACCCGCGCGCCGTGATCCCGGGCGGCCGCCTCGGCCGCCTCCGGACGCGGATCATAGACACCGACCAGCTCGGCGCCGGGGAGCGACGACAGCAGGCGGACGTGGTTGCGCCCCATGGAGCCGGCGCCGAAGACGCCGACGCGCAACGGTCGAAGGGGATTACTCAGGCTCGCCTCCCCCCCGGCCGCCACCGCGGGGTGGCGACTTGATGACCCCGCGCTGGGAGCTCTCGACGAAGGCGATCAGATAGTCGACGTCCGGATCGCCGGCGAGCTCGGCGCGGATCTGCTCCACGGCCCTGGAGGTCGGCAGGCGCGAGCGGACCAGGAGGCGGTAGGCGGCCTCCAGCCGGCGGAGGGTCTCGGGCCCCATCCCTTTGCGCTTGAGGCCGATCGAGTTCAGGCCGTAGCAGGCCGGCTTCTGCCCCACCGTCTTGACAAACGGCAGAGCGTCCATGGTGGCCACGGTGTAGCCGCCCAGATAGGCGTGGCGCCCCACTCGGCAGAACTGGTGCACGGAGGTGAAGGCGCTCACGGTGGCGTCGTCGTGGACCTCGACGTGCCCGGCCAGGGTGGCGTTGTTGGCGAACACGATCCGGCTCCCCACCTGGCAGTCGTGGGCGATGTGGGTATAGGCCATGAACAGGCTGTCGTTCCCCACCCGGGTGACGCCGCCCCCCTTGGCGGTGCCGCGGTGGACGGTGCAGAACTCCCGGAACTGGTTGCGGTCGCCGATCTCCAGCCAGACCTCCTCGCCCTGGAACTTGAGGTCCTGGGGATCGAAGCCGATGGCGGCGTTGGGGTAGATCTGGTTCTCCCGGCCGATCCGGGTCGGGCCCTGGATCTGGGCCGCGGCGCCGATCTCGGTGCCGTCGCCGATCTCGACGCCGGCGCCGATCACCGCGAACGGACCGACGCGGACCCCGTCGCCCAGCCGGGCTTGCGGGTCGACCGATGCGAGCGGATGAATCTCCACCCCCATCAGCGGTTCACCATCGCCGAGGAGAGCACCGCCTCGGCGGCGAGCTGGCCGTCCACCAGGACCTTGCCCGCCAGCTTGCAGTAGCTGCTCCGCAGCCGCAGCACCTCGATCTCGTAGCGGATCTGGTCGCCGGGGACCACCGGCCGCCGGAACTTCGCCGCCTCGATCGAGGCGAAGAGCAGCAGCTTGTTCTGGCGGTCGGGAATGTCGCTCAGCAGCAGCAGGCCGCCGGCCTGCGCCATCCCCTCGATCAGCAGCACCCCGGGCATCACCGGCCGGCCGGGGAAGTGGCCGAGGAAGACCGGCTCGTTGATGGTGACGTTCTTGATCGCGACGATCCGCTTGCCGGGCTCCATCTCCAGCACGCGGTCGACCAGCAGGATCGGATAGCGGTGGGGCAGCACCGAGAGGATCCACTCGATGTCCCATTTTGCCGCCGGTTCGGGCGTCGGTTCGGAGGTCTGCTCGCTCAACTCATTCTCCCTCTCCAAGCTTCTTTTCGAGAGCCCGCACGCGCCGGCTCATCTCTTCCAGACGCGACAGCAGGACGGCCTGGCGGCGCCATTTCCGCATCTCGATCGCGGGGATGCCGGCCACCACCGCCCCCGGCTCGAGCGAGGCGAGGGCTGCCGACTTGGCGGCCACCTGGACACCGTCCCCGAGCTGGATGTGCCCGGAAACCCCCGACTGCCCCGCCAGCACGACGTAGTCGCCCAGCCGGGTGCTGCCGGCGATGCCGGCCTGGCCGCAAAGGATACAGTGCCGGCCGACCTCGACGTTGTGCCCGACCTGGACGAGGTTGTCGATCTTGCTGCCCGCCCCGATCCGGGTCTCCCCCAGGGTGGCGCGGTCGATCGTGCTGTTGGCCCCCACCTCGACGTCCCCCTCGAGGACCACCCGCCCGATCTGCGGCACCTTGTGGTGGGCTCCGCCGTGGGTGGCGTAGCCGAAGCCGTCGGCCCCCAGCACCACGCCGGCATGGACGATGCTCCCGGCTCCGACCTCGGTGCCGTCGTAGAGCACGGCGTGAGGATGGAGCACCGCCCCCTCCCCCACCACGCAGCCACGGCCGATGGCGACAAAGGCGAGGACGGCCGCCCCGGCGGCGATCCGGCTGCCGGCGCCGATCACGGCGTACGGGCCGACGTGGGCCGCCGGATCGACCGCGCAGCCGGGCTCCAGGATCGCCGTGGAATGGATCCCCGCCGGGCGGCGCTCTCCGGGATGGAGGACGGCGAGCAGCTGCGCCAGAGCGTAGGACGGATCGTCGGCGATCAGCAGGTCCCGGCTGAGGGCGGCGTCGGCGAGCGACGGCCCCACCAGCAGGGCGCCGGCCGAGCTCGCCACGGCCTGACCGCGATAGCGGGGGTCTTTCAGGAACGAGAGGTCGCGGGGACCCGCGGATTCCAGGGAGCGGATCGCCTCGACGGCGCGCTCCGGGTCCCCTTCGACCCGGCCGCCGACCAGAGCGGCGAGATCGGCGAGCCGGTAGTCCACGCCGTTACTTGCCCTGGGCGGCGGTGTCCAACCGCTGGATCACGACGCTCGTGATGTCGATCGCCTCGTCGGCGTAGATCAGCCCGCTCTCGAACTTGCGGAAAATCAGCGTGTAGCCGAGATCCTTGCCGACCTGATTGATGACCGGCATCACGCGCTGGTCGATCTGGGCCAGCATCTCGTCGCGCTTCTTGTTGAGCTCGCGGGTGGCGTCGTCCTGGGCGCGGCGGATGGCGATCTCCTTCTCCTCGTACTGCTTGGAGAGGTCGGTGAGCTTGTCCTGGGCGAGCGACAGGCGGCCGTCGTTGATCTTGGTCTGCAGGTCCTTGAGCTCGGCCGCCCGCGCGCCGATCTCCTTCTCCCGCTGCTCCTGGAGTCTCTTGAGATCGGCCACCACCTTCTTGCCGGCGACCGACGACAGAAGGATCTTCTCGGTGTCGATCACCGCGACCCGGATGAGCCCGGAGGCCGCCGGGGCGGCGGGCGCCGCCTGCGCGGCGACCGGAGCCGTCGCGAGCGCGAGCCCAAGGAGACCGGCGGCGGCTCGGGACAGAAAATGGCTGGAAAGCGACATGGTCTCTTCTCCTTCGTTTCTAGAAGCTGGTACCGCTAAAAGCTGGTCCCAATACTGAACTGGAAGCTCTCAAAGCTGTCCTGGGGTTGAGGATCGAGGTTCTTGGCGTAGATGAACCGCAGCGGCGCGCCGAACACCGGCAGAAACACCCGCAGCTCGACGCCCGCGGTCTTGCGCAGATTGGAGAGGTCGAACGACTGACCATCGCCGAAGACGTTGCCGGCGTCGCCGAACAGCAGCACGCGGAACGGCCCGCCCAGCACGAAATGGTACTCCAAATTGAACTGGACGTACTTGTCGCCGCCGAGGATGACCGCGTTCCTGTCGCGCAGCGGCACGCCGTTCTTGTCGCGCAGGAAGATCGAGCGGTACCGGTGACCGCGGATGCTGTTCTCGCCGCCCAGGAAGAAGCGCTCGAGGACGTTGATCTCCTCGCCGCCGAACGGATGGATCAGCCCCCCCTCGGCGTTGAAGGCGATCAGCGTCTTGGTCGGATAGTTGCTCACCGGCCGGAAGATGCTGTATCCGATCTCCGGCCGCAGGAAGTCGTTGTCGCCGCCCAGCGGGCCGCCCGCGTACTCGACGGCGAGCGACAGCTTCTGGCCGCGGGTCGGCTCGAACGGGTTGTCCCGGCTGTCGAACAGGTAGGCCGGACGCAGCGACGAGTTGTGGATCCGGTACTGCGTCCGGATCAGGCTGCCCGGCTGCGGCTCGGTGGGCGGCGGCGGCGTCTCGCCGGGCAGCAGGGCCGGCACCTGGATCTGGGTCTCGTCGTTGTACTTCGACAGGTTGTAGCTGAGGCTCGCCGACTGGAAGAGCCGGAAGTTGCGGCCGTAGGTGAACACCGCGCCCTTGCTGTTGCGGGTATAGCGGTCCTGGTTCGAGTACAGGTTGTAGTCGTAGTTCTCGTCGTAGGCGCGGACGCCGATGCTCTGCGGCCGGTCGAGGAACCAGGGGATCGAGTAGGAGAGGTCGAAGTAGTCGCGCAGCTTGCCGGTCTGCACCGAGACGCCGACCTGCTCGCCGCGGCCGAGGAAGTTCTTGGTGCTGACGGAGAACTGGCCGAAGAAGCCGTCGAGCTGGCTCCAGCCGCCGCCGAACTGCAGCTCGGTGCGGTCCGACTCGTCCCCCTTGAAGAGAAGGTTGACCTTCTTCTTCTCGGAGTCGGTGTCGATGTCGACCGGGTTCTCCTCGTTGAGCTTGAAGTAGCCGAGCTGGTTGACCTTGGTGACGCTGTTACGGATCGCCGTCACGTTGACCAGGCCACCCTCGTAGACCCGCAGCTCGCGGCGCAGCACCTTGTCCTTGGTGCGGTCGTTGCCCTGGAACTCGATGCGGCCGACCTGGAACTGGTCCCCCTCGTTGATGTGGACGACCAGGTCGGCGACGCGGTCCGGGCGCTCGACCAGCTCCGGCTCGACACGGGCGAAGATGTAGCCGGTGTTGTGGTAGGCGTCGGTGATCTCCTTGACGGCGTCGTCGATCACCTTGGCGCGCAGCCAGCCGGTCGCCCGGCGGTCGAAGGCCCGGAGCAGGTTCTTCTCCGGATAGACCTTGTTGCCCTCGATCGACACCATGCCGAACTTCCAGCGCTCCCCCTCCTCGATCGGGATGGTGATGAACATCCGGCGCTTCTGGTCGGCCACCCTGGAGTCGACCGCCCGCACGTCGATCTTCGGATCGCCGATGACCACGTTCTTGTAGCCGGCGCCGCGGTAGATCTCGCGGACCTTGTCGAGGTCTTCCTGGAGCTTGGCCGGATCGTAGAGGTCTTTCTTGCTGACCCGGGAGATGAACGCGCTCTCCTTGGTGTTCTTCATCGTCCAGCGCAGGCGGGGGTCGTTGAACACCGTGTTGCCCTCGAACTCGATGTCCGAGATGCGGACGCGGTCCCCCTCGTCGACCTTGAAGACCACCTTCTTCTCGTTGGGACCGACGTCCTCGACCGTGTACTGCGCGGTCGCGAAGCGGTACCCCTTCTCGCCGTACATCTGCTCGATCAGCCCCTTGACCCGCTGCAGCTCGCCGAGCGACAGCGGCTCCCCCTCGTGGACGCGGACCCGCTGGGTGGTCAGCTTGTCCTGGAGGTCGGTCTTGGAGATCCGCTTCAGCCCCTCGTAGTCGATCGAGCGCAGGACCGGGCGCTCCACCACGGTGATCACCAGGCGGACGCCGGCCGGCGTGGGCACGCTCTCCACCTGGACGTCGTCGACCAGGTTGCGGTCCCAGAGCTGCTTGATATTTTTGTTGAGGGTCTCCTCGTTCAGCGGCTCGCCCTGAGTGAGGCCGAGGTAATAACGCAGGGTCTCCTCGGAGAGCCCCTTGAGACCCTTGAATTCGATCCCCTCGATAGTGCGGCCGTTCGCCGACGGCTGCGGGAGCGCCTGGGCTCGCGCCGCGCGCACACCGCCGGAAAGCAGCAGAGGAAGCAACGACGCCGCCATCAGGCGGCGCACAGCCCTCCACCGGCGCGGCCTGCGCCGGCCCACGATGACATCAGGCATCATCTCGTCCTTTCATGACCCCGGCGGCGCAAAGCCGCCGGGGTGGTACTGCCCTCTCTTGCTGGGAACCGCCGGTCGGCGGGAATCAGCGCCTGGGGATGACGATCTCCTGGGCGCCGGCATGGAACGTCAGCTCACCGCCCTCCAGATCCACTTCGATGTTATCGATCGTCTCGCCGTGCGCGTTGATGAGAATCTCTGAAACCGCGTCCTGGATGTGGCGCTGAATGGCCCGGCGCAACGGTCGAGCTCCCGTGGAGGGCTCGACGCCCGCCTTGGTCAGGATCCACTCCTTGGCACGGTCCGAGACCCCGACGCGCAGTCCCCGCTCAGCGAGCGTATTGTTCACATCCTCGACCAGAATGTCCACGATCGACCGCAGCTCCTTCTCACCCAAGGGGTTGAAGACGATCACCTCGTCGATGCGGTTGATGAACTCGGGGCTGAAGGTGCGCCGCAGCTCGGCGAGGATCTCCTCCTCGAGCTTCTGGAAGCTGGCCTCCTCGCTCCCCTCGCCGAAGCCCACCCGGCCGCCGCGCAGCACCAGCTTGCTGCCGATGTTGGAGGTCATCAGCACCAGCGTGTTGCGGAAGTCGACCAGGTTGCCGTAGGCGTCGGTCAACTGGCCGTCCTCCAGGATCTGGAGCAGCAGGTTGGCGACGTCCGGATGCGCCTTCTCGATCTCGTCGAACAGGATCAGCGAGTAGGGCGCGCGGCGCACCCGCTCGGTGAGCTGCCCCCCCTCCTCGTGACCGACGTAGCCCGGCGGCGAGCCGATCAGCTTGGAGACCGCGTGCTTCTCCATGTACTCGCTCATGTCGAACCGGATCATCGCCCGCTGGTTGCCGAACAGGAACTCCGAGAGCTGGCGGGCGACCTCGGTCTTGCCGACCCCCGAGGGGCCGAGGAAGATGAACGAGCCCATCGGCCGCTGCGGGTTCGAGACCCCCAACCGCGAACGGCGGATCGCCCGGCTGATGGCGTTGATCGAGCGGTCCTGGCCGATCACCCGCAGCCGCAGGATCTCCTCCATCTTGAGCAGCCGCTCGGCCTCCTCGCTCTGCAGCGCCGCCACCGGGATGCCGGTCCAGGAGGAGATGACCTCCTCGATGTCGTGCCGGGTCACCTCGAGGATACCGGTCTCGTCGGTCGCGACGCTCATTCTCTCAAGATCCTCGCGCAGCTCGATCTCCCGCTCGCGCAGGTAGACCGCCCGCTCGAAGTCCTTGTCGGAGATGGCGACCTTCATCTCCTTGACCACCTGGCGGATCTCCTGCTCGAGCCGCCGCAGGTTCTGGGTGTCGCGCACCCGCCGCAGCTTGACCCGCGCGCCGGCCTCGTCGAGGACGTCGATCGCCTTGTCCGGCAGATGGCGGTCCGGGATGTACCGGCTCGACTGGTAGATCGCCGTGCGCAGCGAGTCGGGGCGGTAGCGCACCTTGTGGAACGACTCGTAGCGATCCTTGATCCCCTCGAGGATCTGCTGCGTCTGCTCCGGCGTCGGCGGATTGACCTGAATCGCCTGGAACCGGCGCAGCAGCGAGCGGTCCTTCTCGATGTACTTGCGGTATTCCTTGAGCGTCGTCGCGCCGATGCAGGAGATCTCGCCGCGCGACAGCGCCGGCTTCAAAATATTGGCCGCGTCGAGAGACCCCTCGGCCGAGCCGGCGCCGATCAGCGAGTGGATCTCGTCGATGAAGACGATCAGCTCCTTGCTCTCCTTGAGCTCCTTCAAAATCCCCTTCAGGCGCTCCTCGAACTGGCCGCGGTACTTGGTGCCGGCGACGATCAGCGACAGGTCGAGCGCCATGATCCGCTTGTTGGCCAGGAAGATCGGCACCCGCCCCTCGATGATCCGCTGGGCGAGACCCTCGACGATGGCGGTCTTGCCGACGCCCGGCTCGCCGAGCAGGATGGGGTTGTTCTTGGTCCGCCGAGAGAGGATCTGGATGATGCGGTCCACCTCCTCCTCGCGGCCGATCAGGGGATCGAAGGACTGCTCGGTGGCCAGCGCCGTCAGGTCGCGGCCGTACTCGGAGAGGAACGGCAGCTCTTTCTTCTGCTGGGAGGCCTCGCGCTCCTTGGCGATCGCCAGCACCTCCTCGCGCACCGTGTAGACGTCGAATCCGTGCTGGGCCAGGATGCGCATCGCCGTGCACCCCTCGACCCTCAGGATGCCGATCAGCAGGTGCTCGGAGCCGACCGTCGCGTGAAGCATGCTCTCGGCCTCATGCGAAGCGTAGGCCAGGATCTTTTTCGATTCCTCTGAAAGAGGAAGCTCGGCGGTGGAAGAGATCCGTTCGACGAAGACCCGCTCGCCTTCAATCTCCCTGCGGATGTCCTCCGGCTTGACCTGAAAGCGCCGGAAGATCTCGCTCACCGTCTCTTCCCCCTCCCGCAGGATCCCCAGAAGGATGTGCTCGGATTCGATAACGCGGCTGCCCAGCTTGCTGGCTTCGTAGCGGGCGAAGAAGAGAGCTCGGCGGGCCTTCTCGTTGTACTTCTCAAACATTTTTGTTCGACCTCTTTTGACACCGGCGCGCTGCGTCGCACCTCGATTCTGAGGGCGTGGAGAGCGGCGATGCTTCTTTGTTACAGGCAATCGGATTCTAGCACGCCGCCATCCTCCCGAAGGTCGCGGGGCTCCGAAGAGCCTGCGCCCGGCAGTCCGATTCCTAACCGGATGAAGCGCCCGGAAGGCGGGCAAAATTCCCGCCGCCCCCACCGGGAATAGGTCACCCGGTGTCCGCTTTTCAATACGGGTGTAGCACTCCACCATCCAGCCGCAGCGTCCGCGTGCACCGCCGGGCGATCTCCGGATTGTGGGTGACCAGCACGCCGGTGGTGTGGTGGCGGGACTGCATGGAGAGCAGGAGCTCGAAGACCGTCTCGCCGCTCGCCGGGTCGAGGTTGCCGGTCGGCTCGTCGGCGAGCAGCAGCGGCGGCTCCAGCGCCAGCGCCCGGCAGAGGGCGACCCGCTGCCGCTCGCCGCCGGAGAGCTGGCTGGGAAAATGATCGAGCCGCTCGCTCAGGCCCACCTCCAGCAGGAGCCCGCGGGCGCGCTCCAGCACCCCCTGCGGCTCGCGGCCGGCGATCCGTCCCGGGAGCATGACGTTCTCGAGCGCCGTGAAGTCGGGGAGGAGCTGGTGGAACTGGAAGACGAAACCGATCGTGCTGTTGCGGAACGCCGCCAACTGGGCCCCCGAAAGGCCGGCGAGCGACCGGCCGCCCACCTCGACAGCCCCGGCGTCCGGCCGGTCAAGCGCGCCGAGCAGATGCAGCAGCGTCGACTTGCCCGACCCCGACGGACCGACGATCGCCACGATCTCCCCCGGCTCGACGCTGAGATAGATCCCTCGGAGCACCTCGACCCGCCGGACGCCGTCCTGGTAGGTCTTGGTCAGATTGACGGCGCGCACCGCGACGCTCATCGGCGCAACGCCTCCACCGGGTCGAGCGCCGCGGCCCGTTGCGCGGCGTAGAGGGAAGAGGCGAGGGCGAGCGCAAAGGTCAGCAACAGCACCACGACGAGATCCTCCGGCTGCACCAGGAAGGGGACGTAGTCGAGGAAGTAGACCCGCCCCGGCACCTTCAGCAGCCGGTAGTGATTCATCACCCAGGCGCCGCCTACCCCGAGCGTTGTCCCCGCCAGCACGCCGGTGCCAGCGACCAGCCCTCCCAGCAGCACGAACGCCTGGCGTAGCGCCGCCGGGGTCGCCCCAAGGGTGCCCAGCATGCCGATCTCCGGCCGCTTGCTGGAGATGATCAGCGCCAGATCCGCCACCAGGGCCAGCGACGCCACCAGGACGATCAGCGACACGGCCACGAACATCACCAGCTTCTCCAGCCGCAGCGCGAAGAGGAGCGGGCGGTTGAGGTCCTTCCAGGTGCGCACCGCGCTCCCCGGCGGCAGCGCGGCCGGCAGCCGGGCCGCCGCGTCGAGAGCGGCGTCGAGCCCCCCGGCCTCGACGTCCAGCCGGCGGTCGGCGATCCCGAGCAGCGTCTCGGCCACCGCGCGTGGCAGCGCCACCGGCTCCTTCTCCTCCTGGGTGCGCGCCCCCTCGTAGGTGCCGGCGAGAACGATGCTGCGCACGCGCGGCTGCGGCCCGAGCGGGGTGAGGGTCGGGCGCGGCGAGACGACCTCCAGGCTCTCCCCCGGCTTGAGCCCCCACCGGGCGGCGAGCGTCGCCGGCACGTAGAGTCCCTCGGGCCGCCCCGCGGCGCCGGGAAACGTCCGCGGCACCCGGCCGTCGAACCCCACCAGCTCGACCGGCTGCACCTTGCCGCGCTCGACCAGCCAGCCCCCCCCGCGCACCTGGATCTGCGCCGACGCCACCCCGGAGACCCGCAGCGCCGCCTGCCGGGCGGCCGCGGCGTCGGCGCCGGGGGGGAGCTCGACCTCGATCTGCGGCGTGCGGCCGAGCAGCTCCGAGCGCAGCGCGCTCTGGAACCCCGAGATCACCGCCAGCGACAGCACCATCGCCGCCACCCCCAGCGCCAGCCCGCCGGCGGCGACGATCGAGAGAAAGCTCGCGAAGGCGTCCCGCCGCGTGCTGCGCAGATAGCGCAGCGCGATCAGCGCCGGGAACGGCAGCTTGCGCAGGAGCAGGCGGGAGGGGCGGCTCAAGTCGCCGGGTCGCTCTCTGCCGCTTCGGGCCGCATCAGCGGGAACAGGATCACGTCGCGGATCGACTGCCGGTCGGTGAGCAGCATGGTCAGACGGTCGATGCCGATGCCGATGCCGGCCGCGGGCGGCATGGCATGCTCCAGGGCCCGCACGTAGTCGGCGTCATAGAGATGGGCCTCGGCGTCCCCCGTGGCCCGCGCCGCCGCCTGCTGGCGGAAACGCTCCGCCTGCACGTCCGGATCGTTGAGCTCGCTGAAGGCGTTCGCGATCTCCATGCCGGCCAGGTAGAGCTCGAAGCGCTCGGTGAACCGGGGATCGTCCGGCCGCTGCTTGGAGAGCGGCGAGACGTCGGTCGGATGATCGGTGATGAAGACCGGCGCGAACAGGTGCTCCTCCACCGTCTGCTCGAAGAGGCCCATCAGCAGGTGGCCGTAGGTGCCCCCCGCCGGGATCGGCAGCCCCTTCTCCACCAGCACGGCGCGCACCGACTCCAGGGTCTCCAGCCGTTCGGCCGGCACGCCCGCGTACCGGGTGATCGCCTCGCGCATGGTCAGCCGCTGCCAGGGCCGGGCGAGCTCGATGGCCCGTCCCTCCCAGGTGAGCTGCTCACGGCCGAGGAGGCTCCTCACCCTCTCCGCCAAGCCGGAGAGCAGCTCCTCGGTGAGGTCCATCATCTGCCGGTAGTCGGCGTAGGCCCAGTAGAACTCGAGCATGGTGAACTCGGGGTTGTGCCGGGTCGAGATCCCCTCGTTGCGGAAGTTGCGGTTGATCTCGTAGACCCGAGGGATGCCGCCGACCAGCAGCCGCTTCAGGTAGAGCTCCGGCGCGATGCGCAGGTAGAGCTCGAGGTCGAGCGCGTTGTGATGGGTCTTGAACGGCCGGGCCGTGGCCCCGCCGGGGATCACCTGCATCATCGGCGTCTCGACCTCGAGGAAGCCGCGGGCGTCCAGGAACTCGCGGATCCCGCGGACGATCGCCGCCCGCGCCTCGAAGACCTGCCGCGACTCCTCGCTGGTGGCGAGGTCGAGGTAGCGCTGGCGGTAGCGGGTCTCGACGTCGGCCAGGCCATGCCACTTCTCCGGCATCGGCCGCACCGCCTTGGAGAGCAGCGTCAGGTCGTCCACCTTGAGCGACAGCTCCCCCGCGCGGGTGCGCATCAGCGTCCCGGAAGCCCCGACGATGTCCCCCAGATCGAGGTTCTCCAGCACCAGCCGTGCAGCCTCCGGCACGTCGGCCAGCCGGATGAAGAGCTGCAGCTTCTCCTTGCCGTCGTGGATGTCGGAGAAGATGAGCTTCCCCTGACGGCGGATGGAGCGGATTCGCCCGGGCACGCGCAGCTTGAGGCCCGCGGCCTCCAGCTCCTCGGCCGTCTTCTCGCCGTATTGCTGCTTGGCCCCGCTGGGCTCCAGGTCCCAATCGAAGCGGTGCGGATAAGGGTTGATTCCCCCCTCCGCGAGCCGCTGGCGCTTGTCGCGCCGGTTCTGGATCTGTTCATCGAGCTCGGACATGGACTCCCCTCTCCTCTTCCCTGAGAGCGGATAGCCTATCCGAGAAAGGCGAGAGGGTTGAAGGCGCCCGTGCCCCCGAGGCCCGGGCGCCCGGAAAGCCGGCGGCTCAACCGCAGGTGCAGGTGCCGGCGCAGGGGTTGTGGTTCTGGCAGTTGAAGACGACGTTGTTGCTGCCGCAGAACGTCTTGCAGGACTGCAGCAGCTCCGGGCAGGTGGCGCACTTGCCGGCCGCCGCCGGGGCCGGCACCAGGGCTGTTACAGCGAGAAGGGCACTGGCGCAGGCGAGCTTGAGGATGGTCTTCTTCATGATGTCATCTCCTTGTAGCGTGACCGCCAGAACCGGCGGCCATCCCGCGGCTCGGCGGGGATGACATCTTACCGAACTGTCCGCGCTGCTACGATACGCCCCCATGAACGAGACCGACGAGATGGAAGGGCTGGTCCACGAGCCTCTGGAGGAGGCTTCCGCGGGCCTGGAGACACTGATCGAGCAGCACAAGTCCGCCGTCGAGCGCTTCGACCTGCTCGGCTGGCCGCGTCCGGAGGTGGCCCTGGTCTCCGGCTCCGGCCTGGCGATAGACCTCGGGGAGCGCACCCACGGGCCGATCCAGCTCGAGTTCCTCCTCCCCTTCGAGAGCCACGCCATCGAGGGACATCCGCACGCCGTCGAGATGTTCGAGCCGCTCCCCGGCCGCCCGGTCCTCTACTTCAAGGGGCGTCTCCACTCCTACCAGGGGTACAGCGCGCATGAGACGGTCTTCCCCGTCCGCCTCGCCGCCCTGCTCGGCGCCAAGGCGCTGGTGATGACCAATGCCACGGGCGGCCTGCAGCCCCACCACCGTCCCGGCGACCTGGTGCTGATCAAGGACCACATCAACCTGACCGGGCTGAACCCCCTGCGCGGCCAGCTCCCGCCGGAGTGGGGCCCCCGCTTCCCCGATATGGGAGCCGCCTACGATCCGCGCCTGCGAGAGCTGACTTTGAGAATCGCCGGCGAGCTCGGCATCCCGCTGACCGAAGGGATCTACGCCGGCATGGCCGGCCCCAGCTACGAGACCCCCGCCGAGGTGCGGATGCTCCAGTTCCTCGGCGGCGACGTCACCGGCATGTCGACCGTGCTGGAGATCATCGCCGCCCACCACATGGGGGTGCGCTGCCTCTGTGTCTCGATGGTGAGCAACCCCGGAGCCGGCCTCTCCGAGGTGCCGGTGACCCACGAGGACGTCCTCGCCGCCGCCCAGGCCGCGTCGGTGAATCTCAAGGCGCTGCTGGGAGCGGTGCTCAAGGCGCCGGGGCTGGTTTAGGGCGGTGCCCGACCGCATCGAAGAGCGCGCCCGGTTCGACCTCGTCCGCTATGCCAACGTGTGGGAGGACGCAGAGGTGCTCTGCTCCGCGCTCGCTCCGGCCGCGGGGCGGCGCATGCTCTCGATCGCCTCGGCAGGGGACAATGCCTTTGCCCTTCTCGCCGCCGGCGCCGAGGTGGTGGCCGCCGATCTCTCCCCCGCCCAGCTCGCCCTGGTCGAGCTCAAGCGCGCCGCCATCCGCCGTCTTGGCTACGAGGAGGCGCTGGCGTTCCTCGGAATTCAGCGCGGCGCGGAGGACCGGCGCTCGGTCTACGAGCGGCTGGAACGGGACCTCCCGGCCAGCGCGCGGGACTTCTTCCGCGAACGGCTGGACACGATCGCCGGCGGTGTCCTCCATGACGGCAAGTTCGAGGGGTACTTCCGGCTCTTCCGCGAGCGCGTCCTCCCCCTGATCCACGGCAGGAAAACGGTGGTCGCCCTGCTGGACGAAAAGGACGCGGAGGCGCGCAGGGCGTTCTATCGCCGCACCTGGAACAACCTGCGCTGGCGCCTCCTCTTCCGGGTCTTCTTCAGCCGCTTCGCCATGGGCCGGCTGGGGCGCGACCCCGAGTTCTTCCGCTACGTCGAGGGGTCGGTCGCCGAGCGTATCCTGGCGCGGACGGAGTACGCCCTGACCATGCTCCCCGGCTACGCCAATCCTTATATGGAGTACATCCTCACCGGCAACTTCCGGCGGGCCCTCCCCCTGTATCTCCGCCCCGAGGTCTTCACCGAGCTGAAGCGGAACCTCGACAGGCTCACCCTGTTCGAGGGGGCGATCGAGGAGGCCGCGCTCGCGCACCGGGGGGAAGGATTCGACGGCTTCAACCTCTCGGACATTTTCGAGTACATGGACGAGCCCACGAGCGTCGCCATCTACGGGCGATTGCTGGAGACGGCCCGTCCGGGCGCCCGCTTCGCCTACTGGAACATGCTCGTGCCCCGGCGCCTCGCCGCCGCCTTCCCCGGACGCGTCCGCTCGCTCGACGCCGAGGCGCGCGCGCTGTTCGCCCGCGATCTCGCCTTCTTCTACAGCGCCTTCGTGCTGGAGGAAGCCGTCTGATCTCGCCGGATGACCTGCGCGGGGCGGCGATCCTCTCCGCCGCCTTCGTCTTCCTGCTCGTGATCGCCGAGCTCTGGCGGCGCCTCGGCAACCCGAAACCGGAGCACACGCGCAAGCTCGTCCATCTCGGCGGCGGCATCGCCTGCCTGTTCTTCCCCTTTCTCGTCCGCTCCCCCTGGGTGGTGCTGGCGATGTCGCTGCCGCTCACCGCGCTGTTCGTGGCCGGCAGCCGCTTCGGGTTCTTGAAGAGCCTGCACGGCATCGGCCGCCGGAGCCGCGGGGCGGAGTACTACCCGCTCTCGGTTTTCCTGGTCTTCCTGATGACCCCGGGCCGCCCCTGGCTCTACCTCGCGGCGGTGCTGGTGCTCGCCGTGGGCGACGCCTTCGCCGCCCTGATCGGCAGCCGCTACGGGGTGATCCGCTACGAGGTCGAGGACGAGCGGAAGAGCCTCGAGGGGTCGCTGGTCTTCCTGGTGATCGCCTTCCTCGCCATCCACCTGCCGGTCCTGCTGCTGACCGACCTTCCCCGCCCGGTCTGCGTGCTGGCGGCGCTGCTGGTGGCGGCGCTGGTGACCGGCTTCGAGGCGATCTCGCTCGAAGGGGCGGACAACCTGTTCATCCCCCTCGCCGTGGTGGTGATCCTGGGCAAGATCACCACCAAGCCGCTCTCCGAGGTGATTTTCCAGAATCTCTCGCTGCTTGCCATCTGCCTGGGGGTGGGGCTCGCGGCCTGGCGCTTCCGCTCCTTCAACGTCGGCGGCGCGATCACCTTTATCCTCTTCGCCTACGGCACTTGGTCGCTCGGCTCGTGGATGTGGTCGCTGCCGGTGTTCCTGGGCTTCGCCGGCTACCTGGCGGCATGGCTCCGCTTCGCCCCGCCCGGCCATGGCTCGGGTCTCAAGGTGCGGACCGTAGTGCGGGCCCTGCTGCCGCCGTTCTCCATGCTCGTGCTGTCGAACAGCCTGGCCCGGAACGAATTCTTCTTCGCCCCCTACCTGGCCGCCAGCGCCGCCGTGCTCGCCTTCAGCCTCGATACCGGCGTCTTCCGCCTGGAACGCCGCCGGAGCGGCCCGCTCGCCGCGCTCGGCGTCGCCCTTTTCGGCACCACCCTCGCCGTGGTGGGACCCTGCATCGGACACTGGCAGGCGCCGTGGAAGCCGCTGCTGGCGATCCTGGCGACCACCGCGGTCGCCACCCTCGCGAACGCCACCATCGAGCTGCGCGATCCAGCGGCCAGCCGGAGCCGCGACTGGACCGCCTGGCGCTTCCTGCTGAGCTTCGCCGCGGCGGGCGCGATCCTGGGCTTGCAGGCGCTGGGGATGATCCCCCTGTGGGACCCGGGATCGGGCCGGTAGGCGCCGATCTGCTATAGGATTTCAGGATTCGTCTTGACCTCCGGAGAACCAAACATGCCCGAGATCCAGTGGCGCGACCAGCTCCAACCCTCTCTCGCGGAGGGCGCGAGGCCAGGAAACCGCTCCTCCTCTACTTCTGGACCCCCGAGTGACTGGGCTGCCGAAAAATGGGTGCCGTGACGTACCCACACGAGCAGGTCGCTGAGTTCGTCTCGGAGCGCTTCGTCGCCCTCAAGTTCAACGTCAAGGAGCCCCATCCGGACTTCAAGGAAGCGCTCGGCCGCGGCAAAGTGCTGTGGGCCCCGCTGCTCGTCTTCCTCGATGGCCGCGGCAGCGAGCTGCGGCGCTACGTGGGGTTCCTGCCACCCGACGAGTTCCTGGCCGAGCTGCGGCTCGTTATCGGGCTCTCCGAGATGACCCACGCCAACTTCCAGGAGGCGCTGCGCTGGTTCGACAGCGCGGCGGACGACTACCCCGAGTCGAGCGCCGCTCCCGAGGCGCTCTTCTGGGCCGCCGGGGCCGCCTACCGGCTCGAAGGCCTCGCCGGCGTGGTCAGCCGCTGGGACGACCTCCGCGCCCGCTATCCCGAGACCACCTGGGCCCGCCGCGCCGACGTGGTGCCGGACGACGTGCGGATCAAGATCGCCGTGGAAACGGCCGGATGAGCGACCCCGGCCGCCACGATAGCCCCCGTATTCCCTTATACTTCAAACATATGCTTGGTAAGTCACTGACCCTCACCCTCCCGATTGCCTTGGTGAAAGAGATTGAGACACTCCACCAGGATCTCCTCGTCGAGTTGCTTCAAAGAGGTCTGCAAGAGGTCAAGATCGATCGGGCGCTCGACCTGTACATCCATGGCGGTCTTTCCTTTGGAGCCGCCGCGGAGCGGGCTGGAGTGTCTCAATCGGAGCTTTCCCGCCGTGCCTATGCCCGGGGCATAGAGCCCTCCTTCAGCGCCACGACGCTGGCCGAAGAGCTTGGCTGACCGTCCTTGCGACTCGTTCTCGTCAATGCCGGAGCAACTCAAGCAAGAACACTGAGCCCCATCTCCCCGGCTCGCTCCACCCCCTCCAGAGCACCACTCTAAGCAAGGGCATCGTCCCCCTCCCTTTCTTTCTTATCTGGTGCTTGGTCGGAAGCCGCAAATAGCTGCGGCGTTCCGTGATTGTTTGGAGGAGTGTTCAATGACAAGACGTAGCGGAATCATGTTCCTGTTTGTAGCCGTGGCCACGTTCCTGGCGTTCGCGTCCTCGGCGTCGGCCGGGGTGCGTGGCCTCACCACGACGATCGAGTCGCAGCAGAGCTTCGTCGGCGTGTCGGACGACGCGGTCCTCAAGGTCACCTACACCAACAGCTCCAGGGAGGACATCTACCTCCTCCGCTGGCAGACCGCTCTCAAGGGCCTTGACGAGAACATCTTCGACGTGCGCCGCGACGGCAAGCCGGTCGCCTACACCGGCCGCCTCTATAAGCGCGCCACCCCGCGGGCCGAGGACTATGTCCGCATCCCGGCCGGCGGCTCCGTCTCCGCCAATGTCGAGCTGTCGAGCGTCTACGACCTGTCGCGCACCGGCGAGTACGCGATCCGCTATCAGGTGCTGGTGCAGGACGGCCTGCGGGTGGACAACGCCAAAATCTCCGGATTCGCGGCGCTCCGCAATCTGGAGTCGAACGTGGTGTTCCTCGGAGTCGAGCGCAACGAGCGCGCCGTCGGCGCGGTCGAGACGCTGGTCCAGATCAACGAGGCCGTCCAAGGTGAGAAGGCCCTGACACCCAGCTACGTGAGCTGCTCCAGCACGCGCCAGAGCTCGCTGGTCACGGCCCTCAACAACGCCCAGGGGCTCGCGCAGCGGTCCCGTGACTATCTGAACGCCGTCCCCTCCGCCTCCCGCGGCACCGACAGCAACTACAAGACCTGGTTCGGCGCCTACACCTCGAGCCGCTACGCGGAGGTGACGGGCGACTACGTCAACATCTACAGCGCCATGTCCACCAAGGCGTTCGTCTTCTATTGCGACTGCACGGACAGCTCCTACGCCTACGTGTACGCCAACCAGCCGTACAAGGTGCACCTGTGCGGCGCCTTCTGGAACGCCCCGGCGACGGGCACCGACTCCAAGGCGGGCACGCTGATCCACGAGACCAGCCACTTCTCCGTCGTCGCCGGCACCCAGGACTACGCCTACGGCCAGACCGCCTGCAGGAACCTGGCGATCTCGAACCCGACCCGGGCCGTCAACAACGCCGACAGCCACGAGTACTTCGCCGAGCCCCGCTGAGCCCGGCAACTGGACGCGGGCGGAGCTCTCCGCCCGCGTTTCCCCCTGCTCGGGATAGACTGCGCGGATGCGGAAGCCCGCCCTCTTCTCCCTGACCCTCCTCGCTCTCCTCTCCGCTGCCTGCTGGATGAAACCCCACGCTCCTCTCGATGCTGATCACCCCCTGGAGTGCCGCGTGGAGGCGGCGCGCCCGCGCATCGCCGGCGCGCCGATCGCGATGCGCTTTCAGTTGACGAACCGCTCGGAGCAGCCGCTCTGGATGCTGCGCTGGAACACGCCCTGGGACGGCTGGAGGGGAACGATCTTCGACGTGAGCTTCGAGGGGCAGGATCTCCCCTATCAGGGCGCGATGACAAAGCGGGGCGATCCCACCGCCCAGGAGTACGTGAAGATCCGTGCCGGGGAATCGATGATCATCGGCCTCGACCTCGCCCAGGCCTACGACATGAGCAAGCCCGGCACCTACAAGGTGAAGGTCGTCGGCAACCTGCAGGACGTGATCAAGGACGGCACCAACCCGCCACGCCCGCGGGATCGCTTTCAGCCGATGGAGCTGAAGTGCGAAGAGCTGACCCTGGAGGTCGTGAAGGGGGAAGTGGCGCCGAAGGTCAATTATTGATCTTACCTGACCAGCCGAGGCGAACTGCAATGTGGACGGTCTACCTGGAAACAACAATTCCAAGCTACCTCGCGGGTCGCCCAAGCCGCGATTTGATCGTTGCTGCGCATCAACAGATCACTCAGGAGTGGTGGAGCCGGGCAAAAGAGAGCTTCTCTCTCTACATATCCGAAGCAGTTCTCGAAGAAATCCGGGCCGGCGATCCGGAGATGGCGACTCGGCGGCTAGAAATCGTCTCAGGACTGCCTGTCCTCGGTATCCGCGATGATGTCCGTAGTCTGGTCCGTGTCTACCACGGACAGCTTGGATTGCCTCCTCAGGCAGGAGCCGACCTGGTCCATATCGCAATTGCGGTGGCTTACGAGGTCGACTACCTGGTTACGTGGAACTGCAAACACATCGCGAACGGGCAGGTGATTCGTCGCTTGCTTGAGCTGAACCGGAAACTCGGCCGATCGACCCCTGTCATCGTGACCCCTGAAGAGTTATGATGACTTGGAGGATGATTATGGCCAACTCACGCTTTAGCGATCCCTTCGTCGACGAGGTCCATGAAATTCGGGAAAAGCTCCTCCAGGAGTGCGACGGGGACCTCGAAAAGCTGATGGACTGCCTGCAACTCAGGGAGAAAGAGGACCGTCCTCGGGTCGTGAGGGACCTGAAAGAAGTCAAAGCTCCGTCAGACAGACGGAGCTGAATTCTCCACCCGCACCGTCCCGGTCCCTCCATCCATAGTAACTCTCTGCCCGGTCTTCAGCGTTCCCACCAGCCCCGCGATTCCCACGATGGTGGGAATCCCCATCTCCCGGGCCACGATGGCGGAGTGGGAGAGGATGCTGCCGCGCTCGATCAGCAATCCTGAGACCGACGGGTAGAGCGGCACCCAGCCGGGATCGGTGCGCTCGGCGACCAGGATCTCGCCGTCGAGGCGGGCGTCCTCGTTCGGGGTGCGGAGGACTTTGACAGGACCGGTCACGATCCCCGGGCAGCAGCCGGTGCCGCGGAGGACTCCGGGCTCGGCGTTGAGCGCCGCTTGTGGGCGCCCTTTGAAGAGGTTCCTGTGGTACGGCAGCCCGAAGGTCTCGAAGCGGTCGGCCGGCGGGTCCATGCGGCGGTAGGCGTCAAACTCCTCGCGGCGCAGGGCGGCGAGGCCGCGGAGGTTCGTGGTGACCGCCCGCCCCTTGGTGAAGTCCCAGACCTCGTCGAGCGTCAGAGAGAAGACGTCGTCCGCGCGATCGAGGAGGCCGGCTTCCGCGAAGTCCTCCCCCACCGCCCGCAGCAGCTCGCGCAGCAGACCGTAGATGCGCGTGCGGGCGAAACGGAGGTTCTCCCGATTCTTCACCCCCAGCCGGGCGTTTTGCAGCACGCGGCGAAAGATCCAGCGCCGCGGCGCGCTCCGGATGGCCTGAAAAGCTTTCTTTTCCGCCTCGCGGCGGATGTTCCCCTCCCGCTGCTCCATCGCCGCCGCGTCCATCCCCGCCGGGTCTTCGGCGGCCAGATAGTTGCGGAGGATCTGATAGAGGAAGGCCGGGCGATCCTTGAGCGAGAGCTCCTCCAGCTTCAGCTCGTTGACGCAGCGGAAGCCATAGAGGTCGAGATAGCGGCGGATGCCCGCCGCGAAATCCACGAACCGCGAATCGCCTGGCACCTCGCGGGCGAGATCCTCGGGCGATCCTTCCAGGAGCAGCCGCCGCAACTCGGGATCCTGCCGGGCCTGGGCGGCGAGGGCAAGGAGCATCTTCGTGGGCTCGGTGCTCTCGATGCCCCCCTCGCCGCAGATGAGGTCGTTCTGCAGCGAGCCGGACTCGTCCCCGCACCAGGAAACGCAGAGCTTCTTGAGCATGCCGTAGAAGATCATCACGAAAAAATCGTTGATGATTGGCGCCTTCCACTCCCAGAGGAGCTTCTCCTCCATCTCGCGATAGAGGGCCGCCAGCTCGTGCGGCGGCATGGCGCGGAAGTCCATCGCCGACCAGCGCTCGTAGTGCTCGCGGAAGTGCGCCTGAAAATCCCCTACGATGCGGCGGATGTGGAAGAAATTCCGCGCCGAGCGCCCCACTAGGCGCAGCAGAGCCGGCAGCTCGACCGTGTAGCGCTGGAGCCCCGAGGTCCGCGCCGGCGGCTCGGCATCAGGACGGGCGGGCTCGCGGACGCCCATCATCGACTCCATGAAGCTCTTGTTGTAGTTGAAGCCGGGGAAGAGCCGCACCAGCCGGTACCAGTTGAAAAGGTTGTAATAGACCTGCCCGCGGAACAGGCCGAGCATGTTCTCGAAGACCTCGCGATTCGCTCGCACGGTCCGTGCGTCGATCCCCATCACCTCCGCGAAGCAGTGATAGACGATCGAATAGGCCCGGCGGATGAAGCTGAAGGTCATCGGCGAGGTCACGCCCGAGTAGCTCTCGATGATGTTCGAGTTGTCCCAGATCAGCCCGTTGCCGGCGGCGGGGCCGATCTCCTCGACCATCGTCACCGGCCGCGCCTGGAGCAGGAACGAACGCCCCTCCGCGTCGACGGCGAACTCGATATCCTGCGGCCAGCGGTAGTGGCGCTCGACGGCGATGCCCAGACGGGCGAGGGAGAGGGTCTCCTCGCGGGAGAGGCTGCTCCGCTCCTGGAGATCCCCCGGCACGGGGACGCGCACCAGCCCGCCGCCGGCCTCGCGGTCGAGGACGAGCTGCTCCGTCTTCGGCGCCAGCGTCTCCGCGACCTCCAGGGTCTCCTTGTCGACGACGTAGGTGTCCGCGTCGAGCCCCGCGCTCACCAAGCCCTCGCCGGCGCCCCAGAGCGAGCTGATCACCACCTCGTGGACGCTCCCGGTGTTCGGGTTGGCCGTGAACAGGACGCCGCTCGTCCGCGCCTCGACCATGCGCTGAACCACCACCGCGACGGCAATGCCGTCGAGCGAGATCCCCTTCGCCCGACGGTACGCCAGGGCGCGCTCGTTGTAGGCGGACGCCCAGACCTTGCGGATCGATTCCAGGATCTCCCTCCGCCCGCGGACGAAGAGGAAGCTGTCGTGCAGTCCGGCGAAGGACTCCCCCGCCGCATCCTCCCCCGCCGCCGAGGAGCGGACGGCCACGAAGGCGTCCTCCCCGATCCGAGAGGTATGGGCGACGGCAATCGCCTCCTCGAGGCCCAAGGGAAGATCGAGAGCGAGGATCCAGGAGCGGATCTCGGCGGAAGCCGCGCTGAAATTCACCTCTCCGTCCAAGCGGGAGGCGATACGACCGCGCAGATCGCCCAGGGCGCTCTCGAAAGTTCCGATCGTGATCGCGTACCAGGGAGGGACCGGCAGGCCCAGCGCTTCGAGCCGGGCGAGATTGGCGGCCTTGCCGCCCAGCCCGGGTTCGATCCGCGTGGAAAGGCTCGATCCGCCTGAAGGGTACCAGGTCCCCCCTTCTGGGCTCTCGGAGATCATGGCCGGCACGCCCGCAATTTAGCATGGGGCTGAAGTCCCGCGCGCGTTCATCCCCGCCTTGCGCCCAGATCCAAAACGTGGCACCCTTTCCTTATCCAAGCAAAGCACTATGAACTCAGGTTCTCTTGAGGAGGCGATTTCATGGCCAGTCCGCTCACGCTGCTCCTGCCGGTGATTCCCGGAACCAATCCGCAAACTCTTGGCGCGACCTTGCAGCAGGTCCAGCCGCAGCTCGACGCCGCGCTCACGTCGATCGGCACCGTGCACTACGCGCGGATTATGTTCCTCGACCGGGCCACGCCCAATCTGCAGCCGGGCGGAAATCCTGGCGATTCCTACGTCATCGCCGTCATCACCGAATACGACGGCAGCTTCGACGCGTACATCGGAGATTTCGTAGCGCAGGTGGGAACGATCTTCGATGCCCTTCTGCAGTTCGTGGTCGGCGGCGCAGCGGTGATCCCGGTGGCCAACAATGTGGCCGCGTTCGGGGCCTTCATCGCCTTGAACGATGCCTCACAGCATGCGCCCAACAACAACCCCTTTTACCAGGCTTATCCGACGACCACCGTGCAACAGATCCTGGCCTGCTAGGACCGAGAACGCGAATGACGGCACCAGCGCTCGATTACGCGGACATCCAGGGCACCATCCTCAGCGGCTATCGCGTGGACCTGGCCCGTCATTTCATCCTCAGCATCACCGACGCCAAGGCGGCGGGCAATCTGATCGGTGCCCTGGTGGACGGCACCGGCGGGCTGCCGCGCATCACCACGGCGGCCCGCTGGACGGTCAAGCCCGAGTGCTTCCTGAACATCAGCTTCACCGCCACGGGCTTGGCCGCGCTGGGTCTGACCCAGGCGCAGCTCGGCACCTTCGACCCGGCGTTCCTGCGCGGCGCCACCAGCCCCACCACGGCCGGCATCGTAGGCGACGTGGGCACGAGCCAGCCGGCCGACTGGATCGGCGGATTGGCGAACGGCGCTCAGGTCCACGTCATTCTCAACCTCTGGGTGGACGACGATCCGGCGGTGCTCGAAACGATCGCGGCCCGGCTGCGCGCCGCGTTCGCCGGCTGCATGGCGGAGCTTTCCGCGCACGACGCGCGAGCCCTCCCGGACAACCGGGTTCACTTCGGATATCGGGACAGCATCGCGCAGCCCACCGTGATCGGTGCGCCGCCCCGAAAGCACGACATTCCAGACGATCAGCCCCCTGTAGCCACCGGCGAGTTTCTTCTCGGTTACCCCAACGCGAGCAACGGAATCTACTCCGTGCAGCCGGCGGAGCTTTCGACCAACAGCAGTTACGCCGCCTTCCGCATTCTGGAGCAGGACGTCGCCGGCTTCGAGGCGTTCCTCGTCGAGTACGCGGCGAAGGCAGGGATCGACGCCGAGATGCTCGCGGCGAAAGTCTGCGGCCGCTGGCGCAACGGCAACCCTCTGATGCTCGCTCCTGACGCTCCGGGCCCGGTACTGCCGACGGCACAGCTCAACGACTTCACGTACGTGAACACCGAGACTCCCGACCAGGACGACACGCTGGGCCTCAAGTGCCCCATCGGCTCGCACATCCGGCGCAATAATCCGCGCAACGGGGCGGTCGTGGGCACCGACAGTACGCACCACCGCATCGTCCGTCGCGCCATGCCGTATGGGCCGCCCTTCGATCCGGTGCATCCGCATCCCACCCCGGCGGCCCGCGGACTCATCGGCTACTTCATCAATGCGAGCCTGTTCAATCAGTTCGAATTCCTGACCGGCCAGTGGAACCTGCTCTCCACCTTCGTGAAATCAGCGAAAGCGCCCTGTGGCTCGGGCACGGGAAACGCTGTCTTCAACATCAGCGGCGAGGACGTTTTCCTCGGCGTGAACGATCCGGATTCCACTTCTTCGAATCCCAGCTCTTTTACGCTCGCGGCTTGCGGGGCGAGCGGTAGCGACAACCAGGTGCTGACCGGGTTCTCGCGCCTGATCACCACGCGCGGCGGCGCCTACTGCTTTCTGCCTAGCATCAAGGGACTGCGATACCTGGCGCAATTGCCGGGTGCTCCGGAGAGCTGATCGCGGCTCGTAACGGCGTCAAAGCCCGAGCCCCCACTTCCGCGCGATCTCGATCGCCAGGATGACGTCGAAGGCGATGATGTACATCCCCGCGTAGGTCTCCATCCGCTTGGCCGTTTTCCGGCTGGTATGGAACCGGTAGTCGAAAAATCCCACTAGGCAGACCAGGAACAGGGCCACCAATGCCCCATAGAACCAGGGGGACAGCCCCAGGTGCCAGCCGACGAGGGCCACCAAGGCGGTGTCGATCACCCGGATCAGGAGGACCACCCAGGCCGCGCCGTAGGTGCCGAAGACGCGGGTGTAGGTATCGACCCCCTCGATCTCGTCCTCGGGCGCGCGGATCTTGCGTGACACCTCCCAGTTGAAGGTGACGAAGAAGCCCACCCAGGCATAGACGAGGAACCAGAACAGCGCCTCCCAGGGCCAGCGGCCGGTGGCGAAGCTGAAGACCATCAGCGAGAGCAGCGGCATCACCAGCAGATGGCTGGTGGCGTAGACCAGGAAATGCCGCTTGAGCCAGTCGCGGGCGAAGAACTCCTTCAGCATCAGGACGGAGAACAGGAACGCCGCCAGCCAGGCCGCGAAGGCGGCCGCGCCGCCCAGCGAGGCGAGGACGATCTCGGCGCCGATGGCGATCCCGCCCAGGACCTTCAGGTCCTGCAGGGTGACGAGGCCGCTCTGGAGGACCCGATCGGGGTAGTGGGCGAGATCCTCGGCGTAGTCCTTGTGCTCGTCGAACACCCGCAGGTGGAAGAAGAAGCAGAAGAGGGTCAGTGCGCCGAGGAGGGTGCTGACGTCGTAGTGCATCCGCTCGCCAGGATGGGTGAGCGTCCGCGCCAGGAACTGGTTCGAGGAGTAATAGGCCGCGATCAGCACTCCGTGGCCGAGTGGCGGGAAGCGCTCGGCGAGATAGGCGGAGAGCCGCCGGGCGAACGGCGATTCGCGGGTCAGAGGCGGCGCGGTGGTCATCGGCCGGATTGTGTCAGGGAGTCAGACGGGGAGAAACCCCACGCGTCGACTCGGAATGTTCCCGGCGAATGGCTCGCCGCAGCCGGCGGGTGTCGTGAAATCCATTTTTCGGAGCTCGCCGGAGCCGGCGGATCACTCGCCGGAGCCGGCGGATCACTCGCCGGAGCCGGCGGATCACTCGCCGGAGCCGGCGGATCACTCGCCGGAGCCGGCGGACCACTCGCCGGAGCCGGCGGACCACTCGCCGGAGCCGGCGGATCACTCACCGGAGCCGGCGGATCACTCACCGGAGCCGGCGGACCACTCGCCGGAGCCGGCGGATCACTCACCGGAGCCGGCGAGATACGAAAAATAGCCGGCGGATGACTCGCCGGGACCGGCAGATCACAAATTTTGCCCCAATGCTGTTCATTTAAGGCATTCTGAATGTAGGGAAGGGGCTTGTCCCCTCCCTCGCCCCGTAGGGGCGACCTTTGAACAGCCTGGGGTGGCAACCCCAGGTATAGCCGAACCCGATCCGTCGAGCCCCGAAGGGCCGGCCGACCGCTGAAACTTCGGCCGGCCCTTCGGGGCTTG
>DATHEF010000070.1:0-94573 GCA_035490435.1 Thermoanaerobaculia bacterium
GATGGCCTGCACGCTCGGTACGCCGGCGGGGTCGTCGGTCACGATCAGGCCGTCGGGCGAGCCATCGCCATCGAGGTCGACGTCGAGCGCCGCGCGCACGCTGCCGGCTGCGAGCTCGAAGCGCTGCCCGCCGAGCTCGACGCCGGTCGTGCCCGTGGGGTACGCGGTGCCCGCGCGCGCGCTGCTCGCGGCTGCGGTCGCGCTGCCTCCATCGGCTGCGCCGGCCGCGGCCGCCCCACGCTTGAACGGCACCGCGCGGTCGCCGCCACAGCGCGAGCAGCCGTCGGCCGCGAGCAGCAGCAGCAGTGCGCTCGCGGTCGCTGGCCACGCGGCGCGCAGCCACGCGCCGGCCCTGCTCTCGCGCATCGTCAATTCAGCCATTTGGGGCGGTCGTCTTGGCCGCCACCCTGGATCACTTTGAAGCCCGAGGGGCGCGCTGCCGGCCTGCGCGGCGGCTTGCGCGGCGCGGGCCGGTCGAGCCAGCGCATGAAGCCGACCGCGGCCGCCATCGCCCCGAGATCCGCGACCAGCGCCGTGGCGTTCCCGTTGTACAGGAAGCTGACCACGCTGAGCCCGAGCAGCAGCAACAGGAACTGCAGGCCGGTCATCGGCAGGATGCCGAAGAACGACAGGCGGTGATTGCGGTACTGCCACGCGCTCGCGGTGAAGCCGCCGAGGTACAGCGGGCTCGCGCCCCACAGCGGATAGGCCGGCGAGAGCACGAAGCCGAGCGCATCGGCCGGCACGCTGGCGCCCAGCCCGACCACCAGGCACAGCTGCGCGGCGCGCCGGGTGCCGTGCGCGATCTCGAACGGCGAGAGCCCGAACCAGAGCATCAACATGCCGAGCAGCACCGAGAGTGGATCGCTATTGCTGACCAGCGGGTAGGTCAGCAGCTGCCAGACCCAGGGCTGCCCAGGGCTGAGCGCGAGCACGTCGACCACGGGCAGCCAGGTGCGCAGCACCAGCTGCGCGACGTACGAGCAGACCAGCACGATGATCAGCCGCTTGACCAGATACGTCAGCGGCGGAGCGGCAAACTGAAAACCAGAAGAGGCCACGGGCTAGTCCTCCGACCCGGTGACTTTGATCGAGGATCGCATTCGGTTCGTCTTCACGGCGCTGACTTCACGGCGCCGACTTCACGGCGCTTCGATGTCGCATTCGTAAGCCACGTCGAAGCGCAGCACCGACAGGCCGGTGCACTCGACGTTCCACAGCGCGTCGCCGTCTTCGTTCCGTCCGGTCACCTCGAGCGTGTAGTCGCCGCGCTCGGGCTCGAGCACGTCGATCGCGTTGTGGCACGGCTCGTCGCGCTCCGCGACGACCTCGTCCGGCTTGCCCTCGCGGTGGCGGATCAGCTTCCACTCCATCCAGTTCACGTCCGCGCTGTTGCAGGTGCCTGCGACGAAGGCGTCGGTTTCGGGCCGGGCGTCCCAGAACAGCTCGATCGAGAGGATGGGACCGTCGTCGTTGGCGACGGTCAAACAGCCGGAGGCGGCGACGCACAGGAACAGAACCGTCACTGCGCTAGCGAGTCTCTTCACCCGAGCCTCCCGGGGGCGCCTCATTCGACCGTCAGTCGATGGTCCAGGCCCCTTCGTCCAGCAAAGCTTGCACGCTGCCGCGGCCTTTCGCCACCGCGCGCGCAACCTGCTCGTTCACGAGCTGGTCGTCGCTCGGCCGCTCGACCGCGCGGAAGACGCCGATCGGGGTCGGGAACTCCGGCGCCGAAAGCCGGCTCAGGACCAACGCCGAGAGCTCGTTGGTCTCGTCGTGGATGTACAGGCCGCTCTCCGGCACGTCGGCGGCGAGCACGACCCTGGGGCGCAGCCCCTCGAGCACGATCGCCTTTTCCTTGTTCTTGCCGAAGCGCAGCGGCTTGCCGTGCTGCACCTCGACCGTGGCGTCCGCCCTGCTGTCCTTCTCGGTCAGCTGGGAGAACGCGCCGTCGTTGAAGATGTTGCAGTTTTGGTAGATCTCCACGAACGCCGTGCCGCGGTGGGCGTTGGCTCGCTTGAGGACCTCCTGGATGTGCGGGATGTTCACGTCGAGCGTACGTGCCACGAACGTCGCGCCGGCGCCGAGCGCCACGCTGATCGGATCGGCCGGGTAGTCGACCGAGCCCATCGGGGTCGACTTGGCCTTCTTTCCGAACGGCGAGGTGGGGCTGTATTGGCCCTTGGTCAACCCGTAGATCTGGTTGTTGAACATCAACAACTTCACGTCCAGGTTACGCCGCAGCACGTGCATGAAGTGGTTGCCGCCGATCGACAGGCCGTCGCCGTCGCCGGTCACGACCCACACGGTGAGCTCGGGATTGACCGCCTTGATGCCGGTGGCGATCGCCGGAGCGCGACCGTGGATGCTGTGCATGCCGTACGTGTCCATGTAGTACGGGAAGCGGCTCGAGCAGCCGATCCCGGAGACGACCACGAACTTCTCGCGCGGAATCCCCAGCTCGGGGAAGACCTGCTGCACGGCCGAGAGGATGGCGTAGTCCCCGCACCCGGGGCACCAGCGCACCTCCTGATCGGTCTGGAAGTCCTTCTTGGTCAGTATTGGAGTCGAGGTCGGGGCCGGCGTCTCAGTTGGCATGCTTAAGCTCCAGGATCGACTGGATCTTGTCCAGGATCTCTTGACGGGAGAAGGGCTTCCCCTGCACCTTGCTGAGCGTGATGATGTCCTTGAGGAAGCGGGCCCGCAGCAGCAGGGCGAGCTGGCCCAGGTTCATCTCCGGCAACAGCACCTTGTCGAACCGTGCCAGCACATCCCCAAGATTCAGCGGGAAGGGGTTCAGATAGCGCAGATGGGCGCGGCTGACCGAGAGGCCCAGCCGCCGCGCGCTGGCGACCGCGCCGTGAATGGCGCCGGCGGTCGAGCCCCAGCCGATGACCAGCAGCTCGCCCCCCTGCGGGTCACCGAAGACCTCGACGTCCGGCAGCTCGCGGGCGATCCGCGCCACCTTCTCGGCCCGCAGGTGGACCATGTTCTCGTGGTTGACCGGGTCGTAGGAGACGTTGCCGGTAACGTTCTCCTTCTCCAGGCCGCCGATCCGGTGCTCCAGGCCCGGCGTGCCGGGGACGGCCCACGGGCGGGAGAGCGTCTCGGCGTCGCGCTCGTAGGGGTGGAACCCCTCCGGATCGGCGCGGAACTCGATCCGCAGGTCCGGCAGCTCCTCCACCTGCGGCAGCTTCCATGGCTCGGAGCCGTTGGCGATGTAGCCGTCCGACAGCAGCACCACCGGCACCATGTAGCGGGTGGCGATGCGCACCGCCTCCAGCGCCACGTCGAAACAGTCCTTCGGCGAGGACGCCGAAAGGATCGGAATCGGGGACTCGCCGTTGCGGCCGAACATCACCTGCAGCAGGTCTGCCTGCTCTGTCTTGGTGGGCAGGCCCGTCGAGGGGCCGCCGCGCTGGATGTCGCAGACCACCAGCGGCAGCTCGGTCATCACCGCCAGGTTCATCGCCTCGGCCTTGAGCGCGATCCCCGGCCCCGAGGAGGCGGTCACCCCCAGGGCGCCACCGAACGAGGCGCCGATCGCCGCGCAGACGGCGGCGATCTCGTCCTCCGCCTGGAAGGTGGTGACGCCGAAGTTCTTGTAGCGCGACAGCTCGTGGAGCACGTCCGAGGCCGGCGTGATCGGGTAGGCGCCGAGGAAGAGCGGCAGGCCGCTGCGCCGGCTGGCCGCGATCAGCCCCATGGCCAGCGACACGTTGCCGGTGATGTTGCGGTAGAGACCCGGCTCCATCCGCGCCGCCGGCACCTCGTAGCGGTCGTGGAAGAGCTCCGTGATGTCGCAGAAGTTCCACCCCGCCTTGAGCACGGCGATGTTGGCCTCCGCCAGGTTCGGTTTGCGCGCGAACTGCTTCTTTAGCCACTCGACCGTGTTGTCGAGCGGCTGGGAGAACAGCCAGTAGCACATGCCGAGGGCGAACATGTTCTTGCAGCGGTCCATCGCCTTGGTGTCGAGACCGCTCGTCTCCAGCGTGCGGCGGGTCATCGTGGTCAACGCCGCCTGGAACACCCGGTAGTTGGCGAGGCTGCCGTCCTCCAGCGGGTTGACGGTAATGTTCGCCTTGGCGAAGTTGCGCGCGTTGAACTCGTCGGTGTTGACGATGACGATGCCGTTCGGCTTGAGATCCTTGATCTCCTTCCGGAGCGCCGCCGGATTCATCGCCACCAGGACGTCCGGGGAGTCGCCCGGGGTATGGATGTCATAGTCGGCGATCCGCACCTGAAAGGCCGAGACGCCCGCCAGGGTGCCGGCGGGGGCGCGGATCTCGGCCGGAAAGTCGGGCAGGGTCGACAGGTCGTTGCCGAGCAGCGCCGAGGTGTTGGTGAACTGGGTGCCGGTAAGCTGCATGCCGTCGCCCGAGTCCCCGGCGAAGCGGATGACCACCTCGTCGATCTTCTCGGGTACGGCCGTATGTCTCTCATTCTCTGCGATCATGATCATCTCTCTGCCGAGGAGTGAAACAAAAAAGACCCGGCCTTCATGCCAGGTCCTCTCTGGAGTATGGCCCCCGGACGCCGTTTTGCCAGGAGAACGCGCTACGCGCCTCCTGGGATTTCCCCATCGAGCTGTGATCTTACCAGAGGTGGGAGTTGCAGGAGAGGGAGGTCAGATCGACAGCCGCTCGAGGAGGGCCTTCTCCTCGGGAGTCAGCCCGGCCGCCAGCTCCGGATTCGTCTCCAGGAGACCTTGAGCGTCGGCGAGGTCCTGAATGCGCTTCGAACGGCGGCGGGCGGGGTCGGACGCCGCCCTGAGTTTCTCGTGGAGCAGATCGGCGCGGACGATGACCCGCAGCGGTACTCCTTCGAGCTGGATCTCCTCCGCCCGGCCCACGGCGGCAGCCAGAGCCGGATCGTCCGTGAACTGGACGGGCGTCCCCTCCGGACCCAGCCAGTTCTCCGAGTGCTCGAACCGGCCGGTCCGATGGAATCCGGCGGCCTCCAGCTCAGCCCAGGGGATGGACCGGCGGTCCAGAACGGCGAAATCGATATCCACGGTCGTCCGCGGTTCGGCCTGATGGACCTGGAGCGCCAGGCCGCCGATCAGAGCGTAGGGCGTCCCCGCCTGGAACAGAACCCTTCCGAGCGCCAGCAACGCGGGCTTCTTCGACTGTTCCATCCCGGACCTCATCCAGTGCCACTGACGGTCCAGGAGGAACCCGGTTTCGAGACCGCTCGGCATGGTTCGATGATACTCCCCAGGGGGAATCCCGCCCTACGGGTGCGCGGCCTTGTGGGCCTCGCGCTCCTGGGCCTGCTTGGCCGCCTCGACGAGGTTGAAGGCGTCGCGGCGCATCTTCGAGCGCTGGACGTCCTCCTCGGGGAAGCGCGGCCGGTAGCCGAGCTGGTTCTCGTCGAAGGTGAACGGCTTCAGCAGGTCCGCCTTGCCGACGATCGACTGCTCGCGCGTGAAGTAGGCCATGTCGTAGTTGTTCGACATGATGATGGCCTCCTCCGGGCAGGCGTCCACGCAGAAGCCGCAGAAGACGCAACGCAGCATATCGATCTCGTAGACCGTCGGGTACTTCTCGATGTTGACGTCCGGATGCTCGCCGGCCTCGATGTGGATGCACTCGGCCGGGCAGTTCTGGGCGCACAGGAAGCAGGCGACGCACCGCACCGATCCGTCGGGACGGGAGGTGAGGATGTGATGCCCCCGGAAGCGATGGCTGTAGTCCCGCCGCTCCTCCGGGTAGCTGATGGTGTACATCCGGCTCGGATTGAAAAGGTTTTTCAGGAAGTGCTTCATCGTCACCCACATCCCACCCAGCAGCGGCAGGTAGAGCCGCTCCGCGAACCCCGGCTTGTACGGCTTGGGCTCGGTGGGATAGGGGGACCGCGGTGTCTGTGTCGTCTGGGGCGACTGGGCCAAGGGCTGGCTCATCGTTCAAGCTCTCCGGCAACGATGTTCAACCCGCCCAGCGAGACGATGGCGTCGGAGAGCGAGCCGCCGTTGATCAGGTTGGGAAAGGTCGAGAAGATCGGGAAACAGGGCGCCCGGCAGTGGTTCCGGTACGGCTTGCTGGTCCCGTCGCTGATGGTGTAGAAGCCGAGCTCGCCGTTGGCGCCCTCGACCATGTTGTAGATCTCCCCCTCCGGCACCTGGATGCCGTCCATGATCAGCTTGAAGTGGTAGATCATGGCCTCCATCTGGTTGTAGCAGGCCTCCTTGGAGGGAAGGGCCACGTGCGGATCGTCGACGATCCACGGCCCGGACGGCATGCCGCGGTCGAGGAGCTGCTTGATCATCTTCAGCGACTCGCGGATCTCCAGCATGCGGATACGGAAACGGTCGTAGACGTCGCCGCCGTAGAGCACCGGCACCTCGAAGTCGAGCGTGTCATAGAGGTCGTAGGGGTGGGCCCGCCGCACGTCGTAGCCGACGCCGCTCGCCCGCAGGCACGGTCCGGTCCAGCCCCAGTTGACCGCGTCCTCGCCGGAGATGGCGGCGACGCCGACCGAGCGGTCGATCCAGATCCGGTTCTTGTTGACCAGCGTCTCGACGTCCTGCACGTACTGGGGGATCATGTCGACCAGCCGGCGGCAGCGCGCCTCGAAGTCGGGCGGCAGGTCCTGGATCAGGCCGCCGATGCGGCAAGCCGAGACCGTCAGGCGGGCGCCGCAGACCGACTCCAGCAGGCCGTAGATCTCCTCGCGCGGTTGGAAGAGGTACCAGAAGCTGGTCAGGCCGCCGGCGTCCACCAGCGTCGTGCCGTTGCAGACGCAGTGGTCCATGATGCGCGAGAACTCCGAGAGGATCATCCGGGCCCAGACCGCCTTCGGCGGCACCTCGACCTTCAGCATCTTCTCCACCGTCTTGCAGTAGCCGACGTTGTTGATGAACGCCGAGCAGTAGTTGAGACGGTCGGTATAGGGGATCACGTGCTGCCAGGTGTGGGTCTCCGACATCTTCTCGAAGCAGCGGTGCAGGTAGCCGATCTCGACGTCGGAGGCGACGATCGTCTCGCCGTCCAGCACCGCCATCAGGCGGAAGGTGCCGTGCATGGCCGGATGCGTCGGGCCGATGTTGATCGCCATCCGCTCGAACATCTCGTCGCCGTGCTCGGGCAGGTCGAAATGCGGCTGGTAGATCTTGTCCTCGGTGAGGATCCAGCGCTTGGCCGCGTCGTAGTCCTTGCGCAGCGGGTGCCCCTGGAACGCCTCGTGGGTGAGGATGCGCCGCAGGTTCGGGTGGCCGTCGAAGCGGAAGCCGAACATGTCGTACGCCTCGCGCTCGAACCAGTCGAGCGCCTTCCAGTGCCTGAGCATCGAGGGGAGCACGAGGTCGTCCTCGCGCAGCGGCACCTTGAGCCGCAGCCGCGCGCCGCGCTGGAGCGAGTAGAGGTGGTAGACCGCCTCGAAGCGCTCCTCGCGGTCGGGGAAGTCGACGCCGCACAGGTCGAGCATCATGTCGAACTGCGTCTGCGGGTTCTCCTTCAGCTCGCGGCAGACCTCGAAGAGGACGTCGCGGCTGACGATCCAGACCGGCTGGTCCAGACCCTCCTGGGGCAGGATGCTGCCGGCCGGGAACTTCGCCCGGACGGTTTCGAGCTCGGGCAGGGCCGTGGTCTTAACTTGTGGGGGCGCCAGCGTTGACACTCTGGGTCTTCTCCTGGTCCTTGGATTCCCGGTTCTGCTTGCGGAATCGCTCGCGTTCGCGGATGACCTTCTCCTTGAGCTGGAGGATGCCGTAGATCAGCCCCTCCGGCGTCGGCGGGCAGCCCGGGACGTAGACGTCGACCGGGATGACCTCGTCGATCCCCTGCATCACGTGGTAGGCGCGGTAGAAGCCGCCCGAGCAGGCGCAGGCCCCCATCGAGATCACCCACTTGGGGTCCGGCATCTGGTCGTAGATCGTCTTCAGCACCGGTGCCATCTTGTCGTTGATGGTCCCCGCCACCAGCAGCACGTCGCTCTGGCGGGGCGAGAAGCGCACCACCTCCGAGCCGAAGCGCGACACGTCATAGTGGCTGGAGACCGTGGACATGAACTCGATGGCGCAACAGGCCGTGCCGAACGGGAACGGCCAGAAGGAGTTGCGCGTGGACCAGTCCTCCAGCGTGTCGAACGTGGTGGTGACCCAGCTTTCTCCGATCATATTGTTCATGGGGCATCAGTCCTCTCGCTGGCTGCGAGTCTACCACTTGTGACTGGCGGTCACAAGCTCGTGTTCATTGAATGTTTGCAAGGAGTTAGGTTGCAGCCGCCGCGCCCGCCCGTCCGTGCCGGAGGCTCCGGCCGGCCCCTCTCCCCCACCTCTCTCAACAGGCCCCGGGAGGGGTGGATTCCCGGAGAAGACGGCGGAAGTGGGGTGAGGGGATCCGCCACGCCGGATCGTTCCTTCCTGTTGGACCTGCCCTTCGGGGCGCTTACAGGAAGGAGAGTCTCGGATGGACACCCGAAAGACCGCGCAGAGCTCGGAGACGGTGACGCGCCGCCGCCTGCTTCAGACCGTAGGGGCCGGAGGGGTGGCCCTGGCCCTGGGGGCGCGGTCGGGAGTGGCGCGCGAGGATGGCGGGCCTGCGCAGGCGAAGCTACGGACGCGGCTGACCGAGAGCTTCGGCCTGACGCACCCGTTCGTGGGCGCCGGCATGGGATTCGTGGCCCTGCCGGAGCTGGTGGCGGCGGTCTCGGAAGCCGGCGGCCTGGGAGTGCTCGGGGTGGCGCCGGAGCCGCCGCCGGTGTTCGCCGAGCGCCTGGCACAGATCCGCGCCCTCACCCGCCGGCCGTTCGGAGTGGACTTCTTCCTCGCCACGTCGCCGACGCTGGGGCCGATCACCGTCGACGGCCACATCGAGATCGCCGTCGCCGCCAGAGTGAATTTGGCCGTCTTCCACTTCGGGATTCCCATCGCCGCCTGGGTGACGTCCCTCAAGGCTGCGGGCATCCCTTTCTGGGTCCAGGTCCCCTCTCCCGAGCAGGCGCTGGCGGCGATCGCCGCCGGCGCCGACGGGCTGGTGGTCCAGGGCCAGGAAGCCGGCGGGCACAACCGGAGCACGACACCGCTCCATCACCTGCTCCGGGACGTCCGCGACGAGGTAGGAGACGGCGTGCTGGTGCTGGCCGCCGGGGGCATCGCCACCGGGGCCGACGTGGTCACCGCGCTGGCTCACGGGGCGGACGGCGTCTGGGTGGGAACCCGGCTCGTCGCCTCCCGCGAGGCCTACGCCCATCCGGAGTGGAAACGCCGCCTCACCCAGGCCCGGCGCAAGGACACGGTCACCACCACCCTCTTCGGACCCGAGGTTCCCTGCCTGCCCTACCGGGTGCTGCGCAACCCGGCCGTGGACGCTTCCATCGGCCGGCAGGACGAGATCTGCGGCCTCCCCCCCACCGGCGCGCCGATCGGCACCACGCTGCTCTTCCCCGGCACCTCGTTCGCCACGCCGGGCGTGCCCATGCCCACCTTCAGCGCCCTGCCGCCGACGCCGGACACCACCGGAAACTTCGACGCCATGGGGATGCCCGCCGGAGAGGGCGTCCAGCACATCCGCGACATCAAGCCAGCGGCCCGGATCGTCGCGGACATGATGGAGGAAGCGCGGTCGATCATCGTCCGGAAGCTGGCGTAAGCCTTCAGGAGTCAGTACGCGGACGTAGAGGTACGAGCTCGCGCTCATTTTGTACACCACGCAGCAGAAGGGAAGCGGCGGGGTCACCGCGATCAGTTGCTCCGCCTCGCGGGCTCAGGCGGCCAGCTCGTCGTAGACCGCCTCGACGGCGCGCATCCGCGCCGCGAACGAGAGCGGCCCTTCCACGAGCTCCCGGGCCGCGACGGCGCGGCGGGCCGTGGCGCCGCGGTCGGCCAGCGCGAGCGCGATCGCCTCCCGGAGCCGCGCCGGATCTCCCGGGGGGACGATCAGGCCCTGCACGCCGTCCTCGATCAGCTCTGCCGTCCCTCCAGCGGCGGTGGCGACGACCGGAGTCCCGAGCGCCATGGCCTCCAGCACGACGTTCGGCGTCCCCTCGTAGTCCGAGGACTGCACGAAGAGGTCGAAGGCGTGATGGAGGTCCGCCACGTCGGAACGGTGGCCGAGCAGGAGGCAGTCCGCCCCGGCGCCGAGACGCCGGGCCGCGGCCTCGAGCTCGCCACGCAGGGCGCCCTCCCCCACCAGGACCAGACGGAGCCCGGGACGGTCCCGCCGCAGGTCCGCGAACACTTCCAGGAGGCGGTCGAACCCCTTCTGAGGCTCCAGCCGGCCCACCGCTCCGAGGACGATGTCATCGGCGGCGAGTCCGAGAGCGGCCCGCACGGCCGGCCCGCGCGCCGGATCGCGGCGGAAAACCCGCGAGTCGATGCCGTTGAGGATGGTCGTCACGCGCTCCGGGCGGGCGCCGCGGAGGAGGAGCTCGCGCCGGATCGCCTCGGAGACCGCGATGAGCCGCGGGAAGCGCCCGAGCACCCGTTTGTCCAGGGGGTAGTACAGCCAGCGCTCGCGGCGGCTGTGCCCCGTCCAGCCGTGCACCGTCGCCAGCGGCACCACCCGCTCCGCGCGAGCGAGCATCCAGGCCAGGACGTCCGTCTTGTAATCGTGGGCATGGACGATGCCGATCTGCCTCTGCCGCACGAGGCGGCGGAGCGCCGAGAGCACCCCGGAGTCGAGCGGATGCCGCTCCGCGATCTCGTGGTAGTCGAGGCCGAGCGATTCCGCGCGCTCGCCGATCCCGAACAGGGGGTCCTGCCGCGCCCGCAGGTAGCAGACCGTCACCGCGTACCGGGAAGGGTCCGCCGCCGCCGCGCCTTGCAGGATGGTTTTCTCGGGACCGCCGCCCGTTCCCCACACGCAGCGCAGCTCGAGGATTCGGATCGGTCCGCTCATGCAGTCTGGATGCCCGGGCCGTCGTCCCCGCTGTCGGGGTGGGACGCGCGATAGACCAGGGCCAGGGCGCGGGCCAGGTCGTACACGCAGGCCACCGCGAAGGCCTGCGCGATGTCGATCGGCCGCACGCCGGGCCGGTGCGCCGTCATCAGGCCGGCGCGCAGGGCCGCGAACGCTCCGATGCCGAGAGGAGCGCTTGCAGTCAGGAGGAGTCCGGCCGGAGCGGCCAGGAGACCTGCGACTCCGGCCGCGAGCCACCCGAGCTCGATCACCGGAATGAGGAGGCTGGGCAGCCCCCGGAGGGTGAGCGGCCCGCGCAGGCCCGCCCGCAGGTTGTCCCGGCCGTGCCAGAGCTGGGTGCGGAAGAGCTGCCGCAAGGTGGCCGGGTCGCCGTAGTGCACGCTCTTGAGCCGGTCGTCGCTGAGCAGGCGCAGGCCGCCGGCGCGCAGGCGCTGGCAGAGGTCGTAGTCCTCGCAGGTCTCCAGCCCTTCATCGAACCCGTGCAGCCGCTCGAACTCCCGGCGCCAGACCGCCAGGTTGCCGCTCGCCAGCCACTCCACCTCGAAACAGCCGGCCCGCCGGTGCCGCATGCCGTCGAAAGCGCGCTGCACCCAGGTCGCCACCGCCGGCACGAGGTAGGGGGCGCCCACGGCCCCCACCGCCGGCCGGCTCAGATCTTCGATCGCGCAGGCCATCCAGCCCGGATCGATCTCGTGGTCGGCGTCAATGAACGCCAGGACCTCGCCACCGGCGGCGGCGGCGCCCCGGTTGCGCAGCCCGGCCACCCGCAGGCCCGGGCAGACCAGCAACCGGGCGCCGGCCTCCAGCGCGACCCGATCGGAGCCGTCGCGGGAACCGTTGTCCACGACGATGACCTCGAGGCGCTCGACGGGGTACTCGCCGCGGGTGATCGACGCCAGGCAGCGCCGCAGCCGCGCGGCGTCGTCGAGGACCGGGATGACACAGGAGACGTTGGGGACGCCGCTCATGACGCCCTCGGCAGCCGGGGCTTGCGCACCAGCACGTTGTTCATGATCAACAGGTCCAGGCCGCTGCTGAAAAAAGTGCGCAGCGCATCCCGCGGCGTGTTGACCATCGGCTCCCCCTTCAGATTGAAGGAGGTATTGAGAACCATCGGCACCCCGGTCCGCTCGGCAAAGGCCGCGATCATGTCGTAGTACCGCGGGTTCACCTCTCGCCGGACCATCTGCGGCCGCGTGGTGCCGTCGCAATGCGTGACCCCGGCGAGCTCTGGAGCCCGGTGCGGGCGCACGGGGAAGGTGACGATCATGAACGGGGCGTAGAACGCGCCCTCGAGATAGTCCTCGGCGGCTTCGGCCAGCATGCTGGGCGCGAACGGCCGCCACCAGTCGCGATACTTGATCGCTCGATTGACGCGGTCGCGGACCGCTTCCCGGCGGGGATCGGCGATGATCGAACGGGCGCCGAGGGCGCGCGGCCCCCACTCGCTGCCGAGTTGAAACCAGCCGGCGATCTGCTGATCGGCCAGGGCCTCGGCGACGCACGGAGCGATGTCCTCGTCAGGGAGGATCTCGTAGGGGAGCTTCGCCTGGTCGAGCTGCTCGACGATCTCCTCGTTGGTGAAGAAAGGGCCCCAGTACGCGTGCGTCAGCTCCTGCGGCGGCAGCGCGTGGCCGAGGGCCAGATGCGCGAGGTAGGCCGCCCCCAGCGCGCCCCCCGCATCGCCGGCCGCCGGCTGGATCATCATCCGGTCCACCAGACCGGAGCGCCCGATCTTGCCGTTGAGCGTGGCATTCAGGGCACAGCCGCCCGCGAAGCAGATATCGCGCAGGCCGGTGGCCTCGACGGCGCGCCGCACGATCTTCATGCCGAACGCCTCGATCTTCTGCTGCAGGTCCGCCGCGAGGTCCTTGTGGATCTGCTCCAGCGGCTCGCCGATGCGGCGTGGCGGCCCCGCCCGCCTCAGGAGCTCCTCCGGGAACGGCGCCCGCCGCGCCAGGCAGTCCCCCCGCATGGAGAGCGCCTCCACGTCCACCAGGTCGTCCAGCAAGCCGCGCGGCGTGCCATAGGGCGCCAGGCCCATCAGGTTCCCCTTCTCGCTGGTGCGCAGGAACTCGTAGACGAAGTCGTTGAGCTGGCCGATCGAAAAGCGTTCGAACGGCATCTCCTCGATCACTTCGATCCGCGATCCCTCGCCACGGGCCACCATGCCGGAGAGCTGATCGCCCCAGCAGTCCCAGGTGACGATGGTGGCCTGCGGGAAACCGCTGGCGTGGTAGGCCGAGGCGGCGTGAGCGAGATGGTGGTCGATGCAGACCAGGGGGGCGGCGGAGTCCAGGCCCAGCCAGTAGAGCAACTGCGAGCGCAGATGATCGACGATGCGCTCGGGGAGGAAACCGTTCGACAGCAGGGAGCCGATCTGCCGCGGCAGCACGTTGCGCGCCATGAACTGCGCCGTGCTCGCCAGCTCGCGCAGGACGGGCCCGCGGCGGCGCTTGCCGCGCTCGGCCGACTTGACCGGATCCCAGTTCCACCCGGTGCCCGCCAGATCGTGGATCGTGATGCCCGCGCGGGCAAGGCAGAACTGGATGGCATTCAGCGGGAAGAGCCCGGGCGCTTCCTTGATGCGGACGAAGCGCTCCTCCTCGCACATCGCCACCAGCGCCCCATTCCGCAGCAGGGCGGCCGCCGGATGATGGCCGATGTCGTTCGCCGCCGCGGGCCGGTAATTGATCCCCAGGACATAGACATCTTTGCTCATGTCGCGGTCACCTCGTGCTGTAAACCCCAGGTGCGGTGCCGTATCGAGCGGGCGCTCTGCGCGGGAGAGACTTTATCAATTTTATTTTCTAAAATAAAATCGATAAATTGCAATCGCGACATGCGCGGCAATAAGGAAAGCTGCGACCTCCGCCGGCGACTTCCGTATCGGCCTATGTCAAAGTATGAAGGGCCCGGAGCGCTTCCGCCCGGGCTCGTGGCGCGGCGAAGATCGCGGCGGGACCAGACGCTTCGGCAGTTCCAGGACGCGGGAGGCGCTGGGCGAGACGGCCGCCACATCGAGCTTCCAGAGCTCGCGGCCGGTGGAGGGCTCGGTGGCGGCGAACAGGAGAGATTTGCCGTCGACCGCCAGGATCTCCGGGTCGCTGCCTCGCGAGCCCGGCCAGAGGTCGGCGACGAGCTGGAGGGTCTCGCCGAAACGGCCGGCCGACCAGAGCTCGCAGCCGTGCCCGGTCTCGCAGGCGGCGAAGTAGCGCCGGTCACCCAGGGTGAAGAAAGACGCCGCCGTCAGGCTCGACAGCGGGTCCGGCAAGGGGCGGGTGCTCGCCGCGGTGCCCTCGGTGAGCCAGACCTTTTCGGGCGCCTGTCCCTGGGGGTTATCGACTCCGAAGAAGAGCGTGTCGCCCAGCACGCTGCCGAGGTTCGCGCCGACGCCGCCATCGCTCACCCGAGGGAAGGTCCCCAGGAGGCTCGCCGTCAACGTCGAGGGGTCGATCGCCCACAGCGTCTCGTGCTCCTCGTCGGCGTCCTGGTATCCGGCGCCGGCGTAGAGCGTGCCGCTGCCGGCGGCCAGGGCGAAGGTGCCGCCCGGCAACTGCGCCGGCAGGGGGTGGGTCCCCTCGGCCGACCCGTCGCTCGTCCATAGCGTGCCGCCGAACCGGAAGAAGAGACGCCCACCCACCACGGCGGGGCTCAGCTCCGACGAGTAGGTGTCGAGGAACGGGGTCGAAGCCAGGCGCAGCGTGCCGGCCGCCGTCCCGTCCGTGCGCCAGACCTCCAGCACCGCGGTGCCCGGTCCGCCCGGCCCCGGAGCTCTCCGGAACAGGAAGGTCGAAGCGCCGAGCGCGACGGGCGCGAAGACCGGCAGGAACCGCTCCGGGTGATTGGGGTTGAACGGCAGTTGAGCGATGAACCGCGATCCATCTTCCGGGGAGCCGTCGCTGCTCCACAGCCCCCCGCTCCGGGTGAGGACCAGCGCGCCGTCGCCCAGCCGGCCCAGAGCGGCCGAGTCCAGGATGCGGCCGTCCGGAACCGTCACCGGGGCGGTGCCCGCGGCGGTCCCATCCGTGGACCAGAGCGCCGAATCGAAGCCTGTGATGAAGAAGCGGCGCCGGCCGACCGCGATCGTCGGGGTTGGGCACGGCTCGAAGCTCGGCGAGCAGGATTCGTTGTATTCCGGGATCGCTTCCATCGAGCCGTCCCCGGCGATGGCGATCCAACGGAAATCGTGGAAACTGCTGAGCAGGACGCGATCACCGAGCGAAAGCGCCTGCGACGGAGAGATGCCGGTCGCCAGGTGCCGCAGATCGGTCACCGGCTCCGTCCGGCCGCCGGCGATCCGCCAGAGCTGCTGCCCCAAGGGCTTGCGTTCGGCGGCCACGAAGAGGGCACCGTTGTAGGAGATCGGCGGTCCCTGGACACGGAACGGCCGGTCCCGCGTGCCGTCCGAGAGCGCCTTCGTCCCCGCCGCCGTGCCGTCGGTCTCCCAGAGCTGTTGCACCCCCTGCCGCATGGCCCCCAGGAGCAGGTGCCCCTCGACGACGCCGAGGCTCGCCGCGTCGACCCGGACGAGGCCGGAGCCGAAAATCGACCCTTCCGCGGTGCCGTCCGTCCGCACGAGATGGCGGTTGATCGCTTCGAAGGCCTGGTCGCCGATGATCGTGACGTCCGACATCGAGCTCGACTTGCAGGTCTGTTTCCCTCTGCAGACGCGCACGATCTCGCGCAGCTCGTGTGTCGTCTCGTCGGCCGCGATCAGGTTCCCCGAGTAGTAGTAGCCGGGCGCCGGGATCAGGGTTGTCAAGCCGATCGCCCCGAGCTGATCGGCCAGGAAGCCGAAAGCGTCGGGCCGCAAGCCGGTGTAGGCACGAGTGCCGCGAAGAGTGCCGTCTGACGACCAGAGTTGCACGGTATCGTCCCGACGGTCGGCGAGGACTCCGAAATAGAGCCGCCCATCCCGCCAGCCGGCGACGTTGAACTCCGCCGCGGCGAAGAGCTGCGTAGCTCGCGGCGAATCCAGGCGGCTCGCCCAGAGCCTCTGCCGTAGCGTGTGCCGGTCCGAGGTGAAGAAGAACAGCGTCTCGCCGACGGGGAAGAGCCAGCCAATCACCTGACCGTCCAGGAGACGCAGGACGCGGTCCCGCGCCACATCCCAGGCGAGAAGCGCGGAGCCTTTGCTGAAGATCAGCCACCGGCCGGCGAGCGTCTCCAGGCTCCCCGCGCCGTCGGTCTGGCCGGCCAGGCCCGGGACCGGCCCCGTCCCCGCCACCGTGCCGTCGGTCGACCAGATGCCGTGTTCACTGGCGTTGCAGCTCAGGAAGAACAAGCGCTGCCCCAGGGGCTTCGCACCGGCGAGTCAGGTCGTGAGGACGGCCGCGTTGCCGCTTTCGCCGGCGGCCAGGAGCACCCGGCGCTCGGGATCCGCCGCGGATCTCGCCGACCAGAAGATGCGCCCGCCGACGGCGCCGATGATCTTTGCGTCGTCGAGAAGACCGGAAGCTCCCGCGATCGGGACCCGGCGGGAGCCCGCCGGCGTGCCATCCGTGCGCCAGAGGGTCTGGCCGGTCTCGGGCTCGGCCGCGATGAAGAACAGCGTTTCCCCGAGCCGCGTGAGCTGCGGCAGCGGGCGACCCCCCTCGAACTCGCCGGGAAAGAAGTCATGGACGAGATGGACCGGGCTGGCGGGCGCCGCCGCTCCCGCGATGACGCTCCCCCAGTTTAGAAGGAGCGCCGAAGCGAGCCCGATGCCGAGAAGACCCGCGCGTCTCAGGGTTGCCGCCATGGAACGAGATCCTTGCCGCGAGGTTGAATGACCCCGACGAAGTTGCGCTGTTTTTTGTCTTGCGGAAATTTTGTCTTGCGGAAAGATACCGTGGTTGGTCCAAACTTTGCAAAATAAAATCGGAAGATTTCAAAAACACAACGCGACAAGGAGGCACCGTCATGCCCGAGAAGAAGACGATCGAGAAGGCCCGGAAGGACAAGAGCGAGGGGAAGGCGCCGAGCACCCAGGCCGGCGAGTTCGTCCACCAGGAGATCGAGCACGTCAAGGAGGGGAAGCACGGCGCGCGGTCGACCAAGCAGGCGATCGCGATCGGCCTGTCGGAAGCGCGCCGCGCCGGCGTGAAGGTCCCGGCGCCCAAGAAGGGGACGGCGTCGGAAGCCACGCGGCACAAGGCTCAACAGGATCTCGAGGCGGGAGCCAAGGGGGCGAAGAAGACGGTTTCGCGGACGCGCTCCAAGGCGACGACCGCGGCGCTGAAGAAGGAGGGGCACTCCGCCGCCTCGCACCAGGCGCTCTCTCAGCAGGCGAAGTCGGCGGCCTCGAAGCGCACCGTCGCCGAGCGTTCCGCGGCGGCCCGCAAGGCGGCGCGCACCAAGGGCGCCGAGGAGCGCTCGGCCGCGGCGACCCAGGCGGCGAAGACCCGGGCCAAGAAGGCGCCGGCGAAGAAAGCCGCCGCCAAGAAGTCCACGGCCAAGAAGTCTTCCTGAGGCCGGGCGAGCCGCGGCGGCCTCGCCTGGCGGAGCCGCAGCCGGCGTTCCCAGGGAGGTCTACATCAACGTATCCATTCTGCCGTGGCGAGCGCCTGCCACAAGGATCGGGCCGGAGCCGGGGCCACGGGATCCAGCTCGACGAGCGGGGAGCCGTCCCCGGCCTCTGCCAAGCGCAGCCCCGCCAGCGGGAGGATCTCGTTCAGCGGCAGCGGATCGGTGCCCTGGATGTGGGCACGGTGGAAAGCGTCCCAATCCCGTGCGGCCGTGGCGTTCAGAGCGGCCTGAATGTCTTTCCATTCATAGGTCCGCTGACCGCCTTCCGTCTGACGCCAGAGCGCCCGCAGAAAATCGCCGAGGTCGCGCTTGCCGTGACTGGCGTCCCGGATCAGCACGTCCCACGAGAAGGCAACCAGCGCGCCGGCGCTGTAGAGCGGTGGCCCTTTGTGAGTGCCGCTGCCCTCCAGAGAGGTGGTCAGCCGCCGGGCGTTGCGGACATGCTCGGCGAGCTTCCGCCGCAGATCGTCCGGACCGATCAGCCCGGCTTCGGCCATGGAGACGTTGGCGACGTATTCGGTAAAACCTTCCTGAAACCATTGGGACGTCGCGTAGTCCGCTCCCCGCAGGCGCCAGCCGTTCCAGAAGTGAAAGATCTCGTGCCCGATCGTGTTTCCCCATTGGGAGCGGTTCGCCCGCGACGGCGGCGTGTCCACTGTCAGGGCGAAGCTGCGGCGGAACGCCTCTCCCCCACTGTCCATGACCGGCAGCAGAACGACCAGATAGCTCTCGCGTTCCTTGAATTCCATCAGCCGCACGAAGCGCTGGACCAGCGCGCCGAGCGTCTCGCGAACCTCGGGACGGACCGGCTGCCAATGCCCCATCGAGGCGACGAGCAGCCGGAAGCGGCCCGCGGTCACCTCGTCCGGGGCGGAACGGGTCAACACCACGAGGTTCTCGACGAGGTCCTGGGTAGACCTGGCGGCAAATGCGTTGGCGGCTCCCGGTCTCGGCTCCCAGGGCGTTACCGCGCGCCAGCTCCGGGGAAGAGAGAACTTCACCTGGCTCGCGACGACCTCCCGTGTTGTAAGGAACAGAGACCGGCCGGCGATCACCAGATTGTTGGCGTCCGCGAACGCCGACTCCCGGGGAGCCGGCCATCCCCGCGCGGCCAGGGCGGAATAGTCCACCTCGTAGCGCGCGACCAGCCGGCCCGCCAGCTCCCGATCCAACCGCCAGCCGAATTGATCGGCCAGCGTGACCCCGACCGGCCGGCCGTGTTCGTCGGCGACCCGCAGATTCTTAATCAGGGCCGGCCACCCCTTGGCGTCGATCTCCGGGATGTCGCCCGGGCGCGTGGTTTCCATGGCGAGAGCCTGTCCGCGGATCGGCAGACTGGCGGTGACCGCCAGCTTGGGGGCAGCGCCCGGAAGCATCCGCACGAGGTATTCCGCGGGCCTGGGAGCCACCTCGCCATGGGCCTGCTCGCGGGAGGGGCTGACCGCCCCAGCCGCGAAGACGATGGCGAAGACGAAGATCGCGAGTCTCATCAGGTTTTCTTGCATACGGCGGCAGGATAGCGGAGTTTCAGCTACCGGGAGAAAAGGCCAGGAGCGGACAGGCCTGCGTTGCGCCCGTCCGCTCCAGCGGTTTGCCAGGCCCCGATGAGTTGCAACTCAGGAGACCGCAAACCGCTCAACGCCCATCAACAACCTTGATCGTCACTGATTCCACGGGGCCACTGCCGACGAAACCCTCGACGCTGGCGCTGACGTCCTCGTTGAAGGTACTGGCACTGACCGTGTTCTTCGCCCCCGACGCCCAAGTGACGTCCCAGGTGATGGTGATGATGGCGTTCGGATCGTCGCCGAGTTGATACACCACATTCCCCTGGGTACCGGACGCGCTGCCCTGTCGCCCACTGGAGCGGAAAGCAGCCTTGTTGGTCTTCGCGGGAATCGCGACGGGCGGGAAATTCCCGACGTCTTCCCACTTGCCCCATTCTAGATGCTCGCTCTTTACCGTGAGCACGGAATCCGTGCGGTTGTTGATGCCGCAGATCATCTGAATCATTTCACTCATCACCTGGGCGTTTTCATCCTGCGTGCTCACTTCACTCACTTCAGTCATTCCACTCATCTGTTTCTCCTTGTGTAGTACAGCGGCCGTTTAGATCGTTCCGATCCGATTTGCCTGCATCGAGAAGGTGCCCTGACCCGCCGTCTTATCTCACCCCGCGAGCAAAGTCGCCGTAACGGCGCTTTCAGGAGCGAGAATCAAGCCCGCGTCCCCGGGCCGTGCTACGATCGGATCGTTCTTCTCTAAGAAGGAGTTGAGGTTGGGATCGCGCGCAAGGAGCCTTCGCGGCCTCTGCTGGATGTTGGTCCTCGTCTGCGTCGGAGCGTTGGACGGAGGCTCGCCTTCTGATCCGGGAGACCGGCCGGCGCGGCGGGTCCTTCCGGCCGGCGCGGGGCTCGCGCGCCGGTTGGCGGGAGGAGAGGTCCACGCCTACGGCATCCAGGCGAGCCCTGGGACCCGCAGGCTGATCACCGTCGAGCAACGGGGGATCGACGTCGAGGTCGCCGTGCTGCGGCCGGACGGCACGACGCTGATCGCGGTGGACGGCCCCACGGACAGCGAAGGCCCGGAGTCGCTGCTGCTGCCCGCCGACGCCTCGGGACGGCTGAAAGTCAAGGTCGGATCGCCAAGCCCCGGCGTGGCGCCAGGGGCCTACACCGTAAGGATGGAGGAGCTGGCGGAGTCGACGCCCGCCGAGCGCCGCCTCGTCGAAGCCGAGCGGCTGATGACCGAGGCGGCGGCGCGCAATCGTGAAGGCAAGGCGGAGTCGCTGCGGCTGGCTGCCGTCCGCTACAGGGAGGCCCGGATCCGCTGGCGCTCTCTGGGCGACCGCCGGGAGGAGGCGCGATGCGCGCTCTCGGCCGGCGGGATCCACATGGCACTCGGCGAGCCGAATCAGGCCCTGGAGGATTACCGGCAGGCACTGGCCCTGGCGGTCGATCAGCGGGACGCGCCCGGGCAGGCGGCCGCCTGGGGAGGGCTCGGGCTCGCGCGGACCGCGACGGGTGATTTCCCGGGCGCCGTGGCGGCACAGCGCAGCGCCCAGGCCCTGGAGCACGGCCTCGGCCGTCCTTACGAGGAAGGCAAGGCGCTCAACAATCTTGGCTATGCCCTCCATTCGCAAGGAGAGCTGCGCGAGGCCCTGGGCTTCTACGAGGCTGCGCTCGCAATCTTCCACCGCGTGGGAGAGAAAGGTTTTTGGGAGGCGAACGTGCTCCAGAACCTCGCGGCGGTCGCCATGAGCCTGGGAGAGCCGGAGGCGGCGCTGCGGAGCCACCGCCGGGTCCTCGCGCAGCAGCGCGCCCTGGGCGACCGCAAGGGGGAGGCCCGGACCCTCAACAACCTGGGGGTCCTGTACGACAGCCTCGGCGAGCTGGGCGAAGCTCTCGCGGCCTATGCCGCGGCGCTCGCGATCGTCCGCCCGTCCGGCGACCGGCTGTGGGAAGCCGCGCTCCTCTACAACATTGGCGCCGCCTGGTACGGACGGGGGGACTTCCAGCGCTCGCTCGCCAACCTGGAGCAGGCCCTGTCCATCCGCCGGGAGATCGGCGACAAGCCCGGCGAGGCGGGGACCGAGACCGCCATCGGCGAGGCTCATTTCCGGCTTGGAGACACGGTCCGGGCGCTCGACGCGGGCCGCCGGGCCGCCGGCGTGGCGAGCGCGGCGTCCGACCGCCGGGGCGAAATGCACGCCCGCCGTCTCCTCGGCGAGGTGAGCCTCGCCGCGGGCGAGCCCACGGCGGCGCTCTCCGATCTGACCCGCGCCCTCGACCTCTCCCGGCTCCTGGCCGATCGGGTCGACGAGAGCTCGATCCTGCGCGACCTGGGACAGGTGTACCTGGCCCTGCGGCAGCCGGAACGGGCCGCCGGGCTCCTGATCTGGGCGGTCGAACGCGCCCGGGCGGTCAAGGCTCCGGCCCGGATCATCGCGTCGCTGACGGCGCTGGCCAGCGCCGAGCGGGCGCTGGGAAGGCCGCGGCAGGCCCTCTCGCGGATCGACGAGGCGCTCGGCCTGGTCGAGACCCTGCGCGCCACGGAGACGGATCCGGACCTGCGCGCCTTGTTCCTGGCCTCCAAGCACGCCGCGTTCGAGCTCGCCATCGACCTCCAGATGGAGCTCGACCGCCGGGAGCCCGGCCGGCAGCACGCGCGGGCGGCGCTCGAGGCCAGCGAACGCGCCCGCGCCCGTTCGCTCCTCGACCTGCTCCAGGAGGCGGGCACCGAGGTCCGCGAGGGGGTCGATCCATTCCTGCGCGACCGCGAGCGAGCTCTGCTCCGGCGGCTGAAAGCCAAGACGGGCCGGCAGGCCAGCCTGCTCAAAGGGCCGGCGGCCGGGAAACGGGAGCGGGCGGCGGACGAGGAGGTCCGCGCGGTGCTCGCGGAGCTTTCCCAGGTCGAGGCCGGGATCCGCCGCCACAGTCCGCGCTACGCGGCGCTCACCCAGCCGCCGCTGGCCAGGAGCGGCGAGATCCAGGGCCTGCTCGACGGCGAGACGATGCTGCTGGAGTACGCGCTCGGCGAGGAGCGCAGCTTCCTCTGGGCGGTGGACCGGGACTCCGTGACGGGGTTCGAGCTGCCGTCGCGCGCCCGAATCGAGGCCGCCGCCCGCGAGGTCTATGGCCGGCTGAGCGTCCTCGCGCCTGGAGAGCCCGGGGAGAGCCGCCTCGAAGCCGCCGCCGCGAGCCTGAGCCGGATGCTGCTCGGGCCGGTCGCCGGGAGGCTCGGCGAGCGCCGGCTGATCGTCGTCGCCGACGGCGAGCTCCAGTACATCCCGTTCGGGATCCTGCCGCTTCCTGAGACCGGGGGGGCTCCCCTGCTCATCCGGCACGAGATCGTCAACGCTTTTTCGGCTTCCGCCCTGGTCTTGCAGCGACGGCTGACCCGCGAGCCGGCGCCGGGCGTGGTGGCGGTGCTGGCCGATCCCGTCTTCGATCCCGAAGATCCGCGAGTGGCGGCGCGAATCGTGAGGGGAGCCCCGGCGGCCTCAGCGACCTCGGCGGTGCGCTCCACGTCCGGCGCCGGCCCCTTCCTCCGGCTCCCCTGGACCCGGCGCGAGGCGCGGGCGATCGCCGCCGCCGCCTCTCCTGCCCCGTCGCTCCTGGCTCTCGACTTCCGGGCCAGCCGGAAAACCGTCCTGTCCCCGGAGCTCTCCCGCTACCGCATCGTCCACTTCGCCACCCACGGCCTGATCGATTCCCAGACCCCCGCCCTCTCCGGCCTGATGCTCTCCAGCGTGGGGGAACGGGGAGAGCCGGTCGAGGGGTTCCTCGGCCTTGGCGACATCTACAACCTGCGGCTCGGAGCCGACCTGGTCGTCCTCTCCGGATGCGAGACGGCGCTGGGCAAAGAGGTACGGGGCGAGGGTCTGATGGGGCTGACCCAGGGCTTCCTCTACGCCGGAGCCCGGCAGGTCGTCGCGAGCCTCTGGCGGGTCGAGGACCAGGCGACGGCGGAGCTGATGTCGCGCTTCTATCGCGCCCTCCTGTCCGAAGGCCGGACCCCGGCCGCGGCCCTGCGCCTGGCGCAGCTCGCCGTCCGGGACGACAGGCGCTGGCGGTCCCCCTACTACTGGAGCGGTTTCGTGCTCCAGGGCGGCGGAGATCGACTCCTTTCCCGCGTGAGACCCTGAGATAACCGGCGGTCCAGGGTCACTTCAGTTCAAACCGCGGCAATCCCGCCCTCCTCGAGAAAGGAACGACCCATGGACCCATTGGATCCCCGCATCATCGGATGGTGGACGATCAAAGGCTGGAAGGCGATCAACGACGACAAGGAAGCCGATCAATTCCCGGACAACGGTTTTATCCTGGGCGGTCCGCTGCTCATCGTGGAGGCCGAAGACGGGTACAGCCTCTTCTGGCCGGACGAAAAACAAGGGCTGTGCTCCCTGCACTATCCGGTCGATCCCCAGTCTCGGGTGACCTTTCCGGGGGACAGCTTCCCCTGTCTGATCAAGGACCGCGCGCTGGTCTGGTTGGACCTCCTGGATCCGCGAGCGCTCAAGCTGACCGTCACCCTGGCCACGAGTTCTGAGCGAAATAAAGGAGGGACCGGCAACACCGGCACCTTCGTTGCCCAGGCGCCTCCCGGGGGCTGGTGAGCCCGGTTCCTGTATCATCGAGCCCTCTTGGAAAGAGGGCGTATGGACGGGCTCCGCCTGAGATCTTTGCTGGCCTTGTGGCACCTACAGAGCAGGCGGACCCGGCGATGAGCGATCCCGCCGCGGTTCCGCCGCCGGATTCAGAGGCGATGGCGGATCTGGTCCGCCGCATCATCTCCGGGGACCCGGTCGCCGAGGCCGAGCTGGTTCAGCGCTTCAGCCGGGCGGTCTCATTCCTGCTGCGGCGGCTGGCCCGGGATGAAGGCATGGCGGAAGACCTGTATCAGGAGACCTTCCGGCTGGTGATCGAGAAGGTGCGGGGCGGCGAGCTGCGCGAGGCGGAAAGGCTCCCGGGGTTCGTGAGCGGCATGGCCCGGAACCTCTTCCTCGGCTCGGTCCGCCGCGGCGGCCGGCGGCAGAAGTGGCAGGCGGAGCCCGAGGCCGCCGAGACCGCGCCCGACCCGGCGCCCGGGCAGCTCGCGAGGCTCCTCGCCCAGGAACGGGCCGCGATCGTCCGCCGGGTGCTGGCCGAGCTCAAAAACGACCGCGACCGCGAGATCCTTTCGCGGTATTACATCGCGGACCAGGACAAGGAGGAGATCTGCCGCGACCTCGAGCTCTCCGATCTGCACTTCAACCGCGTGCTGTTCCGCGCCCGTCAGCGGTACCGGGAGCTGTTTGAGAAATGGCAGGGAGCGGCGGCGGCCCCTCAGCCGCAGGCCGCCGGGTGACAGGAGAACGGATGATTCCCATGGACCATGCCTACGCCGAAGAGCACGGCCTCGTCGAGTCCTATCTCAAGGACCGGCTGAGCGAGAGCGAGCGAGAGGCGTTCGAGGCCCACTACTTCGCCTGCGAGACGTGCCTGGCGCAGTTGGAGGCGACGAGCGACTTCCGCGAGGGGATGCTCCAGGTCGCGGCTGAAGACACCACGCGCGCCGCGGCGGTCCACGCGCAGCTCGGCCTGCTTGCCGGCCTCGCCTTGCTGTCCCGCGGGCGGCGGCTGGCCCTGGCCGGCCTCCTACTGCTGCTCCTGGCTCTCCCGCTCGGGCTCCTGGTGGCGAATCGCGGTCTCGAACACCGGCTGGACGAGGCCCAGGTGCGCACCCCGCGGCAGACCGGAGCCGCGGGACCGCAGATCAATTTGCCGATCTACACGCTCGCCGCGGTGCGCGGCGGCGAGGACGCCGGCCGGGACCCGGTGAACCGCATCCCGCTCTCGAGCACCACTGGATCGATCATCCTGAACCTGGAGCTCGCCACGATCGATTTTCCCTCCTATCGCGCCTCGCTACGCGCCGAAGGCGGCCAGGAGATCTGGCAGGCGGGCGGCCTGCGGCCGGACAGCCGGGATTCCCTGACCCTCCTCCTCCCGTCCAGCATGCTCGCTCCCGGCATCTACCGGTTGACGATCGAGGGGATGAAGGACGGCGGCCAGGGGTTTGCCGTCGCGGCCTATCCGTTTCGAGTGGAGCGGGCTCGGTAGGCTCCCGCACCTCTTTGCGGTTGGCTGACCGCGGGAGACTACCCGGTCAGCGGATCGCCGCGCAGACATTCCGCACGTGGCCGCGCAGCCAGCGATGAGCCGGATCGGAATCCAGCCGCGGGTGCCAGAGCAATGAAACCGTGAACTCCGGCGTGGGGACCGGAAGGGAAAAACTATGCATTCCGGCACGCAGGTTTCCGGTGTGCCGTTCGGGAACACTGGCGATCAGGTCGGAGGCCCGAGCCAGAGCCAGCGCGGTCGAAAAGCCGTCGACGATCACGATCATTTCCCGTTCCATCCCGAACGGCTCCAGGGCTTCATCGATCGGTCCCTTCTCGAGACCCCGCCGTGAGACGCAGATATGCCTGCCCGTCGCATAACGGGCGGGAGTGATCTCGCCCTGGGTCAGCGCGTGCCCCCTTCGCACGACGCCAATGAGACGATCCCGGAACAATGCCTGCGCACGCACCTCCGGGCTCGTCGTCTTCTCCACAACGCCAGTTTCCAGATCGACGGTCCCCTCCCGAAGTGGCGTGCTGTCTTTGTCCGGCTTCTGCACGAAGCGCAGCCGCACGCCGGGAGCTTCCTCGCCGACGCGAGCAATGAGGTCCGGTCCGAAGTTCTCCACAAAGCCTTCGCTGGTCCGCAGCGTGAACGTTCGGACGAGCTGTTTGAGGTTGATCTTCTCGGCAGGGCGCAGAACCGCTTCTCCATCCTGCACGAGCTGGCAGACCCGCTCGCGGAGCTCGAGCGCCCGGGGTGTGGGAACGAGACCGCGTCCGGCCCGGACCAGCAGCGGATCGCCCGTCGTCTCGCGCAATCGCGCCAGCGCCCGGCTCATCGCCGACGGGCTGAGCCGCAACCGCTGGGCAGCGCGCGCGACGCTGCCTTCCGCGAGCAGCACATCCAGGGTGACCAGCAGGTTGAGGTCGGGCCTCGACATGCATCCACCATAGCAGGGTTCAATCGTGACGTGGCGTCAAACGCACGAGGTAAGTGCAAAGGACGCGCCTTCCGCCACGTCAGGCCAGATGCTAGGTTTCTGACCATGTTAAAAGCAATGAAAGCGGAACGAGATGAGACGGTCGCTGAAAGCGCGGACCACACACCTTCGGTCCGGGGGGCGCTCGCCGGCCTTTCGCTATCCATGCTGCTGTCCTCGCTCGGCACCAGCATCGCCAATGTCGGCTTGCCGACGCTGGCACAGGCGTTCACCGCCTCTTTCCAGGAAGTCCAATGGATCGTCCTCGCCTACCTCCTCGCCATCACCACCCTGATCGTCGGCGTCGGACGGCTCGGTGACATCACCGGCCGCCGCCGGCTGCTGCTGGCCGGGATCTTCCTGTTTACGGTGGCTTCGGTCCTGTGCGGTTTCGCGCCCACGCTCTGGCTGCTGATCGCCGCCCGCGCGGCGCAGGGCCTCGGAGCGGCCGTCATGATGGCCCTCACCCTGGCCTTTGTCGGCGAGACGGTTCCGAAGGCAAAGACCGGCAGCGCTATGGGGCTGCTCGGAACGATGTCCGCGATTGGCACGGCTCTCGGCCCATCGCTCGGCGGCGTTCTGATCGCCGGACTCAGTTGGCGGGCCATCTTCCTGATCAACGTACCGTTGGGTATCCTGGCTTTTCTTCTCGCGCATCGCTACCTGCCCGTCGATCGCCGGGAGCCGAAGACGGATCGGGCCGGATTCGACAATGTGGGCACGCTGCTGCTGGCTCTGACGCTCGCGGCTTATGCACTCGCCATGACCATCGGGCGCGGCCGTTTCGGTTCGCTCAACATGGCTCTGCTGCTGGCTGCCGCCTGCGGAGCCGGCCTCTTCGTGCTCGCCGAGGCGAGAGCGGCATCGCCTTTGATCCGGTTGGCGATGTTCCGCGATCCAGTGCTGAGTGCGAGCCTCGCCATGAGCGCGCTCGTCTCGACAGTGATGATGGCGACGCTGGTGGTCGGGCCGTTCTATCTCTCTCGCGCGCTCGGGCTCGATGCGGCCAGGGTTGGATTCATCCTGTCGGTCGGTCCGCTGGTCGCCGCGCTGACGGGTGTGCCGGCCGGCCGCATTGCGGACCGCTTTGGCGCCCAGCGCGTGACCCTCACAGGGCTCATCGGAATCGCGGCCGGTTCCTTCCTTCTATCCATGACGCCGGCGACGCTCGGCATCTCCGGCTACATCGCCCCCATCGTGGTGATTACCGCCGGCTATGGGCTGTTCCAGACGGCCAACAACACCGCCGTCATGACCGATATTCGTCCGGACCAGCGGGGCGTTATTTCCGGCATGCTCAACCTGTCGCGCAATCTCGGGCTGATCACCGGCGCCTCCGTCATGGGCGCTGTGTTCGCGCTCGCCTCGGCAGCGACCGACATCACAACGGCGAGCCCCGAGGCCGTTGCCGCCGGCATGCGGATCACGTTCGCGGTCGCGGCAATCCTGATCGTCGTCGCGCTCGCCATCGCGGCTGGAAGCCGTGCTCTCTCGGCTCGGTTCTACGGTGTAGCCTGAGCGCTCACAATTACGAGGATTTGACCGACTGGCACTCTTTGCCCCCGCGGGTCTACTTGGGAGGCAAGGGAATCAGCACCGGTGGCGTGCCCACCGGGTCGGCGAGGCGGAGATAGAAATAACCGATGCCGGCGAGGCCCAGCATGAGGCCGGGGACCTCCGTGGCACCGTAGGTGCCGCAGGGCCAGGGCGTCCGCTGCGCGGCGCAGGTCTCGATCCCCCGCAGGCCGATCTCTTCGGCCCGCCGCAGCCACTCGGGGCGGCCGAGGATCTGTGATCCATAGATCAGCGTTTCGCAATTGCCTCCACGGCCGTGGCAGAGGGAGTCGTTGGTCTGGCTCATCTCCGTGCCGCCGCGGAGGTTCTCGAGAGTGGTGGCGACCGCCACTTCCGCCTCTTTCCGGGTCTGCTCGTCGCCGGAGAGCTCCCAGGCTCGCAGGCGCGACAGGCCGATGCCCGCCGCGCCGTGGCACCAGGCGGTCATAAAGGCCGGAGCGTCGGAGGCCGCCGTGCCGGCCGCCTCCGGGTCCCGCAGGTCGGGCCAGTTGCCGTGCGCGGCGTCGAACCAGTGCCGCTCGTAGTGGAACGCCCCCTCGCCGGCCTCGCGGAACCGCGCCTCGCCGGTGGCGTGGTGGAGCTCCAGCAGGGCCCAGCCGACGCCTCCCGCGCCGTGCGAGAAGCCGAGGAGGTTCCCCTTCTGCTGGACCCCCGGAGCCCCGAATTCGCCCCAGGACCAGCCAGCGCCGTCGCGGGACGCGGTGGCGAGGAGATGGTCGCCCAGCCGCACCGCCGCGCCGGTCAGCGCGGCCGGCCCGCCGTGCCGCCGCTCGGCCCGCAGCAGCATTGGGATCGCCCCGGCGCAGCCCGCCAGCAGGTCGAAGTTGCGGCCCGTCTCGCCGCCGGCCGCCTCTTCCAGGAGCGCCAGCGCCGGTCCCCGCGGCGACTCGTCTTCCAGCAGGCAGGCGACCTGAAGGGCCGCGTCGGCGAGGCCGGTCCAGCCGCTGTAGGCGCCGATGCGCGCCGCCGGCGCGATCTCTCCGGCGCCGTGCGCGAGGGCGTGGCGGATCGCCCCCAGCGCGGTGCGCTTGAACATCCGCTCGCCGGTGGCCGCGTGGAGGTGGGCCAGGAAGAGGGCGATGCCGCTCGTCCCGCTGTAGAGCTCGCCGCCGTAGGCACGGTGGACGTGCCGCCAGCGCCCCCCCAGGTTCTCCATGGAGAAGCCGATCCAGTTGCACACACCATCGCCCCACAGGGCGTCGCGGCAGATCCGCGCTCCCAGGGTGGCCGCCGTCTCCAGGAAGAGCGCCCGGTGTTCCGCTGCCGGCCGATCGGTCACGACGATGATTCCTCCCCCGCGAGCGCCTGATAGCAGTCCAGGGAGCCGGCGTTGAGATGGAAGCGCTCCGGGTCCGCCCCCTGGGCGCCGGCCAGAAGCCGCAGCTCCGCCAGCCGCGCCGCCGCCCCCTGCTCGCCGCGCAGGAAGCAGCTCCAGCAGGACTCCGCCAGCAGACGGCAGCGGTGCTGGCCGAAGCTCTCGCCGTTGCCCGGGTCTTCCGCGACCCCGACCCCGGGGGCCAGGCGCCAGGTGAAGAACGGCACCTCGGACCCGAGGTGGGGGCGCACGGCCGGGTAGACCTCCTGGAGCAGATCGGCGACGAAGGGGAAGAAGCGCTTGGCGAGATAGACGACCGCGACGTCCGTGCGGCCGTACTGGCTGGGCATCACCGAGCACTTGAAGCGGAACGGCACCTGGAAGAAGTTGAGCCGGGCGGAGAGCGACCGCACCAGCTCCGGCGCTCCGGCGAGCCCGACGTTCCAGTAGATCCGCACCAGGCCGAGGGTGAAGCCCTCGTCCTCGGGGGTCTCGCCGAAGCAGTAGTAGAAACCGGGCTGGAGCGAGGTCGACTCGCGGGGATAGAAGATGCTGATCTGCGCTCCCTGCCGCGGCCGCGCGCCGGGACCGTCCTTGCTCAGGAACTGGCCCGGCCAGAGCGACCGCGAAAGGTTCCCCCGCTGCGCCGTGATCTGCCCGGAGGAGTGGATCCGCTCGATCGTCCAGCCGTGCTCCCAGCGGTCGCGCGAGGCGTTGGCGGCGGAGAGGACGCCGCTCAGCCCGTCATCCAACGAGAAGTCCTCGCGCTCCTGGGCTTCCGGCGGCAGCGGCGGCTTGAAGGGGCGGCTGTAGACATAGCGGTACAGGATGCCGGTGAGCAGCTCCACCAGCGGCGCCTTCGCGGTGGCCGCCGCTCCGTTGCCGTTGTCCCCTGGATAGGCGGCCACGGCCGGTGGAGAGACGGCGAACTGCCGCCCCGCGAAGGTCAGCTCGTGGGGCGCGTCGATGCGGATCGCCGCGAAGACCTGATCCAGGGAGTCCCGCCAGCCGGCGCTCATCGTCTCCTTCATAGTCCCACCATCTGGCTGACCGCGATGGCGGGGTCGCGCAGGATGTTCATGCTCATCTGGAGCTGGCAGAGCGCCTGTGGCGTGATCTGGGGCGATTTCTGGATCCCCTCGTAGGCCGTCTGCACCATGCGCGCGGCGGCACAGGCCATGCACCGCTCCAAGGTGCGCCGCGACATGGTCCGGCTGAAGCCGCGGGCCGCCGCGTAGCGGGTCCAGAAGGCGGCCAAGGCGGCCTGCATGTCCTCCCCCTTGAATGGCGAGGCCGCCGCCGCCTGATCCAGCGAGACGCCGGGGCCGAGGGGGAGCGTGAAGATCCAGAAGCTCAGATAGGCCTGGATGATCGCCCCCGTGTCCCAACACTCGTCGCCGATGTCGGCCATCTCCCAGTCGATGATCCGGATGTCCAGCGGGTCCTCCGGCCGCTCGCGGTAGAGCAGGAGGTTTTCCCACTTGATGTCGCCATGGAGGAGGGCGCGAAAAGTCCAGGAGCGCTTGAGAGCGTCGAGCGCGCGGGTCAGCCCGGGGTAGTCGCGCAGGATCTGCAGGAGCTGGGCGTTGCCCTGGCTCATCTGGCTCAGGTACTGGGGGTGGGTCTCGTGGATGGAGAGGATCCACGGAAGCTTCTTGTCGAACAGTTGCAGCTCCTCCAGGGCTGGGAAGAACAGCTCCGCCTGGCGGTGGTAGGTGCCGAGCTTGTCCCCCTGGAGCTCCGCGATCTCGCGCGGGAACCGGCCCTGCCGCTGGTGGTGTTCCCAGAGGCTTTCGGCGTCGGGGAGCATCTCGAGGACGAGGACCGTCGCCGCCGGGTCCCAGTGATGACACTTGGGCAGCAGCGCGGCCATGGCACCGAAGCGGGGATTGCGCGCCGCCATCTCGTAGCACTTCGCCTCCCGCTCCAGGGTAAGGATATAGGCGGGGGTGCGGGTGCGCACCTGCTTGATGAAGAAGCCGGGGGACTTCGTCCGCAACACCTTGAGGTTGTAGTTCCGGCTCGACTGGTCGAAGACCATGAAATCGCCTTCGACCACCGACCCCAGAGTCAGCAGCCGGCGCTCGGCGAGATAGTGGACGACGTTCTCGGGTTGGACCAGCATTCTTGTAGGCTCGGAGACACGGACCCGGAAGGCCCGGCGCCGCCACCGAGGCGGAGCCGGGCCAGCCGGGTCGCGGGTCAGCTTACATCACGAGCCCTTCCCACCCTTGTCGTCGGACTTGTCACCGGGCTTTTCCCCGGACTTTTCCCCCGGCTTGGTGCCGGACGACACGCCTCCGGCACCTCCAGCCGGGCCGCCGCCACCCGAGCCGCCGGACGATCCGGTGCCCGAGCTCCCCGCCGCGCCGCCTCCACCCGCGCCGCCACTACCCCCGCCCTCGCCACTGGGACATCCACCGCCGCAGGTCTGGACGCCGCCGCACTGGGTGATCGGACCCTGCGTGATGGGACCACCACCCTGCCCGCCACCCTCACCACCGCCGCCGGGGCAGCCACCACCACAGGTGTGGACCCCGCCACACTGGGTCACCGGACCCTGAGAGACAGGGCATCCTCCGCCGCAGGTATGGACACCTCCGCACTGAGTCACCGGACCCTGGCTGACGAGACCACCGCCCTGTCCGCCACCCTCACCACCGCCGCCGGGGCAGCCACCACCGCAGGTGTGGACCCCGCCACACTGGGTCACCGGACCCTGAGAGACAGGGCATCCTCCGCCGCAGGTATGGACACCTCCGCAGTGAGTGAGGGGGCCGTGAGTTATGGGGCAGCCACCGCAGGTCTGGACACCGCCGCACTGGGTATGGGGACCGTGAGTGATCGGGCAGCCACCACCGCAGGTGTGGACGCCTCCACATTGGGTATGGGGTCCCTGGGAGACGGGGCATCCGGCACAGGTGTGAACGCCGCCGCAATGGGTCACCGGACCCTGGCTGACGTTCTGGCCCTGGGCCCCACCGCCATAGCCTTGGCATCCACCACAGGTGTGGACACCGCCGCACTGGGTCACCGGACCCTGGGAGACCTGGCATCCACCGCAGGTGTGGACGCCCCCGCACTGGGTCACCGGACCCTGGGAGACCTGGCATCCACCACAGGTGTGGACGCCCCCGCACTGGGTAAGGGGACCCTGGGAGACCATCAGAGCTTCAGGATGGACACCCCCGGCGGGGCCGCCCTGCGGTCCGCAGGCGATGGACTGTTGCGGCCCTGGTCCCGGACCACCGGGACACGCGGGTCCGCCCGAGGCCACGCAGATGATGCCGCAGGTGTGCTGGGGCCCGAAGGTAGGATGCTGACAGAAGACGCCGCAGGATTGAATCCCGCCGCACTGGGTCACTCCGCCACAGGTGACGAAGACGCAGGATTGACCGCAAGTGATATGGACGCAGGTCTGGCCACAGGTATGAACGCCGCCGCACTGGGTGTGTGGACCGCAGGTGACCTGGAAGCAGGTCTGGCCACAGGTGTGGATGCCGCCGCAGATGGTATGGCCGCCACAGGTGAAGCCGATGAGGCAGGTCTGCCCGCAGGTTTGGATGCCGTGCCAGGTGGCGCCACCGCCGCCACAGATAAAGCAAACCGACGCTGCGGTGATATGGCCAGCGGCGGCTCCAGCGGGAGGACAGCCGCCACAGGTATGGATGCCGCCACAGACCGAGGGTCCGCCGGCGGTTGCAGCTCCGCCGCCACAGAGATCCTGGGTCAGGGGGCCGTGCATGAATTGGGTAAAAGGATTCACTATTCATCCCCTTTGAGAAAAAACGTTGCCGAAGCGAGAGGAGATCGTGCGGGGAGTATCGGGAAATGCAACCCTGGCGGCGGAGGGCGGGCCGAGACCCGCACACCCTGGCCTCGCCGGGGAAAGAAAGGTGGAGTGCTCTGGTATGCCTGGGCTCGCCGTCGCATCGTCAATCAGTCATTTCAGAGCTTACATCCAGGCTTGTACGGCGTCAACGCCGAAGCCGCGAGGACATGCCGTGCCGAATCAATCGTCCGCACCTCTTTCGATGATGTTGGTCGGCGCTCACGCTCCTGGAGCGTCATCCAGTCAGGCGCCGGCGCGCCTCCGTTCGTTACCCGAAGTCTTCCTGAGGCAGGGCGATTCAGTCCGGCTGGCCTTGCTCCACGCTCAAAGGCGTGCGAGGCACTCCTCGATGGCATCCCCGACCGTCTTGGTGGCTTTCCTGCCCACGCCTGCCTGTCGGGCGTGGGCACGCCAGCGGGCCGCGGCCGAGGCGACTTCGTCGAGAATCGTCTGGGCGTCGCGGCTCGATAGACCCGCTGGACCCGCCAACTTCAAAAGGTGGCTGCGCCCGGGTGTCCGGCCTTCTCCATCGACGGTCATCGTGTGCTCACCGCCGGGGCCGGGCGAGAAAACGAGATCGTAGGCCGGCGCCAGCTCCCAGGTGCCTTCATCGGTCAACCGGAAAGCGAAGTTCTTCACGTGGTCGTCACGGTTGTGCGTCAGTACGTTGAACACCATCCGGCGGTAGCACTCCAGGACGTCCTGGTGATTTCTGGTCAAGATCCGCGTCACCTCCAGGAGCTGCCGGTAGTCGCAGCTCGGGATGCGGAAGTTGGACTGGATGAGATTGCCGAGGTGTGCACGTGATAACGGTGATTGCCCTGGCGGTCGAACCGCTCTACCCCGAAGAACCGCTCTCTCTGAGGTGTCTCGAAGAGACGCGTGGGCGGCATCGCGAGGCCGGCGTCTTTCGCCATCAGGGAGTAGGCCAGCTCCCCCGGGACCGGCGTCCGGCGAGTCTTGCCGGGTCTGAAACTTGACGATCCAATGGGTGTAGCCCGGTGGCAGGTCGTCCTCACCCGAGAGAATCGAATCTCCGCAGACTCCGACCAGCACCTTCGACCGCGCACCCCCGGGGCTGCCACCGGCGCGTAGAAGCTGCGGCAGCACCTCCCCCGCGGTGCCTTCAATCACCTGCTGGGAAGCGCGTGCCATCTCGTGCAGGTCGAGGATCCGTGCCTGATCATTTCCGGGAACGACCGGCGGGTGATAGGTGAGCGCTCCCATGGTCCGGGCCGAAGGCTGAATCGCGGTGTTCGATGAGGCCCGGCTGCGGCGGCAGCTTGAACGGAGACAGCCACAGGGGATCGCGCAGGAAGGCCGGATCGTACTCGAAATAGACTTGCAGGCTGGCCGGCCGCGGTCCCGCTTCCGCCAACTGGCCGACGATGCGCTCCTCGTCCGGTTCACGGGTGAGGCGCACCTCCAGCTTCTTCATATCCGACCCCGCTTGCGCGTGGGCCCCTTCTCGCCGGCCTCCAGCTCAGCCAGCGACGACGCCCGAGGCCCCTAGAAAAGGGTGTCGAAGTCATCCAGCCGGTTCAGGGCAAAGGCGAGATCGAGCAGGTTCTGGAGCGACACCCTGCCCGACTCCTCGAAGCGCCGCAACGAGGCCAGGCTGACCCCCGACCGTTGGGCCAGAGTGGCCTGCTTCCACCCTCTGGCCAGCCGCAACTCTTTGACCCGGGTGGCAAGGGTCCTGCTGACGTTCTCAGGCGTCTCCAATGAAAAACCGTTCATGGCGCCGTCTCCCCAGGGCGCGAGCCCCTCAACAACCGCTAGTATAGTAGCGATAGATAGATATTGCGAAGAGAACCGCCTAAATATTAGCTGCTGTACGATGTTCTCGAAGTGCCACCAGAGGGCGGAATTTATCCAGCCTGTGGTGTCAACCAAACCTCTACACACACATCTCAGCTTCAGTTCTGGCGCTTCCGGAACGATCTGGGATTCGCCCTGAAAGGGTGGCATTTGATTAGCCTGGTGCTTTAGCGCCAAGTTGGAAGCCTCCCAATCCCCACCCGCCCTGAAGGGGCGGAACCCAACTCTTCCCAGACCGAGGATCGCCGCTGAAAGGCACCGCCCCCTCGTGGCGGATATGAGAATGGGGCCTCCCTACCTGGCGCTGAAGCGCCAAGCTAATCATGTCGCCCCTACAGGGCGAGGTGGGAATTGGCCCTGCCTGCGCAGAGGTTTGATAGAAGCTCTTTTCGTCTGGTACCCCTCTGGTCGACCCATTGACGGCTCGACATAAATCTACTAAATTTTGCGAATACCGAGAACCGGAAAGGAGATTGAGATGAAGAAGCTGTTGAGATGCGCTGCTCTTTTGTTTGCCTTGCTGCCCTTCTGTACTTCGTCGTCCCAGGCAGTGGTTCATTACCTGACATGCGATACCTACTGCTGCTGGGGGTACGGAACACCCTCATCCCAGTGCAGCGACAATGGCTTCATCACCACATGCGGCGAGTGGTGGCAGAGGATGAGCTGCCCGTAAAGGATCAGGCCGGGTTCACAACACCCACAGCGGGAGAAAAGCCCTCCAGCAGTGCATCCAGGCCGGCATTCGCCGCGCCTGGGTGCACCCGCCCAACAGGGAAGTTTTTACAAACGCCTCGACGGTTTTGATGTCCGTTCCTGGCGTACCGCGATCAGCAGTTCGTCGACCGCCGCAATGGTCTCGGGAGCCACCGTGCCGAGCTGCTCGAAGAATCCCGGCGACCATTCCGATCCAACCGCCAGCTCTCTCTCAAGAGCCCGGACGATCAGGCGGTTCCGACTGATCCTGAGGGCTCGAGCCATGCGGTCTACTGCTTCCAGGAGAGGCTTCGGAATATGGATGCTGGTGGCCATGGCTAAGCAGCGAGGATACTCCGTTTCCGTAAAGAGATTCCGCCCCATTCCGTCGAACTGGCTGAGGTGCGCTGCTCGGAGAAAAGCTCAGGCCTTGACTTAGTCCACTCCTTAGCCCAACGTGCGTGGTGTGGCACAGATCAACATCCATGAGGCCAAGACGCACCTGTCCCGTCTGCTGCTGCGGGTAGCCGGCGGCGAGGAGATCGTGATCGCTCGCGCGGGCAAGCCGGTGGCCAAGCTCGTTCCGATCGAGCCCAAGCCGCAAAGGGTCTTCGGTCAGGACGAGGGGCTCTTCGAAGTCCCCGAAGATTTCGACGCACCCCTGCCGGGCGAGGTGCTGGCCCTCTTCGAGTCTTGAGAATCCTCCTCGACCCCCATTGCCGGTTGTGGATGCAGGCCAGAGAATCGACTGGCACTTCTCGGGTAGGAATCCTCACCGTCGACTGGCAGTTCAAGGCCTACTAGGTCAACCTGCTCTGGGCGTAGGGAAAGCAGCTCAGATCGAGACGAAATTCCTTCGAGCCGCAAGGGCATGCTCGTGCCGAATTAATCGTCTGACACCTCTTGGGGCGGCGAGCCGGAGGTCGACCACGTCTGCGCCATCCGCGGCGGCGTGCCCGTGCTGGGGGACGTCGACGGCGACGGACGCGAAGACTTCTGCCTCTTCCGCACCAACCGCTTCGACTGTGACAGCGGCCACGACTACGGCGCCGCCGAGACCGCCATCGTCTTCGGCCAGGCGGGAGATACGCCGCTGCTGGGAGATGTCGACGGCGACGGACGCGCCGACGCCTGCGTCTTCCGGCTCGACCGGTTCCTCTGCGACAGCGGCCACAACGGCGGCGCCGCCGAGACAGAGATCGCCTTCGGCGCCCCGGGCGACGAGGCCCTGCTGGGGGATGTCGACGGGGACGGGCAGGCCGAGGCCTGCGTCTACCGCGGCCTCCAGTTCCAGTGCGACACCGGCCACAACGGCGGCACGGCCGAGACCGTGATCGCCTTCGGCGCCCCCGGCGAAATACCCCTCCTCGGCGACTTCGACGGCGACGGACGGGACGACGCCTGCGCGTTCGCCGGCGGCGTCTTCCGCTGCGACACGGCCCACAACGGCGGCGCGGCCGAGGCCACCCTCACGGTCACCGGCCCGGGACGGCCGCTGATCGGGAACGTGGACGGGCTGTAGGACTCTTCAACCCCTCGCCCTCCTCTCTACGGAGCGGAGGCGACGCGGCACTGAATTCATCGTCTGGCACTCCGTGCCGGACGAGGTGCTGGCCCTCTTCCAGTCTTGAGAATCCTCCTCGACACTCACTGCTGGTGAGGATGCAGGCCAAGCCGCAGCAGTTGTCCACAGCAGCCCCTGGCACTGCTCCAAGATCGGGGGAACGAGCCCAGCCTCCCTACACAAGCCGCTGATCTTCGAACTCGGCTGCTTGAGGCGGGGATTTCGCAGGCCACCCGCAGTCGCCGCTCCGAATCGGACACAACTATCTTGCGCATTACCTAAACAGCTTCACGAGTGCTGTGTCTTTAGACACAGGGCAGGCTCGCACCGGAATTCCTCGGTGCACCAAGAGTGGCCTGACATCTTCGTTAGACCTCCGCCCTGCAGGAGAAATAACATGGCCCGTTCAAAGTCTGTGCTCGTCCTCAGCTTACTCGCCGCCGCCATCGTTCCCACCTGCATCGTGGCACAAGAGTTGCCACGCCAGATTCCGCGCGTGGTCCCGATTCTAGAGCAGAGCAACCTTGGAGAAACTCGCTTTCAACTAACCCGGAATCAGCTCGAAGGAGTCGGAATCCCTGAAGCTTCCTACCCTGGCGGTGACCGGGATGTGGCCGCCCTCTCTGAACTGGCGCTGCAGTTGACAGGAAGCGAGACTCGGGTGGATGGACTTCTTCGTACCGCGCTCGGAGAGATCGGCTTCCAAAGCACCGTTCAGTCTGACGGTACGGTCCGCGTCGAGTATGAGCTTCCCCACGCGCAAGGCTCGCTCACGCTGAATGTGGACCGCTCGAACCAGACGGCCCAGGCTGAATACCCGGCTGGGTTCATGATGACCGCTTCCGACCGGTTCCTCTTTCGCTCGCTCGCCGTGGCACTTGCCCGAAACAAGGAGGACGGCACCGCCTTCGACACTCTTCTCAGGACTTCCAATCTTTGGGGTGCGCACCCCATCGCTCGCGTCCGCCTCACCCGCATCACGGCTCCCCGGGAAAAGAGTTGGACCAATCTGTGCGGCGTCACCGCGGCATGGCTCTACCATGACGCCACCACTCATGCCCTCCTTTCGGAATACCTTCCCACAGGCCCCTCTTCCCCCTCGTGTCGTGCCCGTTGCGGCGCGGGATGCAACGCAATTATCGGAACCAGTGCCTGGACAGTAGATTGCGGAGGACACGATCGCTGCGTCGAAACGCATGGAGATAACACCGGGCCCAACTGCGGCAACGAGTTCACGGCTGCTTCGGATGATTACCTGTTTGCTTCGAACTGCAACTTGACGGGCTGGTAGAGCCCCTGAGCCTCTCCCAGGGACCAAGACGGCCCGGGCGGGCGATCATCCCGCCCGGGTTCATGGTCGTTGGGATTTTTCAGCATTGATACCGGCCGGAGTGCGCCGCCGCACGAATCGTCGTGGCACTTCTTTGGTTGCGTGAAGCGCCAACAAGTGAATCTCGCGCTGGTAAGGAGATTCTGTGAACTGGATGGCATGTGCCAAGTATCTTAGGCGCTTTATACGAGGCGGTCTGAGGGCCTACAACGGTACGGTCTCAACGGAGGTCGAAGGAGTGACTCGTGCCGGAAAGGTGCGACGGGAAGAGGTTCAGCCCAGAACCAGTACCTGTCATCCACCCCGGGCAGAGCATTCGGACAGCACCCGTTCCGGTTTCAATTTCAATGCGCTGCCCAGCGGGATTGCCCAAACAGCCCGCTAGTTATAGCTAGCCGAGCTAGGTCGCGCACGACGGGTACACTTAGCGAAATCCTGCGCCAATCAAATGAATCATCAGGGTCGACCACTGGTTCTCGGCTCACGTGCGCAATGGCACACCGACAAGATTCATACAGGTGGCCTTCAAGTCCACCCTCTGGTATGTCTTCCTCTTGGCACAGCCTAGCCACATCTTCGCCGATTCGCTGTTTATTCTCTTCTATCCAAGCTCGTACATTTGCTCTACGTTCATGGAAAGCCAACTGGACCACCTTGTAAAAACTTAAGAAAGAATAGTAAACGCTTCCACTGCTAACACCTTCTCGGTAGAGCGCCAAAGGTAGATCAAGACTATTTGAATCTCCTCCGTAGATAAAGGGGTCGAAATCATCTCTGTACAGTGTTGCACCGAGGCGACGAGACTGACGAATAGATGGAAGAAAGTGGCTGCCAGCGATTAAGGCAAATCGAGTAGTGATGGCCTGCCCAGTAGCAAAAGCAAGGACGCTCAAAAAGCGCAATGCCAGTGTGTGCTCATGATCCGCATTGCTCCGATTCTCCACAGGCACAATGAGAATGGATTCCTCTTGGTCAGTCCTATTAATCCAGCGAAGAGTCCTGCCTCGGAACTCGAACCAGCGCTCCGGCGCCTCTCCAAAACGAACTTCACACTCCACTGCGAATTCGAACTGCCCAGCGAAATGACCAAATACCTGCCGCCACTGAGTCTCAAGGTCTGGGGGCAGCAAGGCTGGAGGCTCTTCTTCCTGGATTCCTTCTCGATCAGCAAAGGAAGCTACTATGTCAGATGCAAACCATTCCGGGTCACAGAGCACGTCTGGAGGGCGCCACTTCGTGCGCCGATAAAAAAAGGGAAACCTCTGTTGCCACCTCCAGGCGGTAAACGTTGTCCAATTCGTCTGTTCGTAAAAAGAAACCTCGATACTAGCGGGAAACCTCGCTGGCGACCGCTTATAAAGATCGGCGATGCAGATCAATGCAATAATACGCAGTACAAGATGAAGGGGTTTGTACGCGTGCTCTGCGGAGTCTGCTACAAAGTCCCATCTCTCTTCTTGTTCTGTTCTGCGCCCAATAATCTCATGAACTTCTCCAAACAACTGGGTGAAGTAATGTCCTCCCTCTCGCCACACGGGCTCGGCACGGTGCCACTGACGGCTTGAACTATGCTCCCAACCTGAGATTATATCTACAGAATTAAGGAGCGCGTGTTTCGCAGCCTCCCAGGTCGGTGGACCAGGTTCTGCGGCTAGGGCAGCCTGTAGAACAGAGAAGAGAATCGCTACGCGTTCCGAGCCTCCGTGTTCAGGCACGCGCAACTTGTCGCATGTCTCCTTGAGCAACTGAGCCCACGTGCTACTCGCTTCTATTCCCCGCCAAGAGGGCGTGGAGGTGATTCGAATCAGATCCTCGATCCGCCCACCAGATGCAAGATGATTCAGGGCCTCGTCGAGACGTTCTCGGATGTCCGGCTGGACTTCCAAAGGTCCGCTCTGCGGGTGGCGCATGAAGATACTCGGCATAGCAGTTCTCAGATCCCCCAAAGTCTCATCTTGGGCGACTACACAAGAATCAGACAAAGATGGCACCGCACCCGACCTCTTGTGAGACAAGATATTACTCCGGCCAGGACTTCCAGGGCGAGAAACTCGACCTTAGGGCAGCGTGCTCGCTCAGACCTGCAGGTAACGAAAAGTTCCAGGGGAACGGCCCCGCTCCCGTCCCCTGGTAAAGGTACTTCAGTTGTCAAAGAGCACACGCCGTCGGTCGGGGGAAAGCCCCGGACCGGCCTCGACGCCTCACATGACGGCGGAGTCCCTGAATCTGGAAGAGCTCCCCAGTCCTCTCGACGGCTGACTCCAGCGTTTCGAGAGGCCTCTGGACAGACGACTGCAATGCACATACAGTATTCACCAGGAAACGAGCTGTCAAGTCTCCCTGCGGGATCTTCGAAGGTCTTGGTCCGGCATCGAGGGGCTTTCGAAGGTTTCACAATGCGCCTCTTGTGGCTTGTTCCCCAAAGTTTGACTGATGTTCCCTGGGGGGAATGGGATCGGTGAGCGGGGAATGATCCGTTCCCCAGGATTCGATGGATATTCCCCTAGATGTGCATGACTCGAAGAGCCACGTGCGCGCCATTCCCCGTATCGCGGAGGACGTCTGGTCTGGGGAATGACACGTCGATGGCCGTCATGAAGCGCGCAGGGCGGGGAATGACCGGTTCCCCGGCCATCGTGAGACGCGAGAGGCGGGGAATGAGGCTGATTAGGTTACTCGCGTCCCGTTCCCTGGAGGGAATGAGTTGTCCTGAGTGGGGAATGCGGCGCGAGGCCGGACGCCGAGGCGCGAGAGGCGGGGAATGCCTCTCAGGATGTGGGGAATGCGGTCGCTGAGAGTTCTTTGACAACTGAATCGAATCATCCCACGCGGAGCGAGAGGGGGCTCGCTCCGCCGTGGGCCTGATTCCGCTCGAAAGACTGAGCCCTCGGCTCAGGCCACCGTAGCCAGCTCGTGCAGGTAGTCCACGAACGACCGCACCGCCCCATCCCACCCCATCACCTTCGGATTGGAGGACTCGATCACGAGGTATTCATCGGGGGCGTGGGCGCCGCTGCCGTGGCCGAGGCCGAAGTGGCCGGCGGGGAGCTTGAGCGGCTCGGCGGTGAAGACGTAGCCGGGATAGGAGCCGGCGTTGCGCGGCCAGAGGATCGGATCGAGCTTCGCGCGGCGGTAGACGGACATCGCGGCGCGGATCACGGAGGTGTCCGCTTCCGTGCTGGTCGGATCGTAGCCGCCGCTCGGGTTGACCTCGACGTCGCCGAAGCCGCGCTTGGCGAGGTGCGCCTTGAGGGCGGCCACGGCGCCGTCGAAGGTCATGTCGGGCACCAGGCGGAGGTCGAGCTTGGCGACGGCGCGGTGCGGGAGCACGGTCTTGCCGCCCGGCCCGGTGTAGCCGGCGACCAGCCCCTCGATGTTCACGGTGGGCGTGAACAGGAAACGCTCGAGCGAGGCGCGCCAGGGCTCGTCGTGAGCCCAGCGGTCCGCTGACAGCAGGCGCTTGGCGGTGGTCTCGTCCAGGCGCGCCGCCGCCGTGTCGAGGATCGCGCGCTGGGCAGCCGAGGGCGGGCGAACGGCCTTGGCGAAGCCCTCGATCGCCGGATCCCCGTCGGCGTCGACCAGCGTGGCGAGCGCCTGCACGAGGTGGAAGGCCGGGCTGTCGAGCCGCGCCCGGTTGCTGGAGTGAACGTCCTTCTTCGGACCCCTCCCCCACTTCTCGCCGCTCGCCACCAGTTCCAACTCGACCACCCCCTTGGCGCCGAGCGACACGGTCACGGTGCCGTCCGGGTCCTGCGACGCCGCGGGCATGAAGACGCCCGTGCAGCGCTTGAGGGCGGCGGCGACCTCGGGCCGGCGCACGACCTGATGGAAATGCGGCGAGCCGATCTCCTCCTCCCCCTCCGCCACCAGCACGAGATTGACCGGGCACTTCCGGCCGGCGCCGTGGATGGCGTGGAGAGCGGCCAGGAACGCGGCCTCCGGACCCTTCTGGTTCACCGCGCCGCGGCCCATCAGAACCTTGCCGAAGCCGGGCTTGTCGACGACCCTCGCCTCCCACGGCGGCGAGGACCACTCGGCGGGATCGACCTGCTTGACGTCGTACATGAAGTAGAGTCCGACGGTCCGCGGCGCTCCGGCGTCCAGGGTGGCGAAGACGCCGGGCTGCCCATCGGTGGGGATGCGGGTGACCTGCTGGAAGCCGGCCTCCCGCGCGAAGCGCATCATCAGCGCGCACCCCTCCTCCATCCCCCGCTTCTCGGCGGCGATCGAGGGCTGCCGCACCCATTCCTGGAGGCGCGCGATGCCCTCCGCGTGGCGCTTCACGATCTCGGCCTGAATGGCGTCGAGGCCGTCGTCGGAGCGCAGGACCTGTGGGAAAGCAAGGGCGGCCGTGGAGACGGCCGTGGCACCCAGGAAATCGCGGCGTGTGAGTGGGCTCATGCTGAGGAGTTTAGCGCGTGGGGGCACGGCCGGGAAGGCGTTCGGGCGGTGCGATGCCGCCCCTTCGGGGCGGACCCTCACTCCCCAACCCCTCTCTCCCAGCCTCCCCCCCGTCCGCCGGGAGAGAGGGGCTTTCAGGACAACGTAGCCAACTTCTCCCTCTTCTCCCGGCGGATGGGGGGGAGGCCGGGAGAAGAGGGCCGGGGTGATGAGGGCCAGCGGACCGGAAACGCGAACGCTGACTCAGCAGAACTACTGCGCCGGCACGTAGATCCCCGGCACCCCGAGCTGGGCAGCCGTCTGGTTGAGCGCCGCGAGATCCTTGCCGAGGAGCCCGGAGAGCTCGGCCTCGTAGCCGTCGAGCTCTTTCACCTGCGCGGTGAAGACCTCCCGCATCCCCTGGGTCGGAGCGCCCGCGCCTCCCTCCGACCAGTCCATCAGAGGGGCCATGCGCGAGTAGAGCTGGCTCCCCCCCCGCTGGGCCAGGACGTCGTAGACGATCTCGGCCTTGGGGTTGTGCAGGCGCGCTTCCAGATTGTCGAGCTTGTCGATCAGGCTCTTCGAAGGCTCGATCAGCGGCTTGGCCTTCTCATCCTTGGCGAGCAGCTCGTTGCGGTCGGCGAGCTGGCGGCGCACGGCGCGCAGGCGGTTGACGTCGCGGGTCAGCCGCGTGATGGCGTCGCGGATGCCGAGGGTGAAGCGGAGCTGCGCGTCGAGGTCGGCGTCGGAGGCGGCGTTGGCGGCGCGCGGATCGCGCTGGAGGGTGAACGGCGCGGTCGCGGTCTTGCCGTCCGCGGTCAGCCGCAGAGTATAGGAGCCGGGCACCGCCGCGGGTCCGATCGCCGGATAGCCCGCGTCGAGCTTGGCGTTGGGGATCATCTCGGCGCCCTCCCAGGCGAGGTTCCAGACCGCCCGCTGCACGCCGGCCTTCTTGGGGATCGCGAACTCCTCGAGCTGCTCCTTCTCCTCCTTGACGTACTCGCTGCTGCCGGTGGGCTCCTTGGCCTTGCTCGACAGGGTATTGACCACCTTGCCGGAGGCGTCCAGCACCTCCAGGGTGACGTCCCCCTTGGGCTCGTCCTTCAGCCAGTAGTAGACGCGCACGCCGCCGGGCGGGTTCTGGCCGGTCCAGTCACGGCCGCGGCCGCCGCGGTAGGTCCAGCGCGTGGCGTTCGGCACCGGATAGACGTGGAGGCCGTTGGCGGTGGCCGACGCCGGCAGCGGCTCTCGCACCACCGCGAGGTCGTCGAAGATCCACATCGAGCGGCCATGGGTGCCAAGGACGAGCTTGTCGTCCTTGACCACCAGGTCGTGCACGGCGACGGTGGGCAGGTTGAGGCGGAGCGCGTGCCAGGTGGCGCCGGCGTCGCGGGAGAAGGCGACGCCGCGCTCGGTGCCGAGGTAGAGCTGCCCCTTGCGGGCCGGATCCTCCTTGACGGAATGGAGGTAGACGTCGCGCGGGAGGCTGCCATCGAGCCGCTTCCAGGTGCGGCCGAGGTCGGTGGTGCGCCAGAGGTACGGGCGCTGATCGTCGAGCCGGTGGGCGTCGATCACCAGGTAGGCGGTGCGGGCGTCGAAGTGGGAGGGCTCGATCATGCCGGTCGTCCCCCACTCGGGGAGGCCGGGGATATTCGCCGTGACGTTGCGCCAGTTCTTGCCGCCGTCCTCGGTGACGTGGATCAGGCCGTCGTCGCTGCCGGCCCAGATCAGATCCTTCTGGACCGGCGACTCGGCGATGACGAAGACGGTGTCGTAGGTCTCGACGCCGGTGTTGTCGCCGGTGATCGGACCGCCCGCCCACTTCTGCTTCGACTTGTCGTTGCGGGTCAGGTCGGGGCTGATCACCGCCCAGGTCTGGCCGGCGTCGGCGGTGCGGAAGACGACGTTGCCGCCGTAGTAGACCACCTTCGGATCGTGCGGCGAGACGGCGATCGGCGCCGTCCACTGGAAGCGGTAGCGCATGTCCTCGCCGCCGTGCCCGGAAGGGTTCTCCGGCCAAGGGCTGACGTTGCGCTCGGCGCCGGTGCGGTCGTCGTAGCGCGAGAGGTAGCCCAGGTACTCGCCGGCGTAGACGATGTTGGGATCGGAGGGGTCGGAGACCACCCAGCCGGCCTCGCCGCCGCCGACGCCGTGGAAGTCGGTGTTGCGAATGCCGGCGCGGCTGAGCGACTCGCTCGGCCCCTGGGTGGTGCCGATGTCCTGCAGGGCGCAGGCGACGTGGAAGGGGACCCGGTTGTCCACGGCGACGTGATAGCACTGGCCGATCGGGAGCGGCGGCGCGATCCAGTTCTCGCCGCCGTTGGTGGTGAGGTAGACCCCGCCGTCGTCGCCGCCGATGATCCGCCGGGCGTCCTTGGGATCGATCCAGATGTCGTGATGGTCGCCGTGCGGCGGGCCTTCCACGTGCGTGAAGTTCTTGCCGCCGTCGATGCTCTTGAGCAGCGGCACCTGCGGGCACCAGACCTCGTCCGGGTTGGCCGGCGAGACGGTGAGGGTGGTGTAGTACCAGGCGCGCTGCCGCAGCTCGTGGCTCCCCGAGGCGAGGGTCCAGTTCTCGCCGCCGTCATCGGAGCGGAAGAGCCCCCCCTTCTCGGCTTCGATCAGCGCGTAGACGCGGCGGCCGTCCGAGGGTGCCACCGCGACGCCGATCTTCCCCCAGGTCCCCTCGGGCAGGCCGTTGCCGGTGAGCGCCTTCCAAGTATCGCCGCCGTCGCGCGAGACCCAGAGGCCGCTGCCCGGGCCGCCGCTCTTCAGGTCCCAGGGGTAGCGCCGGGCCTCCCAGAGGCCGGCGAAGACGATGTTGGGGTTCGAGGGGTCGAGCACCACCGCCGAGGCGCCGGTGTCGGCGTTCTTCTTCAGCACCTGCTTCCAGGTCCTGCCGCCGTCGGTGGTGCGGTAGACCCCGCGCTCGGGGTTGGGGCCGAAGGCGTGGCCGAGCACGGCGGCGAAGGCGATGTCGGGATTGGTGGGGTGCACGACCATCTGGCCGATCTGCCCCTCCTGCGTCCAGACGTGGTTCCAGGTCTTGCCGGCGTCGAGCGACTTGTAGATGCCGTTGCCGGGCGCCACGTTGCCGCGGATGTTGGCCTCGCCCGAGCCGACGTAGACGACGTTGGGATCGGACGGCGCGACGGCGATCGAGCCGATCGAGGAGACCGGCTGGTCGTCGAAGATCGGGCTCCAGTTGACGCCACCGTCGTTCGACTTCCAGACGCCCCCCGAGGCGGTCGCGGCGTAGTAGACGTGGGGATCGCCCGGCACGCCGGTCACCCGCGCCACCCGCCCGCCCCACGCCGGACCGACCAGCCGGTACTTGAGAGCCTTGAGCTCGGGAAGGTCCTGCAGGCCGGTCTTGGCCTCTGGAGCGGGGGCCGGTTTCGCCGGAGCGGCGAGCCCCGGGGCGACGGCAGAGATCAACATCAGGAGAGAGAACAGAGAGCAACGGAGGCCGCGCATGGACATGTGGAAGGCTCCTCGGAGAGAAGAATGTACGCCCGGGAGCTTAGCAGGCCGCGGGCAAAATGTAGGGTAGGGGCTTGTCCCCTCCCTCGCCCCGCAGGGGCGGAATTTATCCAGCCTGGGGTGTCAACCCCAGGTAGGCGGGCCAACAAATCCCAAAGCCCTTAGGGGTGGCCTATCAGGCGGGAATCAGCCACCCTTCCAGGGTTTGAATTTCGGAGACCTCCCACCTGGGGTTGACACCCCAGGCTGGATAAATCCCGCCCTACGGGCGAAAAATTGCCCGCCCCCCTACCGCTCCCGAATGCTCCCCTGGCCGAGCAACCCCTCGATCGAGGTGACCAGGGCGGGGACGAGGTGGATCTTGAGGTTGTCCGGCGTGGCGATGCGGACGGTGCGGCGGTCGGCGAGCTGCATCTCCAGGGTGACCGGCACGTCGCCGGGGTGCTCGGTCAGCAGGTCGCGCAGCTTGAGCATCTGGCTCGTGGAGAGCCTGGGGTTCAGCTTCAGGTCGACCCCATTGAGAGATCTGCCGGCCAGCTTCTTGACCGGCACGATCTCCTCGACGGTGATCTCCACCTCGCTCCCCCGCTCCCGCACCTGCCCCTTGACCAGCACCACCGCCTCGTCGGTGAGCAGGTGCCCGAACTGCTCGAGCTTGTTCGCGAACAGGGTCACCGGCAGCCCCCCCTCGAGATCCTCCAGCACGAAGCGGCCCATGAAACGGCCGGCGTTGGCGCCGCTCTTGATCTTCACGCGGTTGAAGCCGGACACCATGCCGCCGAGGACGACCATGCCCTCCGGGGCGCCGTCGCGCAGCGAGCCGGTGGTATGGCTGACCAGCCGCTCCAGGGTCTCCTGGTACTCGGAGAGCGGATTGCCGGTGAGGAAGAAGCCGAGGGCCTCCTTCTCGTAGCGCAGCCGCTCGCGCTCGGGCCACGGCTTGACCGAGAGGTCCGGCGCCGGCTCCATCGACTCGCCGGCGCTGACCATCGCGCCGAACAGGCTGTGCTGCCCCTCCTCGCGCTCGCGCCGCCGGCGCTGGGCATAGTCGAGCAGGCCGTCGAGCGAATGCCAGAGGGCGGTGCGGTGGATCCCCAGGCTGTCGAACGCGCCGGCCTTGATCAGGCACTCGAAGACCTTCCGGTTCACCCCCCGCAGATCGACCTCGGTCGCCAGATGGGCGAGGCTGCGGAAGCGGGCGGCTTGGCGGCGCGCGGCAAGCACGGACTCTATGGCGCCCTCCCCCACCCCCTTGATGGCGCCGAGGCCGTAGCGGATCTGATCGCCGACCACGGAGAAGTACCAGGCGCTCTCGTTGATGTCCGGCGGCAGCAGGGTGATCCCCATGACACGGCACTCGGCCGTGTACTTGGCGATGGCGTCGGTGGAGCTCAGCTCGGAGTTGAGCATCGCCGCCATGAAGGCCACCGGGTAATGGGCCTTGAGGTAGGCGGTCTGATAGGCGACGCTGGCGTAGGCGACGCTGTGGCTCTTGTTGAAGCCGTAGCCGGCGAAGGGCTCGATCTTGTCCCAGAGCTCCGACGCCTTCTCCCGCGGCATGCCGCGGGTAGCCGCGCCGTCGACGAACTTCGCCTTCATCTTGGCCATGACGTCGGCCTTCTTCTTGCCCATCGCCTTGCGCAGCATGTCCGCCTCGGCCATGCTGAAGCCCGCGACCGACACGCCGATCAGCATCACCTGCTCCTGATAGACGATGATGCCGTAGGTCTCCTCCAGGATCGGCTGCATCTCGGGAGCGAGATAGGAGAACTTCTTGCCCTGCTTGCGCTGGATGTACTCGTCGACCAGGGTCATGGCGCCCGGCCGGTAGAGGGCGTTGAGGGCGGCGAGCTCGGCGAAAGCCGTCGGCTTGACCCGGCACAGCAGGTCGGTCATGCCGCGCGACTCGAACTGAAAGATGCCGCTGGTGCGCCCCTCGGAGAAGATGAGGAAGGTCTCGGGGTCGTCGAGCGGGATCTCCTCGAGGTCGAGGGGGATCCCCTGCTGGCGGACGATCTTCACCGCGTCGTCGATCACCGTCAGCGTGCGCAGACCCAGGAAGTCCATCTTCAGGAGCCCGAGGCTCTCGATGACGTTCATGTCCCACTGGGTCATGATCTGCTCTTCGTCCCCCTTGACCACGCGGTAGAGCGGGACGAGCTCGTCGAGACGGCTCGGGGTGATGACGACGCCGGCGGCGTGGACCGAGGCGTGGCGGGTGAGCCCCTCCAGGCGGCTGCCGACGTCGATGATCTGCTTGATCTCGGGGTCGCGCGCGGCCTCGCCGGCCAGCGGCTCTTCCTTCGCCACCGCGGCGAGCGACCTGGTCATGTCCGGGATCAGCTTGGCGATCCGGTCGACCTTGGCGTAGGGCACCCCCATCACGCGGCCGACGTCGCGGATCACCGCCTTGGCGGCGAGGGTTCCGAAGGTGATGATCTGCGCCACCCGGTCGCGGCCGTACTTCTCGCCGACGTAGTGGATCACCTCGCCGCGCCGGCGCATGCAGAAGTCGATGTCGATATCGGGCATGCTGATGCGGTCGGGGTTCAGGAAGCGCTCGAACAGCAGGTCGTACTGCAGCGGATCGATGTTGGTGATGCGCAGGGCGTAGGCCACCACCGAGCCGGCCGCCGAGCCGCGCCCCGGCCCCACCGGAATGTCGCGTTCCCGGGCGTGGCGGATGAAGTCCCAGACCACCAGGAAGTAGCCGGGGAAACCCATCTTGTTGATCACCTGGATCTCGTAGTCGAGCCGCTGCCGGTAGGCCTCCTCGGGGTGGCGGACGCCCCCCTGCCCGCGGCGGCGGCGCAGCTCGGCCAGCCGCTCCTCCAAGCCCTCGCGGGCGACCTCGTCGAGGTAGCTCTGGAGGGTGTACCCCGCCGGCACCGGAAACTCCGGCAGGTGGTAGGTCCCGGTGGGGATCACCAGGTTGCACTTCTCGGCGATCGCCAGGGTGTTCTCGATCGCGGCGTGGTCGTCGGGGAAGATCTTGTGCATCTCCTCGGCCGACTTCATGTAGAAGTTGTCCGAGGCGTACTTCAGGCGGTCCGGGTCCGAGAAGGTCTTCTGGGTGCCGATGCAGAGCAGCACGTCGTGGGCGAAGGCGTCGTCCTTGCGCAGGTAGTGGCAGTCGTTGCTGGCGACCAGCGGGATGGCGTTGCGCTGGCTGATGCGGCGCACCACCTCGTTGGCCAGCCGCTGCTCGGGGATGCCGTGGTCCTGCATCTCGAGGTAGAAGTTCCCCTCGCCGAAGATGTCCAGAAACTCCTTGGCGGCCGCCTCCGCCTCCCGCTCGCGGGTGGCGACGATGTGCTCGTTGACCTCCCCCTTGAGGCAGGCCGAGAGGCAGATCAGCCCCTCGCTGTGCTGGCGCAGCAGCTCCTTGTCGACGCGGGGCTTGTAATAGAACCCCTCGAGGAAGGCGGCCGAGGTGAGCTTGAGGAGGTTGCGGTAGCCGGTCTCGTCCTTGGCCAGCAGGACCAGGTGGTTGCTGCTCCCCTTCCCCGGCGTGCGGTCGAGGCGGCTCCCCTGGGCGACGTAGGCCTCCATGCCGATGATCGGCTTGATGCCGGCGGCGCGCGCCTTGTTGTAGATCTCGATGGCGCCGAACATGTTGCCGTGATCGGTCAGGGCCACGGCGGGCATGCCCGCCTCGACGGCGGCCTTGATCACGTCGTCGAGGCGGTTGGCCCCGTCGAGCAGACTGAACTGGCTGTGGAGATGGAGGTGTACGAAGTCAGACATCGTGGTTCCCCACGATGGTATCAGACCCGGGTATCGCTTAGACCCTCGGTTTTTTTCTCCTGACGGATGGCGCGGTAGGTATAGAGGTAGATGTAGTAGAGCCCGGAGGCGACCGTGAGGCCGGCGACCAGGTAGAGCGTGGTGTCGGCCGCCAGCTCGATCGACCGGAGTTTCGGGAAGGCTCCAGAGACCAGAACCAGGGCCACCGCGACCACCTGGAGAATGGTGTTGATCTTGCTGAGGACCGACGGCGGGAACTTCTTCACCCCCGCCGCGAGGTAGAGCACCAGGGCCACGACGACGATCAGCACGTCGCGAGCGATCACCAGGATAGTGATCCAGGGGGGGATCTGGGTGCCGCCGTGGTTGAGGCTCGGGATCGACAGCACCACGTAGGCGGTGGTCAGCAGGAGCTTGTCGGCCATCGGATCGAGGTAGGCGCCGAGGAGCGACTGCTGCTGCCAGAAGCGGGCGATGAAGCCGTCGAGGGCATCGGTGACGCCGGCGACCACGAAGATCAGCAGGGCCTTGGGCGCGTCCCCGTTCATCACCATGATGACGAACAGGGGGATCAACCCCATGCGCAGCAGGGAGAGGAGGTTCGGGATGGTGAAGGTCATGAGCCGCCCAGGAGCTTCAGGCTGCGGCGGAGGATCTCCACCCCCTCGCTGCCGGAGAGCGGCGCCGTCGCGTCGCACCCCTCGCCCGAGGCCAGCAGGCCGCACCCCTGGGACAGCGAGCAGACGTCGCCGCCGTCGGCGCTGCCGTTCGCGCAGGAGGCCGCGCCGAAACGGGCGAGCGTGCGCAGGACGACCCGCAGGGCCTGGCCGCGCCGCACCGGCGATCCGGGGTAGAAGCGGTGCTGCGTCGGGTCGACCTCCATCAGGCCGAGATTGACCACGCGGACGATCTCCTCCCGGTGGGGGTGGTCGAGCACGTCGGTGGCGATGCGCCCCGCCGTCGGCCGGCTGTTGCGAACCTGCGACACCAGCCAGTAGAGCAGCACGGAGAAATCCCCCTTGTTGAGCTCGGGCTTCGAGGCGACCCCCTGGACGTCCTTCGGGAGCTGCGCGAGGCGCCAGCGGAACTTGGCGGCCTCGAGCCTGCGCGCCAGGTCGGGGTCCTTGGGATTGCGGGCGGCGAGATCCTGGACGATCTTCAGCCCGGCGCTGGGGTCCCCCACCTCGAGCTCCAGCTCGGCGCGGCGCTCCAGCAGCAGCCGGTCGCCGGGAGTGCGGGCGGCGATCTCCTTGACCGCGGCGAGCTCGGCGGCGCGGTCGCCGCGGGCCAGCGCCACCTTGCGCTCGGCCTCCAGGGCGATGGTCTCGGACGGCCCCCAGCTCGTCAGCAGCGAGAGCTGCTTCTGGGCCTCGTCGATCTTCTCGGCGCGCAGCGCTTCGTCGAGCCGGTGGGAGACGATCTCCATGGCCCGGGGGTGCAGCTCGCCGGCCCGCTTGAGGGCGAGGGGGCTGCGCGCGGCCACCGCCCGGTAGGCGGCGTAGGAGAGGGCGACGTCGCCCAGGCGCTCGGCGGCACGGCCGGCCAGCAACTGGCTCGCGGTATAGGTGGGCAGCGCGTCGCCGACCGGCAGCAGGCGGGCGACCACGCGCGTGTTCTCGCCCATGGCGAAGTCCACCTGGGCCGCGAGGACCTGGGCGGGGAGGAAATCAGGATTCTGCTCCAGCATTTCCGCGGCGGCGCGCGTGGCCCCCTCGGTGTCGCCGGCCTCGAGCAGATCCCGCCAGGCGTTCTCCAGCCGGTCGCGGAGCTGCGAGTCCGCGTCAGTTTCCCTGGAATACCCCTCGCGGGGATCGATGACATACGGCCGGTCGGCCGCCTCCAGGGCGAGAGGCTCGGCGGCCCGCTGGACGGGCTCCCGGACAGTCGGCGTGGGCGGCGGAGCCGAGGTGCAGGCGAGGGCTGCCGCCAGCAGGAGGCAGGAGATCGCGGCCGGGGCGATCCGGCGCCCTGAGCGGCGCCGGACCTCCCGGACCTCAAGAAGCAGGAGGCGCTGCGGAGATGGTGGCAATAGCATGCTTGTAAATGAGGATTTCCCTGCCTTCACTCTCTAGCACCACGGCAAACCGATCGAAACGCTTGAGCCGCCCGAGAAGAGACTTACCCGTCACCAACTCGAGGTACATCGTCTGCCCTTCCTTGAGGCTCTGGAAGAGATACCCATCCTGAATGTTGATGTTGTGTTTAGCCATACGCCCTCCCGAGACCCCTGTGCTTGGCATGTTCTAATACCCCCGGAATCTGCCGTTTTAGTTCCTGGGCCGAGAACCAGGTGACATCCGGCTCTTTCCGAAACCAGGTCTCCTGCCGCTTGGCGAACCGCCGAGTCTCTTGGACGATCCCGGCGATCGCCTGCTCGAGAGACCCATCCCCCTCCAGGTGACGGACGAGCTGACGATACCCTATCGCCTGGAAAGCGGGAAGCCGGGGAGACAAACCTAGCCGAAGCAGTCTTTCGACCTCCGCCAGCCACCCCGCTTCCAACATCCAGGCCACACGGCCTGCGATTCGATCGTATAAGAGAGCACGCGGGAGCGTCAATCCAACGCGCACGGCCGCAATGGCTTGAGTCCCAAAGGGTTGCTCCGCGATCCAGGAGGAGAGCGGGCGGCCGGTGACCAGCGCCACCTCCAGGGCCCGCAGCACCCGCTGGGTGTCCCCGGGGGCCAGCCGCGCCTCCGTTCGCGGGTCGATCCGGGCGAGGTCGGCCCTCAGCTTCTTGAGCCCCTCCGCCGCCAGCCGCTCGCGCAACGCCTCCTGCACCTCCGGATCGCCGGGCGGGATCGGGCTGATCCCGAAAAACAGCGCCCGCAGATAGAGGCCGCTCCCGCCGACCACGATCGGCAGCTTTCCCCGCCCCTGGATGCCGGCGATCGCCTCACGGGCCCGGCGCGCGAACTCCCCCGCCGAGTAGACCTCGGACGGCTCCAGGATGTCGACCAGATGATGCGGCACGCGCTCGCGGTCGGCCGGGCTGGGCTTCGCCGTGCCGATGTCGAACCCCCGGTAGACCTGGAGGGCGTCGGCGTTGACGATCTCCCCCCGCAGGATCTCGGCAAGAGCGAGCGCCAGCGCGCTCTTGCCGGTGGCGGTGGGTCCGACGATGGCGAGGATGGGCTCCATGGCCTGCATAGGGTACATTGCCGGAGGCCGGCCTGTGTTAACCTGAAGTTGTAGAAGAGGATGACTATGGCACAGCCCCCCAGCAATCATCTTTTCGTCATCCGGGTCCGTCCGGAGGACCGGCTCGCCTCCGAGCGGCTCGCCGCGCTGGGCCGCATCCAGCCGCTGGAGGGGACGGATGCCCTGCTCCTGTCGCTGCCGGCCGATCGCGAGGCGCCCCAGGCTGCTTGGCGTCAGGCCCAAGAGGTCGTGGGAGCCGCGGGGACCGTGCAGCCGGTGCTCCTGGACGAGGAGGGGGAGCCTCACTACCCCACTGGCGAGATCTCGATCCGATTCAAGGATGCCCTTGGCGACGACGAGTTGCGGCGCTTTGCTGCCCGTCACGACCTCCGGCTGCTCCGCCGCAACGAGCTCGCGCCTCAGCAGGCGGTCTTCCAGCCTCTCGACGGCTCCGGAAGCTATCTGCCGGAGATCGTGCAAAGAATCGAGCGCCAGGGAGCGGCCAAGGCGGTCTGGGCCAATACCTTGAGCCGCTACCAGCGCGTCGCTCTCCGCTGATCTACCTCACCCGCTCTGGTCTACCTCGCCAGCTTCAAGGCCTCGCCCACGGCCTTTCCGGCGTTCACGCGCCCGAAGCCCAATCCTTCGCTGTGCCCCCGTTCATCATAGGCACCGCCGATCTTGTCCGCTGTCGCTTCCAGGAGCGCCTTGAGCTCCTCCCGGCTCAGGTCCGGATGCACCGAGAGGACGAGCGCACCGGTCCCGGCTGCCATCGGCGTCGCTGCCGAGGTGCCGCCGAAGCTGGTCGTATGCAGATGATCCGGATTGAAGCCTCTCCGCGGCAGAGAAACGTCGGTGGTGAAGATGGCGCGTACGCCGCCACTGGAGGGAGCGACGAGAGAGAGCTCAGAGCCGACATTCGAATACTCCGCCCGCCGCCCCTGATCGGTTGAAGCGCCGACGGCGATTGCATGAGGGTCCCGCGCCGGGAAGGCGACCCCTTTTCCTGCGTCATTCCCGGCGGCGCAGAACGTTGCCGAGCCCTTCCCGCCACGTCCCAGCCGGCCGGCGTCCTCCAGGGCCCGCTCGATATCCAGGCTGATTCCACCGAACCAGGAGCAGGAGAGGATGTCCGCATGCATGGCGGCGTAGCGGATGGCGTCCGCGATCCGTTCATCGGACACCAAGCTGTCGCCGTGAAAGATCTTGACCGGGAGAACGCGGCACCCGGGAGCCACCCCGACAGAGCCATCCTCAAGACCACAAGCCGCGATGAGACCGGCGCAAGGAGTCCCATGGATATCGTTCCCCTTCGGCTGATCGAACGGGAATTGGAATCTCTTGGGCCGGGGTCGAAGTGATCCGGATCATCATCGGGCAGAAAGAAATCCCGACCGATCGCGTCCCTCGCGTTTGGATCGCGGTTCTTCCAGAGATTCGCTTTGAGATTCGGATGCTCCCCGTCCACGCCGTCGTCCAGGACAGCCACGACGATCTCCGGTCTGCCGGTCGTCACCTTCCAGGCTTCGCCGACAGCGAGACCTTCCCCCTGCGCGGCTCCTGTCCACCCCGCGTTGCCCAAATGCCACTCTTCAGGGAGGACTGAGGGAGGAACCTGCCGTCGATACTCGGAGGTGAAATTCGGGGTCACCAGAGTTATCTCTTCGAGTTGCGTCAGCCGGTTCGAGATCTCGATCAGCTCCTCTCCCGAGCACCTCCTTGCAGGCTGCAAGACGACTACCTGATCCGGGATGAAAGCGTTGGTACGGCAAATCACAAACCCATAAGACCTCAGAAGACTTCGCCGGAGTCTTTCGGGGACGCCCGAGCGGAACCGGATCACCAACTCGCGATCGCCCACCCGGATCAGACCGCTCATCACCTCTTGAAAGACCGTCGGGAGCGACCCTGTGACGGCTCGCCGGCCTTTCGCGGAAACCTCACGATTTAGGCAGGCAAGCTGAATCCTCGACCCCCTCTTATCCAACAGGTCGATCAGAGCGCCTGTCTCGGAGCGGAATCGCAGAGCGCGCCTCATTTCGGTGCCCCTGGCGTCTCGATGCGCAGCTTCCCGTCCGGGCCGAACCGCACCACGATCTCGCCGGTCCGGTCGGTGCGCAGCACGTGGGCCCGCTCCCCCAGCCGCTCGACGATCTCGGGCGAGGGGTGGTGGTAGACGTTGCCGACTCCCACGGAGATCAGGGCCAGGCGCGGCGTCACGGCCTCCAGGAAGGCCGCGGTCGAGGAGGTGCGGCTGCCGTGGTGGGCCACCTTGAGGAGGTCCGCATGCAGGCCCTGGGCGCAGCAGGCGGCCAGCTCGCGCTCGGCGCCGCTCTCGACGTCGCCGGTGAGGAGCGCCCGCCGGCCGTTGACCTCGGCGAGCAGGACGAGCGAGCGCTCGTTGACCGGCCCGTCGTCCGCCGCCGCCGGATGCAGCGTGGTGAGGCGCCAGCGGCCGAGGGTGAGCCGCTGACCCCGCGTTAGAAGACGTGTCCGCACGCCGGGCAGGTCGAGGAGCTTCCCCGCGCAACTGTGGGGGTCCCAGCCCGGGGCCATCCAGACCTCGCGCACGGGTAAGTAGGCCGCGATGTCGACCAGTCCTCCACAGTGGTCTGATGCCGGTGGCTTTTTGCCACGAGTTTAGGGGGAGGGTGTGGGGGCGCGATCGAGGGCGGCTCGTAGAAGAGGTTGATCTCGATTTCGCCCGATCCGACCACGATCCGCTCCACCACTCTCTCGACGATCTCGCGGCGCTCATCGAAGGACAGTTCCGGCCAGCGGACATAGAGCGATCCGGCTTCGGTGGCGAAGTCGGCGGCCGAGAGCTGCTGGATGGTGAGGAAGTCGATCTCCCCCTGGAGGCGCGGGATCTCCGCGTCAAGCTGCGAAGCGCGCTCTTCGAGCGGCCGGTGGCGCTCGCCGAAGCTCTTTGCCGAAAGCTCGTCTGCCTGGTAGAGGCGGTAGAGCTTGTCCATTTCTAAGGACACCCGGGAGCGTTCCCGGACAAGCGTCTCGAGGAGTACCTCCTTCTCTGCCAACGCCTCATCTCCCTGCCCGAGGTAGTCGGCCACCTGGACCGGGTCGAGAAAGAAGTCCCGGAGCTTCTCCTGAAACACCTTCTCCAGGTCGACGATCGGGATCTTGTTCCGGCACTTCTTGCAGACCCATTTCGGGGTGTTCGAGGGGACATACATCTTCATACCGCACTCGCAGACGGCCACGCCCGAGAAGAGCTGGACGGCGGGACGGCCCTGCCGCTTCACCTTGGCTGCGGACTCGGAGAGAAGCGCGTTGCACTCGTTCCAGAGTTCTTCCGATACGACCGGTTCGACGGTGTTCCAGACCCAGTCGGCCTCGGGCTTGAGGAGCCGCTTCACCCCGTCGCTTCGGGAGTAGTTGGAGCGATGGAGGCCTTTGGCTACAGGGTTAGCGATGATGCGTGCGACGCTCGTTTCCGGGAAAGGCCGGCCTTTGCGGTTCCTATACCCTGCTTCGTTGATGAGCCTGACCACCTTGCCTATACGCCGGTGTTCCTGGAAGAGCTCATACATGAGCTTTAGGACCGGCGCCGTGGCGGGGTTGACGACGAGCCGGCTTCGCTCATCCCAGCTGTATCCATACGGAGCTTGACCCGCCGTCCGCTTTCCAAGCTTGGCCCGGATCGGGACCGACGCCGCGATCCTGGCCGAGATCTCCTCCCGCTCCCATTCCGCCAGAGCGGCAATCAGGGTGTAGAAGAAGCGGCCGGCGGGGCTCGATGTGTCGATCGACTCCGCCAGCGAGATGAGGTCGGCACCCTCTCGCCTGAAGATGTCAGCGAACTCCAAGAGTTCCTTGGTGTTTCGGGCGAGCCGGGCGAGCTTGGAGAAGATGAGGCCGGTGATCGTGCTGGAGCGGACGTCCTCAAGCATCTCGGCGGTCTCCGGGCGGCCCATGACGGACTTCCCGGAGATGGCGTCGAGGCGGTACACCTTGGCGACCGTCCAGCCCTTCATCTCCGCATACATGCGCCCGCGAGCTTCGTGGTGCTCCGGGCTCTCCCCCTTGACCTGATCCTCGGTCGAGACCCGAATCCAGAGGCCGACCTGTTTCTCCGGCCTTTTTTCGCCGGGCAGCGGGAGGCTTCCTCGTACGTCACTACGGTGTGGCATGGCAACGCTGTCTCCGTTGAAGGATGAGTGTGTCTAGGTAGGTGATGAGCAAGAACAGGTCTCGCTCGACGATACCCGCCGACGAGCCATCCGGGGAGGCGGCTCTTTGTGCCGAAGCGGTACCCCTCACCCCTTGCTGCTAATGGTTCGTTTCATGGGGGTTTCTGCGGCTTGTAGGGCTTTCTCAATGCGACCCCAAGGGGACGTGACTGTGGGCAAGAACGCTCACGCACATCCCTTGAGGGTATTTATGAGCATCTATGAAAAATTGAGTCTGGCGGTCAATACTTTTAACGTGATCGCAACTGTCGCAGGCATCATCGTCATGATCCTGTCCAAGCCGCAACCATGCCCGACAAACACCGCGGGCTCCCCTACCTTTTCCATCTCACTTCGCCTGGAGCCGCTTCAGGCTCCGGGCAACGACCTGGGCCACGGCCTTCGCCCCCACTCCCGCCTCCCCGCCGGCCGGGGAGCGGTACTTCACCTTGACCTTGTACCCGCCCACCATCGTCTCCCGCTCCCCCACCGCCTGGAGATCGAGGAATGCCGGGAACTCTTCCGGGAGGAGAAATGCGACCCTCGCCGCCTCGTCCTTTGCGAGCCGCTCCCCGAGTGCCGCCTCAAGCCGGGCGAGGTGCGTCCGCTTCATGGAGAGACACGCCACGCGGGTAAAGCCGCCCCGCAGGCACTTCTCGACGTTCGCTGCTTCGTGCTCGACGCCGGTCGAGACCGAGATTTCGCAGGCGATCGAGACGCCTTCGCGCGCGAGCGCCACGTCAACGCTCCCGCCTTCGACCGGCTGCTCGATGACCGCCCGGAACCCGCGCTCTTCCCCCCAGCGCTTCACGAGCTCCTGGAGATACTTGTGCTCTGCTCCGCCGCGGCCCAATGGCGGCGGGGGCGATGCTGCCGGGCGGGGAGGCCGAGCTCGGACGATCGCCTCTTCACGAGGCGCGTGAGGCGGTTCCTCCGGCGGACGCGGCGGAGGAACAGTGGCTTCAGGAGCCGCACCTTGCGGCTCCTCTGGGATAGGAAAGCGCTGCCGGGTGAGTTGGACGATCTCTCCCCGCCTCTCCCTCGCCTCTGCGGGGTCGATCTTCGGGGGCGGAAGCGTCCGCAGGTTGAAGTCGTCCTCCGAGCGGCCGATCCGGCAGATCGCCTCCCCCACGGCGAGGTTCGCTAGGTCGGAGGCGCCGAAGAAGGAGAAGCCCTTTTCTAAATGGCGAGCATCGTCTTCCGCCACCCGGAAGGCGATCCGCGTCTCCGCGTTCGAGAGGAGCGCCGAGAGCACCTCGGGTTCCCGCGATTTGAACTGGTTGAGCTCCTGATGGGCCGCCACGAGCGCCAGCCCATACTTCCGTGCCCCGGAGAGGAGTCCCGCCATCGACGCCGTGGCGAAGTGCTGCGCTTCATCTATATATAAGGTGAAGGGCCGGCGGTCCTCCGGCGCGGTGTCCTGCCGGCTCAAGGCCACCTGGTGGAACTTCGAGACAAGGAGGCTCCCGAGAATGGCGGCGTTCTCCTCCCCGATCGCCCCTTGGGAGAGCTTGCCGAGGAAGATCTCTCCCCTGTCGATGACATGGCGGAGATCAAGCCGGTCATCCCTGCTCCCGACGATCCGCCGGACGAGCTTCGAGCGAAGAAGCGTGTCGAGGCGGGTCAGGATCGACCCTTGAGGCTTGCCGACGAGAAGCGGAAACTCGCGGGTCCAGTAGAAGCGGATCTCGGGGTCGGTGACCGTCGCGAGGACCGCTTCCCGGAACTGCTTGTCGACCAGGAACTGCCGGAGATCGAGAAGGGTCCCACCCTCCGGTCGCTCGAGGAAGGCCAGGATGGCATTCGCCAGAACTGCCGTCATCTGGTCGCCCCACGACGTCGAGAGGCGCCGGAAGAGGCCGACGAGATCCGACGAGAGGAGGATCTTCTCCACCTCAGAGCGGGCCGCCAGGATGTTCCAGCCGACGAGCGAGTGCTCGTCGGAGGGGTCGAAGAGGATGACGTCCCCCAGTCGGTCTTCCGGGATCCGGGCGAGGATCGCGTCGATGAGGTCCCCGTGCGGATCGAGGACCGCAAGGCCCGCTCCCGCCTCGATGTCCTGGGTTATGAGCTGGACAAGGAGCGTCGACTTGCCGCTCCCGGAGGCGCCGATGATGTGCGCATGGCGCATCCTCGCTTCGGCGGGCCAGGCTACCTCGACCGGCTCGCTGCGATGGACGTTCTCGCCAAGCACCACTCCGGAAGCGCGGGTCCGGGCAGGAGCCGCCTTGGTGCGGAGCGCCGTGCGCCGCAGTCCCGGGAGCTTGACCGACGCGGACGGCAGATGAAGGAACGAGACGAGCTCCTCGCTCGAAAGGAGCATTCCACTGCGGTGGCTCTCCCGGGAGAGGAGATCGTCAGCCGGATCGATGTCCTCAAGAACGGAGAGCGGCAAGAGCTCGTTCCCTGCGGGAGTGCCGAACTGCATGAGGACCCCGGCCAAGGTCCAGAGGATCTCGGAGGCCCTCCCTTCCTTTGCTCGGGCGCCGAGGCGAAGTACCGTCGCGTAGAGCGGCTTGCCGACCTTCTGCCGGGCCAGCGAGGAGATTTCGGGGGCGTCCTTGAAGAACGGCTTGTCCTCGTTGTCGAAGACGGCCCGAAGCACGCTCTCGGCCCACGGCTCCCGGGCCGGCTCGACGAGGAGCTGCAGGACGCCGACTTCCCCCTCCCGGAGGGTCGCAAGAATCGCCAGAAGCGGCAGGAGCGGGTCGGGGTCGAAACTCTTATGCCGCTCGAGCGGAAGCATGAACTCGCGGGAGAGCCCGAAATCAGCGATCGCCTGATAGTCCCCGCCGGACTCCCACACGCGCTCCAGGCGATCGGCCTCTGGCGTGACCGCGACATCGGGAAAGAAGGCCCGCAGATGGCTTTCGACGAGAGCGGCATCCGACTGCCGGCAGGCTATCTGGATCATCAGCTCTCCGCCGTGGCCGATGACCTCGAAGGAGAAGGGTCGCTGGCAGCTCCGGAGCGCGAGGAGAAGCCGCTCGGCTGCGCTTTGCCCAATCGACATGCCGGGAGGCACCGCAAGAAGGAGCTCGACCAGGGGCTCACCCGATCGCCACGGCGCCGGGTCTTCCTCCTCAGGGAGCGAGATCGTTTCTTCCGGCGGCTCGCTCCTCCCGAAGAGCCCGTCGGCAAGTCTGCTGAGGAGCGTGGGCCGCCGCCCGTCATCGCGAGAGCGCGGCAGGACGAAGCCGTAGAAGGGGCGGAAGGGGGGCTCGAGCTCGACCGCGTACGGCCAGGCGCTCCACCCCCGCCCCCGGATCTCCCAGGCGTAGAACTGCTCGGTGATGGTCTCCTGAAGGGTGGCCATGGTAGCTAGGCCACGCGCCGCTCCGGTACGGCAACGACGCGCCGGCCGGATTCCTCCGTGACGGTCTTCACTGCTTCGAGGACGGCACCGTGGATGGCCGACTGGAACATGCTCTCGGTGTCGACCGAAAAGTATGTGCCGGGATTGAAGAGGGCGCTGTAGATCTTGCCGAGGAACGGCATGGCCTCGGCTGCCTCCTCGACACCGAAGACCTTCTTGTGAACGCCGGTGCCCATAAAGCCAAGAATGAAGAGATAGATGGCACCCATGACATACAGGGGTATGAAGCTAAGGTAGGACACGAAGGCCGAGAGGCCGAAGGCAAGAGAAAAAAAGCCTAGGCCGATAATGACGGCAAGGTAGAGGTATGGGAGGTACCCAGGAAAATCGAGAGCCGCCCACGAGGAGAAAAAGAAGCCGGTGCCATACGGGGCGGCGCATACGTCGAAGACCATGGCGCCCCGGGAAACCCGGAGATACTCCCGGCCGGCGGAAGCTACGCCGCCTTCTTTATAGACGACCCGGGAGAAAGTCACCTCCGGTACCTCGCGATCTTTGACCGCCGCCTCGACCTGGGAGTAGAAGTCCTGCACCGAAGTCGAAAAGCCTTCGTACGCCGTTTGCCAGTGGGAAAGGACAGTGCGGGGTTGTTTGCGCATTGCTCCTCCTTCCGCTTCAAGCGGTTTATAGTTCCCTTCGAGTCCGTTGTACAAGGTAGAGCGAGAACGGAGGCAGAAAAGCATCAGATCGCTGGAGCCGGATACGGCCATTTGACGCTCTAGAGAGTATGGACACTCCTCTCAACGACCGCGTTATGGATATAGAGAAGCCAGTAACCGAACTCCTCACCGCCTGGTCCTCCGGCGACAAGGATGCGCTGAACGAGCTCGTGGTCCTGGTCTATACCGAACTGAAGCGGATCGCCCGTCGCGCTATGGCCGGGGAGCGCTCGTCGCACACGCTCGACCCCACCGCGCTCGTCCACGAAGTCTATGAGCGCCTCGTGCCTCTCAGGAACATGTCGTGGAAAGGCCGTGGCCCCTTCTTCGCGTTGGCCGCTCGCCTCATGCGGAACATCCTCGTCGAGTATGCCCGGGCAAGCAGTGCCAAAAAGAGGGGCGGAGAGGCCGAACGGGTCACCCTCTCCCATCCCGAGCTCCAGGTGGGGGCGCCGGAAGTCGACCTCCTTGATCTCCACAATGCGCTCCTGGAACTCGAGATCATGGATCCCACGATGGTTGAGATCATCCATCTGCGGTACTTCTGGGGAGCAACTGAGGATGAGGTGGCGGAGGCGCTCGGACTCAGCCGCTCCTCGGTGCAGCGCGAGTGGGCGCTCGCGAAGCGCTTCCTTGCGGACCGTCTGACTCGTTAACTCAGGCATGCATCCCGAAGAGTGGCAGGAGGTCAAGCGGATCGTCGACCGGGCGCTCGAGCTCCCGGAGGAGGAGCGGGAAGCCTTTCTCGCCGCGATAGAGGACGAAGCGCTACGCCAAGCCGCCGACGATCTCCTCAGAGTCCCGACTGCCGGAGCGGACGCGTTCGATCATCTGCGCTTGTTTCCCGCCGCGCGGCTCATGCCGTTCCGGGACGGGGATACGGTCGGACCGTACACCATCGTCAAGGCCCTCGACCGGGGCGGAATGGGCGCCGTCTTCAAGGCGAAGGACACCAGGAACGGCCGGGTAGTCGCCCTGAAGATCCTTCCCCCAAACGCTCTCTCATACTCCAGAAACGAGGACAAGGCGCAAGCACGGCTGAAGCATCGGTACATCGCCACCCTCTACGACAGCGACACAACGCCGGAAGGCTTTCGCTACGTCGCGATGGAGTATGTGGAAGGGATCCCGATCACCGCGTTTGCAGAGGCCGATCGGCCAACGCTCCGGGGCCGCTTGGAACTCTTCCGTCAGGTCTGCGAAGCCGTCGAGCACGCTCACCAAAAGCTCGTCGTCCACCGGGACCTCAAGCCCGACAACATCCTCGTCACGGCCGAAGGAGAGCCGAAGCTCCTCGACTTCGGTATTGCGAAGATCCTCTCCCCCACTCTGGCCGCCCGGACCCTCACGCGTTCCGCCGACCGGCCCTTCACCCTTGCGTACGCGAGTCCCGAGCAGCTCGGGGGCATGCCGACCGACACGAGGACCGACGTGTACTCCCTCGGTGTGCTTCTCTGTGTTCTCCTCACCAGCCGGCTGCCATACAGGGCGGAGCGCTCCCACGACCTGCCCCAGGCGATCCTGGCGCTTGAGCCGGTCCGGCCGAGCGCCCTGGCTCTCTCCGAAGCGGTCTCCCCGTCTGCGCTCCCGAAAGGGAGCAGACGGCGCCTGCGCCGTCTGCTCGAAGGAGAGCTTGACGCCATCGTGCTCCGGGCGCTCCGCAAGGAACCGGCCGAGCGCTACCGCTCCGTCGCGGAGCTCTCCGAAGACGTCCGTCGCTACCTCGACCGCGAGCCCGTCCTGGCGCTCAAGGGGACCAGCCGGTACCGCATGCGGAAGTTCCTCGAGCGGCACCGGTTGCCGGTAGCTGCCGCGCTCCTCGGCCTCCTTGTCCTCATCGGCTTCACGGTTGCCCTGTTCTTCCTGCGGCAAGAGGCGCTCTCGGAAAGGGACGCTGCACAGCGGGAGGCGAAGCGCTCCGAAGCGGCATCCGGATTCCTGGTGGACATGTTCAAGGTATCCAATCCCTGGACGACGCTTGGCTCTACGGTCTCCGCGCGTGAAGTCCTCGACGAGGCCGCGCGCAAGCTCCAGGCATCCCCGCCGCGCGATCCAGCAGTCCGGGGGACACTTCTCCGTTCCCTTGGCAGGATCAATCTGAACCTCGGCAACTACGCTCCGGCAGAGACGCTCCTTGAGCCGGCACTAAAGGATATCCGCGCCCATTACGGGGGCAACCCCCGTCTCATCGCGGAGACGTTGGCTGATCTTGCGACCGTCCGCTACCACCAAGCCCGCTATGCCGACGCCGAGCGCTACGCCGCAGAGACTCTCTCGGTGGCGGACGTTTCCGATGCCGGAGAAACCCTCGAGATGCGCTCCCTCATCGGCCGCGTTGCCTTCGCCCGGGGCGACTTTACCCGGGCGGAAAAGCTGTTCCGCACCGCCCTTGCGGACTCCGAGCGACTCGGCGGCCCTCAGTCGCTCCGGGCCGCGAGCGCCGTCCACGATCTCGCCTGTACCCTCCACGCCGAGGGTAAGTATGCGGAGGCATCCGCCTGTTACGGTCGCAGCCTCGCGATCCGGAGGAAGCTCCTCGGGGAAAACCACCACGGGACGCTCCAGGTGCTCCATAACCTGGCCTGTCTGACCCGGGACCAGGGAAACAGCGCCAAGGCCGAAACCGAGCTCGTGGCTATTCGCCTCGGGTACCGGGCCATCTCCGACCCGAACTACCCGAGCATGCCGACGCTCTTCCACAACATCGGAGCGACCCTCCTGTCGGCAGGCAAGCTCGACGAAGCGGAGCCCCTCCTCTTCGACAGCCTGGCCGGCTACCGCTGGCTCTTTCCCGACAATCATCCGCACATCGCCCGGGCACTCGCCGAGCTGGGGCGACTCTTCGATGCGCGGCGCCACACCGCGGACGCGGAGCGCTACTACCGCAATGCTCTAGGGCGGCTCGAGCGGAGCCTGGGAAAGGGTCATCCGGACACCATTACTGTGGCGAACAACTACGCGGCATTTCTGGCCAGGGAAGGCAGAGGACGCGAGGCGGACGGCATCTGGCGGGAGCTCCTCTACCGCATGGAGACGCATCCCGTGCGAGAGGATCTCGCCGAAGCCATTCGAGAGAACCTGGCGGCCGCTCATCGGAGTCAAAAGGGCGATGCTTCTGATACCTGGAGGGCGGTCACCATCGAGATGCTCGACCTCACGGAGACTCCCGACTACCTGGAAGCGCCGGATCGGACAGCTCCCCTTTCTCTCGCAGGCAAGCGGGGCGCCATCCGGTTCTTTGACGACTTCAACGACGGGCTGATCGACCCGGGGAAATGGGAGGTCCGGGGCAACACGGTCCTCGAAGAGGGAGGCAAGCTCCGCGTACTGACAACCGTAACGGACCAGGGCGGCCAAGCCCGGACGCTCCCCTTCCCTATTGATTCCACTCAGACCTTGATCATCTCCCGTCGGGTAAAGGTCCACGCCTCGAACGAATTCCTGGATGGCAAGATGGTCATCGGCATCACCGGCTACCCCGAAAAGAACTTCGGCGTCTCCTACGCCAACTACCGCTACACGGGAGCCGGCGAGAGCGTGACGGTCGGCTTCTCCCTCTTCCGGCGTAATGCCAGTAGCCATCGATGGGCGGAGCAGCGGGCCAATGTGAGCCTGCTTTTGCCTCCCATCTGGGACCGCTGGTTCGACGAGGAGCTCCGCTACGATCCGCAGACCGGCGAAGTCCGCTACTCGATCGACGGTACGGAACGGCTGGCCTACAACGTCGGTCCTCTTCCGCCGAACGCCTCCACCCTGACGCTGACCTTCTTCCCCTGGGGCTGGTATACGGGGCATTCCCAGGAGATGGATTGGGTGAGGGTCGAGCAGTAGCAGGTAGCAGGTAGCAGGTCAAGCTCTCTTTCTCTCCAAGCTGAAGCTTTTTTCCGACGGATTGCGCTCTATATACATGCAGGGCCATAAGGCCCATGTGCAACCTGCATCTTACGAAGGGTGGAACATTGAACCGACACGCAGCCGCACTCCTTGGAATTTTCCTTCTGGCAAATCTACCCGTTCAAGGCACGGAGATTGCTCAACCATCCGAAACAAAGATCGTCCCTGATATCAGCAAACCTAGGCATCAAGAGAGAAGAGATGGCGCATCGTCTCGTCGTTCCTTTCAAGCCCTGCTCAAGAGTCGGCAGCAGATCTATTACCAGCATGGATCTGTTGCGCAAGGTCAACTCGCCCAATTACTCTATAAGACCCCGAGCGATTATCCCTGCGGGTATGTATACACCGCTGAACTTACATCAGCAGCAGGGGACGCAGATCTCTACCTTCATGAGAAAGTGAGCGGTACGTGGCGTAAACTCAAAGAGAGCATTAAGGGAAGTGGAGTCATGGACAGCTTCTCGTTCACGTGCAGCGATATCACGCCCAGCGCCACGAATGTCGATCTCGATGCAAAGGGATATTCACCCGGAATTGCCACTTACGATTTCTTTCTCTATCAGGAGGCAGCTGCATCAAGCTTTACGCCACTCACGTTCCCACTAAATGGATATACTTCGACCAGCGCTCCCGTCACCGCCATTGTTGATCTTGACACTCGGTGGAATTACATTCAAACCCGTACGGGCGAGGTGGGTGACTACTGGTCCGGATGCTTGGCATACGTGGGAGGTATAACTGTCGCATGCGATCCCAACAATACTGCCAACGCAGCCGCTCCTTGGGCGTATAAGATGCCTGGCGGGGGTAGCTACAACGTGAGTGCATTTAACTACCAAGATGCAGCTCCTGGAGTAAATGTGTATATGTGGTATGACAACCATCGAGGTTACGACTACGCCGCACCCGAGGGTACGAGCGTTTTCGCTGCGGCGAGCGGGCAAGTAACTGGCATTGACCTATCAATGGGCCAAGTCGAAATCACCCATAGTAACGGCTACAAGACCTATTACCTGCATATGAGAAACATCCTAGTTTCTGTGAGTATGACCGTTATACCACGAGGACAAAAGATTGGAGAAGTTTCCCATACCGGGGCCGGCAATGCAAATCATCTTCACTTTGGCATATATGACGCCTCAGGTGCCTTGCTCGACCCATACGGAAGAACTGGGCTTTACCCGTCAATGTGGTAACAGGCGTCTCTAGGGAGCAGAGTTAACAAGCATGCCTCTACCTTCGAAGTCGAGGCATGCTTGCCGATCTAATTCTTCGTACGAAATGAGTTTCGGACAGCTTCGAACGTCTTTTTAACTGATTGCGGCACTTCCTCAAGATCACCATCGAGAATAATGGCGTAAGTATTTGTACCGTCCTTGAACTCGGCGCGATATTCTCTGGACTTGACTGCAAAGTCTGGAGTTACACGGTCTTCGAGGAAACTTCCCAAGCTTACGTCAATGATATAATTCATGTACCCGCCTTTAAGATCTGAATATTGTTCGGGCAGGTAAATCCAAACCAGACTTGGCGGTACGACTCCAGACGGCGCGCCTCGAGGTACTATGCCCTGACTATTGGTCACTGCGTCGTATGTAGTACCATCCGCAGGATATGCAAACGAGAATTGATAATCTTTATTTTCATAGTGCTTCACGTCCACTGAGTTGGTCGTAGAGGACGTTGTGTTTGACACGTCAGCGTTGGAAGCAGGTTTACCGTTACCGTCTCGAATAATGATACTTAAACCTCCAAAAATAATTATGGCCAGCAAGATAAAACCTATTTTCATATGCTTGTTCATGCTGAGAATTATAACAAATCAATAGGACTGATTCAACTACACGTTAAACGTTGTTCTGCCTTCGTCCGGACGATCTCTTCAATTCCGCACTAAACGCCTTGCTCGGCTCCCCCTCAATCATCAGCTTCAAATACACCGAGAAGTTCGGCAGCGTCAGGAGATCCTCCGCCTCGAACTTCGGCGCGAGCTCCCTCGCCACGATGGGAGCATCCAAAGCCCCCACCCGGAAGGCGATGAACGTCCCTGCGTTCCCGAAGACCGCATCGCGGACCTCCGTCTCAAGCTGTCCGAGATACTGGTGCGCCAGAATGAGAGAGAGCCGGTACTTCCGGAGTTCCGAGAGCATGGTGGCGAGCGTCAAGGTGGCGAAGTTATGGAACTCATCGAGATAGAGGTAGAAGTCCTTCCGCTCCTCGAGCGGCCGGTCTGCCCGCTCAAGCGCCGCCAGGGAGAGGTGGGAGACCAGGAGCGACCCCAGAAGGGACGCCGGTCCCTCCCCGAGCTTCCCCTTGGCGAGGTTCACGATGAGGATCTTACCGGTGTCCATGAGCCTCCGGAGGTCAAAGGAGCCCTCCTTAGCCGTGAGTATGGCTTTGAGGCGGGGGTCGATCAGGAAGGCGCCCACCTTGTTGAGGAGGGGCGCGGTGACCACGGCCCGGAAGGCCGGCGAGTATCCGGCAAACTCCTTCTCCCAGAAGGAGCGCACCACATCGTTCGACACCTGCCGGGCAAGTGACCCCCGGTAGTCCTTGTCGGAGAGGAGGCGGGGCACGTCGCCGAGCGTCCCTCCCGTCTCAAGGAGCGTGAAGACGACGTTCCGCAGGAGATGCTCCAGGCGCGGCCCCCACTCATCCGTCCAGAGCTTCTTGAAGACCTCGACGGTCCCGGCCGCGGCGAGCGCCCGGCGCTCCTCTGGCACGCCGGCGAAGGGGTTGAAGTGCCAGGCGAGGGAGGTGTCGGGGACGTCGAGGTAGATGAGGTCGCCTCCCCTGCCAGGATGCACCAGGGAGACGACTTCCTCGGCAAGGTCGCCGTGGGGGTCGAGGAGGGCAAAGCCTTCGCCGTTCCGGAGATCCTCCCGCATCAAGGTCTTCAAGAGCGTCGACTTCCCGGTACCGGTCTTCCCGATGAGGTACATGTGATTGCGGCGATCGGCGCGACGGATGCCGAAGGGAATCCCCTTGTTGCGGTGGTTGGTGCGGGCGAAATAGGTGATCTGACGCTCGGGGTCCATGGGAGCCATGGTGCCCGACTTGAACACCCATCCCAAGAGACCGAAGTATGCCCGGGTGGAGGTTTGGGCAGTCCTCAGGCCAGAATTCCCCGACAGCCACCGAAGTATGCTAAGCTAATAAACGAAGCAGATGTGAGTTTATCTCGCCTGACGCTTTTGTCCACTGGTTTACGCTCTAAAAGGGGCACAGGAACTCGTACTCTTGAAAGGAGAATGCATGAGAAGGTCTCGTACGCCGAAGTTTGCTGTCCAAATCGTCAACGCTCTTCTTGTTTTTATTACTATGGCTATTACAGGATTTTTTCTGACTTCCAGCGCAAATGCCGCAGACGATCTAGGCTTTCGCTTCTTCACCAACAACATCTCAGTCTCGGAATGTGCAACGAGCTATCAAACTGATATAAGCGCGGCTGTCGCTGACTACAATAACAATACAGACCTCATAATGGCGCTTGTGACAAACGCTTGCACCTTTGTAACTTACGTACAAGGCGATTATGGACCAGTTGGTTGGTATGGCAAAGCAGAACCACGCAACAGCACCAGCAGGCCCTGCTTTAATAGCGATGGTTCACTTTCTGGGTTATGCAATACTACGGACTTCAAGGCCAAAACTGCCACTATTTACCTTAATAGCTATAACGGAGGAATCCCGACCTCCCTCCGTGCAGTTGTAACTAGGCATGAGATGGGCCACGTGTTCGGCCTAGGTCATACTAGTTGTTCGGCAGGTAGCATCATGAGGCCCGGTAGTTGCTCCAGCTTTTATACAGCCCTGCAGGCTCAAGACAAGAACTACATCAATGCTTGGTATTAGGAGAGATAATTAAATGAAGTTAAAAGATAGAATCAGCATGTCCAAGCTAGTACTCCCGGCAGTGGCATTACTGGGCCTTGGTTTTGGGGTGATCTCTAGTCAGTTGATTAGCAAGCAAATCGAACCAGACTCGAGCTTCGAGACCAGAGCTCCGGAGTCGATGAGCGAATTAATCAGAGAGTCGGATCTTATTGTCCTTGGTCGATTGATCTCTGTTATTGATCAGGGTACGTTTTATGGGTACGACAAAGACGCACGAAGGAGAGCCGCGCTTGATAAGCATAGTCCCACCTCACTAGGATTACCCTTCACCGATTACGAGTTGAGCGCGGAACGGGTGATCCTTGGAAAGTCGCAAGTAGATACGAGTAGACCTATCATTCTTCGAACTCTCGATAACCCGAGCATCTCAACCTCACTCTCAACCCTAAGAAATGGAGACAGACGCGTATTTTTCCTAAAAATCAATCCTGATAGCAGGACATATAGCCTGCCTAGTGCAGTTAGCCAAGTTGACATCGACGGACCCGTCGCGGTCTATTTCAAAGGAACTTCAGCCAACTTTCCCTTTGGCAAGAAGCTTGCCTCCTTAGACTTTATCAAACAAGTTGAGAGGGCGGTATCTACGCGAAACGATATGAGAGCCCAATGAGTACACAACTACTACTATTAAGACCTCCACCGAAGATCCGGCTGGGGGTGGTTGTACGCCACCATATAGCATAGACGAAGGGTATACGCCCCTGTCTCGTGTCGAGGCATTCAAAAAAACCCAGACCTCCGGCCTGGGCTGCCCCTCTCGGGACGTGGAAAGAACAATCGGCGGCCTAAGCCACCCTAAGCAAAGAACTCACTCTCTTCTCTAACTTCACCCGCTCGTCCGCATGCGGGATGCTCCGGGCCATGGCGGTGCCCCCGTTCACGAGCTCCCAGACCGTGCGGGCGCCGCCCTCCTCCTGCTTGGCCATCTCCATGATCTTCTCCCCTTCCCTCTTGGTGAAGTCGTGCTTCCGGAGGAAGGAGAGGACGTCCTCGTCGGAGGAGCCCACCTTCTTCCTTGCGGCCCGCTCCAGGCCTTCCTTGACGTCGACGACCGACGCTTCGGCATAGGCCTGGAGCATGGGAGCGACCTCGCGCTCGAAGCGCTCCGGGGCATTCTTGGTGTGCTTGATCCGGAGCTCCCGGACCTCCCTCGCGCCCCAGATCGTGCGGTTGTCGCAGACGTGGTCGTAGAGGAAGGTCATGAAGCCGAACGTGTGGTGCCCCACTTCCGAGTTCCAGACCATGAAGCCGCGGAAGAGGAACCGGGTTGTCCCGTCTATCCTCACTTCGACCGGGTTCTTCTCGTCCACGAGGAAGATGAAGACGTCCCGGTCGCTCGCATAGAGGGTGGTGGCCCGCTTGGGGTTCTTGGCCTGGTAGCTGGCCGAGGGGACGTGCCAGCGCCCGTCGGCATTGACCCGGATCACCGCCTCGACGACCTGGTGGTCGTAGATGCGGCCGTAGTCGGGGCCGACGATGCAGCGGAGCTCTCCCCTGCCTTCTGTCTCCCATCGCATGACCTGGATCCGTTCGGGCTTCAAGAGGTACCGAAGTCCCAGGTTAACCGCGTGGGCGGCGAAGGCCGGGCCTGCCGGGACGGAAGCGATCTCCCGTATCCATTTGGCCGGAGTATGGGAGAGCGTGGCGAGCTGCCCCGTAGACCAGTGGGTCGGCGAGAGCGTGCCGAGGACGTCATGCTCGAGATGGAAGGAGCCGCCGGCCTCTTCGCTACCGCGGGCGATAAGCGCTGTGGTGGATGTCGTCGCTACGCGACTCTGCTCCTTGCGCTCGAGCGTGGCCCGATGGAGCTCAGGAAGGGTGAGGTACCGCTCGTCATCCGGGCGACGCCACCACTCTTTTGAGGCGCGGGTGATCGTCGTTTCTTGGAGTACGGACATACGGATTCCTTTCTGCCCTGGTGGGCATCGCGGTATGCGGTGTGTCGGGAGAAAACTGCGGGTCAGACTTCTTCAGGCAGGAGGAGGCACGTCGAGGAGCGGTCGGCCTCGGTCACGATCCAGAACGGCACGCCAAGGCGGGTGCGGTACGCGGAGCGGAGCGGATTGCCTGTGACGAGGGCCAGGGTGTTTCTCGCCCGCTCCTCGTCCGAGAGCTCGCCCCAGTCTCCGGAGAGATGGCGGGCGAGGAAGGTATGGACGCCCTGATGGCTGTCGGTGAGCGCGGCAAGCGCGCCGGGAGTGGCCAGGAGGCGGGTGAGGAGAATCGGATAGACGGACATGTAGCCTCCTTTCAGATGACGCCGGAGAGGATGAGGGCGCTTGCGACGGTCGGGGTCTGGCACTCGGCGCACCACCCTTCGTCCTGGTCGGGTTCATACCCGGCGGTGAATGAGCAGCCGTCGTTCGTGCAGATGCCAGGTATGACGTCGTCCAGTCGGTAGCAGTCGAAGAGATCTTCAACGTCCATGCCTTCGCTGTCGGCAAGGACCTCGAGCTTCGCTTCGCGCACGCGGCGATCGATCGTCCGCCGTTTGTGCATGCGGGTCCTCCTTTCGGTTGGTTGGAAAGAACTGTTCAGTATTCTTCAGGCAGGAGAATGCAGGTCGAGGAGCGGTCGGCTTCGGTGATGATCCAAAGCTTCGCGCCCTGCGCTGTGCGGTATGCGGAGAGGATGCGCTCCCCGGTGACAAGGGCCAGGGTGTTGGCCGCCTTGTCTTCCGGAGAAACCTCGCCCCAGTCCCCCTCTTGGTGGCGGGTGAGGAACGGAACCGCTGCCTGCTTCGCCTCCGAGAGCACTTCAAGCGCCCCCGGCGTGGCGACGCAGCGGCCGAGCGGAAAGAGTATCCGCGTGAGAGTCATGTGATCCTCCGTTTGGTTTAATGGTGGAAGAGGAGACCTTGCGCTGCCGCTACTCGCTCTCACCCTCCGCCCATCGAAAGTTGGGCGGAAGCTCGCTTTCACGGCCGCAACCGAAGCACAGGACGCGGGGATCGTCGCCAATCTCATCAACCTCGAGATCGCCGCCCCAGCAGACCGGCACGCCGTCTTGGACCGACATCGGCGCATACTGGCCGACATCCTCGACGTAACGAGTGTTCTCGCTTCCGCAGTGGCCGCAACACACGCCATCGTCTTTGACGACGGCAGGCGGACGGCCAAGCGGGTTGTCTTTCGGCAGTTCGACAACGAGCGTGTACCGATACCCCGGACCGAGCGCCTCAGTGATCTTCGGATGCTTCACGTCAAAGTGCGTCGGCCGGCTCTCGGTGTGTCGGAGCTTTTCGTATGCCCTTCGCGCCGCATCGACCAGATCCTCGGCGTCGACCTCAACGGTCCAGGTGACCGTGTATGGCTCTGCCATGCGGTACCTCCTTTCGCCGTGTATCGTGAGGAATAGCGGAACCAACAAGCTCGAAGGGATTCGGCAGCTCGCTCTCTCCTCCGCACTCGGCGCACCAGACGCGGGGATCGGCTCCGTCGAAATCGGCAGTGACGCTGTCCTTGCTCGCGTATGCGGTGCCGTTGTCGGCCCACATGAAGGAGCGCTGGCCGACGTCTTCGAGGTAGCGAGTGTTCCTGCTGCCGCAATGGCCGCAGCACACCTCGTCTCCCTCGATCACGGCCGGCGGACGGCCGAACGGATTGTCGTAGCCGAGATCGATCTCTTCGTCGTGCCAGCGGTTGTCCTTGTAGTATCCGACACCGAAGAGATTCTCCATGTTGTATGCGTCCCTCTGGCATCGCAGGGCCTCCCGCACGGCTTCAAGCGGAGTCTCCGCCTCGATCTCGACGGTCCACGTGATCAAAAACTCTTGCATCTAGACCTCCTTTCAGTACGGCACGGCGCCCCAGGCGCCGTGCAATCGTGGGATCAGTTGTCGCGATCGATGAGCTGCCGGAGTGCGGCGAGCTCCGCTTCGATGCGGGCGGCGTCTTCTTTTGTATGGAAGGTTTCGAACGCGCGGTAGAGGGCGCGCGCCAGGATCTCAATGTCGGACCGGATGTCCTCGATCTCCTTGCTGTGCTCCTGCCCAAGCTTCCGGCACTCCTCTAGTGTCTCTTCGGTAGTCATGGCTAGAAGCGGATAGCGGGCAGCTCCTCGCCTTCCCGGCTTCTGCGCTCGCGGTCAAGGAGCGTCTCGAGGTTCCGTACGAGCTTGCGGAGTCTCCGCTCGCTGCGTACCACCTTTCGATACTCCTCCCGGAGCTTCGCAATATCAGAATCAGTTCGTATCAGTTTGAAATACTGCATGGTATGGGCTGCATTAGCTGGTATGGATGTCTGTCGCCAGGTGGGCCGCGATGAGGGCAAGCGAATCGAAGATCCGCATGCGGGCGTCCTCGCTCGTCCAGGCCTGGCGCTTGCGCGGCAGCCTGGGCCGGAGCTCGGGGAAGCGCTCGACGAGGGACTCGGCGATGTCGTGCTTCCCTTTCGCTCCCGGGAATGCTTCGAAGACCTTCCGCTTTGGGATATGGACGGTCCAGAGGCTTCGCAGAAGGGCGATCGTCTGGACGCCCTCAAGGAACGTGACCGCCCTCCTCCCTCGCCGGGTGCCGGTACCGTCCTCGGTGATGAGGACCTCCGGAGCGTAGAGGGAGATGAGCGACTCGAGGCGGTGGGTCCACTCCGCATCACTGCGGCCGGTGGCGAGTCCCCAGTCGACCAGGCGGTCCGGGGACTCGAAGACCACGTAGGCGAAGCCTGCAGTTGTCGGGTCTATGGCGAGGTACCGGGTGCACGTCACGAAGCGAAGAGGTTAGTTCTCCTGGAGAGCTCTCCCAGGGCCTGAAGCTTGGCGGTCGCCGCCGGAGAGATGCCAGCAGCGCGCACGTTCGCGATGAGCTCGGAGGCCCGGCTGACGACGGACTGTTCGACCGTGTTGAACCTGCCGGCGAAGAGCTCGGCTACCGGAGCGCCGTAGAGGGCCTCAAGGGCGAGCGCGGTATCGAGGGACGGCTCTCGCCGCCCGAGTTCGTACCGGGCAATCGTCGCAGCGCTTCCCGCACCGATGAGGAAAGCAACCTCCTCCTGGGAGAAGGCGTGCCGTCGGCGGTGCATGCGCAGGTAGCTCTGAAGTGGTTCGCTTTGCATGATTCAACGGAGTCACGATATCCGAGGAGGCGATCGCCCCATAGACGAAAGACCTTGCCATGGCGGCAAGGTCTTCAAAATCGCAACAAGGCGGAATGGTACGGGTTTGTTGCTTAAGCCAAGCTAAACGAAATATTAAGAGATGATGAAGAGGAGATGAAAAACCGTCTGAAGCGGAGACGTTGGGGATGTAGGGACGTTGGGAAGGATGTGCAGCGACAAAGCAAAAGGCCACGCCTGGCCGGTCTTTGTGCCTGGAGAGGCCCTGCAATGTCCCCTATCTCCCTTAAGTCCTAATAGTCCGAGTGCCGCTTCCCAGAACTGCATATTTTCATGAATGTAAGTGTCTATTAGGCTGTCACTATGTGAGAGGCGTAAGCTTAATACCTCCTTAGAAGGGAGCTGGAATGAGTGAGTTCAGAATGGAGCAGAGCCAGGAAAGCAAGCCTCAGAACTCCTCTGAAGGCTTTCCCCAAAGACCCGGAGAAACATACCCGGTTGAAAAGCCCGAGGAGACGGCGAGCCATGCCACGGAACAATTCGCTCGAGGGCTGACGCATCACCTGGTCGGGCAAATTGGTCGCGGCTCTCATAGATACATCGAAGAAGATCTAGGTATTGTAGTAGCCGATATGGAACGAAGCGTTGAGCGCTTTAACTTCCAACTGTCCGTACTCAGCGACATCCAAAGGCCATTTCCCTGTCTTGTCATAAACGCACAAGAACCACCTATACCCATAGACTTCTTTCCTTCACGATTACTTCTTGGATTACCCCGAACCAGGAAATCCCGCCTACTTCTTAATGATCTTTATGGAGCCTTACTAGAACTCCTGAATGAGCAATCAGGAAAAGATCACGTCAAACTATTTGATTATAAAAACGCTATTGACTTCTTTGGAGTTAGACTGAAAGATTTCGTGACAGATCGGGCCAGACACCGTGACAATCCGGATTACCACCCCGACAGCCCAGGCATACGAGTCCGCGTGGACACCATTACTCCTGGCCTTCGAATACACTACTCGGACGCGTATTTTTTTAACCCGGAAAGGGCCTTCAATTCTGTTACGACGCCCTCATTCGACTGGATGCCCCCAGGATTGTACTTATTTGGAGTAGCTCGCCGTGGCGAGGCTCCCGTATTCGACCTTGGGACTACATACCGCATACGTCCTGAATCAAGAAGAGTGAAGCTACAGGTATGATTCAACAAGCCGATTATGGAACGCTTGCTCCGCTTGTAAGAACAGTGGGCTGGCTCATGTCTGCTGCCACCGCGATTTCCCTTAGTTGGCGACGTCGCGCGAAGTGGGAACCATCTGAAGAGGATGTATCTCAAGGTCCTGCGCGGGTCGGAGGTCTCCTAACAGCAGTATTAATAGCTATCCTGTGGACCCAGATGGCCGACCTTCAGCACGAACGATATTTGCTACTTTTAGCTCTATGGCTGGCAGGCGCCACGCTAGTATCTCTCCTGGTGTATGTATTCCTTACGTCAATCATGGTCTTCACACAAGAATATGCGCTACGTAAAAACGTGATCGCGGAGCGCAAGATTATAGGAGGATTTTGGCTTAAGCCAAAGGCACAGGAGGTTATTGCTCAGAAATCTTTGTCTGTTCAAGAGGTACTTGAGGGAGCAGGTAACAATCCTGATAAAGTCTGGTCTCGGCCATCAAGAGGATTGGTGAAGATTCTATTTATATTATGCTACATGGGCCTGATTGTTTGCGGCACAACGGCCCTCACAAGCGTTGCGATTCTGCTTCTGATCCGAAGCTGAGGACAAGTGTGACCGCACCGCTGGTTCAATCCCGTACCTCCCGAACAGCCGGTCCAGCTTCGGCTGCTCCCCCGGCGGATCACATACGTCCGTTCGACTTCACGGGACGCAGTCCCAGCCGGCGCCTGAGAATCGAGCCCACCCACCGGGGCGAGACCCTGCCCCCGAGCCCGGCGCTCTCTGAGGAGAGCGCCACTGGCATGTAGATTCTTCACGTGCTGGCGAGAACAGGAGGTAGCTCAGGACCCAGTCTGAGCCGGATCGCAGGGGAAACGCAGCGTCTCAGGACGGACTATACCCTGCCCACAACCCCTGGTCGGAACAGCCCCCTTCACCAGTTGGCGCTTGGTTTAGAATTTGCATGTCATCGCGACCGCAGCGCAGTAGTCATCCGGCAGCTCGGACCGATACATCCGCTCCGCGAAGACGCTTGCATGGTGCAGCCGGAGTGCGGGGCGTAAGGAGGAAGGTTGATGTCCTTTCTGAAGAGAGAGTCGATGAAGCGTTTCCTGGCTCCCTTTGGTCTCCTGACATTCTTAGGGGCAGTCCCGCTCGTATATGCCGCCGTGGATGCTCCGGCGGGTATGGACGACCTGACCAACGGTTTCGAGTCCCAGACGCAGTTCGATCTCGACCGTGCGCAGTTCGAGAACCGCGATGAGATCGCCGACGGCCTGGGACCGATCTACAACGCCCAGGCGTGCTCGGAATGCCACCAGAGCCCTCTTAGTGGCTCGGTCAGCCAGATCAGCGAACAGCGGGCGGGGAAGTTCGACGGCACCACGTTCACGGCGCACGCCGGCGGATCGCTCATCAACGACCGCGGGATCGCACCGGGGCTCCACGAGATGGTGTCAGCGACCGACAATGTGCGCACCTTCCGCGCCTCGCTCAACCTTCTGGGCGACGGCTTCGTTGAAGCCATTCCCGACAGCGAGTTCACCCGCATCCGGAATGCCCAGCCTCCGGGGATGAAGGGGACCATCATCTACGTCCCGGTCCTGGAGGCCCCTGGCACGGCACGGATCGGACGCTTCGGCTGGAAGAACCAGCATGCGAGCCTCCTCTCCTTCTCGGCAGACGCCTACCTCAACGAGACCGGCATCACGAGCCCCCTCCAGCCGAACGAGAACACCATGAACGGCCAGTCGCTGGCGGCTTTTGACACCGTTCCCGACCCCGAGGATGCGGCGACTCCGGCCCATCCCTTCGGCCCCGACGTCGAGTCATTCACCCGATTCATGCGTTCCACCAAGGCACCGTCCTCGGTTACTACCTCCAGTCAGGGTTTCCAAGTTTTCGTCGCGACCGGGTGCGATTACTGCCATACGACAACAATCACAACCGCCCCGACCGGCACCCAGATCAATGGCAGCACCTTCACGGTCCCTGCCGCGCTCGGCGACAAGAACATTCATCCTTTTGGTGATTTCATGCTGCACGACATCGGTACCGGCGACGGCATCGACCAGGGCGGCGGTCCGACTACCCGCAACAAGGTGCGAACAGCGCCGCTCTGGGGCCTTAAGAATCGCTCCCGCCTCCTTCACACCGCCGAAGCTCTAACGATCGACGAGGCCATCCTCCGCCACGGCAACGAAGCTCTGCCCGTTATTCAACAGTATGCTAGCTTAGATCCCAGCTCGAAAAATTTTCTCATCCAGTTTCTGATGTCCCTCTGAACTCCCCGGGCTGACCAAGGTGAACCCTCGGCCAGCCCTGTCACGTCTTCCGCTTGCACAGGACATCGGGGACGTAGGGACATCCTGCAACTAGGCATAGACGGAGAGAGCAAGCCCGCCTAGAACAGCCCGCCTGTTACCGGCACCGCTTCCACGTCCCCAACATCCCCACGTCCACTCCCCTCCTCCAACCCATACCTCCCAAACAGCCTCGCAAGCTTCGGTCCCTCCCCCGGCGGGATCACATACACCCCGTTCGACTTCACCGGCCGGAGCCCGAGCCTCCGCCTGAGGATCGAGCCCACCCATCGCGGCGTCGCCTTCCCGCCGAACTCCTCCCCATACTCGTCGAGGAAGAGAGCGGTGATCTCCTTCACCGCGAGCGGCTTCCCTGCCTTCTGCAGCCCGTAGACTGCCTCAAGGACGGCCGCCTCGACGTCAAGTCCCCGGTCAGCCACGATCTCCTTCTGGTAGTGCCGGGCCAGGTCGACGACCTCCTCCCGGACGGCCGGATCGTCGATGACGGCGAGAAGGGGCGAGAAGACCTGGCGGAGCCGCGGCTCGATGCTCTGGTCCGTGAAGCTGTCACTTCTGCGCTCTCTTCCGAAGGCCCGGAGGCGGAAGGCCAGGAGTTTGTTCCGGATCCCGAGCGCCTCCCCCTCGAAGCCCGCCGGCAGGTTGATGGGAATGTCTTTGCGGAGCTCGACCTGGCCCATCTCCTCGGTGAGGCACCGGCTCTCGAGCGCCCGGTCCTTGAAGTCACGCCGGGTGGCGATGAGCTTCGGGCCAAAGACGGTATATGCCCGGACATCGAACTCCTTCCGGTTCCCTACCTGCTCGCTCCGGAGGACAGGAAAGCCCCGGGCGTTGCCCTGGTTGAAGATCTTGACGATCTCGTTCCGCTCGTCGCTCTCCTTGAAGTCGCTCTCGTCGATGACGAGGGTGCCCCGGAAGGCGTCGATCGTCCGGAAGATCGGCGAGACGGTCGAAGCACCGCTGACGAACATGGGCTTGTAGCAGAGGGACCCGACGGTGAGGAGGAAGCGGGACTTGCCGGACCCGTAGTCGCCGCGGACCCGCAGATACGGGAGCTCGTTGAAGCGGTCGTAGAGCCAGGAGAAGAGGACGTAGTACGCGGAAATGGCCTCGAAGCGGGGTGTCAAGGCCACATGGTGGTGGATGAAGGAGCGGATCTCCTCGAGGAGCTCGGCGTCAGTGCCGTACTCCTCGGGCTCTGACGGCAAGAGGACCACCTTGTGCACGAGGAGGTTGTTGGTCGCGGAGTATGGGACGAGGCGCTCGCCGGAGGGGAGGTCGAGGTGGGGTGCCACGGTCCACACTCCCCCGCTTCCGGTGACGAGATCGGTGGTTGAGGTGGCAGGATTGAAGACGGCTTCGATGATCTCGCCGGAGGGGAGGATGGCGGAGATGGTTGGGGTGGTCGGGGGCATGGGGAGAGGATGCCTGGTCTTCTCACCAATGGAGAGGCTTACATCTGTTCCGCCTCGGCAATATCAGGACATGACGAACCCACCCCGCCTTAAGGCGGGGTGGGTGAAGATCCATAACTAGCGATCCGAGGGGTTATCCTTAAGCCAGTTGAAGATCTTCTCTATCACGTGTCTCGGTCCAAGTTCGGGGGGGTCTTTCCTCTTCGGCAAGTTTGTATGGCTTCGAGAAGCGTACCGGGTGCGTCCACATAGTTTGGTTTCGTCGTGCTCCACAAGCAGGCAAAACGGAAAAGACAGCTCAACGACAACGTTTTCGCGGTCCACTCGGCGGTTCGAGGTGAGCATTTCGAGGAGTTCACGTTTTTCGTCGTCATTACCCATTTCGTGGCTCAACAAGGCCGTAGAAGCAAGTTCGAGGATTTCTCGCAGCCGGGTAGCGATCTGCCCCGCATCTACATCCTTGGAGAGCTTCTCCTCAAGCTCGCGCTCTTCCATGAGGAGCCGCTTCTTGCGAGGCTCGAAGGTTTCCTTGTCGAGCGTTCCTTCAAGGAAGGCATCGATGAGCCGGTCCCGCCGTACCTGAAGCGCCGCGAGCTGCAACTTCCAGTTCTCTTGTACTCGCTTGGTACTCTCTTCGCTCACACTGAGGAAAGCGGCAATCTCTGCCTCAAGCGCGATACGTTGTGCATCGGACAGTTGGAGCCTTGCGTATGCTCCCACAACTGCGGCTTCAAGTAACTCCTCGCGCACTCCTGTCAGCGGACAGCTTTTCGTGTGGCAGCGATAGTAGACGTGACCTTTTTGCCGCTCGCCAACGAGGGTGTAGCCGCACTCGGCACACCGGAATGTCCGGCGATAGCGGAAGAGGTTGTTCTTTGCTTTCTTTTGAGTTTTGCCGGAGAGAAGCGCCTGCACGCGATCAAAGAGCTGCTTGCCGATAAGCGGATCATGCACCCCCTTGTATACCGCTCCTCCCTTCTTGTGGGCAATGAGCCCGATGTAGAAGGGATTGTTGAGCATGGCGGAGACGCCGTTCCTTGTCACGCGCCCACCTTGCCGGTTACGCAGTCCCATGCGCTGAAGCTCAGTGCACAAGGTGTCGAGGCTGTGGGCGCCGGTTGCGTAGAGCTCGTAGGCCCTGCGCACTATGGGGCCAGTGACCGGATCGATGGTCTTGACCTTGCCACGATGGCCGTTGTTGACGTACCCCAGTGGCGCTCCCCAAGGGAGAAGCCCTTGTGTGAGCCTGCCGTGGATGCCCTTGCGCACTTCCTCCTTGAGGTTGCGGATATAGTCGGTGGCAAAGACCGCCTGCACGTCGGCCAGGAGGCGCTTGCCGCGGGTGCTCAAATCAAGGTTGTCGCTTGCGAAGCAAACGTCGAAGCCCTCATCTGCAAGGTCGTTGATGTCCGCCCAATCGTGGTAATTGCGGCTGGAGCGGTCTACCTTGTGCACGATGAAACCATTTGCCTCGCCCTTGCGCAGGCGCTTGGCCATGGCGGTGAAGATCGGCCTGCCACGAACTGATGCAGTCTCGATTTCCCGGAACCACTCGACAATGGTCAAGCCCTCTCGCTCTGCGTAGCGGGCGATGACGCTCCGCTGCTCAGTAAAAGAGGCGCCGTCGCGATGCTCCTTCTTTCCAGGATCCCTCTCGTCATCCTGACTTGGATCCGAGACACGGATATAAGCGAAGAATCGCTTCATATGTCCGTGTCTTGGGTTTGTCTTGTAAATGATCGACCGGTGTCCATGCTACTCGGGCAATCCTGAGCTGTCAAAGCAGCGAGACGTTCGCGCTCGCCTGGGTCGGCAGCAATCCGAGCGTGTAGCCGCATGATGAAGGACAGGTAACGGCGAAGCGCATGGCGCGCCTCATCCTGCTCTTCAGGCGCGAGGCAGGAAAAGAGAGTTTCAATGGTGGTCTGCTCTGTTTGCATTCAGACAGAGTACCTGCCGCATTAAGAGCGAGAAAGACGCTGATTTGTGACGAGGCGGGGGATAGAGAAAACGCCGAAAGGCGGAGTAGCTTCTCCCCATGGAGCCCAAGATCCATCACGGCTATTGATGCTCCGGTTAAGCCACAATACAACCCCAGAAGACCCTCGCCAGTTTCTCTCTAGCGGCAACGGCATCCAAAGATCGAGAATTCTAGCCAGATGTCGAAATTTCAATAACCTCGACACGGACCTCTAGGTCTTGTACTCTTAGGTAACATCTAAAGAAGGAGACCCATGTGGCGCCCGGATCAGAACCTTGCACTCCCTTGTTCTTGCTGAGCCCAGAGGCTGATCGTCTCTTGGGCTAAGAAAGTTAGTCATATTGGGTTATGGCCGCATTTGTTTCAACAAATTAATTCCCGAGTCACCAGCAAGTTCGACTACACCTCTTTATAGCATCTTACAGGAGGTATCATGGACTTCTTCATTGGCACCCTTTCTTTCGTCGACAGAAATTCATTCCTAATGCCTCAGGGATTTTTGCTCCTTAGGGCTTCAGTCAATGACCGACGGCAAGCAGCCGTATCAGCTACAAATTTGATCAGAGACGTTCAACATCTGAAAGCCAATCAAAAAGTCGGGATAGTGGGCACTAAGGATTTAGTCGGGTCGATACCAGCTATTAGGATGACTGAAATCAACCCCGTGGGGGCTTGGGGGCGAACTCTAAGCGTTACCGACTTACAGCCGATGTCTGTTGCTGACTTAGAAGCCGAAATAGTAACTCCAGATGCAAAACTTTCCTCTCCGAAGAAAACACAATCTAGTAAATCAAAAGCGAAGAAGAGTGTCGCCAAGAAGTCTGCTCGGAGATAGCTATGCGTAAGAATTCACTTAGATTGATTGCTACCTCGTCCTTCCTCCTCTTTGTCGCTTGCCATTATTACGACAAGCCTGTAACCGGAGATTGGACCTCCGATGATGAATTCTTTGATACCTTGGTGGATCATGACCTTGAGAGTAACGGCATCGAGGTTGGAGAGCCGGAAATATACGATGACTCCTCTTTACGAATAATGCTTGAGACTGCACAAGCACGATTGGCGGCAATCAACGGATTAGGTGAAACAGCCCTCACGGGCCATCTGGGAGCGGTAACAGGCGGTCGGATCGATGTAAGTCAGACAGGGCTCCAAGTAACAGGATCCTCACTACCTGGAACAGTGACAGAAGCTAAGGGGGCAACTACTCAGACCAGTACCAGCGCTCAGGGGGACGTTAGCACCATAGCGAATGCCCCTATCCAAAATGTAACAACCACCGCATCTCCAATGGCCCCACCAACTCCACCAAGCGCACCATCAGGCCCTGCGTTCACTCCCCCTACCGGTATGTCGGGCTCCGCGCTAGATTTTCTGAATGAACAGATGCAGCTGACGTACGAGATCGCTGGCCTGAGACTTATGCTTGAAGGCTCGGTCTCCGCACGATTTGTGAAAAACGAGCGGTTCATCAAGCCTCGCGCTACCATTGGCTTTCCTATTTCGCTTAAACCGCAACCTCGCTATAGGAACGCAGTTGCCGTCGTTGAGGTAGAAGTTGAAACAGCCCATCCTAGCGCCGCAGATCCAGTTCAGGGTGATCCACCGATCATCACCGCGCTTCTTCCTCAAGAAAAGAGCTATAACGTTGCAGCTCTTACAGACCGCACAACGTCAATTGGCGCAGGTGCCGTAATCGGTGCGGTAGGAGTAGCCGGGAATTTCTTAAGAGCGCGCAGAACCTTCTATCTTGTACAAGATCAGGATACTATCGCGATACAACGGCCTCGCACTCCCCGTGAAACAGCGAAATGTAAAAACAAATTTGGCATAACAGTGAAGTGCCGGCCCGATAAAACAAAGAAAGACGAACCTAAGGACACTAGCTTCAAAAACACGGCATCTTTTGCTTGGGAATTTCGCCCCGTACTCGGGCGCGAATACGTTCGCGGCGGAATGAAGCGAACTTTCGTCCAACTCGCATTTCCGCGAATAGACATTCCGAACGACGATTGTTTCGGCACTATAAAAGTCCGTACTTATTGGCGCTATTTCAACCAAAAGGGTGGCATAAGCGAAGAAGTGATTAAAGGTTCTGTCTTCCATCGCGAGCTCTTCCCTGTTGCTCAGTATGATCTAACTCCTTTTATTGAACAGCTGTCCTTCCAGGATCTTGGTGACGGCACCGTCCGTGTCTTTGTTAATGCAAAGTACGGCTTTATGGCAGACACATATGTTCAGGTGGGCCCGACGCGCTACGACACATCTAGCGGGCTTCGCATGGATGAAACCGGCTTATCATTTATAGCTCCGGCCACAGCGCTTGCTCGGTGGACGGGTCATGTTATATCGCGCGACGGAAAGAAAGCGGCCCTAGTAAACGAATCAATCCGAGAGCATTTGCCTACGCTTAATCAGTTCTCGTGCCTTCCCCGAAAGGATGGGCCATCACCCGACACAAATAAGAAGGTGGAAATTCATGACATCCGCGTCTCTCCGGACCGGCAGACGGTGGACATCGAAATGCAGACAGAGACCGGCCCGGAGAAACCAATTCAGACCAGCTTAATTGACAAAGGGAGCAAGACCACCCTAAACCTCTCTTCAGCCACAATTACCGGGCTGAACACCGACCAGCCAATACTCCGAGCGGCAATGGCTTCTGACCCCGCCGTCGTGTGCGATAGCGGCCAAATAGAAATAAAGACTGTTATCTTGACCCCCCTTAACGAAAGCACTACTCAAGTCAGTGTTAAGCTTGATTTTGACCGCTTAGACAAAACAGAGTTTAGTAACGAAATTCTGCTAGATATAGGCCATAAAATTTATGGCTTGGGGGATACTGTCGTAAGACGGAACTTTAAGAAAAAGACTATCACCGCTGTAGTCCCCACCTCTGCCCTGATAGCAGGCCAACGCCTGCGCGTTTTTCGTCTTTTCTGGACATCTCCCGAGGGTTCATTAGAGAAAGACGATCCGAATACCTGCTTCAACAAATTCGCGCCCCTGGGCGTTGGACTGGATTCGGCTGTCGAGCGTTTAGTGCTCGTGACTTCAGATAAGGAAAAAACCACGTACCTACTCTATGGTAACAATCTGAAAGAGTCCGTTGTGCTGCTCCCAAAGGAGGGGGATAAGAAGGACAAGGATATCGAGTTGACTGCTGTCGGAGACTTACCCGAGGATCGCGTTCGCCTGTTAACCATCAAGACTGACAAACTGCCAGCCATAAAGAAGTTGGTCATCCAAAAAAAGAGTACGGGCCGCCCTCTCGTCCTCGATCTACCGCAGCCTGAATCAAAGCCTGCTCAACCTCCAAAAATTACTCTCGATTCTCCCGTAATCCAAAACACGGATGAGCTGGATGTGGCTGTTGAGCGAGGTGGAGATTTGCGTTCCGTAAAGCTGGGTAAAAAAGAACTCACATATACACCTGGGGAGGCTTCCATCCGCCTAACAAATCTGCGCAGCGCTGGAGTTACCTCTGAACAGAAGACCCAGGAGCTCACATTCGAATACACGGATACGACCAAAGTTACAGTGAAACTCGACGTCGTTGCAGCAAGAGTGGGAGTAAAGCAATGACCATGTCATGGTTGCGAGCTGGCCTCCTGATTCTTTAGCTCCGGTTCGCAGCCTGTAGGATCCTAGCTCTCCGGGTGCCCGTTTGTCGGCCGCGGGCACCCGCTACCCTTACGATCCCTCTCTTGGTACGATCCCTAACCGATATACCACCCCTCAGAGCCAGCGGCCGAGCATCAATAATGCAAATAAGAAGGTAGGATGAGCAAAAAAGTTCGCCACTTCACCGCCTCCGTTACCACCCAGCACGAAGGCAAGACCGAAGAGCAGGAATGGCCGGTGTATGCCTGGACCCATGCGATGGCCACTGAAATGGCCTTCGCCTACGTCGTCCAGGTGCTGAAGATCCAGGGAGACTTCGAATTACGGGTGGTCGGTTCCTGAACGTGCCCTAAGCCGTCCTCTTTCCCTCTCATACGCAGGTGCCGCACCGGTCGACAGGCCCGCAGCGATCAGACTCCCCCGAGCTCGGGAACGCGTCCTTCACTGAGAAGATTTGGCTCGGCACTCGCTCCCGCCTCCCACAGCCGCCGGGCCTCGGCGAAGGCGCTCGCCGCTCCCGCCAGGTCGTTCCCGGAGCGTCGGACGCTGGCCAGAAACGCCAGGCAGTATCCCTTGAGCCGTGAGCGCCAGGCCTCCTCGCCCGGAACGTGCTCGGCCACGTGCACGGCGAGCTCCGCCAGTTCCAGTGCGACCGAGGCCCGATCGGATCCTGCGGCGGCACTCTCATGGCAGAGGTACTCCGCGAGCGCCCAGGACTGAAACTCCCGGCAGGTCTCGACCAAAAACCGGCGCTCGTCGGAGTTGCGCGGCTCGAGCCGCCGCCACAGCTCGGGAGCATCGCTTCGATCCGCCTCGCTCGGCGAAGCGCTGCGCTCCCACGGCTGCCTTGAACTTTCGAGGGTTGCCAGGAAGACCACGACCGCCGTACGGGCGGCGCCGGTTAAGGCGCTTTCAAGCCTCTCAGTATCGTCGTCCACGTCGTATTTCCTTTCAGGAAGAACCATGGCGAGCCGGACAGCCTTGAGCGCCGGCAAGAGGCAAGCGTCAACGAGCGGCATCGGCACACCCACAGCCGCGGCGAGCCGCTCCAGAGCTTTTCGAGGAGGAACTATCCTTCCGCTCTCATAGCGGGAGAGCGAACTCGGATCTAAGCCCGCAGCCCGGGCAAGGTCCCGCTGCTCCCAATCGCGGAACTCGCGCAGCAGCCCCACAAGCCGTTTCAGGTCTTCCGGGGAGGCCTCCTCCGCCACGTCAGGCCTCCCCGTGCACGCCCGGATGCATTCCTGTGGGATTTTTCCACACGGCCTGCGGCACCATAGTCCCTAGAAGTGGACTTGCCGTACTGACCGCCGTCTCGAAAGGAGCGTCCGCCATGTTCCGATCCTCCGCTGCCCGCAGAGCTCTTGTAGTCCTCGCCATTTCCCTGGTTGCGCCGCTTTCCGCCTTGGCACTACCAGCGCCAGGGACCGGCAGGATAACGCCTCCCTCCGTATCGATCTGGGAATGGCTGGCTGCCTCCTGGAGCGCGCTTGCCCCCCGTCTCGATCTGCCTGGGATTTCCAAAGCCGAGGCGAAACCTCTTCCCGACCTCGCTCCGCAGAACAGGAGCGAGGTCGGCTGCACGGTCGACCCCAACGGCACTCCCTGCCCAGGCGGCCGGCCGTAGAGGAGGAGGCACGGCATCTCCGGAGCGCTATTCTTCGAAGCGAAGTCCCGGATCGTGCCGCGCCTTCTTGAGATAGCTCATGACGCGGCGCGCCAGCTCCGCCGTGGCAGCCTCCTGGCGCTCCGCCTGGAAGAAGAGATAGAGGGCTCTCTGCGCCTCGCGGTGGATACCCTGCTCCTCGAAGATCCACGCCATCTCGCCTGCAAGAGCCCGTACCTCGGCCGTGCGGCCGTCGTTGAGGTAGAGCGCGGCGAGATCGAGAGCGGTGAGGGCGGCGTCATAGGGCAGTCCGCGGGCGGCAAACTCGAGCCGCGCCTGTCTGAAATTGGCCTCGGCCTCCTCGAGCCTCCCCATGCCGGCCGCGATCTTCCCCTGAAGCCACAAGACCCTCACGAGGTCGAGCTCCCGACGGAGAGCAACCGCCGTTCCCCTGATGTCCGAGAGGAGTTCCCCGGCTTCGCCATAGCGGCCAAGCTCGCAGAGGCTCGTTGCCAGGTTGAAGCGCAGGACCCAGAGAAGCCGCGGATGACGCTTCGCGTCGATGAGCGACAGCGCCTCCCGGAGCATCTCGATGGCGCGCTCCCCTTCTCCCATCTGCTCGAGCGTGGAGCCCTTGATGAGGAGGATCCTTCCGGCAGCGTGTTGCGGCGCAAGCGAGAAGGCCAGCTCCAGGACCTTGAGCGCTTCCGGGAAGCGGCGCTCATCGCGCCGGAGCGACGCTTCCAGCTCCAGGAAGCGCCAGGCAGCGAGCACTCCGTGATCAGCCAGAATTCCCGCATCCCAGAGCTTCCGGGCACGGGCGAACGCCTCGCCGGCTCCCCGCATGTCATTCCCGACCCGCCGGGCATTGGCGAGAAACGCCAGGCAGTATCCTTCGAGCCGCGAGCACCACGGCTCGCTTCCGAGGGCGAGCTTCGACACCCGGACCGCGAGCTCGGCGAGCTCCAGGGCGACATCCGACCTGTTCGAAGCCGCCTCGGCGCTCTCGTGGCACAGGCGCTCCGCGAGCGCCCATGACCGGAACTCGAGCGATACCTCGACGAGAAGCCGTCGCCGATCAGGAGCCAAATCCTTGAGGGTAGCCCAGAGCCGCGCCGCCCTCTGGCGATCGTTTTGGGAGCGGCCGCGCCGGAAGATGTCCTTGAGATGCTCTTCGGTGACACTCCGGACTGCGACTGACAGGTCTAGAGCGACATGCTGCAGCTTCCGAAGATCCTCCCCTTCCGGGTCTACCGGCGAGGAGGGCTCTTCGGGCGTGCCGAGCGCCTGGCTCAAGCCAAAGAGCACGAAATCGATGGCGCCGGCGTCATAGCCCATGGCGGACGCGAACTCTTCGAGCCGTTTCCGTGACGGGGTGCGCGTCCGCTCGTAGATGGAGATCGCCTTCGTGGAGAGGCCGACGGCCTGGGCGAGCTCCCGCTCTTTCCAACCCCGGGCGTGGCGCAGGGCGGTTAGGGTGACGCTCAGAAGGGATGGCACTCGGCGTGGCATGACGTGTCGTTCTCTCTAGAAGAGAAGTATCCGCAGGAGGCGTTTTTGTGACACGGAAAGAAATGCCGGCCGACTTGGCGCGGGAATGTGGAAAAACGGAACCGTTCTGCCCCTCCAGGAGGAAACCTCGGGATGTGGAGCCGGCATGGAAACGCTCCAAGGTACCGTCTGGCCGCGGTCACACGGCGAAGGAGAGATGATTGGGGAAGTCCAAAGGAGAGGCGAGAAGGGAGGAACGCCAGGCCCGGAAGGAGCTCCGGGCTGTCGCTAGGGAACTCCGCGCAATCCGCTATCGCCTCCTGGGCGTCCTCTCTGTCCTGCCGGAGCGCCAGGAAGAATCCGCTCAGGATGACACGATCGATCCCGACTACGACGCGGCAACCGAGATGCGCCTCATCACGCAGTGCATCGTCCACGACAACATCGAACCCGCGGTTACTGCCCTTCTTGATGCCGCACGGTACCGGGTGAGTGAGAAGGAGCACTGAGGGAGTATTGGCCTCTACTCGGGCCGTCCTTCAGCAGAGGGTGCCCGCATGAGCCTCTTGCAAAACCCCAGGAATCCCCGAAGCCTTGCAAGAGAGCCGATTAGGGACCTGATCTAAAAGCTGATCCCGTACGGCACGCTGCCTCCGGCGGCGAGCGTGACTGTTTTGGTGCCGAGCGTGATCGCCTGGGAAGCTCCCGTCACTGTGTCGACAACCACGCCGGTTCCGAAGACCTGATAGCGCACAGAGCCTTGCGACTGGCGGACGATCGTCACGGCAACGGTATGGCTGCCAGCGCCGAACCGTTCCGTTTCGGCAATAACCTGACAGTTCAGCGCGCAGCCTGCATTGCCGAACTCTTTCCGGCCGATCTCCCGGTTGTCGACCGAGACGGCTGCGGTTTGAACCACGCCGCCGGAGAGGGCCGCCAGTCCAAAACCGATCGTGAGATGCTTGCCGCCTGACTCAGTGGGACTCGACCCTCCGTGCCCTCCTCCGCCGCCGCAACTCAAAATCGTCAGGGTAGAGAACGCGAGAATGGCAGCAAGGCAGGTTCGTCGGATCATGTCATCCCTCCTTCGGTCGAGCGTGCATAGCGTGAGCGAGACAGACCGTTACAGGGTAGTCTATTTTGGGGTAGTCCAACAAGCGGGTAGATGGTTCGCCTATGGCGAGCCGGCACCCCGAGCGCTACCGCGCCTTCCTCGTACGATTGCGGGACGCTCGCAAGGAAGCGGGCCTCAGCCAAGAGGCCGTGGCCGCTGCCCTGGGGGTGAAGCAGAAGTTCGTCTCCAAGATCGAGGTCGGCGATCGTCGGGTCGATCCCGTGGAGCTCGATGATCTCGCCAAGCTCTATGGGAAGCCGGTCTCGTGGTTTCTCGAGGAGTAGCAGATGGAGATCCCCCGCCGGGAGAGACACCGGCAGGGGCTAAAAGGGTGAGAGGGAGCGCTCCGCCGCGCCCCTATCTGCCCAGCGGGTTACCTGCTGACCTCGCCCTCCGCTTCCCGGAGGAGCTCAAAAAGACGCTCAACCCCATGGCGCTCGGCGAGCGCGCAAAGGTCCGCGGCAACCTCGCTTGAGGCGAACTCGGGACCAAGGCCATACGATAGCCCCGCCCGGATGACTGTCGAGACATCCGTCGTGCCGGCGACCCGAAGCCGCTCCGCTTCAAGCGAGAGCACTTCTGGCGGGAACTCGGGGGGATCCGCCTCTTCGATCATCACCCCTCCTACGGACACGTCGAGAACGCCGCGCTGTCCTGGATCGGCTGGAAGGCCTTGCCCTGCGGGTTGGTGTACGTCTTGACCGCTCCGGTCTTGGTGTCGGTCACGGTGATCGTCACCTGGACGTTGGTGAGACCCCCGGCGTAGAACCAGTATGCGTGGTTAAAGCCGCAGGCGTTGATGACCTTGAAGACCATCTCGACATTCGTCGAGTCGAAGAACCAGAAGTATCCCGAGTCGTCGGTCAGCCGCACCAGGTTGCCAGCTCCGGACCTTCCGTCCGGCGTCTTCCATTGGGCGGCGACGCTGAAGCGGGAATGGTTGAAGCACACCCCGGGTGACTGGCAGAGCGTTCCCGCATCGGGATAGGTCGTTATGGTAGTCGTGTTGGAGTAGTCAGAGTTGTTGCCGGGCGAGTGGGCGCGCACCCTGAAGGAGTATGTGGTCCCCGGCAGCAGGTGGTCGATCGTCGCGGAGGTCGTGTTGCCGCTGACCGAAGCGATAGCCAGGAACGAGCTCTGATGAGCCTCCTTCTGCTCGATCTGGAAGAAGTCCTCGCCGGAGGAGTTGTCGGTCCAGGTAAGGATGCAGGCGGTGCTTGAGGCGACAGAGCCGCCGAGGCCCGAGGGAGGAGTATATGTTGAGCCGCCACCCCCTCCTCCCCCGCCGCCGCAGTTGGGGAAGTACGGGGCGCAGGTAGCGGAAAACGGCGTGCCGTCGCAGCAGCCGCAGCCGCACACCCCGCCGTGGTGGGAACAGCAGCCCTGCTGAGCGTACGAGATCGCGGAAAACATCAGGAAGGTAACGAGAGCAAGGTAGATCCTACGCACCAAAGTCCTCCTTTGTACGAGCCGGTTGCTACCGGCCGCACTGCCAAGCACTGTGTTGTAGATTCGGAAACTTTACAGATGCGTGAACCCGATTGTCCAATAGCAAACTTCAAAAGAACGCATGTGCCTATTCAGTGGACACAGCGGACCACTAGTGTCCGGTCTATTTGCTGTCGACCGCCCCTAAGGCCAGCATTGACTGTAGTTTCGAGCGACTCAGGGGTGTCCACGATTTGAATTTCGGGGGCGGAGGCGTCCGGGAGAGATTGAGCAACCTCTTGATGGCGGTGCTGCGCTTCCGGTCCAACTGAGCCAGGGGCTGGCCGGGCAGAGTTCCCGGCAGCTGAGCTCGAGGGTTTGCTAATCGTCCATGCCATGCTCTCGGGCTTGACCGACTCCGAGGTGACGCATGAACGTGGGCAAGACGCTGTTCGCACAGGTGATGGAGTTCGTCCCCTGGAAGACCTTCGGACGCATCGTCGAACGGCACAAGGCTGATGCGGGCATGCGCACTCTGAGCTGTGCCGACCTGTTTCGCGTCATGACCTTCGCGCAACTCACCTGGCGCGAATCGCTGCGCGATATCGAGGCTTGTCTGGCCGCCAACCAAACCAAGCTGTTCCACATGGGAATGAAGGCGTCGCCCGTGCGCTCGACGTTGGCCGACGCACTCGAGCGTCGCGACTGGCACATCTATCATGGGCTGGCTCAGCGACTGATCGCGCGCGCCAAAGCGCTCTACGCGCAAGATCCTTCGGTGCTCGAACTCGACGCCAGCGTCTATGCGCTGGACTCCAGCACGATCGATCTGTGCCTGAGCCTGTTCGACTGGAAGACGCAAATCTGGTGCGCCGTTGCCACTTACGTGTTGATCGCCATTGTAAAGAAAGAGCTTCAACTCGAGGCCTCGCTGTACACATGTCTACAGATCTTGTCGGTCTCGATCTTCGAGAAAACCGAGATCTCATGCGCCTTGCAGCCCGATCGGTCCCAACGAGAAATAGCCAACCCCGCTAACCAATTGATTCTATTCGACTTCTAACCGGACACTAGTGACAGCGGACCTTTAGTGGACGGTTGCAAAAGGCAGCCAAAGCGGCACGCTTCGCTCTCCCAGATTAAGCGCGATCTCCTCCGCTTGGAGAAGCTCATCACGCCTGAAGAGGAAGCAGAGATCGAATCCTGCTACCATGAACTTTGCGGTAAGGGTCTTCTACAAGTAATTGACTAAGAGGGGACAAGCTTTGTTGCCCCCTCTTCCCACCTAATCGAAAAGGCCCTACTCTACTCTTGAAGTAGGTTCCTCTCTTTCAACTTTTCGAGGGTGGTGGCGTACTTCGCAAGGCTTAAACGAATGTCATCTGCCTGCGGACTCTCCGGGTGGACAGTTGCAAGAGCACTGAGGGTGTCAGCCAGTTCCTTACTCTCAGGTGAACGAGGGTCTCCATTCGGTCCACCTTGTTGAATGAAGTAGCCGAGCCTCGCGTCGCTTTTAAGCGCGTTCCACACCTTGAGGGCATCTCCCTGAGGCTCGCGAAGGGCTATGGATACAGGCTCGGACTCAACCTGGCCCAACGACTGTTCGCCCGAAAAGACTGCCTTAATTCTATAGGTACCAGGGCTCGCAAATGCATAGTCAGTGTCGACATAATCTCGGGTGATTTGCTTTGCAGAGAGGGTGGAAAGGTGTTTTGTTTCCATACGATGGTGATACAAAAGGGTCGCTTTCGTTTCGATGTATTCCTCCGGCGCTAGTTCGATGGGAGAGCTCTTAAACACATCCGCGGTACCCCACCGAGGCCCAATGTATTTTCTGAAGCCGCCCCTTTCGGCTAACAGAACACTGATATCTCCAGTGTCGACACCAGGCATCTTCGACAGAATTATCGGTTGATCGGATCTGTTCGTGATTCTGATCTTAAGTTTGACCAGCTCGCCAAGGACGTAGCTCTCGGAGTTTGGATAAACCTCCACAGATAACCTTCGAGTGCTATCTTCTGGCGCCGTGATCTCCGCCGCCTGTACAGCATTGCCCAGGGTACTCAACACCGCAAATGCTAGAACGTACTTTACCGTCGTCTTTATATTCACGTGGCGCTCCTTATCCGTGCTTGTATATATGGCTGGTTGTAACCTTACGGGCGATTAGTCATTCTAATAGCGTTCAACGTCGTTGGGCTAAACGTAAGATCGCTGTTACCCGTCGTCATGATTCCTCCGTCCGTATGCTGGCCGCCAAAAAGGTGACCAATCTCATGAGCCGCAACTACGGCCGGACTGCTTGTCTGGGTGACCAAACCCTCGTGATCAGTCAATAGCTCGCTGAAGACGTTTGCCCCCACGCCCCTGATACTATCTACCTCGCCGAGGTATGCATCCTCCACGGGGTCATTGTCATGAGCGATGGCGGGCTGGTATGCGCCCAGTAGGTACACCGTCCAGTAGCTAAGTTCCGTATCCGGTTGTTGCGCTTGGAATCTATATATTGGCAGAAAGCTGCTGGAATCATCAGGCATATTCGCCACGAAGGGTACATCATTCTGATTGCCGGTAAGGTCGTATATAGGCCTGACGTATGCCGCTGCAAAAATATTTTTAGTAGGATCATCACTGTCTTGCAGCATACTTGTGTCAGGGGTTGGCACCTGCTCACCCTGGTCACCATCGACCATACTATCGTTATTGTCGCCGATATCGTCATCGTCATACAGAACGAACGACTTACCTTTGACCAGCTTTGGGTCGATTGTCCCTGCGACCGTGACACTCTTCTTGTCGCCTTCCGCGACAGGATATGAGACGCCATCTATTACAATGCGGCTCCCGAGCTCAAATCTGCCGCCATCCGTCAGTCCCCCTTGGATGAAGAGATTTGTGGCGTCGAAGGAAAATGATGTATTTTTACTTGCCCTTTTTATCACTCCCGTGACTTCATTGCCCGATATAGCGCCCATAGAATCAACTTCAATATGCACCCTTCTCCAGACGGTCAGTATGGGCGAAATCTTTGCCCGATCCGTAGGTAAGGCTTGACCTAAGCCATCCTTTACTCCTACTCCGTTTACCGTGAGGCCATCTCTGTCGCCAAGGATACAGGCCCCAGCAATCCGAAAGTTGTCTCCCGGTTGCTTTGAAACTTGGAATGTAAAGCGGGCAACCCCGTCTGAGCCTGTGACTCCGGTGCCGATACCGATACCGGTTGTCTGATTAATACTCGGAGTCGTTCCGTTATTGTCAACTCCCCCAGAACCGTCTCTGTCGACCACCGTATTATCCGTCGACGGATCATCAACATCAAATGCCTTTACATATACTTCCTTGCCCGCAAACTCGCTAGAAAGCGCCACCTTGATCATCACTGTCGTCTTATCTGTGTCAGTAGCCGTGGCTTTGCCAGGAAACATCCTTAATCCGCCCCCTGCATTTGGATTGTTGTCGAGCGGGCCATTAACCGCCTCCCACTCTACGCCGGCTACGTTTACAACAATAGAGGATACTTGGTTCCAAACGCACCTTAGTTGATCACTGCATATCGAGACAACGGTCTGTCCCAGACCTACTCCTTTGAGATAGAAGGGATCGCTTTCTCCGTTTCCAGTAGCGTCTAGGGGCACAAGTATATCAATAGTATCTGTGAACGGACCTGTTGAGCTGTTCGAGAAGCCCAGAATCCCCGACGCTGTCTGCGTCACCTTAAATACCACAGTGGTATTAGGGGGACCACTAAAACCTAGGATAGCGAATCCACCGAGAGAGCCCAAACAAGCAGAGAGGTCTGCGGTTACGGTAGCCTTAGTAAGGGTAGCCGTAGAAGATTGAGTCATTCTATCGACTTGAATTCCGCTTTTGTCGGATAGAGGCACCATCTTGTACTGCTGCGCAGCGACAGGAGAACTTGCCAGTAGATAGAGCGCTGCCATCAAGACTCCTGCAACATGCACGACTCTGCTTCTCTTCATGTGTTGTTCCTCTCTGGTGAGTGATGCTTCGGGTACACACCAATCCTTAGTCCTGGAGGGAACAGAGTGCGGGTAGCTACTTGCTCGGCAGAACTCAGTTTGGCTAGGACACAGCAGGTGAAAGACTAAGAGATATTTTCAATTTAGTCAACGATGATGTTGAAAAAGAGCAGCTAGCGGGTGTGCCTGTTTCAGGTTTGCCCCCGACAATGGAGCTAGGCATGCTGGCGTTCGGCTAATCCTCGATCCCCAGATACGCCCTTAGCGCCCGCCGGATAATCTCCGACTTCGAGGCCCGCTCCTTCTTCGCCCGCTCGGCAAGCGCCCGCGACTCGTCCGGGTGGACGTAGCCGATCTCGCGGACGAGGTTCGTGCCGGCAAAAGGTGTCAACGATCACCCAAAATTCCCCCACCTCGATCGCCTAAAAATCCCCCCCTCCTCGGTTGATGTTGTTCTCCTGACAGACCTCGTCGCCGGGCCTGTGGGGCCTGTGGGCGGCGCCGCTGTTGGCGCCGTCCAAGGA
>DATHEF010000071.1:0-21633 GCA_035490435.1 Thermoanaerobaculia bacterium
TCCTTGGACGGCGCCAACAGCGGCGCCGCCCACAGGCCCCACAGGCCCGGCGACGAGGTCTGTCAGGAGAACAACATCAACCGAGGAGGGGGGGATTTTTAGGCGATCGAGGTGGGGGAATTTTGGGTGATCGTTGACACCGGAACAATGTCAGCATAGATTCAAGAATATCTGGCAAGGGCTCAACGCTATCAGGTTTGGCGTGCAGAAGCTTCTGGAATCGGTAATTATGATCGTGCAATTCGTCGATAACGTTTGTAATCGATGCTTCCAGACTTTTAAGCTCTCTGGGTACGTTCATGTCATGGAACAAACGAGATGCCAGGGCAGACAAGGTTGAAATCATGTTGCTCTGGTCATGAAGATAACTTGCAAACATTTCGGCCACTGCCAATTTCTGTGCCGTCACTAACGACAGGTCTCCAGGTTGATCTTTCAAGTATCACCTCGGCGTTAAACAGAAGGTCCGCAGGCTACATTTTGATAATTATTCTATGCTTCAGCTGGTGCGCCGTCTGAATTCACCTTGTGATCAAAAATATTTAATCCTCAAGGCTTAACAGCCTTCGGACTGCTTCGCGAATTAAGGACGACTCAGATCGGCGCTCCTTGAAGGCTCGCAGACGAAGAGCTTCAGCTTCATCTTCATGGAACCAAATGGTCTTCTTGACACCATTGGAGGTGATCCCCTCCTTTTCGCGCCGGAGAACTTCCTCTTTCTTGGTCTCTCTCATACCGGAAGATAGTAACACTGCCAGCGTTACGGCTTGACAGAAGAATATAAGTATGGCATAATAGGCTCTTCCTAAGACGGCCCCGGCACGGGCTCACACCCCGCACCGGAGCCTAACCCGGACAGGAGACGAGTCCATGCCCGAGCTAACCGCGCATCTACGCCCATCCCCAACACCCTCCCGCCATCTCTGTACGCCGTACCGTCGGACGATCCCCCATCCCCTCTAGAGCCGCCGCCTGGCACGGCTCAAGGAGGTGTCCAAGGCGTTGCAGCCACCCCGATCATCGATCCTGCCGCCTGGGAGGGTTTCCCCGTCTTCCGTGAGACCTTCCTCATGTACATCACGGAGCCTGCCTACAACGCTGCACTCCGGAAGACCGGGGAGTTCCTATTCACCATGGTCTTGGAGCACTATGGCAATTGGCCTGCCTGGACAGAAAGCCCCACCCGCACCGAGCTACGAGCCGCCGTTGCAGACCTGCGTCACTTGGAAGGCTTCCTCGGGAGCGTAGGCCGGGAGTACAGGCTGTCGTCTCTCTCCTCTGAGGACACAGCCTTGTCGCAGTCAGCGGCCCGTATTGCTGTCGAGGTGGGGAAGCTAGCAAGCCGGATTGAGCACGAGTTGGCGACGGGACAGAGGGACGTACAGTGAGCCGGAATCACCGACGCCGCTGGAAGAAGGATTCCGAGAGACCTTCCTGGTGATCTTCACCCGCAAGGGAGATGCCTCCGCCCTCCGTCGTCTCGCCCTACTTCTCTCCGAGCTGTACGTGAACGCCGCTCCCCGCTGGTGGCCGTACCCCAAGGAGGGAGAGATGCATGCCCTCCTGGGAGCCGTTATTCGGGATCTCAGGCACCTGCGGGACGTGCTGGCATGGGTGGATGAGGGGGGAGACTTCACGATGGAGGGAGCTGCCCTTGCTCACTTCGCGGGCCGGTGCGGCGGCGAGTTGGAGAGTATCGCTGCTTCGATCGAGAACGCCATGGCAGACCCAAAAGGCACCCTGGAGCGGGATCGGGCCATCTTGGATGCCGCTGTCTTCCTGCGCCCTCGGGAGGCAGTACAGTGAGGACCGCTCCCGTCTTCAGCATGAACCGCTACGCCTGAATCTCCAACCGGGGCGTCCCCATAGGGCGTCCCGGTTCCCTTCCGATATTAGGCATCTGTTAGGCATTCCAAGTCAAACACCCAACAGCCGAAACCTATAAGTCCTTTGGAATGAGTGGTATCCCCAACGGGATTCGAACCCGTGTCGCCGCCTTGAAAGGGCGGTGTCCTAACCACTAGACGATGGGGACCCTGAGGGCGTCGGCTTTCCGCGAGGCGGCAAACCGACGCCAAATGTACCACAGGAGGCCTCGCTCGCCTCACGGGAAGAGCTGGCTGGCGGGGAGGACCTGGCGGGGCAACCCCGGCGCCGACCAGAGCAGCCGGACTCCGGCCTCTCCCGCGAGGTCGTGATACTCCAGCTTGACCGTGTAGCGCTGGCCGGCCGTCAGGTTGATCGTCCCCTGATCCACCCGCGCGGTGTGCTCCGCCCAGCCGTCCACCAGCATTGTGCCGTTCACCCAGAGCCGGGCGCCGTCGCTGCGCACGAAGAAGGTGTGGGGCCCGCTCAGTTCGGCCTCCACCTGCCCCGTCCAGCGTACGCTCCAGCGGTCCGCTCCGATGCCGGGCGACGGCGATCCCGTGCCCCAGTTGAAGTTGATCGTCGGGTCGATGCGGACGAAGGTGGTCCCGGTGAGCTCCGGGCCGTTGAAGTAGGTGCCCATCAGGCCGATCCCGTCCGCCTGCTCGATCTTCCGGAACACCGCCGTCCACGTCGTGTCTGCCGCCGGCGTCGCGATGTCGTGGGTGGCCGCGCCGCCGTCCGACCAGGAGACGAACGCGTAGAGGTCTGTGCCCAGCGACTGCGGCGATACCACGCCCAGGGTCCGGGTAATCCCGACGACTCCGGTCACCGCGAGGGGGGCCTTGTCCACTTTGCCGTCGAGGGTCACCTGCAGCCCCGGCGGATCGGTCTCCACCCCGATTTTGGCCAGCCGCGGCAGGACGTCCACGTAGGTCTCGCCCACCAGGCCGCTCGCATCCCGCGCGGAGAGGTGGAAGCGGTACCAGACGGTCGGCGCCGTCTCGCCCAGCCGCGGCGCACTGACCGATCCTTCGGCGATCCCCGAGGTATCGGGGAAGAACGGATGGAGATGCGCGTCGTGATGGAAGTCGACGCGCCAGGTCAGGGCCGAAGGCGGCAGCGCTCCGTCCTCCACGTCCGTGGCGCTCCCCCGGAAGGCGATCGTGTCGCCGCCGCTGTAGAGCGTGCCCGCCGCCGGAGCGGCGATCGTCACCGTGGGCCGGTGGCCGTTGACGACCGTGAGCCGGGCCGCCCGGCTGGTCACCCGGCCGGCGGCGTTCCGCACGATGACGCTGAACAGCGCGCCGTCGTCGGCGAGCGTGGTCGCGGGGAGCCTGTAACTCGCCCCCGTTGCGCCCGGAATGGGCGTGCCGTTGCGCCGCCACTGATAGGTGAACGGCGGCGCGCCGTTGACTTCCACCGAGAGCTCCGGCGACTCGCCGGCCGCCACCTTCTGATCCGCCGGCTGGGTCGTGATCGTCGGCGCCTGGCTCCCCGTGAAGCGGATCTGGTAGACCTCGCCATTCCGGTGCGCCAGATAGAACAGGCTGCCGTCATTGTCCACGATCAGGCCGACCGGAAACACGATCCCATTCGCGAAGGGGGATGTCACCCCCGTCGCCGGGTCGAGCCGCCGGATCCAGCCGTTGCAGTAGTCGGAGTAGAAGTAGTTTCCCCGGTACTCTTCGGGAAACGTCGCCTCCGCCGGATCGTAGAAGGCGCCGCCGGTGATCGAGCACCCCTTCTCGGGGCCGCTGCCGTGTGGGTAGGCGAAGAGGGGGGCGCGGAATCGCGGATCGGTCGACGGCCCCTCGACCACCGGCCAGCCGTAGTTCGCTCCCGCCACCCCCTCGTCGATCTCCTCCCAGGCATGGTCGCCGACGTCGTTGATGAACATCCGTCCGGTGCCGGGCTGGAAGGTGAAGCTGAAGGGATTGCGGAGCCCCAAGGCCCAGATCGCCTGCGCGGTGCCGGTGGTCCGGGTGTAGAACGGGTTGTCGGCCGGGATCGAGCCGTCCCGGTTCAGGCGCAGGATCTTGCCGAGCGGGTTGGCCAGGGTCTGGGAGTTCGCGGCGATGTAGTTCTCTCCCACCGAGGCGTAGAGCTTGCCGTCCGGACCGAAGCGCAGGGTGCCGGAGTTGTGCCAGTAGGTGGCGAGCTGCGGCAGCTCGATCAGGATCTTCTCGCTGCCGGGGACCGCCTGATCGCCGTCCGCCGTGAACCGGCTGATCCGGTTGTGAATCTTCGGGTAGCGGACGGTGTAATAGATGTAGACGTAGCCGTTGTGCTCGAAATCAGGGTCGAAGGTGACCCCCAGCAGCCCGCGCTCGCCGTCGCCGATGACCGTCACCTTGAGGAACGCCGTCGGCAGCAGGGCGCCGTTCTTGATGATCCGCAGACGGCCCTTCTTCTCGCAGACGAACAGGCGGCCGTCCGGCGCCATCGAGATCGCCGTCGGCTGATCGAGCCCCGACGCGATCTGGGTCTCGACGAACCCTGGAGGCAGATTGGCGGCCCGCGCGGGGGCTTCGGAGGTGACGAAGGTGAGCAGGGAGAGGAGGAGCAACGAGACCGGGATGTGATTTCGAGATGGCATGGGGTCGGATTTTAGCAGGCATCCGTGGCCTGCCGCCGCCCGGGCATCAATGCCCGGGCTACACGAGAAACGAAAAGCCTGGTAACCCGGCTCCTGGAAGAGATCATTTTCGGAGCCGGCTTCAGCCGGCTTTTTGGTTCCTGCATAGCCCGGGCATTGATGCCCGGGCGGCGGCGGCGCCGCGCCCCTCACGAAGTCCAGGCGAACGCCTGCCGGATCTCGTCCCGCAAGGCCGGCCACTCGAGCGGCTTGGCGAGGAAGGCGAAGGCGCCGGAGCCGAGAGCCCTCTCGCGCAGGGCATCGTCCATGTGGCCGGTGATCAGCACGATCGGGAGCTCCGGGTCGGTCTTCGCGAGGTGCCGCTGGAGGTCGATCCCGTTGGCGTCCGGCAGGACGACGTCGAGCACCAGGCAGGCGGGGGCATCGGACCGGCGGTAGGCGAGGAACTCGCGGGCGGTGGAGAAGGACTTCACGTCGAAGCCGGAGAGCCGGAAGAGCTCCCCCAGGTCCCGCCGCACCGACGGGTCGTCGTCCAGCAGCAGGACCGACTTGCGGGGGGCATTGCCGGTGTCCCGATCCGAGGAGCCGGGCGAGTAGAGGAGAGAGCCGCTGGACCGGTGGTACGTTCCCACCGACCCCGAGGTCGAACCGCAACGCGAGACATTCATGATGATCGTCCTTGGTTCCGAGGCTGCCCCAAAGAGGCGTAGTACAACTATTTTAGGTCTTTTAGAGATAGATGGCAATGGCTGGACGCAACCGTGGGGAGGCTGGCACGTGCATTGAAGACGGAAGTGGGGAGGAGGACACGATGGAGATCGACGTCAAGCACGACGAACGGGCGGGCAAATACTATGCGGTGATCGACGGCCGGGAGGCGGTCTGCGAGTATGGGCCGGCCGGCGAGGGGCGGCTCAACTTCTTCCACACCTATGTCCCCAACGAGCTGCGCGGCAAGGGGATCGCGGACGAGCTCGTCCGCGTCGCCCTGGACGACGCCCTCGCGCGCGGCCTCAAAGTGATCCCCTCCTGCTGGTTCGTCCGCGTCTACATCGACCGGCACGAGAAATACAAGGCGGCGCTGGCAGGTTGAGATATCCTCCGCGTCGCCATGCAAAGCGAAGACATCGTCCAGATCCAGGAGCGCTTCCGGAGCGAGCTCGGGGCAGTCACCGATCTGGCCCAGCTCGATCAGGTCCGGCGCGACTACCTGGGAAAAAATAGCGGCCTCAAGGCCGCGCTCAAGGACCTGCGCAGCGTCCCCGAGGAGAGCCGGGCCCAGTTCGCCAAGCTGCTGAACGACACCAAGGCGAGCATCGAGGCCGAGCTCGACGCCGTCAAACTGCGCCTCGACGAGCTGAGCCGCCGGGCACAGATCGAGGCGGAGTGGGTGGACCTCTCGATGCCGGGGATCGCCCCTCGCCGCGGCGGGCGCCATCCGGTGACCGAGGTGGAGTACCTCTGCCTGGGCGTCCTCCGGCAGCTCGGCTTCAAGCTCGAGGTCGGCCCCGAGATCGAGTCGGAGTTCTACAACTTCGACGCCCTCAACATCCCGGCCCACCACCCCGCGCGCGACATGCAGGACACCTTCTTCGTGGACGGCGGGCTCCTGCTCCGCTCCCACACCACCCCGGTGCAGGCGCGCACGCTCGAGCAGCGGCCGCCGCTGCCGATCAAGATCGCCTCGGCCGGCCGGGTCTACCGCAACGAGGCGGTCGACGCCACCCACATGCCGATGTTCCACCAGCTCGAGGGGTTCTGGCTCGACACCGACCTCACCTTCGCCCATCTCAAGGGGATTCTCCGCTTCGTGGTACAGGGGCTCTACGGCGACCAGCGGCGCTTCCGCTTCAAGCCGAAGTACTACCCCTACACCGAGCCGTCGCTCGGCATGGACATCGAGTGCGCCACCTGCCACGGCGCCGGCTGCTCGGCCTGCCACGGAGCGGGATGGGTGACGATCATCGGCGCCGGCATGATCCATCGCAACGTGCTGCAGACCTTCGGCTACGACCCCGACGAGGTGAGCGGCATCGCCTTCGGCTGGGGGACCACCCGCATGGCCTCGCAGTGGATCGGACTCGGCCGTATCAAGAGCCTCTACGAGCAGGATCTCCGGTTGCTGCGGGCGATCCACGGGAGTGACGAATGAGGATCTCCCTGAATCACCTGCGGCGCTACTGCCCGGCCCTGCCGGCGAGCCCGGTCGAGGTGCGGAATCTGATGGACGACCTCGGCCTCGAGGTCAAGCGGATGGAGGACGACGGGGACGACCCGGCGGTCGTCCTCGAGTTCCTCGCCAACCGGGGCGATCACCGCTGCTACGCCGGGATCGCGCGCGAGATCGCGGCGCGGCTCAAGGGGCCGCTGCTGCTGCCGCCCGTGTTGACGCTCACCGCTGGCGAATCTCCCGTCCCGCTGCGGATCGAGACCGACCTCTGCCTGCTCTATACGGCCACGTTGATCGAGGCGGGACCTGCGGGGGGCACTCTGCCCGAAGAGGTCCTGCATCCGCTGATCGCGGCCGAGATGCAGTCGGTGAGCCCATGGGTGGACGCCACCAACATCGCCAACCTGGAGCTGGGGCAGCCTACCCACGTCTTCGACGCCGACGCCATCGTGGGCGGCATCACCGTCCGCCTCTCCCGGCAGGGGGAGCGCGCCTGGCCGCTCTTCCAGCCGGAGCCCATCACCCTCGACGAGGGGATCATGGTGATCGCCGACGACGAGAAGATCCTCGGCATCGCGGGGGTCATCGGCTGCGAGGATTCCAAGGCGACCGCCGGCAGCCGCCGGCTGCTGCTCGAAGCCGCCGCCTTCGATCCGGTCGCCGTGCGCAAGGGCGCCCGCCGGCTGCGCCTCTCCACCGACGCCTCGGCCCGCTTCGAGCGCGGCGGCGACTCCTCGCTGCCGCTGACCGGTGCCGGCCGGGTGGCGCACCTGCTGGAGACCTGGGCCGGCGCCCATCATCGCGGAGTGGGAGTGGCCGGCGACTGGCGCGATCCCGAGCGCACGATCGCGCTCCGCCCCGACCGCGTCAGCGCCTACTTCCACCGGCCGTTCTCCGCCACCGAGATCGCCGAGCGCCTCTCCGGCTACGGCTTCACGACCTCCGGCGGGCCGGAGGAGCTGGCGGTGCGAGTGCCCCCCGCCCGCCTGTGGGACGTTCAGAACCGGGAGGATCTCTACGAGGAGCTGGCGCGCAACGCCGGCTACGACGAGCTGCCGCTCGCCCTGCCGGCAGTCGCCATGGGGGTTCAGGAGTCCGCCTGGGAACGCACCAAGAAGCGGGTGGAGGAGGTGATCCTCGGCCTCGGCTTCCACGAGGTGATGACCAACGGGTTCTACAGCCGCCAGCTCGCCGAGAACCTCGGCATCGCCGAGGGCCATCCGCTCTGGGACCACGTCGAGACCGCCAACGCCCTCGACCGCTCGTTCTCCTTGCTCAAGAACAACGGCCTTGCCCAAGCGGTCGAGGCCGCCGCGGACAACCTCCGCTTCGGCGTCGACGAGATCAAGATGTACGAGTGGACCCGCACCTTCCACCGCAACCCGGCGGCGGCCAACGGCGTCAACGACGAGCGCGAGATCCTCTGGCTGATCGCTACCGGCCCCTCCCGCGATCCGAGCTGGGCCGACAAGCCCCGCGCCGTCGACGTCTGGTATCTCAAGGGGATCGTCGAGGATCTGGGAACCGAGCTGCGGATCCCGTTCGAGGTCGCGCACCCCGACCCCGAGGCGCCGCTCTACTCGGTCCTGCACCCCTACCGCCAGGGGACGATCCGCCTGGATGGCCGGCGGGTGGGGATCTTCGGCGAGCTCGATCCGGCGGTGGCGCGGGCCTTCGGGATCAAGAAGGCGCGCCCCTACTACTTCGAGATCGAGGCCGAGGCCCTGCGCCACGAGCCGGCGCCCGTCGACTTTTCGCTCCCGCCGCTGCGGCCGCCGAGCGTCCGCATGCTCGCCTTCACCCTCACCGGCCGGGTGGAAGCGGGCGAGGTCGCGGCCACCCTGCGGCGGAACGGTCCGGACTGGCTGCGCAAGGTCTCGATCGTCGACCTCTTCGAGCACGAGGAGAATGGCGAGCCGGCGCGCACCGTCACCTTCGCCCTGGAGTATCGCAACGACCTCTCCGAGCATTCGATCGAGGAAATGAACGCGGTGAGCGAGGGGTTGGTGCGGGCGGTGGAGGGTGAGATGGGCGGGCGGGGGGTTCGGCTGCGGTAGGTGCAGGCAGGGCCCAGGGCGGCGGAGATGGCGGGGGCGTCCTGCCCTCCGAATCCTCACCCTCGGTCCCTCTCCACTTCGTGGAGAGGGAGGACCCTTCGCTCAAGGATATTGCTTCATCAGCGGGCCCTCCCTCTCCCCCGGGAGAGGGACCGAGGGTGAGGCCTCGAAGGGCACGCCGCCCCCATCATCAGGGGCCTGCTGGGCCGCCCCTAAAACCCCAACGTCCCATTCACCCGAGCCCAGGCGATCTGCTGGGCGAGAAAATCGTACGGATACGAAACGTCGACGTCCGTCACCTTGCCGGCCTTGTCCTTGACCGGCGCCAGGTTGGCGTAGACGCCCGAGACGTAGATCGGGATGTCGAGCTTCTTGTAGCGGGCGGCCACATCGTCGCGCACGGCGGGGTCGAAGTGGAGGCCGTACTTGTTGACCAGGGCCTTGATCCCGTCGTAATCGCCGGTGCCCTTGATCCGCATGATCTCGGCGAGCAGCTTGCCCACCGTCTGGTGCGCCTTGTCGTAGTCCGTCACCTCGTTATACCAGTGGCCGTCCTTCTGAACCCGCTTCAGGGCGCCGGACTCAATCAGGTAGTTGGCGACCAGGAGCCGGGAGCGGTCGTGGTCCTCCTGCGCCGTGTCCCCGGTCGGATAGTTCTTGAGCGGCGTCAGCCCCGCCCGCGCGAGCTGCCGGTAGAGCTCGTGGCCGACCTCCTGGATGTTCTCCACCCCGAGCTCGGCGAGCTTCGGGTCGTAGATGTTCCAGTAGGCCACCAGGTCCGCCCGCGCCTCCTCCAGCGTCGAGTAGTACTCCCGCAGGTAGGACGACGGGTCCTTGGGCACCACCACCTTGCCCGAGCCGTGGCCGATGATCTCGTGCAGGGCGGTGTGGAGGTTGTCCGCCACCGGCCCGTACTTGGTGAAGAGCGTGCCCTCGTCCGGGTTGTCCGAGAACTCGACCGCCGCCTTGGAGCCGCGCGTCGCGTTGAAGGCATTGACCGAGGAGGTCAGGAGGAGGCTCTTGGTGCCGTACTTCTCGCGGATGTCCTGCTCGTTCGGCAGGTTGTCGCCGATCGTCGAGACGTGGAAGTCGCCGGTCGCGATCAGGGTCTCGATCGCCTTGCCGACCGGCGGCTTGACGTCGAGCTTCTTGAACCGCTCCTCCCACGGCGCCTTGCGCTCGAAATAGACGGCGTTCTCGGCCAGCTTGCGCATCAGCGGCTCCAGGGCCTGATCGACCACCGCCACCACCATCTGCGACGACCCCTTGATGCCGCGCGGGTCGCGATAGACCTCGATGAAGCCCGAGGCGAAATCGACCTCCTCGTCGTTCTGGATCCAGAGGACGTTGTAGTCGTGCCAGTCCTTGAGATCGCCGGTCTGATAGAAGCGGACCAGGGCGCGGAGCACCTTGGCCAGTCCCGGATCGGCCGACTGCGCGGCGGCCTCCAGCTCGCGGCTGGCCGCCTTCAGCTCCCGGGCGTAGAGCCCGGGCGGGATCTTGCCGTCCGGCGTGCCGGCCCGGTAGACCTCCTCGACCAGCTTGCCGCCGCGGTTGACCAGCCGCGAGTTCAGCGGGTTCTTCTCCGTGAACCCCTTGAGCTCGTCCAACTTCACCCCCTGGTAATAGTTGTTGCTCGACGCGGTGAGGATGTCCTCCCCCTGCGGCGGGTTTTTGGTGGTGAGCTGGGGCTGGAATTTGGGATCGAAAAGGGGAGCCCGCAGCGATTTCAGCGTCTGGGCGAGCTGCGCCTGCGTGCCGAGGCGCGCCCCCTTGGCCCTTGCCTGCTCGGCGGCCTGGGAGAGCTGCTCGAACGAGAACGCGGGCAGGAACTTCTCCCCCGTGGTCTCGTTGTGGTTCCCGTTGCTGCCGAAGAAGAGCATCGTGTAATCGACGATCGCCTGCCGCGACGACTCCGGCAAACGCCTGGGGTCCTCGACCAGGGCGCCGAGGAGCCGTTTGGCCGTCAGCCCGTAGGCCGACATCTGGTCATAGAAGACGGGATCGAGCTGGACCGCCGCCTGATAGAGGTGGTACGCGACCAGCTTCTGATTCGCCGGCAGCTTCGCAAAGCTCGGGGACTGGACCTGCAGGAAGCCGCGGTCGCCGATCCGCGCCGCCAGGGGCGAGCGCGAGGGGGCCTGGGCGAGCAGCGGTGCGGCCATTATTGAGGTGAGTATCGAGGCGAGTATCGAGACGAGCGGGATCAGGGCAAGAGTTCGTCGGAAGGTCATGGAGGGCTCTCTTTCCTTGCGAGGGAGGAGGCGGACAGGCGCGCTCCTGGGGGGCCATTGTATGGTCTTCAAGAGCCATGCCGCCCCTCCGCCCGGGATTGAAATCCCGGGCGGGCGGCGAGGCCACGGCCTGAACGCCCCCCCGCCTTGCCACCCCCCCACCCAATGCGACATCATCGTCTCCTCTCTTAGGAGGAGCTGCGCGTGAGAAAACTCACCCTTTCATTCATCAGTGCCGCGGTCCTGCTGGCCGCCGTTCCGGCCTTCGCCGGAATCCATTACAAGTCCACCACCAAGACCGAGGCCGAGGGGCGGAAGACGCAGGGGAGCGACGTCCAGGCCGAGGGCTGGGTCTCGGGCGACAAGGTCAAGGTCGCCTTCCTGTCGAGCAACGGCAGCCCCTTCACCCAGGAGGGGACCTACATCCTCAGCAAGGACGGCGGCAAGACCCTCTTCCTGATCAATCCCAAGGACAAGACCTACGCCGAGTGGAGCCTCCAGGGGATGCTCGGCACGGTCGGCGCCGTGATGAACGGTATGGGGCCGCTGCTCAAGGTGCAGTTCTCCGACCTCAAGTCGACCAAGGGCGCGGAAAGCGACGGCGGCCTGGTGGTCGGAGTTCCCACCCGGCACTACAAGTCCCATACGTCCTACACCATGTCGATCAAGGTGCTCGGCATGGGCAACGTCACGAACGTGGTCAGCGAGCAGGACGTCTGGGCGACCACCAAGCTCACCGACCCGGGCCTGGGCGTCTGGCTGCGGGCCGAGCCGCCGCGGACCGGCAACGCCGAGTTCGACAAGCTGATCGCCGCCCAGGTGGGGCAATATGAGGGCTTCCCCCTGAAGATGGTCACCGTCAACACCTCGACCCCGCAGAAGGGAAACAAGGGGGCGACCACCTCGCGCACCAGCGTCGAGGTGACGGAGCTCGACAAGAACGTCACCATCCCAGCCGCGACCTTCGAGATCCCCGCCGGCTACAAGGAGACGCAGATGCTTCCCACCGAGCAGGGAGAGCGCTGAGCCATGAAGAGATTTTCCCTGTCGCTGTCGCTGATCCTCCTCGCCCTCTCGCCTCTCCTGGGGGAGGGCGCCAAGAGCTACGGCACGGGGGTGACCCTCGCCGAGACCACCTCGGTCGCCAAGATCCTCGCCGATCCGGACGCCTACGTCGGTAAAAAGGTCCGGATCGAGGGGCAGGTGGCGGAGGTCTGCCCGATGAAGGGGTGCTGGATGGAGCTTACTGAGACCAAGGACGGATCGTCGCTGCGCGTCAAGGTGGACGACGGGGTGATCGTCTTCCCGGTCACCGCCAAGGGGAAGCTCGCGGTGGCCGAGGGAATCCTCGAGGCGACCCCGATGACCCGCGATCAATATGTAGCCTGGCAGGCGCACCTGGCCGAGGAGCGCGGCCAGAAGTTCGATGCCGCGACCGTGGGAAGCGGCCCCTTCCGCATCCTTCAGCTCCGCGGCACCGGCGCGAGGATCGGCGGTTGAGCGGATCGGGCGAGCAGCGCCCCAAAGGGGAGCGGCTCGGCAGCCGCGAGATCTACCGCGGCCGCACCTTCAACGTCGACGTCGACCAGGTCCGCCTCCCCAACGGCAAGGAGGTGGAGCTCGAGCTGGTCCACCATCGCGGCGCCGCCGCCGTGGTGCCGGTGCTCGACGACGGCACCGTGCTCCTCGTCCGTCAATATCGCTACGCCACCGGCGGCTGGCTCCTCGAAATCCCCGCCGGCAAGCTCGACAACGGCGAGTCCCCCGAGACCTGCGCCGGCCGCGAAGCCGAGGAGGAGGTCGGCTACCGCCCCTCCAAACTCGAGCCCCTCGGCTGGATCTGGTCCACCCCCGGCTTCGCCGACGAGAAGATCTGGCTCTTCCTCGCCACCGGTCTCGAGCTGACGAAGCAGGTCCTGGAAGAGGACGAAATCCTCCACATCGAGCGCATGCCCCTCCAGGAAGCGATCGAAAAGGCCGCCAGCGGCGAGATCCACGACGCGAAGTCGGCGGTGGCGTTGCTGCGGGCGGGGCGGATTTTCGAGTCCAGGGGGTAAGCCTGACGGGGGCGTCTTGCCCTCCGAGGCCTCACCCCCGGCCCCTCTCCCACCGCACTCCCCCCGACCGGGAGAGGGGAGCTTGACGGGAAAGACATAGCTTGTAGGAGGCGCTGTATCACCAGTTCTGACGGAGAAAGCGCTTCCTCCATGCACTGCCGGTTCTGAGTCGTCCCCCCTCTCCCGGTCGGGGGGAGTGCGGTGGGAGAGGGGCCGGGGGTGAGGATTCGGGGTGGGGGAACGCCCCATCCACACCATCCTCCTGAATCCTTCCGGACCACCCCCCCCGGCCCAAAACCTGCATACCCTCCCGGCGCCGTTTCCGGCGTTTTTCGCCGCCTTTTTTTTCGTAGCAGAGAACCTCCCAGGAGAGAACCAACGCATGCGATCCGCAACCTTGCTGGAACCTCGCCGATTTACAGTGGACCCGATGGAAACGCCCGTGCCGGGAGAGGGGGAGGTGCTCCTCAAGGTCCGCGGCTGCGGCGTCTGCGGCTCCGACATGGGGCCTTGGAAGGGGATTCAGGGTCTCGAATATCCCATGAAGCCCGGCGCTCCCGGGCATGAAATCTTCGGCACGATCGAGGCTCTCGGGCCGGGGGTCGAGGGGCTGAAGGCCGGCGATCCGGTGACCGCCCTCACCTATCGCGCCTACTCCGAATATGACGTCGCCCGCGCCGCGGACATCGTGCCGCTCCCCGCTGCCCTCGCCGGCAAGGTGGTGCTGGGGGAGCCGGTGGCATGTGCCGTCAACGTTTCTCATCGTACGGGCGTGAAAGAGGGGGACGTGGTGGTGCTGCTCGGCACCGGCTTTCTCGGCGCCCTGATGCTCCAGCTCCTGAACCTCCCGGACGCTCCGGCGCCGTCGCGAGTGATCACCGTCTCCCGCCGCAAGCTCTCCGAGGAGATGGCCGACCTGCTGGGCGTCGACGAGTCGCTGACCTACGACGACGACGTCCACGGCCGGGTGGGCGCGGTCACCAAAGGGGAGATGGCCAACGTGGTGATCGAGGCGACCGGCAAGCAGCGCCCGCTCGATCTCGGCGGCGAGCTGACCCGGGTACGCGGCCGGCTGATCATCGCCGGCTATCACCAGGACGGCCCGCGCACCGTTAACATGCAGCTCTGGAACTGGCGCGGGATCGACGTGGTCAACGCCCACGAGCGGGACCCCGAGATCTACAAGCGGGGGATGGAGGAGGGGGTGCGGCTGCTGGCCGAAGGCGGGCTCGAGCTCGAGCCGCTGATCACCCACACCTTCCCGCTGGCCGAGATCAACCGCGCCTTCGCGACCTCCGAGGAGCGGCCAGAGGGGTTCCTGAAGTCGGTCGTGATGCCGGAGGCCGGAGCTTGAGCGCGCCGCGGTTGGGTTTCGTGGGCCTCGGCTGGATCGGGCGGATGCGTCTCGACGCCCTGGCCGAGGCCGGCGCCGCTGAGATCGCGGCCGTTTGCGAGTCGGCTCCCGAGCGGCTGGCGCAGGCGGGGGAGGCGCATCCGAAGGCGGCCCGTTTTACCGATTTCGACAGGCTGATCGAGCGGGCGGAGGAGCTGGGGCTCGACGGCGTCGTCATCGCCACCCCTAACTCCCTCCACGCGCCGCAGACGCTGGCGGCGCTGGAGCGTGGGCTCGCCGTCTTCTGCCAGAAGCCGCTGGCGCTCGACGCCCGCGAGGCCCGCGCGATGGTGAAGGCCGCCCGCGAGGCCGACCGCCTGCTGGGCGTCGACTACTCCTACCGCTTCACCGACGGCGCCCAGGAGCTGCGGCGCGTCGTGCAGGCGGGAGAGCTCGGCAAGATCTTCAGCCTCGATCTGGTCTTCCACAACGCCTACGGACCGGACAAGCCCTGGTGCTTCGACCCCCGCCTCGCCGGCGGCGGCGCCCTGATGGACCTCGGCGTCCACCTGATCGACCTCGCCTTCTGGCTGCTGGACGATCCGGCGATCCGCCGCGTCCGGGGGGGAGCCTTCCGCCGCGGCGAGCGCCTCTCCCTCGGCCGCATGACCCCATCCGGCGAGACCGCCGTGGACGACTTCGCCAGCGCCTGGCTCGACCTCCAGGAGGGGGACATCGTCGGCTCTCTGGCCGTGAGCTGGAACGCCCACGCCGGCCGCGACTGCGTCCTCCGCGCCGCCCTCCTGGGCACCGAAGGAGGAGCCGAGTTCCGCAACGTCGACGGCAGCTTCTACGACTTCGAGCTGGAGCGCTTCAACGGCCGCTCCGGCCAGGTGGTCACCCGCGAATCCAAGGACTGGCTCGGCCGGGCCACCCTCGACTGGGCCCGCCGCCTCGCCGAATCGAAGCGGTTCGATCCCGAGATCGAAAGGAGCGTCCGGGTGAGCGAGGTCGTGGATGGGATCTACGGACGCTGAAACCAAAATAACCTTCCGGCGAAGGCCGGCCCCTAAGTCTTTCTGAAGATCCTCCGCCACCCTCGCGATCCCCGTTGATGGCCTTTTTACGGGGAGTGGCAGATGGAGCGGCAAAGCCCTTCGAGGGACTCCGCTAATCTCTGGGCCATTTGCGAAGAGCTCTGAAGATCTCCTCTACAGGGCCAATCAGCGTCCTGCTTGGTTTTACGCCGAGAACCTCGGCCTGTTCATAATAATCTTTAATCACCGTGACCATCTGGGCGCCGAACGCGGGCGGATGGCGCTGAAAGAAGGGACTCAGAGCTTGAATCGCTTCCTCGAGAGCTTCAAACGCTTCTCTATGCCTCCCGAGCTTGCTGAGCATTCTTCCCAGGTTGTTGAGGCTATCCGCAAGATGGGGCCGAAAGGCGTCGGGTCGTTGCTGCACAAGGATCCGGTGAATCTGAACGGCCTCCTCCATAGCGTCGAGAGCATCCTCAGTGCGTCCGATCTCGCTGAGCCTGTTTCCCCGGTTGTTGAGACTTATGGCGAGATCAGGCCGGAAGTCGGCTAATTCTACAAGGCGTCGAAAGATCTGGACGGCTTCGTTGGTGGCAGCGAGAGCATCCTCCCGTTGTTCAAACAGGCTGAGCATGTTTCCCAAATTGTCGAGGCTCATCGCGAGATCCGGCCGGAGCATGTGGGGCTGTTGTTGATCAAGGCGCCGCAAGATCTGAACGGCCTCGTTGATGGCCTCGAGAGCCTCTTGTCTACGACCGACTACGTTGAGCCGGGCTCCCAGGTTGCTGAGGCTTCCGGCTAGAGAGGGTTGGAAGGCGCCGGGCCGTTGTTGGGCAAGGTTTCGCAGGATCTGAACGGCCTCTTTGGTGGCTTCGAGAGCGTCCTGAGGTCGCCCGATCCTGCTAAGCCTGACACCCAGATGATTGTACAGGCTTGCATATTCACTCTGCTCCTCTTCAGTCAACTCGTCACGTCTTGCCTGGAAGAACGAGATAGCCCTTTGGGTTGCAACATAGGCTACCTCCAGCAATGGTACAGAAAAGCTGAACTTACTGTCATCGCAGAGTTTCTGTACCTGGAGAATAACATCGATAGAGTCGCTCTCCTCAAGGACAGCCGCTAATTGTGTGCCAACGGGATCTCCGGTTTCGATGGCTACATCCAATGCGACCAGAGCAAAAATATCGAGCTGGCTACGCAGAGCAACGCCGATCCAATCTCCAACGTTTGGGTGACGTTGGGCAAGTCGCGTCAAGACCGTCAACGCCGAGTAACCCTCCTGCGAGTCACTCCCTTCGAGGATTTTTCCAAGAAAATTACCGTCGGTATTCAAGGCATGGGCGATCAGCTCCTCACCCAGAAGATCTGGTTGCAAAGGGTCGATGTATCTTCCATCCTCTTCGAGGCCCATATAAAGCTGCCGAAGCAGTCTAAGCAAAGTCACAAGGTGCTGGCCTTGTAGAGCAGAGCCTCTCAGAAGCCGGTCGAGGATTGCTTGGGCGTGCTGAGGGCTCTTGGCCCCTCCGACGAGAGTGAACGCCGCCACCGCCGACGCCAGAGCGTCCTTGACCAAGGGTGTCCATGTTCCATCGAGCCGCAGACTGGAAACCTGCCGGTCCCAGAAGAGCCGCTCGTGGGCGAGTGTCTGCTGGAGAGCGCCTTCCGCGGATTCGATGTGCTCTCCCCGGATGGCCGCCAGAGCCGCCATGTGAAGATAAAGAACGCGCTCGAATTCTCTTCTCGTCAGGTCAGGGGTATGAAAATCTCGCGGAGGCGTGTGGCCCATCTGTAGCGAGAAGCCTTCCAGGGCAACTTGAAAGGCCCGCTTTTGTTCTTCAGGATCTTTCGGGATCAGCGGAGTGATCGCCCGAGGCTCGGGAGACCTCAGCAACAGATCCTCGACCTCGCGCCCCTGCCGGGGAAGGTTGGTCCACCATCCCGCTCGACGCCGGGCGAGGAGGACCAGGCGCAGCTTCGGGCCTCCTCCTTCGGCGGCCAGTCCCATTTTGAGGAGCAAGGGCTCGACCGCTTCCAGGCGGGTTTCTGCATAATCGACGACGACCAGACGAGGAGCCACACCCTCCAGAAGAGTATCGAGGTCTGCCGCCCCCCGGTCCCGTCTTAGAAACCCAGCGTGCCAGCCTTGATGGCGCAAGTGGCGGCACCACTCGATCATCAACCGCGTCTTGCCGGAGCCTCCTTCTCCGGTGAGGAGCAAAACGTTTTCCCGTTTTTCATCTTTGCACCAATCGGTAAGGAAATCGAGCTCCTCGCCGCGGCCTTTCTGGTCGAAGGGAATGACTTCGTAGGCTGCGGTAAGGAGCTTGCCGGGTGCCGCATTCTTGGGGATCTTGGCGACGTTGTCGGACAGGAGATGGCGGACCTGCTGCAATTCATCGAAGACGGCCCGGAGCCGCTGTGCAGCCGGCGTCTTCTCCCAGGTCCGGAGATCTTTTCCGGCGGTCTCGACGAGATCGGAGAGGGTCTTCGGCGTGAGCTGGCGATTCTCCGGAGCCGGCTGAATCGACGTGCTGAAGACGTGCGAGATCAGCCGTTCGAGGAAGGTCTCGGCGGGCAGGGTGTTGGTGTCCTCCCGCAGGGCAAGCCGATCCTTGATGCGCTGGCGGACCGCGTCTAGATCCGGCGCGTCGAAGGACCACTCGACAGCGTCCATGAAGCCTTTCCAGCCCTCCGGCTGGCCGTCCAGCCAAGCGATGACGTCTGTCATCTCCTGCCAGTTCTTGTCCGTCTTCTTTTGCGGCTTGAGCAGAGAGCGGACACCGGCGACGACCTTTTTCGTGCGCTTGCCCGCTTTCCAGTCGGCCAGGAGATCAAAATCGAGGCCCTTGGCGGTCGTCCTCTTTTCCTGGGCCGTCGTGGTGAAGAGGAATCTTCGGGTCTCCCCGCTCTTCCGGAGGACAACGTAGCTCCGGAGAAAGTTGCCGAGGGATTCCAGGACCGCCCGGTCGGAGAGGCTCAAGCTTCCCGAGTATGCCTTAACCTGCTCGCTGACAGCTCCGCCGCCGAGCAGGAAGCGGTCGAGGTCCTCGTCCCCCTCGCAGAGGAGGATCTCGTCCGGCTGGAGGTCGAGCCAGCGCAGGACGCCCAGGCAGGTCTGGTAGAGATAGCCGCGGATCGTAGCGTGGGCGGAGCGCTTCGGATTCAGGAGGCGACTCTCTCCGGTCTGAGGGGCGTCTGGGGAGGCCATGGTTCAGAAGATGCTAGCAGAGCGGGAAGAGCGATTTGGGATTCGCCCTGGAGAGGCGGAACCCAACTCTTCCTAGATGGAGAGGCCGGCGCTGAAAGGCACCGCCCCCTCGGGGCGGACCGGGGATGGGGACCGGACTACCTGGCACTAAAGCACCAGGCTATTCAAATTCCGCCCTTTCAGGGCGGGGTTTCCGATGTCCAGAAGCGTCATTCTCTTCGCCCGGGCATCAATGCCCAGGCGGTGCCCTCTCCCCAGCAGCCCAGCGGCTCCGTTTACAAGGGGAACGTTTCCCCCGAAAAGGGGAACGTCTCCCCAAAGCTCTGGAACGTTCCCCCCGAAAGGGGAACGTCTCAAGCAAGCTCCGGAACGTCTCCCCAAACTTCTGGAACGTTCTCCCCAGTTTCTGGAACGTTCCCCAAAGCTTTTGGAACGTTCTCTCAGGCTTCTGGAACGTTCCCCTCGAACCGGCGACATTTTCCCTACCGGGCGCGCCGTTCCCCCTCCGGTCCGAGACGTCCGGTATTTTCAGGGCGCGCCGCCCTGGACGTCCGGCGTCTCGATATGCTCCGGGCGAAAGCCGAGGCCGACCACCCGCGCCCCTATCCTTCGCAGCAGGGGCGCCAAGAGGGCGATCAGCTTCCGCGCGGGCCAGGAGAAGGGGAACGGCTCTCCGTTCGGGCCGAACATGCGGCGGTGGACGAAGACCTGGCCGGCCTGGATGCGGCGGACCGGCATCTCCCGCCTCTGCTGCACGCGGCGGAGGTCGTCCTCGGTGACCTGCCCCCGCCGGAGCTTGACGGCGAGCAGGTTGGCCGCCGCTACCGCGTCCTGGATCGCGAGGTTGATGCCGACGCCGCCGGCGGGGGACATGGCGTGCGCGGCGTCGCCGATGCAGAGCAGGCCCGGGCGGTGCCATTCGCGGAGGCGGTTCACCTGCACGGTCAGCAGCTTGACCTTGTCCCAACTGTCGAGCTCGCCCACGGTGTCCGCCAGAAAGGGCGCGGCGCTCACGATGCCGGCGCGGAAGGTTTCCAATCCCTGGCGCTGGATCTCGTCGAACGTGCCTTTTTGGATGATCGAGGCGCACTGGAAGTAATCCCCGCGATCGATCGTGATCAGGATCTTGCCGTTCCGGACCCGCCCCAGGGCTGGCGTGGGCTCGCCGGCGCCCTTCGTGATGCGATACCAGAGGACGTCGATCGGAACGCCGAAGTCCTGGACCTTCATCCCGGCCCGCTCGCGCACGGTGGAATGCCGCCCATCCGTGCCGAAGACGAGGTCGGCCCGCACCTCCAATTCTCCCTGTTCCGTCTTCGCTTTGACGCCAACAACGCGGCCGCCTTCTTCGATCAGATCGGTGACTTCCGCGCTCATTTTCAGATGGAAGGCCGGGTAGAGCTTCGCGTGCGTGGCCAGGAAATTCAGGAAGTCCCACTGCGGCATGAGAGCGATGAACTTGCATCGAGTCGGCAAGTGTGAGAAGTCCGGCCCGGCATAATCGCGGTCGCCGACCGTGATCTTCAGTTGATGGAGCTCCTGATGGGGCAGCCGCAGGAACTCCTCGAGCAGGCCGAGCTCGTTCATCAGCTCCAGCGTGGAGGGGTGGACGGTGTCGCCGCGGAAATCACGGAAGAAGTCCGCGTGCTTTTCGAGGACCAGCACGTCGACGCCGGCGCGGGCGAGGAGAAAGCCGAGCATCATTCCGGCGGGTCCGCCACCGGCGATGCAGCAGGTGGTCCGGATCGGTTGCGGATCCTGTGGAGATGAATTCATATCGAGGTCCAGCCGGCCGGCTACTTCTCGCTATCCAGCATCCGCATCTGGTGCGAGTCGTAGCGGGTGCCGGCGACGGCGGAGGCGGGAACGGCCTCCTCGACGCGGGCGAGGTCGGCGGGCGACAGCTCGACCTGGAGGGCGCCGAGCGACTCCGTAAGCTGCGTCCGCTTGCGCGCGCCGATCACGGGCACGATGCTCTGGCCTTTCGCGAGCACCCAGGCGATGGCGAGTTGGGTGGGAGTGATCCCCTTCTCCGCCGCGAGCGCCTCCAGCGCCTCGACCAGGCGCCGGTTCCGCTCGCCGTTCTCGCCGCTGAAGCGCGGCAGATAGGCCCGGAAGTCCCCCTTGCCCGACGGTTTGGAGCCGCTGAGCAGCCCGCGTGAGAGCACGCCGTAGGCGGTGACGCCGATGCCGAGCTCCGCGAGCAGCGGGAAGATCTTCTCCTCGGGGCCGCGGCTGATCAGCGCGTACTCGATCTGCAGGTCGGCGATCGGGTGGACGGCCTGTGCCCGGCGGATGGTCTCCGGCCCCACCTCGGACAGCCCGATGGCGCGGACGTAGCCGGCCTTGATCATGTCGGCGATGGCGCCGATCGTCTCCTCGATGGGCACCGCGGGATCGAGGCGCGCCGGGCGGTAGATGTCGATGTGGTCGACGCCGAGGCGGTTCAGGGTATAGGCCAGCGAGGTCTTGACCGCCGCCGGGCGAGAGTCGAAGCCGATCCAGCTCCCGTCCGGAGCGCGCTGAGCGCCGAACTTGACGGACAGCAAGGCGCGGTCCCGGCGGTCCCGGAGCGCGCGGCCGATCAGCATCTCGTTGTGCCCCATGCCGTAGAAGTCGCCGGTGTCGAGCAGATTGATGCCGCGATCGAGCGCGGCGTGAATGGTGGCTATGCTCTCGTCGTCGTCGGCGGGGCCGTACATCCCGGACATGCCCATGCATCCGAGCGAGAGCGGAAAGACGGCCATGGAGCCCAGTTGTCGTGGCTGAGTGGTTTCTTGTGCTGTCATGCCTTCACGGTAGGACAGGGCGGTTCCCTTGGCAAGCGGGGAGCTCCAATACCGTCCACTCAGGGAGCGTTCTTTCGTAGGGGAGGGGACAAGCCCCTCCCCTACGAAAAGAACGGAACGTCCTTGAGTGGACAGTATTGGGACCTAGGAGCCTGCGCGCCAGGAATCCTGAGGCGAGATGTCCCCCTGCTGGGCGAGCGATCGCTGATTTCTCTAGGATGCTCTCCGTTCGAAAGAGCAGGGGGCCGAGCGGTTGGAGGAGAGCAAGTCCCGGGCGAGCTTG
>DATHEF010000072.1:0-22054 GCA_035490435.1 Thermoanaerobaculia bacterium
AACGCCAAGGCTCACGAAATCGGTAAGCCTGGCGCCTGAGGGCAGCTTTGCTACGGTACGCGCCATAGGAGCCATCCTTTCTCTCTAGAGAGAAAGAATAGCGCCTTCCGAGAACTAAGTAAACAGTATTGGGGCTAATTCATGACGCCCCTGCGGGGCTGAACACGAGAGGCCCGATCAGCCACCCTTCGGCTTCAACGACGTGCGGTCACGCCTCGTCGCGTGGCGCGAAATGGACTTCACGGGCTCGCCGGCGCTGGTTCATGACGTCAAATGCATTTCACGAGGCTCGCCGGAGCCGGCGAGTGGCGGAAGATGGATTTCCGCAGTCTCGCCGGAGCCAGCGGATGACTCGCCGGAGCCGGCGGACGACTCGCCGGAGCCGGCGGATGACTCGCTGGAGCCGGCGGATGAGGAAATCAGGTTTTCGCGCGGCGCGCCGGGCTTCTTTCCTGGCGCCGAGCTATCCCCGCCACCCCAGAACCTCGTCGATCGACCCCTGCGACACCGAGTGGTATCCAGGCCGTGCCTTCTCGTAGATCCGCAACGCCCTTTCGGCTCCCTCGGGGCTCTTCGCCATCGCCGCGTAGAGCGGCTGGATGTACTTGCGCCGGCCAACCGTCATCAGGAACTGTTCGAGCGCCGGATAGGCGGGCTCGTACTTGCTGTCGACCACTTTCAGGAGCCAGGCGTCCAGGATCTCGGAGTTTCCCGACTGGCTGAGGTGGAACGTCGCGTCGAGGTCGGCCATCTTCTGCGTGTCGACCGCCTCGGGGAGGTTGCGCAGAAAATGGAGCCAGTGGTGCGTCGTCCAGCCGGTGGTGGTGAGCTGGGCTGCGGGCGTGCCGGCCGTGAAGGCCTGGACGGCCCGGTCCACGGCGACGAAGGCGTCCGAATGGGGTTGCATCGCGTTCGCGGGGATGCCGGGGTTGAAGACCCAGGCGTCGATCTGGAGCTTCTTCGCCTGCGCCTCGTCGCCGCCCAGGAGGTTCTGCTTCAGGTACTGGACGAAACGGACCGAGTCCATCGACTGGAACGCGAAGGTGTCGAAGTAGGTGCGCAGGAAGCGGTCGAGCTTCTCGCGCCCGACGGTTGCCTCCAGCGTGCGCAGGAAGAGCGCCCCCTTCTCGTAGGCGATGCCGCTCGATCCCTCGTCCGGATCGCGGCCGGTGAGGTCGAGGGCGAGGCGGGTGTCGGGCTTGTCGATCCCGCCGGCTTCCTGGATCGCGTCGTCGAGGTCCTGGCGGCCGAGCACCGTCAGCATGTCGGAGTAGGGGCGGCCGTAGACGGCTTCCATGATCCGCCCCTCGAAGTAGGTGGTGAACCCCTCGTTGAGCCAGAAGTCGCTCCAGGTGGCGTTGGTCACCAGGTTGCCCGACCAGGAGTGGGCGAGCTCGTGGGCGACGAGGGAGACCAGCGAGCGGTCGCCGGCCAGGATCGTCGGCGTCGCGAAGGTCAGCCGCGGGTTCTCCATGCCGCCGTAGGGGTAGCTCGCGGGGAGGATCAGGAGATCGTACCGCCCCCACTTGTAGGGGCCGTAGAGCTTCTCGGCCGCGGCGATCATCTTCGGCGTGTCGGCGAGCTCCCAGGCGGCCCGCTCGGCCACGGCCGGCAGCGCGTAGACGCCGCTGATCGGACCCAGCGGCCGGAACTCCAGGTCCCCGATCGCGAGCGCCAGCAGGTAGGAGGGGATGCGCTGCGGCATCTTGAAGCGGTAGGCGCCGTCGGCGCTCTTCTGGGTCGGATTCTCGGCGCTCATCACCGCCATCAGCCCGCGCGGGGCGTGGATGGTGGCCTCGTAGGTCATGCGCACGCCGGGGGAGTCCTGACAGGGGACCCAGGTGCGGGCGAGGATCGACTCCGACTGCGTGTAGAGGAACGGCGAGGGGCTGCCGGCCTGCTCGGGGGTGAGCCACTGCAGGGCCGCCGCCTCCGGTTTCGTCGTGTAGTCGACGTTGACCCAGGTGGTGGTGGGGGTGATCTCCACCTCCAGCGGCCGGCCCAGGAGCTTCACTTCGTCGCCGAGCTTGAAGCGCGCCGCGGTCTTGCCGTCGTCCAGCGTGACCCGCCGGATGTCGAGGTCCCGAGTGTCGAGGACCAGGCGATTCGCGCCGGTCAGGTTGCGCAGCCGCAGGCTGGCGCGGCCGGTGAGCTGGCGCTGGGTGAAATCCGCCGTCAGATCCAGCACCAGGTGCTCGACCGCGACCTCCTCGGGATGGGCGAAGGAGTGCGGGTCCTGCGCCGTCTCCGCGATCACCTTGACCGCCGGGATCGGGGTCGCCCGCGGATGGGCCTGGGCAGTCGCCGGCCGGGCCGGGGCCGTCGGCACCGGCTTCGGCGCGCCGCCTCCGGCACAAGCGGCGAGGAGCGGGAGGGCGAGGAGGAGCGGGGCGCGGAAAAACTTCATCGTGTCAGTCACCTCGGAGAGGGAGAACAGAGCGGCGGGGAGAGAAAATCCGGTCGTGGCCCCCGCCCGGGCGGGGCGGCGGAAAAGGGACCCTTCACGCGATCGCCGGCTCGCCATGATCCAGTGCCTTGTTCATGCGCTGGACGATGGCGTAGACCTCGGGGCGGGTGAGCTTCGAGCCCGGGCCGGCCTCCTCGATACGGTCGAGCGTGGCGGTCGCGAGCCGCACGGGGAGGGCGACGAAGGCGACCAGCCCGCGCTCGGCCCCGGCGCCCTGGAGGTCGAGCACGTACTCGCTCGCGGCCTGGAGATCGTGCCGCGCCAGCGTCATCACCTCGGCGCGCTCGACGCCGTCCGGCAGGTAGCGCCGCCCTTGAGTGGCATCCGAGGCTGAGTCCTTGAGAATGTTGACGAGCTGAAGCCCCTCGCCGAAGGCGCGCGACCGCTCGCGCAGCCCGGCGGCGGCCGGCTCCAGATGGGGGCGGCCGAGCAGGAAGAGCTCGGTCAGCAGCTCGCCGACGATGCCGGCCACCACGTAGCAGTAGTCCTGGAGGTCCCGCACGTCGCGCAGCCTGAGCTCCCCTTCGTCGGTGGTGCGGGCGACGAACCCGGCCATGCCGCGCGAGGTGCGCAGGACGTGCTCGCGGATCAATACGACGGCTTCGGGGGAGAGGGCGAAGAAGGCATCGAGGACGAAGGGGAGGTCGGCCAGCAGCTCCCGGTAGCCGAGCTGCTCGCACGGCACCTCCTCGGCCCAGTGGCGGGAGACCTTCTCGATCTCCTCGCGCCCGGGATTCTCCAGCAGCTCGTCGAACCGGCCGAGCGCCTCGACGCGCAAGGCGCGCGGCCAGCTCGCCGCGTCCTCGAAGGTGTCGGCGACGCGGAAGAGGAGGTAGGAGAGGGTCACTTCCCGGCGCAGGGGCTCGGGCAGCAGCGGGATGGCGAGCGCGAACGTGCGGCTGGTCGCGATCAGGAGCTGTTCCAGATCGGCCATCCGCGACTCCCGCTCTTCGGTCTCCGCCTGCACGCGGAGAGGATAGCAGCCTCACCGCCCTACCGACGGCCGTCCCATCCGGGACTCCAAAACCGATTTCCTTGCAGAGCCCCGGGAGGGGCGACTGTGGGTAGCCCGGGATTTCAATCCCGGGCTCAAAGCACTTCGGTGCCGGGCACATCCTCCCCTCGCAGCGCCCGCTCGAGGAGGCCGGGGACGAGGCCGTTGGCGAGCCGCGAGGGGATGCCGAGCCGCGCCAGGGCGAGGGCGGTCTCGACGCGGTGGAGCATGCCGCCGGTGACGTCGGTGCCGGACGGCGCGCCGATCGCCGTGGCGGCGCGGTCGAGATCGCCGGCGGAGAAGGTGGGAACGGTCTTCCCCGCGGCGTCGTAGAGGCCATCCGTCTCGCCGAGCCAGAGAGCGCGGCGGACCGTCCGCCCCTGCTCCGGAAGGGTGCGGGCCAGGATCTCGAACAGCTTCTCGGTCGAGCAGATCGAGATCCCCCAGGCGCGGTCGGTCACCACGTCGCCGTAGAGCACGGGGAGGAGCCCGCGGTCGAGCGCCAGCAGGAGCGGCTCGGCGGCGAGGGCGGCCGGCCGGCCCGCCTCGGAGACCACGCAGCTCGACGGCGAGATGGAGAAGGGGAGGGCGCCGGCCTCGACCAAAGCCTCGATGACGATCCGGTGGAGGGCGGCGGCCCGTTCCTGGGTCCTGGAGACGCCGGGGAGCTGCTCGGCGGAATGGAGGCCCGCCGCGATGCCGGACTGCCGGGCGGCGACGTGCCCGAAAGAGCCGCTGCCGTGGCCGACGATCAGGCGAAAGGGGATGTCCCGCGCGGCGCGGGCGATCTCCCCGGCCAGGCGGGAGATCACCTCCAGGCGTGGCGTCTCCGGCCGCGCCTTGTCGGTGATCAGGCTGCCGCCCAGTTTTATGAAGACGATCTCAGAACAGATGCTCCGCCTCCTGGTCGGGGCCGGCGCCGACGCCGTCGCGGATCACGAAGCCGACGGCGGGCAGGTCCTCCAGGCGTTCGGCGACGTCGTCCTCGGAATCGGCGTCGCAGATCACGTGCACGTTGGCGCCGGCGTCCATGGTGGCCCAGGCGGCCAATCCTTCCTGCCGCAGCTCGCGCACGGCGCGCAGCACCGCCAGCGTGCCGGGGCTCCAGTAGAAGATCGGCGGATTGGAGGACATGGTGATCAGGTGGAGGTCGATCGCCTCCTGCTCGAGCACCGGCCCGAGGGCCTCGAGATCCCGCTCCTTGATCGCCTTGCGCACCTTGTCGAGCCGGTCGGGGATGAGCTCCAGGCGCTTGGTGTAGTACGGGCTGGTGGTGGCGAGGCGATGCCCCTCGATTGAGGGGATGGTCTTGGGGCCGATCTCGACGACGGCGATGACGTTGCGCAGGTCCCAGTGCTCGGCGTCGGCGATCTGGCGGGCGTAGCTGTCCTCGTCATTGCCGCCAGCCTGCGGGGCCGGCCATTCGACGAAGCCGCCGAAGATCGAGCGGCAGGCCGAGCCGGAGCCGCTGCGGCGGGCGAGCAGCGAGAGGTCCTTCTGCGACGCCTTCTTGCCGAACGCTCCGGCGGCGGCGAGGGTCAGCGCCGCGAATCCGGAGGCGGAGGAGGCGAGGCCCCCCGCGGTGGGGAAGGTGTTGCGCGTCGCCACTCGCACCGGCTCCTTGCGGCCGGCCCACTTGCGGATACGGTCGAGCTGCGCGCGCACCCGGCGGGCGAACTCGGGGTCGGGGGTGCCGAAACCGCCGTCCGGCTCGGCGCGCCAGACCTCGTCCTCGCCGCCGTGATCCAGCGTCTCGACCGTGCACTGGCTCACGCAGTGCTCCAGCGTCATCGAGATGGAGGTGTTCATCGGAGTCGCGCTCGCGAGGTCGCGGGCCCCCCAATATTTGACGAAGGCGATATTGGCCGGCGCGGATACCGTGGTCTTGCTCATGCGTCGGTCTCCAGACGGAGCCCCTCGGCTCCTAAATGCACGGGGTGGAAGGGGAAAGGCCGGAGAAAGCTCCAACCGGAGATCCACTCAGGATCAGCATGATAGACCAGGAGCGACCCGGCGCCAGAGCCGGTGAGCGCGCCGGCCCCGGAAATCTTCGCCGCGCCCCCCGCGGCCTCGACCTGGCGGACCAGGGCGCGGACCTCGGGCGTGACGACGCCCATCTCTTCCAGGGCCGCCTCGCACTCCGCGATCAGCTCGCGGGCGCGCGCCGGATCCTCCTGCTCGCGCTCCAGCTCGGCGCGGAAGCCGCGGGTGGCGGCCTCGATGCGGTCGAGCAGCCGCTCGTGTCCCGCGGGATCCTGGTCGCGGCGGTGGCGCACGGCGGCCACCACGGCGCCGGTGGTTTCGGCCGGCATGCCGGTGTCGTAGACGCGCAGGCGGGAGAGCAGCGGGGAGCGCAGGGGGACCCGCTCGGTCAGGAGACCGCCGGTGGGGAGCTTGCGCGCCCAGAGCAGGCCGCCGTGGAGCACGGTCGCGCCGTCGATCCCCGAGGGGAGGCCGTGCTGGCGCCGCTCGGCCTCGAGGACGATCTTCTCGATCTGTTCGCGATCCAGCCCGGATTTCCCATGAAAAGCGCCTCGGAAGGCCAGATAGGCGGCGACGATTCCGGCGGCGGTGGCCGCCGAGCTGCCGAAGCCGGAGCCGACCGGCAGCGCCGATTCGATCCGCAGATGGAGCCCCGGATTATTTGCCTCGACCAGCGCCGTCTCTCCGAGCGCCGCCGCGGCCTCGCCGAGGGCGACCTTGACGAGGTGGGACCGATCGTCGCCGCGCACGGCGCGGAAGCGCTCGGGGCCGGGCTCGCGGGCGTATTCATCCCAGCGCTCGCGGGCGGCGCGGGCGTGGGCGCGCACCGCCTCCCAGGTGGTCTCCTCGGCGTGGGGGAGGGAAGGGAGATCGAGATGGAGAATCGAACCGGGCAGCGGCGAGAGGCGGACGGTGAGCCGCAGATCGATGGCGGCGGCGAGCGCGGGGCGGCCGTAGACCACGGCGTGCTCGCCCATCAGGATGAGCTTGCCGGGGGTCGAGACCGCGACGGCGGCGGGTGCCGCCGGCGGCTCGACCCCTGAATGGGCCCCGGTACGGAGAGCGCGGGGGATCAGCCGGCCTCCGCGCTAGGTCGGAAGCGGCAGTTGGGGAATCTCGCCGCGCCCGAGCTTCTCGTGGGCGCGCGCCAGATCGTTCGAGGTGAAGGCGGCCATCAGCGACAGCTCGCCCGCGAGCACGACCGCGCCCAGGATCTCGGCCAGCCGGGTGACCGCGTCGCCGCGGCGATCGGGGTCCGGGGAGACGCCGAGCACGGCGAGGGCCTCGCGCTGGGTGTCGAGCGCGGTGCCGCCGCCGATGGCGCCGAGCGGCACGTCGGGCATGAAGATCGAGGCGAACACCGAGTCCGGGCCGCGCGACTCGATGCAGGTGATCCCCAGCGAGCTCTCGACGACGTGCGCCGGATCCTGCCCCGTGGCGATGAAGAACGCCGCGCAGACGTTGGCGTAGTGGGCGTTGTAGCCCATCGAGCCGGCGGCGATCGAGCCCAGGAGGTTCTTGCGGTACTGCACCTCGACCAGGCTGCGGGCGTCGGTCTTCAGGACGTGATGGAGGATCTGGGCGTCGAGCAGGATCTCGGCGTAGATGCGCTTGCCGCGCCCCTCGTGCCAGTTGATCGCCGCCGGCTTCTTGTCCGCGCAGTAGTTGCCCGACAGGCCGATGCAGGGCACCCCGGTCGCCGGCTCGATCAGCTCGTTGACCGCGCGGTCGCAGGCGATCGTGGCCATGTTCATCCCCATCGCGTCGCCGGTGTCGAAGCGGAAGCGGAGGAAGACCGTGGTGCCGAAGGCGTAGGGGCGCACGTCGAGGAGCTTGAGGTAGCGGCTCGACCCCTCGGTGAGCTGGCGGATCTCCTCCTCGTGGTCCTGGATCCACTGCAGAAAGCTCTGCGTCTGCACGATCCCGGAGGTGCGGAAGACGGGAGCGCGGGTCATCCCCACGTCCTCCACCCGCACCACGGCGCCGCCGGCCTCGCGCAGGGCGGCGCAGCCGCGGTTGGTGCTCGCCACCAGGGCGGCCTCGGTGGTCGCGAGAGGCACCCAGACGTCGCCGTCGGCGTGCTTGCCGCGGACCCGCAGGGGGCCGACGACCCCCATCGGGATCTGTGCCACGCCGATGAAGTTCTCGCAGTTGCGGTGGGAGGCCCGCTGGACGTCCAGCGAGTGATGGCCGATGTTGGAGAGCGGCGTGCTCGTCATCTCCTCCAGGGCCTGGCGGCGGATCTCGGCCGCCTCCTCCGCGGACAGGTGCTTGGGGATCTCATGGAAGCGGCGCTCGCCCGCGACCAGCGAACGGACGAGCTCCTCGCGGGTGAGGGGGGCCACGGACACGGATGCGGAATTGGCGATCTTGCTCATCTCACAACCCTTTAAGGAGCTTCGTACGTTGAAGCTCCGCGATGGTTTTTACACCCAGGCAGAACATACAGATTTTGAGCTCGCGCACGGTGCGCCGCACCTTGTCGGCGACCCGCTCGGCGGATTCCATGGCCGGCGCCAGGAACGGATGGGCGAAACCGGCGAGACCGGCGCCGAGGGCGATCGCCTTCGCGGCGTCGAGCCCGTTGCGGATGCCACCGCTGGCGATCACCGTCACCCCCTCGACGCGGCGGACCTGCCGGACCGACTCCGGCGTCGGCAGTCCCCAACCTGCGAAAAGCTCGCCAATCTCGAGGTCGTCGGCCCGCTGCGCCTCGATCCGGGCCCAGCTCGTGCCCCCTACACCCGCCGTGTCGACGATGCGCACTCCCTGGCTCGCCAGGGCGCGCGCCGTGGTTTCCGAAATCCCGCAGCCGATCTCCTTGACCACCACCGGCACCCCCACCTCCCGTACCACCTCGCCGATCTTCGGCAGCAGCCCGGAGAAGTTGCACTGCCCTTCGGGCTGGATCGCCTCCTGCAGCGCGTTCAGGTGCAGGATCAGGGCGTCGGCCCCGATCATGTCCACGGCCTGCCGGCACTCGCGCACGCCCATGCCGTAATTGAGCTGGACGGCGCCGAGGTTGGCCAGCAACACGACTGAAGGAGCGACCTCGCGGACACGAAAGGTATCAGCTTTCGCTGGATCTTCCAAAGCTTTGCGCTGCGACCCCACCCCCATGGCGACGCCCGTCCGCTCGGCGCCTTCCGCGAGGTTGCGATTGATCCGGCCGGCCATCTCCGTGCCGCCGGTCATCGAGGAGATCAGCAGCGGCGCCGCGAGCCGGCGGCCCAGGAACTCGACCGAGGTGTCGATCTCCTCGATGTCGATCTCGGGGCATGCCTCGGGCTCGAAACGGTAGTCGTCGAAGAAGTTGTGGCCGAGCTGCATGCGCTGATCGAGCGCGAGCTGGATGTGCTCGGCCTTGCGGTCGCGCTCCTCCCCGAGGATCAGCTCCGGGGCGCTCAACTCCGAGGTGCTCACTGCTCGCGCCCCCAGAGGTAGTCGATCAGCCCGGCGAGGAAGAGGCGACCTTCCGCCTGTAGATCCATGGCCGCCAGCGCGGACCGGGCGGCCCGCAGGCGTTCTCCGATCATCGCGGCGACCGCCTCGCGCGCGCCGGTCTCGGCCAGCACCCGGCGCGCCGCCGCGGTCTGCTCCGGGGTCGCCTCCGGATTGCCGAGGGCGGCGTCGAGGGTGAGGCGCTGCTCCGGGGTGGCCTTGGCCAGGGCGTGATGAATGAGGAAGGTGAACTTCCCCTCCTTGAGATCGGCGTCGACCGGCTTGCCCACCGTTTCCGGGTCGCCGAACATTCCCAGGAGGTCGTCCTGAAGCTGGAAGGCCTCGCCCACCGCGGCGCCGTAGCGCGACAGCTCGGCGAGCACCTCCGGCGGCGCGCCGGCCAGCAGCGCTCCGAGCTGGATTGGCCGCTCGGCCGTGTAGCGGCCGGACTTCAGGCGCAGCACCCGCAGCAGCTCCTCTTCGGTCGCCGCGCGCCGCTGCGCCACCTGGAGCTCCAGGTACTGGCCGCCGATCACCTCCTGGCACATGGCGGAGAAGCAGCGGGCGAGCTCGCCGCCGTCAACTCCGCCGCCAAGGCCTCGACGGATCGAGACCCGGCATGCCAGCTCCACCGCCCAGCTCTGGGCGAGGTCGCCGAGCAGGATGGCGGCGGAGCGGCCGAAGTCGTCGGCGTCGCCATGAAAGCCCTGCGTCCGGTGGGCGTCGCTGAAACGCACGTGCGCCGCCGGCAGCCCGCGCCGGAACTCGGCGTGGTCCATGATGTCGTCGTGGATCAGCAGGTAGGTGTGGAGGAGCTCGGTCGACAGGGCGAGGGGGAGCACCTCCTCGTCCGCGGCGCCGCCGCAGGCGCGGTAGGTGTAGTAGACGAGAGCCGGGCGCAGCCGCTTGCCCCCCTGGGTCGCGAGCTGGCCGACGCCGTCGATCAGCTCCAGCGTCTCCGGGGAGCCGAGGGCCAACGCCTCCTCGCGCTTGGCGTCGAGCCAATTGACCAGGGCGCGGTCGAGCTGATCGCGGAAGCCGGCGAGCAGGCTGGTAAAGCCTTCAGGCACAGCCGCCGGGCGGGCGGTCGAGGGAGCTGCGGTCGAGAGTCCCATTCCTTGTCTGTTTGTCCCTGCTCGCGTCCGTTCCGGGTCCCTGGGAAGTTCGTGCTGGTCTCGGCAAAGTGTAACCGAAGGACCTGGGAGATTGTTCCTGCCAGGTACAAGCTCGGATGATAGATGAAGGACTTTGCGATGTAAAGTCGAGGTGCGGCGGGCGTGGATCCAGATCCAGGAGGGCACATCCAGCACGCTAACGGACCTTGCTATCCTCCCCCCATGCCAACCCCAACCCTCGACCTCTACCAAGTCGACGCCTTTACCGACCGCCCGTTCGCCGGCAACCCGGCCGCGGTCTGCCTGCTGCCGGAGCCGCGGGACGCGCGGTGGATGCAGGACGTGGCCCGCGAGATGAACCTCTCGGAGACCGCCTTTCTCGATCCCGTGGAGGGCGGCTTCAACCTGCGCTGGTTCACGCCGGCGATCGAGGTGGAGCTGTGCGGCCACGCGACCCTGGCGAGCGCTCACGTGCTGTGGGCGACCGGGCGGCTGGGAGCGGGGGAGACGGCGCGCTTCCATACCCTGAGCGGGCTGCTCACCGCCGAGCGGCAGGGGGAGTGGATTTCACTGGACTTCCCGGCCCGGCGAGTCGAGGCGGTGGAGGCTCCCGCCGGCTTGCTGGCCGCGCTCGGCGCCGAGCCGTGGTTCGTGGGCAAGAGCCGCTACGACTACTTCGTGGAGGTGCCGTCCGAGGACGCGGTCCGCGCCCTGATTCCCGACTTCCAGGCGCTGAAGTCCCTGCCGGTGCGCGGCGTCGTCGTGACCGCGCGGAGCTCTGCCGCCCGGTTCGACTTCGTCTCCCGCTTCTTCGCGCCGGGCTTAGGGGTCGACGAGGATCCGGTGACCGGTTCCGCCCACTGCACGCTGGGACCTTACTGGGCCTCGCGGCTGGAGAAGGAAGACCTTCTCGCCTATCAGGCTTCGGCGCGGGGCGGCGTCGTGAAGGTGCGAGTGGAGGGGGACCGCGTCAAGCTCGGCGGCCAGGCGGTGATGGTGCTGCGGGGCCGGCTGCTGGACGGGGGGAGCTCGTAGGGTGCGCTGTGCGCACCTTCGAGGTCGTTCATGGTGCGCACAGCGCACCCTACGGGCCAATTGAGACAACTACCGAAGACTCTGTAGGGGCGGCCACACAGGGCCGCCCCTACAGTCTGTTCCGCCGCGAAGAAGAGCTACTGGTTCTCCCCGTTGCCCGGCGGCTCGGGCCGGCGGGGCGGGGAGAAGCTCTCGTGGAAGTAGCGGAGGAGGCGATGGAAGCCGTCCAGCATCTCGCTGAACGCCCTCTCCTGCTCGAAGGGCAGCGGATCGCGCCGGCCGAGAATCTTCTGGACCTCCGACCTTCCGCCGCCGTCCGGCTTCGGAGCGGCCTCCGGCTCCTCCGCGACCCCCTCACCCCGCCGTTTGATCCCTTCCGGGCGGCCGTTGATGATCTGGATCGCGTTGTGAAGGTCGTTCAGATCGCACCCGAGAGTGTCGAGGATCTTCTCCAGGGTCTCGAGCGAGGGGCGCTGGCGGCCCGTTTCATAGGCCGAGAGCATGCCTTTGGTAATGCCGGCGGTCTCCGCCACCTGGTACTGCTTCTTGCCTTGACGGTCGCGCAGCCAGCGCAGCGCCTGGCCGAGGCCGTTCAAGATGGGTGTGCGCACGGTGGTTATCTCCTGAGATCCCGCCCGGGATCTCTGTTAAAGCGGGTTGCCTCCCCTCGCCGGAACTTGTTCACGCTCGTCGTTTCCATGGGCGTATATTAGGCGTAATCATGGCGTAAGTCAAGCAGACTGGAAGACGGAATTTCCGCCTTTCCAGTCCCCCTGCCGAACTCCTTTCCGCCCTCTGGTCCTGGTAGCATCGGCGAATGATCGAGCTCGCCGATATAGAAGAAGCCGCCCACCGCCTTGCCCCCCACTTACGCCACACCCCCGTCCTCGACATCGGCCCGCTGCCGGGAGGCGATCCCGGGAGCCGGCTCCTGCTGAAGCTGGAGAATCTCCAGGTGACCGGCTCGTTCAAGGCGCGGGGAGCGACCAACAAGGTCCTGACTCTCCCTACTACCCAAGTGTCGCGCGGGCTGGTAACCGCGTCGGGAGGGAATCACGGCCTCGGCGTCGCCTTCGCCGGGCGCCTCGCCGGCGTGCCCGCGACCATCTATCTGCCTGCCCACGTGCCGCCGGCCAAGGGCGTAAAGCTGGAGCGCTGGGGGGCGAAAGTCGTCTGGGAGGGGGAGGTCTGGGACGACGCCAACGCGGCGGCGCTCGCGGCCGCCCGCCGGGAGGGGATGACCTATATTCACCCCTTCGCGGACCCCGAGGTGATGGCCGGCCAGGGCACCCTCGCCCTCGAAACCCTCGACGACGCTCCCGAAGCCGACCTCTTCGTGGTGGCGATCGGCGGCGGCGGCCTGATCTCCGGGGTCGCCACGGCGGTGAAGGGGAGGCGGCCGGAGGCGAAAGTGATCGGCGTCGAGGCGACCGGCGCCCCCAAGATCTACCAGAGCCTGCGCGCCGGCCGGGTCGTCCAGCTCGCAAGCGTCTCGACCGCCGCCAACACCATGGCCCCCCGCGCCAGCCACGAGATGAACTTCGCGGTCATCCGCGAGCGGGTCGACGACGTCGTCCTGGTCACCGACGAGGAGATGTACGAGGCCGCCCGCCGGCTCTGGTTCGAGGCCGGCATCGCCGCCGAGCTCTCCGGCGCCGCCGCCCTCGCCGCCCTCCTCTCCGGGCGCATCCCCCTCGCCGGCGTCCGCGCCGCCTGTGCCATCGTCTGCGGCGCGGGGACGGACGGGATCTCCCTGGGGTAGCCCGCTAGATGGGCGGGCAGTACGTCGAGCAGTGGCTGGCGCAAGACGTATAGACGGGATAGCAGGGGTCGTCACCGCGAGGGGTCCAGCAGTTGCAGGTATTCACGCAGGCCGCCCACTGGTTCGCGCAGCTTAGACAGCAGGGGTCGACCGCCGCGGCCTGTCTTAGTCCGCCCGTCAGGAAGGCGATCGCCAGTAGCAGGCCCGATACCAGCAGCTTCCGAAGCGCTTTGGTCATCTCTGTTCTCCTTGAGTAGACGTCCATTCAGTAGAGTGCCGGCAGGCGCGTTCCACGAGCCTCGCAGGTTTCCTGAATCCTCTGTCCCGGTTTGTGATGTTCCCGCCACGTTTAGAACAAGCTTGCTTGTAGTTGAATTGGAAGTAAACCCGGGGTCCGGGTGAGGATGTTGTGTTTTCTACGCTTGGAGGGAATTATGATTTCATCTGAAGTCTCTGCAGTCCAAGTTCGCAAAGGCGCTTCAACAGCCGTACCCGGACCCCAGGGCTATCCCATCGTGGGAGCCCTGCCCAAGGTGTTGAAGGACCCGCTGCCGTTCCTCTCGCAGGCGGTGCGGGACTATGGCGACGTCGTCCATCTGGGCGGTTTCGGCGCCCAGCAGTTCTATCTCGTTACCCATCCCCGCGACATTGAGCGGGTCTGGAAGACCCATCACCGGAACTACGTCCGGGGCTCCAATTTCGAGCTCCTGCGGCCGCTCGGGGGGAAGGGGCTGTTCCTCAACGAGGGGGACTCCTGGCGCAGCCAGCGGAAGCTCCTCCAGCCGTCCTTCCACATCACCCGGCTGATGGGCATGGTGGACACCATCAACGCCTCGATCGCGGCCAAGATGGAACACTGGCGGCGCGAGATCACGCCGGGGGAGCCGTTCGATCTCGAGCACGAGATGATGGACCTGCTGATCGACGTCTCGGCCCGGACGCTCTTCGGCACCGAGGTGGCCGGCGACGCGGCGACGATTCACCAGACCATCACCACCGCCTTCTCGATCCTCCACCGCCGCGTGCTGTCCGCCGTGCCGCTCCCCTGGTGGATCCCGTTCCCGAGCCACGTCCGCTTCCTGCGCGCCGTCGCCGATCTGGAAACGGTGGTCTACCGCCTGATCGATCAGCGCCGCCGCAGCGGCGTCGAGGGGAACGACGTGCTCTCGACGCTGCTCTCCGTCCGCGACGAAGCGGGGGACCCCATGCCCGACCGTCAGATCCGCGACGAGGTGGTCACCATGCTCGTCGCCGGCCACGAGTCGACCGGGGCCAGCCTGACGTGGGCCCTCTATCTCCTCTCCCGTTATCCGCTGGTGGCGCGGCGGGTCCAGGAGGAGCTGGCCGAGGTGCTGGGCGGCCGCACGCCAGGGTTCCAGGACCTGCCGCGGCTGCCGTACCTCTCGATGGTGCTCAAGGAGACCCTGCGCCTCTATCCGCCGTTCTGGATGCTCACCCGCACGCCGGTGGTCGACGACGAGCTCTCCGGGCACCGCGTCGCCGCCGGCTCGATCCTGATGTTCTCGTCCTACGTCACCCAGCGGCGGCCGGACTTCTGGCCCAATCCGGAGGCGTTCGATCCCGAGCGCTTCACCCCCGAGCGGTCGGAGGGGCGCCCGCAGTTCGCCTACTTCCCCTTCGGCGGCGGACCCCGCCTCTGTATCGGCGGCCGGCTGGCGGAGATGCAGTCGCTGCTGGTCCTCGCGACGGTCCTCCAGCGCTACGACTTCCACGCCGTGCCGGGACGGCGGGTGGAACCGGCGGCGATGCTCTCCCTGCGCCCCAAAGGGGGGTTGTGGATGACGCTGCACGAACGGGCGAATTGAGAGGGGCCGTGCCGCCTCTACGGTACGTTGGATCGGTGGCGCAAAATCGAGGTTCCGGGGATCGTGGGGTAATTGAAATCTTTGTCCCCGTAACCTCTCCATCGGGCCATCCCGCCAACGTACCGTAGAGGCGGCACAGGGGTCTCCGCGTTCCTGTGGTAACGTGCGCCCACTTTTTGATTTGGACGCGATGAGGTAGACGTTTTGACGCAGCACCCCCTCCTCCCCGGACCGGAGCCTGAGGAATTCCTCTGGGCGACGGGCATCGAAGACACCTTCATCCCGCAGACCCGCAAGGGCCATCGCGCCCTCGACGAATACCAGTTGATGGGTCACTACGAGCACTGGCGCGAGGATCTGGTCCTCTGCCGCGAGCTCGGCGTGCGGGCGATCCGCTGGGGCATCCCCTGGTATCGCGTCGAGCCCCTGCCCGGCGAGTTCGACTGGAGCTGGACCGACCAGGTGATCCCCTACCTGGTCGAGGAGCTGAAGATCACCCCCATCCTCGACCTGATGCACTACGGCTGCCCCTTCTGGCTGCGCCGCGAGTTCGCCAGCGACGACTATCCGCGCGCCGTCGCCGCCTACGCGAAGGCGGTCGCCGAGCGCTACAAGGGGCTGATCCGCTGGTACACGCCGCTCAACGAGCCGATCGTCAACGCCCTGTTCTGCGGCAAGAAGGGTCTCTGGCCCCCCTACCTGCGCGGCGACGCCGGTTATCTCAAGCTGATGCTGCAACTCGTGCGCGGCATCCAGCGCACCGTCGCGGCGATCAAGGAGGTCGATCCCGGCGCGCTGATGGTCCACGTCGAGGCCACCGGCCTCGCCCGCGCCGCCCGCGCCGACCTCGAGGCGCTCGCCGTCGAGGACCAGCGCCGCGGCTTCCTCGCCTACGACCTGCTGTCGGGGAAGCTGACGCCCGACCACCCGCTCTACACCTGGCTGCTGCGCAACGGCGCCGGCCCGGACGAGCTGACGTCGATCCGCCGCAACGCCATCCCGCTCGACGTCATCGGCATGAACTTCTATCCGCAGTGGTCCACCCAGCAGGTCTCGGTGAACCGCAACGGACGGCTCGCCTGGCGCGCGGTCGAGCAGGACGGCGCCGGCTTCGTCCACCTGATCGAGGACTACTACAAGCAGTACGGCGCGCCGATCATGGTCACCGAGACCAGCGCCAAGGGGGACGTCGACGTCCGCGCGCGCTGGCTCGACACCTCGATCGCCGCCATCCGCCAACTCCGCGCCAAGGGCGTGCCCGTGCTCGGCTACACCTGGTTCCCGCTGTTCACGATGATCGACTGGCGCTATCGCTACGGCAAACGCCCGGTCGAGGACTTCCATCTCGACCTCGGCCTCTACACCCAGGGCGCCGAGGGCTCCGGGCGGCGGTGGGAGCCGACGCCGCTGGTGGAGCAGTTCCGGAAACACGTGGCGGATCCGCGGGCGTCGATCGGGGGGATGGGAGGGGGCGTTGCGGGCTTGAGCGGGGTGGGAGAGGCCCGCGCCGCCCGGGGTTGAAATCCCGGGCTACCCACGGCCGTCCTCCGGACTCCAAGTCCCGGTCAGGGACGTTTGTTGGTAGCCCGGGATTTCAATCCCGGGCGCGAGGGTGGCAGAGAACTGACATGCGGCAAACTACCTACACCAACCCCGTCTACCCCCACCCCTTCCCCGACCCCTTCGTCCTCAAGCACCGGGGGGAGTACTGGGGCTACTGCACCGGCCTCTGGCATGACGGCCGCGCTTTCGGGGTGATCCACTCCCGGGATCTCGCCGACTGGCGGCCGCTGGCCGGCGCGATGGAGCCTCTGCCGGGCAATTTCCCCTGCTACTGGGCGCCCGAGGTCGCATACTTCGAGGGGCGCTTCTACCTTTATTACAGCGTCGGCAACGAGGAGCGGATGGAGATCCGGGTGGCCGTCGCCGATCACCCCGCCGGCCCCTTCCTCGATTCGGGGCGCCGGCTGACCTCCGAGCCCTTCGCCATCGACGCCCACGTCTTCACGGACACAGACGATTCGAGATGGCTCTTCTACGCGACCGATTTCCTCGACTCCAGCCACATCGGTACGGGCACTGTCCGCGACCGGCTGCTCGACCCCTTCACCCTGGAGGGAAACCCCCGTCCCGTGGCGCTGCCGCGCCACGACTGGCACGTCTATCACCCCCACCGGCCCGAAAAGGGGGGCGTGCGCTGGCACACCGTCGAAGGGCCGTTCGTGCTCCGGCGCAAGGGTGTCTACTACGAGATGTTCAGCGGCGGCAACTGGCAGAACCCCACCTACGGCGTGAGCTATGCCACGACACGAAATTTCCGCGACTCGTGCGAGTGGGACCAAGCCGCGGACGGCGAGGGGGTGCTGCCCATTCTGCGCTCCACGGGCGAGGTGGTGGGCCCCGGCCACAACTCGGTCGTGCGCGGGCCGGACAACCGGCAGCTCTACTGCGTCTATCACCGCTGGTCAGCCGACTTGAAAGATAGGGTGATGGCCATCGATCCGCTCGACTGGGCCGGCGAGCGCATGCTGGTCCTCGGCCCCACAACCACGCCCCAACCTGGCCCGATCCCGCCCACGATCGCGGACCTTCTCGATGCGCCCGCCGTGCTCCAGCCCGGAGAGGCGGTCCGCTATGAGACGGGCTCGCCGTCGTTCCTCGTCGAGGTGAGCGTGCGGGGCGGAGCCGGGATCGTTCTCTGGGATGAGGATGGGGAGGCCATTCTGCGCCTCGAAGCCGAACCGGCCGAGGCATTCCGTCTTCTCCGGCTGGAGGTGGACGGCCCCCGTGTCTCCCTGTCCCGGGACGAAGGAGTATCGCTCTGGCGGGGAACATCCGCTGGGAACGCCGCCGCCCTCTCCCTGATCGCCCGGGAGACGTCCGCCGAGCTCTCCGGCTTCGCTCTGACGGCCGGCTGGGAAAACCTCTTCGAGGAGGACGGAGATCCGGGCGCCCTCGGCTGGGAAATCCTGGACGGCGGGCTGTGGCGAGTGGAGAAGGGGAGGCTCCACGGCGAGGGGACCTCCTGGATCGCGAAAGGTCCCGCACTCGGCTCGTATCTCGTAGTCATCAACGCGCGCCTCGAGCGGGGGGGCGGCTACGCCTTCGCCCCCGCCGGGGCGGAAGGCCCTCGGATTCACCTCGAACGCCGCGGAACGGAGTGGGCCCTGAGAAAAGGTGAGCAGATTTTTACACTCCCCGCGGCATTTGATCCCTCCATCGAGCAGCAGTTCCGCTTCCGCAAAATTGATAAAGAGATGGAGCTCGCCTGGGAGGGGCTCCAGCTCGGTACCGTCGAGGTTCCGCCGGGACCCGCCCGGGTGGCGCTTGCCGCCATACGCGGTTCGGCCTCGTTCGAGGCTGTCCGCGTTACTACGCTATAGGAGAGGGAGAGAAGGAAAGGGGCGAGGCCTGACGAGGAGGAAAAGGCCCGTCGCGGGAATTGCCAGGGAGACTTACCAGGGATTTTCCTTGACTGGCTGGCGACGAAGGAGGATCGTCCTCGCTTTTTGCCGCACGCCAGCCGAGTCAATTGCCGACCCCGCCCACCTCAACCAATTAGCAAGGATCGAGCCAGCTTCCGTGTTGTCCCTCTCCACGCCCTCGGTGGCACAGACTACAAGGACAGGCCGGATCGGCGGCTCTCGGGCTACTATGGCCCGCAGGCCCCCGGATCTTCGGACAGGCGGATCTTCGGGCGGGCCACGGGAGAGCGATGATGGAAATCAAGAAAGTCGGCGTCATCGGCGCCGGTGTCATGGGGGTCGGGGTGGGGCAGAGCCTCGCCCAGAGCGGCATGGAGGCCGTCCTGGTGGACGTCTCCGAGGAGGTCCTGGAGCACGCGAAAGCGGAGATCCGGAAGAACCTCCGCTTTGCGGGGATGTTCCAGAAAGGCGCGGCCGCCAAGGAGGATGCCGCGACCGTCCTCGGCCGCATCCGCTTCAGCACGCGGCTCGAAGACCTCGCGGACGTCGACTTCGTCGTCGAGAACGTCCCCGAGAAGTGGGAGATCAAGAAGGAGATCTACCCGCGGATCGACGTCATCTGCCCCGAGCGGGCCATCTTCGCGGTCAACACCTCCTGCTACTCGATCACCCGCGTCGGCGCCCTCACCAGGCGGCCGGATCGGGTGATCGGCATGCACTTCATGAATCCGGTCCCGCTGAAGCCGATGGTCGAGGCCATCCGTGGCCATCACACCAGCGAGGCGACGATCGAGACCGCCCGCCAGTTCCTGCGCCAGATGGGAAAAGATTGCATCCTGGTCAACGACATGCCCGGCTTCGTCACCAACCGGATCCTGATGCTGACCATCAACGAGGCGGTCTTCGTCCTGCAGGACGGCGTCGCCACGGCCGAACAGGTCGACCAGATCTTCAAGACCTGCTTCGGCCACAAGATGGGACCGCTCGAGACCGCCGACCTGATCGGGCTCGACACCATCCTCTATTCGATCGAAGTGCTCCACGAGAGCTACAACGACAGCAAGTACCGCCCCTGCCCGCTGCTCAAGAAGATGGTCGACGCCGGCCTGCACGGCCGCAAGAACGGCAAGGGCTTCTACGACTACGGCATTTCCCTTTAGAGAGAGCGAGCGCATGGACGAGACCCACGAAAAGATCAAGGAGTTCCTGTCGCGGTTCTTCAAGAACCACGACCTGAAGGCGAACGAGGACATCTTCGCCCTCGGCTTCGTCAACTCGCTGCTGGCGATGCAGCTCGTCGCCTTCGTCGAGAAAGAGTTCGGCGTCACCGTTGGCGACGAGGACCTCGACCTCGACAACTTCCGCACCATCGACGCGATCGCCAGCCTGGTCGCGCGCAAGCGGGGCGCCGCGGCTTGAACCTGGAGCTGAGCCCCGAGCAGCGGGCCGCCCGCGCCGAGTTCCGCGCCTTCGCCGCGGCCGAGATCGCGCCGCACGCCGACCGCTGGGACCGCGAGGCGGCGACGCCCGCCGCGCTGATCGATCAGCTCCGCGAGCGCGCCTATCTCGGCTCCAACGTCGCGCGCGAGTGGGGCGGGACCGGCCGCGACATGATCGCCTACGGCCTGCTGACCGAGGAGATCGGCCGCGGCTGCTCCTCCGTGCGCTCGCTGCTCACCGTGCACGACATGGTGGCCCATGCCATCCAGCGCTGGGGGAGCCCGGCGCAGAAGCAGCGCTACCTGCCGGCGATGGCGCGCGGCGAGATCCTGGGGGCCCTCGCCCTCTCCGAGCCCGAGGCCGGCAGCGATGCCAAAAGCGTCCAGACGACGGCTTCTGATTCTGGCGACGCCTGGGTGCTCGACGGCCGGAAGAAGTGGACCACCTACGGCCAGCTCGCCGGCCTCTTCCTGGTCCTCGCCCAGGCCGACGGCAAGCCCACCGCCTTCCTGGTCGAACGCGAGACCCCCGGCGTCGCCGTCCGCCCGCTGCACGGGATCACCGGCACCCGCGCCTCGATGCTTGCCGAGATCTTCTTCGAGGGGTGCCGGGTACCGAAGGAGAACCTGCTCGGCCGCCCCGGCTTCGGCGTCTCGCACGTGATCTCCGCCGCGCTGGAGCATGGGCGCTACAGCGTCGCCTGGGGCTCCGTCGGCCTCGGCCAGGCCTGCCTCGACGCCTCCAGAACCTATGCCGCGGGGCGCCGGCAGTTCGGCGCCCCGATCGCCGATCACCAGCTCATCCGCCGCATGCTGACCAACATGATCGTCGAGGTGCGCGCCGCCCGCCTGCTCTGCCTGCGCGCCGGATGGCTGCGCGATGCCGGCGATCCCGGCGCCTCCGGCGAGATCATGGTCGCCAAGTACTACGCTTCGACCATGGCGACCCGCGCCGCCAACGACGCCGTCCAGATCCATGGCGCCAACGGCTGCAGCGAGGAATATCCCGTCGGCCGCTACCTGCGCGATTCCCGGGTGATGGAGATCATCGAGGGGAGCACGCAGATCCAGCAGATCACCATCCCGCTCTTCGAGCTGCAGGAGTTTTGAATGACTGCCGGAGTTTCAGATCACGCCGCCGCCGTTCAAGCGGCAAAGAAAAAAGAGAAGCAATCGATCAAGTGCGTGGTCTGGGATCTCGACAATACCGTCTGGGATGGCATCCTGCTCGAGGACGCCGAGGTGACGCTGCGCCCCCACGCCGTCCAGATCCTCGAGACCCTGGACGGCCGGGGGATTCTGCATTCGATCGCCAGCCGCAACGATCACGACGTGGCGATGGCAAAGCTGAAGGAATTCGGGATCGACGAGTACTTCCTCTACCCGCAGATCAATTGGGGCTCCAAGGCCGCATCGATCACCCAGATCGCGCAGGACATCAACATCGGGGTCGACGCCATCGCCTTTGTCGACGACCAGCCATTCGAGCGCGAAGAGGTGGCTTTCACGCATGACAAGGTGCTCTGCGTCGATTCCGCCCTGCTCGAGGACTTCCTCGACCGCCCCGAGCTCAACCCCCGTTTCATCACCGAGGATTCGCGCCTGCGCCGCCGGATGTACCAGGCGGACATCGAGCGCAACCGGGTGGAGGCGGAGTACGTGGGCCCCAAGGAGGAGTTCCTCGCCACTCTCGGGATGATCTTCACCATCGCCCCCTGCCGCGAGGAGGACCTCAAGCGCGCCGAGGAGCTGACCGTGCGCACCAACCAGCTCAACACCACCGGCTACACCTACTCCTACGAAGAGCTGGACGAGCTGCGGCAATCCCCGCGCCACAAGCTGTGGATCTCGAGCCTGGAAGACCGCCACGGCACCTACGGCAAGATCGGCCTCACGTTGCTCGAAATGGACGGGGACGTCTGGACGGTGAAACTCCTGCTGATGTCCTGCCGGGTAATGTCCAAGGGTGTGGGGACGATCATGATCCACCACGTCCTGCGGCTGGCGAAAGAAGCGGGAGCGAAGCTGCGCGCCGAGTTCGTCTCCAACGACCGCAACCGCCAGATGCTGATCACCTACCGCTTCGCCGGCTTCAAGGAAATCGCGAGAGAGGGGGAGGTGGCCACCATGGAAAACGACTACTCGGCCATCCAGCCCCCGCCCCCCTACGTGGATCTCAGAGTCCTGGAGTAGACAACCTCCGGCGAAGGCGGTAGAGACGTTCACAGGTCCTTAACGACACCCCTGGAAGGCCACGGGGACCGCGTGACGTCTCTTCGAAGGGCTTGACGTTCCCTCTGCCGCTCCCCGTGAGAAGGCCATCAACCTCATTCAGAAACGTTCAGCTTCGGCCTGCCCCGTTCAGATCTGGTATTGCCGCCGGCATGCCCTTCGCCGGAGACGTTCCGCGGTCCCCGTGGCCTCCCCAGGGTGTCGTATAGGACCTGCCGGGTAGACCAGGGTGGTTACCCACCCTGGTCCCCCACAGACCCGTACGTGCGGGACTACCGCATACGGTTCTTCAGGTCACGGGTTCGCTACGCAACTTCAGGCCGCAACACAGATTC
>DATHEF010000073.1:0-38622 GCA_035490435.1 Thermoanaerobaculia bacterium
CGCAGAGAATTTCTTCGGCGCGGGTGCGAGGAGCGCCATCGCTCTTTCGCGCGCGTTCGGGTGCGGGCAACGCCGCGCGATCGAGCTTGCCGTTCGCGTTGAGCGGCAGCGCGTCGAGCGTCACGAATGCGGACGGCAGCATGTACTCCGGCAGGCTCGCGGAAAGCTCTTCGCGCAGAGCGACCACGTCGATCGACGCCGGGGCGACGTACGCGACGAGTTGCTTGCCGTTCGGACCGTCGTCGCGGACGATCACGGCCGCGCTAGCGACGGCAGAGCAGCTGCGCAGCGCCGACTCGACTTCGCCGGGCTCGATGCGGAAGCCGCGGATCTTGACCTGGCCGTCCAAGCGGCCGAGAAACTCCACCGCGCCGTCCGGCCGCTGCCGGACCAGGTCACCCGTCCGGTAGAGCCGTCCTCCGGAGATGGCTCCGAACGGGTCAGGCACGAACCGTTCGGCGGTCAGCTCCGGCCGGGCGTGATAGCCGTGCGCCACCCCGTCACCGCCCAGGTAGAGCTCGCCCGGCACTCCGACCGGCTGAGGGTTGAGCCCCGCCGCCAAGACGTGCAGGGTCCCGTTGGCTAGCGGCCGCCCGATGGGCACGGTTTCACCCGACGGCACCGTTTCCACCCGCTGCCAGGTGGCGAAGGTCGTCGTTTCGGTCGGGCCGTAGACGTGGAGCAGATGCGCGGGCGGACCGTCCCGCAGCACCGCGCGGACCGCCGCGGGATCGACCGCCTCGCCACCGAAGAGCAGGACGCGCAACGGGGCGAGCGCGGCCGGCGCCTCGCGGGCCATCTGGTTGAACAGGGCGGTGGTCAGGAACAGCACACTGACGCCTTCCCGGCGCAGCACGGCGCTCAGGCGATCGGGCGAGAGCAGGGTCTCGCGCTCGATGCCGGCCAGGCGGGCGCCATTGAGCAGCGCGCCCCAGATCTCGAAGGTGGCGGCGTCGAACGAGCTGTTGGAAGCCTGCGCCACCCGGTCGTCCGGGCCGAGCTGGACGTAGTCGGTCTCGCGCACCAGGCGCACGACGGCGCGGTGCGGCACCACCACCCCCTTCGGCCGGCCGGTCGAGCCGGAGGTGTAGATGACGTAGGCGGGGTCGCCGGGCGAGGAGAGGCTCGCGATGGGCTCCTGCTCCTCTTCTCCACCGGCCTCTGAGCGGCCCAGCAGCTCGACGCGCAGGCCCTCGCGGGTGGGGAGCCGCCCGGCCAGGTTCTCCTCGGCGACCAGCACGGCGGCGCCGGTGTCCTCCAGCATGAAGGCGAGCCGTTCCAGCGGATAGGCGAGGTCAAGCGGCACGTAGGCACCCCCCGCCGCGAGAATGCCCAGCATCCCCACCACCATCTCCGGCAGGCTTTCGGCGCAGAGGCCCACCAGAGAGCCGGGGCCGACGCCCGAGAGGCGCAGCCGGTGCGCAAGCCGGCGCGAGCGGCGGCCGATCTCCCGGTAGGTGAGCTCCCGACCGCCGAAAGTCACGGCCATGGCGTCCGGAGAGCGCTCCGCCTGTTCGGCGAACAACTCGTGGATGCAAGCCCGCGGGTATTCCCTCTTCGAATAATCCCGAGCCGTGGCGTTCCAGCCCGCGAATTGGAGGGCCTCCGCGGCGGTGAGCAGGCCCACCTCCGCGATGCGGCGGTCTGCCTGCTCGACCAGGCCGGCGAGCAGGCGTTCGAAATGCCCGATCAGCCGGTCCACGGTCTCCGCGTCAAAGAGGGCGGCGGCGTACTCGACCGTGCCGCCGAGCCCGCCGTCGTGCTGCTCGAGGTTGAGCGTGAGATCGAACTTTGCCGCCGTCCCTTCCGGGGTCACGGGCCGCAGCCGCAGATCCTGGACCTCCAGGCTCCCGCCGGGGGTGTTCTGCAGAGCGAACATCACCTGGACCAGCGGGGAGTAGGCGAGGCTCCTCGCCGCGACCAGGTCCTCGACCAGCCTTTCGAACGGCACGTCCTGGTGGGCGTGGGCGGCGAGCTCGGTCTCGCGCACCCGGCCGAGCAGCTCGCGGAACGTGGGATCTCCCGTCAGGTCGCCGCGCAGCACCAGGTTGTTGACGAAGAACCCGATCAGCCCCTCGACCTCCACCCGGTTGCGCCCGGCCACAGGGGCGCCCACCGCGAGGTCGTCCTGGCCGCTATAGCGGGCCAGCAGGGCCTGGAAGGCGGCCATCAGCACCATGAAGAGGGTCGCTCCCTCGCGCCGGCCCAGCTCCTCGGCCTGCCGGGTGAGCCCGGCCGGCAGTTGCACCGGACGCGCCCCGCCGCGAAAGCTCTGCACCGCCGGGCGCGGCCGGTCGGTGGGCAGCTCCAGGAGCGGCGGCAGGCCGGCGAGTTGGCCGCGCCACCAGTCGATCTCCCGCTCCAGAACCTCGCCGTGCAGCCAGGAACGCTGCCAGACCGCGAAGTCCGCGTACTGCACTGGCAGCTCCGGCAGAGGCGAGGGCTGCCCTTGAGCGAACGCGGCATAGAGGGCGGCCACCTCGCGCACCAGGATGCCCATTGACCAGCCGTCGCTCGCGACGTGATGCATGGTCAGCGCGACGGCATGGTCCTCCGCCGGGTCCTCCGCCGTCAAACGCATCAGCAGGCCGCGCAGCTTCGGATCGCGGGCGAGGTCGAACGGGCGGACGGCCTCGTCCCCGGAGAGGGCGCGGGCCGCCGCCTCGCGCGCGGGCTCCGGCAGCCCGGACAGGTCGACCAGAGGCAGGACGAAGGGCGCCGGCGGCATGATCACCTGCACCGGCGAGTCTCCTTGCAGAGTGAAGACAGTGCGCACGGCCTCGTGGCGGCGCACGATCTCCCCCAGGCAGCGCCGGAGCACCGCGGGTTGCAGCGGCCCTTCGACGCGCAACGCCACCGGCAGGTTGTAGAGCGGCGTGCCCGGCTCGAGCTGGTCGACGAACCAGAGCCGCTGCTGGGAGAACGACAGGGGCAGGGGACCGTGCCTCGGCATCCGAACCAGCGGCGGCGCCACGTTCGCCGTCTCCCCCTGGAGCTGCTCCACCTCCGTAGCGAGGGCGGCCACGGTGGGCGCCTCGAAGAGGGTGCGCAGGGGGAGCTCCACGCCGAACCCGGCCTGGAGGCGCGAGACGAGCTGGAGGCCCAGTAGCGAATGGCCGCCCAACGCGAAGAAGCTGTCGTGGGCTCCCACCCGGTCGATTCCCAACAAGTCGCCCCAGATCGCGGCCAGCCGCCGCTCCAGATCGGTGCGCGGCTCCTCGTAGGGCGTGTCGATCCCGGGCCGGACATGACCGGAGCTCGCAAGAGCCTCGGTCAATGCGGTCTTCATGCCCAGAAGCTCGTCGAGGGCATCGGGCGTGGGCGGGCCCGGGGGGAGGGCCGCCACCCGGAAGCCGCGCGCCTCCAGCGCGGCGGCCCAGGCCGGGTCCGCTCCTTCCGGCAGGAAGGCCACGGGAGCCGCCGCCTGCGGCAGCGCCGCGCGGCCGGGCTCGATCCCCTTCTCGATTCCCTTTTCTATCCCCTTCTCGATCCAATACCGCTGCCGCTCGAACGGATACGCCGGCAGGGGCACCCGGCGGCGGCGCTCGCCGCCGTGGAAACCGGACCAGTCGATCTCCGCGCCGGAGAGCCAGAGGCGGCCCAGGGTCCCCAACAGGAATCGCTGGTCCGGCTGCCGGTCGAGCTCGTGGCGCAGCGAGGAGAGGACGGCGCGGTCCGCCGCACCGTCAGCCGGAACCTGCTGGAGGGCCAGGCTGCCCAGGGTCTGGCCCGGCCCCATCTCGAGCAGCACCCGCCCTGGCTCACGCCACAGCTCGGCGACGGCGTCGGCGAAGCGGACGGGCGAGACGAGATGGCGCACCCAGTAGTCCGGGTCCGTGGCCTGGCCGGGCGTGATCCAGGTCCCGGTGACGTTCGAAAGGTAGGGGATGCGCGGGGGCGCCAGGGGGATGGCGCGCAGCAGCTCCCGCAGCTCCGCCGCGACCGGCTGCATCATCCAGGAGTGGAAGGCCTGGTCCGCCTGCAACCGGCGGCAGGGGACCCCTTCCCCGGCGAGCCGCCGCTCCAACTCGGCGACGGCCTCGGGGGGACCGGCCACCACCGACACCGCCGGGGCATTGGCCGCGGCGAGGGAGAGCTCCGGGGTGAGCCGCGCCCGAGTCTCCTCCTCCGCCAGCGGCACGGCTAGCAGGGCTCCCGGCGGAAGCTCGCCGATCCCGCGGGCGCGCCGGGCCACCAGGGCCAGGGCGTCGGGGAGCTCCATCACGCCGGCCAGACAGGCGGCCGTGTACTCCCCCAGGCTGTAGCCGAGGAGAGCCGCCGGCCGCACCCCCCAGCTCATCCACAGCCGGGCGAGCGCATAACCCACGGCAAACATCGCCGGCTGCGCGACGCGGGTCTCCCGCAGGAGCGCCCGCGCGGCTGTCTCCCGCCTCCCCTTCCCGAGCAGGGCGCGCAGGTCGAGGCCCGCGGGAGCCGCTTCCCCCGCGGGCTCCTCGGCGAACAGCGCCTCGCGCAGGTCGAGCCCGAGGTGCGGCAAGAGCAACTCGGCGCAGCGATCGATCTCCCGCCGGAACACCGGCTCGTCGTGGTAGAGGCCCCCGGCCAGGCCCGGATACTGGTCGCCGACCCCAGGCAGCAGGAAGGCCACGTTGCGGCGGCCTGCTTCCCGGGCGGCGGTCCAGACCCGTTGCGGATCGCGCTCTCGCAGCGCCGCCGCTGCCTCCTCGCGCGTCGCCGCCAGCACCGCGCGGCGGTGCGCGAAGGGGCGCCGGCCCACCCGCAGGGTGTAGGCGGCGTCGGCCAGGCTCAGTTCCGTGTCCTCTCCCTCCAGGCGATCGGCCAGGCTGTCCGTCATCCGCTCCAGGGCGCCAGGCGTACGTGCCGCGAGCAGCAGCACCTGCCAGGAGCGCGACGGGCCGGAAAGCGCGGCGGGAGGCGCCTCCTCGAGCACGGCATGCACATTGGTGCCGCCGATGCCGAACGCGCTCACCCCGGCGCGGCGGGGCTCTCCGTCCGCCTTCCAGTCGGTCAGCCGGTCGGCCACCCGGAACGGGCTCGCGGCGAAGTCGATGGCCGGGTTCGGGGTCTCGAAATGCAGGCTGGGCGGGATCTGGCGGTGCTCCAGGGCGAGCACCGTCTTGATCAGACCGGTGATGCCGGCGGCCGCATCCAGGTGGCCGACGTTGGTCTTGACCGAGCCGAGAGAGCAGAAACCGGTGCGGCCGGTCCCCTGTCGGAAGGCCTGGGTCAGGGCGGCGACCTCGATGGGATCGCCGAGAGGTGTCGCGGTCCCGTGCGCCTCGACGTAGCCGATGCTATCCGGAGAGACCCCAGCGGCGGCGAGCGCCGCGGAGATGGCCTTCGCCTGACCGGCGACGCTCGGCGCGGTATAGCCCGCCTTGCCGGAGCCGCCGTCGTTGTTGGCCGCCGAGCCGAGGAGGACGGCATGGATGGTGTCCCCGTGCGCCAGCGCGTCCTCGAGCCGCTTGAGCACGACGATGCCCGCGCCGCTCCCCCCCACCGTGCCGCGCGCCGCGGCGTCGAAGGCGCGGCAGCAGCCGTCGGGGGAGGCGATGCCCCCCTCTTCGTAAAGGTAGCCGGCGCGCTGCGGCAAGGTGATGGACACGCCGCCGGCCAGCGCCATGTCGCAGGCGCCGAGACGGAGGTTCTGGCACGCCAGGTGGACCGCCATCAACGAGCTGGAGCAGGCCGTCTGGACCGTCATGCTGGGGCCCGCGAGGTCCAGCTTGTAGGAGACGCGGGTGGCCAGAAAGTCCTTGTCGTTGCCCAGCAGGATCTGGAGCCCGCCCACCGCCGCGGCGTCGACGCCGGTGAGGATCTGATGCAGGTAGCGGCTGAACCCCTGGCTGGCAAACACGCCGACCGGACCCGGCACGCGCAGGGAATCGTAGCCGGCGTCTTCCAGCGCCTCCCAGGCGCATTCGAGGAACAGGCGCTGCTGAGGATCCAGGAGCTCGGCCTCGCGCGGGCTGTAGCCGAAAAAGCCGGCGTCGAACAGCTCCACCCCGTCGAGCACCCCGGCGGCCGGCACGTAGCGGGGGTCTCGCCGCAGCTCGGGAGCGACGCCGGAGGCGGCGAGCTCTTCGTCGCTGAAGCGGGCGGTCGAGGAGACGCCGGCGCACAGGTTGGCCCACAGGGGCCCGACGCCGGGCGCGCCGGGAAAACGACCGGTGAGGCCGACGATGGCGATCGCGCCGCTGGCGGGCGCCGGCCCTCCGGCGGCGCGGAGTGCGGGCTCCGTCACTGCTACCAGACCGGGCTCCAGGTGGCGCGCCAGGGCACGGACGGTGGTGTGGGTCAGGAGATCCAGCAGGCTGACCTCCCGTCCCAGCCGGTCGCGCAGCAGCGCCTGCACCCGGGTGAGCAGGAGCGAGTGTCCGCCGAGGTCGAAGAAGTTCTCTTCGACACCGACCCGCGGCACGCCCAGGACCTCGCGCCAGACGCCGGCCACGGAGTCCTCGAGCGCGCTGCTTCCCTCCTCAGGAGGCAGGTCGAGGGGGACCGGGGTGAGCGCCGGCAGGGCCTTACGATCCACCTTGCCGTTGGGGGTCAACGGGATCGCCGCGAGCGGCACGAACGCCGCGGGCACCATGGCGCCGGGCAGCCGCTCGCGCAGGAAGCTACGCAACTCGTCGATCGCGGCGTCTCCCACCACGTAGGCGACCAGCCGCCCGTCCCGCGCCACCACTACCGCCTCGCGGACCCCAGGCTGCTCCAGCAGCGCCGCCTCGATCTCGCCGGGCTCGATGCGCTGGCCGCGGATCTTGACCTGGTTGTCCACCCGGCCGAGGAACTCGATCTCGCCGTCCCCGCGATAGCGGCAGAGGTCTCCCGTACGGTAGAGCCGCTCCCCCGCTCCCCAGGGGTCGGGCAGGAACCGTTCCGCCGTTCGTGCCGGGTCTCCCAGGTAGCCGCGGGCCAGGGAGGGCCCGCCCACCCACAGCTCCCCCGCCACCCCCGGCGGCACCGGTTGCAGCGACCGGTCCAGCAGATGGACCCGCAGGCCGTCGATGGGGCGGCCGAGGGTCAGGGAGTCGCCGGCGCTGGTCACCACCGTGGCCTCCGCCGGACCGTAATGATTGATCAGGGTGAAGCCGCTCCCCGGCTTTTCACGAAGCCCGAGGCGGTCGCCTCCCACCAGCAGCCGGCGCAGGGTCGGAATCCGCGGCCCACCGCCGGCGAGGAGCGCCTCGGCCAGCGGGGTGGGCAGGAAGGAGACGGTGACCCCACGCCCGGCCATCCATTCGGCCAGCCTTGGCGGGTCCAGACGCGCCTCCTCCGGCGGCAGATGAAGGGTCGCCCCGGAGGCCAGGCAGGCCCAGATCTCCCACACCGAGGCGTCGAAACCGAGGCTCGCCACCTGCGTCCGGTGGTCCCCCGGGCCCGTGCCATGCGCGCGCAGATCCCAGCGCACCAGGTTGAGCAGCCCGCGGTGCGCGATCTGCACTCCCTTGGGCCGTCCCGTCGAGCCGGAGGTGTAGATCACGTAGGCGAGCTGGTCCGGCTCCACTTTCTGGGGAGGCAGCGGAGCGCGGAGCGCGATCTTCTCCCGGTCGCGGTCCAGGGATTCTCGGGTCAGCACCACCGGGGCGACCGTCTCTTCGAGCATGAAGGCGACGCGCTCGGCGGGATGGGCGGGATCGAGAGAGAGGTAGGCCGCGCCGGCCTTGAGGACGCCCAGCTGGGCCACCAGCAGATCCGCCGAGCGCTCCATCAGCACGGCCACGATGGACTCCGGCCCTACGCCTGTATCACGCAGGAAACCGGCCAGCCGGCCGGCGCGCTCGCCGAGTTCGCCGTAGGTCAGCGCGCAGCCCGCCGCATCCACCACCGCCGGAGAGTCCGGCCGTTCGCGGCACCAGCGCTCCACCAGGGACGTCACGGACCCCTCCCAGCTCCCCTCCCCCGTGTCGTTCCACTCGGCGAGCAATTGGTGGTGCTCGAGATCTGACAGGAGAGGCAGCTCCGCGACCCGTACGTCCGGATCGGCGACGGCCGCCGCCAGCAGCCGCGCGAGGTACGCCCCGAGCCGCTCGATGGTGGCGGCGTCTAAGAGGGCGGTGGCGTATTCGATCTCTCCCGCCAGGGCGCCGCCGCTCTCCTCGAAGCTCACCGTGAGATCGGCCTTCGCCGTCGTCCCCACGAGCGGGACCGGCCGCAGGCGCAGATCCTGGATCTCCAGCTCTCCGAACGGCGCGTTCTGCAGCGCGAACATCGCCTGGAACAGGGGGGTGTAGGCGAGGCTGCGCTCCGGCGCCAGCTCCTCGACGAGCCTTTCGAACGGCACGTCCTGATGCATCCAGGCGGTGAGCGCGGTCTCACGCACCCGGCCGAGGAGCTCACGGAACGTGGGCGCGCCGGTCAGGTCGCCGCGCAGGACCAGCGTGTTGACAAAGAATCCGATCAGCCCTTCGGTCTCGATCCGGTTGCGTCCGGCCACGGGGGAGCCCACCGCGAAGTCGTCCTGCCCGCTGATGCGCCCCAGCAGGGCCTGGAAGGCGGCGAGGAGCACCATGAAGAGCGTCGCTCCCTCGCGCCGGCCCAGGGCCTCGGCCTGCCGGACCAGCCTGTCCGGCAGCCGCACCGGCCGGGTGGCGCCGCGGTAGCTCAGCACCGCGGGCCGGGGGCGGTCGGTGGGCAGCTCCAGGAGCGGCGGCAGGCCGGCGAGCCGCTGCCGCCAGAAGTCGATCTCCCGCTCCAGGACCTCGCCGCGCAGCCAGGAGCGCTGCCAGACGGAGAAATCCGCGTACTGCACCGGCGGCTCCGGCAGCGGCGAGGGCCGGCCCGCGGCGAAGGCCGGATAGAGCGCGGCGACCTCGCGGACCAGGAGCCCCATGGACCAGCCGTCGCTGGCGATGTGGTGCAGGGTCAGCAGGACGGCGTGGTCCTCCCCGGCGAGGCGCAGCAGCAGACCCCGCAACATCGGACCCTGGGCGAGATCGAAGGGGCGGTTCGCCTCCGCGGCGGCCAGGGTCCGGGCCACATCCTCGCGCGCGCTCTCCGGCAGCGCCGACAGGTCCACCACGGGAAACAGGAACGGCCCGGCCGGCTGGATCACCTGCACCGGCAAGCCTTGCGGCGCGGCGAAGACGGTGCGCAAGGTCTCGTGGCGGCGCGCGACCTCGCCGAGGCAGAGCGCCAGCACCGCGGCGTCGAGCGGACCTTCGGCGCGCAACGCCGCAGCGATGTTGTAGAGCGGGCTGCCCGGCTGGACCCGGTCGATGAACCAGAGCCGCTGCTGGGCGAACGACAGGGGCAAGTCCCCCTCGCGCAGCACCGGCAGCAGAGGCGGAGCGGGCGGGAGCGCGCCGGTCCGCCGCGCCGCCTCGATGCGGGCGGCGAGGTCTGCGAGCACCGGGGCCTCGAAGAGGTCGTGGAGCGGCATCTCGACGCCGAAGGCTTGGCGCAGGCGCGACATCACCTGGGTCGCCAGCAGCGAATGGCCACCCAGGTCGAAGAAGTTGCCGGCCGCCCCGACCCGCTCGAGCCCGAGGAGGTCGGCCCAGATGCCGGCGAGCACCTCCTCGGCCGGAGTGCGCGGCGCTACGTAACTCTCCTCATCGGCGGGCTGCTCCGGCACCGGCAGGGCCTTGCGGTCGACTTTGCCGTTGACCGTGAGGGGAAACGCCTCGAGCGTCACGAAGGCGGCCGGCACCATGTAGTCCGGCAGCCGCTCCAGCAACGACCGGCGCGGCTCCGCGACCGCCACATCTCCCACCAGGTAGGCGACCAGGCGCCGGTCGCCGGCTTCCTCGCGCACCATCACCACCGCCTGCCGGACTCCGGGCAGCGCCGCCAGCGCCGACTCGATCTCCCCCAGCTCGATGCGGAAGCCGCGGATCTTCACCTGGTGATCCAGCCGGCCGAGGTACTCCACGTCGCCGTTGGGGAGGAAGCGTCCCAGGTCCCCCGACCGGTAGAGCCGCGCTCCCGGCCGGCCGCCGGCCGGGTCCGGAACGAAGCGCTCCGCGGTCAGCTCGGGCCGGCCCAGGTAGCCGCGGGCTAGCCCGGCTCCACCGACCACCAGCTCGCCCGGCACGCCGATGGGAGCGGGCGTCAGGTTCCGGTCCATCACAGCCAGTGACAGGTCGGCAATCGGCACGCCGATGACGCTGCGGCGCTCACTCCGGGCGTCGGCCGCGGACAGCGGCCGGTAGGTGACGTGGACCGTCGTCTCGGTGATCCCGTACATGTTCACCAGGAGCGGCCGCGCATCGCCATGGCGCTCGAACCAGGGCTCCAGGCTGGCCGGGTCGAGGGCCTCGCCGCCGAAGATCACCAGCCGCAGATCCCTCATCACGGCGCCGCGCGGCGCCTCCGCCCGCGCGAGCTGGGCGAAGGCCGAGGGGGTCTGGTTGAGCACCGTCACCCGCTCGCGAACCAGCAACTCCAGGAACAGCTCGGGCGAGCGGCTCACCTCCCAGGGCACGACCACCAGCCGGCCACCGTGGAGCAGGGCGCCCCAGATCTCCCAGACCGAAAAGTCGAAGGCATACGAATGGAACAGCGTCCACACGTCCCGCTCGCATCTGTCTCCCTTACAGAAGCCGAACCAGGACTCGGTGGCGTCGAAGAGCCGGGCGACGTTGCCGTGGGTGATCAGAGCGCCCTTGGGCCTTCCCGTGGAGCCCGAGGTGTAGATCACGTAGGCCAGGCTCGACACGTCGCCCTGAGGCGCGAGATCGTAGGCCGGGAGACCCTCCAGCAACTCGAGCTCCTCCACCCCGACCACGATCCGGATCTCCGCGTCCTCCCGGATGAAGGCCAGCCGCTCCCGCGGCGAGCCGGGATCGAGCGGCACATAGGCGGCCCCGGCCTTGAGCACACCCAGGATGCCCACCACCAGGTCCACCGAACGGTCCAGATGCAGACCGACGCGGCTCTCTGGGCCAGCGCCCTGCCGGCGCAGCCAGCGGGCCAGTTGATTGGACCGCCGGTGCAGCTCGCCATAGCTCAGCGTCACCTCACCGCAGGTCAGGGCCGGGGCCTCGGGGGTCTGCCGGGCGCGCGCCGCGAAACGGCCGTGCAGCGTCGAGGCCGGGGCGAATTCCTCCCGGATGCCCCCCCACTCCAGGAGCTGGTGCCGCTCCGCCTCGCCCAGCAATGGCAGCTCCGCGGCCCGCAGATCCGGTCCGGCCACCGCCGCCGCCAGCAGCCGCTCGAAGCCTCCGAGCAGGCGGTCGATGGTCGCGGCGTCCCAGAGATCGGTAGCGTGCTCGGCGAACCCGAGGAGCCCGCCGTCGTGCTCCGAGAGGTTGACCGTAAGATCGAACTTGGCCGTTGCTGCCTCCAGGCCCAATGCCCGCAGGCGCAGGTCCTCGATCTCCAGGCTTTCGATGGGAAGGTTCTGGAGAACGAGCATCGCCTGGAAAAGAGGGGCATGGGCGAGGCTGCGCTCCGGGGCCAGCTCCTCGACCAGTCTTTCGAACGGCACGTCCTGGTGCAGCCAGGCGGCCAGGGCCGTCTCGCGCACCTGGCCGAGCAGCTCGCGGAACGTAGGCGTGCCCGAGAGATCGCCGCGCAGGACCAGTGTGTTGATGAAGAACCCGATCAGTCCTTCGGTCTCGACCCGGTTGCGGCCGGCCACGGGTGAGCCCACCGCGAGATCGTCCTGCCCGCTGTAGCGCGCGAGGAGGGCCTGGAAGGCGGCCAGCAGCACCATGAAGAGGGTCGCTCCCTCGTGCCGGGCGAGGGCCTCCATCCGCCGGGTGAGCTCGGCCGGCAGGCGCACCGGCCGGGTGGCGCCGCGATAGCTCTGCCCCGCGGGCCGCGGGCGATCGGTGGGCAGCTCGAGGAGCGGCGGCAGGCCCGCGAGCTGGCCGCGCCAGAAGTCGATCTCCCGGTCCAGAACCTCGCCTCGCAGCCAGGAATGCTGCCAGACCACGAAGTCCGCGTACTGCACCGGCAGCTCGGGCAGGGGCGACGGCCGGCCCCCGGCGAAGGCCGGATAGAGCGCCGCGACCTCGCGCACCAGGATTCCCATAGACCAGCCGTCGCTGGCAATGTGGTGCATGTTCAGCACGACGGCGTGGTCCCTCTCCGTGAGGCGCACCAGCAGGCCGCGCAGCAGAGGACCGTGCGCGAGGTCGAATGGCCGTCCGGCCTCCGCCGCGGCGAGAGCGGGCACCAGATTCTCGCGCGTGCTCTCCGGAAGCGCCGACAGGTCTACCATGGGAAACAGGAAGGGCTCAGCCGGCTGGATGAACTGGACCGGCGAGCCCTCCGGCGCGGAGAAGACCGTGCGCAACGCCTCGTGGCGCCGCACGACCTCGCCGAGGCAGAGCGCCAGCACAGCGCCGTTCAACGGCCCTTCGACGCGGAGAGCCGCGGGAACGTTGTACAGCGGGCTGCCCGGTTCGAGTTGATCGATGAACCAGAGGCGCTGCTGGGCGGACGATAAGGGCAGGGCCCCCTCGCGCAGTGTTGGAGCAAGGGGGACCAGAGGCGGGGTGAGCTGCTGCGCGCCGGCCCGCCGCGCCGCCTCGATGCGGGTGGCGAGATCCGCCAGCACCGGGGCCACAAAAAGATCGCGCAGAGGCAACTCGACGCCGAAGGCATCGCGCAGGCGCGACATCACCCGCGTCGCCAGCAGCGAATGGCCGCCCAGGTCGAAGAAGTGGTCGGCCGCCCCGACCCGTTCGAGGCCGAGCACCTCGGCCCAGATGCCGGCGAGGACCTCTTCGACCGGTGTGTGGGGCGCCAGGTAAGACTCCTCGCCGCCGCCGGGCTGCTCCGGAGCTGGCAGCGCCTTGCGATCCACCTTGCCGTTGCCGGTGAGAGGCAGCGCCGCGAGCGTCACGAAGGCGGCCGGCACCATGTAGTCCGGCAGCCGCTCGCGCAGCGACCGGCGTAGCGCTTCGGCGGCGACCTCGCCGACGACATAGGCGACCAGGCGCCGGTCGCCGGATTCCTCGCGCACCATTACCACCGCCTGCCGGACTCCGGGCAGCGCCGCCAGCGCGGCCTCGATCTCGCCCAGCTCGATGCGGAAGCCGCGGATCTTCACCTGGTGATCCAGCCGGCCGAGGTACTCCACCTCGCCGTTGGGGAGGAAACGCCCCAGGTCCCCGGACCGATAGAGCCGCCCTCCCGGCCGGCCGCCGGAGGGGTCCGGAACGAAGCGCTCCGCCGTCAGCTCGGGCCGGCCCAGGTAGCCGCGGGCCAGTCCGGCCCCACCGACCACCAGCTCGCCCGGCACGCCGATGGGGACCGGCATCAGCCCGCGGTCCACCACGGCCAGGGACAGGTCGGCGATCGGCACACCGATGACGCCGCGGTGCTCGCCCCGGGCGTCGGCCGCGGATAGCGGCCGGTAGGTGACGTGGACCGTCGTCTCGGTGATCCCGTACATGTTGACCAGAAGCGGCCGCGTGTCACCATGGCGCTCGAACCAGGGCTCCAGGCTGCCCGGGTCGAGGGCTTCGCCGCCAAAGATCACCAGCCGCAGGTCCGTGGCAACGGCACCGCGCTGCGCCTCCACCTGCGCGAGTTGGGCGAAGGCCGAGGGGGTCTGGTTGAGCACCGTGACCCGCTCGCGGACCAGCAGCTCCAGGAACAGCTCGGGCGAGCGGCTCACCTCCCAGGACACGATCACCAGCCGCCCCCCGTAGAGCAGGGCGCCCCAGATCTCCCAGACCGAGAAGTCGAAGGCGTAGGAGTGGAACAGCGTCCAGACGTCCCGCTCGCATCTGTCTCCCTTACAGAAGCCGAACCAGGACTCGGTGGCGTCGAAGAGCCGGGCGACGTTGCCGTGGGTGATCAGAGCGCCCTTGGGCCGTCCCGTAGAGCCCGAGGTGTAGATCACGTAGGCCAGGCTCGACGCGTCGCCCAGAGATTCCAGGTCGCCGGCGGGCAGGTCCAGCCGCTCCAGCTCTTCCTTCCCCACCACGATCCGGATCTCCGCGTCCTCCAGGATGAAGTCCTGCCGCTCCCGCGGTGAGCCGGGGTCGAGCGGCACATAGGCCGCACCGGCCTTGAGCACGCCCAGGATGCCCACCACCTGGTCCACGGAACGGTCGAGACGCAGACCGACGCGGCTCTCCGGGCCGGCGCCCCGCCCGCGCAGCCAGCGGGCCAACTGGTTGGACCGCCGGTCCAGCTCGCCGTAGGTCATTGTCAGGTCGCCGCAGGTCAGGGCCGGCGCGTCGGGGGTCTGCCGGGCGCGCGCCGCGAAACGGCCGTGGAGCGTCGAGGCCGGGGCGAATTCCTCCCGGACCCCTCCCCATTCCAGGAGCTGGAGACGCTCCGCCTCGCTGAGGAGGGGCAGCTCTTCGGCCCGTAGATCCGGCCCGGCCACCGCCGCCGCCAGCAGCCGCTCGAAGCCCGCGAACAGCCGCTCGACGGTCGCGGCGTCGAACAGATCGGTGGCGTGCTCGACGACACCGATCAGCCCGCCGTCGTGCTCCGAGAGGTTGACCGTGAGATCGAATTTCGCCGTCGCCGCTTCCAGGTCGACCGGACGCAGGCGCAGGTTCTCGATCTCCAGGCTTGCGACGGGAGCGTTCTGCAGGACCAGCACCACCTGGAACAGCGGGGCGTGGGCGAGGCTCCTCTCCGGGGCCAGCTCCTCGACGAGCTTTTCGAACGGCACGTCCTGGTGCAGCCAGGCGGCCAGCGCGGTCTCGCGTGCCCGGCCGAGCAACTGGCGGAACGTGGGCGTACCCGACAGGTCTCCCCGCAGGACCAACGTGTTGACGAAGAATCCGATCAGTCCCTCGGTCTCGACCCGGTTGCGTCCGGCCACGGGTGAGCCCACCGCGAGATCGTCTTGACCGCTGTATCGCGCCAGGAGGACCTGGAAGGCGGCCAGGAGCACCATGAAGAGGGTCGCTCCCTCTTGCAGGCCCAGGGCCTCCACCTGCCGGCTGAGCCCGGCGGACAGCCGTACCGGCCGGGTGGCGCCCCGGTAGCTCTGCGCCGCCGGCCGCGGCCGGTCGGTGGGCAGTTCCAGGAGCGGCGGCAGCCCGGCGAGCTGGCGGCGCCAGAAGGCGATCTCCTGCTCCAGCACCTCGCCGCGCAGCCAGGAGCGCTGCCAGACCGCGAAGTCCGCGTATTGCACCGGCAGCTCGGACAGGGAGGACGGCCGGCGCGCGGCGAAGGCCGGATAGAGCGCCGCCACCTCGCGCACCAGGACCCCCATGGACCAGCCGTCGCCGGCAATGTGGTGAAGCGTGAGCGCGACGGTGTGGTCCCTCTTGGTAAGACGTAGCAACAGGCAGCGCAGCACAGGGCCGCGCGCGAGGTCGAACGGGCGGCCGGCCTCTTCGCGGGCCAGGGCCGGGGCCAGCGCCTCTCTCACGCCGTCCGGCAGCGCCGACAGATCCACCAGGGGGAGCGCGAAAGGCTCGGCCGGCCGGATCCCCTGAACCGGCGCGCCCCCTCGAGCGGCGAAGACCGTGCGCAACGCCTCATGCCGCCGCACGATCTCGCCGAGAACACGCGTCAGCACGCCGGAGTCGAGCAGCCCTTCAGCGCGCAACGCCGCGGCGATGTTGTAGAGGGGGCTTCCCGGCTCCAACTGATCGATCAGCCAGAGCCGCTCCTGGGCGAACGACAGGGGCAGGTCCCCCTCGCGCGGCACCGGCAGGAGAGGCGGAGCGGATGCGAGCGTGGCGGCCCGCCGCGCCGCCTCGACCCGCGCGGCGAGATCCGCCAGCCCGGGGGCCTCGAAGAAATCGCGCAGCGGCAGTTCGACGCCGAAGGCCTCGCGCAGGCGCGACATCACGCGGGTGGCGAGGAGCGAATGGCCGCCCAGCTCGAAGAAGTTGTCGGCCGCCCCGACCCGTTCGAGCCCGAGGAGCTCGGCCCAGATGCCGGCGAGGGTCTCCTCGACCGGCGTGCGCGGCGCCAAGTAATCCTCCTCGCCGCCCTGCAATGCGGGAGCCGGCAGCGCCTTGCGGTCCACCTTGCCGTTGGCGGTGAAGGGGAAGGCGGCGAGCGTCACGAAGGCGGCCGGCACCATGTAGTCCGGCAGCCGCTCGCGCAGCGACTGGCGCAGGTCTTCGACCGCGATGTCGCCGACAACGTAGGCGACCAGCCGCCGGTCTCCGGCCCGGTCCTCGCGCATCAGCACGGCGGCCTCGCGGACCCCGGGCGACGCCATCAGCGCCGTTTCGACCTCTCCCAGCTCGACGCGGAAACCGCGCAGCTTCACCTGGTGGTCCAGCCGGCCGCGGAAGTCGAGGGTGCCGTCGGCCCGCCAGCGCACGCGGTCGCCGGTACGGTAGAGGCGCTCCCCCGCCCATCCGAAGGGGTCGGGCACGAAACGCTCGGCGGTGAGGTCCGGCCGGTCCAGGTAGCCGCGCGCCAGGCCCTCGCCGCCCGCGTAGAGCTCGCCCTCCACGCCCACCGGCACCGGGGCGAGGCGCTCGTCCAGGACGTAGGTCCGGGTGTTGGCGATAGGCCTGCCGATGGGCACGCTCTCCCCCGCCCTAGGGGGCTCGGTCATCCGGTGGCAGGAGGTGAAGGTGGTGCCCTCGGTCGGGCCGTAGCCGTCGACCAGGGTCAAGCCGGGATGGCGCTCCAGGACGCGGCGGGCGTGCTCGGGCGAGACCACATCGCCCCCCGTCAGGAGCTGGGAGAGCGGCCGCAGGCCGTCCAGGCAGCCGTCCACCATCTCGTGGAACAGGCCGGTGGTAAGCCAGGCTGAGGTGACGCCGTGGGTCTCGATGACCCGCGCCAGGTCGTCGAGCGCGCCGAGCCGGCCGGGGTACAGGACCAGCCGGCCGCCGTTCAGGAGGGGAACCCAGATCTCCACGGTCGAGGGATCGAAGGAGAGCGGGGCGGTCTGGAGCCAGGTCTGGTCCGGCCCCAGGTCCGCGTACCCGGCACCGCGCACCAGCCGGAGGATGTTGCGGTGGGTGACCGCGACCCCCTTGGGCCTGCCCGTCGAGCCCGAGGTATACAGAACGTAGGCCAGGGACTCAGGAAGTACCCTCGGCAGATCGACCTCGGGGACCTGCTCCTCAGGATCCGGGATGACCAGCCGCAGCCCCGGTGGCAACTCGAATTGCGGCGCCTCGCGGGCGACCAGCAGTGAGGCGCCCGCGTCCTGGACCATCCAGGCCAGGCGTTCCGGCGGATTGGCGGGATCGAGCGGCAGATAGGCACCTCCGGCTTCCAGGATGCCCAGGAGGGCCGCGATGAGGTCCGGCGAGCGCTCGGCGAGGACCGCCACCCGCTCCTCCGGCCGCAGCCCGAGGGCCACCAGCCGGCGGGCGATCCGCCCGCTCCGGCGCCGCAGCTCGGCCCAGGTCAGCGTCTTCTCTCCCTGCTCGACAGCGACGGCGCCGGGCCGCAGCCGCGCCTGCTCCACGAAGAGGCCATGGACGGTCTCCTCCGACGGAAAGGCGGTTTCGGTGTCGCTCCACTCCCGCAGGAGCTGGTGCCGCTCGGCCGCGCCGATCAGCGGCAGCTCCGCGAGCGGGCGGTCTCCCTCGGCCATCCCGGCCATGCCGGCGAGCAGGGTGGCGAGGTGCTGGAGCAGGCGCGGCCCCGCGGCCCCGTCCACGCGAGCACGGTCTGTCCTCAGTTGCAGAGAGATCTGATCTCCCGCCGTGATGACCAGGGTGACGGGGTAGTTGGTGCTCTCGTAGCTGCGCAGGTCGCCGATCCGCAGACCGCCGGCACCACCATCTCCGGCATTGGGGTAGTTCTCGAATGCGTAGAGCGTCTCGAACAGCGGCGAGCCGGCGGGGAGCTCGCTCCAGCGCTGGATCTGCGCCAGCGGGGTGTGCTCGAAACCCTGCCGGGCGAGTTGGCGCTCCTGAAGGCACCGCAGCCAGCCCGCCAGGGGTTCGGCTCCGTTCACCCTCGCCCGTACCGGCAGGGTGTTGACGAACATGCCGACCATGGTTTCGACACCGGGCAACGCGGCCGGACGGCCGGAGACCACGTTGCCGAAAACCACGTCCTCCTCGCCGTTGTAGCGGCTGAGGAGAACGGCCCAGGCTCCGAGGGTGACGGTCTGCGGAGTCACTTTGTGCCGCGCCGCCAGGGCCTGTAGCTCCGCCGTGACCTCGCGGGAGAGCTGGATCCCGTGCTCGGCGTAGCCGGAAGCCCCCTCGGCTCTCACCAGGGGGACGATGCCGAAGGAATTGGGGGCGGTAAACCCCGCGAGCTCGCCGCGCCAGAACGGCTCCGCCTTCGCCGGCTCCTGCCTTTGCAGCCAGACGATGTAGTCGCTGAACGGCCGCGCCGGCGGCAATGCCGGCGATATGGGCTCCCGGCCGTCCCACAGAGCCGCATAGACCGCCACCAGCTCCTGGAACAGGAGGGGAAGCGACCAGCCGTCCAGCAGCAGGTGATGAAACGTCCAGATGAATCCGAGCTCGCCGTCGAGGCGAATCAGCGAGAAACGCATCAGCGGCGCCTTGTTCAGAGGCAGCGGCGTGTGCCGTTCGCCATGCCGCGCCTCTTCGTAGCGGCGCTGCTGCTCCGCCGCGGGGAGGCCACGCCAATCCAGATCCTGCCAGGGGAGAGAGACCTCCTTGCGGACGACCTGGACGGGCTCGTCGAGCCCGTCCCAGAGAAAGGCCGTACGCAGCACCCCGTGGCGTTGGACGAGCCTCTCCCAGGCCTGCCGGAACAGCCGGGAATCGACATCCGCCGGCAGGGTGCAGGTGACCTGGTTGACATAGATCCCGGACTCGGGCGCCATCAGGCTATGGAACAGCATGCCGCTCTGGAGCGGCGTGAGGGGATAGATATCTTCGATGTTCTTCATGGTGCTTCTGTCTCTCACGCGCTGATTCAATCGGACTCGGCGAGCAGAGCTGCCAACTGGCCAAAGTTGCGGGCGTCGAGCCCGGCCTTGGGGAAGTCGGAAGGCGTGAAGACCTCCTCGCTTTCCCGGCTGTGCTGGAGCAGTTGCCGCAGCGCGCCGGCATAGGCTGCAGCCAGACGCTCCACGGTTTCCCGGCGATGCGTTCGAGTTCCGTAGGTCAATGTGATCCGGAGCCGGCCATCCGTGACGATGCCGACGATCTCCAACGAGTGGGTGCGGTGGGCGCGCGGGCTCCGGTTGGGGCCGGTGGAGGCCGTGGAAGCCTGGAAGAGAGCGCTCTCCCCGGAGTTGATGTCAGCCTGGCCCAGGTAGTTGAACAGGATCTCGGCCGCGGGAGCCGCTTCCAGGCCCAGCAGGCCGTAGCCGATGCCGCGCTCCGGCACGGCGCGCAGCCGCTCCTTGGCGCTCACCAGGGCATCGCCGGGACCGGCGTCGCCCGCCTCCAGCACGACCGGGTACAGCGAGGTGAACCAGCCCACCGTGCGCGAGACGTCGAGATCGTCCACATCGCCAATATCTGCGAACAGCGATTCGCGGCCGTGCCCTTCCAGGTCCACCCGCAGGCGTGGCGAGCCAGTCCAGCCCGCCAGGGCCCGTGCCAGGGCGCTCAGCAGCGCCTCGTCGATGCGACTGTGGTAGACCGACGGCAGGGTCTGGAGCAGGTCCGCGGTCTCTTCGGCGCCGAGCTCGAAGGAGACCGTGTCCTCGTCGCCGACGAGATTGCCGCCGGAAGGGAAATCCACCGGCAGGCGGGGCACGGGAACCCGGGCCGTCTCGCGCCAGTGATCCAACTCGCGGGCCAACGCCTCCGAGCCGGCATAAACGGCCAAACGGCTGGACCACTCCTGGAACGAGGTGGTCTTGGGTGGAAAGGCGATGCGCAGCCCGCGTGCGGCCTGGCGGTACGCCGCTTCCAGATCCTCGACCAGCACGCGCCAGGAGACCCCGTCCACCACCAAGTGGTGGGCGACCCAGAGCAGCCGTGAAGGATGCCCGGCGCCAGCGGTCAACAGGGCCAGGCGAGTGAGCGGTCCGGCGGACAGGTCGAAGCCTGCCTGGAGAGCCGCGGCCGCTCGCTCGAAGGCTTGGCGCCGGCGAGGCGCCGGCAAGCCCGAAAGGTCCACCTGGTGGAAAGGAGCCACCGGCTCGGCCGGCGCGTTTTCCTGCCTTTTCGCCTGGACATCGAACCGCATGCGCAGTGCGTCGTGGTGCTCCACGATGGCGGCCATGGCGCGTTCCAGGGCGGCGGGGTCAAGGGACTCCCGCGGCTCCAGCAGCAGAGCCTGGTTGAAGTGGTGGGGGTCCGCGAAGCCCTGTGCGAAGAACCAGCGCTGGATCGGGGTGAGCGGCACCTCTCCCGCCACCGGCCCCTGCCCGGCAGAGGCGCCGCTGGCCTCCGTAATCGTGGCGTGGCGGGCGAGCCCGGCCACGGTCGGGTGCTCGAAGATCTGCCGCATGGTGAAAAGCAGACCGGCCTGACGCGCCCGGGCTACGATCTGGACCGAGAGGATCGAATCGCCGCCGAGCTCGAAGAAATTGTCGTCCACCCCCACCCGTGGCAGGCGCAGGACCTGCGCCCAGACCGCTGCCAGGAGCTCCTCCTCGCGAGTGCGGGGCGCTACATAGCCCCTCTCGGGCTGCTCCGGAGCCGGCAGGGCTTTCCTGTCCACCTTGCCGCTCGAGGTGAGGGGGAGCGCCGCGAGCATGACGAAGGCGGCCGGCACCATGGCCTCCGGCAGCCGCTCCCGCAGGGCCTGACGCAGTTCTTCGACAGCGACGTCGCCGACGATGTACGCGGCCAAACGATCCTCGCGTTTTAGCACCACCGCCTCGCGGACTCCGGGCAGCTCCGTCAGCGCCGCCTCGATCTCGCCCAGCTCGATGCGGACGCCGCGGATCTTGACTTGATGATCCAGGCGGCCGAGGTACTCGATGGCCCCGTCGGCGCGCCACCGCGCCAGGTCGCCGGTGCGGTAAACGCGCTCGCCGGGCTCTCTCCCCTCCGGGTCCGGCAGGAAGCGCTCGGCCGTGAGATCGGGACGCTCGACATAGCCGCGCGCCAGGTTCATGCCGGCGATGAACAGCTCGCCCGGGACGCCCACCGGCACCGGCAGCAGACCGCGGTCGAGCAGGTGGATGCGGGTGTTGGCGATCGGCCGCCCGATGGGAATGCCGCCGCGGTCGTTCTCACTACAGACCCAGGAGGTGACGTCCACCGCGGCCTCGGTGGGACCATAAAGGTTGTGCAGCCGGGCATGTCCGAGGCGTGCGGCGAAGCGCCGGGCCAGCTCGGCGGACAGCGCCTCGCCGCTGCACACCACGTCGCGCAGGGTGCGGCACTCCCCCGCCCCGGGCTCCTCCAGGAAGAGCTGCAGCATGGAGGGGACGAAGTGCAGCACCGTGATCTCCTGCTCACCGATGAGCCGTGCCAGGTAAGCGTTGTCCCGGTGGCCGCCGGGCCGGGCTACCACCAGACGGGCGCCGGTCATCAGCGGCCAGAACAGCTCCCAGACCGAGACGTCGAAGCTGAACGGGGTCTTCTGGAGCACCCGGTCGGCGGCGGAAAGGTGCAGCGCCTCCTGCATCCAGAGCAGCCGGTTGGCGATGGCGCGATGGGAGATCACCACCCCCTTGGGCTTACCCGTGGAGCCGGAGGTGTAGAGCACGTAGGCCGGATGGTCGGGATCGACGGCCACCGGGAGCGAGCCGCCGGCAAGATCCCCGGCTGCCGGTTCGCCGTGCTCCAGGAACAGGAAGCGATCCTCCGCGCCCGGCAGGCGATCGGCCAGGCCGGCGCGGGTCACGATCAGCCGCAGGCGGGCATCGCGATCCTGGAAGGCCAGGCGGTCGGCCGGGTGATCGGGGTCGAGAGGGACGTAGGCCGCGCCCGCCTTGAGGATGCCGAGCAGGGCGACGAGCAACTCGCAGGAGCGCTCCAGCAGCACCCCGACGCGGCTCTCCGGGCCACAATCGCGGGCATGGAGCCGACGCGCCAGGCGATTGGCCCGCCGGTCGAGCTCGCCGTAGGTCAGCTCCTCCCCCTCGAAGGTGATCGCCACGGCTTCGGGAGAGCGCGCGGCTTGGTCCTCGATCCAGGCATGGAGCGGGCGGTCGAGGGGGTAGGCGGTGGCGGTTTCGTTCCAGGCGCGGAGCTGGAGGGTCTCCGCCGCGGTGAGCAGGCCGAGCTCGCCGATGCGCCGCTCCGGCCCTTCGGCCATGCCGGTGAGCAGCGTGGCGAAATGCTGAAGCAGGCGCGGCGCCGCGTCCCCATCAACGCGAGCGCGGTCGGACATCAGCCGCAGATCGATCCGGTCCGCCGCCGCGAGGAGCAGGGTGAGGGGATAGTTGGTGCTCTCGAAGCTGCGCAGGTTGCCGATGCCCAGGCTGCCGGCGGGGCCGTCTCCGGTGTTGGGGTAGTTCTCGAACACGTAGAGGGTTTCGAACAGCGGCGAGCCGGCCGGTATCTCGCTCCAGCGCTGGACCTGGGTCAGGGGGCTGTGCTCGAAATCCTGGCGGGCGAGCTGACCCTCCTGGAGGCGCCGCAGCCAGGGGGCCAGCGGCTCGGCGGCGTCCACCCGCGCCCGCGCCGGCAGGGTGTTGATGAACATGCCAATCATGGTCTCGACGCCGGGCAGGGCGGCCGGACGGCCGGAGACCACATTGCCGAACACCACGTCCTCCTCGCCGCTGTAGCGGCTGACGAGCACGGCCCAGGCGCCCAGAGTGACGGTCTGCAGGGTCAGCTTGTGCCGCGCCGCCAGGGCCTGAAGCTCCGCCGTGAGCTCGCGGGAGATCTGGATTCCGTGCTCGTCGTAGCCGGAAACCCCTTCGGCGTCCGCAGAGGGGGCCGGGTGGACGACGCCCACGGGATTGGGGGCGGTGAACCCCGCGAGCTCCCCGCGCCAGAAGGGCTCGGCCCGCGACAGATCCTGCGCCTGCAGCCAGGCGATGTAGTCGCTGAATGGCCGAGCCGGCGGCAGCGCCGGCTCCCGGCCCTCTCGCAGGGCCGCGTAGACGGCGTCCAGCTCCTGGACCAGAACGGGGAGCGACCAGCCGTCCATCAGCAGGTGGTGGGAGGTCCAGACGAACCCCAGCTCGCCATCGAGACGGACCAGGGCGAAGCGCATCAGCGGCGCGCTGGTCAGGGGCAGGGGGGCATGCCGTTCGCCGTGCCGCAGTTCCTCGAAGCGGAGCCACTGCTCCTCCGCGGCAAGGCCGCGCCAGTCCAGATCCCGCCAAGGCAGGGAGACCTGCTTGCGGACGGCTTGCATGGGCTCGTCGAGACCCTCCCAGAGGAAGGCCGTGCGCAGCGCCTCGTGACGCTCGACGAGCCTCTCCCATGCCTGCCGGAACAGCCGGCCGTCGAGATCCGCCGGCAGGGTGCAGGTCACCTGATTGACATAGACCCCGGACTCGGGCGCCATCAGGCTGTGGAACAGCATGCCGCTCTGGAGCGGTGTGAGGGGGTAGATGTCTTCGACGTTCTTCAGATCAGAGAGAAGCGGTGCCAGTTTGTTGAAGCTGTGCGCATCGAGCCTGGCCTTGGGAAAATCGGCGAGCGTCTGCGTGGCCGTGGCGTGGCGGGCGAGCCCGGCCACGGTCTGATGCTCGAAAATCTGCTTGACAGTGAAGACCAGGCCGGCCTGGCGCGCCCGGGCCACGATCTGGACCGAGAGGATCGAATCGCCGCCCAGCTCGAAGAAGTTGTCTTCGACCCCCACCCGCGGCAGGCGCAGGACCCGCGCCCAGACCTCGACCAGGATCTCCTCCTCGCGGGTGCGGGGCGCCACGTACCCCCCGCGCGCGCCCTGCCGGTCCGGAGCCGGCAGGGCTTTCCGGTCCACCTTGCCGTTGGCGGTCAGGGGGAGCGCCGCGAGCGCCACGAAGGTGGCGGGCACCATGTAGTCCGGCAGCCGCTCGCGCAGCGAGCCGCGCAACGACTCGGCCGCAATATCACCGGTACTGCCGGCCACGTAGGCGACCAGCCGCCGGTTGCCGGGCTCATCCTCGCGCACCACCACGGCCGCCTCGCGGATTCCGGGCAGCTCCGTCAGCGCCACTTCGATCTCCCCGAGCTCGATGCGGAAGCCGCGGATCTTGACCTGATGGTCTACGCGACCCAGGAAGTCGAGGGAGCCATCGGGCAGCCAGCGCATGAGATCGCCCGTGCGGTACATGCGCGCGCCGGGCGCTCCGGAGAAGGGATCGGGCAGGAAGCGCTCGGCGGTGAGGTCCGGGCGGCCCAGGTAGCCGCGCGCCAGCGAGGCGCCGCCGATCCAGAGCTCGCCGTGAACGCCGGCCGGCACCGGCTCCAGGCCGCGGTCCAGCAGATGGAGGCGGACGTCGCCGATCGCGCGGCCAATGGATACGACGCGCGCGGGAGGAGCCGCCGTCAGGGTGCAGGCGCTGCTCCACACGGTCCCTTCGGTCGGGCCGTACTCGTTCACCAGCGCGACCGTGGGGAGCCGCGCGGCATGTTGCGCGACGAGGGCCGGAGGACAGGCCTCCCCCGCCACGATGACAGTCTTCAGGGAGGCGAGCTGGCCGGGATGCGCGTGCTCCAGGATCAGGCTGTAGAGCGAAGGGAGGCAGAGCAGGTGCGACGCCCGGCGGCTTTCCAGGGTGGCGAGAAAGTCCGGCAGCTCGAGCCGGGACTGGTCGCGGTGCAACACCAGCGTGCCGCCATCCCAGAGGGTCCAGAAGAGACCGGCCACGCTGCTGTCGAACGCGAAGGACGAGGCCAGCAGGTAGGCCTTCACCGGCTCGCGGTAGAAAGCCAGGCGGGCTCTCGTGGAGCGCGCCAGCGCGCCATGTGTTACCACCACACCCTTGGGCCGGCCCGTGGAGCCCGAGGTGTAGATCACGTAGGCCGGGTTCTCCGGCCTGGCCGCCGGGGCCGGCGGGCCCTCGTCCTCTTGCAGGTCTGTTTCCTGGTCTATCGCATCGACCCGCACCAGCCGGGCTCCGGTGACGGCCGCCAAGCCGCCGGTGCGCTCCTGCGCTACCAGCACCGGCGCGCCGCAGTTGGCGAGCGTCTGCTTCAGGCGCTCCTCCGGATACTCCGGGTCGAGGGGCACGTAGGCCCCTCCCGCCTTGAGGATGCCGAGCACGCCCACCACGGCGTCTCCCGAGCGGTCACAGCAGAGGCCCACGAGCACCTCGGGACCCACGCCGAGGCGGCGGAGCCGGCGCGCCAGCCGGTTCGAACGCCTCTCCAACTCGCCGTAGGTCAGCTCGCCGCCGTCCCAGGCCACGGCGGGAGCGCCGGGGGAGCGCTCGGCGCTACGGGAGATCGCCTCGTGGACGAGGACCCCGTCCAGGGGCTCCCGGGCGGTATCGTTCCATTCCACCTGGATCTGCTGGCGCTCGGCCTCGCCGAGCCATGGCATCTCAGTGACCCGCCGCTCCGGCGCCGCGACGGCCGCGGCGAGCAGCCGCTCGAAGCGCCCGGCCAGGCGGTCGATGGTCGCGGTGTCGAACAGGTCGGTGGCGTACTCGATCGCCCCGGCCAGCCCGCCGTCGCGCTCTTCGAGGATGAGCGTGAGATCGAACTTCGCTGTCGCCGCGTCCACGCTCATGGGTCGCAGGCGCAGGTCCCGGATCTCCAGGCTCGCGGCGGGAGCGTTCTGCAGGACGAGCATCGCCTGAAACAACGGAGCGTGCGCAAGGTTCCGTTCAGGGGCCAGCTCTTCGACCAGCTTCTCGAACGGCGCGTCCTGGTGCAGCCAGGCGGCCAGCGCGGTCTCGCGCACCCGGCCGAGCAGTTCGCCGAACGTGGGCGCGCCCGAGAGGTCGCCCCGCAGGACCAGGTTGTTGACGAAGAACCCGATCAGCCCCTCGACCTCCACCCGGTTGCGTCCGGCGACCGGCGAGCCCACCGCGAGGTCGTCCTGCCCGCTGGTGCGGGCCAGAAGGGCCTGGAGACCGGCCAGGAGCACCATGAAGAGCGTCGCGCCCTCGCGCCGGGCCAGGGCCTCGGCCCGGCGGATGAGCCTGGCCGGCAGCCGCACCGGCCGCGTGGCGCCCCGGAAGCTCTGTGCCGCGGGCCGGGGGCGGTCGGTGGGCAGCTCCAGGAGCGGCGGCAGCCCGGCGAGTTGATCGCGCCAGAAGGCGATCTCCCGCTCCAGCACCTCGCCGTGCAGCCAGGAGCGCTGCCAGACCGCGTAATCCGCGTATTGCACCGGCGGCTCCGGCAAGGGCGAAGGCATCCCCTCGGCAAACGCCGGATAGAGCGCCGCGATCTCGCGGACCAGGATCCCCAGGGACCAGCCGTCGCCGGCGATGTGGTGCAGGGTCAGCACGACGGCGTGGTCCTCCTCGGCGAGGCCCAACAGCAGACCGCGCAGCAGCGGACCACCGGCAAGGTCGAACGCTCGGGCGGCCTCTTCGCGGATCAGGGCAAGGGCCAGCGCCTCGCGCGCGCTCTCCGGCAGCCCCGAGAGGTCCACCACGGGCAGCGGGAAGGGCTCGGCCGGCCGGATCACCTGGACCGGCGAGCCTTCCGGCGCCGCGTCTGCCCCCCTGAAGATGGTGCGCAATGCCTCGTGCCGGCGCACGATCTCTCCGAGGCAGAGGGCCAGCACCGCGCCGTCCAGCGGCCCCTCGACCCGCAGCGCCCCGGGCATGTTGTAGAGCGGGCTGCCCGGTTCGAGCTGATCGACGAACCAGAGCCGCTGCTGCGCGAACGACAGGGGCAGCGCGCCCTCGCGCGCCGACGGGAGGAGAGGCGGAGCGGGCGGGACCGCGCCGGTCCGGCGCACGGCTTCGACCCGGGCGGCGAAGTCCGCCAGCCGCGGGGCCGCGAAGAGGTCGCGCAACGGCACTTCGATGCCAAGGGCGGCGCGCAGGCGCGACATCACCCGGGTCGCCAGCAGCGAGTGGCCCCCCAGGTCGAAGAAGTGGCCGGCCACCCCGACCCTCTCCAGCCCGAGCACCTCGGCCCAGATGCCGGCCACGATCTCTTCGACCGGCGCGCGCGGCGCCACATACTCCTCCTCGGGGCTCTGCCCGTCTGGCGCCGGCAGGGCCTTGCGGTCCACCTTGCCGTTCGGAGTGAGAGGCAGTGCCGGGAGGGTCACAAAGGTGGACGGCACCATGTAGTCCGGCAGCCGGTCGCGCAAGGCCTGGCGCAGCGCTTCGACCGGGGCGCCGCCGACCAGGTAGGCGACCAGCCGTCGTTCCCCGTTCGGACTGTCGCGGGCCAGCACGACCGCCTCGCGGATTCCGGGCTGCGCGGCCAGCACCGCCTCGATCTCTCCCAGCTCGATGCGGAAGCCCCGGACCTTGACCTGATGGTCGATGCGCCCCAGAACCTCCATCCGTCCGCCGGGCAGATGACGGGCCAGGTCGCCCGTCCGGTAGAGGCGCCCACCCGGCTCTCCCGCGAAGGGGTCCGGCAGGAAGCGCTCGGCTGTCAGGTCCGGCCGGCCCAGGTAGCCCCGCGACAGGCCGGCGCCGCCGATCCAGAGCTCGCCAGGCGCTCCGGGAGGCACGGTCTGGAGCCGGCGGTCGAGCAGGTGGATCCGGGTGTCCGCGATGGGCCGGCCGATCGAGACCGGACCGGTCTCCTCCGGCCGGATACGCGCGGCGGCCGACCAGACGGTGGTTTCGGTGGGGCCGTAGAGGTTCCACAGCTCGCGGGTGCGCCCGGCGAGAGACGCAGCGAGATCGCGGGGCATCGCCTCGCCGCCGCACAGCGCGAGCAGACCGGGATCGCCGGCCCAGCCCGAGTCGAGGAGCATCCGCCAGGTCGCCGGGGTCCCTTGCAGCACGCTGGCCCCGGACGCGCGGAGCCGGGCCGCCAGGAGCGCGCCGTCCGCGGCTTCCTCCCGGCTGGCCAGCTCGACGCAGCCACCCACGGTCAGAGGAAGGAAGATCTCCAGCGCCGCGATGTCGAAGCTGAGCGAGGTGACGGCGAGCAGCCGCTCCCCGGGGGAAAAGCCCGGGGTCTGGCGCATCGACCTGAGGAAATTCACCAGGGCCCGGTGGGGGACACCCACCCCCTTGGGACGGCCCGTCGAGCCCGAGGTATAGAGGACATAGGCGAGCTGCCGGTCATCCCCTGAAATCCGCGCGCCGCGGTCCCCGTCGAGTGCCTCGCTGTCCAGGCAGAGGACCGTCATCCCGGGAGCCGGAGGGAGCGCGGCGCTTATGCATGTCTCGGTGATCAGCACCTGAGGCGCCGCGTCCTCCAGCACGAAGGCCAGCCGTTCGCGCGGGTAGTCGGGATCGAGCGGCACGTAGGCGGCCCCGGCCTTGAGCACACCGAGAAGAGCGACGATCAGGTCGAGGGAGCGCTCGAGGGCGACACCGACGCGGCTCTCCGGAACGCAGCCCAGCCGCCGCAGGTGCCGCGCCAGCCGGCCGGCACGGGCGTCGAGCGCGGCGTAGGTGAGAGTCTCCCCCTGGAAGACGGCGGCCGGCGCGTTCGGCGTGCGGGCCGCCTGGGCTTCGAAGAGGCCGTGCAGGAGGAGCCCCGGGGACCGCGGGACCGCCGTGTCGTTCCACTCGGTGAGCACCTGGTGGCGCTCGGCCGGTGAGAACAGCGGCAGCTCCGCGACCGGCCGATCCGCCGCGGTTGTCCCAGCGAGCCCGGCGAGCAGGCGGTCGAGGTGGCCGAGCATCCGTCCGGCGGTCGTCGCGTCGAACAGATCGGCGTCCCACTGCAAGGAGACCGCGAGCCCCGCGGGAAGCTCGGCCGCGGTCAGGGAGAGGTCGAGCTGGGCGGCGGGTGGCGCGAGGGGGAGCGACTCCAGGACCAGACCCCCGAGGTCGAGCCGGACGCCCGGCACGCCCACGGCGAAGGCCGCGAGCGCGGCCAGCTCCGGCGCCGGGGCTTTCTCGTAGGTCAGCGTCGCCGCGATCAGCGGCGGCCGGCTGGGATCGCGCTCGGGCTGCAAGCGCTCGGTGAGCAGGGCGAAGGGGAGATCCTGGTGCGCCAGAGCGTCGAGCACGGTGCCGCGCGTCCGCGCCATCAGCTCGCCGGTCGCCGGATCGCCGGCGAGGTCGGCGCGCAAGGGCACCAGGTTGACGAAGTAGCCCACCACCTCCCCCCACTCGCGGGCGGAGCGGCCGGCCATGGGGGCGCCGGTCAGGAATTCCTCCTGGCCGCTCCAGCGGGAGAGCACGGCCTGCCAGGCGGCGAGCAGGGCGACGAAGGGCGTGCAGCCATGGGCGGCGGCGAGCCGGTGGACCGCCTCCGCCCGTTCCGCCGAGGGAGGGAGGGTCCGCGATCCGCCGCGCAGGGTCCGCACCGGACGCCGCGGCCGGTCGGTGGGCAGGTCGAGCTGCGGCGTGCCGGCCAGGCGCTCCCGCCAGTGCTCCCACAGCCGCTCTCCCGCGGGGCTCTCCAGCAGCCGCTCTTGCCGGCGGGCGAAGTCGGTGTACAGGGCCGCCGGAGGGGGTGGGGTCTCTCCCGCCGCGAGCGCGCCGAGCTCGCGGGCCAGCACGGCCATCGACCAGAAGTCGGCCGCAACGTGGTGCACGGCGAGGGCGAGGAAGGCTTCCCCCCCGCGATCACCGCGCCGCAGCAGGACCGCCCGGAGGAGCGGCCCGGCCGCCAGGTCGAACGGGCGATACGCTTCCGCATGCAGCCGCGCGTGCACCTCCGCGTCGCTCCAGCCAGTCGCATCCACGGTCTCGAAGCCGGCCGCGGCCCACTCCCCTACTCGCTGCACCGGACCGCCGGGCGTGTCGGCGAACGTGGCGCGCAGCATCGGGTGGCGGTCCACCAGACCCTGGAGCGCGCGGCCCAGGGCTTCGGAGGAGATCGGCCCGAGCCGCGCCGCGCCGGCGATGTTGTAGGCGGAGCTCTCGGGCGCCAGGCGATGGAGGAACCAGAGCGAGCGCTGGTTCCAGGAGAGCGGGTGCTCGCCTGCCGCTTCGCCGGTACCAGACGGAAGCTGCATCGCCGCTCTCGCCGCCGTGGCCTCCCCGGCCACCCGCCGCTCCAGCTCGCGCAGGGTCATCCCCTCCAGCAGGTCCGCCAAGGGAAGGAAGACGCCGGCCGCCTCCTCCACCGCCTGCTTCAGCTCCACGGCCGCCAGCGAATCCAGCCCCGCGGCAGAGAGCGGAAGGTCCGCATCGACCCGCTCGGGATCGATCCGCGCCGCGGCGGCAAAGGCCCGGCGCAGCCAGTCCGGCGATCCCACTTCGGGTCCGGACCACGGGTCCTCGTCCGCGGCGGTGTCCGCGATGGCGGAGAGGCGGCTCGCGCCGACCACGCGCAGCCCACCCTGGAGATACAGGTCGCGGCAGGCGCTCCGCCGCACCTTGCCGCTGGACGTCCGGGGCAGCGTTTCCGGCCGGATCAGCACCACCTCCGCGACGCTCGCCTCATGCTCTTCGGCCACCCCCCGGCGCACCGCCGCGGCGATCTCCTCCGCCTTTCCGGCTTCCATGCCGGCGAGGGCGTGGCGCGCCATCTCGTGGACGATCACCAGCCGCTCCTCGGAGGCGAGATCGACCGCGAAGGCGGCGCCGCCGCCGGCGCGCAGATCGGCGTGGCTGCGCTCGGCGGTCAGCTCGAGATCCTGCGGGTAATGGTTCCTGCCACGCAGGATGATCAGGTCCTTCAGACGGCCGGTGAGGAACAGCTCGCCCTCGGCGACGAACCCGAGGTCCCCGGTGCGCAGGAAGGGCCCGGTGCCGTCGGCCAGACGGGCGCCGAACGTCGCGGCCGTCTCCTCCGGCCGCTCCCAGTAACCGCGGGCGACACTCGGGCCGGCCACCCAGATCTCGCCGACGCGGCCGGGCGGACAAGGCTCTGCCGACTCCGGATCGACGGCGAGGACGGTCTGCAGGGCCGCTCCGCAGCCGACCAGCTCGCGGCTCCGCGCGGCGTCCGCGGCATCTCCCGCGTTCTCCGCCTCGTGCCGTTCCAGGGCCTCCGCGTCGAGCTCGCGCACCCGAGGATCCCCCTCCTCGCGCCATCCCGAGACGAGCAGCGTCGCCTCGGCGAGGCCGTAGCAAGGGCGGAACGCCGCGGCGCGGAAGCCGCAAGGGGCGAAGGCCGCGGCGAAACGCCGCAGCGTGCCGGCCCGCACCGGCTCGGCACCGTTGAAGGCCACCTGCCACGAAGAGAGGTCGAGGCCCTCCCGCTCCGCCTCTCCCACCTTGCGCACGCACAGCTCATAGGCGAAGTTGGGGCCGCCGCTGGTCGTCGCGCGGTAGCGCGAGATGGCTTCCAGCCAGCGCGCCGGGCGCTGCAAGAACGCCCCGGGGGTCATCAGGTAGGAGACCGCCCCGGTGTAGAGCGGCTGCAGCACCGTGCCGATCAGACCCATGTCGTGGTAGAGCGGCAGCCAGCCCAGCACCACCGAGCCCGACGACTGCGCGAAGGCGTGGCGGATAAGCTCCTCGTTGTGCAGGAGGTTGCCGTGGCTGACCATCACCCCTTTGGGGGACGAGGTCGAGCCCGAGGTGTACTGGAGAAAGGCGAGCGCCTCCGGGCTCGTGTCCGGTCTCCGCCAGTCCCCGGCCCCTTCCGTGGCGGGAGCCATCCGCCGGGCGGCGGAGAGCTCCGGAATCTCGGCGGCGGCGCTCTCCAGGGCCGGCAACTGGCCGGCGGTGGTCAGCGCCACCCGCGGGCGGGAGTCGCGACAGATCGCCCGCAGGCGCGGATCGATGCCCCGCCGACGCGGCGGCAGGGCGGGAACAGCGACGGCGCCGGCATACAGGCAGCCGAAGAAGGAGGCGATGAAATCCGGCCCTGGAGGGAGCAGCAGGGCGACGCGCTCGCCGCCGGCACCCGCCGCCTGCAACGAGGCGCCGATCGCCCGGGCGCGGGCGTCGAGCTCCGCGTAGGTGAGCCGCTCCTCGACTACCCCGGTCTCGCCATAGGACAGGAAGACGTAGGCCGGGCGCTCTCCCTGTTCCGTCGCCCGGTTCTCCAATATTTCAGAAATCGTTTCGTTCTTCGACATTGCGCCTCGGTGACAAACGTATGCAGGGCAGAACCGCGAGGCATCAGTCTCAGAGGTTCAGGTCTCCTTCAGCAGGGTGATGCATAAGCTTCCGAGCGGGACACCGGCCAGAAACTTACCTATGTGCACAACCGCTCATGATTTACTTTTCTTCCCGACCAACTCGATGAGTCCGGCGAGCGGCGAAGCGTCTAATTTTCTGAAAGGGTCTACGAGGATACCAACCAGTTGGGGACCTCGGGAATAGGAACTTTAGGTACTGTATAGGTACCAGAATCGAACTATAAGCTCGGGATCAAGTGAAACGTCGTTGGACGGCGTGACATCAGAACTTTAATTCTGATCAATGGGTTTTCCGATAAATCAGGGACCGTGTGAGACGGCGTAGGACTCCCTGAAATCGAGCCCATCTCCCTCACCGGGAGAAGAGGGGGGCGGGGGCGATGAAGGGCTCTACACCCCCGCCGCCTGCATCTTCTCCTTCTCCATCTGGGCCGCTACCAGGCTGGCGTAGACGCCCCCCAGGGCGATGAGCTCCTCGTGCCGCCCCTGCTCGACGAGGCGGCCGTCGTCCATCACCAGGATGAGGTCGGCGTGGCGGATGGTGCTCAGGCGGTGGGCGATGACGATGCGGGTCGTGCGCAGCCCCTCGAGCTCCTGCTGGATCTCGCGCTCGGTGCGGGTGTCGAGCGCGCTTGTCGCCTCGTCGAGCAGCAGGATCGCCGGCCGGTGGACCAGCGCCCGGGCCAGCGCCAGCCGCTGGCGCTGGCCGCCCGAGAGCGAGGCGCCGCCGTCGGCCAGGATCGTCTCGTACCCCATCGGCATCACCACCACGTCGTCGTGGATGTGGGCGAGCTTCGCCGCCTCCACCGCCCGCGACAGCGGCAGCGACGGGTCCGAGAGGCTGATGTTGCCCCGGATGCTGGAGCCGAAGAGGTATGGATGCTGCGGCACCACCCCGACCTGGCGGCGCACCGAACGCAGCTCCAGCTCCGCGAGATCGATGCCGTCGAAGAGGATCCGCCCGTCGGTCGGCGGATAGAGCCCCACCAGCAGGCTGGCCAGCGTCGACTTGCCCGCCCCGGAGCGCCCGACCAGGGCGACGAAGCGGCCCGGTGGGATGTCCACCGATACGTCGCGCACCGCCAGCGGCGACAGCGGGCCGTAGCGGAAGCTGACGTTGTCCAGCCGGATCCCCCCCTTCAGGCGCGGCGCCGGCTTGACCGTGGTCGGATCCTGCTCGCGCGGGGTCTCCAGCACGTCCTCCAGGCGGTCCATGTAGCTGCCGAGGAGCTGGAACTGGAAGGCGTTGGTGATCAGCGTCGAGAGCGGCGTCAGGAAGCCGGCCGCCAGCGCGTTCAGAGCGAGCATGGTGCCCAGCGTGAGGTGCCCCTGGAGCACCTGGACGGCGCCCCAGACGAGGATGATCAGCGGCGAGGCGGTGCCGAGGGCGGAGAGCGTCGAGTCGACGAACGCCTGCAAGCGGCCACGGGCGAGCGAGATATTGAGCACGTCCACGTAGAGGTGCGACCACTGCTCGACCGAGCGGTGCTCGGCGCCGGCCGCCTTCAGCGTCTCGATGCCGGCGAGCAGGTTCACCTGGTAGCTCTGCGACCGCGCCTCGGTCTGCAGCGAGCGCGACATCAGGTCCTTCGTCTTCTTGCGGGTGAACAGGAAGAGGGCGACCCGGAAGGCCCCCAGCACCACCACCAGCAGCCCCATGGTCGGGCTCGCCACCAGCAGCAGGACCAGGTAGAGCGTCACCATCAGGCCGTCGAGCACCCCGGAGAGGGCTCCCGAGGTGAGGATCTCGCGCACCGTGGCGTTGCTGCCCATGCGCATGATCAGGTCGCCGGCCGAGCGCTGCTGGAAGAACGCGTAGGGGAGATCGACCAGATGGTCGAGGAAATCGAGCGTCATCCGCGCGTCGAGATGGGTGCGCATGTAGAGCAGCAGGAACGAGCGCAGCAGCGACGACAGGAAGCTGAAACCGACGATCGCCGCCAGCCCCCCCGCCAGCACCCAGAGCAACTGGAGGTCGCCGCGCGGGATCACCCGGTCGACCAGCGAGCCGATCAGCAGCGGCACCGCGAGCGCGAAGAGCTGCACCATCCCCGAGGTGACGACGATCCGCTTGAGGACCGCCGAATGCGAGCGCAGCAGCTTGAGGAAGCGGTCCCACTTGCGCGGCTCCCCCTCCTGCGGCTCGAAGTCCTCGCCCGGCTCGAAGGTGAGGGCGACGCCGGTGAAGGAGCGCCCCAACTCGTCGCGGCCGACGCGCCGGCGGCCGCCGGCCGGATCGACCAGCTCGGCACCGTCCGCCGTCAGCCGCTCGAAGACCAGGAAGTGGTTGAACTGCCAGTGCAGGATCGAGCCCGGCGGCAGGAAGCGGAGGTCGTCGACCTCGTCGACCTTCACGCCGCGCCCGCGCAGGCCGAACACGCGGGCGGCGGAGAGGATCGCCAGGGCGTCGGCGCCGTCGCGCCCAAAGCCGGTGATCTTGCGTACGTCGTCGAGCCGCAGGTGCTTGCCGTGGTAGGCCAGCACCATGGTCAGGCTGGCGGCGCCGCAGTCGCTGGCGGTGTTCTGCTGAATGAACGGCACGCGCTGGCGGCGGCCGGCGAAGGCGAGCTTGTCGAGCGCCGGGAAGCGCTCGTGGAGCCCCCCCTCCGGAGCGGCCTCGACCGGCTTGCCGTTCTTGTCGATCGTCCCGTTCTTCTCGATCGCCGTAGCCGTTTCGGGCGTCTCAGGCACCGTCGCCCCCCCGGGTTTCGAAAAAGGCCTTCAGGGCCGGGATCAGCGTCACCAGCACGCGCTCGGAGCGGGTACGCACCTCGGCGTTGGCCAGCATGCCGTCATGATAGCGGCGCACCTTTCCCTCCGCCTCGAAAGTAGGGGAGTTGAGACGTGCCTCGACCTTCACCACCGGCCCGGTGAACTGCACCGCGTCGGCGATCTCGTCGCCCAGGTAGCGCCGCGCCTCGGCGGGACCGACGACCTGGCCCTCCACCGAGTCGACCGTCAGTTGCTGATAGGCGTAGCGGTACCCCTGGACCTCGAGGCGCAGCGGCATGCCGCGCTTGAGCAGCGGCAGGTCCTCGCCCGGCAGGAAGGCGACCACCATCGGCCGCTCCTGACCGCGGCCGATCGACAGCAGCGACTGCCCCGGCGCGATGTGCTGCCCCACCCGCACGCGGATGTCGCTCACCACCCCAGCCGCCGGCGCCCGCAGCTCGCGCTCGGCGAGGTTGGACCGCGCCAGCTCGCGTTCGGCGCGCAGCGAGAGCAGCGCCTGCTGCGCCCCCGAGTCGGCAGGATCGCGCAGGCGGTTGATGAGCTGCAGCTCGAACTCGTGGTCGATGCGCGCCAGCTCGGCCGCCTCGCGGGCGCCGTAGAAGCGCACCAGCAGCCGGCCGGCGTCCACCTTCTCCCCCGGCGCCACCATGATCTGGCTCACCGTGCCGTCGGCGGTCGCCGTCAGATCGCTCCGCCCGCCCAGGCGCACCACCGCCGGGCCCGCCGCGTAGTCGTGCACCTGCGCGATCAGGGTGAACAGCAGGCCGGCCACCAGCACGGTGACCAGCAGGCGGAAGGTCCAGCGCATCCAGCCGGGATCGACCCGCAGCACGTCCCCCTCGCCGCGCATGCCGACGTTGTGGTGCTCGACCGCCTCCTCGCGGAACAGCGCCGCCGCCGGCAGGCCGTCCTGGCCGTCGGCGATCTGGAGCTGGGCGAAGGTGGGGGCCGCCTGCTCGGCGAGCAGGGTGAACCCCTTGAGATCCTCGTCATCGAACACCCGCTCCTCGGCCCGGCGCACGGCGGCGAGCACGGCGAGCACGCGGCCGTCCGGCCCCAGTACCGGCATCGCCGCGAAGCGCTCATTCCCCTGGGCCTTGGGATCGTCCGCCTCGCGGTCGAAGCGCGGATCGGCGCCGATCCGCTCGATCGCCAGCGGCCGACCGGTGCGCAGCACGAAGCTGACCAGCCCCACCGCAGCGCTCTCCCGGCGCTCCTCCTCGAGGTCGGCGTCCCGCGGAGGCTCCCAGAGCGTCTCGGTCGCGCGATCGTAGAGCAGGCAGTAGCCGCGCTCCGCCTCGGTCACCTCCTCCACCGCCTCGGCCGCGGCGCGCGCCACCCCTTCCGGCTTGCGCTGGGTCGAGATCGACTGCGTCGCCGCGAGCAGCCGGCGGGCGAAGACGGTCCGCCGCCGCTCTTCCCCGTCCCCCCGCTGGATCGCCGCCCGCCAGCGCTCGGCGCTGCTGCGCAGCAGGGCGATCAGATCGGCCGCCGGTACCGGCTCCTGGCTCAGGTAGAAGACGCGGTCGCGGTCGATCAGGTCCTGGAACAGGGTGGGATCGGGCCCGGCGCCGAGCACGAGGTTGATCCGCGTCTCTGCGCCGGGAGTCGACTCGGCCTCCTCGAGCAGCCGCAGGGCCTGCTCGCCGGAAACGGCGCCCCCCAGGGCCAGGACGGCGACCGGCTGCGCCCCCAGCAGGCGCAGGGCCTCCGCCCCGGAACCGGCAACCAGCAGATGCAGCTCGGGTCCAAGCTGGCGCAGACAGGCCTCGACCGTCTCGCCGTCGAAGCCGGTCAGCAGCGCGGTGGGGAATGACTCTCGAATCTCGAAACCTCCTCAGCGTGGAGTGAGCGCGTAGACCGTCGTCTCTGGATTGTACCCCCTCCAGTCAAACCAGTAATCCTTTAGAACGAACACCTTCCCCAGCTTCTTCCCGGCCAGCGGGCCGGCGGCCGCCTCGCCGGCGAAGCTCCACTCGCTCCCGGTCTCGGAGTCCACCAGGCGTAGCGGGGTGCCCGGCCGGGCGAAGAAGCTCAGCTCGCGGCCGTCGAGCGTCCGCTCGAAGGCCCGCACCGAGCGGCCATCCTCGCCCACGACCAGGAGGATGGGGACGCCCCCGACCGCGTCCTGCACCGGGCTCTGCTTCCGCAGTGCCGCCAGCGGATACGCCCGCGCCATCCCCAGCAGGCGGACCCCCACCACCACGTCGCGGGGCTTCAGCACATCCCCCGCCCGCGCCGGGACCGTTACCGGCAGCCTGGCGGTCTGCGCCTCCCAGTCCTTCGAGAACTCCCGCCAGGGAGCGCTGTCGTCCGGCCGCAGCACCCGGCCGCCCGGATGCTCGCGCCGCCAGTCCGCGAACCCGATCTCCTCGTAGGAGACGAGATCGAGCCGCCGCCCCTTCAGCGGCCCGAAGACCGCCTCGCCCGACGCCTGCTGCCACCAGGACCCCGTCTGCTCGTCCGTCATCAGGAAGTTCTGGTTGTTGATGCCCGAGAGGTGGAAGCGCAGCCTCCGCCCGTCGATCTCCGCTCTCCACACCAGACCGGTGTGACAGAGCGTTCAGTAGGTGACGGCGACGGGAACCCCGCCGACGACGTCCTGGACGATGTGGTGATAGGCCAGTTGGCGGACCGGGTACGCCGCCGATTCGCCGCCATGGTCGACCGCCAGCACCGGGTCCACCGTCCCCACCCAGCCGGCGGTGTCCGCGGCGGCGAACCGGGCATCGGCCAGGGGGGAGAACATCTTCTCGAAGACATTGACGTGGGAGAGCCAGGCCGCCGCTCCCAGGGGAACCAGCGCCAGCACGGCCAGCGCCCGGCGCCACCACCGCCCGCCCCGCCAGAGCGCGACCGTCAGCGCCACCCCGCCCACCAGGGCGAGGGCGGTCGCGATCGGCGCCCATCGCCGCAGCGCATAGGCGACCGCGAGGTCGCCGGAAGTCTGCGGCGAGAACGGCCGGATCAGCCACATCGGCACCGCGACCACGGCGAGCGCCGCCACGACAACCAGGAAAAGAACGAGTCCGGCCATCCGGCGCCGGCGAGACGATTCTGCGCGCATTGCGATCTCCTCAGGGTGGTGCACTCTGAGGAGATCGTAACGCAGGAGGGCGGCAGGCCCGCTACTTCGTGAACCGCGATTCATGATGGGCCGTCCCCGCGCTGACCCTGCGGATACGGCCGGCATCGCTCAGGCGCCTGAGGTTGACGGCGACCGTGCGGACCTCGACCGGCTTGCGAAGCCGGTCTTTATAGCGCCGGTTGACCTCGGCGGCCACGCGGGTGGGGCCAAAGCTCTCTCCCGGAGGAAGGCGATCCACGACCCGCGCGATCAGCTTGCTGGCCATCGGGCGCGGGCCGAGGTCCTTCTCCTCCGCCTCGGCGCCGGCCCGGGGGGGCGCCGTCTCCTGGGCGAGGCCGGCCGCGGTGGCCGCCGTGACCTTGAAGGCCTCGTAATGGGCCGTCACCTTCTCGAGCTCGGCGGTATGAAAGATCCCCTGCTCCCGGTGCTGGGCCTCCTGCTGGATATGGAACGCCGCCTTCTCGCGGTGCGACGCGATCCGCGCCTCCAGCTTCGTCAGGATCTCCGACACGGACAGATGGCTGCTCATTTCCGCTCTCCTCGCTATCCTGAAAACGTCGCGACCCCGGCAGCCGCCGGTCCGCCGCTCAGCGCGACGCGGCAAGGCCGCCGCGAATCGCGACACCGCCCGCCAAGGCGCAACAGCTCCGATGGAGATGCGACAATACCATGGCCGCAGGGTCAAAACCACCGGACAGCAAAAATCCTCCGGTGGATGCGCGACATTGTCGATTAACCGCAAAGCTCGTCGCCGGATACTGTCGTGACTCCCAGAGGTTCTACTACACGTCAGTGTCTCTCGCGACATTTTTGAGGTAAGACGTCACACCGCACGAGCACTCGGAACAATTTCTCTCTAAGCAGCGGCATCGTTGACGTCAAAGAAGACAGATCATCCACATGGCAGACAGTAAATATCCCCCGGCAGAGCCGGGGGCTTTAGGTTTGTGAGCCGCTCAAAGCGGCTGGAAGGGGTCGCTAACGCGGCCCCTCAGGGTTTGCGCCACCTTACGGTGGCAGTCTCATTTCCAAAGGCCAAGCTGGTCGAG
>DATHEF010000074.1:0-6733 GCA_035490435.1 Thermoanaerobaculia bacterium
GCCAGGCAGCAGAAGATCTCCTCGGCGCTGGCGTCGAAGGAGAGGGAGGCGAACTGCAGCATGCGGTCGGAGGGGTTGAGCGCGAGGTCCCGCCGCGTCGCGAGGACGTAGCTCGCGAGCCCGCCGTGGCGGATCATCACCCCCTTGGGCGCGCCGGTCGAGCCCGAGGTGTAGATGACGTAGGCGAGGCCCTCGCGGTCGGCCCCAAGCGTCGGGTCGCTCGCCGGCTCGCCCGTCGGCGCCGGCTCGGCCTCGAGGGCCGGCCAGATCTCGTCGAGGTCAACGACGGGCAGGCCGGCGAGCTTGGCCGCCTCGCGCGCCGCCGCGCGCCCGCCGCCGGTGAGGAGCGCCGCAACGACGGCGCCGCGCCCGACGTCCTGGCCGGTGTCCCGCCCGATGTCGCTGAGGATGACGGCCAGGCGCTCGACCGGGCTCGCCGGGTCGAGCGGCACGTAGGCTCCTCCCGCGATGAGCACGGCGAAGACGGCGGCGACCATGCGCGGCGAGCGCTCGAGGGCGATCGCCACCCGGCTCTCCGGGCCGATCCCCTGGGCGACGAGCCGGCGCGCCAAGCCTCGCGCGAGGCGGGCGAGCTCGCCATAAGAGACCTCCCGACCCTCGGCGACGACGGCCGGCGCGCCGGGCGTGCGCGCCGCCTGGGCGAGGAAGGCGTGATGGGCCAGCGGCGGCTGGGCCCCAGCTTGGCCGTCCTCGCCGTCCTCACCACCATCGCCGCCGTCGCTCCAGGCGAGGAGCTGGCGGCGCTCGGACGTCGAGAGGAGGGGGAGCTCGGCGAGCGGCCGCTCCGGCGCGGCGAGCGCGGCGGCGAGGAAGGCCGCCAAGTGGTCGAGGAGGCGCGCCGCCGTCGCCTCGGTGAACAGGAGGGCGTCGTAGGCGAGCCGCAGCCCGATGCCGCCATCGCCATCTTCCTCGCCGCGGGGATCGGACCTCTCTTCGGCGATGAGGCCGAGCTCGAAGACCTCCCCCGCCAGGTCCGCCGCGGGATCGGGAGGCGAGACGGCGATCCGGAGGCCCGCGAAGGAGAGCCGCGGCGCCGGCTGGCTCCGAAGGAGGAACATGACCTGGAACGGCGGCGCGCGGCGCGGGTCGCGCGGCAGGCCCAGGGCCGTGAGGAGCATCTCGAGCGGCAGGTCCTGATGCGCGCCGGCGGCCGCCGCCGCCTCCCGGACCTCGTCGACGAGCGGGCCGTAGCCTCGGTCGAGCCGCGGGCGGGCGCGGAGGACCAGGGTGTTGCGGAAGGGACCGATCAGCCCCTCGGCCTCCGGGCGGCGGCTCTCGATCGGCGTGCCGACGAGGAGGTCCTCCTCGCCGCCGGTGCGCCCGAGGACGGCGGCCCAGGCAGCCAGGAGGGTCGAAGAGAGCGTCGCCCCGCACCGGCCGCCCAACTCGCGGAGGGCCGCGGCGAGCGGCGCCGGCAGCACGCGGTAGACCTCGCCGGCGAGGAACCCATGCGCCGAGGCGCGGTCGAAGTCGGCCGGCAATCGCAGGACGGGAAGCGGCGGGGCGAGCTCGCGCCGCCAGGGATCGACCTCGCCGGCGAGCGTATCGCCCGCGAGGTGCAGCCTCTGCCAGAGCGCATAGTCGGCGTACTGCAAGGGGAGCTCGGGGAGCGGCGACGGCCGTCCCGCGGCGAAGGCCTCGTAGAGCGCCGCGACCTCTCGCCAGAGAACGAGGCTCGATCCGCCGTCGAAGACGATGGGGTGGGCGGTGAGGAGCGCGGCGTGCCGGCCCGCCGAGAGGCGCACGAGAGCGATGCGGAAGAGAGGCTCCGCCGCGAGGTCGAACGGGCGCCGCCGCTCCTCGGTGGAGAGGCGCGCGACCTCGGGCCTCCACGACGGCTCCGGAAGGCCGGCGAGGTCGACGAGCGGCAGCGGCCGGCGCGCGGCGGGGGCGACGACGGGCTCCGGCGCGCCGCCTGGCGCGGCGAAGGTGGTGCGCAGGGTCTGGTGCCGACGGACCACCTCGTCGAGCGAGCGGGCGAGGAGGGCGGGGGCGAGCGGGCCCGAGATGTCGACGGTGTGGAAGAGGTTGTAGGTTGCCGCGCCGGGGTCGATCTGGTCGAGGAGCCACATCCGCTCCTGGGCGAAGGAGAGCGGGCGGACCGTTTCCTCCTGAAGCGCCGTCACACTAGGTCGCACGGTTTGTCGGGGCAGCATGCAGGTGGGGCGTTCCGCCAGGGTTTCCATGACCAGACAGCTTCGCATGGGGGCGGCGATGGGTCAAAGACGATCCGACCCGCCGGCGGGCATCGGGAGCTGCGCCGGGAGTTCGCCACCTGGAAAGTCCCGCACGCCGACGCCGCGCGAGGCATTGCTCCTGAGCGAGCCCGTCCTCGACGAGGAGACGGCGTCTGTCCTACCGTGCGGTCCGTAACCTCTCTTCGATGTAGACAGGGGCATCGCGGACGTGCAGAAGGTCCCCTTTGTTGTGGAGAAGAGCCCGCTTCACTCTGCAGAGGGCCCCGAGGAAGTCAACGGCAAAACTCCCGGGCCCTGCTGGAGCACAGATCCTCTCGCACGCAGATCCTCGCACGTAGATCCTTTTGCGCAGATGTTGCATGGCTGCCGAGGGCCAGAGTAGACTCCGTGCGACCCCGGCGGGAGAAAGGTCAACAGGCATGAGCTCCAGCGGACGAGCGCCCATCTTCATCCTGTCGTGTTACCGCACCGGCTCGACCCTGATGCGGTACATCTTCGACACCCATCCGGACGTCTATTCTCCGCCGGAGGTCAGCCTCGGCGATGCGGCCGCACAACTGGCCCATCTCGAAGCAGGCCTGATCGGGTTCAAGCTCGACCCGGCACGCCTGGACCAGCTCCCGGCGGAGAGCGTGGCCGGGATCCGCGCGGTCCTCGGCGGACGCATGGACGCCGCCACGGCCCGCCACGGCAAACGCCTCTGGTGCGAAAAGAGCCCGTCCAACCTGGCTTCCCTCGGCTTGCTGCGGCTCGTCTTCCCCGAGGCGCGTTTCGTCTGCCTCTACCGCCATGCGTTTGATGTGGTGCAGTCGCTTCTCCGCGGGATGATGTATCGCCTCCCCGACCTCCAGCCGTATCTGATCACGCACAAGGTGCATCAGGTGTCCGCGGCGCTCGACTACTGGAACGGGCGCACCCTCGCCCAAATGGCTCTTGAGGCCCAGGCGCCCGACCGCTGTGTCCGCGTGCGCTACGAGGACCTGGTCGCCAACCCGGAGGAGTCCGTACGCCGGGTCTTCTCCTCCCTCGGCCTTTCCTGGAACGAGGCTCTGCTCAAGGCGGTCTTCACCGCGCCCCACGACCAGGGGAGGCAAGACCACCTGATCGTCCTGACCCGGTCCATCCACGGCGAGAGCCTGGGCGGCGGCCACGACCTGCCTCTCGACGGGGTCCCCCCCGAGGTCCTGAGCGCGACGCGCCAGATCCTCGAGGCCCTCGGGTATCCGGAGCGGCCCCAGCCAGCCTGCCGGCCCACCCCTGTCGACACCCCGGGGACCCCCTCGCGGACCCCTCATTGGCTCTTCGAAACCCACCTGACGGAGAGGATGCGGACGGATCTCGCGTCTGTCAAAGCGATCCGGTCCAGCTACCGTTTCGAGATTCTTGGCGACGGCGGCGGCACCTGGGTGGTCGATCCGCAGCAGAGAAAAGTGCTGACCGGACAGGCCCCCGCCTCCTGCAAGATCGAGATCTCCGCGGCCGACCTGTTCGCGGTTGCCTCCGGCAGGCTCCACCCCTTCAAGGCCAACGAGCAGGGGCGGCTCCAGTTCCATGGCAACATCAACGTGTACGAGATCGATGCCTTGATGCAGCTCCTGCGGCTGAGCTCTCCCTAGAGTGTCCAAGATACAGCTCAGTGCGGCCTGACCCGTGGTTGCAGCCGGCGGGCTACTGTCCACGCCGAGGCCCTCCGTCGCACTCTGTATACTGGCCCCACGCGGGTGGGCCGTGGAGACTTTGTGTTTTTCGGGAAGGTTTAGCTGTAGCTGTGAAAGAGCGAGAACGGCGCTGGGAGAAGGACTCGATGGAGAGCATCTGGCGGGATTTGACCGTACCGCCCCGCCAGGAGTTGGAGGGAGAGCCTGTCAGCGCGATGGGCACGCCTTCTTACGGCCAGCGTTCGCTCTGGTTTCTCCAGCACCTCGCTCCCCAGGGCGGCGCCTACAACATCGCGGCCGCGGCCCGCGTGCGCACCCCGATCGATGCGGGGGCCCTGGAGCGCGCGTTCCAGGCTCTGGTGGACCGCCACGCGGCCTTGCGGACGACGTTTCCGGCGGTCGACGGCGCACCCTGCCGGCGGGTCGCGGGACGCCAGAGCTTCTCCCTGGTGTGCGTGGATGCCGGCGGTTGGAGCGAGCAGGCGTTGCGGGCTCGCCTGGCCGAAGAAGCCTGGCGCCCCTTCGACCTCGAGCGCGGGCCGCTCCTTCGCGCCACACTGCTGATGGGCGGCCCCGGCGGGCCGGTGCTCCTCCTTGCCGTTCACCACATCGTCGCCGACTTCTGGTCTCTCGCCATTCTGGTTCGTGAGCTGCCGTTGCTGTACCGCGAAGCGGCCGGCGCCGGGCCGGCGCAGCTCTCGTCTCCCGGGATGGACTACGACGAGCATGTCCGGATGGAAAGGGAGGCCCTGGCGGACGGACGGGGCGAGGCCTTGCTGGCGTACTGGCAGGAGACCCTGGCAGGGCTCCCCACTCTCGAGCTCCCCCTCGACCGGCCGCGTCCGGCGGTGCAGACCGATCGGGGCGACTGCCGCCGGCTTCGGCTGCCGGGCGAGCTCGCGGCGGCCCTGCGCGCGGGCAGCCGAAAGCAGCACGCCACGCTTTTCATGACGCTGGCCGCCGCGTTCCAGGTGCTCCTGTGCCGCCACTCCGGCCAGGAGGACCTGGCGATCGGCGCGCCACGCGCCGGCCGGTCCCGGTCGGAGCTCGCCGGCACGGTGGGCTACTTCGTCAACCCGGTGGTTTTGCGTGGAGACCTGACCGGAGACCCCACGTTCGCGGAGCTTCTGGAGCGCACCAAGGCGACGGTGCTCGCCGCCTTCGAGCACGGAGACTATCCGCTGCCGCTCCTCGCCGAGCACCTCCAACCCGTGCGGGATGCCAGCCGGACGCCGCTGTTTCAAGTTTCGTTCGTGATGCAGAAGGAGACGCGCGGCGTCGAGGGGCTCACCGCCTTCGCCCTCGGCGAGGAGGGGGTCTTGGTGGGGCCGGAGGACTTCCGGCTGGAGACGCTCTCCCTGCCCCGGCCGCCGGCTCCTTTCGAGCTGATGCTCCATGCGGTGGAGCGCCAGGGCGGGCTGAGCCTCGCGCTGCAGTTCAACACCGACCTGTTCGACACCGCGACCGCGGTGCGCCTGCTGGACCGCTTCGCCCTGCTGCTCCGGTCGGTCGTCGAGAGCCCCGGGCTCGCGCTCTCGGCGCTGCCGCTCCTCTCCGCGGCGGAGCGCCACCAGCTCCTCCATGCCTGGAATGACACCTGGAACGGCACCGCGGAGGCCGGCCCGGAGGCGACCCTCTACGATCTGTTCGCGGCGCAGGCCGAGCGGACGCCGGAGGCGGAGGCGGTGGTGTTCGACGAGGAGCGGCTGACCTACCGCGAGCTGGCGGCCCGGGCGCAGGCCCTGGCGCACCATCTGGTGAGGCTCGGGGTGGGGCCCGAGGTGGTGGTGGGAGTGGCGGCGGAGCGCTCGGTCGAGCTGGTCGCCGGCCTGCTCGGCGTGCTCGGCGCCGGCGGCGCCTACCTGCCGCTGGAGCCGGACCTTCCCCGGCAGCGCCTGGCGATGATCCTGGAGGATGCGGCGCCGGCCGTCGTCCTCACCCGCCGTTCCCTGGCCGAGGCGCTGCCGCTCGACGCCGTCCCCGGTCTGCGTCTCGCTTGGCTCGACGAGGTCTCCAGCCTGCCGGCTGGCGCGGCGCAACGGCTCCCGCGGGCGGCGGCCGACAACGCCGCCTACGTGATCTACACCTCGGGCTCGACCGGCCGGCCGAAGGGGGTGGTCAACAGCCACCGCGGCATCGTCAACCGGCTGCTGTGGATGCAGGAGGCCTGCAGCCTGGACGCGGGCGACCGGTTCCTGCAGAAGACTCCGTTCGGCTTCGACGTCTCGGTCCCGGAATTCTTCGCTCCCCTGATCCTCGGAGCGCGGTTGGTGGTGGCCCGGCCGGACGGGCACCGCGACAGCGCCTACCTGGCCCGGCTGGTCGAGCAGGAGGGGGTCACGACGATCCACTTCGTGCCCTCGATGCTTCCCTTCTTCCTGGCGGAGGACGGAGTGGCGGCGCGCTGCCGCTCGCTGCGCCGGGTGCTGGTCAGCGGCGAGGCCCTGCCCTGGGAGGTGGAGCAACGCTGCCTCGCTACGCTGCCGGTGCCGCTGATCAACCTGTATGGTCCGACCGAGGCCGCGGTCGAGGTGACGGCCTGGAGCTGCCGGCCGGCGGCCCGGCCGCGCCCGGTGCCGATCGGCCGGCCGGTCCGCAACACGCGGATTCACGTCGTGGGCCGGCGGTTGGAGCCGGTGCCGCCGGGGGCGGTGGGGGAGCTGGCGATCGGCGGCGTGCAGGTGGCGCGTGGCTATCGCGGGCGTCCGGACCTGACGGCGGAGCGGTTCGTCCCCGATCCGTTTGGGCCACAAGGGGCCCGCCTGTACCGGACCGGCGACCTCTGCCGCCATCGGCCCGGGGGGGAGATCGAATACCTGGGCCGGCTCGACGACCAGGTGAAGATCCGCGGCTTCC
>DATHEF010000075.1:0-36074 GCA_035490435.1 Thermoanaerobaculia bacterium
TCAAACTTGTCCATCGTGGTTTCCTCTCCTCTCGTGTGCTTGGCGGCTCACGGGGAGAGTTTCCACGATGGGCACCTCTGGAAACGTCAAACTTCTACTGCCACCCCGGCAGAGCCGGGGGAACTCCCTGGGGGTTTAGAGATCCAACAGGCGACAATTTTAGAGGACATGGCACAATTGCAGTCAGCAACGACCTTGCGGGCGAGGATCTGAAGCGAAATAAATCGATGACGCGACACCGTCCGTGGACGACGTAACATCTCACCTCGACGATGCGACTGCGCTAGCAGCGCAGTCGCATCACCCCTGGATGACGTAACGTATCCCGTGGCCGGGGAGCCTTTTCGGGCCGGGTTGCGACATCTGCCGGGGTTTTGCGACGGTTTATCCAGAGCGTTAAGGGCGACCGCAGGTCGCCCCTACAACCTGCGGCCCACGTATACCTTGCGCCGCAGGTTGTAGGGGCGACCTGCGGTCGCCCTCAACGGCACGCTGTATGGATGGCTCTTCATGGCGTCAGTACCAGCCTTTCCGGCGATTCCGCCTCCACCTTTCCGCGGCTGTAGAGCAGCGGGAAATACTTTCCTTCCGCCCAGAGCGGCAGCAGGTCTCCGTAGTGGGGGCTCCCGGGCTGGCCGGACTGGCCGGGGAGGTTGACGGCGACCGAACGGTCCCAATCCGCCAGATCGAGGATCTCGCGGAAGGAGGCACCATGGAGGGCGTCGAAGCCAGGGCCTACGGCAACGTCCACCGTCGTGCCGTCGCCGCCCCGCTCGACAGGCGGCAGACCGAACAGCGCCTTGCGCTCGGGGTCGGTCGCCAGGACGTGCTGGAGGGCGGTCTTGTGCAGGCCCCCCCAGCGCCAGGTCTTCGGATCGGGGCCGAGCTTCACCTTCGCCTCGGCGACCGCCGCCTCCAGGCTGCTGAGAAGGACGGCGTCGCGGCCGGCCTTCGGATCGCTCCCGAACCAGGCGGGCTTCGGGTCCCGGAGGAGGTCGATCGCCAGGATCTGGTCGGCGACCGCGGGGAGCCACTCCTTGGGCAGCCGCGACTTGAAGGCGGCGGGGACGAGCTTGGCGGTCCAGATCTCATAGAGGGCGGCCGCCGCCGAATCCCTGGCCAGGGTGCCGTCCCAGCGCACGAGCTTCTCGATCCAGGGGCGCAGGTCCGGGCCGGCCCCCTTCGCCTCGCCCAGCAGGCTTACCAGCGTGCGTGCCGGCGGCGAGACCTCGTCGTTCTGGAGACGCTGGAAATCGGCGACTGAGAATTTGCCCCGCTGGGAGCCGCCCGCCCCGAGGATCTCCGAGATCCGCAGGAAGCGGGTGGGATCCCCCCAGTCGTAGCCCAGCTCGCGCGCATAGCCCGGCGGCAGGATGTTGTGGTTGGCGGTGGCCAGGAAGTGGCGCGGCGGGTTGAAGGCGGCCGGCAGCTCGGCGAAGGGGAGAAAGCCCTGCCATTCGTACTCGCCCGCTCCGGGGACGGGCAGCAGGCCGGACCACCCCTTGCGCACCGGGGCGAGCCCCGCCACCTGCCAGCCGATGTTGCCGTCGACATCCGCATAGACCAGGTTCTCGGACGGCACCTTCCAGCGCTCCAGCGCCTTCCGGAACCCGGGCCAGTCGCGAGCGCGGTCGAGGGAGAGCGAGGCGAGGTAGCCCGCCGTTCCCGGCTCGCTGCCCACCCAGCGCAGGACGTAGGCGCGGTGGCGCTCGCGGTCCTCGTGGATCACCGGCCCATGGCGGGTGAACTTGAGCTCCGCCGCCACCGGCTCGCCCCCCTTGACCCGGATCGTCTCGCGCTCGATCCGCATCGGCTCCCAGCTCCCCTGGAAGCGGACCTCGTGGGGATTCGCGGGGTTGGTCTCCTCGATGTAGAGGTCCTGCTGGTCCATCATGGCGATGGTGAAGCCGAAGGCGACGCGGTCGTTGTGGCCGACGGACACCCCGGGGAGGGCGGGCTCGCCGGCGCCGATCACGTTCCAGCCGGGGGCGACAAGATGGACCATGGAGCGCAGGCTGGGGAGGGTCAGCGCCCGGTGGGGGTCGTTGGCGAGGAGAGGCTTGCCGGTGGCGGAGAGGGAGCCGTCCACCACCCAGTTGTTGCTGCCGTCCTGAGGACGCTTGCCGCCATCCTGGGGTTTGAAGAGGAGAGGCGCGAAGGCGGCGTTGGGAAGGGCGAGGAGCTTGTCGTCGATCCCTTCGAGGCCGATCCGCGGCTGGGATTCGAGCGGGCGCGGCGGCGCGGTGGGAATCACCTCGTCGGCGAGCTGCCAGCCGAGCGCGGCGCCGAGCTTCGCGCGCAGCACCTCCATCGAGGCGTTGCCCGTCATCCCGAAGCCGGCCATGCGGGTGAGGCAGACCTCGGGAGTCCACGGCTCGGGGCGGAAGCCGGCGAGCTCGAACTCGATCGGCGGCCGGTCGCTGCTCGACGCGATGAAGGCGTTGACGCCGCGCACGAAGGCCTCGATGATCCCCCTGGCGTCCGGAGCGTAGCTCTGGTACTCGGCGTCGAGATCCCCGCGATAGCGGAGCAGACGGGCGAAGCGGTCGCGCTCGACCGCCTCCGGCCCGAGCACCTCGGCGAGCCTCCCCTCCCCCGTCCGGCGCCAGATCTCCATCTGCCAGAGACGGTCCTGGGCGGCCACGAACCCCTGCGCGAAGAAGAGATCGTCCTGGGTCTCGGCGTAGATGTGGGGAACGCCCCAGCGGTCGCGCAGCACGGTGACCGGGCGCGCGAGCCCGGGGACGCGGAGCGTGCCTGAGGTCTGGGCGAGCGCAGCTTTGGCGCGGGCCGGGAGGGTGGGCTGGTCGGGGGCGAGGCCGAGGAAGAGAAGCAGGAGAGGGAGCAGGAGGAGGATTCGGAGGTTTTTCATGATGGCTCCACCCGCGCCCCCGCCGCGATCCGCTCTCTGGCCGGAATCTTGACCCGCTGCCCCACCAGCGCCAGATCCCCGCCTGCCTCGCCGATCTTCGCCCCCTCCCCCACCTCGACTTCGACGTCGAGGATGGCGCGGTCGACCTTGGCGCCGGCGCGGACGGCGGCTCCGTGCAGGAGGATCGAGTCGCGCACCTCGGCCCCCGGCTCCACGACGACTCCCGGCGCCAGCACCGAGCGCTCCACGCGGCCGGCGATGTGGCAGCCGGACGCGATCTGGCTGCCGGCGATCCGCGCCTCGGCTTCGATGCGGGCCGGCAGGCGCTGCGGGCCGGTGGTGAGGATCGGCCAGGCGGGATCGTCGAGCCGCAGCGGGGGATCGGGCGCCAGGAGGTCCATGTGGGTCTGCCAGTAGCTGTCGACGGTGCCGACGTCCTTCCAGTACCCCTCCAGACGGAAATCGAAGACGCGCCCTTCCTCCACCAGCCGGGGGAGCAGCTTGTCGCCGAAGTCCTTGAGGCTCGGTCCGTTCTCCTCCGCATCTCCGCCGTTCTCCGCGGCCAGACGATCGAGGGTATCGAGGAGCTTGCGGGCGTCGTAGGCGAAGATCTCGGTGGTCACCAGGTCGTTCCTGGGGGATTCGGGCTTGTATTCGAAACCGGTCACCCGCCCCTCGCCGTCCACCTCGACGACCCCGAAGCGGCTCGCCTGCTCGCGCGGCACCCGGGTGCTGACCAGCGTCAGGTCCGCTTTCAGCTCCCGGTGGCGGTCGAGCAGCAGGCTGTAGTCGAGCTTGTAGATATGGTCGGAGCTGAGGACGAGGAGGACGTCGGGATCGAGCTCGCGGATCAGCGAGCGCTGCCGGTAGATCGCGTCGGCGTTCCCTTGGGCGAAGCCCCCCTCCTCCTCGCGGTGCTTGCTCTGGTTGGGAGGAAGGACCTGCAGCCCGCCGTAGGTGCGGTCGAGGTCCCAGGGGCGGCCGTTCGACAGGTGCTCGTTGAGCGAGTGCAGCTCGTACTGCTCGACCACCCAGACGTCCGAGATGCCGCTGTGCACGCAGTGGCTCAACGGGATGTCGATCAGCCGGTAGACGCCGGCGAACGGCATCACCGGCTTGGCCCGCTGGCGGGTCAGTACTTCGAGGCGGCCGCCCGCGCCGCCGGCCAGGATCAGGGCCAGGACCTTCTCTCGCGCCATCCAACCTCCCATCTAACCTCCCTGCCTCCAGGGCAGGCAGGGAGTGGGGATGCAAGGGGTGGGCCTCGGCACGTTAAGATGCCCCCATGTCCAGCCGCCGCCTCGCCTCGTGTCTCGCCCTCGCCCTCCTGGCTACGGCCGCCGGCTGCGACCGCCGGAACGTGACCGCGGAGATTCCACCGCCCGTGGCGCCCCGTCCCGCGGCGCCCACGGCAACAGGCTCTCCCGAGCCTTCTCCCGCGCCGCGCCAGGGGTGGATCGGCGTCCTGGTCGCCCGCGAATCGGTGGACGTGAAGGCGGATTCGCCGGGGCGGCTGCGGTCGATGCACGTGTCGATCGGGGATGCGGTGAAGCGGGGCGATCCGATCGCGACCCTCGACACGAGCCTCGCGGCCCAGGATCTGGAGATGGCCCGTTCGGCGATGCGGGGAGCCCAGGCGGACGAGCACCGGGCCGCGGATGAGCTGGCCGAGGCCCGGGCCCGCGACGAGCGGCGGCAGAAGAATCCCGACTTCTTCTCGAAGGAGGATCTGGCCCAGGCGGCGCTGCAGGCGAAGACCGCGGCCTCGGCCTACGAGGTGGCCCGCTCGCGTACCGCCGAGCAGGCGACGCGCGTCCGGCAGCTCGAGACCAGCCTGTCGCGCAACGAGATCCGGGCCCCCTTCGACGGCCGGGTGGCCGAGCGCTTCGCCGATGCCGGGGCGGTGGTGGATCCCGGCACGCGGCTGGTGCGGCTGATCAGCGCCGGCGACCTCCTGGTGCGCGCCGCCGTGCCCCCCGAGGAGGCGCGGCGGCTGAAGGAGGGGGACGCCGTCACGGTCACCGTCCGCACCCTGGGCCTGCGGATTCCCGGCACGCTCCAGCGGATCGCCCCCGAGGTGGACGCCGCCTCGCAGATGGTGCTGGTGGAGATCCACCTCGCCCCCACCCCCGCGATCGAGGGTCGCTTGCAGACCGGGCTGGTGGTGGACGTGGTGCCGCGGCAGGGGTAGGGCGGCCCCGCCCGGGCATCAATGCCCGGGCGGCGCTGGCCGCAATCGCGGAGCTGACCCTCAGACCGCCCGCAACAACGGCCGGACCGCCTTCTCCTGGACAGGCACGGGCACGGCGTCATAGCCGTGCACGAGGTCCGCGGTCTCGAGGAGCTGCTGCATGAAGAAGTAGCGCAACGGGGCGACGTGGGCTTCCGGCTTCTTCCACTCGCCGAGGAGATCCTCGAGAAGGTGCTTCTCGGAGATGAGCTGCCGCCCGCTCCAGCGCCGGATCACCGGGTGCAGGGCGGCGCTCTCCTCCGTGGTCTCCCCGAGCTCGAGGGTGATCGTGTAGTAATGGCTGCTCGCCACGATCTCGCTCTCCTGGATGTAGGCGAGCGGCATCTCCTCGTAGTGGACGGCGTGGTCCCAGTCGTCGTCGACCGTGATCACGTCGTGGAGGAACCCGGCCTGGTGCCACATCGCGGAGGCACGGTTGAGGCGGTCGAGAGTGGCCTCGACCAGCCCCTCGGGGGTCGGCTCGATCTCGCGCGACGGCCAGTCCCGGCGGTGATGCTTCTGCTCCAGCATCCGGAACAGGGCCCGCGCGTTGTAGCGGAAGCCGTTGATGAAGCCCGAGGCGTGCTGCCGCTCGTCGTTCGCCTGGGTCAGCGTGCCGGCGAAGTAGAGGCCGGGGACGTTGACCGACTCCCACTCCGGGGTCTGCGCCGGGAAGCGGCCGCCGCGCGCCAGCTCGGGCCGGCACCCGGAGGCGAAGATCGAGCTGTCGAAGCGGAAGCCTTCGGCCACGATCACCCGGTCGTAGGCCAGCTCCGCGGTCTCGCCCTGGGCGCGGCTGTAGCGGACCGAGACCATGAGCTGGCCGTCGCGCCGCTCGATCTTTTCGACGGCGCAGTCGAGCACGGCGTTCTGCAGGTTCAATTGACAGGTGTCGAGGAAGTTGTTGTTGACCCCCCGCTCCAGCGGACGGGGGCTGGCGATGTGGAGCAGCGCCGTGGTCGGGACCAGGTTGCCGGCCGTCTCCAGCGCGTAGCTACCCTCGCCGAGGATCAGCACGCGCTGGTTGACGAAGTCCTCCGGGTCGACCGAGACGTCGGCGTAGTTCTCCGCCAGATCGATGCCCGGGATCGCCGGCACGTACGGCCGGCTGGCGCCGGTCGCCACGATCAGGCGCTGGCAGGTGAAGACGCCGCCGGTGGCGTCGGTGAGCCGGAACTGCCCCGCGTTGGACCTCTCGACGCGCAGGACGCGGGTGTTGCAGCGGACGTTCAGGCCGTAGAACTCGGCGTAGTCGGCGAGGTAGCGCACCAGCTCGTCCGCCGGCGGGAAGTAGTCGCGGCTGTAGCGGGTGAACACCATCTCCCCCTTGCCGTCCTCGTCGAGCAGCGAGTGCCAGTCGAAGCGGAGGTTGAGCTCGGGGTCCGTGGAGCCCGTGTAGACCTTGTTGTTCGAGAGCAGGGTACGGTGGCGCGGGAAGGTCTTGAAGAAGGTGCCGGGGGTGTCGCCGGCTTCGAGGATCAGGTAGCTGTGTCCGGCGCGGGAAAGGTGGTGCCCCATCTGCAGACCCGCCGGTCCGGCGCCGAGGATGAGGTATTCGTAATTGACGTCCCCTCCAAAGCTCACGCTGTGGTCCATCGTACTCCCCCTCATAAGATTGCCGCATAGATGCGGCGAAAAGAAATCAGGTGCTTCGTTCCCTTAGTGGCGCTGTTGAGTGAGAGCGGGACACCTTGCGTGACATGGCCCCCCCTCGTAGTACGCTATGTCCGATTCGGGCGGCGAGCGGAGAGTGAGACTTGATTACGGACACCCCGAAAAGGAACCCTGAGTCCTCCATGGACTACGCGCAGCTCCACCGCGACCTGGTGCGCGCGGTAGACCGCGTCTGCCCGCGCTGGATGGCCGACCGGGCGGACGACCTCGTGCAGGTGGCGCTGATGCGGGTGATGGAGATCCAGCGCAAGAAGGAGGGAACCGCCGAGTTCTCGGCCTTCTATCTCAAGAAAGCGGCCTACAGCGCGATGATCGACGAGATCCGCCGCCTGCGCCGGCGCCAGGAGGTCTCGCTCGAGGGGGGGAGCGACGAGGAGGAGCCGGTCTCCTACGATCCGGCCGCCGGCGACCCGGACCCCGAGCGCGCCTCGGCCGGCCGCCAGGTCGGCCGCGCCATCCGCGACTGCCTCGGCCGTCTGGTGCCCCCCCGCCGTCACGCCGTTACCCTGAACCTCCAGGGGCACAGCGTCCCCGAGGTCGGCAGGCTCATGGGGTGGAGCGCCAAGAAGGCGGAGAACCTGGTCTATCGCGGGATGTCCGACCTGCGCGGCTGCCTGGGCGAAAAGGGCATCCAGAACTAGGATTCGCCTCCGCCCGGGAACGATCCGCGATCCCCTCACCCTTGCGAAAACTTTGAAGTTGGGGGCGTGATAATTTGCGCGGGAGGTGAGGGAAACCGGGGGATTGGCACGTTCTTCTCCCAGACGAGGCGCCTCCCGATGCGAGAGGGGCGCCGCGAACCGGAGGAGATCGCTTGAATTACGATGACGTCGAGCAGAGGAACGGAAGAGAGGTGGCGGACATGAACCAGGACGCCCAGCAGCTCGCGCGGCTCCGCGCCGCATTCATCGCTTCGGACGGCCCCGCTCCGGATCCGCAGAGCTGCCCCACGCCGGAGACCCTCTGGTCGGCCGTGCGGGGTGAGCTCTCCGCCCCGCAGATGCGGGAGGTGCTGGACCACATAGCCCTCTGCTCCGCCTGCGCCGAGGACTGGCGGCTCGCCGCCGAGCTGAACCGGCAGGAGGAGAAAGCCGCGACGGTGCCCGGCAAGGTGATCCAGGGGCGCTTCGGGCAGTGGCGTCCGCTCGCCGCCGCCGCTGCCCTGGCCGCCTGCCTGGCGGTCGCCGTGGGCCTCTACCGCACGGGCGATCTCGGGCCGCGGCAGCCGCCGACCTACCGCGAGGCCCAGCATGCCGGCATCCGCTCGCTCCTCCCGGCCGGGCAGGCCCTGCCACGGCAGGCCGCCGTGCTGCGCTGGTCCCCCGTGTCCGGCGCCGCCTCCTACAACCTGCAGGTGAGCACCGACGATCTCCAGCCGGTCGCCACCGCCAAGGGGCAGACCGCCACCGAGTACCGCCTCCCGGCGAGCGCCTTGGCGACCCTGCCTCCCGGCACCAAGCTCGTCTGGCAGGTGGATGCCATCCGCCCGGACGGCACGCGCGAGACCTCGCCGACCTTTACCACTCCGCTGCAATAGACCTTCTCCATCTCTCGACGGGTACGCAAGGGCGGGGACAGGTCCCCGCCCTTGGCCGTTCCGGGCTCTTCCGCCTGCTTCCACATCACTACAGATCTAATCTAATCAACGACTTACATGGCAATAAGGAAAGAAACATTCGCCGATTTGGGACGTAATGCTCGACAAGTGAGGGGATCGAGACTTCAGGTTCGTTCTCTAGTCAGCAGGGATGAAACGAGAAGCACCCGGAACCCAAAAATAACGACCGCAGATCAATGAGGAGAACATCATGAGCGATACGCTGAGCCAGACCACCACGACCGCGACCCCGACCACCACAACCACCACTACCACCGACGAACCGAAAAAGACCCCCGATGGCAGTTGCTGCACGATCCCGCCGAACGGCGACCCCGGCCCGGGCATCTGATCTCTCTCCCGCTCCCCCCCAAGACGAGCGGCTCTGGCGAGCCGCTCGTCTTGCTTTGCCGCGGTACGGTAAGCTTCCTTCATGCTTCGCGCCCTGCCGTTGCTCATCGCACTGGCGGCCCCCTCGCCCACCGCCGCTCCCGCCGCACTCCCCAGCTTCAACCGCTGCGAGCAGCTTGCGGCCAGCGAGCCGGAAAGCGAAGCGACGGGCCGCTGCTTCGTCGAGACCGGCGACGCCCTAAAGCAGGCGGACAAAGCAAAGGCGAGGCTCCAGGAGTTGCTGCGAGAGCACCCGGGAAGCCCCTGGCTCACGTACTTTCTCGTCTACCGGGGCACCGACCCCGCGGTGCTCTCCCGCCTGGCAGCCAGCTTTGCCTCACGAAGGGATGCCGGGGGAGAGGTGTCCTCCCGGGTCAATCTCTATCGGCTACTCTTCAACGCCGGGCGGGTGGACGAAGCCGGAGTGGAGGTGGACCGGACGGTCCAAGCCTCCCAGGCATCCGGCGATCCCGAGCTGATAGCGCGGGCCCAAGTCCTCAAGGCGCGGCATCTCTGGGGTACCGGCAAGGATCTGGAGGGGGCTTACCTCCTCCTCCGACAAGCGAAGCCAGCACTGTTTCCCAACGGCCCCTACCCTGCCCAGAAAGAGTGTCTGCTCGCGATGGCGAACCTGGACCTCGAGCTCGGCCATTACCAAGAAGGTCTCGAAGCATTCCGCCGTATGGCGGAACTGGCTGCGACGAAACGGGACCTCTACACAGAGGCTAATGCGCGCTATGGCTTGGTCCGTGCGGTGTTCGACCACATCGCCGAACTGCCCAGCGAAGAGGGCCGGCGAGAGGTTGCCCGCCTGGCCCAGCAGGCGCTCGACGCCGCGGTCGCGGCCCAGAGCGCAACCCTGCTGGCCAAGATGCACCTGACGCTCGGGATCCTGTCCAAGGGCGAGACAGCAAGGAGCCACTTCGACTCCTGCTTGGCAGCCGCCACTACACCTGGTGACCAGAGCTACTGCCTCGATGGCCTCGCCCGCTTTCTCTCGATAACGGACCCACGCGCGGCACAGAAGGCGATTGACCGCTCTCTTGAGCTGGCTCGTCAAGCTCAAGACGCCTGGTCTCTGGCCTTCGCCTGGCGTGAGCAGATGAGGGTGAGTTGGGCCGCGGGGCGGGCGATCGAGGGTTCACGCTCAGCACTCGACGCCATCGAGGCGATGCGGGATCTGCAAGCGGGATCGTCCGGCAAAGCCGAGGCGTTCTCCACCTGGTCCGAGGACTATTACTGGCTCTCCGGCCGGCTGATCGACGCCGGATTGAAGGAGAAAAAGCCGGAGAATCTAGAGCAAGCCTTCCAGATCTCGGAGCGGCTGCGGGCCCGCTCGCTGATCGACACGCTAGAGGCCGCGCACGCGGTCCCCGCCGCCGCGGCTCCCCTTCGGCAGAAGCGGGGCACGGCGCTGGAGCGGATCTCGGCCGTGCAGCGCCGGCTCCTCGATCCCGCCCTGCCGGCGCCTGACCGCGCCGCCGCCAGCCAGGAGTTGGAACGGCTGGAGATCGAGGAGGCGGACCTGCGCAACCAGCTCGCCCGCACCGCCCCCGCCCTTCAAGTCTCCCGGCGCCCGAAGTTCGCCACCCTGGCGCGGGTGCGGCAGGCGCTCGCCGCGGACGAAGCCTTTCTCTCCTTCCAGATCTCCTCCTGGGAAGACGAGCGGGGGGATTTCGCCGGCGGCTCCTGGCTGCTGGTGACGACCCGCGGCGGCACCCGCGCCTACCGCCTGCCGGGGCGCGGCGAGCTGCGGCCGGCGGTCCGCCTCTTCAACGGCACTTTCGACCGTCGGGACGACTCCGAGGCGGCCCCCGCCGCCGGGCTCTACCGGCGCCTGCTGGAGCAGCCCCTGCGCGAGCTCCCCCCGGGTATCCGGCGGCTGATCCTGGTGCCGGACGACGCCCTTCATCAGCTCCCGTTCGCCGCGCTGCGCTCTGGGCCCAAGGCGCCGCCACTCGCCACGCGCTACGAGCTGATGGAGGTACCCTCGGCCACGCTCTGGCTGAGCTGGAAGGGGCGGCGGCCCGCCGTGGCGCCCATCCCCGCGCTCGCCCTCGCCGATCCGCCCCTGCCCGGCGGGGACTCGGGAGTCCAGCTCGCCGCGGCGAGGGAGCGCGCCGCCGTGGCCGTCTTCGCCTCCGGCGTCCGCCTGGGGCCGCTCCCGTACGCCCGGGCCGAGAGCCGCTCCGTGGTGCGCGACCTCGGCGGCGGCAGCGTCCAGCGTCTGGGGGAGGACGCCTCCGAGGTCTTCGTGAAGACCACCCCCCTCCAGCAGTTCGGGGTGCTGCACTTCGCCACCCACGCGGTGACGGACGAGACCAATCCGGACCGCTCCGGGGTGCTGCTGGCCCCCGGGGCCGCCAATCAGGACGGCCTGCTGCAGATCCGCGAGATCGTCGACCTCGGCCTCGACGGCCGCGTCGTCGTGCTCTCCGCCTGCAGCAGCAACACCGGGGCACTCCTGAGAGGGGAAGGGGTAATGAGCCTCGCCCGCGCCTTTTTCCAGGCCGGCGCCCACACCGTGGTCGCCAGCCTCTGGCGCCTGCGCGACGACGAGGCCGCCGAGCTCTTCGACCGTTTCTACCGCCATCTGGGGAAGGGTCTCAGCGTGGCCGCCGCCCTCCGCTCCGCCCAGCGCGACATGATCGCCGCCGGCGCCCCGGCCGCCGCCTGGGCCGGCCTCGTCGTTCTCGGCGACGGCGGCCTGGTGCCTCTGCCGGGGGGGAGAAAAGGGATCGCGGTGCCTGTCTGGGTCTGGGTGGCGGGGGGGTTGCTCGCTCTGGCTCTGATGGCTTTGCTGCTGGGGAGAACAGGGACGAACACGGACGAACACGGACCAACAAGGACAAACAGGAACTAAGAAGGCCGAGGTTTTCCAGTCCTTGTGGGTCCGTGTTTGTCCCTGTTGGTCCGTGTTCGTCCCTGTTCTCCCCTTCACTGAACCCGCAGAATCTCCTGCCGCACCGTCAGCTCCTCCAAACGGTCACGGTCCACTCTCACTCCCATGCCGGTCTGATCGAGGGGAACGTCGATCCACCCCTCGCGGTCCATGGTCCACTCGGGGATCACGATGTCCTCGTCCCAGTAGCGCTCGCTCGGCGAGACATCTCCCGGGATCGTGAAGTTCGGCAGCGAGGCGAGGGCGACGTTGTGGGCGCGCCCGACGCCGCTTTCCAGCATGCCGCCGCACCAGACCGGAATGCCGTGCGCCGCGCAGAGGTCGTGGATGGCGATCGACTGCAGGAAGCCGCCCACCCGCCCGGGCTTGATGTTGACGATCCGCCCGGAGCCCAAAGTGATCATGTCCGCCGCGCGGTCGACGCTGGTGATCGACTCGTCGAGGCAGATCGGGGTCTTCAGGCGCTTCTGGAGCTCGGCGTGGCGGGTCAAGTCGTCCCAGGCGAGCGGCTGCTCGATCATCATCAGCTTGAGCTCGTCGAGCGCCACCAGGCTGTCCGCGGTCTCCAGGGTGTAGGCGTTGTTGGCGTCGGCCATCAGCGGCGCCTCGGGGCCGAGGGCGTCGCGCACGGCGCGGATGTACGCGACGTCCGCGCCCGGCTTGATCTTGATCTTGACCTTGCAATAGCCGCGCTCGAGCGCCGTCCGGGCCTTCTCCACCAGGGCCTTGGGACTCTTCTGAATGCCGAGCGAGATGCCCACCCGGATGCGGTCGCGCGTGCCGCCGAGCTTCTTGGAGAGCGGCACCCCCTCCATCCGCGCCGCGAGCTCCCAGGCCCCCATCTCGACCGCCGCCTTGGCCATGTTGTGGCCGCGGAAGTTGAGGTCGAGCGCCGGCGAGATCTCCTCCGGGCCGGCGAAGGTCTGGCCCAGCACCCGCGGGGCCACCCACTCGCGGATGGCGTGCCAGGCGGTGTCGATCGTCTCCGGCCCGTAGTTGGGGAGCTCGCCGGCCGTGCACTCCCCCCAGCCCACGAGGCCGTCGCCTTCCAGCTCGACGAGCAGGATGCGCCGCTCGCTGGCGGTGCCGGATGAGATCTGGAACGGCTCCTTCAACGTCAGGGAGATCTCGCGCAGGGTAAGGCTTTCGATCCGCAGCATGTCAGTCCCTTTCAAGTCCGTAGAAACAACATCGTTCGTCGGCGTCGCGATAGAACGCCTCGACCCGGTAGCCGCGCGCGAGGTAAGCCTGGAACGCCCGGCGGGTGGTCTCGCGCCAGGCTCCCCCCACCTCCGGCCGCCCCGATTTGAGGTCCTGGATGCTCTCCGGGATCTCGATCCGCACGCGCGGGGCCTCGGGGAGATTCCCGATCACCGCGCCAGGATTGACGACCGGCGCCTCGCGGAACGGCTCCTCGGCGCCGGACCGCCGGTCGGCGAGGGCGCGCTCCACCCGCTCGCCGGCGATCTTCCAGCAGAGGATGAAGCGGTCGGTGCCGATCCCCTCGAACAGCTCGCTCCCCTCCTCCCCCGCGTACATCTCCTCGACGTACTCGGCGACCTCGGCCCCGAGATGATTGAAGTTGAGGTGCGCGTTGCGCGCCTCCAGCGGGTCGAAGGTCCAGCGGACCTCCTCGATGCCCACGGGCAGGAGGAGCTCCCGCTGGTAGAGCTTGAGCCGGGTGCCGAGCCCGAGATCCCGCGCCGCGCGGTCGACCGCCAGCATGTGGGACCAGTGGAAGGGGCGGCCGTCGATGTAGCCGGTCAGCCCGTAGACGAAGCCGAGCAGGAGCCCCTCGGGAGAGAACGCCCCAGCGGCGATCCCCCCGGCCTTCTGGGTGATCTTGAGGATGCTCAAGGGGACGATGTCCGAGAAGCTCCGCCCCCACGTGGCCCGCTGAAGCTCGACGCAGGCCGCGAAATCAGGCACCGACGAGAGCGGCCGGAAGGTCAGGCCGTCGGGGTCGGTCTTCTGGTGATTCGAGGGGGCCATGGCGTGGCGAATCTTGTCATAACGCTGTCCGGGGCGTCTTCGCATTGACCCCGGCACCCCGTTGGGACATGGTTCCCCCCATGGCCACGGGGATCGACTTCCGGCGTTATCGCAAGGTGCGCCGTTTCGTGACCGGCGTCTTCCTCCAGGTCGTCTGGTGGGACGTCGTGCTCAACGTCCCCGGGCTGCGGCGGTTCCGGCGCCCGCCGCTGGTGCGCTATCAGGCGATCGCGCGGCGCTATCGCGCCCTCGCCGGCGAGATGGGCGGCGTCCTCATCAAGCTCGGGCAGTTCCTCTCCACCCGGGTGGACATCCTGCCGCCGGAGATCACCCAGGAGCTCGCGGGGCTCCAGGACGAGGTGCCGCCGGAACGGTTCGCGGACGTCGTGCGCCAGATCGAGGAGGATTTCGGACGCCCGCTCTCCCAGGTCTTCTCCTGGGTCGCCCCCGAGCCGATCGGCGCCGCCTCGCTCGCCCAGGTCCATCCGGCCCGCCTGCCCACCGGCGAGGAGGTGGTCGTCAAGGTGCTGCGGCCGGGGATCGACGTGCTGGTCCAGACCGACCTCGCGGCGGTGCGGCTGGCGGCCCGGCTGCTGAAGTTCTCGAAGACCATAAGGCGGCGCATCGACCTCAACCGCGTGGGCGCGGAGATCACCAGCACCACCCTCGCCGAGCTCGACCTGGTGGCCGAGGGGCATCATGCCGAGCGCTTCGCGGCGAACTTCGCCGGCGACTCCCGGGTCTACCTGCCGAAGGTCTTCTGGGACTGGAGCGCCCGCCGGACGCTGACCCTGGAGAACGTCGGCTGGATCAAGATGGGCGATCTCGCCGCCCTCGAACGCGCCGGCATCTCCCGGCCCGAGCTGGCGCGCGTGCTCTACCGGGTCTACCTGCTGCAGATCTTCGAGCACTCGTTCGTGCACGCCGACCCCCATCCGGGGAACCTGTTCGTGCGCCCGCTGCCGGTCGGCGACGAGACCCCCTTCGCGCCGGGCGCCCCGGTGCCCCCGCCGCCGATCGGGGAGGAGCGGCCGTTCCAGATCGTCTTCGTGGATTTCGGCATGGTGGCCGAGATCCCCGAGCGGCTGCGCGGCGCGCTGCGCGAGTACGCGATCGCCCTCGGCACCCGCGACGCCGAGCGGATGGTGCGCTCCTACGTGGCCGCCGGCGTGCTGCTCCCCGGAGCGGATCTGCGCCGCCTGGAGGAGGTCCACGAGGAGCTGTTCCAGCGTTTCTGGGGGGTGCGGATCGGCAACCTGCGGGAGACCGCCTTCTCGGAGGCCGAGTACTTCTTCCGGCAGTACCGGGACATCCTCTACGAGCTCCCTTTCCAGGTGCAGGTGGACCTGCTCTTCGCCTCCCGCGCCGTGGGGCTGCTCGCCGGCCTCTCCACCCAGCTCGACCCGGAGTTCGACCCCTGGGCCGAGACCCTCCCCTTCGCCCAGCGTCTGGCGGCCCAGGAGTTGCGGCGCGACTGGCGGCAGATCCTCGGCGAGGGGCTGGCGCAGCTCCAGACCCTGCTGACCCTGCCGCGGCGGGTGGACGCCGTGCTCGCCCGCGCCGAGCGGGGGACCCTCACCATCCAGTCGGCCCTCAGCCCGGATGCCCGCAAGACCATTCAGCGCCTCGAGCGCTCGATCCACCGGCTGTCCTGGACCGTGGTGGCCGGGGGACTGCTGATCGCCGGAGTGATGATTCATACCGGCACGGCCGGCTCCCCCTGGGGGTGGTGGCTGATGGGATTCGCGGGGCTGGCCTTCCTCTGGGGGCTGCTGACCAAGACGTGACGTGTCAAAGCCGCAATTCCGTGGCATTCTTCCTGCAAAATTTTTCTACCGCCGGAGCCTGGGGCTCCGTGAAGGGGGATCTATGAGACCGCGCACCGTATTCCGACACTGCTCCTTGCCCGCACTTTCCCTGCTCCTGCTCCTGCCCCTGGCGGGCTGTGGCTCGGGGGCGGATAAAGAAACCAAAGCTTCCCAGGATGAGACCGCCCAGGCCCCGGAGGCGGCGCCGGACCAGAGGCAGGGCGGCGGCGGCGGACGCCGGCACGGCGGCCCGAAGGCGCACCTGACGCTCGCCGGCGCCGCGACGTTCGATGGCGACGTCGCGGCCGGCTGCGACCTGGCCGCGGACAAGAACCTGGAGGTCACCTTCAGCCAGGAGGGGGCGCCCCAGGTGCGGATGCGCCTCCCCTCCTTCGCCGCCGACGGCCAGTACACGGCGGCCGTGGTGGTCAAGGAGACCTCGGGAGCCGCCCGGGAGTGGAACGGCACCGCCAAGGTCGATGTGAAAAGCCGCGAGATGGGGGGCGGCAAGCGCACCACCTACAACGGCACCTTCGACGGCACCTACCAGGGGCAGGGCGGCACGGGGACGCTGAACGGCAACTTCCGGCGCTGCTTCATCAAGGAGCAGGCCGAGCAGGCTGAGTAGACCAGACGGCCCCGACTCGTGCAGATTCCGGCCCGCCCGCTCCCGATCGTCCTGCTCGCGCTCCTTCTCGCCGCCTGCCGCGCCGAGGAGGCGCCGCCGCGGCCCGCCGCCGCCGAGCCCCGGCCGGCGGATGCCTCGGGGCAGGAGCCCCCCGGGACCGCGGCGGCCGGCGCCGTGCTGACCGTGACCGGTCAGCACGCCTTCCAGGGCACGAGCTCGTTCTTCTGCGTGCCGCACGCCGTGGGCGGGCTGCAGGTCGACTTCCGCACCGGCAACGCCGACCTGCCGACGGTGGCGGTACGGATCGAAAGCTACGCGGGGAGCGGCCCCTATCAGGCCCGCCTGTTCGTGACCGGCCGCTCCCTCAGCGGCGGCCTGGTGACCTCGGCGGGCGAGGCCGACGTCGACGTGCGGCAGCGGACGCCGGCCGGCGGCGAGGCCGTCGCGCTGATCGACGGCACGTTCCACGGGCGGTACGACGGCGAGGCCGGAAAGGGATCCATTGAAGGCCGGTTCGGATCTTGCAACTACTCCCTCGGCAGTGGCTCCCCATCGAGTGGAGGGTCGCCACCGCTGGCGGGGGGCTCGACGGCAGCCGCGCCCGACGGCAAGGACGGACAACTCGCAGGCGCATCAGAGGAGACACCATGAGGGACCATCGGGCGCTTCCAGCCTTCCAACAAGTCCATGAGCTCGTGCTCGCGATACACGAGGCTGTGGGCAGTATTCCCCATGAAGAAGCGCCAGAAGGAGAGGCGAGCGCGCTCGCCGCGCGCATGGAGTCGGCCGCCCACTCGGCCGCCGCGGCCATCGCGCGCGCCTGCGCCGTGCCGGACGAGCAGTTCGGCGGCCAGCTCGACGAGGCCAGCCGCCGCCTGCGCGAGGTCGGCTACTACATCGACATCGCCCAGCGGCTGGGCTACCTGCCGCTCGACTCCGCGGTCGAGCTGCTGGAGCGCCAGACGCACACCGGCATGGAGGTGAACGCGATGATGCCCGAGGAGGGGGGCGCGAGGATCCCGACGCCGGCGAACGCGAACGACGCCCAGGAGGACGCCGAGACGGCGGACCTGGCCACCGAGGTGCTGGCTAGCCTTTCCGCCCGCTGAGCCGGTTCAGCTCGTCGTCCAGAATCTCATTGACCAAGTTGTCGATTTCGCGGTGGTTCAGCGCCGGGGCCGGCGGCGGCGCCTCGCCGGGAGCGCCGATCCCCTCGAGGGTGTCGAGCCCCTCCAGCATGGCGGTGATGGAGTCCTCCGGCGGGAGCTCCGGAACTTCCTCGTCGATCTCGTCGTCTGTCATGGCTTGCTGAATTCTACATCTTGGAACGGCTCAATGACGGCTCAATGACGGCTCAGTAATGCCACCGGGAACCGCGCCAGCAGCTCCGCCACCGCTCGCTCCCCCCCTTCGACCGCCTCCCCCGTCAGCTCGTTGTGCCATGCGCCCGCCGGCAGCTCCACGGTGGAGCCCTGCCAGTCCCCATTGAGACGCAGCGGCAGCCGGGGAACCACGACCGCCACCTGTCCGCGGCGCGCGAAGGCGACGGCATGGTCAGCCCGCGATCCGGAAACCCGGAGCGGCTCGTAGTCCCCATGCGGCCCGAACGGCTCAGGGTTCCGGCGGCGCAGATGGAGCCCCTGGCGGATCACCCAGAGCTTCGGCAGCCCCTCCTCCATCCGGGCCAGGATCTCCTCCGGGGTCATGCCCTTCTTCAGTTCGGCGAGCAGGCGGCGCCGCAGATCGTAGTCGACCGGACGGCGGTTGTCGGGATCGACCAGGGAGAGATCCCAGATCTCCGTCCCCTGGTAAAGGTCGGGCACGCCCGGAGCGGTGAGCTTGAGCAGCGTCTGGGCGAGGGAGTTGATCCGCGCCGGCTCGACCAGCGGGGCCACGAAGGCTTCGAGGTCGGCCACGAGCTCCGTATCTTCCAGCACGGCATTGACGAAGGTGCGCAGGGCCACCTCGTACTCCGGATTGGGCCGCGTCCAGGAGGTGTGGACCTTGGCCTCGCGGGTGGCCTTCTCCATGTAGGCCGCCGCGCGCTCGGGCGTGATCGGCCAGGCGCCTACGAGGGTCTGGTAGAGCAGATACTCGGCGTTGCGGTCGGGAAAGTCCCCCTGGCGGTGCTTCGCGTTGCGCTCGAACCAGCGGCGCGCGGCCTCGCCCCAGCGTTCGGGGATCTCCGCGAGCAGGCTGATCCGCGCCCGCACGTCCTCGCTACGCTTGGTGTCGTGCGTCGAGGTGGCGAGCATCGCCGCCGGCCAGATCCGCTGGGTGTCGGCGGCGAGGCGGTGAAACTCGGCGACGGAAAGGCCAAACTCGCCCGGACTCCCCCCCACTTCGTTGAGCGAGATCAGGCGGTGGAAGTTGTAGAAGGCGGTGTCCTCAACCCCCTTCGCCATCGCCGGCCCGGTGAGCTGCTGGAAACGCATCACCAGCTCGCTCTCCCTCTCCCCCCGGACTTCCAGCAACAGGAGATCGCGGAAGAAGTCGAACAGGTCGGCGGCGATGTCGGGGCGATGGGTCTTGGCGGCCTCGATCGCCTCGCCGACGTAGTGCCGGTCCAGATCCGTGACCTCGCCGATCTCCGCCCGCGCGTAGGTGCGGTAGACCGGGAAGCAGGCGACCACCTCGCGGATCGCCTGGCGCAGCTCGAAACGGGTGTAGTCGCGGTGGCGGCGGTGGCGCTCGCAGACCTCCAGGAACACCTCCGCCAGCCGGTTGACGTCGCTCGCCAGCAGCTCCCCCACGACCAGCAGCTTCTTCTCCCGCACCAGGGCCGGCCAATCGGCGCTCTCGCCCGTCAGCTCGGCGTAGAGGACGGTCAGCGGCTCCTCGCCCGCGGGATCGACGAGCAGGCCGCCGGCCCGGTTGAGGAAGTCGTAGCCCGTCGTCCCCTCCACCGGCCAGGACTCGCGGAGCGGCTCGCCCGACTCCAGGATCTTCTCCACCACGATCCAAGCCTCCGGGGCCTCGTCGCGCAGCCGCTCCAGGTATTCCTCGGGGTCGCGCAGGCCGTCCGGATGGTCGATGCGGACGCCGTCGAGCACGCCCGTCTTCAGCCAGCGCAGCACCAGGGCGTGGGTGTCGGCGAACACCCGCTCGTCCTCCATCCGCAGGCCGATCAGGGTATGGACGTCGAAAAAGCGCCGGTAGTCGAGCTCCTGGCCGGCGGTGCGCCAGAAGGCGAGGCGGTAGTTCTGGCGCTGGAGCAACTCGTCGAGCGCGTCGGGATTGCCGTTGACCTCGGCCACCACCTCGTCCAGCGCTCGGGCTACTTCGGGCTTCTCCCCGAGGAGACGGGCGAGCTGGCCGGCGAGCACCTCCTTGTCGCGGTGCCGGCGGGCGATGCTCGCGCGGTCGGTCGCGGTGGCGAGGGGGAGCTGGCCGAAGGAGTCGGCAATGAAGGCGAGATCCGGCGAGCCGCACCGCCGGGCCGCCCGGTCGACCAGCACGTCGAGCGAGCGGGGGGCCACCGGCATCCGGTGCTCGTGATAGTGGATCTCGAACCGCCCCTCCCGGCGCACCAGCTCCAGCTCGCCGTTCTCCAGCACGCGGCCGTAGTGGTCGCCCAGGATGGGCAGCAGCACCGTGTCGCGCAGCCGGGCGTGGGGGGAGTTCCAGTCGACGTCGAAGTAACCGGCATAGCGGCTCGCCGCGCCGTTCTCCAGCACGTCCCACCACCAGGTGTTGCGCCGTTCGGTGATCGCCATGTGATTGGGAACGATGTCAAGCACCTGCCCGAGCCCCGCCTCGCCGAGCGTCCGGCAGAGCCGCGCGTGCGCCTCCTCGCCCCCCAGATCCTCGTTGACCCGCGTCGGATCGACCACGTCATACCCATGCGTGCTCCCCCGGGCCGCCTGCAGATAGGGGGAGCTGTAGAGATGGCTCACCCCCAGATCGGCGAGATAGTCGACGATCGCGGCGGCATCGTCGAAGGCGAAGTCGGAGCGGAGCTGGACGCGGTAGGTGGAAAGGGGGGTTTTCGGCACGGCGGTGAGAAAAGCTGCAAGGGGTGGACCAGGATTCAGGGTGATGGGGGATCCGGGGGCGGCGCCCCACCCCGAAACCTCACCCCCGGCCCCTCTCCCACCGCACTCCCCCCGACCGGGAGAGGGGAGCTTGACGGGAGAGACCTCGCTTGTAGGGTGCGCTGTGCGCACCATCGCCATTTCTGGTGCGCACAGCGCACCCTACAAGCCACGCCTTCTCAGTAAAGTCCCCCCTCTCCCGGTCGGCGGGAGTGCGGTGGGAGAGGGGCCGGGGGTGAGGTTTCGGGGTGAGGGCGCCGCGGAGGACCAGCCGCCCTGAACCTCTACCCCACCCGCACCGCCAGCCGCTCCCCCAGCTTCCGGAACCGGGAGACCCACTCCGCCGCCTCGGCATCCCCCTCCTCAGCCTTCTCCCGCTGCTCCGGGTAGACCGTCTGGAGCAGCTCGTAGCAGCGGTTCTGGGCGTGCCAGAGATCGACGTCGAAGGGGGCGGAGCGGGCGAGGGCCACGGTGGCGTCGATCCGGCGCAGCAGGTCCCGGTCCTCCGGCCTCTCGCGCAGGCGGTCCACTTGCGCGTTCAGGGCCTGCTTCAGGGCGTAGGAGAGCTCCTGGACGTCCAGCTCGACGCCGAGCGCCGCCCGTTCGGCGAGGAGACGCTCGACCTCCTCGGGATCGGCCGCCGGATCGGAGACGGCCTTCCGCAGGTCCACGTTGAGGACGAACTCGGCGGCGGCGGCGAACGCCCTGGGGAGCGGCGTGCCGAGGCTCTTCAGGAAGCGCATCAACGGTCCGTGATGCCGGAAAACATCGCGGAACTCGTCCTCCACCTCATTGAGTGTCGAGGCCAGGATGTGATCGAGGATGCGGCGCTGCTCGTCGCGGAAGAGCGATTTGAGCGAGTAGGAGACGTCTCCGAAGTAGCGGTCGAGCAGGCGGATTACCTGCGGCAGGTCGCCATGCTCGAAAGCGCCGCCCGCCTCCGCGATCAGCGCTGCATAGGCTTCCGGATCCTCCAGCGGAGTCACGCCCGCGTTGAGGTTGTGATCCCCGAAGTGGAGGGCGCCGAAGGCGAACGCTCCCGTCTTGCCGGTCAGCCCGGAGGTGACCCGCGCCTTGCCGATCGACAGGCGGCAGCGGCCGGCGCGGAAGGTGCGCCCGTTCTCCCGCTCGACCCCGTAGCCATAGACCGGTGCTGGATTGGGATACTCCCGGAACAGCGATGCCACGGCGTAGTGAGCGACCACCTGCGGGAGGTCCACGATGGCCGGCCGAACCAGCTTCTCGTAGAGATCGCGCCCCGTGCCCTCCGCCGGCACGTTGCTCTTCGCCTTCTCCAGGAGCCGCAGGAGCTCCGGCTCGACCAGTATTTGAAAAAGCTCATGGGCGAGCTGCGCCACGCGGCCGGCGTAGCGCAGGATCTGGACCGTCTCGATCCCCGCGAGATCGTTGAAAAACCAGCCGCAACTCGTGTACATCAGCATGGCGTGGCGCTGGAGCTCCAGCAGCTCGAGGGCCCGCACCCGGTCTCTCCCCCCGGGGACCGGGCCCGCCGCGAAGCGGGCCAGGAAGGCGTCGACGGCCGCGGGCGAGCGGTCGAGAAGCACGTCGACATAGGCGTCCCGCGCCGCCCAGGGATCGGCGAAGAACGCCCCGGCCTCGCGCTCCCAACGGGGGGCCAGCTCGTCGCGCAGCCAGTCGAGGGCCTGGCGCAACGGCGCCCGCCATTCTTGCGTCCAGCCGGGGCCGCCGCCGGTGTGGCAGCCACAGTCCTCGCGCCAGCGGCCCACCCCGTGGGAGCAGCTCCAGGCGGTGTTCTCGACGATCTCCACCTCCTGGTCCGGCGGATGGGTCTCCAGGTACTCCCCGTAGTTGGTCAGCCGGGCGAGGCCGTTCTCCTCGATGTGGTGGAGGGCGTAGGAGAGGGCCATCTCGCCGTAGAGGTGATGGTGGCCGTAGGTCTCGCCGTCGGTCGCGATGTTCACCAGCCGGTCCTGCTCCGGGTCCGCGGGCACGGTGGACAGCAGCCGGTCGGCGAAGCGTTCGCCGCTCACCAGCAATCCCTCGAACGCCACCGCCCGCGAGACCGCGCCGTCGTAGAAGAAAATCGCGAGCCGCCGCCCCGAGGGGAGCTTCACCTCGTAAGGCATGGTGGGATCGATCCGCCCGCCCCCGACCTCCCGCCACTCCTCTTTCCCCTTGGCTCCCTTCGGCCGCACCCGCCCGGCCTGATGGGGCTCGAGGACGGTGAAGCGGACCCCCGCTCCGCTCAGCAGATCGAGCGTCTCGAGATCGACCGCCGTCTCCGGCAGCCACATCCCCTCCGCCTTGCGGCCGAAGCGGCGCTCGAAGTCAGTGAGCCCCCAGAGGATCTGGGTCTGCTTGTCCCGCCGGTTGGCGAGCGGCATGATGATGTGGTTATAGCCTTGAGCCAGTGCCGAGCCGTGCCCCGAGAAGCGCTCGCTGCTCTCAGCGTCGGCCGCCAGGATCGCGCGATAGACCTCCGGCTCCTTCTGCTCCATCCAGGCGAGCAAGGTAGGGCCGAAGTTGAAGCTGATCCGGGCGTAGTTGTTGACGATCCGCTCGATGCGGTGCTCGCCGTCGAGGATGCGCGAGGCGGCGTTGGGGGCGTAGCACTCGGCGGTGATCCGCTCGTTCCAGTCGTGGTACGGGCGCGCCGAGTCCTGGACCTCGATCGCCTCCAGCCACGGGTTTTCCCGCGGCGGCTGATAGAAGTGGCCGTGAATACAGAGATAGCGCTGCATTGTGCGGGGGGATCGTAGCAGACGCCGCCCGCAGGGCGAGATTTATCCAGCCTGGGGTGTCAACCCCAGGACCGAGCCGCCTCCTACCTGGGGTTGACACCCCAGGCTGGATAAATTCCGCCCTGCGGGCGGGCTACATTTGCCCTACCGCACCAGTACCATCACCGATCGTGCCCCCACCCCCTCCCCATCCCCGGGCCCCTCCCACCGCTCCGCCGCCGAATCGAGCACCTTCCGCCACGCCTCGCCCGGCAACGGCAGGACCTGCTCCTTCGCTGAAAAATTGAAGACGGCCAGCGCCTCGCTCTCTCCGCTCCGGCGCCGCATCAGGATCACCCCGTCCGCCTCGAACGCCGTCACCTCGACGTCCTCCTTCCTGAGGTTCGCCAGCGCCGGCACGCTCTTCCGCAGCCGGATCAGCTCCCCGTAGAAGGCGTGGAGCGCCTTGTGCCGGCCGCTGTCGTGCTGGCACTGGATCAGCCGGCAGCGCGCGAAGGTCTCCTCGGACTGCGGGTCTGGCGGCTCCTCCTGCCAGCCGAAGGCGGCGAACTCCTCCTTGCGCCCCTCGCGCACGGCCCGGACGAGATCCGGGTCCGAGTGGTCGATGAAGTAGAGGAAGGGGGCCGTCTCGCCGTACTCCTCGCCCATGAAGAGGAGCGGCAGGAAAGGGGAGAGCAGCACCGCGCCCGCGGCGAGCTTTAGGCTCTCGAAATCGACCAGGGTCGAGAGCCGGTCCCCCATCATCCGGTTCCCCGTCTGGTCGTGGTTCTGGCTGCAGACGACGTGGCGCGCTCCCGCCATCTCGTCCGCCGGCACACCGTGGCGCCGCCGGCGGAAGGGGGAGTACTGCCCGGTGTAGACGAAGCCGCCGGCCATCGCCTTGGCCATCTGGTCGAGCCCGCCGAAGTCCTGGTAATAGCCGCTCCGCTCGCCGGTGAGCAGGGAGTGCAGGCAGTGGTGGAAGTCGTCCGTCCACTGGGCGTCGAAGCCACAGCCGCCGCGCTCGGGGGGGCGCAGGAAGAAGAGCGTGTTGAGATCGCTCTCCGGGAAGATGTAGGCCGGCCGGCCCAGCCGCGCCGCCAGTGCCTTCACCTCCTGCCCTAGCTCCTGAAGAAAGGGGCGCTCCGAGTTGTCGGCGACGGCGTGGACGGCGTCCAGCCGCAGGCCGTCGAGGTGGAAGTCGGCGATCCAGTGGAGGGCATTCTCGACGAAGTAGCGGCGCACCGCGTCGGTCTCCCGGCCGTCGAAGTTCAGGGCGAGCCCCCAGGGGGTCTTGTAACGGTCGGTGAAGTAGGGACCGAACTCGCCGAGGTAGTTCCCCTCGGGGCCGAGATGGTTGTAGACGGCGTCGAGCACCACCGCCAGCCCGCGGGCGTGGCAGGCGTTCACCAGCCGCTTCAGCCCGTCCGGGCCGCCGTAGGAATTCTGGACCGCGTAGGGGAGAACGCCGTCGTACCCCCAGTTGCGCCGGCCGGGGAACTGCGCGACCGGCATCAGCTCGATCGCGGTGATCCCGAGGTCCACCAGGCGGTCGAGATGGGGGATCACACCATCGAAGGTGCCTTCCGGCGTGAACGTTCCGACATGCAATTCGTAAAAAATATACTCTTCGAGAGGAATCCCTTTCCAACCCGCGTCGCTCCAGGCGAACCGCCGGTCGACGACCATCGACGGCCCGTGCACGCCGTCCGGCTGGAAACGGGAGGCGGGGTCGGGCCGCCCTTCCCCGCCGTCGAGATGATAGTGATAGCGGGTTCCAGGCTGGACGCCTTCCACGGCCGCCTCGAAGTAGCCGTGCTCACGGGGCTCCAGGGGGATTCGGCGGCCGCCGCACAGGTGGGCTTCCACCTGGCGGGCCCGGGGAGCCCAGACCCGAAACCGGCACCGCTCATTTTCAAGATAGATCGCTCCAAGACTCGGCTCCCAATTCAAATCCGGCAAACAGACCTCCAATCCCCCGCCACGCGCAAAGGGAACCGGATCTCATACAAGATGCTTGCCTACTCCTCCTCGTCGCCAGCCTCGAGATCCTCCTCTTCAATCTCGTCGAACCCCACCGCCTTCGGCACGTCCCGTTTCAGGAACAGCACGCCGAGCGGCGGCAGCGTGAGGGTGAGCGAGTGCGTCTGGCCGTGCATCGGGATCGGCACCGCTTCCACGCCGCCCTGGTTCCCCATGCCGCTGCCGCCGTACTCGGGAGCGTCGCTGTTGAGCAGCTCCCGCCAGTAGCCGCGGCCGGGAACGCCGATGCGGTAGTTCTCGCGCGGCACCGGAGTGAAGTTGAAGACGACGGCGATCGGCTCCGCCGGCGCCTTGGCCCATCTCAAGAAGGCGATGACACTGTGCTCGGCGTCCGAGCCGTCGATCCATTCGAAGCCGTCGGGATTGCAGTCCAGCTCGTGCAGGGCGGGATCGCTGCCGTAGAGGCGGTTGAGGTCCCCCAGCCAGCGGGCGATCCCGGCGTGCCCCGGGTCGTCGAGGAGGTCCCAGTCGAGGCTGGCGTCGTGGTTCCACTCGCGGATCTGGGCCAGCTCCGCGCCCATGAAGAGGAGCTTCTTGCCCGGCTGGGCGAACATGTTGCCGTAGAGCAGCCGAAGGTTGGCGAGCTTCCGCCAGGTGTCGCCGGGCATCTTGCCGTACAGCGACCCCTTGCCGTGCACCACCTCGTCGTGCGAGAGCGGCAGCACGAAGTTCTCGTTGAAGGCATACATCGTCCGGAAGGTGATCTTGTTGTGGTTGTAGCGGCGATGGATCGGATCGTTCGCCAGGTAGTCCAGGGTGTCGTGCATCCACCCCATGTCCCACTTGTAGCCGAAGCCGAGGCCGCCGACGTAGATCGGCCGCGAGACCATCGGCCAGGCGGTCGACTCCTCGGCGATCACCTGGGCGTCGGGGAAGCGCTCGTAGACCTCCTGGTTCAGCGTGCGCAGGAAATGGATCGCCTCCAGGTTCTCGCGGCCGCCGTGCTCGTTGGGGATCCACTCCCCCTGCTTGCGCGAGTAGTCGAGGTAGAGCATGGAGGCGACGGCGTCCACCCGCAGGCCGTCGGCGTGGTACTTCTCCATCCAGAAGAGAGCGCTGCTGATCAGGAAGCTGCGCACCTCGTTGCGGCCATAGTTGAAGATGTAGCTCGACCAGTCGGGGTGGTACCCCTTGCGCGGATCGGCGTGCTCGTAGAGATGGGTGCCGTCGAAGAAGTTCAGGCCGTGCTCGTCGCCCGGGAAGTGGGAGGGCACCCAGTCGAGGATGACGCCGATCCCCTGCTGGTGCAGGTAGTCGATCAGGTACATCAGGTCCTGCGGCGTGCCGAAGCGGCTGGTCGGCGCGAAATATCCCAGCGATTGATAACCCCAGGAGCCGAAGAACGGATGCTCCATCACGGGGAGCATCTCGACGTGAGTGAAGCCCATCTTCTTCATGTGCTCGGCGAGGGCCGGCGCCATTTCGCGGTAGGTGAGAAACCGGTTTTCTTCCTCGAGAACCCGCCGCCACGAGCCGAGGTGGACCTCGTAGGTCGAGATCGGCGCGGTGAGCGACTGCTTGTCGCCGCGGGCCAGCATCCAGTCGGCGTCCCACCAGTCGTATTCGAGATCCCAGACCACCGAGGCCCGTGCCGGCGCCATCTCGGCGTAGAAGGCGAAGGGGTCCGCCTTGTCGGCCCGGTAGCCGCGGTAGCGGGAGATGACGTGGTACTTGTACGCCGCCCCCGGCGTCACGTCCGGCACGAAAACCTCCCAGATGCCGGAGGTCTGCCGCTCGGTCATCGGGGTCGCCCGCTTGTCCCACTGGTTGAACTCGCCGATCACCGAGACCGCCGCCGCGTTCGGCGCCCAGACGGCGAACCAGGTGCCCTCGCGATCGCCGTCCGTGCCGGCGTGAGCGCCCAGCACGTCGTAGAGGCGGAAATGGGTGCCTTCGTTGAAGAGATAGAGGTCCTGGTCGGTGATCGGACTCGGCATGATTCCCTCCCGCCCTAAAAGATCAATATCAACCGCGCCGCTTCCTCAATTCATCAACACGTTTCAACGGCTCCATCACATCGGCCCGGGTCGAAAACTCCTCGAACGAAAACCTTGCTTTCCTTTGCCAGTTGGGCCTTTCGGTGTGAGTGCCCGGCACGTTCTGCGGCTCGGTCTCGTGCCAGAGGTCCTCCAGGTTCACCAGCACCATGCGCGCCGGGCTCGCCGCCAGATGATCCAGGCGCTCGCGCAGGAGCATGTTGTCGGTCTTCGCGCCGCGCCGCCGCTCGTCCGGCGGCAGGGACTCCTCCATCGCCTGGCGGATCGCCGCGCGCCGCTCCTTCTCCTCCCGCGCCTGCTCGGCCGTGAAGAAGCCGAGGCTCACGAGGTCGTCCACGTCCCTGGTCTGCAGGAAACCCTGGAAGGTCGGCATGTCGTGGGTGTTGAGGCTGGCGACGGTCTTCGCCGGCGGCTCGCGCAGACCCTCACTGCCGGGCTGCAGCTCGTACTGCACCACGTACATGCCGAGCAGCTCGTGGCGGTCCATGGCCTCGTAGACCTCGCCGGGCACCGTCCCCAGGTTCTCGCCGACGACGATCGCCTGGTAACGATGGCTCTCGACGGAGAGCACCGCGTACATCTCCTCGGCCGGATAATTCACGTAGACGCCCCCGGAGGCGTCCATGCCCTGCGGGATCCAGAACAGCCGGTGGAGCTGCATGACGTGGTCGAGGCGCAGGATGCCCGAGTGCTCCAGGTGATGGCGCAGGCTGTTGATCAGGTAGTCGTAGCCGCGCTCGCGCAGGCGGTCGGGCTGGAGCGGCGGGAACCCCCAGTTCTGCCCCTTGGTGAAGAAGGAGTCCGGCGGTGCGCCGGCCGTGGCATCGAGGGCGAAGAGGTCGCGGTCGCACCAGACGTCGTAGGAGCTGCCGTGGACGCCGACCGGCAGGTCGAGATAGAGACCGGGGCCGCGCCGCCGCGCCTCCTTTGCCAGCGAGCTCAGTTGCTGATCGGCGGCCCACTGCGTCCAAAGGTAGTAGCGCCGGTCCTCTTCGTCATAATCGGCGGGGGCGAGGGTCCCCCCGCGCAGCCGCCCGGGCCAGCTCTGCCAGGATTCGCCGCGGCGGTCTCCCACGGCGCGGAAGGCGGCATAGTTCTCGAGCCCGGGCTTGCCGGCGACGAAACGCTCGAACTCCTCCTGCCGGCTCCCCGGGTGGGCGAAGAAGCGCTGGGCCAGCTCCTCCAGCACCCGGCGCTTGAGCGCCATCAGCCGGGCGTAGTCGACCCGCGGGGCGGCGCGCAACGCCTCGACCTCGCGCTGGAAGTCGGGCGATTCGATCAGCCGCCGGGCGGATGGGCAGTCCTCCATCTCCGGCAGCCGGCGGGGATCGATGTACAGCTCGTTCCAGAACAGGCGCGACGCCGGAGCATAGGGGCTGGGCTCGAACGGCTCGTCGAGGAAGGAGGCGAGCAGCGGCAGGGTCCCCACCACACCGCCGCCGAGGCCGGCGGTCCATTCGGCGAGCGTCTCCAGGTCCGAGAAGTCCCCGGCCCCCCAGCTCCGCGAGGTGCGCAGGGCATACAGGGGAAGAAAAACGCCCCAGAGCGGCTTGCCGTTGTCTCCTTCTCCTTCCCCGGCGAAGCAGCGGCTGGGCGCCGAGATCACCAGCGACTCCGCCGTCCGGCCGCCGAGCTCCACGGTGAGCTGGTGATAGCCGAACGGCAGCGGCTCCGGCAGCGCCAGCCGCCGGCCCGGGTGCTGCGACCCTTCGGCGGGCGGGGTCTCGGGGAGGCTCTGGAGGTCCGCCATCTGGGCCCGCCTCTCCCCCCTTTCGAGATCGAGGTGATAGGCGATGGAACCGCTCGCGGCGCCGGGACGCAGCTCGATCGAAGGCGCGTGGCCGTCCCAGGCGACGATGACCGGCTCGATGATGCGCCCGGCGAGCTCCTCGCGCCGCTCTTGCAGCGCCTCGGGCACGTCCTCGATCCCTTCGACCGGCACCTGGAGAGCCCGCAACGCCCCGAGCAGGGACTCCGGTTGGGCCTCGACATGGTGCCCCATGGCGCTGCGATAGGAGGTCTGGACCCCGTAGAGCCGGGCCAGGGTCAGCAGGTCTTCGCGTTCATTCGCCAACTTCGTCACCCTCTCCCAGAATCTGACGGATACCCTGCAGCGGGGTCCGCACCCAGTCGGGACGGTTGTTGAGCTCGTAGCCCAGCTCGTAGATCGCCTTCTCGAGCAGGTAGCAGTCGAGCAGAATCTCCCGCTCCTCCGGCGAGGGGGGCAGGAACCCCGCTCCCCTTGCCCGCTGGAGATAGGCCTGGAGGAAGGTCGCCGAGACCCACTGCTCCCAGTAGAGCGCCCATCCCTCCAGCGCCGGCAGCGCCTCCGGCGGCGCCATGCCCGCCGCGGCCTCCTCGACCAGCGCCACGTACGCCGCGTACTGGAACGAACGGATCATGCCCGCGACGTCCCGCATCGGCGACCGCTTGAGGCGCCGCTCGGACAGCGACCGCGCCGGCTCCCCCTCGAAATCGAGGATCACGAAATCGCGGCCGGTGTAGAGCACCTGCCCCAGATGATAGTCCCCATGGGTGCGGATGCGCTCGGCCGCCAGCTTCCGCGACGTCAGGCGGTGGAAACGCTCCAGGAGCCGGTCCTCCGCCGCGAGCACCCACTCGGCCGCCGGCAGCGTGGCCGCCGGCAGCGCGGACAGACGCTGACGGAGAAGCCGCAGATTCTTCTTCGTGAGCGAGCGCATCGAATCATACAGCGACCGCTGATAGAGCTCCGAAAAGGGCTCCGGCTCGAAGTCCTTCCCCTTGCCCGAGGCGAGGGCGATGTGCAGCTCCGCCGTGCGCTCGCCGAGCAGCCGCACGGTGGGCACGTAGGTGCCGATGCGCTCGAAGTCGTCGGCGCTCATCTCCCGCTCCGCGAGGTCGATCAGCGGCTCGGCGGGCACCAGCACCGCGCCGTCCTGCTGCCCCCAGGCCAGTTGCATGCGGTCGAAGAAGCGGCCGAGGGAGTCCAGGGTGTAGCTCCAGGCGTCCCCCTCGTTGCCGACGAACTCCTGCAGGATGCCGAGCGTCATCGGCTCGTGGCGGCGGTCGCGGATCTCCAGCGCGCCGGCGACCCGCGGGCTGTGGCGGAAGTCGGTCTGCTCGGTCAGGAAGCGGCCGATCTCGAGGTCGGGGTTGATCCCCGGCTCCAGCTTGCGGAAGAGCTTGAGGATCAGCCGGTCGCCGAAACGGACCGAGGTGTTGCTCTGCTCGGCCTTGAGCGGCACGGGCTCCAGGTCCCCCGCGCCGCGGATCTCGGCGAACACCGGCGAGGCGGTGGCGGCCAGCTCGTTGCGCTCGCCACGGAGACGTCCGCCCTGTTCGACAGCCGCGAGCAACTGGCGCGAGATCTCCGGATCGCCGAACGGGTCATAGAGCAGGCCGGTGCCTTCTGGCGAGTCCGATTCGAGCCGCGCCACTTGCGGCAGCCCCTCCGGCCGCTCGGGGTCCGAATCGGGAGCGAAGGCGAGCGGCAGGGCGTAGAGCTCGGCCTCGGCCTCCGCGTAGTCCACCCGCAGCAGCGCCAGGACCGCGCCGTCGCTGAACGGGATGGTCTCCTGGATCTCGACGCCGCGCAGCGTCCGCGCCTTGCCGGCGAACCAGCGGCGCCCCGGCAGCACGTCGAGCAGAAGACTCTCGAGATCGCGCCGCCCTTTCCCTTCGAGGCAGCTCCGCCAGGATCCCGTGATCGCCAGCGCGGGCGCCGGCGCGCCGCTCTCCGCGCCCCCCTTCGGCGCCTGCCGCACGCGGCCGAACTGTGCCGGGTCGGCTACCAGCGAGAACCAGATGAACGAGTGCGGCCCGAGCGTCAGCCCGTAGCACGCCGGAGCGCCGATCTTCGGGAACGCCGAGCGCCCGAACATCTCGACCGGGGTGAAGCCGGCGAACGCCGTCAAGTCCAGCTCGGCGTACTGCGAGAAGCGCGAGAGGTTCGCCACCACCAGCAGCGTCTCCTCGGGAGTGCGCCGCAGGAAGGCGAGCACCCGGTGGTTGTCCGGCTGCAGGAACTCGGTGGTGCCGCGGCTGAACGCCGGATGGCGCTTGCGCAGGGCGATCACCCGCCGGGTCCACCAGAGCAGCGAATGGGGATTCGCCTGCTGCGCCTCGACGTTGACCGCCTCATAGTGGTACTCGGGATCGACGATCACCGGCAGATAGAGCCGCTGCGGGTTGGCGCGCGAGAAGCCGGCGTTCTTGTCGGCGCTCCACTGCATCGGCGTGCGCACGCCGTTCCTGTCGCCGAGATAGAAGTTGTCCCCCATGCCGATCTCGTCGCCGTAGTAGAGGACGGGCGTGCCGAAGAGCGAGAAGAGCAGGCCGTTGAGCAGCTCGATCCGCCGGCGGTCGTTGCCGAGCAGCGGCGCCAGGCGCCGGCGGATGCCGACGTTGATCCGCTGCTCCTTGTCCGCCGCGTAGACGCGGTACATGTAGTCCCGCTCCTCATCGGTCACCATCTCCAGCGTCAGCTCGTCGTGGTTGCGCAGGAAGATCGCCCACTGCGCCGTCTCCGGGATCGCCGGCGTCTGCTGGAGGATGTCGATGATCGGGTAGCGGTCCTCCATGCGCAGCGCCATGAACAGGCGCGGCATCACCGGGAAGTGGAACGACATGTGGCACTCGTCGCCGCCGGTCGCCGGATCGCCGAAATAGGCGATCGAGTCCTCCGGCCACTGGTTGGCCTCGGCCAATAGCATGCGGCCGGGAAATTTCGCGTCGACGTGGGCCCGCAGCTTCTTCAGGAACTCGTGGGTCTCCGGCAGGTTCTCGTTGTTCGTCCCCTCGCGCTCGAAGAGGTAGGGGATGGCGTCGAGCCGCAGGCCGTCGACCCCCATCTCCATCCAGAAGTCGAGCGCCTTGAAGAGCTCCTCCTGCATCAGCGGGTTGTCGAAGTTGAGGTCCGGCTGGTGCGAGAAGAAGCGGTGCCAGTAGAAGGCGTTGGCCACCGGGTCCTTGGTCCAGTTCGAGGTCTCGGTGTCGGTGAAGATGATCCGCGTGCCGGCGTACTTCTTGTCGGTGTCGCTCCAGACGTAGAAATCGCGCTCCGGGCTGCCGGGAGGGGCAAGCCGCGCGCGCTGGAACCACGGATGCTGGTCCGACGTGTGATTGATCACCAGCTCGGTGATCACCTTCAGCCCCCGCTTGTGGGCCTCGTCGAGAAAGAGCTGGAAATCTTCCAGGGTGCCGTAGGCAGGGTGGACGCTGGTGTAGTCGGAGATGTCGTAGCCGTCGTCGCGCCAGGGGGAGGGGTAGAACGGCAGCAGCCAGATGGCGGTCACCCCGAGATCGCGCAGGTAGTCGAGCCGGGCGGTCAGCCCCTGGAAGTCGCCGCGGCCGTCGCCGTCCGAATCCGCGAAAGCCCGCACGTGGACCTCGTAGATGATCGCGTCCTTGTACCAGAGGGGATCGTCGCCCCCCCGCCGCTTCGGCTCCTCTACGAGGGTCTCGCTACGCTCTTCGGTCGTATCGGTCACTGTCACTCGAGATTCCCCTTCAAGTTCGTAGGGGTGGGGCTTGTCCCCACCCGGGCGGGGGCAAGCCTCGCCCCTACGTTCTCATGCTGTCAGGTCGCGTCTGCGTTCCATCCTCAAACGAAGTAGTCGAAATCCCGCTCCGAAAGCACCCGGCGGCGCACCCGGAAGATATGCGCGGGCACCTGGTGCGGATCGAGCTGAACGAAGTTGCGCGATCCGTGCCAGAGATAGCGGGCGCCGGTCAGCAGGTCGTGCACCTGGAACGGCTGGTCGGACTCCAGGCCCAGCTCTTCGAGATCGAGGTCGATCCAGGAAGCCTGGACGTGATGGGGATCGAGGTTCACCGCCACCAGAATCAGATTGTCGTCCTGGTCTTCCCCCTCCGCCAGCTTGCTGTAACAGAGGATCTGCTCGTTCTCCGCCTTGTGGAAGCGCAGGCTGGGATCGCTCTGCAACGCCGGATTCTCGCGCCGGATACGGTTCACCAGCGCGATCAACTCGCTCAGGCTGTCCGGCCGGTCGAGGTCCCACTGGCGGAGCTGGTACTTCTCCGAGTCGAGATACTCCTCGCTCCCCCGCTCGCGCGGCAGGTGCTCCATCAGCTCGAACGGCGGGCCATAGATGCCGTAGCTGGCGCCGAGCGTGGCCGCCAGGATCAGCCGCTGCACGAACGCCGGCCGGCCGCCGACCTGCAACGCCTCGTGGAGGATGTCCGGCGTGTTGGGCCAGAGGTTCGCGCGGAAGAACTCCTTGACCTCCGTCTGGGTCAGCTCGGTGAAGTACTCGATCAGCTCCCAGCGCTGGACGCGCCACGGGAAGTAGTTGTAGGACTGGGTGAAGCCGAGCTTGGCGAGCCGGTACATGATCTTCGGCCGCGTGAACGCCTCGGCCAGGAAGAGCACGTCCGGATGCTCGCGCTTGACCTCGGCGATCATCCACTCCCAGAACGGGAACGCCTTGGTGTGCGGGTTGTCCACCCGGAAGATGCGCACCCCCTCGCCGGCCCAGAAGTCGACGACGCTCTTCAGCTCCTGCCAGAGCTCGCGCCAGGTGGCGGTCTCGAAATCGAAGGGGTAGATGTCCTGGTACTTCTTCGGCGGATTCTCGGCGTACTGGATAGTGCCGTCCGGCCGCTTGCGGAACCACTCCGGATGCTCCTTCACGTAGGGATGATCCGGCGAGCACTGGTAGGCGAGGTCGAGGGCGATCTCGAGGCCGTGCCCCGCCGCCTTCTTGAGGAAGCGCCGGAAGTCCGCCAGCGTGCCGAGCTGCGGCAGGATCGACTTGTGCCCCCCCTGCTCCGAGCCGATCGCCCACGGGCTCCCCACGTCGTCCAGCTCCGGCGTCAGGGAGTTGTTCTTCCCCTTGCGGAACGCGCTGCCGATCGGGTGGATGGGCGGCAGGTAGAGAACGTCGAAGCCCATCCCGGCGATGTAGGGGAGGCACTTCTCGCAGTCGCGGAAGGTGCCGTGCTTCCCCTCGGGGCCGCAGGAGCGGGGGAACATCTCGTACCAGGCCGAGAAGCGGGCCTTGACGCGGTCCACCACGACGCCCAGTTGGTGCGGGTAGGCGGTGACGAACCGGCGGTCGGCGTGGCGGTCCATCAGCTCGGCGAGCTCGTCCTCCAGGGCGAGATGAAGGCGCTCGGCGGGGTCCCTGCCATCCTCCAGGCCACTGGCCAACTCGGCCAGCACCCGCGCGTCCGCCTTCTTCCGCGCCGCCCGCGCCCGCTCGCTGGCCTCGCGGACCAGGGCGGCGCCCACCCGCAGGTCGAGCGCCACGTCCTGCCCGGCCGCCACCCGCTTCTTGAGATCCCGCCGCCACCCCTTGAAGTGATCTACCCACCCGACGACCGAATAGAGCCACCGCCCCTGCTCGGAGACGGTGAACCCGGCCTGCCAGAGGTCATTGGACAGCGCCTCCATCTCGACCTCGTTCCACTTCGGCTGCGACGCCGGGCGCCAGAGCAGCCGGCAGGTGATGGCGTCATGGCCGTCCGTGAAGGCGTCCGCCTCCACCTCGACCCGCTCCCCCACCACCCGCTTGATGGGAAATCGTCCGCCGTCGATCTCCGGCCTGACCTTGTCGATGACGACCCGTCGCCGCCCCGCTTCGTCTCGCATGCGCCAAATCCCCCCGTGCGCCCTCGTGCAGATCGCCTGCCACGCCCCGGACAGGGCGGCAGGCGTCGCGGCATGGTTTACCAGACTTGGGGCGAGGGTGCAAAGATCCACCTCAACCAGTACCTCGTTCGCGTCCGGCAGTACCCCTTTCGCCTCCGGTACCACGTTCCCGTAGAGACGCCACAGCCCGTCCACGACACCCTGCGCAGGCCACGGGGACGGCGGGGCGTCTCCTCGGAGGGCAGATCCCTACACAGGGCAAAACGACCTGAAAGGGCACGACACCCCGAACGTTGAAACCAAGGAAGCCAAAAAGAAACCAGGAAGAGCCTTGCCGCCCCAGAGCGCCCGTGTCCATAGGAACGGCGGTCCCTTCGAAGAGACGCCCCGCCGTCCCCGTGGCCTGCACAGGGTGTCGTGGACGGGCTGTGGCGTCTCTACGGGAACGCTGCCTTTGGCGGAGCAGCGATGCTTCGGGCGGGGCTGAAGACCGCCTCTATGGAAACTAATTCCGATTCAGGCCCATCTCCTGGCTTTGCAGTTTTGCCTTCCACTTACCTTCCATCTTGAGGATGTCGTCTGTCGTCGAAGCTGTTCCAGCAACTTCCAGGATTGACACTTGATAGTCACTTGAATTACGGCTCTTAAGAGCCACGTTACCGCCATGCCCCATGTTGAAATAGTCTTGCCAGCGCCACCAGAAACCCTCCACACCCGTTGCCGAGCCGACATACTGCTCTCTTGTCTTGGGGCACGTGAGCAGATAAACGCCTCTGGAAGACTGAAGCGCGTTCACCCAGCTCTTAGGGATCTTATCGAGCCTTGAAAGCGGCTCCATGAGATTCAGAAAGCCAGGAAACGCAGGCTCCTTGAACTCCTCGCGTAGTTCTGTAACCCGCTTGTTTTGCCGGTCAGCGCGTTGAATCCAAGCGCGATCTCCTGGCCCCCAATCTATTATCAACTTGCCAGCTACATCCCCGAGGGCCTGCTCGAGCGTTAGATCATAACGATCGCAACTCCCCGCATTGTCTACGCCGTCCATGTGGGGCATTGGGATGTCGTGCTCCAAAAGCCGCCGGTTTTTCACTCCATAGATTCCAACAAACATCGTCTCACCGTTCGGTGTACCTACAAACGATGCCCAGTAGGGTGCCGCGAGCTTCCCTCGGCTTGTCAGACTGTGGACTGACTGATATAGATCGAATTGCTGGCGGTCATCGCGCCACAATTCGTATGGAGTACGCCCCCTTTGTGCCCGCTGATCCTTGTGACGTAGAAGACGGACATCACCCAATCGTAACCCGGTATCAAGCAGCAGCGTATTGAACATAATTGGCATAAGCTTCCTTGTGTGGCTCGAACATTCTACCCCCTGGCTAAGCGGCGGAGACGTAGTGGGTCGTCATGGACACAAACCGGCCGCGCAAGATGCCTATAGTCCGTGACCGCTTCCCACGACGTCGTCGCTGGACTCCTAGGAGCCTGCGCGGCAGGAATCGTTGGCATGCGGTAAAATAGCCGTATGCCAACGACCTTTCGTCGCTACGTTCCGGAACAGTCTCTTCTTCTTCCGCCGTCGCCGCGGGATTGGCTTGCGGAGGGCCACCTGGC
>DATHEF010000076.1:0-76828 GCA_035490435.1 Thermoanaerobaculia bacterium
GCGGGGTCAGGTGCTGGCGAAGCCGGGCTCGATCAAGCCGCACACGAAGTTCAAGGGTGAGGTCTACATCCTGACCAAGGAAGAGGGTGGCCGGCACACGCCGTTTTTCAACGGCTACCGTCCGCAGTTCTACTTCCGGACAACGGACGTGACGGGAGTCGCGACGCTGCCGGAGGGGGCTGAGATGGTGATGCCGGGCGACAACGTGAACCTCGAGGTCGAGCTGATCGCGCCGATCGCGATGGAGAAGGGGGTCCGCTTCGCCATCCGCGAGGGGGGCCGTACCGTCGGCGCTGGTACCGTCACCGAGATCGTGAAGTAGTTTTTTTTCTGATAGACAAGGGCAGAGGTCATGGTCAACGAGAAGATCCGAATCCGTCTGAAAGCGTTCGACTACCGTATCCTGGACACGTCGACGCACGAGATCGTCGACACCGCGCGGCGCACCGGCGCCCGGGTGGTGGGGCCGATCCCTCTGCCCACCCACATCTCGCGGTATACCGTGAACCGCTCGCCGCACGTCGACAAGAAGTCGCGCGAGCAGTTCGAGATCCGCACGCACAAGCGGCTGCTCGACATCTTCGAGCCGACCAGCCAGACGGTCGACGCGCTGATGAAGCTGGAGCTGCCGGCCGGCGTCGACGTCGAAATCAAGGCTTTCGGCAAGTAACCCTGGGATTGCAAGGAGAGCACGTCATGGAAGGAATCCTGGGACGCAAGGTAGGGATGACGCAGATTTTCATCGCGGACGGGACGGCGATCCCGGTGACGGTGATCAAGGCGGGCCCCTGCCTGGTCGTGCAGGTCAAGACGACGGACAACGACGGCTATGAAGCGGTCCAGATCGGTCTCGTCGAGGACAAGCCGGCGAAGCTCAACCAGCCGGAGGCCGGCCACTTCAAGAAGGCCGGGGTCGCGCCGCTGCGCCAGCTCGAGGAGTTCCGCATCGACGCCGGCGAGGAGCTCAAGGCAGGCGACGAGGTCAAGGCCTCGATGTTCGCCGAGAAGGACTACGTGGACGTCGTCGGCACGAGCAAGGGCAAGGGTTTCCAGGGCGTCATGAAGCGCCACGGATTCCGCGGCGGCCGCAGCTCGCACGGCTCGATGTTCCACCGCGCGCCTGGCTCGATCGGCTCGTCGGCCTACCCCTCCCGTGTCTTCAAGGGCATGCGGATGACGGGCCGGATGGGCGGTGACCGGGTGACGACCAAGAACCTGCAGATCGTCAAGGTCGACGCCGAGCAGAACCTGATCTACGTGCGGGGCGCCGTTCCCGGTCCGAGCTCGGGCTATGTGGCGATCCGGCGAGCCAAGCGGGGATAAGGACATCATGAAGATCACGGTAAAGAATTTCGACAATCAGCAGGTGCGCGAGATCGACCTCCCGGAGGAGATCTTCGGCTATCCCTACAAGGAGCACCTGATCCACGAGGCCGTGCAGGCCTACCTCGCGGGGCTGCGCCGCGGCACCCACAAGGTGAAGACCCGCTCCGAGGTCTCCGGCTCCGGCCGCAAGCTCTGGCGCCAGAAGGGCACCGGCCGCGCCCGCGTCAAGGATCTGCGCACCCCCAAATGGCGCGGCGGCGGCACGGTCCACGGCCCGGTTCCGCACAGCCACGCCAAGGATCTGACGCGGCGCGAGAAGAAGAACGCCCTGAAGTCGGCGCTGTCGCGCAAGCTGGCCGATCAGGAGATCGTCGTCGTCGAGAACCTCGAGGTCGGCAATCACAAGACCCGCGAGCTGCTGGCGCGTCTCGGCAAGCTTGGCATCGCCGGCAAGAAGACGCTGCTGATCGACAGCCGCGACAACGAGTCGCTGACGCTCGCGGCCCGCAACGTCAAGGCGCTGAAGACGGTCGACGCGCTGGCGGTCAACGTCTACGACGTGGTCGACCGCACGGTCGTCATCGTCAGCGAGGACGCGCTGAGCCGTCTGGTGGAGGTGCTCGCGAAATGAGAGTCCAGGAGATCATCCGCCGTCCTCTGATCACCGAGAAGTCGACGGAGCTGCGGGAAGACAAGAACGTCGTCGCGTTCGAAGTGGCTCGCGACGCCAACAAGATCCAGGTCAAGCGCGCGGTCGAGACCCAGTTCAAGGTCAAGGTCGCCGAGGTCCGGATCGCCAACTGCCACGGCAAGGTTCGCCGGCAGGGCCGGTTCGTGGGCCGTCGTCCGGATTGGAAGAAGGCCTATGTGCGGCTCGCCGAGGGCGAGAAGCCGATCGAGTTCTTCGAGGGGATGTAAGCGATGCCGATCAAGCAGCGGAAACCGATCAACAGCTCCAGCCGGTTCCAGACCTACCTGACGTTCGAGGAGATCACCCGGGACACCCCGGAGAAGTCCCTCACGGAAGGCAAGACGAAGAGCGGCGGGCGCAACAACGGCGGCCACTTGACGTCCTGGTGGCGCGGTGGCGGCCACAAGCAGCGCTACCGGATCATCGACTTCAAGCGCGACAAGCACGGCGTGCCGGCGAAGGTGGCGACCATCGAGTACGACCCCAACCGGTCGGCCCGCATCGCGCTGCTCAACTACGCGGACGGCGAGAAGCGCTACATCCTCTGGCCGGACGGCCTCAAGGTGGGCGCCGAGGTGATGTCGGGCGAGACCGCCGAGGTCAACCTGGGCAACGCGCTGCCGCTGCGCAAGATCCCGCTGGGCACGGTGGTGCACAACATCGAGCTCAAGATCGGCAAGGGGGGCCAGATGGTCCGCAGCGCCGGCGGCGGAGCTCAGTTGATGGCGCGCGACGGCCACTGGGCGCAGGTCAAGCTCCCCTCGGGCGAGGTGCGGCGGGTGCACGTCGAGTGCTACGCCACCGTCGGCCTGGTGGGCAACCTCGATCACGAGAACGTGTCGATCGGCAAGGCGGGGCGCAATCGCTGGCTGGGCTGGAAGCCGCACAACCGCGGCGTCACCATGAACCCGGTCGACCATCCGATGGGCGGCGGCGAGGGCCGGACCTCCGGCGGCCGCCATCCCACGACGCCGTGGGGCCTGCCGACCAAGGGTTACAAGACCCGCAATAACAAGCGCACGGACGGCATGATCGTCCGCCGCCGGAACAAGAAGTAAGGAGCCAGAGACCCATGGCGCGTTCACTCAAGAAGGGCTACTTCATCGATGATCACCTCATCGACAAAGTGACGGCGATGAACGATCGTGGCGAGCGGCGGGTGATCAAGACCTGGTCGCGCCGCTCCACCGTCATCCCCGAGATGGTCGGCCACACGATCGCGGTGCACAACGGGGCGAAGTTCATCCCCGTCTACGTCAGCGAGAACATGGTGGGCCACAAGCTGGGCGAGTTCGCGATGACCCGCACCTTCCGCGGACACAGCGGCAAGAAGGCCGAGAAGGGGGCCCGTCCCCGGTAAGGGGCGGGACCTTGAGAGGAGTCGAACGATGGAAGTGAGAGCGCGGCTTCGCTACGCCCCCGGCTCGGCCCAGAAGATGCGTCTGGTGGCCGATCTGATCCGGGGCAAGGGCGTCCAGGATGCGGTCAACCTGCTCACGGTGACCAACAAGGTGGCGGCCCGGCACGTGCAAAAATGCCTGAAGTCGGCCATCGCCAACGCCGAGAACCGGGAAGACCACGTGGACGTCGACCGGCTGTTCGTCAAGGAGGTCTTCGTCGACGGCGGCCCGATGATGAAGCGGGTTCGTCCCGCGCCGATGGGCCGGGCGTTCCGGGTCCTGAAGCGCTACAGCCACATCACCATCAAGCTCGATACCCGCAAGGGTGACGGCAAGGGCAAGTAGGAGACGAACGTGGGTCAGAAAACGCACCCGTACGGGTTTCGGCTCGGCTATAACAAGACGTGGCACTCGCGCTGGTACGGCGACGCCAACTATGCCGACACCCTGCACCAGGACCTCAGGCTGCGCCGGCGGTTGAAGAACCGCCTCGGTCATGCCGGGGTGTCGGAGATCGACATCGAGCGCGCCGCGGACAAGCTGCGGGTCACCATCTACACCTCGCGCCCGGGCATCATCATCGGCCGCCGCGGCGCCGAGGTGGACAAGCTGCGGGACGACCTGCAAAAGGAGATGGGCCGCGAGGTGCACATCAATATCCAGGAGATCCAGCGTCCGGAGCTCGACGCTCAACTGGTCTCCGAATCGATCGCCGGCCAGCTCGAGCGGCGCGTCTCCTTCCGCCGGGCGATGAAGAAGGCGATGGAGTCGGCGTTCCGGTTCGGCGCCAAGGGGGTCAAGATCATGGTCGGCGGCCGCCTGGGCGGCGCCGAGATCGCGCGCCGCGAGTGGTACCAGGAAGGGCGGCTGCCGCTCCACACCCTGAAGGCCGACATCGACTACGGCTTCGGCGAGGCGCGGACCACCTATGGTGTGATCGGCGTCAAGGTGTGGGTCTACAAGGGCGATCTGCTCAAGGAGAAGGGGCGCCGCCCCACGGCGTAGCCCCCAGGAGCTTTAGATATGTTGATGCCGAAGAAGGTCAAGTACAGAAAGCAGCAGCGCGGCCGGCGCACCGGACTGGCGAAGGGGGGCAGCTACATCGCCTTCGGCGACTTCGCGCTCCAGGCGCTGGAGACCGGCTGGGTGACCGCGCGGCAGATCGAGGCCGGCCGTATCGCCATCTCCCGCCACGTCAAGCGCGGCGGCAAGGTGTGGATCCGGGTCTTCCCCGACAAGCCGATCACCAAGAAGCCGCTCGAGACCCGCATGGGCAAGGGCAAAGGTCCCCCGGAGCAGTGGGTCGCGGTGGTGAAGCCGGCGCGCATCCTTTTCGAGTTGGAAGGCGTGCCGCAGGACGTGGCGGAGGCGGCGATGCGCTTGGCCTCCCAGAAATTCGGGATCAAGACCCGATTCATCACGCGGCACGACGAGCTGAGGTAAAACGATGAAGGCTTCGCAAATGCGTGATCAGACGATCGAGGAGCTGAACGACCGGGAGCGCGATCTCTCGGAGCAGCTTTTCGCACTGCGCCTGCAGAAGGTCACCGGCCAGCTCGAGAAGCCGGCCCGGGTGCGGCAGGTGCGCAAAGACCTGGCCCGGGTGCTGACCATTCTGCACGAGCGGCAGAGCAAGTAGGAGACGACATGGCGGATATGGTTGAAACGACTGGGACGGCGCAGGATCCCGCCGCGGCGGGTGCCTCGGAGCGGGGCCGCCAGCAGGTCAAGATAGGCCGGGTGGTGAGCGCCAAGATGGACAAGACCGTCGTCGTGGCGGTCGGCACCACGTCCACTCACCGGCTTTACCTCCGGACGATGAAGAAGACCAAGAAGTTTCACGCCCACGACGAGGAGAACCGGTGCAAAGTCGGCGACGAGGTGGAGATCGTCTCCAGCCGTCCGTTGTCGAAGACCAAGCGCTGGCGGGTCCGCGAGATCGTCAAGCGGGCCGAGTAAGGGGTTGAGATCATGATCCAGATGGGAACGATTCTCGACGTGGCGGATAATTCAGGAGCCAAGAAGATCTTCTGTATCCACCTGCGCGGCGGCTCTTCGGGCCAGTACGGCCGGCTGGGCGACGTCATCACCGCCTCGGTCAAGGAGGCGTCGCCCGACGGCACGGTGAAGAAGGGGCAGGTGGTCAAGGCGGTCATCGTGCGGACGGTCAAGGAGCAGCGGCGCAAGGACGGCAGCTACATCCGCTTCGATCAGAATTCCGCCGTCCTGGTCAACGACGCCGGCGAGCCGATCGGCACGCGCGTCTTCGGCCCGGTGGCGCGGGAGCTGCGCGAGCGGCGGTTCATGAAGATCGTCTCCCTCGCGCCGGAGGTCATCTGAAATGAAGGTGAACGTGAAGAAGAACGACCAGGTGCTCGTCACGACGGGCAAGGACCGGGGCGCCAGCGGCCGGGTCCTGCGGGTCCTCGCCAGCGAGGGCAAGGCGATCGTCGAGCGCGTGAACATGATCAAGCGGCACACCCGGCCGAACCCGAACAAAGGGGTCCAGGGGGGTATCCTCGAGCGCGAGGCGCCGATCCAGATCTCCAATCTCAAGGTGATCTGCCCGGAGTGCGGCAAGCCCTCGCGGATGGGCCGCCAGCGGCTCGAAGACGGGCGGGGCGTGCGGGTCTGCAAGAACTGCGACGCCACCTTCAGCTAAGCGAATCGATGGGAATGAGGCGAGTTTGATTATGGCCAAAGACGTGGCAAGAGACGCGAAGAAGAAGGACAAGGGTTCCCGGGGTGGAGCGAAGGCGGCTCCGGCTCCGACTGGACCGGTGCGCGAAACCCCCGAGGGTTACGTGCCGCGCCTGAAGACCCGGTACGCCGAAGAGGTGGTGCCCAAGATCCGCAAGGAATTCGGCATCGACAACATCATGGCGGTGCCGCGGATCGAGCGCATCTCGCTCAACATGGGTATGGGCGAGGCGATCCAGAACATCAAGATCCTGGACGACGCGGTCGAGGAGCTGGCGGCGGTCGCCGGCCAGCGCCCGACGGTCACCCGCGCCCAGAAGTCGATCGCGGCCTTCAAGCTGCGCGAAGGGATGCCGATCGGCGCCCGGGTGACGCTGCGCGGCGACCGCATGTGGGAGTTCCTCGATCGGCTGATCTCGGTCGCGCTGCCGCGCGTACGCGACTTCCGCGGCGTGCCGAGCAAGAGCTTCGACGGCCGCGGCAACTACACGCTGGGCATCCGGGACCACCTGATCTTCCCCGAGGTGGACTACAACCGGGTCGAGCGCCCGAAGGGGATGAACATCACGATCGTGACGACGGCCGGCAACGACGAGCGAGCGCTGTACATGCTGCGCGAGCTCGGCATGCCGTTCACGCGCTAGGAGGCTTGCGTGGCGACCACTGCGAAGATTGCAAAAGAGAGAAAAAAGCTGAAGTTCGAGGTGCGTCACCGCAACCGGTGCCGGATCTGCGGCCGCCCGCGCGGGGTTTACCGCCAGTTCGGGCTCTGCCGCATCCATTTGCGGGACCTGGCGCTGCAGGGATATCTGCCGGGCGTCATCAAGGCGAGTTGGTAGTGAGGAGAATCAGGCAATGAGCATGACCGACCCGATCGCGGATCTGCTGAGCAGGATCCGCAACGCGCAGGTTGCCAAGCACGACCGTCTGGACGTGCCGGCCTCCAAGCTTAAGCTGGAGGTCGTGAAGCTTCTCAAGGATGAGGGCTTCATCAAGAACTTCCGGGAGATCGAGGGCACGCCGGTGGGGACGCTTCGCGTCTTCCTGCGCTACAGCCAGGACGGCGTCCCGGCCATCTCCAATATCGAGCGGGTGAGCAAGCCCGGACGCCGGGTCTACCGCAAGTCGGACGAGATCCAGCCGGTGAGAAACGGCCTCGGCATCGGGATCGTCTCGACGTCGCAGGGTCTGCTGACCGATGCCCAGGCGCGCGATCGCCGCGTCGGTGGCGAGCTGCTTTGCCAAGTCTGGTAGGAGAGACGCTTATGTCGCGGATTGGAAGAATGCCGATTCCCGTTCCCCAGGGCACCAAGGTGGAGCTCCGGGACGGGAGGTTCGTGGCCGAGGGGCCCAAGGGACGGGTGGAGCAGTCCGTCTTCGCAGGCTACCCGGTCGAAGTGAAAGACGACGGGTCGATCGAGGTCATGCGTCCTGGCGACAGCGGGCCCGAGCGTTCACTGCACGGTCTGTTGCGGGCGCTGCTCGCCAACGCCGTGCAGGGTGCTTCGGCCGGCTTCACCAAGCAGCTCGATATCGTCGGCGTCGGCTACCGCGCCGAGGTGAAGGGGAATCAGGTGCAGTTCGCGCTCGGTTACTCTCATCCGGTGCTGTACGACATCCCCGAGGGGATCAAGATCGAGATCGACACCAAGGCCAACCGGGTGACCATCACCGGCGCCGACCGCCAGAAGGTGGGGCAGGTGGCGGCCGAGATCCGCGGCCTGCGCAAGCCCGACCCCTACAAGGGCAAGGGCATCAAGTACACCGGCGAGGTCCTGCGGCGCAAGGTCGGCAAGGCCGGCGGCAAATAGAAGCAGTAGAAGCGAGAGGAAAACCCCGAGATGAGCGATATCACGAAGCGGATGAAAGCGAAGCGGGCACGCCGCGACAAGGCCCATCTGCGGGTGCGTAAGCGCGTGCAGGGCAGTGCCGAGCGGCCGCGGCTGTCGGTCTACAAGAGCCTGCGGTACATCTATGCGCAGGTGATCGACGACGTGCGCGGGGTCACGCTGGCGCAGGCCAACTCCTCCGATCCGGCGGTCCGCGAGGCGGTCGGCAACTCGACCGCCGGCAAGGAAGCGGCGAAGCGGGTCGGCGAGCTGGTGGCCCAGCGGGCGAAGGAAAAGGGCGTGGAGAAGGTGGTCTTCGATCGTGGAGGCTACATCTACCACGGCCGGGTCCAGATGCTGGCCGAGGCGGCCCGCGAAAAAGGATTGCAGTTTTAAGTTTCAGCGAAGGAGACGAGCTTGGCCAGGGACTTCGAGCGCGAGAGTGAGTTTTTCGAGCAGGTCGTCCACATCAACCGGGTGACCAAGGTGGTGAAGGGAGGAAAGAACTTCTCCTTCTCCGCCCTGGTGGTGATCGGGGACGGCAAGGGGCGCGTGGGCTACGGCGCCGGCAAGGCGAAAGAGGTGCCGGTGGCGATCCGCAAGGGGATCGAGATCGCCAAGCGAAACATGATCCAGGTGCCGCTCAAGGGAACCACGATCCCGCACGAGACGCTGGGCGAGTTCGGTTCCGGCCGCGTGCTGCTGAAGCCGGCCTCCGAGGGCACCGGGGTGATCGCCGGCGGACCGGTCCGCGCCGTGGTGGAAACCGCGGGCATCCAGGACATTCTCACCAAGTCCCTGGGCTCGACCAACCCGCACAACGTGGTGAAGGCGACCTTCGCCGCCCTGCTCTCGTTGCGTACCGAGGCGGACGTGATGGCGATGCGCGGCCTCTCCGACCGGCTGCGTGAAAAGCCCGCGGCGCCCGCGGCGCCGCCACCGCAGCCGGCCGAGGCCGGGGCGTAAGGGCAGAGGGGATTAACCGACATGGCGAACGAAGTGAAGACGATCAAGATCACCCAGGTGAAGAGCGGCATCGGTACCAAGAAGGGGCACCGCGAGGTGCTCAAGAGCCTGGGCCTGCGCCGGATCCGCCACCAGGTGGAGCGTCCCGACACCCCGGCGGTGCGGGGCATGGTGCGGAAGATCCAGTATCTGCTGGAGGTTGAAGAATCATGAAGCTGCATGACCTGTCCCCCGCCAAGGGGAGCAAGCACTCGAAGAAGCGGGTAGGGCGCGGCCCCGGCTCCGGCCTGGGCAAGACGGCCGGCCGTGGCGAAAAGGGTCAGAAATCCCGCACCGGCTACAGCAGCCGTCCCGGTTTCGAGGGCGGCCAGATGCCGCTCGTCCGCCGGGTCCCCAAGCGCGGGTTCACCAATATCTGGCGGAGCGAGTACGCGGTGGTGAACCTGTCGCAGCTCGCCGAACTCGAGGGGGACATCACCCCCGAGTCGCTGCGCGAGCTGGGGCTGGTCCGTGCCGGCCGCAAGGTCAAGGTCCTCGGCGACGGCGAGCTCGCCAAGCCGCTCCGCGTCGTCGCGAACAAGTTCAGTAAATCGGCTCGCGAGAAGATCGAGGCCGCGGGCGGTCGCTGTGAGGAGCTCCAGGCGTGATCGAGAGTTTCCGCAATATTTTCGCGATCCCGGATCTGCGCAAGCGGGTGCTGTTCACGTTCGGCCTGCTCGGCGTCTACCGGATCGGCTGTCACATCCCTAGCCCGGGCGTCGACCCGAACGCGCTGCTCGACTTCATGCAGTCGCAGGCCAACGGGCTGCTCGGATTCGTCAACACCTTCACCGGCGGCAGCCTGCAGAAGATCGCGGTGTTCGCGCTGGGCATCATGCCCTACATCACCGCCTCGATCATCCTGCAGCTCCTGACGGTGGTCTGGCCGTACCTCGAGAAGCTCTCCAAGGAGGGCGAGCTCGGCCGGCGCAAGATCACCCAGTGGACCCGCTACGGCACGGTGCTGATCTCGATCATCCAGGGCACGGGCATCGCCATCTGGCTCGAACGGATGTCGGCACCGGGGGGCGCGGCGCTGGTGCCGAACCCCGGCTGGGGCTTCCGGATGCTGACGGTTCTCACGCTGACCACCGGCACGGCGTTCATCATGTGGCTGGGCGAGCAGATCAGCGAGCGGGGGATCGGCAACGGCATCTCGCTCATCATCTTCGCCGGCATCGTGGTGGGCCTGGTCCCGGCGGTCGGCACGACGGTCGACATGATGCAGAAGGGGAACCTGTCGCCGGTGGTGCTGGTCCCGCTGCTGGTCTTCATGGTGCTGGTGGTCGCCTTCATCGTCTACATGGAGCGGGCGCAACGCCGCATTCCCGTGCAGTACGCCAAGCGGGTCGTCGGCCGCAAGGTCTACGGCGGCCAGAGCACCTACCTGCCGCTGCGGGTCAACACCGGCGGCGTCATCCCGGTGATCTTCGCGAGCTCGGTGGTGACGGTGCCGACGGTGATCTCGGGCATGATCCAGAACGAGGGGGTGCAGAAGGTCGCGCACTACCTCTCCTACGGGGAGCCGATCTACTACCTGCTCCAGGTCCTCGCGATCGTCTTCTTCTCCTACTTCTACGTGTCGATCATCTTCAACCCCACGGACCTCGCGGACAACATGCGGAAGTATGGCGGGTTCATCCCCGGCATCCGGCCCGGCAAGCGGACGGCCGAGTACATCGACCGCATCCTCACCCGGCTGAACCTGGTGGGCGCGCTCTATCTCTCGGCGGTGACGGTGCTGCCGGAGTTCCTGCTCACCGGCATCCACCTGTCGAGCCTCCCGGTCATCGGGGAGCTGATTCCGCGGTGGGTCAACGAAGGGCTGGGGATCCAGTTCTACTTCGGCGGCACCTCGCTCCTGATCGTGGTCGGCGTCGCGATGGACACCATCCAGCAGGTCGAGAGCCAGCTTGTGATGCGCAACTACGAAGGGTTCATGAAGAGGGGCCGGATTCGTGGCCGACGCGGCTAGTCAGGGAGCCAGGGTGGTCCTTCTGGGACCCCCCGGCGCCGGCAAGGGGACGCAGGGGAAGGTGCTCTGCGAGCGCCTCGGCGTTCCAAGCATCTCGACCGGCGACATGCTGCGCGAGGCGGTGACGGAAGGCTCGGAGCTGGGGAATAAAGTACAGGGCATCATGGCTTCTGGAGCCTTGGTGGACGACGCCACGATGGCGGATGTCGTCCGCGACCGGCTCACCAAGCCGGATGCCCGGCGCGGTTTCCTGCTCGACGGTTACCCGCGGACCCTCCCCCAGGCCGAGACGCTGGCGGGGATCCTCCGCGACGCCGGCCAGGACCTCGACGCCGTGCTGCTGGTGGACGTGCCGGAGGACGAGCTGGTCCGCCGCACCCTGCTGCGCGGCCGGGCGGACGACCAGGAGACCGTGATCCGGGAGCGTCTGCGGGTCTACCGGGAAAAAACCGCCCCCTTGATCGGTTACTATAGCGAACGCGGTCTGCTGCGCGAGATCGACGGCAACCGCCCGGTCGAAGAGGTGACGGCCCGGATGTTCGATCTGTTCGGGGTCGAGGCGGCTGGGGCGGATTGATGGCGGCGGTTCTGAAGACCCTGGGCGAGATCGACCTGATGGATCAGGCGAACCGGATCGTCCACAAGGTGTTGAACGCGGTGGGCGAGCGGATGATCCCGGGGGTCAAGACCCGCGAGCTCGACCGTCTCGCTGAGCGCATCATCCGCGAAGCTGGAGGGGTCCCGGCCTTCTTGAACTACCGGGGCTATCCGGCGACGTTGTGCATCTCGGTCAACGACGTCATCGTGCACGGCATCCCCGGGGATGTCCCGCTCGAGGAGGGGGACATCGTGGGGATCGACTGCGGTGTCTTCTACAAGGGGTACTGCGGCGACGCGGCGCGGACCTTCGCCGTCGGCAAGGTCGACGAGAAGGCCGAGCGGTTGCTGCGGGTTACCGAGGAGGCCCTGAATCTGGCGGTCGCGCAGGTGCGGCCCGGGGCGCGGTTGCAGGACATCGGCTACACGGTGCAGCGGCACGCCGAGAGCAACGGCTACTCGGTGGTGCGCGAGTTCACGGGGCACGGCATCGGGACCGCGCTGCACGAGGATCCGCAGGTGCCCAACTTCGGTATCCCCGGCAAGGGGCCGAAGCTCAAGCCGGGGATGGTGCTGGCGATCGAGCCGATGGTCAACGCCGGCGCGAGCGGCATCAAGATGGACCCCGACGGCTGGACGGCGCGCACGGAAGACGGGTCGCTGTCGGCCCACTTCGAGTTTTCGGTGGCGGTGACCGCCTCGGGAGCCCGGGTGCTGGGCACGGATCGCGTTTAGAAGACGTTTCAACGGCAGAGAGAGGAAGGACGTTTGTCCACGAAAGAAGAGGCGATCGAGGTCGAAGCGGTGGTGGTGGAGCCGCTCCCCAACGCGATGTTTCGCGTCGAGGTGGAGCTGAACGGCAACAAGCATCAGGTCCTGGCGCACATCTCGGGGAAGATGCGGAAGCACTTCATCCGCATTCTGCCCGGCGACCGCGTGCTGGTCGAGCTGTCGCCGTACGATCTCAACCGGGGCCGGATCGTCTATCGCTTGAAATAGGCGACTGAAGCAGACGGCGGGAAAGGAAGTCGGACATGAAAGTACGTTCATCGGTCAAGCGGATCTGCCCCAAGTGCAAGGTCGTCCGTCGCAAGGGCGTCGTGCGGGTGATCTGCGAGAACCCGAAACACAAGCAGCGTCAGGGATAGGGAGTCGCTATGGCACGTATTTCAGGAGTCGACCTGCCGCAGAACAAGCAGGTCTGGGTAGGTCTGACCTACATTTACGGAATCGGCCGCTCGCGTTCGCGCGAGATCCTGGGCAAGGCCGAGGTGCCCGCGGTCACCAAGGTCCGGGACCTCACCGAGGTCGAGGCCCAGCGGATCCGCAAGGTCATCCAGGACGAGGGCCGGGTGGAGGGCGATCTCCGCAAGGAGATTAGCCAGAACATCAAGCGTCTGATGGAGATTGGCTGCTATCGCGGCGTGCGCCACCGGCGGGGTTTGCCGGCGCGTGGCCAGCGGACCCAGACCAACTCGCGCACCCGTAAGGGGCCGCGCCGCGGCGCCGTGGCGGGCAAGAAGAAGGCGACCAAGAAGTAAATCCAGGTTAGGGGACGGAGATGGCCAAAGCGGAAAGCAGCAAGAAGGAAAAGAAGGGCGCCAAGCGTAAGGAGAAGCGCAACGTGCCGCACGGCGTCGCGCACATCCAGGCGACCTTCAACAACACGATCGTCACGATCGCGGATCCGGAGGGGAGCGTCCTCGCCTGGTCGTCGGCCGGCCGGATCGGTTTCAAAGGCTCGCGCAAGGGAACCCCCTTCGCGGCTCAGGTGGCGGCGCAGAACTGTGGCAACCAAGCCAAGGACGCCGGCGTGCGCTCCGTGGACGTGATGGTCAAGGGTCCGGGGGCGGGCCGCGAGTCGGCGGTGCGCGCCCTCCAGGCCGCGGGGATCGAGGTCAAGTCGATCAAGGACGTCACGCCCATCCCGCACAACGGCTGCCGGCCGCGCAAGCGGCGTCGCGTCTAGCCCGCCGTTTGGAGCAAGCTGTTTCGCAGTCTCGGGACCGCCGAGCTTTGAGCCCCCGGGCGTGCCGGGGGTTGTCGTGCGTCTTCCCAAGTTGAAGTCCCCGTAGCCTCGGGGAGAGGACGTCAAGTCAAGGAGAGATCCAGTGGCCAGATATACAGGACCCGTTTGCCGGCTCTGCCGGCGGGAACGGATGAAGCTGTTCTTGAAGGGGGACCGCTGCTTCAAGGAGAAGTGCGCCGTCGAGCGCCGCAACTTCCCGCCGGGCCAGCATGGCACCCGGCGCGGCCGGCGGACGCTCGGCTACGGCCTGCAGCTCCGCGAGAAGCAGAAGGTCAAGCGCATCTACGGAGTGCTTGAATCCCAGTTCCGCAACTATTTCGCCGAGGCCGATCGCCGCAAGGGGATCACCGGCGAGAACCTCCTGGTGCAGCTCGAGCGGCGCCTGGACAACATCGTCTACAGCCTGGGGTTCGCGGCTTCGCGCGCCCAGGGGCGCCAGCTCATCCGCCATGGCCATGTGCAGGTGGACAACCGCAAGATCACGATCCCCTCCTTCCAGGTGAAGGCGGGTCAGACGGTCGCGATCAAGGAGCCCAGCCGCAAGAACCCGCTGATCCGCTCGAGCGTCGAGACGGCGCGCGGCCGCGGGGTGCCCGAGTGGCTGGAGCTCAATGCGGAGAATACGAGCGGCCGGGTGCTCCGGCTGCCGGTGCGTGAGGATATCAAGCTCCCGATCCAGGAGCAGCTCATCGTCGAGCTCTACAGCCGCTGACGGTGGAGTCGAACCCCAGGGAAGGAGTTTTTCTATGCTTTGGAAAGGATTTCAGCGCCCCAAGCGGGTCGAGGTCGAGACCGACACCCTGACGGCGACGTACGGCCGGTTCACGGCCCAGCCGTTCGAGCGGGGCTTCGCTACGACCATCGGCAACGCCCTGCGGCGCTGCCTGCTCTCCTCGATCGAGGGCGCGGCCATCACCGCGATCAACATCGAGGGCGTTCTGCACGAGTTCTCGTCGATCCCCGGCGTGGTCGAGGACGTCACCGACATCATCCTCAACCTCAAGCAGGTGTCGTTCACCCTTCACTCGGAAGAGCCGAAGGTGCTGTCGGTCGACGTCCAGGGACCGGGCAAGGTGACCGCCGGCCAGATGACCGAGGACCCGCAGATCGAGATCTTCGATCCCAACATCCACGTCGCCACCCTCAACGAGGAGGGGCGGTTCAAGCTGCAGGCGCAGATCAAGCGCGGACGCGGCTACGTCTCGGCCGACCGTAATTTCGACGAGACGATGGGCATCGGCTGGATTCCGGTCGACTCCGCCCACAGCCCCGTCCGGCGGGTCAACTTCCGGGTCGAGGCGGCCCGCGTCGGTCAGGCGACCGACTATGAGCGCCTGATCCTCGAGGTGTGGACCAACGGCACGGTGCGGCCGGAGGAGGCGGTTTCGCTCGCCTCCATGCTGCTCAAGGACCACCTCGGCATCTTCATCCAGACCGAGGAGAGCCTGCGGCACGACGGCGGCGAGCTGGGCCGCGAGGAGCTCGCCGGCCTCGATGCCCTGCTGGCCAAGAACATCGACGAGCTCGACCTCTCGGTCCGCTCGGCGAACTCGCTCAAGAACGCCAACATCCACACGCTCCGTGACCTGGTGCGCCGGACCGAGAAGGACATGTTGGAGACCAAGAACTTCGGCAAGAAGTCGCTTGAAGAGGTGCAGGAAGTCCTCGACAAGCTCGGGCTCTCGCTCGGCATGGAAGTGCCGGACCGGGCCGCGGCTTCGGCGTAAAGGGAGGAGATCATGCGTCACGCGATGAGACACAGAAAGCTGGGGCGGACCTCCTCCCACCGGGAGGCCCTGTTCCGCAACCAGCTTCAATCGCTGGTGGAGAAGGAGCGGATCATCACCACGCTCCCCAAGGCCAAGGAGCTGCGCCCCATCGCCGAGAAGGTGATTACCCGGGGCAAGCACGGCACTCTGCACGACCGCCGCTGGGTGCTGCGGTGGGTGCTGAGCCGCGACCTGGTCAAGAAGGTGTTCGACGTCATCGCGCCGCGTTTCACCGAGCGGCCGGGCGGCTACCTGCGCATCGTCAAGCTGGGACCCCGTCAGGGTGACGGCGCCGAGATGGCGGTGCTCGAGCTGGTCGAGCGGCCGGAGGCCGAGGCGGCCGAGCCGGTGAAGGAGGCCCCGAAGACCAGGGCTCCGAAGCCGAAGCCGAAGAAGGAAGCCAAGGACGCGGCCGGCAAGGGCGACGCCAAGCCGAAGCGGGACGGCGGCAGGAGCGAGGAGAAGCGGGTCTCGGCCAAGCCCAAGAAGGAAGGCCGGGCTCAGACCGCGGCGCCGAAGAAGATGGGCGTCTAGTCCAGACAGCTACAGATTTTTTGAACGGCCGGCGCTCCTCGCGCCGGCCGTTTTGTTTGTGTGCCGGGTTCTCAGCCTAGAATCGCCGCCGATGGCTCGCTCCCCTTCTCTCTTCGCCCGTCTCGGCCGCAACGTCCTGGCGCTCTCCGCGGTCAGCCTGCTGACCGACGTGGCGAGCGAGATGACCTATCCGCTCCTGCCGGTCTTCCTGGCCACCGTCCTCGGGGCGAGCGCCACGTCCGTGGGGGTGATCGAGGGGGCGGCCGAGTCCACGGCCGCTCTCCTCAAACTGGCGAGCGGCTGGTGGTCGGACCGCGCGCCGCGGCGCAAGCCCCTGGTCGTGCTGGGCTATGGGATCGCGTCGGCGATCCGGCCGCTGATCGGTCTCGCCCAGTCGGTCTCGCAGGTGCTGGCGATCCGGGTGACCGACCGGGTCGGCAAGGGGCTCCGTTCCTCGCCACGCGACGCGCTGATCGCCGATTCGGTCGATCCCGCCATTCGCGGCCGGGCCTTCGGATTTCACCGCGCCTCCGACCATGCCGGAGCGGTGATCGGTCCGCTCCTCGCCTTCGCCATTCTGCGCTGGAGCCGGCTCGACCTGCGGACCGTCTTTCTGCTGACGGCGATTCCGGGAGCCCTCGCCCTCGCGGTGCTCCTGTTCGGCGTGCGCGAGGTGCCGAGAGCGCTGTCGGAAGCGAGCCGGGCGCTCGACATGAAGACCCCGCTCGGGCGGCGCTTCTGGGCCTACCTCGGCGTCCTCCTTCTGTTCACCCTGGGGAACTCGACCGACGCCTTCCTGCTGCTGCGCGCCAATCAGCTCGGGGTCGCTCCGGCCCTGATCCCGATCCTCTGGGCGATGCTCCACGTCGTCAAGTCGGGTTCCAGCGTTCCGGGAGGGGCGCTCTCGGACCGGCTCGGCCGCCGCCCTCTCATCGTCGCCGGCTGGCTGCTCTACGCGGCGGTCTATTTCGCCTTTGGCCGGGCGGCGGCCACTTGGCACGCCTGGGCGCTGTTCGCCGTCTACGGCCTCTACTTCGGCCTGACGGAGGGGGTCGAGAAAGCCCTGGTCGCGGGACTTGGTGCCAGCCGACCGGCGCGGGGTGGCCTTCGGCTGGTACAACCTGGCGATCGGGCTGGCGGCCCTGCCCGCCTCGCTCCTCTTCGGCGCCCTCTGGGATCGCTGGGGCTCGGCCGCCGCTTTCGATGCCGGCGCCCTGCTCGCCCTGGCGGCGGCGCTGGGAATGGCGGTCGTAGCGCCGCGGCGCCGCCTAATGTCGTAAAATCAGAGAAATCGCCCTTCCAAGGAGTTTTTTGGATGTACATCGCTCGCCGTCTCTTCGTCTTTTCATGCCTTATCCCTGCTCTCCTGGCGGCCGGCGCCGTCCGTGCCCAGGCGCCCGATCCCGCCGCGCTCCAGGCCGCGATCGCCGGCGCCAGGCTCGATCCCGCCCGCGCGGTGACGCTGAGGAACGTCAAGCTCGGCGTCGGCCTCGGCAAGCTCTCGCTGGACGAGGGCGTGCTGATCCCGGCGACGGCGGTGGGAGGGAAGACGATCGAGATGGTCTTCCTGGGCAAGGGGCGGATCGAGGTCGAGCCGCCGGACGCCATCGAAGGGGGCCAGCTCGAGCTGTTCACCGGCGGTTCCCGCCTGGATGAGGAGTTCAAGGAGGCCGTCCTGGTGGTCGGCCAGGACGCGGCGGCGTCGGCGATGCTGAAGCGGCCGGCGGTGGCGCCGGACGCCGATCAGACGCGCCGGGCGGAGGCCCTCTACGCGGACTGGCGGAAGAAGGGGGAGTGGAAGTACATGAGCGTCGAGCGGGGGATGCTGCTCAACGCCCTGCATGACCCCGTGGCGGCGGGCTACTTCGCCGCCTGGTTCCGCGGTGGCGAGCTGGGGGACATCTTCTATTGCGTGCAACCGGGCGAGCGGGAGCAGGTCACCGTCGGCCACTTCATCCCCATCGAGGCCACCGACAAGGAGAAGCGCAAGCTCGTCAAGCAGATCTCCCGCGAGCAGCGGAAGGGGCGGCTGCTCGGGGTGGAGGTGGACGATCTGGGGCAGTGGGACACTTGGCTCAGCGCGTCGCTGCGGACCGCCGCCGGCAAGCCGGCGCCCGGGGCTCCCACCTACGAGTCGAAGAAGTACACCCTGGACGTGAACCTGACGGAGCGCGATCTCCGCTTGACGGGCAAGGCCCGGATCGATCTCGAGCCGGTCATCGCCGGCTCCCGCGCGGTGTCGCTCATCCTGCCCAGCGACTTCCAGGTCGGCAAGGTGACCGATCCCGGGGGCGCTCCGCTCTTCTATCTGCGCAAGGGCGGCGAGCTGACGGTGATCCTCCCCCAGGCACCGCCGTCCGGCGGCACGGCCTCGGTGGTGGTCGAGTACTCCGGCCGCCCCGTCGACAAGGACTGGAACCTTTTCACGCTCCTCGACACTATGGGGTGGTACCCCCACGCGGGGTCGATCGACCGCGCCCCTTACGACGTGACCTTCCACTGGCCCAAGGGGCTGGAGCTGGTCTCCAGCGGCCACCGCATGGACGGCGGCGAGAGCCCGGACGGCACTCGCTGGGAGCGGCGCACCCTGGACTACCCGGCGTTCGGCTTCTCCTTCGAGATTGGCCGCTTCCGGGTCGAGACCGCCCAGGCCGGGCACGTCGCGGTGCGGTTCGCCTTCGGCAACGGCTCCGGGTGGACCGGCCGCGGGGTCCGCGAGGAGGTGATGAAGGCGGTCACCGACTCGCTCCAGTTCTACGAGGAGAAGTTCGGCCCCTACCCGCTCGACGAGCTGACGGTGACCACCGCCAACCGCAACTTCTCGCAGGGGATGCTGGGCTTCGTCACCCTGGCGAACGGAGTGATGAACGACCTGGGGGTATGGAACCGGTTCTTCGGCGTCGAGGACCGCAGGCTGGTCATCGCGCACGAGGTCGCCCACCAGTGGTGGGGGGACCAGGTCGGCTGGACGAGCTACCGGGACCAGTGGATCAGCGAGGCGATGGCGGGCTACGCCGCGCTCCTCTTCGGCAAGGAGCGCCTGGGCGACAAGTACTCCGGGGTCGATCTCACCTCGGGGTGGCGGAGCGAGCTCACCGCCAGCCTGCCGGACGGGCGTTCGCTCGAATCGATCGGTCCCGTGGTGCTCGGCGCGCGGCTCTTCTCCAGCCACTCGGACGACGCCTATGAGGCGATCGTCTACAAGAAGGGGGCGGTGATCCTCGACATGCTGGCCCGCGGCCTGGGAGCGGAGAGCTTCCCGAAGATCCTCAAGCAGATCGTCAAGGTGGAGAACGGCCGCACGATCTCGACCGAGGACTTCTTCACGCTGATCGAGCGGATCACCAGCCAGGACCTCAAGGCGTTCACCAGCCAGTTCGTCTACGCGACCGGCCTGCCGCAGGTGCTCTACAACTACCGCTTCGAGAAGAATGACAAGGGGTGGGTGGTGAAGGGGGAGGCCCGGCAGGATACGCCCCACCGCTTCCACTACAAGGTCGTCAAGACCCCGCGCGGCACCTTCGACGTCGCCGCCGAGGCGGTGCGGGAGGTCGACATCAAGCAGTCCACGCTGGTGGTGCCCGTCGACCTGGAGGTCTACGACCCGAAGAAGGGCAAGGGGAAGGGGAAGGACGGCGCCAACACCATCGTGCGGGGGAACATCCTGGTCAAGGGGGAATCGACCGCCTTCGAGATCCCCGTCGAGCACGAGCCCAAGGCGTTCTACCTCGACCAGCACGCCAAGGTCTTCGGCCTCTTCTTCGACGAGAATCGCCACCCCAAGCGGATGCTCTATTACCGGGGCCTCAAGGCGGCCGTGGAGGGGAAGGCCGGCGAGGCCGTGGCCCTCTACGACAAGGCGCTGAACACCGAGGAGCCGCCGCCGGACACCGGCGAGACGGTCTATTACGCCGACCTCCAGTACGCGCGGCGGGTGATCAACGCGCAGATCGAGCTCGGCCGCGCCCGTCTCCTCCTCGACCAGGGGAAGGACGACGAAGCCGACACCGCGCTCGGCAAGGCCAACTACCTGCTCGGCGACGACGAGGAGTTCAAGATCCTGCGCTCGCGGCTCGACGTGCGGCGCGGCAATTACGACAAGGCTTTCCAGCGGCTGCGGAAGGGGCAGGAGAGCAGCGAGGGGTATGCCCTGATGGCGATCTCGGCCCGGGCGACCGGCCATAAGGAGGAGCTGGACAAGGCTCTGAAGAAGGCGCGGGAGAACGGCGCCGACGTCAGCCTGCTGGCCGGCTCATGAGGACGACTCTGATGAAAAAGACTTTGTGGGTGTGGGCCGTCCTGCTGCTCGCGGGCGGCCTGGTCTCGTCCGGGGCCGAGAAGAAGGCCGCGGCGAAGGAGGAGAAGGGTAAAGCGGAGAAAGAGGAGTCGATCCTCCCGGCGCCGCCGCGGGCCGAAGGGGAGGGCCCCTTCAAGCGGCTGATCCTGCGCGGCGTGACGCTGATCGACGGCACCGGCGCGCCGCCGATCGGGCCGGTCGACATCGTGATCGCGAAGAACCGCATCGCCGCGGTCGTGCCGGTCGGCAGCCCGGGGGTGGCGCCCGACCCCGAGGGCCGGCCCAAGGCCGAGGCGGGGGACCGCGAGATGGACCTCCACGGCATGTACGTCCTGCCGGGGCTCGTCGACATGCACGGGCACATCGGCGGCAAGGAGCAGGGGACCCCGGCCGAGTACGTCTACAAGCTCTGGATGGGGAACGGCATCACCACCGTCCGCGATCCGGGGAGCGGCAACGGCCTCGACTGGACGCTCGATCAGCGGGCGAAGAGCGCCAGGAACGAGATCACGGCGCCGCGCATCAAGGCCTACATCTTCTTCGGCATGGGGCACGACGAGCCGTTCACGAAACCGGAGGAGGCGCGGCGGTGGGTCGATCAGATCGCCGCCCGCGGCGCCGACGGCGTCAAGTTCTTCGGCTACCGGCCGGACATCATGCAGGCGGCGATCGAGGAGGTGAAGAAGAAGGGGCTGCGCTCCGCCTGCCACCACGCGCAGATGGACGTGGCGCGGGTCAACGTCCTGACCTCGGCGCGCTGGGGGCTCACCTCGATGGAGCACTGGTACGGGCTGCCCGAGGCGCTGTTCGACGACCGCACGATCCAGGACTATCCGCTCGACTACAACTACGCCGACGAGTCGCACCGCTTCGGCGAGGCGGGCCGGCTCTGGAAGCAGGCGGCGCCGCCGTTTTCGAAGAAGTGGAACGAGGTGATGGACGAGCTGATCCGGCTCGACTTCACGATCGATCCCACGTTCAACATCTACGAGGCCAACCGCGACCTGATGCGGGCTCGCCGCGCCGAGTGGCACGACGAGTACACCCTCCCCTCGCTCTGGGACTTCTATGCCCCGAGCCGCCAGTCGCACGGCGCCTATTGGTACAACTGGACGACCGAGAACGAGATCGACTGGAAGAACAACTACCGGCTCTGGATGGCCTTCGTCAACGAGTACAAGAACCGCGGCGGCCGGGTGACGGTGGGCACGGACAGCGGCTTCATCTACGAGCTCTACGGCTTTGCCTACATCCGCGAGATGGAGCTGCTGCGCGAAGCGGGGTTCCATCCGCTCGAGGTGATCCGCGCCGCCACCCTGAAAGGCGCGGAGGCGCTGGGGATGGACAAGGAGATCGGCTCGGTCGAGCCCGGCAAGCTCGCCGATCTCGTGGTGGTCGAAGAGAATCCTCTGGAGAACCTGGCGGTGCTCTACGGCACCGGCGTCATCAAGCTCAACGAGAAGAACGAGGTAGTGCGGGTGGGAGGGGCCAAGTACACGATCAAGGACGGAATCGTCTACGACTCGAAGAAGCTCCTGGCGGACGTGCGGCGGATGGTGAAGGAAGCGAAGGAAAAGGCTGGGCGGCCGGTGCTGTATCAGCCGGGGATGGCGCCGGCGAAAGTTAGCGACGCTCCAGCGCCACCCGCCCGTCCTTGACCACGACGGCGGGCCGCTCGATCACCGAGATGTCGGCGAGCGGATCGCCCTTCACCGCAACCAGATCCGCCAAGTAGCCGGGGGCTATCCGCCCCAGCTCCTTGTCTTTCCGCAGGACGGCCGCCGCGATCGAGGTGGCGGCTTGCAGGGCCTGCCGCGGCGACATGCCATAGGCGACCATCAGCTTCAGCTCGCGGGCGTTCTCGCCGTGGGCGAAGACGCCGACGTCGCTGCCGTTGGCGATCGTCACTCCGGACTTCAGGGCACGGACGAACATCTCGCGGGACTCCTTGACGCGCGGCGGCTCGGGCTCGCCGGGCTTCCAGCCGGCATAGCGTGCGATCGCATCCGAGGCGGCGAGGGTGGGGACCAGGGCGACGCCCTTCTGCTTCATCAGGGCGAGCAACTCGTCGGTTACGTTCGTGCCGTGCTCGATTGTCTTTACGCCGGCGAGCACGGCGCGGCGGATCCCCTCCTCGGTGTAGGCGTGGGCGGCGACGGAAAGACCGGCGCTCCGCGCCTCGTCCACCGCGGCGGCGATCTCCTCCTGCGTGAAGGTGGGCGTCGTGACGCCCGGACGGCGGCGATAGTCGGCGTAGACCTTGATCCAGTCGGCGCCGGCGGCGATCTGCTCGCGCACGGCCTTGCGCATCTCGACGGGACCGTCCACCACCTGTGCCCCCTTCGGAATCTCCCAGCGCGGATCGAAGCCGGACGGACCGTAGGAGCCGGTGGCGACCAGCGCGCGGGTGGCGGCGAGGACGCGCGGCCCGGGGATCATGCCGGCGGCGATCGCGTCCCGCAGAGCGACATCCGCGAATCCCGCTCCCTCGGTGCCGAGGTCGCGCACGGTGGTGAACCCCGCCTCCAGGGTGGCCTTCGCCGCCACCACGCCGCGGATCGTCCGCAGCTCGAGCGGCTCCTTCAGGACCTGATCGTCCCAAGGGGTCTCGTCGTAGGGGTGGAGGAGGAGATGCGAGTGCATCTCGATCAGCCCCGGGATCAGCGTCAGCCCCGCGAGATCGATCCTCCGCGTTCCCGCCGGCGCCTGGACCGTGCCGGCGGCGCCGACCGCGGCGATCCGGCCGTTCTCGATCAGCACGTCGCGGCCGTCGAGGAGGCGCTCGCCGGCGGGATCGAGGACCCGGGCGCCGGTCAGCAGGAGCGGAGCGGGAGCCGGTGGCGCGGCGAAGGCGAAGGCGGCAAGAAAGAGGACCGCGATTGCGATGGCAGCAGTCTTCAATGGTAGCCCGCTCCGGGATACAGCAGGTTGAGCGCCAGCGTCTGCAGGGGATCGGAGACCAGGGGGAAGATCCGCCACGCCGCCAGCAGGCCGATCATCGAGAACATCGGCTGGCGCAGCAAGTTGTGGAATCTCCGGGCCATGTCGTCGCTCATGATGCCGGGCAGGATGGCGCTGCCGTCGAGCGGCGGCAGGGGGAGCAGATTGAAAGCGAAGAGCAGGAGGTTGAGCGAGAAGAGGATCGACAGCGGCGTCACTGCCGCCGCGGCCCAACCCCCGTCTACCACCGAGGCGGTGATCGCGGTGAAGTTGGCGATGTCGGGAGCCTCGAAGATCCCCCGCCAGACCCCGGCCCGGATCAGCAGCCCCGCCACCAGCACCAGCAGGAGGTTGGCCGCCGGACCGGCGGCTGCCATCAGCGCCGCCCGTTTCGGGTAGCGGTGGGCCCAGAGGGGGTCGTAGGGGGCGCTCGCCCAGCCCATCATCCAGTGGCTCATGGCGAAGGAGATGAGAGGGACGAGGACCATCCCCACCGGCTCCCGCCGGATGTGGGGGAGCGGGTTCAAGGAGACCTGCCCGCCCTCGTAGGCGGTGGAGTCGCCAAGCTTCCAGGCGGCGAGGGCGTGCCCCGCTTCATGGAGGGTGGTCGAGAAGATGAAGACCACGAACCAGGTGAGGCCTTCGACGAGCAGTTGGGGATTCACGCCCGGCTCAGGTACTTGTTTTCGCGGGTGTCGATGATGATCTTGGTCCCCACCTCGATGAAGGGGGGCACGCTCACCGTCAGGCCGGTCTCCATCTTGGCGTGCTTGTAGGAGGCGCTGGCGGTGGCCCCCTTCATGCTGGGCTCGGTGTCGACGACCTCGAGGGTGACGGTGTTCGGCAGCTCGATGCCCACCGCCTTCTCGTCGTAGAAGTCGATCTGGATGACCGTGTTGGGCAGCAGGTAGAGCATGGAGTCGCCGAGGACCTCGTCGTCGAGCGTAATCTGCTCGTAGCTCTCCTGGTTCATGAAGTGGTGGCCCGAGGGGTCGGAGTAGAGGTACTCCATCTGCTGGGTGTCGAGGATCGCCCGCTCGACCTTTTCGGTGGAGCTGAAGCGGTGCTCGAAGCTGTTGCCGTTGCGCAGGTTGCGCATCTTGGCCTGGACGAAGCCACGCAGGTTCCCGGGCGTGACGTGGTGGGAAGTCATCACACGGCAGATGTCACCTTCGAAGAGGATGCACATGCCGGTGCGTAGTTGACTCGCTTGGATCAAGGTTCGATCTCCGTGAAGGGTCTTTGAAAGGACGATTCCAGGCGCCCGATCGGGCGCCTGGAAGTGGGGATTGTAACGCGTCGGAGGAAGGACGGCGAAGGGGGGCTACTCGTGCTCCTCCTGGCGGTGCTTCTGGGCCTCGGCGACGAGCTTGTCCTGCACCATTTTGGGGACCTCCTCGTAGTGCGAGAACTCCATGTGGAAACTCGACCGCCCCTGGGTCATGGCGCGCAGGATGCGGTCGTAGTCGAGCATCTCGGACATCGGCACCAGGGCCTTGATAATCTGGTTGCCGTTGACCGCGTCCATCCCCTGCGGGCGCCCCCGCCGATGCGACAGGTCGCCCATGATGTCGCCGGTGAACTCCTCGGTAGTGGTGATGTCGACTTTCATCACCGGCTCGAGGATGGTCGGTTTGGCGTTCTGCATGGCGTCCTTGAAGGCCAGGGAACCGGCGATCTTGAACGCCATCTCCGAGGAGTCGACGTCGTGGTACTGGCCGTCGAGCAGCCGCACCTTGAAGTCGACCATGGGGTAGCCGGCGAGGTAGCCGCGGCGGCGGGCCTCCTGGATCCCTTTCTCGACCGCCGGCCGGTAGTTGTGCGGAATGGCGCCGCCGAAGATCTCGTCGGCGAAGCTGAAATCCTCGCCGCGCGCCAGCGGCTCGACCTTGATCTTGCAGTCGGCGAACTGGCCGCGGCCGCCGGTCTGCTTCTTGTGCCGGCCGTGGCCGTCGGCGGGCTTGAGGATCGTCTCGCGGTAGGGCACCCGGGGCGGATGCAGGAGGACGTCGACGTGGAAGCGGTGCTTGAGCTTGGCGACCGCGATCTCGATGTGGAGCTGGCCGTTGCCGGAGAGCAGGTGCTCGTGGCTCTCGGGGTCGCGGCCGGCGTGGAGGGCGATATCCTCGTCCATCAGCCGGTGCAGGGCGTCGCCGATCTTCTCCTCGTCCCCCTTGGACTTGGGCTCGACGGCGAACGCCATCGCCGCCTCGGGGACGCTGATCCAGGCGAGCTTGATCGGCTTGTCCTTGGCGCACAGCGTATCGCCGCTGACGGTGATCTTCAGCTTGGCGACGCCGCCTATGTCGCCGGCGATCAGGCGCGGCACGTTCCCCCCCTGCTTGCCCTCGACGGCGATCAGGTGGCCGAGCCGCTCGGCCTCCTCGGCGCGGCTGTTCCAGACGTTGGTGTCGGCGCTGAGCGTGCCGGAGACGACGCGCAGCAGCGAGATCTTGCCGGTGAAGGGGTCGGAGAGCGTCTTGAACACCAGCACCGCGAGCGGCCCCGCGGGATCGCCGGCGAGCCCGATCTCCTCGCCGCCGACGTTCGTCGCCGGGAAGGGGAGCCGGTCGGCGGGGGAGGGGAGCAGGGCGAGGACGGCGTCGAGCAGCGCCGACGGGCCGATGCCGTGACCGCCGGCCGAGAGCGTCAGCGGGAAGATCTGCCGGCGGGCGACGGCGCGGCGCAACGCGGGGACCAGATCTTCCTGCGGGATCGTGCCGTTCTCGAAGAAGCCCTCCATCAGCCGGTCGTCGGTCTCGGCGACCGCCTCGACCAGCCGCGCGCGGTGGGTCTCGACCATCTCCGCGAGGTTGGCGGGGATGTCGGCCGGAGTGGCCTTGCCGTTGCCGTCGCGGGTGAACTGATAGGCCTTCAGGTTGACCAGGTCGACGACGCCGGAGAAGCCAGCCTCCTGGCCGATCGGGATCTGGACCGGCAGCACCCCGCGGCCGAACCGCTTGTGCAAGTCCTCGAGCGCGCGGTCGAAGTCCGCTCGCTCGCGGTCCATCTTGGTGAGGTTGACCATCAGCGGCAGCTCGAGCTCGGCGGCGGCCTTCCAGACCTTCTCGGTGTTGACCTCGACGCCGGCGACGCCGTTGACGCAGAGGATCGCGGCGTCGGCGGCGCGCAGGCCCTGCTGGGTCTCGGAGAAGAAGATGCCGTAGCCGGGGCAGTCGAGGAGGTTGATCTTGTGCTGCTGCCAGGGGAGGAAACAGGCGGCGAGGCCGATCGAGATCCTGCGCTCGCTCTCCTCGTGGTCGAAGTCGGTCAGGGTGTTGCCGTCCTCGACCCGGTGCAGGCGGGTGGTGACGCCACCGGCGTAGAGGAGAGCGCTTACGAGAGTGGTCTTGCCGGTGTCGTTGTGGCCCGCCACGGCGACATTGCGGAGTTTCTCAGGACTGTCCACCTGCATCGTCTGGACCTCCTTCAAAAGATCAAGGGGCGCAAATATACCACAGGGGAGCGGACCGGAGCAGCCCGTGGAAACCCCTCCTAAATGGTAAAAAGGACTGGGACTTACCCCCGCTTTTCCCGTTTGACTCGGGAACCCGGGCCGGCCTAGAATGGCGACGCGAAAAGCGCTCTGTCATGCTGCCTCTGACCCCGACCAAGCTCGGCCGCTACGAAATTGTCGATGAGATCGGCAAGGGGGCCATGGGCATCGTCTACCTGGCCCGCGATCCCCTGATCGGCCGGCTGGTGGCGCTCAAGACCTTCCGCATCGGCTACTCCATCAAGGATCAGGAGATGGAGCAGTTCCGCATCCGCTTCATGCGCGAGGCGCAGAGCGCCGGCATTCTCACCCATCCCCACATCGTCACCATCCACGACGTCGTCGAGGCCAGTGACGAGGGGCTCGCCTTCATCGCCATGGAGTACGTGCGCGGCACCAACCTGAAGCTGTTGCTCCAGGGGGAGCAGCCGCTGACCTTGCGGGCGGTGCTCGACATCATCTCCCAGGTGGGGGACGCGCTCGACTATGCGCACGCCAACCGGGTGGTGCACCGCGACGTCAAGCCGGCGAACATCCTGATCACCGGCGAGAACCGGGTGAAGATCACCGACTTCGGCATCGCCCGGCTCGACAGCTCGAACCTCACGCAGGAGGGGCAGCTCCTCGGCACGCCCAATTACATGGCGCCCGAGCAGATCCAGGGCAAGGAGGTCGACTCGCGGGCCGACCTCTTCTCGCTCGGCGTGGTCCTCTACGAGATGCTCACCCGCCACAAGCCGTTCCAGGGGGAGAACCTGACGGTGGTGAGCCATCGCATCGTCTACGACCACTTCACCCCGCCGCGGGACTACGCCCGCGATCTCCCGCCGGGGATCGACCGCATCCTCGGCCGGGCGCTCGAGAAGGATCCGGCCCGGCGCTATCAGCGGGCAAAGGAGATGGTGGAGGACCTGCGCCAGGTCGTGGAGTCGAACACCACCCGCGTCGACGCCCTCAACGAGACCCAGAGCCTGTCGTCGACGATGGTGCTGCCGCCGGCTTTCGCCCCCGCCCTGGTACCGCCGGCCCCGGCCGCTCCGGCCTCCCGAGGCTCGTTCCTGGACCGCCTGCGCGGCCGCGCCGCCGCGCCGCCGGCGCCGTCGCCACCGCCGGTGGAACCGGCGGCCGACGGCACCGGCTCCGGCTCCGGCACAGGGGGCACCGGCACCGGTACGGGGACCGGGAGCTCCGCCGTGACGCCGGCTCCGGTGCTGGCCGCTGCCGATGGGACGGCCGACGCTCTCGCGGACACGGTGGCGGCCGAGGCGCCGGTCCTGAGGCCGCCCGGCCGGACCTCGCCGCGCCGTCTTCTCGTGGCGGGCGGGTCCGCCCTGGTGGCGTCTCTGCTCTTCTGGGCGGCGGCATTTCTGTGGTTGGGGTGGGCGCTGCCCGCCGGTCCGCAGCGCAACGCCACGGAGGACGGCAACCGGCAGAAGGTCCTCGAGATGCTCCGGGCGGGCAGGCAGGCCCAGGAGGTCGGCGACTGGAGAGGCGCCGCCGATCTCTTCTACAAGGCAGAGCGACTCGCTCCAGACGCGAAGAAGATTCGCGCGATGCGTGTGACGGCCGCGCAGAACGCCGGCCAGCAGTTCTCGAAACAGTCCGGCACGGCGAGCATGGTGGCGATGGGGCTCGACGGCGCGAACAAGGCCCTCGCTGCCCAGAAATATGACAATGCCCTGATGACGGCCAATGAGGTGCTGCGCCTCGAGCCCTCGAACTTCGAGGCGCGGGCCATCCTGGTCAAGGCGCAGGAGGGGAAGGCGCGCCAGGACAGGCAGCGCCAGGCGGCGGCCGCTTCCCAGGACTCTCGCCGCCGTAAGGGGGAAGAGATCGCCGCGGCCATGCCGGCGCCCTCGGAAGGGCAGCCTCCCAGCCCGAGCGCGCCCGTCACCCGCCCCGAGGCGACCACGGCGATCGTGCGCGTGCACTTCCGGTCCGAGCTCTCGGAAGGATCGTTGATCCTCTGGATGAACGGTCAGGAGATCAAGCGCGACAACTTCTCGTCACCTCGCGGCGGCGGAATCAACATCTTCCGCGCGCGCAAACAGGTGCCCTACGTCGCCAGCTGGACATTCACGGTCCCCGCCGGGACGGTCGATTTCCGGGTGCACGTCGCGCCCACGGGGAGCAAAGCTCTGGTCAAGCCGGTCTCCGGCAGCTTCCAGGGCGGCGGCTCGCGGTCTCTCGACATCCATCTGGCCGGCCCGACGCAGTTGACGGTCCAGCTCAACTAGACCGCAGCGGCTGGGCGGCACGGGGCTCCCCCTCAGGCGACCAGACGGTCACCGGTCCCACCCCTTCGAACTGCGGCTCCAGGATCTCGGCGGGGCCCACCGCCACGACGACGATCCGCTCGGGATCGAGATGGCGGAGCGCCACCTCCTGGATCTCCTCGCGGGTGACGGCGGCGATTTTGCGCAGGTAGTGGGTGTAGTAATCGTCCGGCAGGTCGAAGACGGCCAGATTCTCCAGGCGCCGGCCGACATCGCCGACGGTCTGCAGGCTGTAGGGGAACACCCCGACGATGTAGCCGGCGGTCTCCGCGAGCTCCTCGGGTTCGACCAGGGCTTCGCGGACCCGCCGCAGCTCGTGCAGGACCTCGCGGGTGGAGGCGGCCGCCGCCGAGGTCTCCACCGCCGCGGTGACGGTGAAGGGACCCGGGCCCTGCCGCGTGCTGAAGCGGCTCGAGGCGCCGTAGGTATAGCCGTGGCGCTCCCGCAGATTGAGGTTGATCCGGCTGGTGAACTTGCCGCCGAGGAGCGTGTTGAGCACCAGCAACGGGACGTAGTCGGGATCGGTCCGCGGGACTCCCACGTGCCCCAGCCGCAGCTCGGTCTGGGCGGCGCCGGGACGGTCGACGAGATGGACCGACACTCCGCGGGGGGGAGTGGGGTGGATCTCCGGCCGGGCGGCCACCGACCCCGGGGAGCTGGTGGCGCCGAAGACCGCCTCGGTCTCGCGCAGGAGCTCCTCGGGATCGAAGTCCCCCACCGCGATCAGGGTCGAGCCGTCGAAGCCGTAGTGATTCCGGTAGAAATCCAGCAGAGCGTCGCGGTCGAGCCGCGAGAGGCTCTCCTCCGTGCCCTGGAGCGGCTCGGCGTAGGCGGTGCCGCGGAAGACCTCGCGCTGGAACCGCTCGTCGGCGAGAGCCGAGGGGTCCTGGCGCCGCCGCAGGATCTCGGAGATCCGTTGCCGGCGGAGCCGGTCGATCTCCTCCACGGGGAAGGTCGGAGTGGTGAGGACCTCGGCCAGCAGCTCGAGACCCTCCCGGCGGTGGCTCGACAGCAGCCCGGTGGTGAGATAGCCCACGTCCCAGTCGGCGCCGGTGGTGAAGTAGCCGCCCAGCCGCTCGGCCGTGGCCGCGACCTCGAGCGACGACCGGAGGGCGGTCCCTTCGTCGAGCACGGACGAGGTCAGGGTGGCGATCCCCGGCCTCTCCGGCGGATCGTACTGCGCTCCCGCGGGAGCGATCAGCTCCAGGCTGACCAGCGGCAGGTTGGGCAGGCGCGCCGCGATCACCGCCAAGCCGTTGGGCAGGCGGGTGCGCAGGAAGGGGGGGAACTGGAAAGGGCGGATCTCCCGGGGCGGCGGAGAGACCGAGCGATCGACCCGTGGGCGTTCCGCGGCCATCAGCTCGCCTTCCGCGGAACCACGGAGACCACCACCCGCTCCGGCTCGGTGCACCAGGAGGCCGCGTACTCCATGAGCTCCCGTGGCGCGACGTCCAGATAGCGGTCGGCCTCGGCCAAGCCCGCCGCGGGGTCGTCGAAGTAGGTGGCGAACTGGGAGAAGAGGTCCGCCAGGGTGTCCAGCCGCTGGAGGCTGCTGTAGTAATCGGTCAGCATGCGGTTGCGGGCGCGCTCGAGATCGGCCGGATCGGGGGGCGCGGCGGCGGCCGCCGCGAGATGGCCCAGCAGGGCCTCCTCCAGCGCCTCGGCAGGTACGCCGGGCCGGGCGGTCGCGACCAGCATGAAGGTGCCGCCGCACTCCTGCGGCCCCACCGAGACGCCGACGTCCTGGGCGATCTGTCGGCCGTACACCAGGTCGCGGTAGAGCGGGCTCGACTTGCCCCCCGCGAGCACCGCCGCGAGCAGGTCCGCCGTGTACCAGTCCCGCTGGCCGTAGGCCGGAGCGCGGAAGGCGATATAGACCCGGGGCAGGCTCACGTCGTCGGGGATCATCCCCCGGCGCTCGCCGCCCAGCGGCGTCGATACCGGCACCACCGGAGCGACCGGGGGGCCCGGCGGGATCTCCCCGAACCAGGCCTCGATCCGTTCCAGGGCGTCCTCCGGCTGGATGTCCCCCACCACCGAGAGCACCGCGTTGTTCGGCGTGTAGTAGCTGCTGAAGAAAGCCCGCGCGTCCTCCAGGGTGGCGGCGGCGATGTCCTCCATGTAGCCGATCACCGGCCAGTGATAGGGGTGGGTGGGCGGATAGAGCAGATCGTTGATCCGCTCGCCCGCCCCGCCGTAAGGCTGGTTCTCGACCCGCTGCCGGCGTTCGTTCATCACCACGTCGCGCTGGGTATCGAGGTTCTCCTGGGTGAGCGCCGGCAGGAAGAAGCCCATGCGGTCCGACTCCAGCCAGAGGGCGAGGTCGAGATGATGGGCGGGGACCGTCTCGTAATAGTTGGTGCGGTCGTACCAGGTCGAGCCGTTGGCGACTCCGCCCACCTGCTGGATGTAGCGGAAGTGCTCGTTGGTGCCCACGTTCGCGCTGCCCTGGAAGAGCATGTGCTCGAACAGGTGGGCGAACCCGGTCCGCCCCGGCCGCTCGTTCTTCGAGCCGACGTGGTACCAGAGATTGACGGCCACCAGTGGGAGCGAGGCGTCGCGATGGAGAACGACCTGGAGGCCGTTGTCGAGCGTGTGTCGCTGGAGATCGAGGTTGAGATTCGTCGCGTGGGAGCTCATCGATGATTGGGGTCTGTCTGGAGTGTGTACTGGGGTCTGCTCCCCGGCGCCGGGCCAGTGTATTGAGCCCTCTCGCGAGGTGTCAAGGAAGAGATCGACTCTCTGCCGCTTGCATTACGCTAGGTTACCGCCTATACTTCCGCCCATGTCCTACCTGACCGAGCGCCAGAAAGAGATCCTGGAGTATATCCAGGCGTACCGCCGGGAGCGCGGCATCGCTCCCACGCACCGGGAGATCTGCGAGAAGTTCGGGTTCTCCTCGTACGGCACCGCCTACAAGCACCTGAAGCTCCTGCAGCAGAAGGGCTTCCTGAAGCGGGACTGGAACCAGAAGCGGGGGATCGAGCTGATCCGGGCGATCCCCGGCAACGAGTCCTCCGAGCGAGACCTCCCCTACTTCGGCGATATCGCCGCCGGCCGCCCCATCGAGGCGCTCTCCGGCAACGACCGGGTGACCGTGCCGGGGCATCTGCTGAGCCCGCGCGGCGGCGAACACTATGTGCTGCGGGTGGTCGGCGAGTCGATGATCGAGGAGGGGATCCACGACGGCGACTTCGTCATCGTCCTGCGCCGCGACTTGGCCGAGCCCGGCGAAATGGTGGTGGCGCTGGTCGGGGAAGACGCGACCTTGAAGCGCTTCTACCCCGAAGGCCCGGTGGTCCGTCTCCAGCCCGCCAACCCCACGATGCAGCCGATCCGCGTTCCCGCCCGGGACGTGAAGGTGCAGGGCGTGGTGGTGGGGCTGATGCGGAAGTTCTAGGGGGTTCTAGAGGTCTTCGCCGGTCTCGGGGCGCCCGCGGCCTGCGACCTCAACCCCTATCCCCTTCTCCTGAAGGAGAAGGGGGGACGCCTGCGTGCCGGGTTGCCCGTAGGGTGTGCTGTGCACACCTTCAGGCGTTCATGGTGCGCACAGCGCACCCTACAAGCACCCTCCGGTCCTGCAAGGCCCTCCCTCTCCTTCAGGAGAGGGACCGAGGGTGAGGTCGCAGGCCACCGAAGTTGCCCCCCCTATGGCCTTTCTCCGTATCTCCTGTAGAATGCGCGGCACTAATCATGGATCTTGATCGTCTCCTGAAGTTCATGACGGATAAAGGGGCGTCGGACCTTCATCTGAAGCCGACCCGTCCGCCCTTGCTGCGCATCAACGGCAAATTGCTGCCGATCGAGGCGCCCCCGCTCAAGCCGGAAGAGCTGACCGAGATGCTGATGGGGATCCTCTCCCCGCGGCAGAAGACCATGCTCGAGGAGCGGATGTCGGTCGACACCGGGTACGGTGTGCGCGGCCTTGCCCGCTTTCGCTGCAACATCTACGTGCAGCGGGGGAACATCGCCGCCTGCTTCCGGCGCATCCCCTACCAGATCAAGAGCCTGGAGGATCTGGAGCTGCCGCCGGTGCTGCTCGAGTTCTGCGAGATCCCGATGGGCCTCGTTCTGATCACCGGGCCGACCGGCAGCGGCAAGTCGACCACGCTGGCGGCGATGATCCGGTACATCACGACGCATCGCCCCGTGCACGTGATCACCATCGAGGACCCGATGGAGTTCCTTTTCACGGACGACATGGCCTCGATCTCCCAGCGCGAGGTGGGGACCGACACCAGCGCCTTCTCCGATGCCCTGCGCAATGCCATGCGGCAGGACCCCGACGTCATCATGGTCGGCGAGATGCGCGATCCGGAGACGGTGTCGACCGTGATCACCGCCGCCGAGACCGGCCACCTGGTCTTCTCGACCCTGCACACCAACAGCGCCCCGCAGACGGTGGACCGCATCCTCGACACCTTCCCGTCCGACCAGCAGCCGCAGGTCCGCGCCCAGCTCGCCCAGGTCCTCAAGGGAGTCGTCTCGATGAAGCTCGTCGAGCGGCCGGACAATCAGGGGCGGGTCGCGGCGCTCGAGATCCTGCGCGCCTCCCCGAAAGTCTCGAAGATGATCGAGGAGGGGGAGGTCAGCCAGATCCACGACGAGATGGAGTCTTCCGTCGGCTACTACCGCATGCAGTCGATGAACCAGTCGCTGCTCGCGCTGCTGGTCCACGGCACGATCACCTACGCCGAGGCGATGCGTCAATCGTCCGATCCGGAAGACCTTTCCCTGAAGCTCCGCAAGATGTTCCCGATGATCGAGGAACGAGGAGGCGAATTGAGCCCAGTCACATCCGATTTCTCGCAGATCACCGAGCTCCAGCAGTTCAAGCGGCTGTACGAGGAGCAGGAAGAGAAGATCAAGCTCAAGCTGGTGGAGAAGGACGAGCAGATCGTCGCCTTCCAGCAGGTCATCCGCCAGCGCGACCAGCAGATCGAGGAGATCATGGCCAAGATGGGGGAGGCGTCCCAGGAGCGCGAGCGCCTGCGCGGCGACTACGCCCGCCTGCGCCAGGAGGCCCAGGAGAAGATCGACAAGCTGATGGAGCGCATCAAGGAGCTGAACCAGAAACTGAGCGACGCCGGCACCACCGGCCCGCAGCGCACCGGGATCTTCCGCTAAGCGATTCTGGGACACCGATTCTGAGACAGAATGACCCTTCTGGTTGAGCAATCTCCAACCTGGAGGGGTCGATGCTCCGAGTCCGCGCTCGTTTCGCCGCCGCCGCCGTTCTCGCTCTGCTGTCCGTTCCCCCTCTCGCCGCCCAGCAGCCGGCGGTCACTCTCGAACGTCTCCTGAGCTCGCCGTTTCCGACGGAGCTGCTGCCCTCGCCGGCCGGGGGCAGGCTTGCCTGGATCGACAACGCGCAGGGAGTCCGCAACGTCTGGGTGGCCGAGCCGCCGGAATACCGGGGCCGGCAGGTCACCCGCTACACGGCCGACGACGGCCAGTCGATCGACAATCTGGAGTGGACGCCGGACGCAAAATCCCTGATCTATGTCCGCGGCGGCGGCCCGAACCGGCAGGGGGAGGTCCCCAATCCCGCGAGCGACCCGGCGGGGGCGGAGCAGGCGATCTGGCGCGTGCCCCTGGACGGCGGCGAGCCGGTGCGGCTCGGCACCGGGAGTGGAGCGGCGGTCTCGCCGAAGGGGGACGGCATCGCCTACTCCCGCCGCGGGGAGATCGTCTGGCAGCCGTTCGCGGGCAAGGAACCGGTTTCGTGGGTGAAGGCCCGGGGCGGCCTCCGGCAACTCCGCTTCTCGCCGGACGGCTCGCGGCTCGCCTTCGTGAGCGCGCGCGGGAACCACGGTTTCGTCGGCGTCTACGACGTCGCCGCCAAGGCATTGCGCTGGATCGCCCCGAGCGTGGACGAGGACAGCGAGCCCGCCTGGTCGCCGGACGGCGCGCGGCTGGCATTCCTGCGCGTCCCGGCTTCTATCAAGACCACCCTGTTCCACCCGAATCCGAGCGCCGAGCCCTGGTCCATCCTGGTGGCGGACGCCGCGACGGGGGAGGCGAAGACCGCCTGGCGTGCCGAGCCGGGCCCGGGGAGCGCCTTCGCGGAGATGGTCGCCGCCAACCAGGTGCTCTGGACGGCGGGGGACCGCCTCGTCTTCCCCTGGGAGCGGGACGGCTGGCTCCATCTCTACTCGGTGCCCGCCGTCGGGGGGAAGGCGACCCTGCTCACGCCGGGCGAGTTCGAGGTGGAGTCCGTCAACCTGACCCTGGACCGCCGTCAGGTCCTGTTCAGCTCCAACCAGGATGATATCGATCGCCGCCATCTCTGGCAGGTCGATCCGGCCGGCGGGCGGCCGGCCGCGCTGACCCGGGGGGAGGGGATCGAGTGGCTGCCGGTGAGGACCAGCGACGGCAAGGCTTTCGCCTACCTCCGCTCGGGAGCGCGCAGGCCCGCGCGGCCGGTGATCGAGGTCGCGGGGAGCCCCGCGCGGGAGCTGGCCCCAGGGACGGTGCCGGCCGAGTTTCCAGAGAGCGCTCTCGTGGTGCCCGAGCCGGTGATCCTCAGCGCCTCGGACGGTTTGCGCATCCATGGCCAGCTTTTCCTGCCTCCGAACGCCCAAAAGGGGGAGCGTCACCCGGCGCTGCTCTTCTTTCATGGCGGCTCGCACCGGCAGATGCTGCTCGGCTGGCACTACTCCGGGTACTACAACCGCGCCTATGCGATGAACCAGTACCTGGCGAGCCGGGGCTATGTGGTGCTCGCCGTGAACTACCGGTCCGGCACCGGCTACGGGCTGGCGTTCCGCGAGGCGCCGAACCAGGGGGCGAGCGGGGGGAGCGAGTTCAACGACGTGCTGGGGGCGGGGCTCTACCTGCGCGGCCGGACAGACGTCGATCCGGACCGGATCGGTCTCTGGGGGGGCTCCTACGGCGGGTACCTGACCGCGCTCGGCCTCGCCCGCGCCTCCAACCTGTTCGCCGCCGGGGTGGATCTGCACGGCGTCCACGACTGGAACGAGGGGATCCGGAACTTCATCCCGGACTACCAGCCCAAGCCGGAGGAGGAGCGGCTCGCCTTCGAGTCGTCGCCGATGGCCTGGCTCGACGGCTGGCGCTCGCCGGTGCTCCTGATCCATGGCGACGACGACCGCAACGTCTTCTTCAGCCAGACCGTGAGGCTGGTCGAGGCGCTGCGGGAGCGGAAGGTTCCCGTGGAGCAGCTCGTGCTGCCGGACGAGATCCACGGCTTCCTCCGTAATGCGAGCTGGCTGGCGGCGTATCATGCGACAGCGGACTTCTTCGACCGCAAGCTGAAGAGTCCCCCGACCCGATAGGAGGGAGGGATGCCATGCGGCCTTTGAAAAACGTGCCCCCGGGCCTCTACCCGATCCGGGGTGCCATGAGCGTCTGCCACCTGCTGGTCGAGGGGGACGACGCCTGGCTGATCGACACCGGCCTGTTCGGGGAGCTGGCGCTGGTCCGCGCGCGGCTGCGCCGGCTGGGGCTCTCGCCCCAATCCATCCGCGGCATCCTGCTCACGCACGGCCATCTGGACCACGCCGGCAATCTCGCGGCGATCAAGGAGTGGACGGGCGCGCCGGTCTACGGGCATCCGGACGAGCAGGTCCACATTGACGGCCGCTATCCCTACGAGGGGATCACCCGCTGGTGCGGGCGGCTGGAGGCGGCGGGACGCTGGGCGTTCCGCTACCGGACGGCAGAGATCGACGAATTCATCGCGGACGGCGACGAGCTCCCCTTCTGGGGCGGGCTGCGGGTGGTCCATCTGCCCGGGCACAGCGAGGGTCACTGCGGCTTCTACAGCACGCGGCACGACCTGCTCTTCTCCGGAGACCTCTTCGCGAGCTACTTCTTCCTCATCCATCTGCCGCCGGCGATTCTGAACAGCCGGCCCGAGTTGATCCCGGGAAGCCTGCGCAAGGCCCTGCGGCTCGATCCGCGGTGGATCCTCCCCAATCATTACGACCTCTGCGACGGGGAGCTTCACAAGCGGCGGTTCGTGGAGCTCTGCCGGAAGCGCCTGAGCCGTCCTCTCGCGCTGAGCCCGCAGGGGTAGGTTATGGCCGGCGCGGAAAACGTCTTCCTGCTCCTGGGGGGCGCCCTGGTGGTGCTCGGCATCATCGGCACGGTGATGCCGGCGTTGCCCGGGGCGCCGGTGGTCTTCGTGGGGCTGCTGATCGCGGCCTGGGCGGAGGGGTTTCAGAAAGTGGGGTGGTTCACGCTCACCATCCTCGCGATCTTGACCCTCCTCAGTTTCGTGGTGGAGTTCCTCGCCTCGAGCCTGGGGGCCAAGCGGGTGGGAGCGAGTTGGGCGGCCCTCTTTTGCGCCGCCGCGGGAGCGATCGTCGGGCTCTTCTTCGGGCTCCCCGGCTTCATCCTCGGGCCGTTCGTGGGCGCGGTGGCCGGCGAGTACGCCGCGCGCCGCAACTGGCGTCAGGCCAGCCGGGTAGGCCTCGGCACCTGGATCGGCATGCTCCTCGGCATCGCCGGCAAGCTGACGCTGGTCTTCACGATGGTGGGGATCTTCCTGACGGCTTACGTGCTGTAAGGGCTCTCACGGTAGAATTTCGCTACGAGGCTTCCCTATGCGTGACGATCAACTCCTCTCCCAAATCACCGTCGACCCCCGCGTCATGGTCGGAAAGCCCGTGATCAAGGGGACCCGTCTCGCCGTCGAGTACATCCTCGGACTGCTCGCGCACGGATCGACGGTCATGTAGATCCTGGAAGAGTACGAAGGTCTTGCTTCGGAAGATATCCAGGCCTGCTTTCTTTTTGCCTCCAAGTCCCTCCAGGACACCTCGTTCATGCCCTTGGCCGTCTGACCGGGGCCGGCTGTCGTACGACGACGGAAATCCTCTAGCGACGACGGATCGTCGTCCCGGGAAGATTCTCTGCCGTCTCGGGAGACAGAGCGTTTTCTCCAGACGACGGAAATCCTCCAGCGGCGATGGCCTGCCCCCAGCGACGACGGTTTTTCTCCAGTGACGACGGACCGCCGTCCCGGGAAGATTCTCCGTCGTCTCTGGAGGCGGAGCATTTTCTCCAGACGACGGAAATCCTCCAGCGACAACGATCTGTCTCCAGCGGCGACGGTTTTTCTCCAACGGCGACGGGCCGCCGTCCCGGGAAGATTCTCCGTCGTATCGATACGACGGACCGTCGTAGCTGGAGATGAACCGTCGTAAGCGGAGGCAGACCGGCGTAAGCGTACGACGGACCGTCGCAGCCGGAGGCAGGCCGTCGTACCGTGCGCAGAACCGTCGTACCAATACGACGGACCGTCGTAGCCGGAGATAAACCGTCGTACGCGGAGGCAGACCGTCGTAAGGGTACGGCGGATCGTCGTAGCCAGAGGCAGAGTGTCGTACCGTGCGCAAAACCGTCGTACCGATACGACGGACCGTCGTAGCTGGAGATAAACCGTCGTACGCGGAGGCAAACCGTCGTAAGGGTACGACGGACCGTCGCGCTAGTCCTGCACCAGCGGCTCGATACAGCTCGCGACGTCGTTCGCTGGGCTGTTGACCGTCCGGCTGACGGGGAAGGCATGGAAGCCGTCCACCGCATGGGGGACCAGGAGTGGCTGGAGCATCGCGGCGTCCTCCATCTTCGGATCCAGCCAGAGATCGAAGTTCTCCGGAGCGACGATGACCGGCATGCGGTCGTGGAGAGGGCGGAGCAGGTCGTTGGCGGCGGTGGTGAGGATGGTAAAGGTCTCGACCGTCTGGCCGCCGTGCTCGGCGTCCTTCCAGGTGGACCAGAGGCCGGCGAAGGCGAACGGCTTGGCGTCCTCGCGGCGGATCAGGAAAGGCTGCTTGGCCTTTCCCTCTTTCTTCCACTCGTAGAAGCCATCGGTCGCCACCAGGCAGCGCTTCTTCTTGAAGCTGAAGCGGTAAGCGGGTTTCTCGGCCACGCTCTCGGCGCGGGCGTTGATCATCCGGTTGCCGATGCTCGCCTCCTTGGCCCAGTAGGGGATCAGGCCCCACTTGAGGAGATCGAGCCGCCGCGGCGCGCCGGGCTCCGGGACGCGCACCACCGCCGCCCCCTGGGTGGGAGCCATGTTGTAGCGGGGCGGCAGCAGGGGCAGCTCCGGCAGATCGAAGAGGAGAGCGAGCTCCTCGCCCGAGGAAGTCAGGGTGTAGCGTCCGCACATGGGAGCATTATCCTACGAAGTGAGTTGCGGTACGATCTCCGCAGACCATGCTGAAAAGATGGCTCCTTCCCGGCGTGCTGATGCTGGCCTTGATCCTTCTGGGCCTGTCGGCTCCGTGGTGGTGGCCGCGCCTGCTGGAGCTGACCGGCACGGAGTCAGCGCGAATCCAGGGGCTGGCCAGCCTGGTGCAACTCGTTCTCTGGCTCGGTGCCGCAACGGTGGCGGCGGTTCGTTTCTGGCTCCCGCATAAACCTGGGACGGTCGAGCCCCCGTTACGGCCGTCCCTGGCGGCGCACGGCGGCTCGACCGTCGCGGTGGATCGGGGGGTGGCCGGCGGGCAGGCGGCCGTCGGGGGTAACGTCCAAGGGAACGTCAATGCGCCCTCGATCGAGAATCTGACCGTCCACGTCGAGGTTCCCGAGGCCCGGGACTTCCTGCGTGGCCTCGGGCTGGGATCGCCGGCGCCGGACCTGGAAGCGGCCACCCGCGCCTATCTGCAATATCTGGTGGAGGCCTACCGCTACCTCGACCTCCGAGGCATGGGCATCTCGGACCGCGTCGCCCTCAAGCTGCCGCTCCTGGAGATGTACGTCCCGCTCAAGGCCCGCCTGCATACGCCGGAAGGAGAGACCTGGGCCCGCCAGCTCCGCGTCGCCGGCCGGCTGCCGGGCGTGGAGGAGGGCACGGATATGGGCGAGCGTCTGTCCGACCTCTTGCCGGTGCTCGATCTCCTCCGGGAGCACGGCGGCTTGGTCCTCCTGGGGGATCCCGGTGCGGGCAAGACCACCTTCCTCAAGGTCCTGGCCCTGGCTCTCGCCTCCGGTCAGGGAGAGGCTTTGGGACTGGGCGGAAGGTTGCCCATCCTCCTGCCGCTGGCGGCCTATGCCAACGCTCTGGCCGACCGGGATGTATCTCTCGACGACTTCATCGCGCGCTATTACGAGGACGAGCGGAAGATCCAGGTTCCCCTGGGAGATCTGCTCGCGCGGGCGCTCCAGGAAGGGAGCGCTCTCCTTCTGATGGATGGCCTCGACGAGGTGCGGGATGCGGGGCGCCGGCATCTGGTCGTCGACCGGGTGCGGGACTTCTACTCCCGGCACCGCAAGACGGGCAACCGCTTCGTCCTGACCAGCCGGATCGTCGGCTACCGCGAGGTCCGGCTGGCGGCGGAGGGACTGGTGGAAGCCACCCTGGTGGACTTCGACGGCGAGGAGATCGAGGCCTTTCTCGGCAAGTGGACGGCTGCTCTCGAAAAGGCCGTGGGCGGCGAGACCGGAGTGGCCCGGGCCCAGGCGGAGCAGGAGCGCGGAGAGCTCCTGGCGGCGGTCCGCACCAGCCCCGGCGTGCGGTCCCTGGCCGCGAACCCGCTGCTGCTCACCATCCTGGCGCTGATGAAGCGCGGCGGCGTCGCGCTCCCGGACCGCCGGGTGGAGCTCTACAGGAACTACGTCGAGACGCTCCTCAAGCACTGGAACCTGGCCCGCAGCCTGGCCGGCCGTTCCGGCCGAGAGGTGGACTTGGTGGAGACCCTGAAGGTCCTGGAGCCTCTCGCCCTCTGGATGCACGAGGTCTCGCCCGGCGTCGGCCTGGTCAAGGAGGGGGAGCTGCTGCGCAAGCTGGAGTCCCTCTGCGCCGGCCGCGGCCACGCGGACCCGGCCCGCGCCGCCGAGAGTTTCCTAAAGGACGTCCGGGACCACTCATCGCTCCTCCTGAGCCGCGGCGAGCACCACTACGGCTTCATCCATCTGACTTTCCAGGAGTACCTGGCGGCGGTGGCCCTGGCGCGCAAAGCCCGGGAGGGGGCCGACGTCCTCATCGAGGCCCTGGCGCCGCATATCGGCGAGCCCTCATGGCACGAGGTGGTGGTCCTTACCATCGGGCACCTGGCCATCATCGACCAGTGGGAGCAGGCCGCGAGCGAGGTCGTCGCGGGCCTGCTGGACCGGGCACCGGGCCTGGCGGGCGAGGCCGCGGTCTGGATGGGAGAAGCCGTGGCGGATGCCGGCCCCGGTGCCGTGACAGCGGCCTGCCGGAACAAGGTGCTCACCGCCCTCCTCGATGTCCTGCGAGCGGCCGGCCGGGTCGAGCCCTTGAGGCGGGCGGCTGCCGGCAAGGTCCTGGCCGCGGTGGGAGACCCCCGGCCCGAGGTCATGACCGTGGACGCTCTGGACCTACGTGCCGTGCCCGCCGGACCGTTCAGAATGGGGAGCGAGAAGGATGACAGGCAGGGTTTCGAAGGCGAGAGGCCGGCTCACGATTGCGACCTTTCCTACGAATACCGGATCGGCCGCTACCCGGTGACCGTGGCCCAGTTCCGGGAGTACGTGGAAGCCACCGGAGAGCAGCCGGAAGCTTTGGACAGCCTGCGCGGCTCCGGCAACCGTCCAGTGACCTTGGTGAGCTGGTCCGAGGCTCTGTCATTCTGCCGGTGGTTGGAACATCGCTGGCGTGAGGAGGGCCGGTTGCCGGAAAGCTGGAGCGTGAGCTTGCCGTCCGAAGCGGAGTGGGAGAAGGCCGCGCGCGGGGGCGACGACAGGAGGTACCCCTGGGGTGACGACTTCGATCCGGACCGGGCCAACACCCGGGATACCAAGGTCCAAGACGTGAGCGCCGTGGGTTGTTTTCCAGGAGGGGTCAACCCTTGGGGCTGCGAGGAGATGAGCGGCAACGTGTGGGAGTGGACGAGGAGCCTCGACAAGGCTTATCCCTACGTGAGCTGGGACGGCCGGGAGGATATTAAAGGAATTTCTAAACCTACCATGGTTGTGCGCGGCGGCTCGTGCTCCTACTTCGCCTGGAACGCCCGTTGTGCATCCCGCTTCGGGTTCGAGCCGGCCCCCCGTAGCGGTGACGTCGGGTTTCGTGTCGTCGTGCTCCCATTCTCCTCTGACCTCTGACCTCTGAAGCTCTGGATCTCGGTGCAGGCCACGGACGTTTCTCCCTCGCGCTAAAATCGTTGCTGGAAAGGAGGCCCCACATGGACCTGAAGCTACTTGCTGATGCTCTGGTGATCGCTCTCTCACCGGTACTCCCTCACCTGGTCGCCGGCGGCTCGGAGGCGGTCAAGGCGGCGGGGAAGAAGCTGGGAGAGGAGTCGCTCGACCTCGGCCGCAAGCTCTGGGCAAGGCTTCATAAGCCGGTGGAGGAGAGCCCCCGTGCCCTTGGGGCCGCGGAGGAGGTCGCCGAGGCTCCGGACGACGACGACGCCCGGGCCGGGCTGCGCCGTCAGCTCGTGAAGATCCTGGAAGCCGATCCTGATCTGGCTTCCGAGATGGCGACGCTCCTGGACTTCGCCGGCCGGGGCACCTCGTACCAGACGAGCCTCGACGGCTCGGGCGCCATCGCCCAGGGTCCCGGCGCCGTGGCGGCGGGAGAAGGGGGCGTCGCGGTGGGCGGCAACGTCAGCGGCGGCGTCTCGGCCAGTAGGCGGTCTCGCGAGGAGACCGATGACCGATCCTGACGCCGCGAGCGAGCTCGAGCGTCTCCGCGCTCAGGTGGCCGCCCTTGAGGCCCGGCTCCAGGGCTCGGGTGCCATCGCCCAGTCCGGCGGGGTGGCGGCAGGAGCGGGCGGTACGGCGGTCGGGCGCGACCACGTCACCAACAACTACATCCAGCCCGCGCCGGGGGCGGACGCGGCCACGTTGCGGTCCGCTTATCTGCACCGCCTCGTGAGCCAGACTGAGGGCCTGGCCCTCTCCGGAATCGATCCGGCCCTGGCGCACGACCGTGAAGCGTTGCTGCGGCTCGACGCCGTTTATACCGCCCTGCTCACGACGAGCACGGAGGAAAAGCTTGCCAGGAAGCGGCGTGATACGGACCTCGCGGACCGGCCCCGCCCCCTCTCCGCCTTGGCTCTGCTCGACCGCGAGCCCCGCCTCGTCCTCCTGGGAGACCCGGGGAGCGGCAAGAGCACCTTCGTGAGCTTCGTCGCTCTCTGCCTGGCCGGAGAAGCCCTCGGCCGGCAGGACGTCAACCTGAAGGTGTTGCGGTCGCCGCTGCCGGAGGAGGAGGAGGTTTTCCGCCGCGGGGGAAAGCAGGACAAGCCGAACCTCCAGCCTTGGCGGCACCGGGCGCTCCTGCCGGTACGGTTTGTGCTGCGCGACTTCGCCGCCACCGGGCTGCCGGAGCCGGGCGAGGAGGCCACGGCACAGCACCTCTGGGCCTTCCTCGAACGCGACCTGCAGGCGTGCGGTCTCCGCGAGTACATGCCGCACCTGAAGGAGGAGCTGCTCACGAAAGGCGGCCTCGTGCTGTTCGACGGGCTCGACGAGGTGCCGGAGGCCGAGACGCGCCGCCGGCAGATCCTGCAGGCGGTGGAGAGCTTCTGCCAGGGTCTCGGAAAGTGCCTGCTGACCAGCCGCACGTATGCCTACCGCAACCAAGATTGGAAGCTGCGGGGTTTCGCGGCGGGCGAGCTGGCGCCGTTCAGCCACGGTCAGATCCGCTGGTTCATCTCGCGGTGGTATGCCCAGATGGCCGCCCTCGGCCGGCTCCCGGAGGAGGATGCGCGAGGCCGCGCGGTGCTGCTCGAGCGCGCGGTCTTCACCGGCGACCGTCTGCTGGGCCTCGCCCGGCGCCCCTTGCTGCTGACCCTGATGGCGAGCCTCCACGCCTGGCGCGGGGGGAGCCTGCCGGAGCGGCGGGAGGAGCTGTACGCCAACGCCGTCGACCTCCTCCTCGACGTCTGGGAGAAGCAGCGGGTGCGGTTCGACGCCCGCGGCGATCCGATGCTACCGCAGCCGAGCTTGAGCGAGTTCCTGGACGCAGGACGGGACAAGGTGCGTTCCGTACTCGAGGAGCTGGCCTGCGAATGCCATGGCGCTCAGACGGGGACGACCGGTACCGCCGACCTCGCCGAGAAGGACCTGGTGGCGGGCCTGCTGCGGGTGAGCGGGAACCCTGAGACGAGGCCTGGCCTCCTGGTTGAATTCCTGCGCGACCGGGCTGGCCTGCTGGAGCCTCGCGGGGTGGGGGTGTACACCTTCCCGCACCGCACGTTCCAGGAGTATCTGGCGGCCTGCCACCTCACCGGGGAGCGCTGGTGGCCGGACCGGGTGGCGGAGCTCGCGCGCGACGATCCGGCACGCTGGCGGGAGGTGGTCCTGCTCGCCGGGGCCAAAGCGGCGCGAGGGGCGGTACCGAGCGTCTGGCAGCTTGCCGAGGCTCTCTGTTTCCGTGAGCCGGAAGCGGCGGACGCTGGTCTGGCCGACGCCTCGGGAGCCCATCTAGCCGGCCAGGCGGTGGCTGAATCGGCGAGCCTGTCCCAGATCAGCCCCGCCAACCAGCCGAAGCTGGAGCGGCTGCGGCGCTGGCTGGCCCACCTCCTCGGCGACACCCGGTTTCCCGCCGCCGAACGGGCCCTGGCCGGCCGCACCCTCGCGAAGCTGGGCGATCCGCGCTTCGATCCGGACCGCTGGTTCCTGCCGCGCGATCCGCTCCTGGGTTTCGTCGAGGTTCCCGCCGGTCCGTTTCTAATGGGGAGCGCAGATCCCGAAGACCATAAAGATGAGCGGCCCCAGCACGAAGTAGTCCTGCCGGCCTTTTATATGGCGCGATATCCGGTGACGGTCCAGCAGCTTTCCGCCTTTGTAACGGACAGCTCTAACGCGCGTCAGGATCCTCGGGCCCTGACAGATTTTTCCAACCACCCGGCGGTCTTCGTCACCTGGTTCGATGCCCTGGCCTATTGCCGCTGGTTGGGCGAGAAGCTGAAAGAGGAGGCGGCGGAGCGCCTTGCCGAGGGAGGGCCGCGAGCCGAGCCGCGGGACTTCTGGGAGGGGCTCGCGAGCGGACGCCTGGCAGTCACCCTGCCGTCCGAGGCGGAGTGGGAGAAGGCCGCGCATGGGGTTGATGGGAGGAGCTATCCCTGGGGTGACGATTTCGATGGGGAGCGGGCAAACGTTGATGAGAGCGGAGTGGGCGAGGTCAGCGCCGTGGGCTGTTTCCCCGGAGGAGCGAGCCCCTGGGGCTGCGAGGAGATGAGCGGCAACGTCTTGGAGTGGACGAGGAGTCTCTTCAAGGCCTATCCCTACGTGAGCTGGGACGGCCGCGAGGATATTGAAGCATCTTCGGGACACTCCCGGGTTGTGCGCGGCGGCTTGTACTTCCTAGGCGCTGGGGCCGCCCGTTGTGCGTACCGCAACTGGGGTGTGGTGGACATCCGCAGCGGCTACGTCGGGTTTCGTGTCGTCGTACTCCCATTCTCCTCTGGCCTCTGAACCTTCTGATCCCTGAAACTCTGGACCTCTTTTCGGAGGGGGAGTCCAGAGGGAGCTTGCCCCCTCTGAGGGCTTTTGAAGTCAACGGTGTTCCACCCACTCCCCACCCACGCACGTCGCCGCCACCACCTCCTCGGTGGCGCCGAAGATCATCGATTCTAAAAGGGTTTCCGGAGTCCACCCCGCGATCAGGGGTGATTCGAGGTCGATCGCCGCGAAGTCGGCCCAGAGGCCGGACTCGATGCGGCCGGCCTCGACGCCGAGGGCCCTGGCGCCGCTGGCGGTCGCCGCTTCCAGCAGGACGCGGGCGACGTTCCCCTCCCCGTCCCGCAGGATGCCGCGGTTCTCGGTGGCGAGGCGCTGGACGTACTCCAGCCAGCGCATCTCCTCGATGGGGGAGATGCGGGCGTTGGAATCGCTCCCCAGGCAGAAGGCGCCGCTTCGGGGATGCTTCCGCGCGACGGTCGCGATGCCGTCGCCCAGGTTCCCCTCGGTCATCGGGCAGAGGCAGACGGTGCCGCCCGCGGAGAGGAAGCGGTCCATCTCCTCGGGGTCGGTGTGGGTGCAGTGGACGGCGGTGAGATCGGTCGCCGTGCCGAGGGTCTCCAGGAGCAGCGCCATGGGGCGGCGGCCGTAATAGGCGATGACGTCCTCGATCTCCCGCTCCTGCTCCTCGACGTGGATGTGGAAGGGGAGGTCGCGCCGGCGGGCCTCGTGGTAGATCGCCGCGATGTCCTCGACACTGCCGGCGCGCAGGCTGTGGACCGAGGCGGCGAGGCTCTCGCGCCGGGGATCCAGGCGCGCGGCCAGGCGGTCCATCTGCTCCCAATAGACCTCTGGAGACGGGGAGCTGAAGCGGCGCTGCGCCCCTTCGAGCGGCTGGCCCACGGCGCCCGTCCGGTAGTAGGACTGGATGAAGGCGATGCGGATGCCGGCCGCGGTCGCGGCGGCGAGCACGACCTCGTCGAAGGCGTAGTCGTGGGCGTCCGGATCGCGATGGTGGACGTAGTGGAACTCGCCCACGGTGGTGATGCCCGCCGCCCGCATCTCGCGGAAGGTCTGGAGGGAGAGCGCCCGCAGCTCGTCCGCGTCCAGCCGTCCGACCAGGGCGTACATCGCCTCGCGCCAGGTCCAGAAGTTGCCGGCCCCCGCGGGGAAGGTCTCGCCGCGCCCCCTTAAGCCCCGCTGGAAGGCGTGCGAGTGGGCGCTCACCATGCCCGGCAGGAGGGCGCGGCCGGTCAGCCGCCGGTCTGGCGTGCGGCCGAGGGCGCCGACCTCCGCGATGCGACCGTTCTCGCCAATGGCGATCTGGACGCCGGATTCGAAACGGGCGCCGGTCCAGGTGAGGTCGGCTTCAAGGACAGTCATGCTTCCTCCTCGCAGAAATGGCGGATCGTCCGTGCCAGCAATCCACGGGCGGTGGCGAATTCGTCCTTCGGCAGGAATTCGTTCGGCTTGTGGGCCACCTCGATCGAGCCGGGGCCGAAGATGGCGCAGTCCATCCCGAGCCGCTGCAGCCAGCCGGCGTCGGTGGCGAAGGAGACGCTCGCCCCCGCGCTCTGGCCGGTGAGATTGCAGAGGTGGCGGTGGATGGGGGAGGCCTCGTCGAGCAGCATTGGCGGGCTGTCCGAGAGCAGCTCGATCGCCGGCTCGAAGGGGGCCGCGGCGGCGCGGGCGGCGCGGCTCACCCGCTCGATCAGCTCCTCCGAGGTGACCCCCGGCAGCGGCCGGAATCCCACCTCGACGGCACAGCGGTCGGGCACGACGTTGATCGCCGAGCCGCCGTGGACCGTGCCGACGTTGAGCGGCACGTAGGGGACCTCCGGGAAGAGCTCGCGGTTGGGCGGAGCCTCCGCCTCCAGCTCCCGGCGGAGAGCGGCGAGCGCCACGATCACCCGTCCGGCGGGCTCGATGGCGTTGGATCCGAGGTGGGGGTAGCCGCTGTGGGCGGAGACGCCGTGAAGGGTGACCCGCAGCTTGGCGTGCCCCTTGTGCGTCCGCGCCACGCGCAGCGACGTGGGCTCGCCGATGATCGCGCTCCGCGGCAGCCGCTCCGCCGCCGGGAAGCTCTCGATCAGCCGCTTCGCTCCCAGGGTGCCGACCTCCTCGTCGTAGGTGAAGACGAGGGCGAGCGGCGCCCGCCACTGCCGGGAATCGGCCTCGACGGCGAGGTTGGCGGCGAGGGCCAGGAACCCTTTCATGTCGCAGGAGCCGCGGCCCACCCAGCGGTCCCCCTCGTCCGCCAGGGCGAAGGGGTCGTGCCGCCACCCCTCCTCGTCGGCGGGGACGACGTCCATATGACCGGAGAGGACGAGCCCGCGGCGGTCGTTCTCCGGGTCGTCCGGCTCGGGTCCCAGCCAGGCGATCACGTTGGTCTTGTCGCCGTCGGGCGAAGGGTTCCTGGCGATCCGCGCGCCGGGGCGGTCGAGATAGTCGCAGAGGAAGTCCGCGATCGGCAGGTTGCTGTTGCGGCTGGTCGAATCGAAGCCGACCAGGCGGGCGAGCAGCTCGGCGTCGGAGAGGTGGGCGCGCAATCCCGTGCTCCTATTCGCGCCGGCGCTCGTGGAGGACCATGATCATGATGCCGAGCAGGGTCGCGACCTCCTCGGATTCCGGCAGCATCCCCGCCAGATTGTCGATCACGAAGGTCTTGGACAGAAACGTTTTGCGCTTGGTGATCCGCAGGGCGGTCTGGCCGGTGGCGGTACTCTGGACGCCGTAGGTGGGGCTGAACAGATAGCCGCTGAAGATGCCCACGAAGGGGATCTCCTCGACGAAGTAGTCGATCACCTTGAGCCAGGGCTGCTCCTCCACGATCGTGTAGAGGCCTCCCCCGGAAGCTTCCTGGATGTCGTAGGTGGCCTTCCAGATCGAGCGTGTGCCCTGCCGCTGGACGGCGCCGACGGTACGCCCCTGGGGGTCGGTGAAGACGAAGCGGGCCGACCAGTCGAGGATGCGGTCGGCGTTGATCTCGTAGAGCTCTTGGGCTTGCGAGCTGTCCGCGAAGACGTGGATCTTGTCGCGCAGCTTCATCAGCTTCTGCCGCACGTAGAGGATCTCGCGCCCGGAGGCGTCGGTCACCGAGATCTGCGGCGCCAGGGCCGCGATCTTGAAGTTGAGGGTGAGCGGGTACTGCAACGGGTGTTGCATCGAAATCCTCCTTGATCCCATGTAGGGGCGCCCTATGTGGGCGCCCTCCAAATTCCGCGACAGGGCGGCCACATAGGGCCGCCCCTACACGCTCGGCCGCACGATCATCCGGTCGTCCCCCATGCGGCGCGTCGCTCCGGTCGAGTCGAGGTGCTCGAGGAGCGGGATGGCCCACTTGCGGGTGAGCCCAAAACGGTCCTTGAAGTCGGACACCGAGAAGCGGTCCCAGGAGGTGGCGAGCAGGTCGCTCCGGAGGCCGTTCAGCGCCGAGGCGGCGAGCAGCAGGCCGCTCGGCAGCTTGATCATCTGGCCGCGGGTCACCAGATGGCGGATGACCCCCTCGAGGATCTGCGGCTTGGCGCCGAGCGCCAGCGCCACCTCGCCGGGCGACGGCGCCGCGAGCCCTGCCTTCTCGTAGCGCTCGAGCACGGCCACGGAGAGCTTCGACTCCTCCGTGGTGAGCTGGGCGCTGCGGCCGGGCAGGGTCACTTGATCCCCCTGGACCGTGAGCACCTTCTGGGCGGAGAGCCAGCCGAGGTAGACATCCGCCAGCTCCGCCCCCCGGCCGCGCAGGATGCGGCGCACCGCCTCGGCCTTGGAGATCGACTCGGCCAGGCGGTCCTTCTGAAAATGCTCCTTGAGCACCCGGCGGGCACGCTCGGTGACCCGCTGCACGGCGGCGGGGGCGATCCAGCGCCGAGCCCGCCCATGCTCCTCGGGCACCTCGATCAGCTTCTGGTCGCGGGCGAGCGCCGCCAGCCGCTTGGCGACCTGGGCCGGCGGCACCCCCAGGCGGCGCGCCAGCTCGGCCGCCTCGACGCCGCGCTCTCCCGCCTCCTGCACCCAGAAGGGGAGGGCGGCGTGGAGGTCCTTCTGGAGCGCGGTCAGCGCCTGCTGAAGGATGGTGCCGCGGTGCCGCCGCCAGCGCGGATCGAGGATCTCGCCGCCGCCGAGAGTCGCGGGCGGCGAGGGGCGGCGGAGGATGAAACGGTCCCCCCGCAACGCCGAGACCGGTGCCTGGAGGCGGATCTCGACCGGCCCGGTCTCCCCCGGCGCCAGCCCCTCGGGGTTGAGGGGGCGCATGCGCCCGAGCACCTCGCTGGCGTAGATGTGGAGCCGCACGGGGACGAAGCCGCGCACCGGCGCCGGGGCATCCGGCAGCAGCGTGAAGCGGGCGAGCAGGCTGGTGGTCGCCTCGAACGCCTCCGGCGCGCCGAGCTGCATGCCGCGGGCGAGATCCTCCAGGGCGATGCCGGTCAACTGCAGGGAGGTGCGCTCTCCGGCGTCCGCCTGCTCGCGCGGCTGGCCGTGGACCTGGATGCTGCGCACCCGCACCCGCTCCTTTTTGGGCAGGATCTCCAGCGTGTCGCCCGGCCGGATGGCGCCGCTCCCGAGAGTTCCCGTCACCACCACGCCGAGCCCCTTGAGATGGAAGGCGCGGTCGACCGGCAGGCGCGCCGGCCGGTCCGGCTCCTCCGGCATCGCGTTCTTCGCCGCGAGATCGAGCAGCGCCGCCTTGAGCTCGGGAACCCCCTGGCCGGTGGTGCTGGAGACCGGCAGGACGGCGGCGCTGGCGAAGGGGGTGGGGGCGAGCAGCTCCTCGACCTCGAGCTGGGCGAGCTCCAGGAGGTCGGAGGAGACGAGGTCCACCTTGGTCAGCACCACCAGCGCGGCGGGGATGCCGAGCAGCGAGCAGACGGCGAGGTGCTCCCGCGTCTGCGGCTTCACCCCCTCGTCCGCGGCGACCACCAGCAGCATGATGCGGATCCCCCCCAGGCCGGCGAGGGCGTTGTGGAGGAACCGCTCGTGCCCGGGTACGTCGACGAAGCCGAGCTGGAGATCCCCCGCGGTCAGGTGGGCGAACCCGATGTCGATGGTGATGCCGCGCGCCTTCTCCTCCGCCCAGCGGTCGCAGTCGATCCCGGTCAGAGCCAGCACGAGGCTGGTCTTGCCGTGATCGATGTGTCCGGCGGTGCCGATGATGACTCTCTGCATGGGCGGGGGACTAACCGGCGTTCTTCGCCAGCACCTCGCGGGCGATGCGGTTGATGGTGGAGCCGTCGGCGCTGGAGCCGAAGCGGGCCATCACCCCTTTCATGATCGCCCCCATGGCCGCCGGTCCGGAGAGCCCCTGCGCCGTCACGATCTCCTCGACAGCGGCGCGGATCTGCCCCTCGTCCACCTGCGCCGGCAAGTAGGCGCCGAGCGTGGCGAGCTCGGCCTCCTCCTTGGCGGCCAGCTCCTCGCGTCCGCCGGCCCGATACTGGGAGATGGAGTCCTCGCGCTGCTTGATCGCCTTGCGGACCAGCGAGACGAAGCCGGCCTCGTCCAGATCGTCGCCGCGGCGGATGCGCTCGTTCTTGATCTCCGCCAGGAGCATCCGCAGGGTGGAGAGCTTCTCCTTCTCCCCGGATTTCATGGCGGCCTTGACCTCGGCCTCGATGCGTTGCTGCGGTGTCGTTGTCGTCATGGAGGCGATTATAGGAGTCGAGGCGTTGCGCTGCTTGTTGAGATTGCATTATCATTTTGAGGTCATGCAACGGGACACCAAACAGCGCCAGGCGATCCGCCGGGCCATCGACGAGGCGGGGCGTCCCTTGAGCCCGCGCGAGGTGCTGGAAGCCGCCCAGGCCTATCAGCCGGGGCTGGGCATCGCCACCGTCTACCGCACGCTCAAGGCCCTGGTGGAGGAGGGGGCGCTCACCCAGGTCGAGCTGCCGGGGGAGCCGCCGCGTTACGAGACCCACGGCAAGCGGCATCATCATCATTTTCACTGCCGGGCGTGCGACCGCGTCTACGAGCTCGAGGGGTGCCCGGAGGGGCTGCGCAGCCTGACGCCTGCGGGCTTCTCTTTGGAATCCCACGAGGTCGTGCTCTATGGGCGGTGTGCGGCGTGCTCGGCGTGAGGGGCTTCCATGCATCTGTTCCCGTCGGGTCGTCCTGCCCTTCGAGGCCTCACCCCCGGCCCCTCTCCACGAAGTGGAGAGGGGGGGCGCCTGCCTACGGGATTGCCAAGATCCCGCCAAGGTCTCTTCAGATACGGTCCCCCCTCTCCACTTCGTGGAGAGGGGGCCAGGGGGTGAGGATTCGGAGGGCAGACCGCCTCGCCGTTCTCACCCTGCTGTTCGCGCTGACCGCCTGCCGCCCCGTCCTCCCGCCCGCGCCTTTGGAAGAGACCGGCCGCATCCGCGTCGCCGTCAGCGTGCCGCCGCAGGCCTATTTCGTCGAGCGGATCGGCGGTGAGCGCGTGCGGGTGGACGTGATGATCCCGCCCGGCTACTCCCACGTCGACTATCCGCTCACTCCGCGGCAGGTGGCGGCGCTCAGCCGGGCACAGGTCTACGTGGCGGTGGGGCACCCGGCCTTCGAGTTCGAGCGGATTCAGCTCGCACCCGTCCTCAAGGCTCTGCCCAGGATTCAGGTGGTGGACATGTCGCGCGGCATGCGGCTGCTCGCCGGGGAAGGGGAGGGGAGCGAGGACGAGCACGGGCACAGCCATGCCGAGGGGGACCCACACGTCTGGGTGGCGCCGGGCACCGTGGCGGTGGCCGCCCGCAATATCGCCGCCGCGCTGGAGGGGATCGACCCCGTCCACGCCGCCGAGTATCAGGCGAACTTGCGGAGTTTCGAGGCGGAGATCGCCGCCCTCGACCGCGAGATCCGGGCGCGGCTGGCGGGGCGGGAGGGGGAGCGGTTCATGGTCTATCACCCCACCTGGGGGTACTTCGCCCGCGAGTACGGCCTCCAGCAGGTGGCGATCGAGGCCGAGGGGAAGGAGCCGAGCGCCCAGCGGCTGATCCAGCTCATCGAGCGGGCGCGGCGGGAGCGGGTCCAGGTCGTCTTCGTCCAGGCCGGCTTCCCCCGCAAGAGCGCGCAGGTGATCGCCGAGGCCGTCCACGGCCGGGTGCTGATCGCCGATCCGCAGGACCCGGACTGGCTCGGCAATCTCCGCCGGGTCTCCAGAGAGCTCCAGGAGGCTTTGCCGCATGCCGAATAATGAAACGAGCATGAAAGTAGGGGAGGGGCTTGTCCCCTCCCGGGCGGGGGCAAGCCCCGCCCCTACATCCGGACTCGAAACCGGCAAGCCGCTGGTCGAGATCCGCGACGTCACCTTCGGCTATGGCCGCGAGGTGGTGCTGGACCACGTCTCCCTGGAGATTGGGGCGCGCGACTTCCTGGCCGTCATCGGCCCCAACGGCGGCGGCAAGACGACCCTGCTGAAGGCGATCCTGGGGCTGGTGAGCCCCTGGTCCGGCGAGGTCGTCTACAACCTCCCTTCGGGGCACGATCCGCGCGGCCGGCTCGGCTACGTGCCGCAATTCTCGACCTTCGACCGCGATTTCCCGCTGCGGATCTCGGACATGGTGCTGATGGGCCGGCTCGGCCGCCGGAATCTGCTGCGCCCCTACTCGCGGGAGGACCGCGCCGCCGCCGAGCGGACGATCGACCGCCTCGGCCTCGCGGGGGTGGCCCGCGCGCACGCCTCCGAGGTCTCTGGCGGCCAGCTCCAGCGGGCGCTGATCGCCCGCGCCCTGGTCGGCGATCCGGAGATCCTCTTTCTCGACGAGCCCACGGCCTCGATCGATGCCGAGTCGCGCGAGACCCTGCGCGACCTGCTGGCGGATCTCAACCGCACGATCCCGATCGTCGTGGTCACCCACGACATCACCTCCCTGGCTCCGATGGTGCGGCGGATCGCCTGCATCAACCGCAAGCTCTTCTACCACGGCGACCCCGAGCTCTCCCTGGAGGTGATGGAGGAGGTCTACGGCTGCCCGGTCGAGCTGGTCACCCACGGCGTGCCGCACCGGGTGCTGCACGACCACCATCATCACCATTAACCAGCGCATTGAGACCCTGATGCCCAGCTTTCTCGACGCCCTCTCCTACGAGTTCCTGCGCAACGCCGTCCTGGCGGGCGTGCTGGCGAGCGTCCTCTGCGGCGTCATCGGCACCTTCGTGGTGGTCAAGAAGCTGGCCTTCATCAGCGACGGCATCAGCCACGCGGCGTTCGGCGGCATGGGGCTCTGCTTCTTCCTCGGCATCGACCCCCTGCTGGGAGCGATCCCGGTCGCCCTCGCCTGCGCTTTCACCCTCGGCGCGGTGGACCGCGAGACCATCCGCTCTTACGACGCCCTGATCGGCGTCCTCTGGGCGGTGGGCATGGCCGTCGGCGTCGTCTTCGTCTACAAGACGCCGGGCTACGCCCCCAACCTGATGACCTACCTGTTCGGCAACATCCTCCTGGTGACCCGCCGCGACCTGCTGGCGATCCTGATCCTGGCGGTCTCGGTCCTTGCCACGCTGGCCTTCTTCTTCAAGGGGATCGTCGCCGTAGCCTTCGACGAGGTGTTCGCGCGGGTGCGGGGTCTGCCGGTACGGCTGCTGATGGCGCTGCTGCTGGGGATGGTCGCCCTCTCGGTGGTCATCCTGATCCAGGTGGTGGGGATCATCCTGGTAGTGGCGCTGCTGACTATCCCCTCGGTGATCAGCCTGATGCTCTGGAAGGATCTGCGCAGCGTGCTGCTGGGTTCGGTCGGGATCGGCGTCGGCATCACCCTCGGCGGGCTGCTCCTCTCCTTCCAGTACGACCTCCCCTCGGGGCCGGCGATCATCCTGCTCGGAGCGGTGCTGCTGATCGGAGTGTACGGGGGGAAGAAGATCGTAGCGGCACGCCCCTTGCTGCAACGGTAGACAGTCCGTCGCGCCCGGCGAGGGCGCGGCGACAGGCTCCGTTTCACTTGCCAGGAGGTGCCCATATGGCGCTATTGACCCAGGAATCTACGTCCCGCCTGACCACGATCACCCGCGAAGAGATCCGCGACCTTCTCCAACTGCCGGGCAAACCCTGCGTTTCGATCTACATGCCGACCGTCCGGGCCGGGTCGGAGGCGCAGCAGAACCCCATCCGTCTGAAGAACCTGCTGCGCACGGTCCAGGAGAAACTGGCGGAATCCGGCATGGAGAGCGCCGAGGCCGCCGGGCTGATGGCGCCGGTCCGGGAGCTGGTGGACGACCCGGCCTTCTGGCAGGAGCTGAGCGAGGGACTGATCGTCTTTCGCTCCCCGGAGGTCTTGCGGACCTACCGCCTGTCCACCCCCGTCGACGAACTCGCGATGGTGAACGAACGCTTCCACGTGAAGCCGCTGTTCACCCTGCTGGCGGAAGATCGGCCCTTCTATGTGCTCGCCATCAGCCTCAAGAAGATCCGGCTGATCGCCGCGACCCGCCATCACGCGGAGGAGCTGGAGATTCCGGACGTCCCGCACAACCTCACCGAGGCCCTGGGGAACCTGACCCGGCAGTACTCGCAGTTCCAGGCCGGCACCAGCTCGAAGACGGTCTCCCGGTCGCCCATTTTCCATGGGCACGGAACGGGCGAGGACAACCTCAAGGCCGAGATCGTGCAGTTCTTCAATCTGGCGGACAAGGCCCTCCTGAAGCACATGGACCGCGCCATCCCGGTGGTGCTCGCCGGGGTCGAATACCTCCTGCCGCGCTACAAGGAGACCACGGAGCTCCCGCACGTCCTCGACGAGGGGCTGACCGGCAATGCCGAGGGTCTTTCGCCCGAGGAGCTGCGCGACAAGGCCTGGGAGATCGTCGAGCCGGTGCTGAACGCCGACCGGCGCAAGGCCGCGGAGCGCTATGGCGATTTCCTCGGCACCGGCCGCTCCTCCAGCCGCTACGACGAAATCCTGCCGGCGGCCCAGGACGGGCGGATCGACACGCTGTTCGTTGCCCGTGGCGTCCGCCTCTGGGGAGCCTACGATGTCCAGGAGCGCAAGGCCCGGCTCCAGGAGGATCAGGACGGGCAGCGCAAGGGGAACGAGGATCTCCTCGACCTCGCGGCGATCCTGACCTTCCAGAATGGCGGGCAGGTCTACGCCGTCCCGCAGCAGGACGTGCCGGACGGCCAGGCGATGGCGGCGATCTTCCGGTATTAGCCCTCACCCGGGGGCGCGGCATGCCGTGCCCCCGCTCTGCCATACTCCCTCGCCGTGCGAACCGGCGTTCCCTTCTCTGAAGCCGTCCGGCTCTGGGCCAAGGTGGCCGCGCTCTCCTTCGGCGGCCCGGCCGGGCAGATCGCGGTGATGCACCGCCTGCTCGTCGAGGAGAAGCGCTGGATCAGCGAGGAGCGCTTCCTTCACGCCCTCAACTACTGCATGCTGCTCCCCGGCCCCGAGGCGCAGCAGCTCGCCGTCTACGTTGGCTGGCTGCTCAACGGGACCCTGGGCGGGCTGGTCGCCGGCACTCTGTTCGTGCTCCCCGGGTTCGTGGCGATCCTCGGCCTGTCGATCCTCTACGCCGTCTTTCACGGCTCGGCGCTGGTGGCCGCCCTGTTCTTCGGCCTCAAGCCGGCGGTCGTCGCCGTGGTCGCCGAGGCGGTGGTGCGCATCGGCCGGCGAGCCCTGAAGGACCGCTTCCGGGTAATCCTCGCCGGGCTGGCCTTCCTCGCCATCTTCCTCTTCCAGGTGCCGTTCCCGCTGATCGTCGTCGCGACGGGGATCGCCGGGTATCTCGACGGCCTTGGCAAGGACGAGATCCGGGCCGAGCCGGAGGCGGGGGAGGAGCGCCCGATCGCCGACGCCGCGGCGGTCGCGCTCCGACCCTCGCTCGCCCGGGGCGTGAAGGTGCTCGCCATTCATCTGATGCTCTGGTGGGGGCCGGTCCTGCTGCTGATGGCGCTGCTGGGCCGGCGTCACGCGCTGGTCACCGAGGGGGTCTTCTTCAGCAAGATGGCGATGGTGACCTTCGGCGGCGCTTACGCAGCCCTCGCCTATGTGGCCCAGCAGGCGGTCGAGGTCTTCCACTGGCTGCGCCCGGGCGAGATGCTCGACGGCCTCGGCATGGCCGAGACCACCCCCGGTCCGCTCATCATGGTGCTGGAGTACGTGGGCTTTCTCGGCGCCTACCGCAACCCGGCTCCGTTCTCGCCGCTCGCGGCGGGGATCCTCGGCGCCGCCGTCACCACCTGGGTGACCTTCGTCCCCTGCTTCCTCTGGATCTTCCTCGGCGCGCCCTACATCGAGTCGCTGCGCGGCCGAAAGTCGCTGACCGCCGCCCTCTCCGGGGTGACGGCGGCGGTGGTGGGGGTGATCCTGAACCTCGCCGTCTGGTTCTCGATCCACACCCTGTTCGGCCGGGTGGGGGAGGCGCGCGTGCTCGGGGCGCGGCTGCTGGTGCCGGACGGGGCCACGCTCGACCTCCCCTCGCTCCTGCTGGCCGTGGCGGCGATGATCGCGCTCTTCCGCTTCAAGATCGGGATGATCCCGACGCTGCTGGCGAGCGCGGCGATCGGGGCGGCGGTGGCGCTGCTCCGGGGCTGAAGAGCTCCGGTGCCGGTTCATGAGCTGGTGCCCGCGACCCGGTGCGCTTGAAGCGCTTCATAGGCCGTCCGGTTTCAGCAGGTCGATCGTGATCTCCTGGTCTGACGTGAGATCGATCATCCGTTCGAGCTTCCGGTGGTGCCCGGTATCCTCGATGTGAAGGCGGTATCTGCCGGCAGGGAGCCGGTTGAAGCGGTAGCGGTCGGTGTTCATGAGGCTGGCCGTATTGATGAGCTCTCCTCGCGAGTCGGAGCGCGACAGTTGCATCCCGACCAGGACCGGCTCGTCGCCGCTGGCGAAGCGGACGGCGAAGCTCAGCTCTCCCAGAAGATCGAAATCGCGGACCGCCTCCGTCTGCCCGGGCTCCAGCTTCACCCGGGTTTGCAGCCGTCTCGAACTTCCCTCCAGGCCGAAGCCCGCGCTCACCGACCAGTCTCCAGGGCCCAGGTCGTCCAGGCGATAGGTGCCATCGGCAGCGGCCTTGGTCTCCTGGGAGACCGATCCGTTCGTGGCCTTCACGGACGCGGCGTCCGCCTCCTCGGAACGCAGGCCGAGGAGCCGGCCACGGAGGCTGCTGCTGGGATTGAGACGGATCTCCAGACCTTGCACCGGGCGGGCCGCGACCGTCAGCGGCGTCGCCTGGACCGTGGGGGCGTAGCCCTCCACGTCCGCCAGCACAGTGAATCGGCCCTCCGGAAGCTCAGTCGAGAAGGAGCCGTCGCCTTTATAGGAGGTCATCATCTCAAACACCGAGGCGCAGGCGGGGGCCTCTTTGTCGAGGGAGCGGAAGGTGAGACGCACGCCGTCGACCGGCATGCCGTCCGGCGCGAAGACCTTCCCCTCGACCTCCACTTCGGGAGGGATCTGTAGATCCAGAACGGCCTCTTTCGTTCCGGGCTCCAGGGTGACCCTGGCGGCGCCGCAAGTGCGCCAGGAATCTTTTGTCGTGACGACCCAGTCGCCGGGGGTCAGAGAGGCGAATCTGTACTCTCCGTCCCGGCTTACCCGCGATGTGAAGTGATCTTCACCCTGGCTCGCTTCCACGGACATACCCACGGGTCTCTCCCCGTCGAAACCGAGGACGTGCCCGGCGAGGCGCAGGCCGGGATCGAGCTGGACCTCGAGAGAGGCCGGGAAGGCCTCGGCCGAAGCGAGCCGCACGAGCCGCTTCTTATATCCCGGCTTTGCGATCGCGAATCCGATGCCGCCGACGCCCAGGAGGCTGTGCCGGAAGCTCAGCAGAAAGGAGCCGTCCGGAGCTGTCGCTGTACCAAAGTCCAGCCCTTGGAGCGCGGCGGGGTAGGTGATCCTGACCGAGGCGTCCGCGACCGGCTCGCCGTCCGGCCCGGTCACGCGCCCCCGGATCTCGCGGAGCTCGTCGCCGTCGAGGACCAGATCCGGCCGCCGGTTTTCGCCCGGCGCGACCGTGAGCTTGCGGAGCGCCTGGCCGGACGGGTGCCGGATCGCCACCGTCTGCTCTCCAGGCTCTACTCCTATAGCGCGGTAGCGCCCCTTGCCATCGGCCAGAGCCGGCTTGGTGTCAGGGTTCCCCCCTCTCGAGATGGAGATTTCGGCGCCGGCGGCGGGCAGGCCTCCGGCCGTGAGGACGCGCCCGGAGACGATCGCCCCCCGTTCCAGGACGAGCTCGACTCTCCCCGGGTTTTGCGGAGAGTGCGCGACCTTTGACTTCTCCTGCTCCAGAAACCCCGCCGCCTCGGCCTGAATGCTCATCGTTTCCGATCCCGTCAGCTCGAACCTGAAGCGCCCCTCCCGGTCGGTGGGGGTGATGAGCTCGCCGTCGCGATTGCGCCCAGAGCAGGAGTGCCACCCCGGCGTCTCCTGCGTCAGGATCTCCCAAGGGTCCGTGGAGCTCAGGTGGACCTTGGCCCCGGCCACCGGCAGACCCCGGTCGTCGATCACCCGTCCGGAGATCCGGCTGGGGGGAGGAGGAGGCCGCAGGAGGATCAGGTTCCGGACCGAGGATTTGGGAGTGAGCTGGACGGAGAGGTCTTGCCAGCAGACCTCCAGATCCCCCGGCTCGAAACGGTGAATCTCGAACCGTCCGTCCGCGCCCGTGACGGCCGCCGGACCGCCATCCGGGAGGAAGCTCTGGATCTGGGAATCCTGCGTGGACCGGGCCCAGACTCGCGCTCCGGCCAGGGGGTGCCCTTTGGAGTCGACCACCTTGCCGGCGACCGTCGGGCCCTCAGGCAGCCGGAACGTGCCGAGCGCGATCTGGCCGCCGTTCGCCGGCGTCAGGATCCCGCTCTCCAGCAGGACGGTGAAGCCCTTCTGGGAGATTCCCAGCGAGAACCAGGAGTCCGCCGGGACCTCGGAGATCCGGAACCGGCCGTCGGGGCCGGAAGTGGCTCGATACCGCACGGGGTTCGCCGGGGTCGGGTAGTCGTCCTGGACCAGCACCAGCTCGACGCGGGCTCCTGGAACAGGCCGCCCGGCCTCGTCCACCACTTTGCCGCTGGCCCAGGCTGTTGGCTGGGCGGCTCCTGCCGCCACGCTCAGGAGGATCAGGGCGAGAAGGGAGAGAAAGCCCGGCGCCCTCATCGGTTCTCCTTCAGCAGATCGATCACCATCTCCCGGTCCGAGTTCAGCTCGACGGGCCCCTTCATCAGGATCTGGTCTTTCTCGTCCATGATCTGAATCCGGTAGTCCCCTGCCCGGAGCCGAGGGACGTGGAACGCTCCGTTCTCCTCCTGGGCCGCGCACGTAAGGGTTGCGCCATCGGCCAGGAGCAGCATCAAACGAAGCCTTCCGAGTTTTTCGGCTCCGGCCGGACGGACCGCCAGCGTCCGGTCGCCGAGGGCAAGGTCCAGGTCGAGAACGGTCTCCGGGGCTCCGGGCGCCAGTGCAAGGTGACTCCGGGCCTCCCGATTCTTTCCGCAACGGTATTCGGGGATGTCGGTTGTGAGCTGCGTGGTGACCGACCAGTCGCCGGGTTCGAGGGCCTTGAACCGGTAGCACCCGTCCGCCTTGATCGTATAGGTCCAGGTGGTGCCCTGGTGGGAAGCCTGGACCACGGGGTGCTCGCCCGCGAGCAGACCTGGGATGCAGCCGTGGAGCGCCACGCCCTTTTTCAGGTGGACGTCGATCCCCTCCAAAGGGGCGCCCGCCACCAGGATCGGAGGCAGGTCGATGGACCAATTGTCTTCGGTTGACGCAGAAGGTCCATACGGCGAATTCACTTCGACCGTATAGGCGCCGTTCTCCAGCAGGATTTCGAAAGAACCATCCCCCTGGGTGCTGGCCTGGTCCGAGAAATACTCCGCTCCTCCGAACCGGAGCGACGCGCCCGCGATCCCCTCGCCGTCGGGTCCGATGACCCGGCCACGGACTGGAAACTGATCACCGAAGGAGAGATCGAGGGGCGCGTTGTCCTGGCCGCGCCGCAGCGTCACTTTCTTGTTGACGAACCTCCGTCCGGCAACGACGCTCACTGTCCATTCGCCCGGGCCGAGGTCCGCAATACGATAGGTCCCCTCCGGGGAGACGCTGCCGCGGGGAGTGGCGAAAGATTCATTGATCGCGGAGATTCGGGCGCTTCTGAGCTGCTCTGGGCCGAGATGGAGGATACGTCCGGTCAAGGTGAGCGCCCGCTCCAGACGGATCACCGCCTCTTTCGCCGAAGCCTCGCCGCAATCGACTTTCTGCAAGCGGTACGCGGCATAGCCTTCCTTCCAGACGGAGATGCCGCAATCGCTGTTCCCGACGGCCGTCTCCACCGCGAAGGAGCCGTCCGCGGCGGTGAGATGTTTCCCTTCACCGAGCGCGCTTCGGATCTCGACCTCCGCGCCCGCGACCGGCTCGCTCGCGGGACCGATCACCCGGCCGCGGATCTCCAGGGTCTCGATGGGTACGAGTTGCAGGTCGAGATGGTTCTCCGCGTCCTTGAGGACGACCGTATCCTCCACCCCATTGAACCGGTCGCCGCGCGCCGAGAGGTGGCACATTCCTCCGGGAGTGAGACTGCCCAGACGGTAACGCCCGTCAGGGCCGGTCGAAGTGTTCGATCCGTCTCCCGGACAGCTCAAGAAGATGTTGACGCCAGGCACCGGAACCCCGGTCCCGGTTCGGACCTGGCCGGAGAGGGAGGCGGCGCCCCGCTGAAGGACGATGTCGAGATTCCGCAGGCCGCTCGCCCCTCCGAGCTCAACCTTGTTCTGTGTGTACGGCACGAAGTCGTCGGCGGATACCCAGACCCCGAAAGCACCTTGCGCGATGGGTTCCAGGATGAACCGCCCCTCCGCGTCCGTGACGGCCGAGGCGCTGGAATCGGTCTGCGGGCAGGGATCGTAGGAATCGATGAGGTCGCTGGGGGGGCCCAGGGCCATCCCCGCCGAGACCCGGGCACCCGGAACGGGGTGCCCCTCCAGATCCACGACCCGGCCGGGAACGCGTCCGGAGGAGGGCAGGACGATCCGGAGAGGCTGGGCAAGCTCGTCGAGCCTCTGCATGAATTGCGAACGGTCGCGCCGGCAGGCATAGAGATCAAGAATCTCTTTCTTCTCGAGAGGAATCGAGAACCTCCCGTCGGCTCCCGTGACCCGTCGCGGGCCTCGCTGGATGAACGCGTAGCCCTCCGGCCAAGGGTCCGATCCCCGGATCCAGATCGCGGTGTTCGCCAGCGGCCGGCCTTCGCCGTCGACCACGATCCCGTCGAGCTTCCTGCTCTTATCCAGGGTGAGCCGCCCGAGATCGACCGCTCCGGCGGCATCCGGCACGACGATCCCCTCCCGGGTCAGGGGAGCGAAGGCCGGATGGTCGACCCGCAGCTCGAACCAGGACGCCGGCAGGCCGCGCACCTCGAAGCGGCCGGCGGAGCCGGTGCGGGCACGGTAGATCTCCTGGTCCTGGGAACAGCCGCAAGAGGACGGAAAGCCTCCGGGGTTCCGCGTCAGCTCGACCTTGGCATCCGCGACCGGCCTCCCTTTCTCGTCCACCACCACGCCCGCGACCACGGTGCTCAGCCCCCGGTCATCGGTGGCTTTCGCGAAGGCGGAGACGCTCGCGGAGGGGACAAGAAGAACGGCCAGCAGCAAGGATTGAAGGGTACGGCATCGCGGTCTTCGCATCAGGTCCCGGACCTCCTGGCTTCCAGTGTTTTTCCAGGACTACAGCAAGAGTGATTCCAGCCCCTTCCCGCGGGGGACGGACCGGGAAGAGGGGGGTAAATCCAAGACGGTGGACGCCGATGTCCAACTTCGTGGATCGATTTTGCGATTCGGTGTCAAAAAAACCGGGGGTGCGGCAACTTACTACTGAGTGGCTTTCGCGAGGAGGGCCGGCCGCCCGCCGGTCCGCTTGCGGAGCCTCCTCTCATTCAAAGGCTCGCGACGGATGTCGCGAGCCTCTTTTTTTATCCTCGACAGCCCGTCCTTGCCCTCAGGAGCCTGCTTCCCCCAAGCTCTTGAGGACCGCCTCGACCAGCTTCTCCGAGAGCCAGACCCCCTGCTGTTGAAGCTCTCTCAGCAGAGGAGAGACCTCGACGAGGAAACCACGGCGCTTGGACTCCGCGAGAATGCCGAGTGTCCCCCGGACGGTCAATCCAAGGCGCTCGGCCGCGAGGCGCGCCTGCCTGTCATCAGAGAGGAGACATTCAGCCCGCCGGTTCAAACTGAGCCATATGGCCGCCGCCTCTCCCGGATCGAGCTCGGACCGCAGAAGACGAAAAAGGTCCGCGTCCGGTTCGTGCGGCTCGACATCAATCCATGTGGCGCCCTGGACCTCCGTACTGCCAGGGCGTCCGGTTCCAGCCTTGGCTACTTCGTCATAAACGAGGTCGGGGATCAGCACGCGTCCATAGAGAGAAGGCAGGAGGTCGATCTTACCGAGCAGGCTGAGATGGATGAGAGGGCCAGCGTCCGCGATGACCGTCACGAACCGAGCTCTCTCGCCAGCTCGTCGTCGTCGAAATCAAAGGGGGTGATGTGATGCTTTCCCATCAGGAGGAAGAAGTCCGCCAGGGGAACGCCCGCGAGCTCGGCTGCCTTGCCGTGCCCCAGCCGGCGTCCCCGAACCTCCTCCAGGAGCCAGAGGACCCGCATCTCCTGGGCGATTTCACGAGGGTTCCAGGATCGGTGCTGGAAAGCGTCCTCGGGAATCTCTACCTGAACCGTCCTTGCCGCTGCCGATGCTCTGCCCATGAGGTAAGTATACCCGCGACATCCGTCAGGACTCTGAAGGGAACAGCTCGGACACCTGTCCGCCCGCCCGCCGGACATCTGTCAACCGGACGGCCGTCCGGACGCCTGTCCACAACCCTAAATAACTGCACCAGATAGGTTTATGGATTCAATCCGGCATGGCACACCGGTTGCCTATAAGGGCCGGCATGATCCAAGAAACCGATTCCATGGACCAAGTCATCCCGAAGGCGCCGGGGCTCTCCCGGCGCGTGAAGATCGGGCTGGGGGTGGTCGCGGCCCTCGCGGCGCTGATCGCGGCCCTGGCCCCCTCGCTCCAGCGGTGGGCGCGGGCCGATCAGTCGGTCGACCTCGACCGGGTGCAGATCGGGACCGTGGTGCGCGGCGACCTGCAGCGGGACGCCTCCACCCAGGGGCGCGTCGTCGCCGCCAATCACCCCCGGCTGTATAGCCCGGCCCAGGGGATCGTCTCGCTGGCGGTCCGCGCCGGCGAGGCGGTCAAGGCCGGCACCGTGCTCGCCACCATCGAAAGCCCGGACCTGAAGTCGCAGCTCGCCCAGGAGCAGGCCCGGCTGCAGTCGATAGAGTCCGACCTCGCCCGCAGCGACCTCGCCGCCCGCCAGCAGAACCAGGGGGACGAGCAGACCGTCAAGCTCCGGCGGGTCAGCCTGGAGGCCGCCCGCCGCGACCTCCAGCGGGCCGAGAAGCTCCACGCTGACGGCCTGCTCAACATCGTCGACTACGAGCGCAGCCGCGACGCCGTGCGCATCGCCGAGGTCCAGCTCGAGCAGGCGGACAAGGGGGGGAGCCTGGGCCGCGAGTCGCGCGACTTCGAGGTGCAGGACCGCCGCCGCCAGGTCGAGCGCCAGCATCTGGTGGTCGCCGAACTCGAGCGCCGGGTGGGGGAGCTGACGATCCGCGCCCCGTTCGACGGCCTCATCGCCACCGTCGACGCCCAGGATCGCGACGCCGTGCCGCCGAACGCGCCGCTGCTCACCATCGTCGACCTCTCGAAGTTCGAGATCCAGGTCGAGATCCCCGAGTCCTACGCCGCGGAGGCCACGGCCGGCACGCCGGCGGCGATCTCCTACGGCGGCCGTGAGGTCCCGGGCACGCTGACCGCCGTCTCGCCGGAGGTGCGGGCGGGGCAGGTCGAGGGGACCGTGCAGTTCCAGGGGGGGATGCCGCCAGGGCTGCGCCAGAGCCAGCGGGTCTCCGTGCGGCTGATCTTCGAGACCCGCCCCAACGTGCTCAAGGTTCCCCGCGGCCCCTTCCTCGAAGGGGGCGGCGGACGCAAGGCCTACGTCCTCGCCGACGGCCTCGCCACCCTGCGGCCCATCCAGGTTGGCGCCACCAGCGTCTCTGAGGTGGAGATCGTCGCCGGTTTGAAAGAGGGGGACCGCCTTCTCCTCTCCGACATGGACCAGTTCAACGGCGCCAAGACCGTCCTCGTCAGGCGCTGAAGCTCAATTCATCAAGAAGCCATCAGGGAGACCGCCATGCCCATGCTGAAAATGCAGAACGTATCCAAGATCTACCGTACCGGGCTGGTCGAGACCCGGGCGTTGCGCGATTTCTCGATGGAGGTGGAGGCGGGGGAGTTCGTCACCATCACCGGTCCCTCGGGCTCGGGGAAGACGACGTTCCTCAACGTCTCGGGGCTGCTCGACGCCTTCGAGGAGGGGACCTACATGCTCGACGGCCTGGACGTCTCGCGCCTCTCGGACCGCGAGATGTCGCGCGTCCGCAACGAGAAGATCGGCTTCATCTTCCAGGGGTTCAACCTGCTGCCGGACCTCGACGTGTTCGACAACATCGACGTCCCCCTGCGCTACCGGCGCCTGCCGGCCAAAGAGCGCAAGGAGCGGATCGAGAAGGCCGTCGCCATGGTGGGGCTCTCCTCGCGCCTCCGCCACCTGCCGGCGCAGCTCTCGGGCGGCCAGCAGCAGCGGGTGGCCATCGCCCGCGTGCTGGCCGGCGATCCCAAGCTGATCCTGGCCGACGAGCCCACCGGCAACCTCGACTCCGCGATGGCGCGCGAGATCATGGAGATCCTCGAGCAGGTCAACGAGGCCGGGACGACGATCGTCATGGTCACCCACAACCCGGAGCACGCGGCGCGCGCCCACCGGCAGCTCCACATCGCCGACGGCCGGCTGGTCGACTTCGAGCGGATCGCGCCGTTCCCCCTCAACAAGCCTCAGGCTGCGGCGCTGGTCGCGGGATAAGGAGAGGACGCCATGCTGCTCTACAACGTCCGCCTCGCCTGGAAGAGCGTCCAGCGGTATCCGGTGCTCTCGGCGCTGATCCTGCTCGGCATCGCCCTGGGCGTGGGCGTCTCCACGACCTTCATCACCGCCTATCACGTCCTGGCGCGGGACCCCGTCCCGGGCAAGAGCGACTCCCTCTACTACGTGCGGATGGACTCCTGGGGGAGGGGGGACAGCCCGTTCCGCCAGGAACCGCCGCCACTGATCACTTATCGCGACGCCCTGGAGCTGCTGAAGAGCCGGATTCCGGTCCGCAGCACCGCCACGTTCAGCTCCCAGGCCACCATTTTCCCGCGGGACGGCGTGCGCCCCTTCCGCGACGGGGTCCGGCTGGTCACGGCGGACTTCTTCCCCATGTTCGCCGTGCCCTTCCGTTACGGCGGCCCGTGGAGCCGCGAGGCGGACGCCAGGCCGGAGTCGGTGGCGGTGATCAGCTCGGCCCTGAATGACCGGCTGTTCGGCGGCGCCAACAGCGTCGGCCGCACGATCCGGCTGGAAGGCCACGATCTGCGGGTGGCCGGCGTTCTCGGTCCCTGGCGCCCGCGGGTGCGGGCCTTCGGACTGATCGGCAATCCGCTGCGGGCGCCGGAGCCCGTCTTCATCCCCCTGCGACTGGCGGGGCCGATGACCTTCCAGCCCGCCGAGATGCAGATGAGCTGGCGGACTCCGCTGCCCGGCGAGGAGGCTCTCCCCTACGCCTCGCAGTTGATGCTGAACGAGTCGCTCTTCCTGGGGTTCTGGGCCGAGCTGCCGGATGCCGGGAAGGTGCGGGAGTATCAGAGCTATATCGATGCCTACGTCTCCGAGCAGAAGAAGCTCGGACGCTTCCCGAATCCGCCTAAGAACCGGGTGACCTCGCTGCTCGACCTGATGGAGGAGGAGCAGGTGGTGCCGCCGCAGACCAAGGCCCTGGCGGCCATCTCGCTGCTCTTTCTGGTGGTGTCGGCGCTCAACCTGATCGGCCTGTTCCTCGGCAAGTTCCTGGCCCGGGCCTCCAACGTGGGGGTGCGCCGCGCCCTCGGAGCAAGCCGGTGGACGATCTTCGTCCAGCACCTCGTGGAGTGCGAGCTGATGGGGCTGGCCGGCGGCTTCCTGGGGGTGCTGCTCTCGGTGGCCGGCCTCGCTATCCTCAACCGGGTCTATGGCGACGGCCCCGACGGCGTGGCGTTCTTTCAGCTCGACGTCCCGATGGTTATCGCCGCCGTGGCCCTGTCGCTCCTGGCCGGGACGATCGCCGGCCTCTACCCCGCGTGGCGGATCTGCGCCGTTCCACCCGCCCGTCATCTCAAGAGCCAGTAGGAGACCGCCATGGAATTCGGACCCATCTTCCGTTCCCTCCTGCGCAACCGCGCGCGGGTCGTCCTCATCGTGGTCGAGGTGGCGCTGACGCTCGCCATCGTCGCCAACTGCCTGAGCCTCATCATGGATACCCAGGCCCAGCTCGCCAGGCCGTCCGGCTTCGACGACGAGCACATCGTCGCCATCCAGAGCAACCCGTTCGACGATCATCTGCGGGACCCCGCGGTGCTCAACCGGCTCGTCGACCAGGATGTCCGGGCTCTCCGGGCAGCGCCCGGGGTGCGCGCCGCCACACACACCAGCCTGCGCCCCTGGGAGTCCAGCGGCCAGATCACCGCCATCCGCGTGCCCGGCAGCCATGGCGAGCCCACCCGGACCCAGCGCGCGGAGACCGACCCCGGCCTCTTCGAGACCCTGGGCATCCCGGTCGTCGAGGGGCGCGGCTTCGCCGAGGCGGAGTACGACCATGGGGCCGATGCCCGGCCGGACGAGGTGCTGCCGATCGTGGTGAGCCGCGCCCTCGCGGATCAGCTCTACCCGGGCGGCGGCGCCGTGGGCAAGCCGCTGGCCGACGCCGACGAATCCCAGCACTTCCAGATCGTGGGGATCATCGACCGCTTCTACAATCCGTTCGGCGGCAACTCCGACAAGGTGATGTTCGTCCCCGGGCGGTCGGTGGCCTTCGACAGCGGCTCGTACTATCTCGTCCGCACCGCGGGGGACCCCGGAAGCCTGATCTCCCAGCTCGAGAAGGGGCTGCTCGGGGTGGAGAAGGGGCGTTTCCTCCATCTGCGCACGCAGGTCGAGAACCGCGACGAGTTCCACGGCCGCGACCGGCTGCTGGTCGCCTCCCTCAACGGCGTCATGGCCCTGCTGGTGCTGGTGACGGCGCTGGGGATCGTCGGCCTGACCTCCTTCTCGGTGGCCGAACGGCGGCGTCAGATCGGCACCCGGCGCGCTCTCGGGGCCGACCGGATGGCGATCGTCCGCCACTTCCTGCTGGAGAACTGGATGGTGACCAGCTTCGGCGTCGTGCTCGGGGTGGCGCTCGCCTATGGCCTGAACTTCGGACTCGTCACCTGGGTGGCGGGAGCGCGGCTCAGCCCCACCATGGTTGCCGCGGGGGCCGTGGCGCTCTGGGCGATCGGCCTCGGTGCGGCCTTGGGCCCCGCCCTGCGCGGCGCCCGCGTGCCGCCGGCGATCGCGACGCGGAACGTGTAAAGAGGAAAACGCGGGGCGCATGCTATGCGCCCCGCGTTACCGCCTGATTTCTTAAATCTCCGCGCAGGCGTTTTGCGGGCAGAGGGTGACCCCGCTGTCGTTGCACTGACAGTTGATGCAGCACTGCGAGCCGTTTGAGAGGGTCGTGCACATCGGGCACGCGTGGAAGGGGCCACCGCCGCCGAGGGGGGAGGCCTGGGCCTGGGGAACCGTGAGCGAAGCCGTGGCGGCGAGAGCGAGGGCCAGGAGCAGCATCTTTTTGCGCATCAGTACCTCCTAGTTGAGTCCGCCCTCGGGCGGGCAGTAGTGGTCGGTACAGGCGAGGATGTGGTTGTTGGCATCGCAAACGCAGCTCACGCAGCATTGCGAGCCGTCGGAGTACGTGGTGCAGATCGGGCAGGCGTGAGTCCCGCCCGCGGCGGCCCGGGAAGCTGACAGCGAGCCCGCGAGCGCGGCGAGCGACAGGACCAGGAGAAGCATCTTCTTGCGCATCCTTCACCTCCGTTCGATGGGTGAGGAGTTATATCGACACCCATGCATTAGGTGCTTCTCAGCAATCACGGAGGGACAAAACGAGGTGCGATTCGACATGACGATCCAGGCGGCGGGGTATAAATAAGAGGTGGCCATGCTCAAGGTCCTGATCGTCGAAGACCAGCCCGCCGTCGTCACCGCCCTCCAGGTTCTCTTCGAGATCCGCGGCATGGCCTGTGCCGTCGCCCGCTCGCCCGAGGAGGCGTTGCGGCGGCTCGACGCCGATGGGGCTCGCTCCGAGCCGGAGATCGGCGTCGTTCTCCAGGACATGAACTTCAGCCCGGAGGCGACCTCGGGCGAGGAGGGGATCGCCCTCTTCCGCGAGGTCAAGAAGCGGGACCCGGGGCTCCCCGTCCTCCTGATCACCGCCTGGACGTCGCTCGAGACCGCCGTCCAGCTCGTCAAGGAGGGGGCGAGCGACTATCTGGCGAAGCCCTGGGACGACGAGAAGCTCCTCGCCTCGGTGCGCAATCTCCTGCGCCTGCGCGAGCTCCAGCTCGAGAACGCCCGCCTGCGCGGCCGGGCGCGGCGGAGCTGGGAGGATCTCGCCGAGCGTCACGACCTCTGCGGCGCGGTCTGGGCGAGCGAGAAGATGCACGCCGTGGTCACCCTCGCCCTGCAGGTGGCCCGCGGCGAGATCCCGGTGCTGATCACCGGCCCCTCCGGCGCCGGCAAGGAGAAGCTGGCCGAGATCGTCCAGGCCAACTCGCGGCGCAAGGAGCGCCCGTTCGTCCGCGTCAACGCCGGCGCGCTCCCCGACGAGCTGCTGGAGAGCGAGCTCTTCGGCGCCGAGGCCGGCGCCTACACCGGCTCCACCCGGCGGCGGATCGGCCGCTTCGAGGCGGCGGACGGCGGCACCCTGTTCCTCGACGAGATCGGCAACCTCTCCGCCTCGGGGCAGGCGAAGCTCCTGCGCGTGCTCCAGAGCGGCCAGTTCGAGCGTCTGGGGAGCAGCGAGACCCGGCGGGTGGACGTGCGGCTGATCTGCGCCACCAACGCCGACCTGCGCCGGGAGATCGGCGCCGGCCGCTTCCGCGAGGACCTCTTCTACCGCCTGAACGTCATCGAGCTCGCCGTGCCTCCGCTCGCCGACCGCCCCGAGGACGTGATCCCGCTCGCCGATCGCTTCCTCCGCGACCTCTCGCCGGCGCCTACCGGCGCCCTCTGGCGGCTCGACCCGCCGGCCCGCGAGCGGCTGGTCCGCTACTCCTGGCCGGGGAACGTGCGGGAGCTGGAGAACACCCTGCGCCGGGCCGTGCTGGTCTCCGGCGGGGACACCATCCGCGCCGAGGATCTGGGCCTGGGCGCCTCGCCGTTTTCCGCCGGTCCCGCCCTCGCCGCGGAGGCGGACGAGATGGGGCTGGCCGAGCGGGTGAAGATCGAGCGCGCTCTTGAAGAAGCCGGCGGCGTGGTGGCCAAGGCCGCCGAATCGCTCGGCCTCTCCCGCCAGGCGCTCTACCGCAAGATGGAGAAGCACGGCCTCGTCGTCGAGCGGCGGCTGCGCGGATGAAACGATGAACAGATGAAGCCCCTCCGCTTCGCCGACCGCGTACGCCTCGCCTTTTTCCTCGGGCTGCTCGCCGTGGTTGCCGTCTGCATGGCGGCGGCGTACTGGTTCCCCTCCCCCTGGACGGTCCTCCTGGCCGCGATCGGCTTCGGCCTACCCCTGGGGTGGTGGATCCTCGACCGCACGCTGATCCCAGCTACCCGCGTCCTCCAAGCGTTGCGCGACGGCGTCCAGGGGTACCGCGACCACGACTTCAGCCTCAACCTCGCCGCCGACCGCGGCGACGAGCTGGGCGAGCTGGTCGAGCTCTACAACGCCGTCGGCGACGTGCTGCGCGACGAGCGGAGCGCCCTGATCCAGCGCGAGATGCTGCTCGAGACCGTCTTCGAGGCGACGCCGACCGCCATCGTGCTCACCGACTCGCGCGGCCGCATCCTCTTCGTCAACCGTTCCGCCCGCGAGCTGTTCACGACCCGCGGCCGCTACGAGGGGCGGGCCTTCGCCGACATCCTCGCCGAGTGCCCGGAGGGGCTGCGCGAGGCGCTCGCCAGCGGGCGGGATGTGCTCTTCTCCCTCGACCAGGGGGGCGAGGAGGAGGTCTTTCACGTCGCCCGCCGCGTCTTCGAGCTCAATGGCCGGCGGCACGACCTCACCCTGGTCAAGCGCTTGACCCCCGAGCTGCGGCGCCAGGAGGTGGACGTCTGGAAGCGGGCCATCCGCACCCTCTCGCACGAGATCAACAACTCGCTGGCCCCGATCGCCTCGCTCGCCCGCTCGGTGCGCCTGATGGTCGGCCAGCCGGAGCACGCCGAGCGCCTCGGCTCGGCGCTCGACGTCGTCGAGGAGAGAGCAACCCATCTCAAGGAGTTCCTGGAAGGCTACGCCCGCTTCGCCCGCCTGCCGCAACCGGTCCGGCGGGAGGTGGAGTGGGGTCCCTTCCTCGCTGAGTTGCGGCAGGTGGTCCCCTTCGAGCCGGAGGGGGAGCCGCCCGGCGCGCCCGGCCGCTTCGATCCCGGGCAGATGCAGCAGGCGCTGATCAACCTGCTCAAGAACGCCCACGAGTCCGGCAGCCCGCCCGCCAAGGTGCGGCTCGCCGTCGAGCCGACGGGGGAGGGGGGCGTGCGCTTCCGCGTGCTCGACCGCGGCACCGGGCTCTCCGACGAGGGGATGAAGAAGGCTTTGCTGCCGTTCTATACCTCGAAGCCCGGAGGCTCGGGGCTCGGCCTGCCGCTCTGCCGCGAGATCGTCGAGGCCCATGGCGGCCGGCTCCGCATCGAGCGGCGGGCGGGCGGCGGGACGGCGGTCGTCTGCTGGATTCCGGGATAGCCCGGTCCGCGCCTCGTGCTATTCTTCCGCGCCATTCCTGAAATGCGGGAGCCCCAGAGGCCTGTTAGACAGGAAATCAGCCCGCCACGGCTGATCGGCAATCGACCCCCAATTCAACGAAACGGAGACTACCGTGTCCCTGGCAAGCTGGTTTCGCAATCTGATCTCCCCCCGCGCAGAGGGGCCGAAGTCCCCGATCGGCCGCAACGACGTCTGCTGGTGCGGCAGCGGCAAGAAGTACAAGAAGTGCCATCTGAAGAATGACGAGATCAAGCGGGTGGAAGCCTCCTACTCCGCCCACATCAGCTCCCGCAACCAGATGGGCGACGGCGTGATGCCAGGCTCGGGCAAGAAGAAGCCGGCGCGGGCGCCCGAGGCGGCGCCGACCCCCGCCGAGCGGGGGTGACCCTACTTCGCCGCGGTCTGAACCGTCTGCGTCTGCGCCGGCTCCGCGTACGGCTGGCCGGCCTTCAGGAACGTGTACGGGTTGACCGCCACGCCGGAGGGGTTATAGATGCCGTAGTGGAGGTGGGTGGAGGAGATCGCGGCGTTCCCCGAGTTGCCCACGGTGCCGATGATCTCGCCCGCCTCGACCCAGTCACCGACCGCCTGCGAGCCGAAATCTTCCAGATGCGCGTAATAGAGACGGTAACCGCCGGGACCGGTGATGGTCACCACCTGCCCGCCGAGCCCCTTCATCCCCTTGAACTCCACGATCCCCTCGGTGGCGCTGCGCACCGGCGTGTTGCGCGGCGCGAAGATGTCGATCCCCTTGTGATGCCGTCCGCCGTATCGCGCGTACCCCCAGGTGTTCTGCAGGTGACTGGCCTGAACGCCGTCGACCGGGATCAGCAGCGTGCGGGGTATCTCCTGCTGGAGCAGCGCCGTGTAGCGCGTGTTGTAGCGCACGGCTGCCTGGCGGCAGCCAGCGAGCGGGAGAACGGTCAAAGCGAGGAGAACGGCAAGGCCGAGCAGACGGGGACGGACCATCTTCACCTCCGGGCGGACATCAGGGGATGGCGCTCGTTGAGCGCATCCGCGATTTACCGGGGCCGACAAGACCGGGCGGAAATACCGGACCGAAACGCAATCGAGGAAACTCTGACTGCAGCGACCGGCTCTTGCGACGACTTCACCAACATTCGTGGGAAGATCCTACTGCAAACCGAGCAAAATGTCGCTAGTTTGTTAAATATGCTGAGATGACAATTTTCCGCGCCGCAGCGCTTCTCATTCTCCTTCTGTTGCAGTCCTTCGCGGCTCCCGCCCAGGTGGCCCCACGGATCGAGGTCGAGGCTCCCCCGGCGCTCGCCGGGACCGCCGCCCAGTTGCGCGCGATCAATCCGTCGCGGCTGACGAGCGTGATGCGGCTGGTAGGGCTCCAAGATCCGGGGCCGCCGATCCGGGTGATCCTGGCGCCGGAGGGGTCCGGCGCCGCGACCGTGGTGCCGCCCTGGGTCTCGGGGTACGCGATCGGGGAGGAGGGGGTGATCGTGCTGCTCCCCGGGCGCGTCCCGAGCTATCCGGACACCTCGCTCTCAGATCTCCTCGCCCATGAGGTGGCGCACGTGCTGGTCGCCCGGGCGGCGGGGGGGCGGCCGCTGCCGCGCTGGTTCCACGAGGGGATGGCGATGATCGCCGGCCTTTCCTGGGGGTTCGACGACCGCTCCCGCCTGACCCTCGCCCTGCTCGTCGACCGGCCAGTCTCGCTCGCCGCGCTCGACGACCGCTTCGCGGGCGGCCAGGCGGAGGTCAACCGGGCCTACGCGATCTCCGGCTCCTTCGTCCACGACCTCTTCGACCGCTACGGCCAGGGGGTGGCCGGCCGCATCCTCCAGGAGGTCTCCCGCGGCCTCTCCTTCGCGGACGCGTTCCGCGCCGCCACCGGCGACTCGCTCGCCACGGCCGAGACCTCCTTCTGGGACCGCCAGACCTTCTGGTACCGCTGGGTGCCCCTGCTCACCAGCTCCGTCACCCTCTGGCTGCTGGTCACTCTCCTCGCCCTCTGGGCCATCAAGCGGCGGCGGCAGCGCGACGCCGCCCGGCGGCGGGGGTGGGACGAGGAGGAAGAGCGTCTCCGGCTGGCCGCCGAGTCCCGGGCCCAGGCGGAAGCCGCGCTGCTCGAGCCCCGCAAGGACGAGGGGGGCGAGTGGGTCAACTGAGCCTGACCACTTACACCTTGTTGGCCTTTAATTCCGCCAGGGAGTAATGCGTCCCCCGCCAATCGATGCCGTCGTTCCAGAGGGTGAGGATCATGGCGCGCCAGACGATGTAGAGGAAGAGCAGGGTCGCCACCGGAAGCGCGACGCCGTGCCAGCGGCGCACCTCGGCGAGCGGGGCGTTGATCCAGCAGAGGAGGAAGAGCACCAGCACGCTCCCCAGGTTGAGCCAGCGCGTCGTTCCCGACGTCAGGAAGAGCGCCAGGAAAGGCCAGACCAAGAGCACGAGCTGGACTACGGTCGAGACGACGACCACTGAGACCCGGTAGTCCACCCCGGAGAAGGCGTTCTTCATCAGCCCCTGGACCAGCTCCCGGACCGAGGCGTACCACTCGACCCGCAGCGCCCCCTGGCCGAACACGAACTCCGGGCGGAAGCCGTTCTTCTTGAGCAGCTTGCCGAGCTTCAGGTCGTCGTCCGGCCGCATCGCGATCGCCCGGTGCCCCCCCGCCGCGTGGTAGGCCGAGGCGCGGACCAGGTTGAAGGCGCCGATCCCGACGTGATGCGGGCTCTTCGGGTCCTTCACCTTCCAGGGCTTGGTGAACAGGGCGAAGAAGAGCGCGAAGACGCCGATGAACATCTCGAACAGCACGCTCGGCCGCTCGATGCTGGGGGAAGCGGCGAGGTGATCGAGTCCGCCGGCCACCATCGCCCCCACGGCCCGCCGCAGCGCCAGGGGCTCGATCACGATGTCGGCGTCGGTGAAGAGGAGGAACTCTCCGGTTGCCTTGCCGGCGCCCAGCCAGAGGGCGTGGTTCTTCCCCAGCCATCCCGGCGGCAGCTCGCGCACGTGCACCACCCGCAGCCGCGGGTCCGCCGCCGCCATGCGGTCGAGGATCTCCCCCGTGCGATCCGTCGAGCGGTCGTCCACGACGTCGATCTCCAGGTTGTCGTAGTCGAGAGCGAGGACGGAGCGTAGCGCCTCCTCCAGGTTCCGTTCCTCATTGCGCGCGGGAATCAGGATCGACACCCGCGGCAGGGGACCGGCCAAAGGCGGCAGGTCCTTCAGGAAGCGGATCGACCGGTTGCCGCGCTGGATCTGGATCGCGGTCGCGAGGTGGACGGCGAGCGTCGCGAGAGCGAGGGCGAAGAGCAACGTACCCTCTGGATTGGAAAGCGAAAACAGGGACGAAAGGGACATCAGGGACACCAGGGACGAAAACACTCGGTCCCCGTTTTGTCCCTGTCGTCCTTGCAGTCCCTTTCGTCCCTTGTTTCTGTCATGTGCCTCACCGCCAGCGGAAGATCTTCAGCGCCACCGCGAAGCTCGCCAGCCCCCAGGCGGCGAGAATGGCGAGCTGCGGGGCGACGCCGGCGAGGCCCCGGCCCTCGGTCATGATCCCCCGCAGGGCCTGGTTGAGCGCGGTCAGCGGCAGTGCCTTGATGATCGGCTGCACCACGTCCGGAAAGCGCTCGGAGGAGAAGAAGACACCCGAGAGGATCCACATCGGCATCAGCACCACGTTGGCGAGGCCGCTCGCCCCCTCGACCGTGGTCGCCCGCGAGGCGATCAGCAGGCCCATGCCGCAGAACGACATCGCGCCGAGCAGGCAGGTGAGGAGCAGCAGCAGGATTGACCCCCGCACCTCGACGCCGAAGAGGAGCCAGCCGATCCCCACCAGCACGGCCACCTCGGGGAACAGGAAGACCAGCCGGCCGAGGATCTGCGCCAGCAGGTACTGGCTGCGGTGCATCGGCGTCGCCACCAGGCGCTTCAGGATCCGCCGGCTGCGCGCCGTCGTTATCGAGAAGGCGAGGCTCCAGATCCCGGAGCCCATCAGGTTCATCCCCAGCAGGCCCGGGATCAGGAAGTCGATGTAGCGCGACCCCTTCGCGGTCACCTTCTCGGCGCGGACCGCCATCACGTCCCGCCGGCCGGCCGCCCGCTGCAGCGCGTCCTCGGCCTCCAGGCGGGCGACGCGCGAGTCCGGACGCGTCTCATCGAAGTGGAAGACCGCCGGCGGCCCCGCCTCGACCAGCAGCGAGATCCGCCCGGTGCGCAGCGCCTCCCGCCCCTCGGTCGGAGCGAACCGCCGGGGGAGGAGCCCGGGGGCGCGCTTCAGGGCGTCCATCGCCCGCCCCGCCGCCGGGTCCGCCTCCGAGACCGCCACCACGCCGACCGGGATCTGGTCCGGCCCCTTGGCGCGGAAGGCGAGGCCGAGAGCGATCGCCAGCAGCATCGGGAACGCGAAGACCCAGAACAGCGCCTCCGGCTCGCGGAGGAACTCCTTCATCCGCGTCGAGGTCAGCTCGAAAAGGGGGGAGTAGCGGCGGCTTGCCGCCCGGGATTGAAATCCCGGGCTACCCACGGCCGTCCCTCCGGGACTCCCAGATGCCATTTTTCTCGCAGAGCCCCGGGCAGGGGCGACTGTCGGTAGCCCGGGATTTCAATCCCGAATGCGAGGCCGCGGCTGATTTTCCAGACATCTTGCCTTCAATCCTCTTGTCTTCAATCCTCACGCAGAGCCCGCCCGGTCAGCGAGACGAACAGGTCCTCGAGCGTCGCCCGGTGGGTCGAGAGGTTCACCAGCTTCCCCCCCGAGCGCTCGATCCGCTCGAGCAGCACCGGCACCGTCTCGGCCAGCGAGCCCACGGGGAGCGACCAGTTCGGACCCCGCTTGTGCGGCTCCGTCACTCCGGGCAGGGCGCGCAGGGTCGCCTCGTCGATCTCCGGCTCGGAGGCGAACTCGATCACGTTGGCCGCGTGCAGCGAGCTGATCAGATCGGGGGGCGTGCCCTGCGCGATCACCTTGCCGCGGTCGACGATCGCCACCCGGTCGCACAATCGCTCGGCCTCGTCCATGTAGTGGGTGGTCAGCAGCACCGTGCCCCCCTGGGCGCGGAAGTCCATCACGATCTGCCAGAGCTGCAGCCGGCTCTGCGGATCGAGTCCGGTGGTCGGCTCGTCGAGGAAGAGCACCTCCGGGTCCCCAACCAGGGCGCAGGCCACGGCCAACCGCTGCTTCTGGCCGCCCGAGAGCTTGCCCACCCGGGCGTTCCGCTTCTCGTCGAGGGCGAGCCGCGAGAGCACCTCGTCCGGCTCCCTCCCTTGGCGATAGAACGAGCGGAAGAGGCGCACGGTCTCAGCTACCGTCAGCTTCTCGGTGAGCTGCGTCTCCTGGAGCGAGATGCCGAGCCGCTCGCGCAGCGACGGGGCGTCGCGTGACCAGCTCGTGCCCAGGATCTCCACTTCCCCGGCATCCGCCTCGGTGAGCCCTTCGAGGATCTCGATCGTCGTCGTCTTGCCGGCGCCGTTGGGGCCGAGCAATCCGTACACCGACCCGCGCGGCACTTGGAGCGACAGGTCGCGGACAGCGACGTGCTCCTCATACCGCTTCACGACATTGCGAATGTCGATCGCGAGGTCAGACATCTATGTGCGAGGGGGCAAGGGAAGGAACAGCGGACCGCCTGTCTTGTGCTGGGATGCTAGCACAAACCTGCTTGGGACAAGCCGTCGAAGTAAGGACGGCCTCTCGGAGGGCGAAGTTTCGATGGTGGCGGCTCCCGCCGCAGCAAGCTTTCTTTTCATCATGCATGCGATCCTCGCCGACACCCTGCTGCTGTTCATCGCTGCCAGCCTGAACAAGC
>DATHEF010000077.1:0-24966 GCA_035490435.1 Thermoanaerobaculia bacterium
CAAGCTCGCCCGGGACTTGCTCTCCTCCAACCGCTCGGCCCCCTGCTCTTTCGAACGGAGAGCATCCTAGAGAAATCAGCGATCGCTCGCCCAGCAGGGGGACATCTCGCCTCAGGATTCCTGGCGCGCAGGCTCCTAGGGGCGGCCGCGATCCTGGCGCTTCTCGCTCCCAGCGTCCAAGCCGATCCCATTCAGGACGGCGCCCTCGCGTCCTACCGTGCCGGCTGGTTCGCGAACACCGGCCCACAGGGTCCCTTGAGCTGTTCCGACACCTGCAAGAAGAATGCACCCGGCACCCTCGCCGAATATGAGGCGAGCCCCATACCGCCGACCAAGCGGGCCTTCGTCTGCCGCGTGGCGGGGAAACCCAATGGCAACATCGATACCTGGCTCTACGGCAGCCAGTTCGACGCCCGCGCCGCCTGCTACACGACCGGGCTCGACCTCAAGGGCTCGTACAGCCAGAAGTACTTCTGCCTCTGCGCGGCCAAGGGATAGGATAGGTTGCCGCCAAAGGAGCCGATGTGACGAAACTCACAGGGAAAGTCGTACCGATGATCCACGTGCCCGACGTGCGCGCGGCCGCCGGCTGGTACGAGTCCATTGGTTTCACGGTGACCCGCACGAACGAGGAAGACGGAGGGATGAATTGGGCGCTGCTGTCGTTCGGGAGCAGCGAGCTGATGTTCAACGAGGGCGGGCAGCCCAGCACGCGTCACCGTCGGGAGGTCGATCTGTACGTCCATGTCGACGACGTCGACGATCTCTATCTGCGCCTCAAGGATCTCGTAGAGGTCGTGGAGGAGCCCCATGACACCGTTTACGGTATGCGGGAGCTCATCATTCGCGACCTCAACCGGTTTTGGATGACGTTCGGGCAACCTGTCGGCCCGGGACTCTGAGGCCGACTCCGGACGAGCGGCGGCGACATGGCGCGTCGGGGATGCGCTGCCAGGCGAGGCGACGTCCGGCTGTATAATCAAGGGAACGCTGTGGAAACACGGCCATAGGAGGTCCCCTCATGGCAGGCAGCATCCGCATCTCCCGATGGATCGTCGCGGCAGCCGTCGTCCTCGTGCTCGGGCCCCAGTCCGGGGCGTTCGCCCAGAAGGGCGCCAAGATCTCCGTCGCGGGCTATCCCTCGATGAAGGAGGGCTCGCCGGAGCTCGTCTTCATCGAAGTCTCGGATTTCCAGTGCCCCTACTGCCGTCAAGGCGCCCGTGATGTGTTGCCGAAGGTCTATAAGAAGTTCGTCGCGACCGGCAAGGTCGAGCTCATCTATCTCGCCATGCCCCTTCAGATGCATTCGCAGGCTTTCAGGGCCGCGCAGGTGGCCGCCTGCGCCAATGATCAGAACAAGTTCTGGGACATGCATCACCTCCTGTTCGAGGATCGAGGGGATTTCGCTCCAGCCCAGACTTCGGCTTATGCCGAGGAGCTCGAGCTGGACATGCCCGCCTTCCAGAAGTGCATCTCCGGAAGGGGACATGATGGCGAGATCCGCAAGAGCATCCGGGTCGCGCAGAACCTCGGCATCGGCAGCACGCCGTTTTACCTGCTCGGACGCCGGGTTCCAGGGGGAGACAAGGTCCAGATCCTGGAGTTCGTCAAGGGTGCCTGGCCGTACGAGGAGTTTGAAAAGAAGCTCAACGCTCTTCTGGCCTCGAAGTAGGCGAGAGCTGAGCTGGCGACCATGACACCGTCGTTCCGATGAGCGACCTGCGATCATTATTCGATCAGGTGGCCCGAGCGTCGCGGGGTGGCCTCGGCGATGCAAAAGCGGCCTTCGCCGCGTCGCGGTTTGACGAAGGCGAGCGCGCTGTCGAGCTCCTCCGCCGCCTCTTCCCAACGCTGTTGACAGATCATCCGACCATCATTGACCTCGGCAGCGGGAATGGCGGCATGCTCTTTCCGTTCGCCACCATCGGCCGCTGCATTGCGGTGGATACCTATGTGGACCCGGACCTCCGCCGCTTCGTTCGCCTCTCCCAACTGGGCGTTCGTCAACTCCGGGCAGTGGCTCAATCGCTGCCGCTGGCCTCGGAGAGTGTCGACGTGGTGATCCTTGCCGAGGTCCTGGAGCACCTGGCCCAGCCCTCAGTGGCCGGTGCCGAGATCATGCGTATCCTCAAGCCCGGAGGGGTCTGTCTGATCAGCACTCCCCCGCGGCTGGTGTTTGCCCGCCGCCCGGATCCCCACTTCCAGGTCCCGTTCCTGGTGACGCTGCCTGACTTCCTCCAACGCGTGGTGGCGAGATGGCTCCGGCCGGACGTTCCTTACAACGTGACCCACATCTACGGGACGACTTGGGGTATCGCCAGGCAGTTCCCGCGCGGCGGCTTCGAGATGCACGTGATCTCGCACCGCGCCGGCTGGACGCGCCATCTCTCCTGGAACTACCTCGTACTGAGCAAGAAGGTACCCTGCTGAACCCCCCGCCCGAGGCCTTGCGGCTCGTCGGGCGGGCGGGTGTGGTCGACGCTACAGGCCAGCGCTCCCCGCCAGACTACTCAGGAGTTTGGCATGTCAAGCCACGGCTCGCGATGGCGTTGCGGATGATCTGGATGCAAGCCGCGGAATCCTCCCCAGTGATGGGCAGGATGGTGTTGGCCGGGGACCCGATGTACCCGCAGAAATGGCTTGTCTCTTCAGGTGCGTCAGAGAAAGCTTCGCCGGTGCCGTTGGAGGCTGAGAGGGTGTCGCCGGTATCGATGCACGAGTTGGCGCCTGCCAGGACGGTGTTGAATTCGGGAATGCTCGTACAGGGGCAGGTCAGCTCGCAGGGGACGTCGCGGCCAGTGACGTTCTGAAACTTGCTCCGCACCTTGCCGCAGGCGGTCGCCGAGGCGTGCGGATCTGCGCTCTCGCAGTCCATCGCTTCACAGTAGGCGGTGCAGAGGCCGTAAGCGGCGCCGGTTTCGTTGTCGCAGACGGTCTCGAGGGAGGGAGGCATGCCGTCCGGAGTCTTCGCCAGGGCGGCACCGGTACCGGTACAGATCAGCAGCAGGGCGAAGGCGAGAGTGTGGCTGGCTTTCATCAGTGTTCTCCTTTGTCATGTTTCCAGGAGACCCCCGCGGGTTGGCAAGGCAAGTCTCCGGGAGTCATCTGGCGGTTCACAATCGACCGCCGGCCGTGTCTCGGCCTGGCATGGCACTCGATGGTCTTCAGAATAGCAGCCCGGAACGCCGTACGCATCTTTTCTGGAGAAAAGAGCGGCCGCGCAAACATCATCGCAAGTGGTTTGTTAGCAAAGCTTTGGATGCCAAGCACTGCGCCAGGATTCCGCTCGTCCAGAGCGCCCCTTACGGCTCCCCTTCGAACAACGCCTCGGTCGGCAGGGTCCGCGGGCCGCTCTCGTCGCAGACGGCGTATTTTGCAGGGTACATCGAGACCCCGGCGTGCTCGCCGCGCGCGTTCAGGACGTAGAAGTTGAGCCCGAAGTTGGGGCGCCGGCGGTCATTCAGTAATCTTTTCTCGACGGTGTTGGCGACCACGCGCCGGAGCGCCTCCATGCCGGCGTCCTTGGGGTGCGCGCCGCGGCGCAGGGCCTCGACGATCAGGTACGAGGAGAGGTTGTAAAGGTTTGCCTCACCGCGTCCGGTGGAGCCGGCGGCGCCGACCGCGCCGTCGACGTAGAGGCCGGCGCCGAGGATGGGGGAGTCGCCGACGCGGCCGGGAATCTTCCAGGCCAGGCCGCTGGTGGTCGTCACGCCGCAGATCTCCCCCCTGGCGTTGATGCCGTTGCAGTTGATGGTGCCCCAGAGGTGCTCGCGATCGATCAACCCCTCGCGGGCCATCTGCACGCCGGCGCGGAAGCCCGCCTCGGCGCGGTCCTTGGGATCGAGATAGTGCGACGGGTCGGTGCGGCGCTTCCATTCCAGCCAGAGCCCGCGCGACTTTTCGGTATTGAGGTCGTCCTCGATCTTGAATCCGAGCGAGCGGGCGAAATCCCGCGCGCCGTGGCCGACGAGAAGGTGGTGGTCGGTCATCTCCATCACCGCCTTGGCGACGAGCGAGGGGGTGCGCACGCCTTCGAGGGAGGCGACGCCTCCGGCCCGCTTCTTCGGCCCGTGCATGCAGCAGGAGTCGAGCTGCACGACCCCCTCGGCGTTCGGCAGGCCGCCGTATCCGACGCTGTCGTCCGTGGGATCGAGCTCGACGAGGTTGACGCCGGCGATCAGCGCGTCGAGGACGTCCGACCCTTGAGTCATCAGGGTGAACGCCTTCTGCACGCAGGTGACGTCGCCGCCGTTCTTGAAGACATTGCCGTTGGCGGAGGAGATGACCACGGGCTTGGCGCTCTTCGGGGCCACTACCGCCGGCGCCTGGCCCGGCGATTGCCCGAAGGCTCCATGCGGCAGGGCCGCGGCGAGGCCGGCGGCGGCGCCGGCACGGATCAGCTCACGGCGGTTCAGCTTGTCGCTCATCTTCGGTCCTCCTGGGTGGAAAGAAGCGGGTCAGGAACGGCGCCAAGCATAGCGCGCCCTGTGATGTAATTCGCTCATGTCTTCCACGATCCGCCTCGCCCAGGAGCGCGATGCCGAAGCCATTCAGCGGATCTACGCGCCGTTCGTCCTGCATACGGCGGTCTCTTTCGAGACGGAGCCGCCCAGCGTCGACGAGATGCGCTCCCGCATTCTCAAGATCCTGGCGCGCCTGCCCTGGCTGGTCTGCGAGTGGAACGGCGGAGTGATCGGTTATGCCTACGCCAGCCTGCACCGGGAGCGGGCGGCCTATGGGTGGTCGGTGGACGTCACCGTCTACATCCACGAAGAGCTCCGCCGGCATGGGGTCGGGAAGGCGTTGTATACGTCCCTGTTCCAGGTGCTCAGGCTCCAGGGTTTTTACAACGCCTACGCCGGAGTCACCCTGCCGAATCCGGGCAGCGTCGGCCTTCACGAGGCGATGGGGTTCGAGCCGGTCGGGGTCTACCACGCGGTGGGCTACAAGCACGGCCGGTGGCATGACGTGGGGTGGTGGCAGCTCGCGCTGCGGGACCACTCCACGGCGCCGGCAGCCCTGGCGGACATCGCCTCGGTGGCTGCCGGCGCGGAGTGGGACGCCGCGATCGGATCAGGCCTGGCGGCCCTGCGGGTGTAGAGGCTCGGCCAGATCCTGGCTGGGTCCTTCACCGGGTTCTTCACCAGAAAACTGGAGGCGGACCAGCCGCCGGAGCTCCACCGCCCAGACGATGGCGCAACCGACGAGCATGGCCATCAGGCCGAAGCCGGCTCCACGATTCAGTTTTTCCGCCAGCCATGCAAGCTTGTGGGCCGGATCGCCGCCACCCGGATTTGCCAGCACGATCCACTCGCCGGTCCGGAGGGAGAGGCCCAGGACCACCAGGGAGGCACTAGTCGCCGCCAGGCGCATCACCCAGTAGAACCGGACCCAGCGGGGGCGGACCAGCAGGATGCACGAGCGGATCACCCCCAGCAGGATGAGCGGGAATACCGCGTTCAACAGGATTTGCGCGCCCGGCCCGAATCTCAGCAGGGCGATGCCGTCGCCGAAGATCGTGCGCGGGTAGAACGGCAGGGTCGGCAACCAGGGCAGGAAGACGACGAGGACGATCAACTCGGCGATCGATTGGGAGCGCGGAATCCGCCGCTCATCCTTCGCCGTGGGGCGAGAGGCGGCGGTCGATTTCCAGCCCCAGGGGAACCTGTCGCCGGACCTCTGAGCCAGGGTGAAGATGCCGGTGATGATCGCGAATTGAAAGACGAAATGGGAGAGCATCGCCATCGCCGTCTGCAGCATCGGCTGGTGGCTGGCGAACGCGACCGCGGCGACCCCGGAGACCACGATCGTGATCGCCAGGTTGAGCAACAGAATCTTTATATAGAGCGGAAACAGCACGGGGCCGATCAACTGGCGGCCGAAGGCGACGCTGTGCTGAGCCGTCTGATAGCGGCCGGCCACCTGCATGGGGCTGCCATACCGGTTGAGAATGGTTTCCTGCTCGGCTTCGGTCAGCGGCCGGCCGAGCTCGGCTTCCTGGTCTTCCATCCGCGAAAGGATGGCGTCCGACAACTCTTGGATGATGTCGTCCTGCTGCCCTTTGGGCAGGAGACCGCGGACGGCTTGCAGATAACGGTCGAGGAGCTTCATGGTCATGCCTCCTGGAGAATTCGGTTCAGAGACGTGTTGATGCGTTGCCACTCGTCCAGCAGTTGCTCGAGGATCCGTTCGCCGTCAGGCGAGAGGCGGTAGAAGCGCTTGTTGCGTTTGTTCTCTTCCCGCCATTCGCTGACCAGCAGGCCCTGGCTCTCCAGCCGCCGGAGCAGCGGGTAGAGGGTGCCTTCGTCGATCTCCAGCCCCTGATCGGCGAGAGCCTTGCGCAAGGTGTAGCCGTAGTGCTCGGCCCGGAGCTGCACCAGCACGGCCAGGATCAGACAGCCGCGGCGGAGCTCGAGGCGGAGGTGTTCGAAGAGATCGGTGTCCATGAGTGTTCTGGTTCCTATGCGACGCATACTATACGGCACACAGTATGGAAAGTTTCAGGGCCTTCCCCGCCCGGGCAGATTTCCGCTCCTGACCCTGTTGTACCCATCGGGCGAGGAAGTGACGCGCCCTCTTGACAAGCCGATATACTCAAGTCTAGTATAAGCCTCGGCCGGCCAGACCGGCCCTTTCTTATAGACCTGATATGCTCATCGAGAGCATAGGGGGACTCGGATGAACCTGGAAGCTCCACGGTCGTACGCTTCGCTGGACTACACCCCGGAAGTGGCGCGGGCCACTGCCGCTATCCATGAGAAGGTGCGCTCGGTGATCCCGGATCTGGAGTGGCCGGTCTTCGCTCCCTACATCGCGGCGATCAACGAGCTGAAGCGGCAGAGGAACGCCGTCATCATCGCCCACAACTATCAGACGCCCGAGATCTTCCATGGCGTGGCCGACTTCGTCGGCGACTCGCTGTCGATGGCGCAGCAGGGGGCGAAGACGGACGCCGACGTCATCGTGCTGGCCGGCGTCCACTTCATGGCGGAGACGGCGAAGATCCTCTCGCCGGAGAAGACGGTGCTGATCCCGGACCTGCGGGCCGGCTGCTCGCTCGCGGCCTCGATCACGGCCGAGGACATCCGCCTGCTCCGGCAGCGCTATCCCGGCGTGCCGGTGGTGACCTACGTCAACACCTCGGCGGCGGTGAAGGCGGAGTCGGACATCTGCTGCACCTCGGCCAACGCGGTGGCGGTGGTCGAGTCGCTGGGCGTCGACCGGGTGATCTTCCTGCCCGACGAGTTCCTCGGCAAGTACGTGGCCTCGCAGACCAAGGTCCAGATCATCCTCTGGAAGGGGCACTGCGAGGTGCACGAGCGCTTCACCGGCCAGGAGCTGCGCGACTACCGCGCGGCGCAGGGGGAGGGGATCCAGATCCTCGCCCACCCCGAGTGCCCGCCGGAGGTGCTGGCGGAGGCCGACTTCGTGGGCTCCACGGCGGCGATGATCCGCCACGTGGACCAGGCCCGGCCGCGGCGGGTGGTGCTGATCACCGAGTGCTCGATGAGCGATAACGTGGCGGTCGAGTTCCCCGACGTCGAGTTCGTCCGCCCGTGCAATCTCTGCCCGCACATGAAGCGGATCACTCTGCCGAAGATCCTGCACTCGCTGCAGACGATGGAGTTCCAGGTGGAGGTCGACCCCGAGGTGGCGGCGCGCGCCCGGCTGGCGGTCGAGAGAATGCTGGCCGTTGGGAGGAGGGAAGGCAAATGAGCGGATTTGGCGGCGGCTTCAAGCAGAACGGCTCAGGGATCGACGGAGTCTCGCGCTCCGAGGTCCTGGTAGTGGGGAGCGGCGCGGCGGGCCTGACGGCGGCGCTCGGCTGCGCTCCCCTGCGCGCCACGGTATTGACCAAGACGCGCCTGGGCATCGGCGGCTCCAGCCCCTGGGCGCAGGGGGGGATCGCCGCCGCCGTCGGCCGCGACGACGCGCCGGCCCTCCATGCCGCGGACACGATGGCCGCCGGCGCGGGGCTGAACGATCCGCACGTAGTCGACATCCTCACCGCCGAGGGGCCGGAGCGGGTCAAGGCCCTGCTCGCCCTGGGCGCCCACTTCGATCTCGACGACACCGGTTCGCTCTCGCTCGGCCGCGAGGCCGCCCACAGCCGCCGCCGCATCCTTCACGCCCGCGACGCGACCGGGGCGGAGGTCGTGCGCACCCTCGTCGAGGCCGTGCGCCGCGCTCCCGAGGTGCGGGTGGTCGATGAGGCGTTCGCGATCGACCTCGCCCTGGAGGACGGCCGCGTGGTCGGCCTTCTCGCCGTCCACGCCGACGGCCGCCGCGTGCTCCATCTCGCCCCCGCCGTGGTGCTGGCGACCGGCGGCCTCGGGCAGCTCTATCTCCACACCACCAATCCGAAGGAAGCGACGGCCGACGGCCTGGCGATGGCGGCGCGTGCCGGCGCCCGGCTGGTGGACCTCGAGTTCGTGCAGTTCCACCCCACGGCGCTGGCGACCGGGGCCGATCCCATGCCGCTGCTGACCGAGGCGCTGCGCGGCGAGGGGGCGGTCCTGATCAACGACCAGGGCCTGCGCTTCATGACGGCCGAGCATCCGGACGCGGAGCTCGCCCCGCGCGACGTGGTGGCGCGGGCGATCTGGAAGCAGTCGATGGCCGGGCACGGCGTCTTCCTCGACGCCCGGGAGGCGGTGGGGGAGGAGTTCCCGGAGCACTTCCCGACCGTCTTCCATCTTTGCCGGGAGCATGGGCTCGATCCGCGGACCCAGCCGATCCCGGTCGCTCCCGCCGCGCACTACCACATGGGCGGCATCGCGGTGGACGACAACGGCCGCACCTCGCTCCCCGGCCTCTGGGCCTGCGGCGAGGTCGCCGCGACCGGTGCCCACGGCGCCAACCGTCTGGCCAGCAACTCGCTTCTGGAGGCGCTGGTGTTTGGCGCCCGGGTGGCGGACGACCTGCGCTCCGCGCCTCCGGCTTCCGGCAAGACTCCGCGCGGCCGGCTGGCCGGTGGCGCCTCCTCCGGTCTAGCCGCGCCCGGCGACGCGGAGCTGACCGCGGCGGTGCGGCGGCTGATGTGGGAGAAGGCGGGCCTGATGCGCGACGAGGCGGGCCTCGCCGCCGCCGTCGCCGAGTTGCAAAGCCTCGCCACAGCCCACCCTCAGGCCTCCGGAGAGGCGCGGAACCTCCTCGCGGTCGGCCGGCTGGTCGCCGAGGCGGCGCTGGAGCGGCGGGAGAGCCGGGGCGGCCACTACCGTTCCGACTATCCGGAGAGCGATCCCGCCTGGCAGCGGCGGCTGTTCCTGACCGCCACGCCCGATGGCTCGGCCTGTTTCGAGGCCGCCGATGCTCCTCTTTTCGCCTTGGCAGGGAGCCGTTCATCGTGAGTGAGCCGGCCGCGATCATCGCTCCGGCCGTCCTCGTCCCCCCGCTCTATCCGATCCTCTACGAGCCTCTGGTCCGCCGGGCGCTGGAGGAGGATCTGGGCCGGGCCGGGGACCTGACGAGCGACGCCATCCTGCCGCCGGACCTGATGGCCGAAGCCAGGGTCGTTGCCCGCGCGGCCGGCCGGATCGCGGGGCTCCCGGCGGCACTTTCCGCCTTCCGGTTGCTCGATTTTTCCATCCGGATTCAAGAGCATGCTGTCGACGGCCAGGACGTCGAGGCGGGAACGGTCCTCGCCACCGTCCAGGGTCCGGCCCGCTCGATCCTTTCCGCCGAGCGCACGGCGCTCAACCTGCTGGGCCGCCTCTGCGGCATCGCCACCGCCACGCGCGACATGCAGGCGCTGGTCGCTCCGCACGGCGCCCACATCGTCTGCACCCGCAAGACCACGCCCGGCCTGCGCGCGCTCGAGAAGTACGCCGTCCGCTGCGGCGGCGGGCACAACCACCGTTTCGGATTGGACGACGCCGTCCTGATCAAAGACAACCACGTGGCGCTAGCCGGCGGCATCCGTCCCGCCTTCGAGCGCGCCCGCCGTGCGGTTGGTCACCTGGTGAAGATCGAGATCGAGGTGGACTCCCTGGATCAGCTCCGCGAGGCCCTCGACCTGGGCGCGGACGTGGTGCTTCTCGACAACATGCCTGTAGAGATGCTGCGGGAGGCTGTAGTGCTTGCCAAGGGGAGGGCGATCACGGAAGCCTCCGGCGGGATCAATCCCAGGACGGCGGCCGGGATCGCCGCGACGGGGGTGAACTTCCTCTCAATGGGATGGTTGACGCACAGCGCGCCGTCGCTCGACGTGGCGCTGGATGTTGGGTAGAAGTTATCAGGCCGTGTAGAGCGCCCGTGTGTTCGCCAGTACGGAGTCGCGGATCACCGGTTTGAGCCCTCCTTTAGGGACGAGATCCACCTTGCGTCCGAGCAGTCCCGCTAGCTCTCTCTGCATCCTCGCGAGCGTCAGGAATCCGACGTGGGCTCCAGGCTGGAAGGTCACCAGGAAGTCGAGATCGCTCTCCTCTCCAAAGGCGCCCGTCACGGCTGAGCCAAAGAGCGCGAGTTCCTGGACCTCGTTGCGCCGGCAGAAATCGGCGAGTGGTTCCACGGGGATCTCCGGCGGCAGGGTTCTCTCCATAGTGAAGATTCTTGCAGTTTTTTGCTGTTCTTGCCCTTGTGTGGGCGAGGGCCAGGACTTCCTGCATTACCGGATAGACGCTACACTTGTGGTGTCTTCGTGAAGAAACAACGTCTGGAGGAGCGCTGGTTGTGACCACCAGGAGGCGGATTGATAGCTGAGTGCTCGGGAGCCTTCGACCCCAGGGCGTCGGCGGGACTCTTCGTGGGCATATCGAACTTTGAGGATGAACGCATTAACGCCGTGCCTTTCGCGGTAGACGACGCCGTCGACCTCGCCCACCTTTTCACCCTCGAGCTTGGTCTCATCTTGCCAGAACGCATAATTCTCCTTCTCGCGGGGGATCCTCGAAAGCCTGAAAGCATGGATAGGCTGGCGGTACTCATTGGGCGCGGGGCGCGCCGCCGGAGTGCCCGAATGCGAGATGTATATCGCTACTTGGGAGAGATGGCGCGAAGCACTGAGGAGCGTGGTCTTTTCGTCCTTACGGCAGCAACCCATGGTGTTTCGGATCAGGGCGGAGATTTCCTGGTCGCAACGGACTCGCTCAAGGAGCGTACGCTACGTACGGGGATCGCGGTAGACGAGTTGTTCGATGATGTATCACGCGCTGGTGCTGAGCGTCGGCTTGTTCTCTTGGATGCCTGCCGAGAGCGGTTCAGCCAGGGGACACGGGGCGAGGCCGAGTCGGCCATGACGCAGAGTTTCGCCGGTGCCATTGCTCGTACCCAGGGCTCGGTTATTCTCTCGGCTTCGACCCTCGGCGGCTTTGCATACGACGACCAAGAGCGCAAGAATGGTGTTTTCACTGCGGCGGTGCTCGATGGCCTGCATGGCGAGGCGAAGGCCACCGTCGAGGGCTGGATCACAGTCCAAACACTGGCAGACTTCGTCCAGCAGCGGGTAGCGGGATGGGTGCGCCGCAACCGGCCAGACCACGCCGCGAAATCCCTGGGAATTGCGCGACGAATTGAGGCCACGGCCGAGGGCTTACCTCTCGCATCGCACCCGGAGGCCATTAGGGACCGGCGGCGCTACCGCGTGCGACGGGAGGCCGCCCTCGCGCGGGTCAAGGAAAACCAGGGAAGAGTGCTGACCGGGGCGCTCTGGGACCATATCGTGGTCTTACTACCAGAACAGAAGCCCAGTCCCGAGGCCGAACGGCTGCTCGAGGAGATCGAAGCCCTTGACAATAGCGAGCGCTCCCAACGAAGTCTTCGGGACTTCCTGCGCGAACTGTCGGGTGGGGTGAACCAGGCATCTTCGTCCAGGAAGCAGTTGGGAGGAACTGAGGAAACAGGGCAGGAGGCGCGGCCAACGACGGGGCGAACGGAGATCGATTCGAGCGTCCCTTACAGGCAAGTGCGGAATGACCAGAAAAAGGCCAAGTCTGGAAAATCTTCTGCGCCTGTGGGAAACAACTCGGCGCCAGTTTTTACGGTGCGGAAGAACGCTACTCCTGATTCTGAGGACTCCAGCACAAGGCCATCTAGAGCCATTCACTCGAAGGTGAATCGTGCCCCCCAACTCTTCGTGATGCTTGCACTGGTGGTCCTGCTCGGCGTATTGGCGTGGTTATCAATTATTGACTGGCGAACTTCGTCATCGACCGTCAAGCCTGAGAGCTCTACACAGAGCCGAGTTGACCGCTCCCTGGGAGGACGGATCTCAACTGCACGAGACCTGCGAGAGCTGAGCATTTTGCAGGATTTCGAGGCTCGAAAATGGGTAGGCGTACGTCTGCTCGTGGGCATTGTTGAAGCCTTACCCAATCTCCTCTGGCTCGACCGATTGACCCTTAATGCAAGCCGTATCTCGATTGAAGGGAAGTCCTATAATGCAAATGCGATTGCTAACTTTATCGAGAATCTCGACAAGATGGATGGTTTCTCCGAACCCGTTCTGGAGAGAACTGAGGAACGACAGGGTGGACTCTACTTTTTTGCCTTAGCCTTTGAGCGCGAGGGACTGCCAGCTCCTCAGTCCATGACCGGCTTATTAGAAAAGGAGCGCGGCAGACTGCTGCTTCATCTCGCCGGCAACGAGAAAGTAAACGAGGTTCTGACGCAGATCCATAAGTTGTTGGAAGAAGCGGCCAATATAAAAATCTTGGAATTCAAGGCCGAGGCTCGACAGGAAGCTGATGACCGAATTGAAATAGTTCCTTTGTCCCTGAAGCTCAGAGCAGCCTCGACCCGTCAGCTCGTGCTGCTTTTGGATCAATTAGAGCAATTGTCAAAGTCCGTTTCTCTTAAAAGATTTTTAATTTCACGAAGCGAAAAAGAGATTGTCGCGGACTTACTGCTTGAAATTCCTACCCTGAAGGTTGGTGTCCAGCCTCCGCCGCCGGCCACTGCCGAACCGGAACAGGAAATAGAGAGGTTTAGGCCTAAGATTCCTAATTTCTCACGTGAACCGCTTCGCATCCTATTGGCAGAGAAGGAGATATCGCCTAGAATCTCCGAAACTCGTCCAGAAGGAGTCCCTGGCCTGCTTATTGGAGAGATAGAATTGACCGGGCTCTTTCAAACGAGCAAAGGCTTCGTTGCGCAGGTGGTCTACGAAGATCAAAAGAAAAGTTATTTGCTAAAAGAGGGTGACCAGCTCTACGATGGGGAGGTAGTTTCGATCTCGAGAGAGCAGATCGTTTTTAAGCAGATCGTGAAGGGTTCTTCTGCTCCAAGGTCTTTTCGTGAGGTTACAATGAATATTAATCGTCCTTAACCCAACGCCGGGACCTCCCGTTTGGAATCCTTTACACCTACGGCCCGAAGTTGCACAGATCGTCCACCCGCACCGCCTCGTTCCCCGTGCTGAAGCGCCCCTCGGCGCTCATGATGACGCTCACCCAGGCCTGCGCGTGGGTGGAGTCCCGGTGCCAGAGGTCGAGCATCATCCAGCCGAAGGGCTGCGCGACGGGCAGGGTGGCGCCGCCGACGTGGACCTTCTGGGTGGTCAGCGGGAAGGCGTTGCTGTTGGCGACCTCCCGCGGGTTCTCCTCCTCGTCGAAGATCACGAGCTGCATCTCGCCGAGCGGCGACCAGTTGGGCGCCGTGTCGCAGGAGGTGGGGGCGACCGCGGCCCGGCGGTTGTCCCGCCAGACGACCAGGTCGGTGCCGCCGGAGAAGGTGCCGCCGTCCACGTAGCGCGCGTAGTAGAGGCTCGACAGGGGGATCCGGTTATCGCGCGCGTCGAAGCCCACGTAGCGGCCGTAGAAGGTATAGGTACCACCGGTGTTCAGGACGTCCGGGTCGGCGACGATGGCGACCGCCGTCTGGCCGTCCGACGTGTTTCGCTTCGAGTTGATGTAGGTGTAGTCCCCCCAGAGCACGTTGGCGTCACTCGCCAGACCGGTGCCGCCGGTCGCGAAGTAGGTGCCGTTCGCCGGGGTGTTGACCAGCGTTCCCACGGTGGCCGGCGAGCAGCGGTTCACCGCGTCGACGGTGATGTAGCCGGTCGCCACGTCGGGACCGGCGGCGGCGCCGCCGGCGCACTGGGTAGTGGGCGACGTCGCCACCGGCTGGCCGGTATGGGCGGCACGGAGCCAGGCCATGTCGGTGCCGCCGAGCTGCGGCGAGACGCCGGTCGAGCCGGTGTTGCCGCAGCCCGCGAAGAGGGTCCCCGTCTCCGAGAGCGAGCCGGAGTTGCTCGTGTCCGGCCCGGTCTGCGGCAGCTTCCCCGCGAAGAGGTCCCGCAGGTTGATCGTCTGCACGTCGTAACCGGTCAGGTAGACGTCGAAGGCGAGGCTGGGGACGCCCCAGTTGGTCCACAACACCACCCGGGCGAGGGTGGACTTGGCCGAGGCGTTGTTGACCGAGAACAGGGTGGTCTGGCCGGCGGGATCGCCAAGGTCGACCTCGAAGTAGGGGATCAGCATCGTCGCGGCCGGCTGATCGGCCAGCCGGCAGTTCCCCTCGAGGATGCCGGCGGAAGAGGGAACGGCCGCGATCAGCGCGCCGAGAAAGAAAAAGAGGAAATGTCTTACGGACATGGCTGTTATCTCCCTGTAGCGACTTGACCGGCACCCCGCTTGTTTGCTGGTCTCAAGTCCGTGGTCACCCCCTACTGCGACTTTCATGCCATGCCTCTCTCGTCCCTGCTGCGGTTAAACTAGGAACCCTATGAACGAAACCCTCGTCCAGATCGGCGGCGCCCCGAGCGCGTCCTCTCCCCGCCGGGAGGGGAGGCCGGAGTGGCTCCGCATCCGGCTCGCGACTCCCGCGTCCTACCATCAGGTCCGCTCGCTGGTCGAGCGGCTGAATCTCCATACCGTCTGCCAGGAGGCCCGCTGCCCCAACATCTATGAGTGCTGGGGCGAGCACGGAACGGCGACCTTCATGATCCTGGGCGACGTCTGCACCCGCCGCTGCGGCTTCTGCGCCGTGACCTCCGGCCGTCCGCCGGCCGGCCCCGACCCCGAAGAGCCCGGCCACGTGGCCGAGGCGGTCGCGGTGATGGGGCTGCGCCACGCCGTCCTCACCTCGGTCGACCGCGACGACCTGCCGGACGGCGGCGCGCGCCACTGGGCCCGGGTGATCGCCGCCGTCCACGCGAAGAGCTCAACCTGTGCCGTCGAGGTGCTGACCCCTGACTTCCGTGGCGTTCCTGACGCTCTGGACATCGTCCTCGGCGCCGCCCCGGAGGTCTTCTCCCACAACATGGAGACGGTGCCGAGCCTCTACCGCAAGGCACGTCCGGGGAGCCGCTACGACCGCAGCCTCGCGCTCCTCGCCGAGGCCTCCCGCCGCCGCGACGCCGGCGAGTACGCCGGCCGCGTCAAGACGGGCATCATGCTGGGCCTGGGAGAGACGCCGGACGAAATCTACTCCACGATCACCGACATCCGGAGCGCCGGGGTCGAGATCATGACCCTGGGGCAGTACCTGCAGCCTACCCCGAAGCACCTGCCGGTCGCCCGCTGGGTGCACCCGGACGAGTTCGCCGCCTACCGCAATTTCGCCCTCTCGCTCGGCTTCGCCCACTGCGAGTCCGGCCCCCTGGTGCGCAGCAGCTACCACGCGCACGAGCATGTGAAGCCGGCTGCACCCTCGCTGGGGTAAAGAACGTAGGGAAGGGGCTCGTCCCCTCCCTCACCCCGCCTGTTGACACCTTCAATGAAAGGCTCCCACAATGGGAGCCACTTTTATTTCACTATGTATTCTTCTGCGCGGCGCCATGCGGCCCTGGGACGGGTCTTTCTCCGCCTCCTTGCGGGAGCGGCTCTGAGCCTGCTCGCCGCGGCTCCCGGCCTGACCGCCGGTATCGCCGCCGGTCCCTCCGGCGTCCCCGGCCGCCCGGCGTTTCGCTTCTTCGGCTCCGAGCAGGGCCTTCCCCAGATCACCCCTCAGGCCTTCGCTGTCGACGCGCGGGGCTTTCTCTGGACCGGGACCCAGGACGGCGCGGCGGTTTACGACGGCCGCGTCTGGAAGGCGGTCGATATGCCGAACCGGGAGGAATCGAACACCATCAAGGACATCCTGGTCAGCGCGGACGGCTCGATGTGGTTTGCGACGACCATCGGCCTCGCCCATCTCCAGAATGGCCAATGGACCCTGCTCGGCGTGAACACAGGCCTGCCCTCCAACCGGATCCTCTGTCTGGCCGAGGAGAGGGACGGCTCCCGGAATGTGCTCTGGGTGGGAACGGAAAAGGGGCTCGCGCGGTGGGACGGCTCGACCTGGAGCGTGTTCGACGTCCGAGCGACGGGCCTTCCGCACGAACGGATCACGTCGCTCCTCGCTCTCCAGACGGAGCAGGGCCCGGTTCTCTGGGTCGGTACCGACCTCGGGCTCGCGCGCCGGGCGGGAGGCCGCTGGACGGCGTTTCCTGCCGGCGGAGGGCTCCCGGAGGCGAGAGTCTCGGCTCTGGCCGAGGAGCACTCCGGCGGGCGCTCCCTCCTGTGGGTTGCGACAGACGGCGGCGGTCTCGTCCGGTACGACGGAGAGAAATGGACGGCGGAGGAGGGGCTCCCCAGCAACCGTGTGCTCAGTCTCGCCCTCCTCGACAGCGGGGCCGGGGACGAGCTCTGGGTGGGCACCGTCGAGGGTCTGGCCCACCGGGCCGATGGAACCTGGACCGTCTACAACTCCCAGAATGTCGGCCTGCCATCCGAGCAGATCGTGCGCCTGTTCGCCGGCCGCAGCGGCGGGAGGCCTCTCCTGTGGATCGGGATGAACGCGGGGGGGATGGCCGTCCTCTATCCGGGCGGGTGGAAGGCGCTCGACTTCCGCAACTCCGGCCTGCCGCAGGCCTGGATCTACCATATCGCCGAGAGCGGTCCCTCCGAACGGCCCACCTACTGGTTCTCCACGGAGACCGCGGGGCTCGTCCGTTGGGAGGCGGGGACCTGGAGCGTTTTCAGGGCTGGGACTCCTCTGGAAAATCTCGAGGTCAACCTGACACTCCCGACCCCCGGCCCTCACGGCTCGGCTCTGTGGGTCGGGACGAACCGCGGCCTGTGGCGCTGGGAGAGGGGGCGGTGGACGCCCATCCGCGAGATCGCCTCGGGTTTTCCGGAGGATGCGAACGTGCTCGCGATGGTCGAACGCCGGACGCCGGCCGGCCCAGTCCTCTGGGTCGGCACCCGCTCCGGCCTGGTGCGCTGCGCCGCGGGCCGATGCGAAGTCTTCACTCCCAAGAATTCCGAGCTGCCGGACTACCGGATCTACACCCTCCTGGAGACCCAGGAGGCTGAGGGGCCCGTTCTCTGGGTCGGCACCTGGGATGGCGGGCTGGTGCGTTGGGGCCTCGGCCAGAAGACGATCGGCGCCGGTCGGAAGACGATCTACAGCACCCGGACCTCGCCGTTGCGACACAATTGGATCAACGCCCTTCGCGAGGTCCGGTCCGGAGGACAGCGGTTTCTCTGGATCGGCACCAACGGTGGAGCGGTCCGTCTCAATCTCTCCGGCGATCTCTCCGCCGGAAACTCCCGCTGGCTGGTGCTCGATGAGAAGAGCAGCCCGGCCCGCCTGCCCAGCAACGTCATCTATCAGATCGTCGACGACGCGCGCGGACGGATCTATCTCGCCAGCGCCCGGGGGATCGCGCGCCTGACACCCCGGCGGGGCGATCCGGACGGGTACGACGTCTATTCGTTCACGGTCCGGGACGGCCTGTCGTTCGGCGAGTGCAATCAGTCGGCTTCCCTGGTCGACCGCACCGGCCGGCTCTGGGTAGGGACGAGCACCGCCGTGTCGTGGCTCGATCCATCCGTGCCGGAGCCGAGGCTCGGTCCCAGCCCGCTGCACCTGGAGCGCATCACCGTGGACGGCCGGGAGCTGGCGCCGGCCGGCGCACCGTTGCGTCTCGGCGAGAAGCCGGTCGAAGTGGTCTTCGAATATGCGCTGCTCAGCTACTTCCGCGAGCCGGACACCCGCTACCGGGTCCAACTCGTGGGATGGCAGGACAGGCCCTCGGGCTGGATTTCCGATCCCGTGCAGCGGTTCTCGAATCTGGCCGCGGGCTCCTACCGGTTTCGCGTCTGGGGGCGCGACGCCGCGGGAGTCGTCTCCGGGCCGGTCGAGGTCCCCTTCGTGATCCCCGTTTCGCCCTGGCGGACCGGCTGGGCCTATCTGCTCTATGTCGCCGCCGCCGGTCTCCTGATCGGAGGGGGGGTGCGCTGGCGGATCGTCGCCTTGAAGCGGCGCGCCCGGCAATTGGAGGACCTCGTCCAGGAGCGCACCGAGAGCCTCGCCCGCTCCGAAGCCGAATCCTGGGAGAGAGCCCGGCGCCTCGCCGAGACGGTCAAAGAGCTCGAGTGGTCGGAGAAGGAGGCACGCGTGGCCAAGGAGGAGGCGGACCGCGCCAACCGGTTCAAGAGCCAGTTCCTGGCCAACATGAGCCACGAGATCCGCACGCCGATGAACGCGGTCATCGGCATGACCAGCATTCTCGCCTACTCCCCGCTCACCCCCCAGCAGCACGAATACCTGGGGACGATCCGCAGCAGCGGCGAGTCGCTGCTCGCCCTGTTGAACGGCATCCTGGACTTCTCGAAGATCGAGGCCGGGAAGCTGGTCATGGAGGCGGCCCCGTTCGCTCTCCGCCAATGCGTGGAGGAGGCGGTCGACCTGCTCGCCGTCCAGGCGGCGCGCAAGGGGCTGCAGATCGGCTGCCTGGTCGATCCCGCGGTGCCGCCCCTGATCGAGAGCGACGCCACGCGGCTGCGCCAGATCCTGGTCAACCTCCTGGACAACGCGGTCAAGTTCACCTCCTCGGGAGGGGTCATCGTCCTGGTCGAGGCTTGTTCCCCGCCGCCGCCGGAAGGCTCGCGGGACGCTTTGGTGGAGGACGCTTTGGTGGAGGACGAACCGATGGAGCTCCGTTTCGCCGTGCGCGACACCGGCATCGGCATCGCCGCGGACTGTATGGACCGCCTGTTCCGCCCATTCAGCCAAGCGGACTCCTCGACCAGCCGGCTGTATGGCGGAACCGGACTGGGCCTCGCGATCTGCCACCGGCTCGCCCAGGGGCTGGGGGGACGGATCTGGGTGGAGAGCGAGCCGGAGAAGGGCTCCACATTCTGGTTCACGATCCGCTGCCGGGTCGGCGCCAATTTGCCGCAAGTCCCGCGCGAGAGTGAAGGCGCGGGCAAGATCGAGGGAGCCGGGCTCTCGCCGCTACGCATCCTTGTCGCCGAGGACAACGTGATCAACCAGAAGGTGGCGCTTCTCCTGCTGGAACGGCTGGGCTATGCGGCGGACGTGGCCGCCGACGGGGAGGAGACTCTGGCCGCGCTCCGCCGGCAGCGTTACGACGTCATTCTCATGGACGTCCAGATGCCCGGAATGGACGGGGTCGAGGCGGCGCGGCACATCCGGGACGAATGGCCGGCCGAAGAGCGCCCGCGGATCATCGCGGTGACCGCCAGCGCCCTGCAGGAGGACCGCGAGACCTGTCTGTCCGCCGGAATGGATGACTTCCTGAGCAAGCCGGTGCTTCTTGAGGATCTACGTCTGGCCCTGTGCCAGGCGAGTGATCCATGACCTTTCAAAGGGCTTGCCGCAGAATCGGCATCTATTTGGCGAGCACTCTTGGGGGGAGATCCCATGGGACCTCCCCCTCGGAGTGATCAGCCGTTTTCAGGAAAGCAGGTCAGTTGCACTGATAGCCCTTGCAATTGAGAAATTGGCACTGGCAATCTTGGCCGCAGAACTGATCTTGGGGATCGCATGCCGCTGAACATTGCTCAAGGAGCTGGCGGCAGGTCAGGGCGTCAACGTTCTTCGGAGTGAGGGTGCTCGTGAGTCCTCCGGCGAGGATCAGCAGCGCCCATGCCAGCCTAGACATCTTTTTACGCATTGGACCTCCTTTGAGCCACGGAATCCAGTCCGGTCCGGCTCGTTTCTGTCTACTCTCTAGGGTGCTTGCTGAAGAAATAGCGAGACAGCTTTGCTCGATCCAGATCCAGACCGTCAGGAGAAGTGGGGGAAGGGGGGAAGTAGGGGAAAAGTGCCCCCGCTCGAGAGGTGCCAGGCGATTCGCGGGCGGCGAGCCAGGAAAAATACCCATGACGAGCCAGTCAGCCTCCTCACGGAAAGGCTGGCGCGATCACCTCTCGTCCGGCTGGCTGTACTTCACGAACCGCGAAAGCAGCCCAAAACCCCCCTCGCAAACTCAAGCCGTTCTAGGGCGAAGAAGATTCGGGGGCGATTTTACGTCTTATCTGTGCATGGGACGAAGACTCCGTTACATCCCCGAAGGCGGGGCCCTGGTCGAGGTCACCTGCCGAACCATCCACAGCCGTTTCCTTCTCCGGCCCAGTCCGGAGCTCAACGACATCGTCGTCGGCGTCCTCGGACGCGCTCAGCGGCTTTACGAAGTTCGCTGCTGTGCTTTCTCCTTCCTCTCCAATCACTTTCACCTTTTGCTCGATGTCGACAATGTCCGCCAGCTCGCCCGCTTCATGGCGTATCTCAATTCCAACCTCGCCCGGGAGGTCGGCCGGCTCTACGGCTGGGAGGACAAGATCTGGTCGCGGCGATACCAGGCGATCATCGTCAGTGGGGAGGAAGGAGCGCAGATCGCGAGGCTGAAGTACGTCCTCGCGAACGGCTGTAAAGAGGACCTCGTCGCACGTCCTCAGGACTGGCCGGGAGTGCACGCCGCCCGCGTCCTGGTCGCAGGAGAAGCCCTTACGGGCACCTGGTTCGACCGGACCCAGGAGTACGCCGCACGGCGGCGGGGAGAGGACTTCGACCGTCTCAAGTATGCGACGACCGAGACACTGCACCTTTCACCGCTGCCCTGTTGGAAGGACCTCCCGGCGGAAGCTTGGAAAGGGCGAACCCTCAACCTGATCGATGAGATCGAAGAAGAGGCCGCCGTCCGGAGGTCCAGAACGGGAAGCCAGCCGTTGGGGGCCGCGGCCATCCGGGGTCAACATCCCCATGATCGTCCGAAGCGCCCGAAGAAATCACCCGCCCCGCTGTTCCACGCCTGGAGCTCCAAGGTGCGCCACGAACTCTGGGAAGCCTACGCCTGGTTCGTCGCGGCCTTCCGGGACGCCTCGGAAAAGCTGCGAGCGGGAGACCGCAACGCGGCTTTTCCGCTCGGCAGCTTCCCTCCGGCGCTGCCCTTCGTGGGAGGATAGCTTCTCTCCGGGTTGCGCGGACCACAGACTTTGGAGCTAGCTTCTCGAAGAGGCCGGGGCAAGTGTGTCCCGAGGGCAATATCTGTCGAGGGCAACCTCCCAAAAGCGACAACTCGGCGGCTTCTTTGCCTCTGCGGAGAGGCGGATCGCCTCTTCGAGAGGCTCCGGGGTGCTTTTCAACGTCGAGGCCAGGGTGCAAAGAGGCTCGGTTCAGTGACTCCTTGTTCACTCTTCGTCGGGTTGGCTGGCACCTTTTTGGCGGCACCTTTTTGGCGGGGCGCCTTCAGGCACCACGGCTAGCATCTCGCTTCCCACGCTGCTGTCCATCCCACACCTCGCTCTCACGGTTGGGAGGAGGGGGGGATTTTTAGGTGATCCACGGGGGGGAATTTAGGACGATCGGTGACACATGGTACCGAAGAAGCCGGTTAACGCCGGTGGAGGGACGGAGCCCTGGTTCGGGCATGCTTTGGAAGGAGGCGGAGACTGGGCATTGCCGAAAGGCTAGAACCCAACTTGTCGAGCACTTCCGGAAGAAGCTTTACGACCGTGCCAAATGGGAACGCAAGGTCTTCGCCGCGAAGGACCAGGTTGTCGCGTCTCCGTGCATGCTTGGCTGTGAAGCCCGTCCGAGAGCCGGATGCGGGAAATCCGCAAGTCCGGTTCGATGAGCGGCGGTGGGAAACGGAGATACGGCCGAGTCTGAGGCACCGGCACCAAGGCGAAAGCCGCCGGCAACAGCTAATCCCTCAGCCTAAAGCCACCGCGCCCGCCGCCGACTCTACCCTCCCAAAAGCGACGACTCGGCGACTTCTTGGCCTCTGCAGAGAGGCGGATGGCCTCTTCGAGAGGCTCCGGGGTGCTTTTCAACGTCGAGGCCAGGATGCAAAGAGGCTCGGTTCGGTGACTCCTTGTTCACTCTTCGTCGGGTCGGCTGGCATCTAATTGGCGGGGCTCGTCCGTGGTGATCGAGAGGGCCGCCAGGGCTGTTTCGTCCGCCGGCCGGCCGCTGCCGTCGATATCGATCAAGGCCCGTCCCGCGGTGTCCGTACCTTCGTCGGGTCGGCTGGCACCTATTTGGCTCGGCACGCTTTAATTTAACGACCTTCTGGGAAGCTGCTCCACGAGGAGGAGAGCCCGCCGCCCCCCCACTCTTCATACTCCGGAGCCAGCCCCGGCATTCGGAATTAGCAATTGCGTATATCAACATATAATGCTAGCGTAAGCTATTGGTGCTATACTGCTTTGGGCTGTTGCTCAGTGCGCAGCTTAAGCGAGGTTCGGTAACGCTCTCACCTAAGGAGGTATTTATGGACGAGCGCTCCGCGAGGAAAGTTGCGGTGAACAAGATCGTTGAGATCGCCCTGGACAGTAGTCTGATCGACCAGCGGGCCACGCTTCCAGACATCATCAAGAAGTTTGGAGGCATCGAAGAAGTCGCTGGTTACGTCGCAGCATGGGATCGATATGTGCTTGTGGTGAGTGCTAACTTTTCGGAGCCAGAGATACTGATCAGGCAGCCTGGTCGCTAAGGCAATAATTGTCGATGCTATATCGAGCTCCAACTGCTCGGGTCCAAGAGTCTGATAGATGGTTGGCAACTGGGATCTCCGACTATCTCCATCCCGCGATCCTAGAAAAACCAGACTCGCTACGATACCTAAAGGCGATCTGTGAGATCGCCTTTTTTGTTTCAATCAAACCAAACGCGTACGCCCCGGATGTCGTGCGGTCGTCAGATTCCTGCCTCCGATGCGTATGGGCAAACGGTGCGCTGCTCAGTTGGGCGAGACATAATCTTAAGCATGCGAATCTCTTTCTACCGCTCTTGTTCGCATGCGAACACCGACTGGAGCTACGCTCCGCCCACTTAGTTGACATAAAGCGGCTGGCTCGCGCCGCGATGGTCTACACCAAGGAGCGTATCCCATTCAGGGAACTGGATACTAGGTATGTGGCTTGGAAGATAACCGGAACTCGGGGATTCCTGGACGGAATGCACGATGCCGCGCGACAGGGATGCCTTCGAGGCGGTGCCACTCCCGCCACGATATGTCCAGATGATGACTATGCTATAACACATACCGTGTTTTACGTGACGGATTTTGGAGTTCGCAGGTGGCCTATCCGGATGGGCTTGGCCGAAGTTGCCGTGGTCGACAAGATTTTGGACTACTTAAGGACCCATCCCGGAAAGGCGGACAACCTTGATTTACGGGGTGAGTTCCTACTCGCTCGACGCTACCTGCACGCAGACATAGAACCTGTTCAATTGGAACTCGACGCCATAAGCCAGGCGCAGAAGTTGGAGGGCTGGTGGGAAGGCCCTGTGGACTTGTCCGAAAAAATGCGTGAGGAAGGCGTTCCCGCGAAATACTGGTCTTTCTTCCTTAACTATCATACAACGCTAGTGTGCCGAGAGGCCGTATCGGCATGGAATGCCATGGTCGCCACTTATGTGGCGCCAGCCAAGCTTGAACTGAAAGAGAGCCTGAGCGAGGCTCAGCCCGGAGCAATTCACGATAGTAGCTTCGTGAGTGCGCGCAGTTGCAGCCACTTGCAAAGATGCTATCACGGTATGTTGCGGGGAGATATGGCAATCTCACCCGCAAGTTGCCTACTGGACCCGGTGACAGTAACTAGGGCAGCGGACTGGTTTCTTCTGCGGTCGGTCCTAGTCGGAAGAGGTGTTGCTCTAGACCCAACGGCACTTGACTTCATTGATGTACCGGTAGCAACGCTGTGGAGTAACCTGAGGTTAGCGCGGATCGGACTCACCTTGGCTGTTGCAGCACAAGGCCAAGATGCTTTGCACACGCACCAGCAGCGCTTTTCGACACTCCTAAGCTCAGTTTACCCGCGTGCCATGTCGGCTCTCTCGCTGGATGAGGCTTGTTTGATATCGTTGGCGTGCATGGGTGACGCTGTTCCGCCGCGAGATAAACGGTACATGTTCCAGGCATTAGAACTCGCTCTTTATCGGTGGATGGGCGCACACGACATCCCGGCGGCAGTGCAAGTTGCGTTGTTCATGTCGCTTGCTGGTGTCCGCGTCGATTCGCGAGGACTGTCGACTTTTGTCTCGTCCTACCAAGCAGTCAGTATGCCTTTCGGCTATCTTGCTCCCGAAGATGAACTCTCGCACCTATCTTCCGCCCGGCTGAGAATTGCTTTTTGTCAGTATCTCTGTTTCAAGCGTTTACGCCGCCTCCTGCCCAACCAAATTCGGAGTCGCATACTGACGTGAGCCGAAATAGATGCTGCGCCGTCGGTGGCGCCGGAATGGGGAAAATAGGTGCCACGCGGACCTGCGAAGATTGAGCAAAAGTCATCCGGCCTGAGCCTCGTGAGGCCGCTGAGCCGGCTGGCCTTACGGCACGGAAGGAAATCTGAAGTGAGCTGAGCTCAGTTGAGGGAGAGACCTCCTGGAGCTCGAAGGCCAGCGGGTGTAAGTCCCGTCCGGGGAATTGTCGGTTCGCCCAGTAGCCGCAGGAGCGGGAGCGAGGTGCCAGTCGTTTGCCGTCCAGCTTGCCGCTCCATCTGCCGCTTCCCGCGTAGGAAGCCACCAACGGCCGATCGGGAGGTAGGGCTCTCTTCAGCAGCTGGGGGCCTCCTTCTGCCCCGGTCAAGCATTGCCACCGGCGACGCCCTGCCCTCCGGCGGAGACGTTCCGCGGTCCCCGTGGCCTTCGCAGGGTGTCGTATAGGACCTGCCGGGTAGACCAGGGTGGTTACCCACCCTGGTCCCCCACAGACCCGTACGTGCGGGACTACCGCATACGGTTCTTCAGGTCACGGGTTCGCTACGCAACTTCAGGCCGCAACACAGATTC
>DATHEF010000078.1:0-419627 GCA_035490435.1 Thermoanaerobaculia bacterium
CCTGGGGATTCCAGAGGAGGTCATGGCTCCGATAAAGACCTGGCTACCCATCCAGGGCGGGGGCGACCCAGGACAGTGACGAAAATTGGGCCTCACCCCAATGTTTCCCTGGGGAGACTGGGGTAGGCCGTGGAAGTTGGGCTAGGGACGCTCAGCATCAAAAGAGCCCACGGACCGTTCTCCATCAGTCTGGAGCATTACCTAGATTGAATTTCTGAACGGCCGGGGCCCTGGGTATTAAGCCACGCTAAGGCGCGGATGGGTGATGCCGGCTTCCACAACCCAGCCCGGTGGCTGGGTCGAGGGACCCGGGCCATTTGGCACGGGAATGGGTTGAAATCTCAAAATTTGGATAAGTACTAATTTAAACCTAGACTGCAAGATTTTCCAGCACTCTCCGCATCCCCTTCAGGATGAAGATCGCCTGCTCGCGGGCGCCGGGCTCGACCGGCTCGCCGGAGTAGGCGGCCCGCACGTAGAGCTCGGTCAGGCTGCGCGCCGGATCGGCGAGAGACCGGAAATCGAACGGCAGGGCGTTGAGCACCTCGTAGGGGGTGGACTTCACCGGCCGCGGATAGCCGCGGCTCTCGAGCAGGTCCAGGAAGCGGTGATAGGCCGCGAGAACCGCGTCGCGGGACGGCAGGCCGGCGAGGACCTCCAGGTTGGCGAGCGGATCGACGGTCCGGCTGGCCGGGCGCGCGGACCGGCGAAGGCGGCCTAGGAGGGCGGCCAGGCGGTTCAGGAGGCCCCGCCAGCGCTCCGCCATCCTCCCCCGCCAGCCGGCGAGGTTCGGCCAGAGCCGGGAGAGGGCCCAGAGAGCGGCGAAGGCGAGAACCAGGACGAGCGGGATGATCAGCCATTTCCCGGCGGCGGTCAGCAGCCGGATCAGGCCGGCGGCCGGCCCCGGTATCGCCGCCTGAAGGCTCTGGGAGTTGGAGTCCCCCTGGGGCTCTCCCTGACGGGACTCCGGTCCCCGCGGGGCCTGCTCGTCGGGAGGACGTTGCAGCGAGATCTTGCCCGCCTGATCCGCCTGCTGATAGCCGCGGTCCGCCTCCGCGCCCTCGCCGTGGGCCATCGGCGGCCGGAACCGGCCGGAGCCCTGGAACTGGAGGCCGGGCACGGCCAGGGCGGCGGCCAGCACCACGACGAGGAGCGCCCCCGCGAGCGCTACACGGCCGGGGACCAAGCCCGGCGAGACCAGGCCTCCCGCCCACTCGGCGCGACGGAGGGCATCCAGACCCGAGCCGGCGGCGAGCACGACGCCGGTGGCGAAAAGAAAGACGACCACCGCCGCCAGCGCCCGGATGCCCGTCTGCGGCGTGGCCCCCAGCAGGACCGGCTCGCCGACGGCGAAGAGGAGGAGGGCAAAAGCGGCCAAGCGCGCCACCGACATCGCCGGATTGGCCGGGATGGCCGGCTTCTTCTTCTCCACCGGCGGCTGGGCTCCCGTCTGCTCCGCCTGCTTGCGCTGCCAGGCCTCGGCGCGGAGGCGGTCCAGGCCAAAGAGGCGCGACGTCTGCACAGCAGGCCGCCCCTCCTCGGGGCTCAACCCCCGGGTCACCCCCGTGGCCAGACGCCAGACGGCGGCGATGATCAGCAGGTTGGCCACCCTCTCGCCGAGCCCCACGGGCCGGGTCTCCCAGGGCTCGATCATCATCACGAGCACCGTGGCCACGCTCAGCGCGATCGTGTAGCACCCCTGGAGCTCGCGATCTCCCTGCGTATGGGCGTAGCGCTCGATCAGCACGGTCGCGGCGGCGAAGCAGAAGCCGATCCACTTGAGCTGCGGCCCGCCGCCCAGGAAGGCCGAGCGGACATCCACCAGGTAGGAGAGCAGCGAAGCGACCATGGCGATGACCGCCGCCGGCACCACGACGTGATGCAGGAGGAAGGTGAACAGGTCGTCGTCGAGCGGCTCGCCGGCGGTGATCACAGGCTTTGCGCCCCCATCCGTTCGAGGTCCGCTTCCTCCCGCACCGGGTAGACCGGCACCCCTTCGAGCAGGCTGGTGGCGACCGTCCCAGGGCCGCCGGTCTGAATCCAGACCACGCCGACGTCGAATCCCGAGCGCTTGAGCCCGCCGAGGGCGCCACCCAGGGCGGGTCCGAGATCGGGCGTGATCACCAGCAGCACCATCGAGCGCGGCAGGCGGGGCCCTTCGGAGACCAGCAGCTCGGGCAGGGTGAGGCCGGGAGCCAGGGTCAGCCGCGCCAGGGCGGCGCGGAGGCGGTCGCGCTGCCAGTCGCCGCGGCCGGGCTCCACCTCCAGCGGCCGGTAGGCGGGGATCAGGCGGCGGGCGCCGGCATCCTCCAGGGCGTCCTCGTAGCGCCGGAAACTGCCGCCGGTCCAGTCGGTTGGAAAGCGCTCGGCCGCGTCGCCGCCGTTCGAGATCATCCCCACGGATTGGCCGCCGGCGAGGACGAGCTCGGCGATCGAGGCCGCGGCGGTCACGGCGAGCTCGACCCCGGGATCGGTCCCCGTCTCCGCCGAGGCGCGGGGGTAGGCGGACCGTCCCATCTCCACGGCGAGGAGGACCCCTTCGAGCACCGTCGGCTCGAAGAGCTTCACTTGCAGGATCCCCGTCCGGGCGGTGGCGCGCCAGTGGATGCGCCGCAGGGCGTCCCCCGGGCGGTAGTCGCGCACGCCGAGAAAGCGCGCGGGGTCCTCCAGCGCGCTCCATCGGCGGGGGATCTCATGGACCGGCCGGTGGCCGAGCGGCCACCCCTGGCCGAGGGGCACGGTGCGCGGCATCACGGTGACGAAGCGCACCTCCGGGTCCACCTTGAACCGCTTCACCAGCCCGAACGGGTCGCTCGCCTCGATCACCGCCGGTCCCACCCGGAACAATCCCCGGCGGGTGCTGTGGAGGGTGCAGGCCACGTGCATCGTCTGCTCGCTCGCCAGGGTCCGGAAACCGCAGCTCACCCCCTCGACGTCGAGACCGGGATCGACCGCCTCCCTCCAGAACAACCAGGGGGCCGGCAGGCTCTTGCGGTTGTGGAGCACCAGCCGCGATTCGACCGTTCCCCCAAGCTCGATCTCGGTCGCCGCGAGGCTCCTCCGCACTTCGAGCCCCATCAGACTCGCGGCGGGCAGCAGCGCGGCGAGGCCGAGCACGGCGGCGGTCACCACGGCGGCATAGAGGAAGAAGCCGGCGGAGAACAGGGAGACCAGCACGGCGAGCAGGCCCACCCCCGATATCCAGAAGAGAGCCTGGCGGCGGCGAAGATCCCGGACCTCGCGGCCGGCGACGGCGGGGATCATCCGGCCACGGGGCGGCCGGTGGCGGCGGGGCCGGCATCGACGAGGGGGGCCGGCACCAGACCGACCGCCTGGTCCACCACCTGCTGCGCGCTGCGCTTGGAGAGCCGCCCCTCGGTGCCGAGGATCACCCGGTGATAGAGCATCGCCGGATAGAGGCGCTTGACGTCGTCGGGCAGCACGAAGCTCCGGCCGGCGAGTGCCGCCTTGGCCTGACAGGCCCGATAGAGCCCCTGGGTGGCGCGGGGACCGGCGCCCAGCACCAGCTCGCGGGCGTTGCGGGTCGCCGAGATCACCGACACGATGTAGCGCCGCACCTCGGGGTGGACGTGCACCTCGCGGACCTGATCCTGGAGCCTCGCCAGCGCCTCCAAGCTCATCACCGGCACGACTCCCTCCAGCGGATCGCTCCGCTCGTTGCGCACCAGCATCTGCTCCTCGGCCTGCAGGCTGGGATAGCCGATTGACAGGCGCATCAGGAAGCGGTCGAGCTGCGCCTCGGGCAGCGGGAAGGTCCCCTCGTGCTCGATCGGATTCTGGGTGGCGATGACGAAGAACGGCCGCTTCAGCGGGTAGGTCCGGTTGTCGACGCTCACCTGCCGCTCGGCCATGCATTCGAGGAGCGAGGCCTGGGCGCGCGGGGTGGCGCGGTTGATCTCGTCGGCCAGCAGGATCTGGGTGAAGACCGGCCCGGGGTGAAACTCGAAGTCGCCGGTCTTCTGATTGAAGACGCTCGATCCGGTGACGTCCCCCGGCAGCAGGTCGGGCGTGCACTGGAGCCGCCGGAAGCCGCCGCCGAGCGTGCGGGCGAGGGTCTTGGCGAGCAGCGTCTTGGCGGTGCCGGGGACGTCCTCCAGCAGGAGGTGCCCCTCCGCGAGCAGGCAGGTGAGGACCAGCTCGAGGACCGGCCGCTTGCCGTAGATGACGGTTTCGAGCTGTTGAAGGACCGCCTCGGCGGCCTGTTGAACCTGTTTCATGTCGATGGGACCCCGATCGATCGTCCCATAGTACGTGCGAGAGGAAGAATTGTTTGTTTGGAGCCTACCGCGCCCCCTGCATCGGCCGGATATGCAGGTCGGTGACCTCGGCCGTGCGCGGCAGGGCGAGGGCGTTGAGCGTGGCGGCGGCCACATCGCGAGGCTGGAGGAAGCGCTCGGGTTCGTAGGGCTTCCCCTCGTAGCGATGCACCTCCTCCTGCATCGGGGTGGCGGTGCGGCCGGGGAAGACGGTGATCACCCGGACCCCCTGCTTGTTGACCTCGTCGCGCAGGCCGTCGGCCACGGCGCGGAGGGCGTGCTTGGAGGCCGAGTAGGCGACCCAGCCGGCGCGGGCGGGGTGGAACCCGGAGCTGGAATTCACGAAGACGACCTGCCCCTGACGGGCGACGAGCGACGGCAGCAGCGCCTGGGTCAGGAGGTACGGGGCATGGACGTTGATCCGGTACTGGCGATCGAGGTCCTCCACCGGCGAGGTCGCGAACGGGCCGCCGAGGAAGAGGCCGATACTGTGGATCAGCAAATCCACCCCGCCGTAGGCCTTGACCGTGCGGTCCGCCAGGGCGCGCACCTGATCGTCCTCGGCGAGGTCGCCCGCGAAGGTCTCGACACCCGGCGTGAGGTCGCGAGCCCGGTCCGCCACGAGATCGAGCTTCTCGGTATTTCGTCCCGCGAGCATCAGCTTGGCACCCTCGCGGGCCAGTTGGATCGCGATCGCCTCGCCGATCCCGCTACTCGCGCCCGTGATCAGCGCCACCAGCCCCCGGAGCTTGTTCATGCGTTCTCCTCGATTTCGCGCAGCAGTCCCACTTCCAGCAGCGCGTCCGCCGCCGTCCGGATCGCCGCGAAGCTCATGCCGGACCGCTCCGCGATGTCGAGCAGGTCGTTCTCCCCATCGGAGAGGTTCAGCACCCAGAGCAGGGCCAACTCGCGGGCGCGGCCGGACTCGTCGCCGCCGATCGTCCGGTAGAGACCTCGCCGTCCGAGTTGCGGCTCGCCGTTGGGATTGAGGTTCAGGTAGCGCCGGTTCCCTTCGAGCACGTCGACCACCGCGAGGTAGGTGCGGAGCGACCCCTCCAGCGCCTCGGGCCTCACGAAATCCAGGTTGTCCGCCGAGGTGTGGTACTCGGGATACCGGCCGTACGGCGTCCGGGTCAGCGAACCCACGGCCAGATTGAAGCCCGGGGAGCAATACTGCCGTTCGTCGTAGCCAAAGGGGACGAAGTCCTCTAAGCCAAAATCTTCGCCCGAGGCTCGAAGAACCGCGAGCACGGCGCGGTCGATCTCAGCATTCCCCCTGCGGCTCTTCTTGTAGTGGAACTTCCCCGGATCGCCGAGATTTGCGGCCACCAGTCCGTGATCGACCTTCACCTCGTTGAGGGCCAGCCAGGTGATCGAGCCGATCGTCCCCGGAATGAAGAGGAACCGGTAGGAGTAACGCCGCCGCGGGCGGGCCTGGAGCTCGCGGGCGAGCTCGGTCATCACCGCGATCCCCGACAGGTTATCGTTGCACAGCGACGGATGGCAGACGTGGGTCGAGAGCAGCACCTCCCGCTCGGAATCCCCCGGCAGGAGGCATTCGCCGTAGGTGAGCGCGCCGTCCGCCAGGGTCGAATCGACGAAGACCTCGTACTCCCCCTCCGGCAGCTCCTCCAGGGTGCGGTGCCGCAGGCAAAACCCCCAGGTCTCCTTGTAGTAGGACGTGCGGTAAGGGATCAGGTCCGGCTTGTCCGGCAGGGTGAACAGGCGCTCTTTCAGCTCCGCCAGCGGCAGCTTTTCGTGGACGGGCACGCTGTAGTTGAGGACGTGGAGGTTGCACTCCTGGAAATCGACCACCTTGCGGCCGGAGGGGTCCTTGATCCAGGCGTCGCGGACGTTCCACTCCCGCGGCACCGTCCAGTCGAACACGGGCGTGCCGGTGGGGACCTCGCGGATCTCCAGGGGGATGCGCTCGCGGATCAGCGCCAGCGTGCGGCGGACGCCGTCGCCGGTAATGCTGCGGCAGATCGGGTACGCCTCCCGGATGAGGTCGATCATGTCGTCCCCTCGAACAGCGGCAGGGTTCGATCCTTCTCCGACATCACCGTCACCGGCTCGGGCCAGGGGATCGCGAAGGCGGGATCGTCCCAGCGGCAGCCCCGGGCGGAGTCGGGGGCGTAGAACTCGGAGATCTGGTAGAAGACCTCCGTCCCATCCTCCAGCGTCTGGAACCCGTGCGCCATCCCCTTCGGGATGTACAGCTCATGCCGGTTCTCCGCCGAGAGGATGATCCCGAAGTGGCGCTTGAAGGTGGGGGACTCCGGCCGCAGGTCCACGATCACGTCCCAGACCGCACCGCGGGTGACCCGCACCAGCTTGACCTCCTCGTGGGGGGCGGCCTGGAGGTGGAGTCCGCGCAGGGTCCCCCGGCGGTGGTTCCAGGAGACGCTGCACTGGGCGATTCCGGGATCGAGCCCGCGCGCCTCGAAGTCGCGGCGACACCAGGTGCGCGCGAAGAAGCCCCGCTCGTCCTCGAAACGTTCCGGCTCCAGAACCCAGGCGCCGGCGAGCGGGGTCTCGCGGAAGATCATTCGAGGACCCTGACCTCCGGGATCGCCACCACGAAGCGGCCGCCCCAGGAGCGGACGTCCGCCATCTGCTCGACGATCTCCTCCTTGAGGTTCCAGGGGAGGATCAGCACGTAGTCCGGCCGCGTCTCGCGCAGGCGGTCCGGCCCGTGGATGGGGATGCGCGTGCCCGGCAGGAAGCGCCCCTGCTTGTGCGGGCTGCGGTCGACCGTGTAGTCGAGGAAGTCGGTGCGGACGCCGCAGTAGTTGAGCAGCGTGTTCCCCTTGGCCGGAGCGCCGTAGCCGGCGATCGACTTCCCCTCTTCCTTGGAAGAGATCAGGAAGCGCAGCAGCCCCCATTTCACCCGGCGGACCCGCTCGCCGAAGGAACGGTAGGTCTCCAGCCGACCGAGGCCGGCGGCCTCCTCGCGGGCCAGGAGATCCGCCACCCGCTCCCCCACCAGCTTCGAGGCGTCCTCGTGACGGGCATAGATGCGGAGCGAGCCGCCGTGCGTGGGCAGCTCCTCGACGTCGAACAGGGTGAGCCCGTGCGCGGCGAAAACCCTGCGCACCGTGGCGAAGGAGAAGTAGGAGTAGTGCTCGTGGTAGATGGTGTCGAACTGGTCTTCGGCCATCAGCCGCAGGAGGTGGGGGAACTCCATCGTGAGCACCCCGGCGGGAGCGAGGAGGATCGCCAACCCGGCCACGAAGTCGTTCAGATCCGGCACGTGGGCGAGCACGTTGTTGCCGACCAGGAGGTCGGCCCGCTTCCCCTCGGCAACCAGCTCGCGGGCGGTCGCCACGCCGAAGAACTTCACCACCGTGGGGATACCCGCCGCCACAGCCGCCTGGGCGACGTTCCCGGCCGGCTCGACGCCGAGCACCGGCACCCCACGGTCCTTGAACCAGCGCAGCAGGTAGCCGTCGTTGCTGGCGATCTCGATCACCTGATGCCCGGTGCCGAAGCCGAAGCGGTCGATCATCGCTACGGCATAGGCCTCGGCGTGACGCAGCCAGCTATCAGAAAAGGAGGAGAAGTAAGCGTAGTCGGAGAAGATCGCCTCCGGCCGCTCCGCCTCGGGAAGCTGAACCAGCAGGCACTCGCCGCAGGTATAGACGGCAAGCGGATAGAACGCCTCCGCGCGGCCGAGGTCCTCCGGCTCCAGGTAGGAGTTGGCGAGCGGCGAGGACCCGAGATCCACGAAGATTTCCGTGAGCGGAGCGCCGCAGAAGCGACAGCTAAGGCGACTCACCAGATCTTCCACGGCGTCTCCCCGCGCTTCCAGAGATCGTTCAGGTGGAGGTAGTCGCGGTAGGTGTCCATGGGGTGCCAGAACCCTTCGTGGAGGTAGACGGAGAGCTGGCCGTCGCGGGCGAGGCGCTGCAGCGGCTTCTGCTCCAGGAAGAGGTTGGGATCCTCATCCAGGTAGTCAAAGACCTCGCGCTGGAAGACGAAGAAACCGCCGCTCACCACCCCCTCGGCCAGGGTGGGCTTCTCGTCGAACTCCAGCACCTTGGGGCCGTCGGCACGCATCTCGCCGTAGCGCGAGGTCGGGTGGACGCCGGTGACAGTGGCGAGCCGCCCCTGGTTCCAGTGGAACTGGAGGAGCTTGTCGATGTCCACGTTGCCGACCGCGTCGCCGTAGGTCAGGCAGAAGGTGGGCGCGTCGTCGACGTAACGCTTCACCCGCCGGAGACGAGCGCCGGTGGCGGTGTCGGCGCCGGTCTCGGCGCAGGTGACCCGCCAGCTCTCGTAGCCGTCCTGGTTGTGGATCTCGGGCGGCCGGCTGCCGTCCATCGCCAGCGTGAAGTCGCAGTGCATCTCCTTGTAGCGGAGGAAGTACTGCTTGATCTCCCACCCCTTGTAGCCGAGGCAGAGGACGAACCGGTCCAGGCCGTGGGTGCCGTAGATCTTCATGATGTGCCAGAGGATCGGCTGCGGGCCGATCTCGACCATCGGCTTCGGCCGGTACTCGGTCTCCTCGCGCAGACGCGTCCCCTGCCCTCCGCAGAGGATCACCACCGGCACTTCGCTCTTCGCAGGCCTGCTCAACTCTTGCTCCTTCGCGGGTCCGGATCCTAAAGATACCCGAGAGCCCGCAGCTTATCGATCTCTTCCTGATTCATCGCGCCGTCGCGCTTCGCTCCCGGCAGCCCGGCGGGAAGGCCGAGGTCCGTGTAGGTCGGCACCGTACGCACGGGGTGCAGGCGGACGAAGCCCGGGTCGAGAGCGTCGACCATCACCTTGCCGGCGGCATCCTGGGGCACCGGCAGGCCCAGGAGATAGAGGACGGTGGGATAGAGGTCGAAGACGCTCGCCCCCTGGAGCGCCAGGCCGCGCCTCACCGGGCCACCCCGCATCAGCAGGATGCCCGGGGGGCCGTGCCGGTGCTGGCTGTAGAGATCGTGGACGATCGTCGGGCTGTGGCCATGGTCGGAGGCGACGATCACGATGGTGTCCGGCCCGGCCGCGGCGAGGAGGCGGGCCAGGAAGCCGTCGAAATCGCGGTAGACCCCGGGGATGATGCCCCCCTTCTTCTGGAGGTCCTTCGCCTTCACGTTGAAGAAGCGGTTCGGCTCGTACCACTTCCAGAACCAGTGCTGGTCGCTGTCCGGCTGGTGGGTGTAGAAGTTGACCAGCCGCGGGTGCGGGCGCTCGGCCAGCAGCTTCAGGAGGGCCGCCGACTGCCAGTTGAAGTCGCCGCCGGCGAGCAGCGGCCGGAGCTCCCGGAAGAGCGACACCGGCTGGGCGAACAGCGCGACCTGCGGCGAGGGGCGCGCGGCCATCTCGTCGAGCCCGTAGGAGAGAAACCAGCTCTCCGGCCGCGAGGGGCGCAGCGCCGGGAAGGAGTAGAAGTAGCCGTCCACGACGCCGGTCGAGAGCCCCGCCCGGTCGGCGATCTCCCAGTACGGCGGAGCCGCCAGCGAGAAACGGTCGACCGGGATCAGACGGGTCAGCCCGAGCGGCGCCACGAGATCCGCCAGCTCCTTGAAGTAGGTGCGGTGGACCGGGTAGAGCCCTTTGGACGCCATGCCGGGCAGCGCGATCCGGTAGAAGTCGAGGACGCCGTGCCGCTCAGGGAGCATCCCGGTGTAGATCGAGGCCCAGATGACGGCCGAGTTGGAGTCGTGGATCGACTCCAGCGGACCGGTCGCCCCGTCGTGGACGATCGCCGAGAAGGTGGGGAGCTGCCCCTTGTCCATCATCGGCCGCGCCACCCGCCAGTCCGCCCCGTCGAAGCCGACGACGATCACCTTGAGGCCGGTGTCGGCGACCTCGATCCGTAGCGGCGGATTCTTCTCCGGCTTCGCGGCCGGCTCCCGTCCCGCGTAGAGCGGCGCCGCGGCATGGACCGCGAAGCCGGTCGCGAAGAGGCCCGCGGCCGCCCATCCCAGGGCGCCGCCGCGCCGGAGCGCCGCGAAGAGCCGGAACAGCGCCCAGGAGCCGAGCGCCACGCCCAGGGCGATGGGGATCGCGAGCATCACGAGCACCCCCGCCATGCCCCACGCGGCGGTGGGATGGAGGGGCGCCTGGTCGTAGGTCAACCCGTAGAGGAAGAAGACCTCCCAGAAGAACAGGTTGAAGGCGAACAGGCCCAGCAGGAGGCCGCGCCGCCCCTGGGACTCGGGCCGCGAGAAGGGGATCGCCGCCAGGCTCGCCAGCGCGAAGAACGCCGCGCTCCAGAGGCCGTAGAGCAGGAGACAGGCGGCATAGGCGATCAGCGCGTCGCGCGCCGAGCCGAGATGGTTGTGGACGACGTGAACGAGGGAAAGGACGGCGCCATAGAGCAGGGCTCCATAGAGGAAGCCACCAAGGCAGGCGTCTCGCAGGGCTCGCAGTCTCATGCCGGCGGTCTTGTACGGAAGCGGAGCGGGAAAGGTCCAGGGAACGGGGTACGCTCGGGCACGCGAGACCGTACCAGATCGCCGGTAGGCCATCAACCGCCATCCCATCAAGTCATCCCATCAAAAGGTGATACTCGCGCGCCGTCTCCTCCGTGGGGGCCTGCCCCAGATCTTCCAGGAGGACCCGGCAGAGGTGGTCGTACTGGCGCCGCACGAGGTCGCGCCTCCCCTGCCCGGCGTAGAGGCGCATGACCTCGACGTGGATGCGCTCCTGGAACGGGTCCTCCACCAGGTAGGAGCGGTAGGCGTCCATCGCCTCCTCGTTGCGCCCCAGACGTACGTAGAGATTGCCCAGATCGCGCAGCAGCTCGAGGTAGCGGGGCTGGTAGATGTCCCGCCGGGCGGTGACCCAGCTTTCGTAATACCCCTGGAGGAAAGGGCCGCGGTAGAGCTTCCAGGCCCGCTGCCAGGCGACGGCGGCGGCCTCGAGATCGCCGCGGCCGGCCAGCTCCTTCCCCTCGTCCGCCAGGCGGATGAACTCGAGCGCGTCGATCTCCCAGCCGACCTCCGGGTTCAGCCGGTAGACGCCGTTGCGGAACAAGAGGGGGGCCGGCCGCTCCTTCCCCCGATTCCCCCCCTCCAGGGCCCGGCGGAGATGGCTGAGCGTGGGGTGGAAGTTGCGCTCGATCGTGCGCTCCCCTTCCGTGGGCCAGACGGCCTCGATCACCTCCTCGCGACCCGCCTGGAGCCCGGGGGAGGAGGCGAGGAAGGCGAGCACCTGGAAGGAGCGCCGGAGCCGCCAGTCGAGATCGCGCTCCCCCTCCTCGTCCCGCTGCCGGGCGATCGGACTGCCCAGGAGACCCAGGACGTAGACCAGCGGCGGCGCTTCGGAGCCCCTCTCCTCCACCGCCGCCCGCGCGGAGACGGCCGGGCGCGGCGGCGGACGGCGGCGGCGGCGTTCCCGGTCGAGCGCGGCGGCGAGCAGCCGCGGCAGACAGTCCCGCTCCGGCCCTTCGATCCACAAGCCGCGATCGTCGAGAATGCGCCAAGCGTCCTCCCCGGAGCCGCCCAGGGCCGGCCGGGCGTCCGGAGCGTCGAGGACGAGCTCGCACTCCTCCGCCGGGAAGGCGTCGAGCACCTCGTGGCGCAGGAAGAGACGCACGGACGCGATCTCCAGGATCTCCTCGGCTCCGCCGTCGAGGCCCGTGCCGCCGGTGGCCTCGATCGCCAACCGCAGCGGCCGGTACCAGCCGTCGGTCGCCGCCAGCAGCGAGCGGACCGCCTGCGGCGAGGGGTCGTCGCCGGTCAGCAGGTTCCAGAGCGCCGCGATCTCGCGTTCGTCCAGCAGCAGTTCCTGAGGCGGCACGATGCCGCGGAGGAGGGCGCCCGGACCGTGACGCTGCTGGGTCGCGAAGACCAGCTTCTGCCCCGGGCGAAGCCAGCGCTCGGCCTCGGAGATCCGCTCGGCGGCCGGCCCGCCGCCGGCCACCAGCCAGGGAACGCCGACCTCGTGCGCCGCTTCGAGCGCCGCCGCCAGGCTCTCCGCGCTCGCCACCGCCGCCAGCGGCAGGGCCACGGCACGCTGGCCATACTTCGCGAGCAACGCCTCCAGCACGGCCGTCCGGCCGCTCCCCGGCCAGCCCCAGAGCTGCACGAGCGGAGTGTCCAGCGATTCGATCCTGGAGATCAGGCGGTCGGTCTGTGGAAAATGGATGAGATCAGACATGTTGACTGAGATTCATTACAGCACCCGAGAATCACAGCACCCGAAGCCACCCGGCGCGGGCGGGCTCCGGTGGCCTCCCGATCAGCGGGAGCCGCCCCGGGACGCGGAGAGCTCGTCCGTCAGCCCGGAGGCCAGCATCTCGCGCGACAGGGCGGCGAGGCACCGGTTGGTGATCTTGCCGATGCTCGACTCCCGATAGCCGAGCAGCCGCGCCACCTCGGGAGGCTCGTAGCCCAGCCGGAATCGCAGCCGGAGCACCGAGCGGCACCGGGTGGGGAGGCGCTGGATCAGGCTCTCCAGATCGCAGAGGAGATCCGTCCGCTCCTGCGAGGGGGCGATCGGTTCCGACAGCCACTCCAGGATCGCCGAGTCGACGGCGGAGTAGATCCGCCGCCGGTGCGTGCGCCAGTACATCAGGCAGTGGCGCCGCACCGTGCCGAACAGCCAGCTCTCGGGGTCGCGCACCCGCTCCCACTGATAGAGCAGGGCGAGCAGGGCCTGCTGGAGCACGTCCTCGGCGTCGTCGCCCGGAATGCGGTAGACCGCCAGGAGACGCTTGAGCCTCGGCTCCACCGCCTTCAGGAAGTCCTCGAAAGAGGCGGCGTTCTCGGTGGGTTCCGGAGTCAGCATCCAGGCCAGAATGGGTCGCGAAAGGGGTCGGTGACGATTCTAAAATTAACACTCTTTCTCAAGAGCTGTCTAGCTTATAGCTGTCCTGAAATCAAAGACTTCCAGAAACACCAGTGCGTAGAAAATCGCGCACTTGCTGCATATCTTCCCAGGTCGGGCGCTTGAGGGCCGGGTTCCTCAGCAGGGCGGCGGGATGGTAGGTGACCATGGTCGGGATCCCCTGGACCTGGAACCACTGGCCGCGCATGCGTCCGATCGGCGCGTCGCTGCCGACGTCGTTGCCGAGCAGGGTCAGCGCCGCGACCCGCCCGAGGGCGACGAGGATCCTGGGACGGACGAGGGCGATCTGCTTGTCGAGATAGCCCCGGCAAGCGGCGACCTCGTCCGGCTGGGGGTCGCGGTTGCCCGGAGGACGGCACTTCACGACGTTGGCGATGTAGACCTCCTCACGCGTCCGCTCGATCGCCTGGATAATCTTGGTCAGGAGCTCGCCGGCCGCGCCCACGAAGGGGAGCCCCTGGCGGTCCTCATCAGCGCCCGGCCCCTCGCCGACGAACATCAGCTCGGCGTCGGGATTGCCCGAGCCGAAGACGACCTTGATCCTCCCCTCGGCGAGACGGCAGCGGGTGCACCCCGCCGCCACCCCGGCGAGAGCGGCCAGCTCGGCGACCCGCGGCGCGGCCTCGCCGTCGACGGCGATCGGCGCCACTGAGACTGGCGCTACCGGTGCCGCGGGCGCCACCGATGCGGAGACTGGAACGGGTGCGGACCGCGTGGCGCCGCGGGAGGGAGGATTCAGGTAGAGATCGCCGTACCCCATCTCGCCCAGATAGGCGAGGAGGTCAGAGAGGGCTGGCCGCGGATAAGTGCTCACTGCTGGAAAGTGTAGCCGCGAACAGGTCGAAGAGCGAGGCCGCGAGCTCACCCTTCGGCCGCCGCGCGAGGAAGACCGGCTCCCCCTCCCGGCGATAGACGGTCACCTCGTTGTCGCCGCTGCCGAAGGCGATGTCCGAGCGGGAGACGTCGTTGGCGACCAGGAAATCCGCCCCCTTGCGCTCCAGCTTGGCGCGGGCGTTGCGCTCGAGATCGTGGGTCTCGGCCGCGAAGCCGACCAGGACGGCGCCGGGCGCCACGGCCCGCAGGCCGGCGAGGATGTCCGGGTTCTCCTCCAGCTCGATCGCCGGCAAACCCTGCTCCTTCTTGATCTTGCGGTCCGCCGGCCGGCTCGGCCGGAAGTCGGCCACCGCCGCCGCCATCACGATCAGGCCGGCCGACGGCGCGTGCTCGCGGACGGCCTCCTGCATCTCCCGCGCGGTGACGACGTCGACGCGGTTGACGCCCGGCGGAGTGGGCAGCGCGACCGGTCCCGCCACCAGGATCGTCCGCGCCCCCCGCCGCGCCGCCTCGGCGGCGAGCGCGAAGCCCATCTTGCCGCTCGAGCGGTTGCCCAGGAAGCGGACGGGATCGACCGGCTCGTGGGTGGGGCCGGCGGTGACCAGCACCGTCCGCCCGGCGAGCGGCCCGGCTCCGGCGGCGGCCTCGACCGCCCGCGCGATCTCCTCCGACTCGGCCATCCGCCCCATGCCCACCTCCCCCGAGGCGAGCGCCCCCTCGACCGGCCCGGCGAACCAGACGCCGCGCCGCTTCAGCGTCTCGACGTGCTGGCGGGTCGGCTCGGCCTCCCACATCACGGAATGCATGGCGGGCGCGACCACCACCGGGCCGGCGAAGGCGAGCGCGGTCGTGGTCAGAAAGTCGTCGCCGAGCCCGAGGGCCAGCCGGGCGAGGATGTGGGTGGTCGCCGGGGCCACGCACAGCACCTCGGCCCAGGCCGCGGCCGTGATGTGCGCCTCCTCGCCCGAGCCGGTGGCGGCGAGGTATTCCTCCTGGTAGACGCGGCGCCCTGAGAGAACCTCGAGCGTCAGCGGGGTCACGAACGAGACCGCGCTCCGGGTGAGGGCGCAGCGCACCTCGTGGCCGCGCGAGCGCAGCCGGCGCACCAGCTCCGCCGACTTGTAGGCCGCGATGCCACCGCTGACGCCGAGCAGGACTCGCAGGGAGCGGCTCATGTCCGGTTGAGAGCTAGTGCACCTCGGCGGGCTGCGGCTGCTCCTCGGCGGCCGGAGCCTCGGACTCCTCGACGGGCTGCGGCGCCGGGCCGTAACCCCACTCGATCAATTGGTGGTCGACCTCTTCCAGCGCCACCCGGGTGGGCTTGCGCTTCCCCGCCTCGACCTTGGGGCGGGCGCCCCGCATGAGCTGCTCGGCGCGGCCGGCGGACACGAGAACACGACGGAACTTGCTGTCCATCGTCGGGCCTTTTTCATCCATGGAAACGTTCTCCTTGGCGGCGTTCCGGATCGCCGCCGGTTCAGTCAATCTTATTCGATCGGAGGGGAATGCTCCGGTCCTGGAAGTCGTGAAGGATCTCCTGGACTCTGGTCTTCATGCGCTCCCGCCGGTGGCGCTTCTCCAGGATGATGGCTGCGAGCACCTCGCTGGCCCGACGGGCATCATCATTGATGATAACATATTGATACTGATCGTAACGTTTGATTTCCGTCAAAGAGACGGCGAGGCGCTTGGCGATCGTCTGGTCGTCGTCGAGGCCTCGGCTGCGGAGCCGCCGCTCCAGGTCCTGGTAGCTCGGCGGCAGGACGAAGATGCCGTGCGCCTCCGGGCAGCGCGCCATCACCTGCTCGGCCCCCTGGACGTCGATGTCGAGCAGGACGTCGATCCCCCGCTCCAGGCGCGGGAACACCTCATCGCGGGAGGTGCCGTAGAAGTTGTCGTGCACCCTCGCCCATTCCAGGAAGGCGTCGGCCTGGACCATGGCTTCGAACGCGGCACGATCCACGAAGTGGTAGTCCCGGCCGTCGATCTCCCCCTGGCGTGGCTTGCGGGTGGAGTGGCTCACCGAGAAGGCCAGCCCGCCGAGGTCGGCGAAGCCCCCCGCCACCAGACTCTGGATGAGGGTCGTCTTGCCCGCTCCTGAGGGTGCGGAAAGGATAAACAGCTCGCCAAGTGGCATAGATTCGCTCAAAAAGTGCAGAAGGAGGGTACGACGGGCGGTATCGTACCACTTACTCCACGTTCTGCACCTGCTCGCGGATCTGCTCGCAGAGAACTTTGGCGTCGAGCACGGCGCGGGTCATCTCGGCGTTGCGGCACTTGGCGCCGAGCGTGTTGAGCTCGCGAAAAACCTCCTGGGTCAGGAAGTCGAGGCGCTTGCCGCCGGCGGTCTTCTCGCGCATCACGGCGCGGAAATGCTCGACGTGCGAGCGCAGGCGGTCGATCTCCTCGCTGACATCGCCACGGTCGACGAGCAGGGCCACCTCCTGAGCGACCCGCGCCTCGTCGAGGGGCTGGCTGCCGAGCAGCTCGGCGAGGCGGCGCTTGAGGGTCGCCGCCATCTCCTCGCGCACCGGGCCGCGCAGGGCGTCGAGGCGCTGGACGGCCTCCTCCACCCCGCGGAGCTTCTCCTCCATGGCGGCGACGAGGCTCCCCCCTTCCTTCTCGCGGCTGGCGACGAGCTGCGTCACGGCCCCGCGAGCCACCCCGAGCAGCAGCTCCTCGTCCTCCGGCGTCCACTCCTCGTTCCCGAGCTCCACCCGGAACGCCTCGGGAAGGCGCATCAGGTCCCCGGCCGAAAGGCCCCGGTCGATGAGCCCGGCGTCCACGAGCTGATGGACCGCCACGTGCGCCTCACGGATTACCCCCATGTTGACCTGCACGGTCGCCCGCCGCTCCGCCACCGACCGCATCTCCACCCGCGCCTCGACCCGCCCGCGCGAGATCTCCCGCCCGATCGTGTCGCGCAGTGCCGCCTCGCTCCCCCGCAGCTCCTCGCCGATCCGGAGCTGAAGGTCCAGAAAGCGGTGGTTGACCGCCCGCAGGCTCACCGTAATCCCATGCCGGGGGTTCTCCCCCGACGCTTCCCCGTAGCCGGTCATGCTTCGCATTTAATAGATCCTCGCGTAATCGATAGCCTGCCGAATGTCCTCTTCCTCGAGCATGGGATAGGAATCGAGGATCTCCGCGACCGAGTCGCCGTTATTCACCATCTTGACGATAAACGCTACCGTGATCCTCATCCCGCGGACGGTCGGCTGTCCTAGACAGACTTCGGGATGGATCGTGATGCGGTCAAGCGGGTTCATTGGGCCGCGATCCTACCACCCGCCGCTCAGCGCCAGCCTCACCGGGTATGCCGATTCAGCAAGTCTTTCAGCAGCCAAGGAGCGACATGAAAGCTCGTTCCTCGGAGCCGTTCCACTGCTTTGGGTAGATCGATGAGCTTCACGGACGCTGCCCGGTCGAGAATCCCGAGGAGGCCCGTTATCTTCAGCCCCCTCTCCACAGCCGCTCCTCGCGCCTCAAGGTCATCAAGGACGATCAAATCCGCGCCAAGATCCTCGGTGAGGAAGATCGCGTCTCTCTCCCCTGCCTGAAGGAGGCTCAAATCCCCAGAAGATCTCGGGCGAATCGGGTGGATTTCCAGCCATACGGGAGGGCTCACCACCCAATCCCTAAGGGTTTGAGGGGCCTCGGGATCTCCAAGCTCCGCGACGACAGCCGGGGGAACGAAGAGTCGGTCGTAAAGGGCCGGCAGGATCTCAACCTCTCCAATCAGCAACAGATAACAGATCGGAGATGTGTCGAGGACGACCTTCACCCGTTGGACAGCCCGCGAAGGGTGTCAATATCCCTCTGAAGATCCTCTTCTGTGTAACGCAGATAGGCCCCCTCCCGCTTCAGGAACGCATCCGTCTCCCATCGGGTTTTGAAGCCGAGCATCCGCTGGACTTCAGCGGAGGTGAGGACCCCATCGCGGTAGGAATCCGCGGCCAGAGACTCCAGGGCTCGACGCGGGAGATCCTCCGAGCGAGCCTGGAGCTTCTCGCCGAGGTCATCCGGAACTTGAAGTAGAACCTCCATGAGTCTTTCCTTTCTCTGTCGAGGATGGTACCACGCCACTCGCACCACTCTTCGCCAGCGCCTCCGCCGCCGCCTCCGCCGCCTCCAGCCGCCGCTTGAGCTCGGCCGCGGCCGCTTCCAGATCCCCCCGGCGCTCGACCTTGAGGGGCTCGCCGTAAACGATGTGGACGGTCGAGAACGGCAGCGGGATCATGAAGCGGTCCCAGGAACGAAGCAGCTTGGCGCGGGAGGCCGCGATCGCCACCGGCTGGATCGGCAGGCCGGTCGATGCCGCGGCCAGGATCACGCCGGGCTGGACCTCGCGCAGGGGACCTCGGGGGCCGTCGGGCGTGAAGGCGATGTCCCACCCATCGGCTGCCTTGCGGAGCAGTGATCGCATTCCCGCGATGCCCCCTCGGCTGCTGGAGCCCCGGCTGGAGTCGATCCCGAGACGGGCGACGGTGCGCGCGATCAGCTCGCCGTCCTTGCTCTGGCTGACCAGCACCGAGATCCGCTGGCCGTGATAGGCGTAGGGCATCAGCAGCAGGTGCCGGTGCCAGAAGGCGAGGATGAAATGGTCGCCGCGCCGCTCCCACTCCCGGACCCGCTCGTCGCCATGATGCCGGATGCGCACGGTGGCCCGCAGGCCGCGGATGAAGCCGGCCGCCAGCAGCGATACGAGGCGAGGGCTCACACCCGGAACTGGATGTCGAAGAGCCGCTTGTAGGAGCCGCCGAGGGCCAGCAACTCGCCGTGCGAGCCCTCCTCGATGATCTTGCCGGCTTCCATGACCACGATGCGGTCCGCCCGGGTCACGGTCGAGAGACGGTGGGCGATGACCAGTGTCGTCCTCCCCTGGATCAGGTTGTAGAGCGCCTTCTGGACCAGCGCCTCGGACTCGCTGTCGAGGTGGGACGTCGCCTCGTCGAGGATCAGGATGGGCGCGTTCTTCAGCAGCGCGCGGGCGATTGCCAGCCGCTGCCGCTGCCCGCCCGAGAGACGGACGCCCGACTCCCCGATCACCGTGTCGTACCCCTTCGGGAGCTGCATGATGAACTCGTCGGCGTAGCCCGCGGCGGCCGCCTCGCGCACCCGCTCGAGCGGCAGGTCGAAGCGGCCATAGGCGATGTTGTTGCGGATCGTGTCGTTGAACAGCACCGTGTCCTGGGTGACGATGCCGATCAGCGACCGCAGCCCCTTGATCTTGAGGTCGCGGGTGTCCACGCCGTCGATCGCCAGACGTCCGGAGGTCGGATCGAAAAAGCGCGGCAGGAGATTGACCATCGTCGTCTTGCCGGCGCCCGAGGGACCGACCAGGGCCACGATCTCCCCCGCCTTGATCGCCAGCGAGACGTCGCGCAGCACCGGCCGGTCGTCGTAGGAGAAGGAGACCCGCTCGTAGGAGATCCCTTGGCGGACGGTGTCGACGTCGCGCGCCCCCGGCCGCTCGGCGATGTCGTTGGGGACCGCGATCAGCCGCGACACCCGCTGGCTGGCGGCCGTCGCCTCCTGCAGGATCAGGTTGACCTTGTTGAGCTTGCGGATGGGATCGTAGAGCATGAACAGCGTGGTCAGGAACTGCACCAGCTCGGGGGTCGAGAACTGGTGCGCCCGGATCGCCTTGCCGGCGTACATCAGCAGCGCCGCGGCGCCGATGACGGCGAGCGACTCGATCACCGGCCCCGCCGAGTTGGCGAGCATCTGCGCCCACAGGTTCACCCGCAGGTGGCGCCGGGTCGCCTCGCGGAAACGGCTGAGCTCGAACTCCTCCATGCCGAACGCCTTGACCACCCGGTGCCCGCGCACCCCCTCGGTCATCAGGCTGGCGAGATCGGCCATCCGCTCCTGGCTGCGGTGGCTGGTGCGCCGCATCCCCTTGCCGAAACGGATGATCGGATAGAGCAGCAGCGGCGCGGCGATCAGCGAGATCAGCGCCAGCCGGAAATGGGTCGAGAGCAGCAGGGCGAGCAGCGCGACCAGCGTAAAGGACTGCTGGAAGAGGTCGAGCAGCCGGTTGGAGACGGCGTTCTGCATCATCGATACGTCGTTGATGACGCGCGCCACCAGCTCCCCCGAAGGGTGCTCGGCGTGGAAGCGGCTCGATTGCTCCAGGATGCTGCGGTAGAGATCGTTGCGGATGTCGGTCGTCACCCCCAGACCGATGTGCTGGAAGGCGTAGCCGGAGACGAAGTCGGCGAGACAGCGCAGCAGGAAGACGACGATGAGGAGGGCGGGCAGGAAGTAGATCACGTTGTCGCGATTCACTCCCAGCCGCCGCTTCACCGACTTGTAGGTGTCGTCGATCTGGTCGGCGACGTTGAGCCGCTTTTTCAGATCGGCGACCACCCCGGGTTGCGGCTTCCCACCGGGCCGCGCGGAGCCGGACCCCGCGCTGGAGCCAGTAAGGGCGCCGAGCGGGTTCATGTCGTCCCCCGCGAGCAGCACCTCGCCGAAGATCGGCTTGATCAGCGCGGCGGTCCCGGCGGTAGCCGCCGCATAGACGAGGATGCCGGCCGCGGCCAGCATCGCCCATCCCGCGTAGCCGCGCAGATAGTGCCAGAGGAAGGTGGTCGTCTTGGACTTCAATGCCGGGCAACCTCCGCCACTGTCTCCGCCGTCAATTCCGCCGTCGATCCCGCAGGCCTCCCCGTCATCATCGCCGCCACCTCCGCCGCCGCCCGCCGGCTCGCTCCGCCCTCCCCCAGCCGGCCGCGCACCTCGGCGAGCGCCTCGCGCATTCGGCCGCGCTCGCCGGCGTCGGTCAGCAGCCGCGCCGCCTCGGCCGCGATCCGCCGCGGGTTGGCGTCCCCCTGGATCAACTCGGGGACCACCCTTCTTCCTAATACGAGATTGACCAGGCTGACGTTGGGAAGATGGACCAACAGCTTCGCCAGGACATAGGTCCAGCTCGCCAAGCGGTAGACCATGATCATCGGCGTCCCCAGCAGACCGACCTCCAGGGTCGCCGTGCCCGAGGCGCAGAGGGCCAGGTGGGAGTCGGCGATGGCGGCGAAGCGGTCCTCGCCGACGATCTCGACCGGCAGCCCGGCGAGCTCGACGGCCTCATCCACCAGCTCTGGCGGGATCGTCGGCGCCCGGATGATCCGCACCTCGATGGGAAGCTCGCCGGCGAGCCGCCGCACCGCCTCCAGCAGCGTGGGGAGCAGGGACTCGACCTCGCTCTTCCGCGAGCCGGGAAGCAGGGCAATCTGGTACGGGCCGCCAAACGACGCCTCGTCGCGGTCCCAGGCCTGCGGCAGCACCGGCACCTCGTCCACCAGCGGATGGCCGACGTGGACGACGTCGACGTCGTGGTCGCGGTAGAAATCGACCTCGAAGGGGAAGAGCACCAGCATGCGGTCCACCAGTCGGGCGATCGTCTTCACCCGACCGCGGCGCCAGGCCCAGACCTGCGGGCTGATGTAGTAGAGCACCTCCAGGCCGCGAGCCTTGAGCTCCTTGGCCAGGCGGAGGTTGAAATCGGGGAAATCGACGAGCACGGCGAGGGCCGGGCGCCGGCGGTCCACCTCGCGCAGCAGGTCGGCGAAGACCTCGCGGGCGCGCGGCAGGATCTTGAGCACCTCGGTGATGCCGACGACCGAGATCTCGGAGCTGTGGGCGACCGCCTCCAGGCCGGCCGCCCGCATCTCGTCGCCGCCGAGCCCGAACGGGGCCAGGTCCGGCACATGGCGGCGCAGCTCGGTGATCAGCCGCGCGCCGTGGAGATCGCCCGAGGCTTCCCCGGCGACGACCAGCAGCTCCGTCATGGAATCGGCGCCGGCGGTCCCGAGGGGAAGGGGTACATCAGCCAAGCCACCAGCAGGCCGCCCCCCACCATGCCGAGGAAGATCTGGAGGAAGAGCCGGATCTGCTCCTTGCGCTCGCGGCGCCAGAGGAGGGTGAAGAACAGGCTCACGATCAGGGCGTACAGCACCATCAGCAGAAAATGGCTCAGCACCGGCTCACTCCTTCTTGCCGCGGACGATGTCCCAGACGTCGAGCACCAGCAACAGGTTCATCAGCCCCGCCGTGAGCAGGAAGGCGGTGCCGTACTCGTAGCCCGCCCCCATGATGTTCCCCTGGTAGTGGAGAGCGTAGCGGAGGAGAAAGTAGAGGAAGCCCATGCCCATCGAGGCGAACGTCGCCAGAATGGTGAGCGGCTGCCCGGCCATGACCTTATAGAGGTTCCCCTCCAGATTGCAGCCGATGAGGACCGAGGCGACAACCAGCGCGAAAAAGGCGAGGCCGCGCAGGGGCCTCTTGAGATAGAAGTGGCCCAGTCCCGGAACCAACCAGGCCGAGAGTACCGCCACCACCGCGTTCCCCCGTCTTTCGGGGACTGCCGGCGGCTGCGGCATGGAAGGGCTGCCCAATTCGGCCAATCAATTCTCCTCTCGGGCGAAGAGCGCCCGCAGGCGCTCCCGCGACTGGCGCAGGTCTTCCGGGATCAGCCGGACCTCCGCCAGGACGGTCATGAAGTTCGTGTCCCCCGTCCACCGCGGGACGAGGTGGAAGTGGAAGTGTCCGGGCACGCCGGCACCGGCCGCCGCCCCGACGTTCAACCCCAGGTTGAAGCCGTGGGGATTGTACGCCTCGGCGAGGATCTTCTGGACCTTGAGCACCAGCGGCCAGAACTCGGCCCGCGCTTCCGGCCCGCTCTCCTGCGGTGTGGCCTGGTGCTCGAGGGGGGCCACCATGAGGTGGCCGTTCGAGTAGGGGTGGAGGTTGAGCATCACCAGATGATGCCGGCCGGCATGGACCACCAGACCGTCCGGATCGTCCGGGTTGCGCGCCGCGGCACAGAAGAAGCACCCGGAGTCCGTCTCCGAACCCGCAGTGATGTACGCGTGCCTCCAGGGGGTGAAGAGCTGTTGCATCCGGGTCGCTTAAGGGAGAGACCGCGAGGGCGCCCGGCGGGCGGCGCCCCCTGAGCCTTCAACACTCGTCGTTGAGCAGTTCCCTCAGCTCCTTGCCCGGCTTGAAGTAGGGGATCCGCTTGGGCGGGACCTTCACCTTGTCACCGGTCTTGGGATTGCGCCCGGTGCGAGCTCCGCGATGGCGGATCCGGAAGCTGCCGAAGCCGCGCAGCTCGATCTTCTCCCCATCCTTGAGCGAATCGACGATGCTGTCGAACACCGTGTTGACGATGATCTCAGCGTGCTTCTTGGTGAGTTGAGTCGTACGGGCGACCTCTTCGACCAGCTCCGCCTTGGTCATCCCGTCCTTCAAGGGCTCCGTCATCTCCCACCCCTTTTGTCGACATGGCGACGGCGGGCGCCCGACTGGGTCCACCCGCCGTTTCCGGGTCCCGTGACCTACTCCACGTCTCCCTCTTCCTCCACCACCCCCGCCTCGGACTCGGACTCCGCCTCGGCATCCCTGGAGGCATCGCGCTTCTTGCCGCGGACCTCCGCCTCCTCACCACCCCGGTGTTCCTTGTCCTGGGCCTGGAGCTCGGCGATCTCCTCTTCGGTGGGCTGCTCCACTCCACGCATCGAGAGGCCGACCTTCTTCTCTTCCTCCTCGACCCGCAGGATGCGCGTGCGCACCCAGTCGCCGACCTTGTAGTAGTCCTCCAGCTTGGCGCCGGCGGGAACCTCGATCTCGCTGACGTGGGCGAGCCCCTCGAGACCGTTGTAGATGTCGATGAACAGCCCGAAGTCGGTGACGTTCACGACCTTGCCCTCGAGCGTGTCGCCGGGATTGTGCTTGTCGGCGAACTCCTCCCACTCGTTGGGCATGAACTCCTTGATCGACAGCGAGACGCGCTGGTTCTCGACGTCGATGTTGGTGATCCGCGCCTTGACCGTATCGCCCTTCTTGAGCACCTCGCTGGGATGCTTGACCCGCTTGGTCCAGCTCATGTCGGAGACGTGGATCAGGCCGTCGATGCCGTCGGTGATCTCGACGAAGGCGCCGAACTCCGTGAGGTTGCGGACCTTTCCCTCGATCACGCTCCCCTCGGGGTGGGTGTCCTCCAGCTCCTCCCACGGATTGCGCTCGGTCTGCCGCAACGACAGGCTGATGCGCCGCTGGTCCATGTCGAGCTCGGAGACGATCGCCGCCACCTCGTCGCCCACCTCGAGGATCTTGGCGGGGTTGACGACCTTCTTGGTCCACGACATCTCGCTGACGTGGATCAGGCCCTCGACCCCCTCCTCGATCTCGACGAAGGCGCCGTAATCGACGATCGACACCACCCGGCCCTGAACCCGCGAGCCGATCGGGTACTTCTTATCGACCAGCGTCCAGGGGTCGTCGCTGCGCTGCTTGTAGCCCAGCGAGACGCGCTCGGTCTCGGGGTCGAACTTGAGCACGACCACCTCGACCTCGTCGCCCACCGTGAAGTGCTCGGAGGGGTGGTTGACCCGCCCCCACGAGATGTCGGTGATGTGCAGCAGGCCGTCGATGCCGCCGAGGTCGATGAACACGCCGTAGTCGGTGATGTTCTTGACCGTGCCGCGCAGGCGCGCGCCCTCTTCGAGCCGCTTGAGGGTCTCGGCCTTCTTCTTGACCAGCTCGGTCTCGAGCACCGCCTTGCGCGACAGGACGATGTTGTTGCGCCGGCGATCGAGGCTGATGACCTTGAACTCCAACTCCTGGCCGCGCAGCGACTCCAGATTCTTGACCGGCTTGATATCCACCAGCGAACCCGGCAGGAACGCGCGCAGGCCGACGTCCACCGTCAGGCCGCCCTTGATGCGATCGGTGATCCGGCCCTTGATGATCCGGCCATCCTTGTAGGCCCGCTCCACCTCGGTCCAGCGCCGCATCCGCAGCGCCTTCGAGTAGGACAGGAGCACATGCCCCTCAAGGTCTTCAGTCTTTTCGAGCAGGACGTCCACGTCCTCGCCGACCTTGACGCACAGCTCGCCGCTACGGTCGGTAAACTCCTCGATGGGGATCAGGCCTTCCGACTTGTACCCCACGTCGACGATCACCGCGTTGGCCGTGACGCCGATAATGCGCCCCGTCACGATCTCACCCTCGGTGAGATTGCGCATGCTCTCGTCGTACAGTTCCAGGAGCTTGCGGTATTCGTCCGCGTCCCGCTCCTCCTCGGACTCAAGCAGTGCCTGGTCCTCGAGTTTTTCGCTAGCCGGCATAGAAAAACGTACCTCCTTGGGCTTGGATTCAGGCTCTCAAAGCCTGTGCTCCCCACGGTCGTGAGGATGCGAGTTCTGCGCAACTTATTGAGAACTCGGGCCTTCGAGTATAGGGCTCAGGGGGTGGGGTGTCAATGCAGCCTCCAGGGCCGTCCGGATCTCCATCCGCACAGCCTCGTCCGCTTCGGCGGCGAGCGCCGCCTCCAGGGCGGCGCGGGCCTCCCTCCCCCCGATCCGTCCCAGCGCCCAGGCCGCGTGGCCGCGCGCCAGGGACTCCCCATCTCTCAGGGCTTCCGTGAGGGATTGAACATAACGGGACTCCCGGCGATTCCCCATCGCGACGGCGGCGTTGCGCTGCAGTCCCTCCAGCTTGGCCCGCTTCATCGGGCTCCCCCGGAAGCGCTCGACGTACTCCTCCCGCGGCAGCCGCAGCAGCCGCGCCAGGGTCAGCTCCCCGCGCTCGGGCGGCAGCTCCATCTCCGGATGGACGGCGGCGGCCGGCGCGGCGTTCCAGGGGCAGACCTCCTGGCAGACGTCGCAGCCGAAGACCCACCCTCCTACCATCCGCCTCGCCTCGGGGGGTAGCGGCCCGCGGTGCTCGATCGTCCAGTAGGAGATGCAGAGGTTGCTGTCCAGCCGGTAGGGCTCGGCCAGCGCGCCCGTCGGGCAGGCGTCGAGGCAGCGGGTGCAGCTCCCGCAGAGATCCGCGAGCGGCTGATCGGGGGCGAGGTCCAGACTCAGGAACAGCTCGCCGAGGAGGAACCAGGAGCCCCCTTCCGGATGGAGCAGCATGGTGTTCTTCCCCACCGCTCCGATCCCGGCCCGGGCCGCCAGCTCCCGCTCGAGAACCGGCCCGGTGTCCACGTAGCGCCGCGTCTCGCAGCCGGGGAACGCCGCGCGAACGCGCTCCTCCAGGGTCCGAAGCCGCTCCCCCATGACGTCGTGGTAGTCCTGCCCCCGGGCGTAGCGGGCCACCCGGCGCCAGAGATCCCCCGGGGGCTCCGGCTGCCGCTCCCCTTCCTCTAGATAGAGCGGGTGATATTGGAGCGCCACGCAGAGGGCGCTCCGGGCGCCAGGAAAGACCTGGGAAGGATCGAGCCGCGCCTCCAGCCGCCGCCCGAGATACCCCATTCCCGCCTGATCCCCGCGGTCGAGCCATCGCACCAGGGCCTCCCCATGCTCCACCGCGCCGAGCTGGGCCACCCCGGCGCGGTCGAACCCGGCTTCCAGGGCCCAGGATTTGAGGAGATCGGCGGTGGCGCGGGGGTCCATGGGGGGTAGGATAGTCTTTGCTTGGCAGAACGCTAAGCGTAGTCTTTCCCAGAACGTGGCTCAGTCCAGGGGGATTCCGGAGTGCATATACGCAGGGTGAAGATCCGCAACGTCCGGGGCTTCGGCGAGGTGATCTGGATTTCAGTCGACCGGATGGCAGCCTTGCGGGATGGACCGTTCTGGCTGGTCGGAACGGCTCCGGAAAATCCACTCTTCTCAAGGCTGTCGCCCTCTGTTTAGTCGATCCTTCAGAAATGAGAAGCCTTAGTGAGACCTTTGAGGGCTGGATTCGATTTGGCAAAAAGGAAGCACAGGCTGAAACAATACTGCAGCCCTGTAGTGATGACGGCAAACTTCCCTTTCGGTCGGGGCGGAGGATGGTGCAGTGGGATTCTGCTGACGGGGTAAAGGAGCCAATGATTCAGGTCCAGACGGGGTTTGTTTGGGGGAGACAGCCTCTCTCCGACGAAGGGTGGTTTTCCGTCGGCTATGGCCCCTATCGCAGATTGTCAGGTCACGCCAGCGATGCACAACGCCTGATGACTGGTCCCGAGCGGGTCGCACGTCTAATCAATCTATTTAGGGAAGATGCGTCTCTTATCGAATGTGTGACCTGGCTACGGGAAATCTACCTGCGGCGGCTTGAGAAACGCCCGGGCGCCGCACAACTAGAGCGTGCCGTGCTCGCATTGCTGAACGATGGGCTGCTCCCCGATTGCGCAGAGGTCGAAGGTGTTGATTCTGAAGGTCTTTGGATTCTCCAGCAAGGTATTCGTCTTTCCTTGAACGAGCTGAGCGACGGGTATAGGACGACAGCAGCCCTGGTAATGGACATCGCTCGACACCTGGTAAGCGCCTTCGGCGAGTTGAGCATCGAGCCTGCGGAGGATGAAGCAGGCCCCTTTCAGCGGGTTCTCCATTCTGGTTTGGTCCTGATCGACGAAGTCGACCTCCATCTCCATGTCTCCTGGCAGAAGCGGATTGGTTTCTGGCTCAAACGCCACTTCCCCAACATTCAGTTCATCGTTACGACCCATAGCCCCTTCATTTGCCAAGCCGCCGATGCTCGCGGTCTGATCCGCCTTCCTGCCCCGGGCGAAGACCGCCTCGCCGAACACGTTTCGGAGGATCTCTACAACACCGTGGTCAACGGCAGCCTCGACGATGCCGTCCTGACGGAGCTTTTCGGGCTTGAAACGCCCTACTCCGAGCCAGCGGAACGCTTGCGGGAGGACGTCGCCCACCTCGAAGCCAAGCTCCAGACCGGCAAAGCTACCGACACGGACCGTAGCAAGCTCCAGGATCTCCGCTCCCGTCTCCCCCAGAACCTGTCCACCGATGTAGAGCAGGCACTTCGCAAGCTGGCCCCCGAGGGATGAAGCGCATTCAGCGCTTGCCGCTCAGCCCTGAGGCTCTCGCTTTTCTGCGCAAGCGCTCCGAGACAGTCGCCGCTGCGGCCGACGCGCGGGCGGAAGCCGGCCGGCTCTGGAATCTCCAAAACAACAAGGCCTTTCGGGAGATCCGGAAGGTTCTGGGGAGGATGGCCTCCGGCATCGAGCGCTGCATGTACTGCGAGGATAGCCACGGTACCGCCATCGAGCACTTCTGGCCCAAGGCCGGGTATCCAGATAAAGCCTTTGACTGGCTCAATTACCTCATCGCCTGCTCAGGGTGCAACAGCAATCACAAGAGGGACCTGTTTCCGCTAGATGCGACCGGAAAGCCCCTTCTCGTGAATCCAGCGGAAGAAGATCCTTTGGACCACCTCAGGTTGTCTCCGTCAACCGGCATCTTCGAGCCACAGTCACCCAAAGGAACGCCATCCATTGAGGTCTTCGGGCTTAAACCCAATACCGTTCACTTTGGTCAATCGTGGGAGCGGGACCTTACCCCCCGCCCAGGGAGGGGGCAAGCCCCTCCCCCACGAAAAATGCCTTAACTGAACAGCATTGGGCTTAAACCGTGCGACCCTGACCATGGGTCGTGTCGATGCCTGGACGGGGCTTCAGGGCCTTCTGATCCTGTACGCAAGATCCAAAACCGCTGGAGATGGGCGGTGGGCCGGAAAGATCGAGGCGGCGGTCCGCCGGCATCCTTTCGCCGGAGTCTTTGCAGCGCTGCTCCGCATCGCAACGGGTCCGGACGCGGACCTCCTGATTGCCGGAGAGTGTCTACAGGCGATCCGGTCTTACCCAGAGATCCTCGGCTGGATCTGACCCCGGTGGCTCGCGAGTTTTCCCCACCGCTCCCCCGGTACTGCCCTCTGATAGCGAGATAGCGACCTCGCTGGGGCTGGACCTTCCCTCTCTTTCCCCAGTGCGCCACTGTTAACGCGGCTGCGCCCCAGCGAGGGAAGGCATGCCCACTGGAGGGGCGGGGAACTTTGACGGCGGCGCCATCTACTGCGGGAGAGATGGCGCCAAAATCAGTTATCACTAAGGGAGGCAAATTGGGCCCGTCTCAGGGGGCACACACGAACCGTCGTATGTACAGATATCCGAACCTGGTACACATAAATCCGAATAGTGTAAGCCAACTCTCCCTGCGACTTGCTTAAGATTCTTGGCTCCGAGCGTCCTCAGCGTCTCCTTCGCCAGCACCAACTTCTTAACCTGTTTCTTCACGATATCTCCCCGGTAGAGCCGGGAGAACCATCTCCCGGCTCGCGCATTCTAGCTTATTCTCTCATTCTCTCCGCTCCGGGCGGCGCTTCTCCGCATCGCGGATGTTCCAGCCGCGGACCTCCTGATTGCCGGAGAGTGCCTCCAGGCGATCCGGTCTCACCCAGAGATCTTCGGCTGGACCTGACCGGCACGAGTTTTCCCCCACCGCTCCCCCGGTCCTGCCCTCTGATAACGCGATAGCGCCCTCGCTTGGGCTGGACCTTCCCTCTCCTCCCCCTACTGCGCCCACTGTTAACGCGGCTGCGCCCCAGCGAGGGAAGGCATCGCCCAATGAAGGGACGGCATCGCCCACTCAAGGGATGGCCGCGCCCACTCTTACCCCGGTCGCGCCCTCTCTTGCCCCGGCAGCGCCCTTTCGAGGGACGGCTCGGCCCAAGCAAGGGCGAACAGCGGGAAGCGGAGGGCGCACATCGCCCTCTCTTGGGATCGAACGGGATAAGAGAGGGCGCGGACGGGCTCAGAGAGGGCGCGACCGTGGAGACGAGGCGAAAAGGCGGGGATCGGGTGGGCGCACCCGCGGAACCCGGGGGCGCACACGGAGCACCGGAGGGCCCGGCGGGAGATCCAGTGGGCTGAAACGGCGATCCACTGGGGAAATGGAGAGCACTTGCCAGGAGAACCAGACGCCCGGACAATGGGCGGGCCATGGCTGACCTGGAACCCACCGCCCTCGACGAGAAAGAGATCGAAGCCCGCCTGGAAGAGGTCGAACCGGCGATCGCCCGCGAGGTGATCGTCGATCTGCTGGCGGACGACATCTCGCCCGTCATCGCGCTCTCCCGGCTCCTTCTCGCGCTCGGCGGCACGGCCGAGACGGAAGAGCTCCTCGCCTCCGTGGCGCGCCGCTGGGGGCGGCCGCTCGACCCCCGCCTGCGCGAGATGGCCGTCCTCTTCCACGATCACCGGGAGGGGTGCGAGCGGGTGGCGGACATGCTGCGCGAGCACCCCGATCCGATGAAAATGTCCGGCCCCCCTGAGGAGGTCGTCGCCACCTTCCGGCGCTTCTTCGACCGCTCGGTCATCCGCAACGAGGAGGCGAGCGTCGCCGCCTACTCGCTGGGGGACTCCGGAATCCTCTCACGGGCGGCCGAGGAGGTCGTCGAGCGCTTCCAGGAATGGAAGCTGCTCGGCCTCAAGCGGACCACGCTGGAGATCGGCTGCGGCATCGGCCGCATGCAGGCCGCTCTCTCCCCGCACGTCGCCGAGGCGCACGGGATCGACATCTCGCCGAAGATGATCGACGCCGCCCGCAGGCGCTGCGCCGGGCTCCCGAACGTCTTCTTCAGCGTCACCTCCGGGCGCGATCTGGCGGATTTCCCCGCGGAGCGCTTCGACCTCGTCTACGCGGTCGACTCCTTCCCCTACGTCCACCAAGCGGGACCCGCGATCGTCGAGACCCACTTCCACGAGGCCGAGCGGGTCCTGCGTCCGGGGGGGGAATTCGTCATCCTCCACTTCTCCTACCGGGACAGCACCGAAGCCGACCGCGCCGAGGTCCGCAAGCTCTGCCGGGCCACCGGCTTCGTGGTGGTGATGAACGGCGCCCAGCCGTTCAAGCTGTGGGACGGGGTGGCGTTCCGGATGCGGAAGGCATGATGTGACCTCTTCGTATAGAATGTGTCCTCAAGGAGGACGAGCCGTGAAGCAGAAGACGATCGGTATCCGGGAGTTCAAAGAGCAACTCAGCGGTCACATCAAGGAAGTCAAGAATGGCGCCACGCTGGTGATCACCGAACGGGGGAAACCTGTTGCGCGGCTCCTTCCCGTCGCTCCTGCCGGAGCCCCGATTGAAGCAAAACTCCATCAGCTCGTAGAGGCAGGAGTCATCTCGTGGAGCGGGCGCAAGCTGTCGTCCACAGTCCCGACCATTCCGGTTCGAGGTTCAAAGACCGTCACGGAGATGCTGATCGAGGATCGGGATTGATCTGCTACCTGGACTCGAGCGCTCTCGTCAAACGCTATCTCGAAGAGCCCGGAGGAGATCAGGTTCGGCAGCTCATTGCCGACGCAGAGGCGCTCGGCACTGTCGCCATCAGCCGCGTTGAGGTCGTCGCCGCGCTGGGGAAGGCGGTACGACTTGGCGCCGTTACCCGTGAGCAGGGCGAATCGGCCCGCCAGTTCTTCCAAACTGAGTGGCGCGACCTTTCACGGATCGAGATCACGGACCATGTCATCGAACGAGCCGCGGATCTCGCCTGGAGTCATGGGCTACGAGGGTATGACTCCGTCCAACTTGCCGCGGCCATGATCTGGCAGGAGAGCCTTGGCTTCCCGCTTACTTTGGCTACGTTCGACGTGAAGCTCTGGGAGGCTGCGGCTCGCATCGGGCTGGAGCGATACCCTCAAGAGCTGCCCGGAATCGGCTAGACTCCCTCCGCTCGCGCCGCGTTCCCCCGCGCCGCGTTTTTTTATCTCAAGAGAAGCACTTCCAGAGGAGAATCCGGAATGTCCAACTGGGTCGAAGAGGGCGAGGACGCCCCTGATTTCACCCTGCCCGCCGACGACGGGCGGCAGGTCAAGCTGTCCGATCTCCGCGGCAAGCCCGTGGTGCTCTATTTCTATCCGAAAGACGATACGCCCGGCTGCACCAAGGAGGCGTGCGCCTTCCGCGACCGCAGCCAGGAGCTCGCGGCCAAGGGAGCCGTGGTGCTCGGGGTCTCCCCCGACGACGTCGCCAGCCACGGCCAGTTCCGCGACAAGTACCGCCTCAACTTTCCCCTCCTCGCCGATGACGGCCATCAGGTGGCCGAGCGCTACGGCGCCTGGCGGGAGAAAAACATGTACGGCAAGGTCTCGATGGGCATCCAGCGCTCCACCTTCCTGATCGGCGGCGACGGCAAGGTCCGCAAGGTCTGGAAGAAGGTCAACGTCGACGGCCACGACGAGGCCGTCCTCGACGCGCTCGGAATGCTGTAATGCGCCGGCCCGGGCGGGGCGGCCGCGCCCTCCCCGCCCTTCTCCCCACCCCCGCCATCGGGTAAACTACGCGCGTTTTCCCGGGGTCCCCCCACGGACCGCGTGATACCTCTCAAAGTTTTTCCCCGACAGAAAGGGATGGGTTGTGATGGATTTCTTCCAGCAGATGGTGGAGATGGGTCACGAGCGGGTGCTCTTCTGCTCCAATCCGGACGTCGGCCTCGAGGCCATCATCGCCGTGCATTCGACGGTGCTCGGCCCGGGGCTCGGCGGATGCCGGATGTGGCCCTACGCCAGCACCGAGGAGGCGCTGACCGACGTTCTCCGCCTCTCCCGCGGCATGACCTACAAGGCCGCGGCGGCCGGCCTCAACCTCGGCGGCGGCAAGGCCGTGATTATCGGCGACGCCAAGAAGGACAAGTCCGAGGAGCTGTTCCGTGCCTTCGGCCGCTACGTCGAGTCGCTCGGCGGCTTCTACATCACCGCCGAGGATGTCGGCACCAGCACGGATGACATGGAGGTCATCCAGCACGAGACCCGCTGGGTCACCGGCCTGCCGCCTGAAATGGGAGGCGGCGGCGACCCGTCGCCGGTGACGGCGTTCGGGACCCTGCAGGGGATCAAAGCCGCCGTGGAGCACCTGCACGGCGACCCACTCAAGGGTCGCTCGGTCGCCGTCCAGGGGCTCGGCAGCGTCGGCTATCACCTCGCGAAGTTCCTGCGTGACGAGGGGGCCAAGGTCTTCGGCGCCGACATCGACGCCGAGGCGATCGAAAAGGCGCGCGAGCTCGGCGTCGAGATCGTCTCCACCGCCGAGATCCTGGAGGTCGAGTGCGACGTCGTCGCCCCCTGTGCCCTCGGGGCGGTGATCAACGACGACTCGATCCCCAAACTGCGCTGCCGGATCGTGGCCGGGGCCGCCAACAACCAGCTCAAGGAGGACCGGCACGGCCAGGAGCTGCACGACCTGGGGATCCTCTACGCCCCGGACTACGTGATCAACGCCGGCGGCCTGATCAACGTCTACAACGAGCTGGTCGGCTACAACCGCGAGGTCGCCATGCGGATGGCCCGCGGCATCTTCGCCAACATGGCGCGCCTGTTCGAGATCTCCCGCACGCAGTCGATCCCCACTTACCTGGCGGCCGACCGCCTGGCCGAGCAGCGCATCGCCCGGATGAAGGGGCTCGGCGGGCAGCACTGGGTGCGGACGATCCGGCGGCACGCGGCGGCGCCATAGCGGCACGTTTCACACTGAGGCGCGGAGGACTCGATGAACGCTTCCAGCAGCTTTTCCGCGATGGCCGTCCTGGCGCTCTCCCTGGGAGCTCTCCCGGCGGCGGCCGCGCCGCCGATCTGTGACAGTTCGACCGATCTGACGATGATCGGTATGGACACCGCGTCCGGCCGCACGCTCTTCTCCATCGCCGCCAGAGATGGCCAGCCGGGGTGGCTCGTGGAGCTCGACGGCGACGGCCGGGAAGCCCGCGTCTGGCCCGACGATCCCAAGGGGCGCTATGGCGGTTCTATCGGACCAGGCCCGGTGCTGGCCGCCGTCCCTTGCGGCTCCTCCTGCCTGCAACCCGTGCGCTGGAACGCGGGGACCTGGGAACCCGTGGGGGAACCCCTCGCCGCGCCGACCGCCTCGACGGCGAGCTCCACCTACGACCAGACCGGCGCGCCCTGGTTCCTCCTCCATGGCGCCAGCTCCAAGGCGGGGCAGAAGCAGGCCTGGGCCTTCCGGCTCGAGGGGCGGCAGTGGATCGACCGCGGCTCGATCCTGGTCGCCGCCGTGGGCCAGCCGCCGGCCCTCCCGGCCCCTCAGCGCAAGGACGGCGTCCTCAGCGGCACCGGGCTCTTCTCCGCTTCCGGCCCGCCGCAGACGTGGGTCTCCGGTCTGCCCGGGGTCACCGCGGAGCGGCGGGGGCAGCTCATCGCGCTCACCGGCACCTCGGCCGCCTACGTCTCGGGGGACGGGGTGGCCTACATCTCTGGGGACTCCGGGAAGGGCTGGCGACGCTCGACCTGGACCCCCTGGGGCGCCAAGGACATGGTCGGCATCTGGCGGCAGGGCAAGGACTACTGGGTGGATTTTCCTTCCGGGGACCACCGGGGCGCGCTCCGCCTCGTCTGGTTCGACCACCGGGTCGCCGCGGAGGAGAAGGTCGTGCTCACCCGTCTGACCCAGAGCGGCGACTGGGTCCGGCTGATCGAGGTCAACGGCGAGGTGAAGACCAAGAGCGGCGAGCGCCTTCCGATCACGCAGATCCTGGTCCCCAAGGGGGACGACTGGATCCTCCTCACCGGCTGCGCGGCCACGGCACAAGGCTCGGGGCTGGTGTTGCGGGTGTACGACGGCAAGAACGTGTCGGACGCGCGGTTCGTGGCGTTGAAAACGGCGAAGTGAGGCGCCCACACAGGGGCGCCCCTACAAAGATCCCCTATAGCAGCGGGAAAATCAGGCCTGGGCCGTGGCCATCGCCGGGATGCGGAGCTTCTGCCCGGGATAGATATCGTCCGCGTTCTTGAGCATCGGGCGGTTGGCCTCGAAGATCGCGTTGTACTTGTTGGCGTCGCCGTAGAACTGCTTGGAGATCTTGGACAGGTTGTCGCCCGCCTTGACGTCGTAGTACTGGGCCTCGGCCTGGGGGTTGGAGACCTGGAGCTGGTCGTCCACGGAGCCGATCCCCTCGCTGTTGCCGAGCAGCAGGACGATCTTCTCCCGCTCCTCCTGGCTGTTGACCTTCCCCTTCACGGTGACCTTCGAGCCCTCGACGTCGATCATCAGGTCCTGCACGTTGAACCCCATCTTGGTGACGAGATTAGCCAGCGCGGTCTCGGTCTGCTTCTCATGGAGCTTCGCGACGTCCTGGGCGGAAGGTCCCTGGGGGTGCGCCTGCGGATGCTGCGCCGCCGGCGCGCTCTGCTGCGAGTGGTCGAGCTTGTGGCCGACGTTCTTGATGAAATCGATCAGACCCATAATGTTCTCCTCGGTAGGTTATAGCCTGCGTCGTAGGAGGCGCGGCAGGTAGAGCACCTGCCCTCGCTCCCTATGGGTCTATAGCTAGTGCAAGATGGCTGCCTGAGGCGAGCCTGAGATACACTTCCGGCCGTATTGGGCTGAAACCTCATGATCCGTGAGCTAAACGTCAACGGCTTTCGCTGCTTCCGGGAGATCCGCGTCGAACCACTGACGCGGGTGAACCTCTTCGTGGGCCAGAACAACGCGGGGAAGACCTCGCTTCTCGAAGCGATCGAACTGGTGGCGATCGGCGGAGTCGAAGGTCTTGTCCGGAGCGCCGTGCGGCGGGACGAAAAGATACTGACGCGGTCCGGCGCTGAAGAGGAGTTCAAAGAGCACGTCGTCGACCCCTCTCATCTCTTCTTCGGCCACGACCTCCGGTTCGGGACAAGCTTCAAGATCGAGGGGCACGGGGAGACGGAGCGTTGGGTCAGGTGCACGGTTGAGCAAGCGTCCAAGCGGGAGACATTGATCAAGACGCTACGCTTACGGGATAGCGTTAGGCCAACACTGCACTTGGGAGGTGAACGCCTCACGATCTCTCCCTCGGGAGGAGTGCTTCCTCCCCCTCGACGCATGCCCGAGTCGAACCCTCGGGTGAACTTTCTTGCAGCAGAGTCGATTCTGGAAGGTCGTCTGGGCCAGTTGTGGGACACCCTGGTTCTTACCCCTGAAGAGGAAGAGATCACCGAATCCTTGAGAATCGTCGAGCCTCAAGTCGAAAGATTGGCCTTCCTGACTGAGGGCCGGGGAACCTCTGCCAATATCGTCCTGAAGCTTAAAGGGATCGAACAGCGAATCCCCCTCGGGAGCCTAGGCGGTGGCCTGAGACACTTCCTTGCGCTGGTCCTGAACCTTCTTTCCGCTCGCGGAGGCTTCCTGCTCGTCGATGAGATTGATACGGGCCTCCACTATTCCGTGCTGGTCGACATGTGGAGACTGATCGTCGAGACCGCGAGGAGACTGGACGTCCAGGTCTTCGCGACGACCCACAGCCTTGATTGTGTCCGCGCGCTGGCCCGGCTCCACAACAAGTATCCAGAGCTCGCGGCCGAGGTCACGGTCCATCGAGTTGAGAAGGACGCCCCCAAGACGGTGGTCTATGACGCGGATGAGATCGTCATCGCCGCCGAAAGCCAACTGGAGGTCCGTTAGTGCCACCCCTATCGGAGAGCCCTTACCGGCTGCTGGTCGAGGGGCCCGACGACCAGCACTCGGTGATTCATCTGATGGCGAGGCACGGATTCGACTGGGACGATGAGAGCACGCCACGCCCTTTTGTCTCCGCTGAGGGCGGTGTCGAGAAGCTTCTGAGGTCGGCCTCCGTCGCCCTCAAGGGAACCTACGACCGGATCGGGATCATCCTCGACGCAAACTCGAGCCTTGCCGATCGATGGGCTCAGATCCGAGACCGTGCAAGCCAGATCGGTCTGGTCCTTCCCGAATCGCCAGCCCCCGAAGGAACCATCGTCCATGGCCGCCAACCGGGATCTCGCGTTGGGGTCTGGTTGATGCCGGACAACTCGTCTTCAGGGACTCTGGAAAGCTTCCTCAGCACCCTGGTGCCGGCAGAGCACCCCACCTGGATCTATGCCGACCAGGTCACCCGCGAAGCTCGGCAGCGCGGTGCCCAGTGTCCGGAGAAGGACCACCTCAAGAGCGTCCTTCATACCTGGCTCGCCTGGCAGGAAGAGCCTGGTCTACCCTTCGGGACTGCACTCAAAGCAGGGATCTTCGAGACGGACAGGGAAGGCGCTCTCCGGTTCGTCGCCTAGTTCCGCAATCTCTTCGTCGAAGCTTAGTCCTTACCGCGCGTCGTCGATCCGCCGCGCCATCGCCTCTACCACGTCGTCGATCGAGAGGTCCGAGGAGTCGATGAAGGTGTAGGAGCCGTCGCGGGTCAGGGGGGAGTCGGTGCGGGTGCTGTCGCGCAGGTCGCGGCGGCTGATCTCGGCGACGACTTGGTCGAAGGTGACCGGCGTGCCGGCGGCGGTCAGCTCGTCGAAGCGGCGCTTGAAGCGCACGTCGGGGCGGGAATCGAGGAAGAACTTGTGGGGGGTGTCCGGGAAGACCCGGGTGCCGATGTCGCGGCCCTCGAGGACGGCGCCGAAGTGCTCCGCGGCCTCGCGCTGCAGACCGGCCATGCGCAGGCGCACCTCGGGGTAGGCGGCGATCGCGGAGGCCGCCTCCCCCACCTCCGGGGTCCGGATGCGCGACTCGACGGGCTCGCCGTCGAGGAGGACCTCGAAGCTGCCGTCGTCCCGCCGCCCCAGCCGCACGTCAGCCTCCCCGGAGATCGCGATGACGTCTTCCCGGTCGAGCGGATCGACGCCGCTCTCCAGCACCTTGAGGCCGATCGCCCTGTACATCGCGCCGGTATCGAGGAAGGGGACGCCCAGGCGCCCGGCGAGCCGCCGCGCCGCGGTGCTCTTGCCCACGCCCGACGGGCCGTCGATGGCGACGATCAGGGGGTGGAAACTCGTCATCGGCGCCCCTTGCCCGGACGGCTTGCGGAGGGGCGGCCGCCGCCGCGCGGGGCGGGTTTCCTGGCGGGAGCCTTCTTCGCGGGAGCCTTCCTGGCGGGAGCTTTCTTGGCGGGGGCCCGCTTCGTAGAGGTCGCCGCAGGAGCCTGCGCCGCGGAGGCCCGCTTCGCCGCGGCGGGCTTGGGCTTCCGCGCCCCGGCTCGCACCGGCGTGACCGCCGGGCGCACGGGCCGCTTCGGCCTCTCCTTCACCGCTTCCGCATCGGCGAACCCTGTGGCCGCCGCCGCCTTCTTGCGGGCGGGCCTTCTCTCCTCCGGCGCGCGGGCGGACTTTACGAGCTTGCGAACCTCGTCGTCGCTCAGCTCCCGCAGGGCGCCGACCGGCAGGCCGGGATCGCGCAGCGAACCGATCGCCACGCGGCGGAGCTTGCCGACGGGGTGGCCGATCTGGAAGAACATCTCGCGGATCTGGCGCGTGCGCCCCTCGGCGATCTCGACCACCCACCAGGAGTTGTCGCTCGCGGGCTCCCCGGGCCGGCGGGGCGCCTTCTTGTAGTTGCGGGAGGTGATCTTCGCCGGCGCGGTGCGCTTCCCCTCGATCACGACGCCATTGCGCAGACGGTCGAGCTGCTCCTCCGTGGGCGTCCCCTTGACCTTGACCTCGTAGGTCTTGGTGCTGCCGTAGCGGGGGTGGGCGATGCGCTGCGCGAACTCGCCGTCGTCGGTGAGCAGCAGGAGCCCCTCGGTGTTGAAGTCGAGGCGGCCCACGGGCACCAGCGCCTTGCGCATCGCCGGCGGCACGAAGTCGATGACGGTCTTCCGCCCCTCGGGATCGGAGAGGGTGGACATCACCCCCTTGGGCTTGTTGAGCAGGAGGTAGCGGTGCTCGCGGGAGGGGGGCTGCACCCGCCGGCCGTCCACCTTGATGGAGTCGGTCTCCGGGTCCGCCTTGTCGCCCAGCCCGGCCACCTGGCCGTTGATGGTGACCTGTCCCGCCTCGATCATCTCCTCGGCCTTGCGGCGAGAGGCGATGCCGGCCCTCGCCAGGATCTTCTGCAGGCGTTCCTCGCTCATCACTCGCCCTCTTTCAGTTCCTGCCGCTCTTCCAAGTCGGCGATCTCCCGCAAGATCTGTTCCTCGCGGTCCTCTCCCCGGGGCTCGACCTCGTCGAGCCGCGGCGGCAGCCCGGCCATCTCGACGAGGCCCGCCACGGCGCTGGCATCGCCGGAGCCGAAGGTCTCCTCGAACTCCTCGAGCGGCGGCAGGTCCTTGAGGCTGTTGAGCCCGAAGTGGACGAGGAACTCCCGCGTCGTGCCGTAGAGGAAGGGCTTGCCGACCACCTCCTTGCGGCCGACGATGCGCACCAGCCGCCGCTCGAGCAGGGTCTTGAGCACCCCCGCCGCGCTGACGCCGCGCAGCTCCTGGATCTCCGGGCCGGTCATCGGCTGCCGGTAGGCGATGATCGCCAGCGTCTCCAGCGCCGCCATCGAGAGCTTGTTCCCGCTCGCGACGTCGAAGAAGCGGCGCAGCCACCCCACCACCTCCGGCCGGGTCGCCAGGCGCACGCCCCCCGCCACATCCTCCACCAGGATGCCGCGCCCCTCCTCGCCGTCGTAGCGGGCGAGCACCGCTCCCAGCGCCCTGGCGGCCTCCTCGCGCTCCTCCCCCTCCTCGAACATCTCCATCAGCTTCGCGCGCGGCACCGGCTCGGAGGAGACGAAGAGGATCGCCTCCAGAGCTGCCTCCATTTCACCCCGGTCGATCATGAGCCGATCGCCTCCCGGTCGAGATCCCCCAGCTCGCGCGTGGTGCGGTAGAGCAGGACGTCGCCGCTCTCGGTCTGGTGGACGCGGATCAGGTTGAGCCGCGCGAGCTCGAGCACCGCGAGGAAGGTGGCGATCGCCTCCGCCCGGCAGGAGAGCGCCCGCAGGTCGGCGATCAGGTCATAGGGGTGGCCGGCGTCGAGCAGGCGCATCAGGCGGTCGAACATGCCGCGCACCGAGTAGGTCTCCAGCGAGAGCTGGAGCGGCGGCGGGTGCTCGCGGTCGTAGCGGACGAGGGCGGTCTTGAGGGCGCCGAGGAGATCGAACAGCGAGACCTCGCCGAGATCGATCGTCGCGTCCTCCTCCTCGGGCAGTGTGGGGAGCGGCTGCGGGCGGCGCGTCCAGATCCCCATCCGCGTCCGGTCGACCTCGGCGAAGGACTGGGCGATCTCCTTGAGGCGCCGGTACTCGAGCAGGCGGTCGACCAGCTCCTGCCGCGGATCCTCCTCGGGCTCCCCCTCGGCCCGCGGCGCCCGCGGAAGGAGCATCTTGGACTTGATGTGGATCAGCACCGCCGCCTCGTAGATGTACTCGCCGGCGACGTCGAGATTCAGCTCCTCCATGAGCTGCATGTAGGCGTGGAACTGATCGCAGATCGTTGCCACCGGGATGTCGGTGATCTCCACCCGGTTGAGCTTGATCAGGTGCAGCAGGAGATCGAGCGGGCCGTCGAAGATCGGCAGGTGGACGTGCCACGCCTCGGGCAGCAGGCTCGCCTCATCCGCGCCGTCGTCCTCCGAACGGGACGACTCGGGCGTCGCGTCTTCCGCGGCGGCGGCTCCCTTGCGGCGGCGCCGCGGACGGAGCTTCTCGGGAGCCGGCAGCTCCGGAGACTCAGTCAGCTCGGGCAACTCGGGCGTATCGTTCTCGTCGCTCATCCGGCCACCGTCTCCATCTTCTCCAGGACTTTGCGGTAGTCGAGCCCCATGGCCGAGCGTACCGCGTCCATGGTCTCGGCGGTGCGCTCCCGGGCCTTGCGCGACCCCTCGACGAGGATGTCGTAGACCGTGGCGCGGTCGCGCAGCAGCTCCTCGCGGCGGCGGCGGATCGGCTCCAGGAAGTCGGTGAGGATCTGCGCCAGCAGCTTCTTGTCGTCGACGCAGCCGATCTCGGCCGCCCGGCACTGGAACGCCACGCGCTCCTGGATCTCCAGCGGCGAGACCAGCTTGTGGAAGTCGTAGAGGTTGCAGACCTCGGGGCGCCCCGGATCGCTGCGCTTCAACCGCTGTGGATCGGTGAACATCTGCTTGCACTTCTGCAGGATGACCTCGGGCGAGTCCGAGAGGTTGATGGCGTTGTTGTAGGACTTCGACATCTTCCGGCCGTCGACCCCCGGCACCTTGGGGGTCGGGGTGAACAGGGCCTGCGGCTCGGGGAAGACCTCGGCTTTGTACAGGTAGTTGAACCGGCGCACGATCTCGCGGCTGATCTCGAGGTGGCTCGCTTGGTCCTCCCCCACCGGTACGAAGTGGGCGCGGTAGATGGCGATATCCACCGTCTGCAGCACCGGATAGCCGAGGAAGCCGTAGGTCGCCAGATCCTTGTTCTCGATCTGCTGGATCTGCTCCTTGTAGGTCGGCACCCGCTCCAGCCAGCCGAGCGGCGTGATCATCGACATCAGGAGTTGGAGCTCGGCGTGGTCCGGCACCATCGACTGGATGAAGATCGTCGAGCGCTCCGGATCGAGACCGGCGGCGATCCAGTCGATCACCATCTCGATCGTGTTCTGCGCGATCTGCGAGGGGTCGGCGTAATCGCTGGTCAGGGCGTGCCAGTCCGCCGCGAAGTAGTAGCAGCGGTAGCGGTCCTGCAGGTCGATCCAGTTCTTCAGGGCGCCGAAATAGTTGCCCAGGTGGATCTTGCCCGTCGAGCGCATCCCCGAGAGCACAATCTTCTGTTCAGTCACTCATCCCCTCCTCGGAGATCACCTGTTCGGAGACGAATCATAAAGCGGCGGAAACGCGTTGCGACGCCGCCACCAGACCCTGATCGACGTTTCCCATCAGGCGCTCGTTGGCGGCGAGGGTCCGCCACTCGATCCACAGGGCGAGCCCTTGGACGGCGACCGCGACCCAGGCCAGGAGATGGTGCACCCATGGCGTCATCCCCTTGCCGGCCACAGCGCCGCCGACGAGGAAGGTGGCCATGACCAGCGCCGCCGCGGCGACGAGGCAGGCGTAGCAGACACGGCGAAGACGCCGGGACTCCGCCAGCAGCGCCGCATCGAGCCCCCCTTCCCGCACGGTGTCCCGGATCATCCTGCCGGTGCCGAACAGGTAGAGCAGAATCCACGAGTGCGCGAACATCACCAGCAGGATCGCTACCAGCGCCGCGATGATGTGGGTCGGCATGCCGGCATCCGCCGGCGAGCTGAGGCCGTAGCCGAGCCCGCCCGCGACGGCGACGGCGATCGTTCCCAGGGCTCCGACGATCAGCAGAGAACGTCCCATCATTGCGGTCTATCCTCCAAAAGCGATCCTCCAAGCGTTCCTTGTACCGCCGCGCGCCAGCTCGCCGCCGCCACGGCCGGACGATAGCGCTCCTCGATCCTGCGGCGCCCCGCTTCCCCCCGGCGCCGCGCTTCCAGAGGGTTCGCGAGAACCTCCTCCAGCGCGCCCGCCAGGGCTTCGGGGTCTTCCGGCGGCACCAGCCAGCCGGTCTCGCCATCCACCACCACCTCCGGGATGCCGCTCACCGCGCTGGCGACGACCGGCACGCCCCGCTCCATGGCCTCGAGCACCACCAGCGGCATCCCTTCATAGATCGAGGGGACCACCAGGGCCGCCGCCCCCGCGAGCAGCGCTCGTACCCGCGAGCCGTCGCAGGTGCCGAGGAAGGTGACGGCCAGCCCCAGCCCGGCGGCCTTGCGCTCCAGGGCGGCCCGGTGCTCGCCGTCGCCGGCGATCTTGAGGACCGCCCCGGGGACTCTGCCGCGCAGCTCGCGAAGGGCCTCCAGCAGGACCTCCACCCCCTTGCGGATGCGCAGGCGCCCGACGAACAGCAGATAGCTAGGCGGGCCTTCCATCTCCCCGGCGGGCGCGATCTCCAGCCCGCCCGTGACGTTGGGAATCACCCCGACATCCTCAACGCGATAATCGCGGCGGATCTCGGCCGCGGTGGCCGCGCTGGGCGCCAGCACGAGATCGGCGGCGCGCGCGGTGATCAGCCCGAGCAGGATCTGGAACGGCGCCTTGAGCCGGCGGAAGCGAATCTCGACGCTGCCCGGCGATCCAAGGACTCTGCCGCCGGCCACCAGCGGCCGCACCGCCTTCAGCTCCTCGACGTAGCTCACCTGGAACAGGGCGGCGAGCAGGGGGCGCGGCGAGCCTGGCTCGATCACACCGCGCACGGCCCGGACCAGCAGGGCCGCCAGAGCGCCGTCCGACTCGTGCACCTGCACCACATGGGGACGGAAGCGGCGGAGCGCCCGCCAGGCTGCCGGAACGATCGTGAGCGGAAAGAGCACCTTCGGACCCCGCGGACCGCGGCCCAGCACCTCCACCTCGTCTCCAAGCTCCCGCAGGCCGGCCGCCAACTGTAGCACCTGTTCACCGACGCCGGAAACGTCCCGCGGCGGCAGGGTATTGGCGATCAGGAGGACGCGCACGCCGCCACCTTTTCCTCCAGAGCCTTCAGGGCCGGGCCCCGCAGACGGCCCAGCAGCTCGCGGGCGTCGTCGCGCGCCCGCACCAGCCAGTCCCAGTCCTCGGGCAGGCGGGCGACCTGGAGCGACGGCAGCCCGGCCTGGCGCGTGCCCAGGAGATCGCCCGGCCCCCTCAGGAGGAGATCCCGCTCGGCGATCTCGAAACCGTCGGTGGTGGCCGCGAAGATCTCCAGCCGCTGCCGGGCCGCCTCCGAGAGCCGGCCGTGGATGGCTACACAGGTCGCCAGCCCGGAGCCGCGCCCGACCCGCCCCCGCAGTTGGTGGAGCTGGGCGAGACCGAAGCGCTCGGCGCTCTCGATCACCATCCAGGTGGCCGCGGGCACGTCGAGCCCGACCTCGATCACCGTCGTCGCCACCAGCGCCCGGACCTCGCCCGCCGCGAAGGCGCGCAGGACCCGCTCGCGCTCGGCGACGGGCATGCGACCGTGCATGGTGGCGACCGGGAACCCGGCCAGTGTCTCGCGCACCCTGGCCTCCACTTCAGAGAGCGAGACGGCGTCGAGCAGGCTCTCCTCGATCAACGGCGCCACCACGTAGGCCCGTTCCCCCGCTTCGATGGCTTTTCGCAGCCGGCGGTAGACCTCGCGGCTCTGCCGGGCTGGCACCACCTCGGTCGCCACCGGCGAGCGGCCGGCGGGGAGCTCGTCCAGGGTCGAGACGTCCAGGTCTCCGTAGGCGGTGAGAGCGAGCGAGCGGGGGATCGGCGTCGCGGTCATTACGAGTAAATCAGGGCGATCCCCCTTGCGGCGCAGCAGATCGCGCTGGGCCACCCCGAAGCGGTGCTGCTCGTCGATGACGACCAGCCCCAACTCCTGGAACTCGACCGACTCCTGGAAGAGCGCGTGCGTGCCCACCGCCAGCCGCGCCGCGCCCGAGGCGAGCTCGGCCGCGCCCCTGGTCGTACTGGTGACGAGGACGATCCTGTAACGGTCCCCCAGCAGCCGCGCCAGGCTCGCGTGGTGCTGCTCGGCCAGCAGCTCGGTAGGTGCCATGAACGCCCCTTGATAGCCGCTCTCCAGCGCGGCCGTCAGCGCCAAGGCGGCGACGATCGTCTTGCCGCTCCCGACGTCCCCCTGGAGCAGGCGGAGCATGGGGTGCGGACCGCCGAGATCGGCCAGGATCTCCCCCATCGCCCGCTCCTGAGCGCCGGTCAGGGGAAACGGCGGAATCTCCGCCAGGGTCCGGCGCAGGCGGGCACCCATCTGATAGCGCCGCGCCCGCGGCACCGCCTCCTCCCGCCGGCGCACCAGCGCCAGCGCCACCTGCAGCTCCAGCAGCTCGCCGTAGATCAGCCGCAGGTGGGCCGGGCTCCGCCGCTGGTTCAGAGCCTCGACGTCCGCGTCCGCCCCTGGATGATGGAGGTCCTGGAGAGCCTCTCCCAGCGGCGGGAGGCCGTAGCGCTGGAGCAGATCTTCGGGCACCGTCTCCGGCACCTGGGCCGGAAGATCGATCTCCCGCAGCGCCCCCTCCAGCATCCGCCGCAGGGCCGCCGGCCCCACTTTGCCCGCCGCCGGATAGATGGGGGCGATCCGGTCGCCATGAACGGCCTGCGCGGCCAGCTCGCAGGAAGGGTTCACCAGCTCCGGGCCGTCCGCCGCCGCTTTCACCGGACCGTGGAGGAGGTACTCCCCCTCGTCCGCTTGATTGGCCGCCTGATTCGCCAGATAAGGACGGTTGAACCAGACCACCGGCAGCCGCCCCGAGCCGTCCTCGACGAAGCCGCGGACGAGCGAGAAGCCCCGCCGGCGCGTGCGGATGCGCCGCAGCCCCACGAGCCGCCCGCGAAAAGTCTGGGAGCTGCCGGCGGCCGCCTCGGCGACCGGCCGCGTGCCGCGCCGGTCCTCGTAGCGAAAGGGGAGATGGAGGATCAGGTCGCGGACCGTCCGCAGGCCCGCCCCGGCGAGGGCCTCAGCGCGCGCGGGGCCCACGCCGCGGACCGTCCGGAGAGGAGCGTCGAGATCCAGACGCGCTTTCCAGGAGCTAGGCGCCCTCGAAACGGAGGACGACCACGCCGCAGCGCAGCTCGTCGCCCGGCTTGATCTCGCCGGGGATGCCGGTGTCCATCCGCCGGCCGTTGAGGAAGGTGCTGTTCATCGTGCCGATCTCCTCGCCGAAGAAGTACTTGCTGCCGCGGCGGTAGACCTTGGCGTGGCGGCGGCTGACCGAGCGCTGGTTGTCCACCGGCGTGAGGTCGATGTCCGGATAGATGCCGGTTACCGGGTCCTTGCGGCCGATCGTGGTCTCGGAGCCGTTCGAGAGGTGGAACTCCATGCCGGAGGGGACGTGCAGCAGCCGCTCCGCGCCTTCCGCCGGCGCCTGGACATTCGGCCGGGGCATCTCGCGCGAGGTGATCTTGGTGCCGCCGAACTGCGACCTGAGCAGCTCGTCCGTCTCGCGCAGGCGCCGCGAGAGCTTGCGCATCATGCGGACGGCGATCTCGGGGTTGCCCTGGAGGAGATGGTCGAAGGTCGAGCCGTTGATCTGCAGCAGGCGGAGGTCGGTCAGGGCGCGCGCCGAGGCGGCGCGGGGGAGATCCTCCAGCACCGACATCTCGCCGAAGAAATCCCCCTTCTCCAGCACGGCGAGGATCTGCTCCTCGTCGCCGACCTGGTTGAGGATCTCCACCTTCCCCTCGTTGATGATGTACATCTCCGTCCCGAGGTCCCCCTCGCGGAAGACGTACTCGCCGGTCTTGACCTCGACCGCATAGCCCTTCTTGCCCCCGCCAGAGACAGGTTGGCCGGAGGGGATGGGGTTCGGGCCGGTGGGGCCGGTGGTCTTGAACACTGGGTTGGCCATAAGACCTTATCCTTCGCTATCCATCACCAAGCAGGAGCCGGCGGCCTTCCAGCCTGGCTGGCAGGCCCACCGGGAGCGTACGGTTGGGGGCGACGTGCCCGCTTTCGAGCCCCCAGGCGAGCGGCCAGGAGAAGCCCGCGAGAGCGTCCGCGATGGTAATTGCCCCATCGACCGGCTCTCCATCCGGCCTCGGGATCTCCCCGAGGCTACCGACAATCATACCCGCGATATTCGCGAGATTACCCGAGAGCCCCAGGTGGGTCAACATGCGATCGATGCGGTATGGCGGCTCGCCGACGTCTTCCCAGAAGACGAGCCCAGCCTCGAGGTCGGGGGCGAAGGGCGTGCCGAGAGTCGCCACCAGCAGGCTGAGGCACCCGCCCAGCAGCGTGCCGCGGACCTCTCTGCCCGCGGGCTCCCGCAGCCAGCCCGCGAACGGCTGCTCGGCCGGATAGCGGCCGGCGAGCGCGCCGAGCAGCGACCCCTCCTCGTCGGGGTTGAGCCCACGGGCCAGATCGGCGGCGACCATCGGGCCGTGGAAGGCGACCAGTCCCGAACGGCGCGCGACCTCCAGGAGAAAGGGAGTGAGATCCGAATAGCCCACATAGGCCCGGGGGTGGCGCCGCAGGAGATCCCAGTCGATCCCCGGCAGCACGCGCATCACGCCGTAGCCGCCGCGGGCGAAGAAGACGGCGCGGAGTTGCGGGTCGGCGGCGAGGCGATGGAAGGCGTCGAGACGCTCGGCGTCCTCCCCTGCGAACAGCCCGTGGCGGGAGCGGAGATTATTTCGAAGATTATCGGCGAGCACCGGCTCGAAGCCGAGCCGCCGGAGGGCCTCGACTCCACGGTCGAGCCGTTCTGGATCGACGGGGCCCGAGAGGGCCGCGACCCCCACCCGGTCGCCGGGACCGCAGGGGGGAGGGAGCTTGGCGGGGGGGATCAAAGTGCCGGAGATCTCCGTAAGCCGAGTTCTGTATCCCGGCGCGAACGCCGGTGAGCTGTCATTCCTCTGGGACCGGCGTTGCCGCCGGCCTCAAGCAACCTACCCGGAAGCGGCCTCGCGCCCGGCGAACCGGACGAGAGGGCGGGACGGGCGGCCCGCGTACCGCTCCCCTATTTGGTCTTGCTCCGCATGGGGTTTGCCGTGCCTCCGCCGTCGCCGGCGGAGCGGTGCGCTCTTACCGCACCGTTTCACCCTTACCGGACCCCCGAAGGTGCCCGGCGGTTTATTCTCTGTTGCACTTTCCGTCGCGTCGCCACGCCTCGTCGTTAGCGAGCATGCTGCCCGTAGGAGTTCGGACTTTCCTCTCCGCTTGGACCCGAGGGCCCTCGCGAAGCGACCGCCTGGAGATCTCCGGCTCGTGGATTGTATCGTGAAAGGGCCTACCGCCGCCCGCCGATCTCTTCTTCCGGATCGAGCACCTCGACGTCGGGGGCGTCCAGGCTGCTGGAGCGGGCCGCACGCGAGGTCGTGCCGGTGGTCGGATCGGTGGCGCGCCACTCGCCGGCCGCGAGCCGCTCCTGCACGTCGCGGAGGGCGGCCGCCAAGTCGGGGTCTTTCGAGCCCAGGGCCATCGCCTGCTGCAGGCTCTCCGCCGCCACCCGCAGCCAGCGGGGGTTCTTCGCCTGCAGCCGGCCGAGCAGGGCGTAGAGCTCGGGCTGCGGCGAGATGCGCACCGCCTCCCGCAGCAGCTCGATCGCCGGATAGAAGTCGTCGTTCGAGATCAGCTCCATGGCGCGCTTGTAGTAGCGCTCGGCGATCTCACGGACCTCCCCCCGGCGCTGGTCCGGCGCGGGAGCCGCCGACCAGGCCTGGGACGAGAGCCCGCGGTCATAGGCCTTGCGGCGCTCCGGATGGGAGAGGTTGAGATACGCCTGGGTGAGGCGCTCGAAGAGCATCTCGAGCACCCCCTCGCGGCCGGTGAGCCCCAGCCGCTCGGCGTTCGCGGGATGGACCAGCCGCGCGACCTGATCGTACGCCTCGTGGATCTCCTGCGCCGCGGCGGTTGGCGGCAGGTCGAGGAGCTGATAAAAGCTCGCCTCGCCAACCTGCCGCACCAGGCCGGCCACACGCTCCCGATGGAAGTCGGGCGGGAGATCCAGCGGCCGGTCCGCAAGCCGGCGGCCGATCTTCTCCGAGAAGACCCGCAGCTCGTCTTCGGTGGGCCGGTGAACTTCGTTTTCCATAATGTCGAAGCTATTTTAACCCGAGCAGGCGAAACCTGCGGCCTTTTCGTATCATGGAGACGTGCTGATGAAAGCCCGGAGGTCCCTGCTGTCAGGGCTGGCGGTCCTGATTGTCGCCACCGCCCTGCGCCTGCCCACCCTCACCGCGGGGTTCCCCTACCTGAACTACGTCGACGAGGGGCACGTCCTCCATCACGTCAGCTACCTCCTCCAGCATCACACCTGGGAACCGGATACCTACAGCTATCCCACCTTCCCCTTCTATCTCATCGCCGGGGCGACCCTGGCGTGGTCGCCGGTCTACGCCCTGATCCACGGCCACCCCCTCCTCGACGACCTCTCCCCGTCCCCCCCGGAGTACTACGACATCGTCGAGCCACCGGCGCTGATCGTCATCGGCCGCCTCGTCACGCTGGCCTTCTCGCTCGGCATCGTCGTGCTCACCGGCCTGCTCGTCCGCCGCCTCGCCGGCACCGCGGCCGGGCTCTTCGCGGCCTGGCTGGCGGCCGTGATCCCCGCCCTGGTGATGCGCAGCTCGGTCGTCAACATCAATCCGATCGTGGCCTTCTTCGTCATGGCCGCGCTCTTCTTCGCCGAACGGGTCCGCACCGGGGAGCATCCGCGGCGCGACGCGCTGCTGGCGGGAGCGATGGCCGGCTTCGCGGGGGCGACCAAGTATCCGGCGGCCCTGATCTGCCTCGCCGTCGCGCTGGCGGTCCTACTCGCGCGGTCGAGCTGGCCGGAGAAGCTGCGCCGGCTCCTCCTGGCCGGCGCCGCAGCCGTCGCGGTCCTGCTCCTCGCCATGCCGGCGCTGACGCTGCGCACAGGAGCCGTGCTCGCGGGGCTGCGGGAGATGAACACCATCTACGGCTTTCAGGAGATCGGCTCCTACTGGGACCAGGCGGTGAACCGGGCGGAGTGGGATCTGCCGGTGCTGCACCCCGAGGTGGGGATCGTCTTCCTGATCCTCCTCGTGGCGGGGCTCGCCGTGGGTCTGCGGGACCGCCGCTGGTCGGGAGCGGTCGCGGGGTGGCTCCTCTTCGGGATCGCCACCGCCCTACTGGTGGCCCCCTACAAGTTCCGGGCGTTCCGCAATCTGCTCTCGCTCGTCCCTCTGGCCTGCGCCCTCGTCGCCCTGCTCTACGCCTGGGTCCGCGAGAAATTCCCCGGCCGCGCCTGGCTGCGCCCTTCGCTGAATATCGCCGCCGCCCTCCTCCCCGTGGTCCTCTTCACCCCGACGCTCTACGAGTACGAGAGCTTTCAGCTCGCTCTCGACGACTCCCGGGAGCAGGCGGTCCGCTGGCTCGCCCGCAAGGTGCAGCCGCACGAGCGCGTGCTCTTCCTGAAGGAGATGGCCTTTCTGCCGCACCGGATCGAGGCCGTCCCCGGCAAGGTCCAGGTCCGGACCTGGGAAAAGTCGCGGAACCGGGTGATCGAGCGGCGGGACCACTATCTGGTGCTGGGAGAGCTGATCCGCGCCAATGGAAAGCCGAGAATCCCCGGTGTCCTCCGCAACTGGATCTTCGCCAACTACAGGGTCGAAACGCAGTTCGGAAGCATTCCGACCTATCCCGGAGCGGGCATCTTCCACGGCAACCAGCAGACGGTCTACATCCTGAAGCGGGGGCCGCGGCCGGCGGTGGTGGCAGCGAAGAAAGAGGAAGCGAAGGAGGATTCAGGAGGGCGTTGAGGGCTGGAGCGATCCCTCCTCCGCGTGCAACTGCTCGAAGATCCGCCGTCCAGTGAGGGCGCCGAGGGCGTTCTGCAGATCCTCCAGGCTCGCCTCTTTCACCCCCTGCACGCTGCCGAAGGTCTGGATCAGCAGCTTGCGCCGGCGGGGGCCGATGCCGGCCAGCTCGTCGAGGCGGCTGTGGAGAGTGCGGGCGGAGCGCCGGGCACGGTGGCGCGAGACGGCGAAGCGGTGGGCCTCGTCGCGGATCTCCTGGAGCAGGCGCAGGGCGGGGTCGTCCCGCCGCAGGCGGAGCGGCTCCGGCACCCCGGGAACATAGATCTCCTCCTCGCGCTTGGCGAGAGAGACGATCGACGTCTCCTCCACCCCCAGTTCCGCCAGCGCCCCCAGCGCGGCGTTGAGCTGCCCGATGCCACCGTCGATCAGGATCAGGTCGGGCATCGCGCCAACCTCTTCCAGCACCCGCCGGTAGCGGCGCTCGACCGCTTGCCGCATCGACGCGAAGTCGTCCGGCAGGGTGAGGTCGCGGACGTTGAAGGAGCGGTACTCGCTCTTGCGCATCTTCCCCTCCTCCCAGACGACCATCGACGCCACCGTCTCCCCGCCCTGGAAGTGGGAGATGTCGAACCCCTCGATCCGCCGCGGCGGCTCGGAGAGATCGAGATGGCGCTCCAGCGAGGTGGCGCCGGGCGACTCCACGCCGCCGGCCCGAAAACGGCGCTTGTGGGCGAGCTCGGCGTTGTGCATCGCAAGCTGCACCCGCTCCGCCTTCGGCCCCCGCGAGGGCATCCGGACATAGACCCGCTCGTCCTTCTTCTCCGACAGCCAGTCGACCAGCGCCTCTTCCCCCTCGATCGGCACCGGCAGGTGGATCTCCTTGGGGATGAACGTCGTGCGGTCGTAGATCTGGGGCACCACCTCGGAGAGCAGGAGCTCGGCGGAGATGTGCCCCACCCCCTCCCAGAACAGCTCCCGCCGGTCGAGCACTTGGCCCTCGCGCATGATCAGCGAGACCACGGCGGCGTTGCCGCCGGAGATGTGGACGCCGTAGACGTCGAGATCCTCCTCGTCCACCGACGACAGCTTGCGACGCTGGCTCACCGATTCGACCTCGGCCAGGGTGTCCCGGAGCTGGGCCGCGCGTTCGTAGTCCATGGCCTCGGCGGCCTCCCACATCTCCCGCTTGACGCGCTTGAGCAGCGGCTCGGTCCGCCCGGCGAGAAACAGCCGCGCCTGCTCGACCGCCTCGTCGTAGGCGGTCTTGGTGGTGAGCTTCGCTACGCACGGGCCGAGGCAGCGATGCATGTCGTAGTAGAGGCAGGGGCGGGCCCAGGAGCCGTCGACGTCGATCCGGCAGACGCGGACCCGGAAGAGCTTCTGGACCAGCTTGATCGCCTTGCGCGCCAGTCCCCCGGGGAGGAAGGGTCCGAAGTACTCGGCACCGTCGTTCGAGATCCGGCGGGTGAAGGCGATGCGGGGGAACTCGTCCCGCATGGTCAGCTTCAGATAGGGGTAGGTCTTGTCGTCCCGCAGCAGGACGTTGTAGCGCGGGCGCTTGGCCTTGATCCAGTTGTTCTCGAGCAGGAGCGCTTCCGACTCGGAGTCGGTGACCACATACTCCAGATCCACCGCCTCCGAGACCATGGCAGCCAGCCGCGGCTCATGGTCGCGCACCAGATACGACGAGGCCCGCTTGCGCAGCGACTTCGCCTTGCCGATGTACAGCACCTTCCCCTCGGCATCCTTGAAGATGTAGATGCCGGGACGGTCGGGCAGGGCCCGGATGCGTTCGACGAGTTGCGTGTGGTCGGACATGGTCTCGTAGAAAAACAGAATTCCAGGGATGGAAATGCCATCCCGCCGGCAAAGGATAACCTCTCGGCGAAGGCGGTAGAGACGTTCCAGGTCCTGAACGACAACCTTGCGGAGGCCACGGGGACCGCGGAACGTCTCCGCCGGAGGACAGGCCGGCGCGGATGGCAAGGTCTGATCAGGGCACGCCGAGGCCCTCTGTTTTTGAAGCTGGTGGCCTTCTCACGGGGATTGGCGGATGGAGCGGCAAGCCCTTCGAAGAGACGTCCCTTGGTCCCCGTGGCCTCCCACGGGTGTCGTTCAGGACCCGGGAGCGTCTCTACCGCCTCCGGCGAGCACTTGTGGTCTATGATCCCGGGCAACTTTCAACAGGGGATGAAGGCCATGACGACCGAGATCGCTTCGAGCCCGCGCAAGCCCTGGTACCGCCTGTCGCTGACCGCCTGGATCATGATCGGCCTGGTGGTCGGCGGGTTCATCGGATGGATCCGGCCCGACTGGGGCAACAAGGTCTACTTCCTGCGCGACATTTTCCTGAACCTTATCAAGTCGATCATCGCCCCTCTGGTCTTCTCCACTCTGGTGGTCGGCATCGCCGGCGGCGGCGACCTCAAGAAGGTCGGGCGGATGGGCGCCAAGGCGCTGCTCTACTTCGAGATCGTGACCACGATCGCCCTGTTCCTCGGCCTCCTCGTCGTCAACCTGACGAAGCCAGGCATCGGCGTCGCACTGGCGGCGCCGATCACCGAGACCGTGCAGAAGGCGGCCGAGAACCATCCCAAGACGCTCATCGAGACGATCGTGCACATCTTCCCGGCGAGCATCGTCGAGGCCATGGTGCGCGGCGACGTGCTGCAGATCGTCGCCTTCGCGGTGCTCTTCGCCATGGCCCTCTCCGCCATCGGCGAGACGGGCAGGCCGATCCTGCGGGCGATGGAGAGCCTGTCGCAGATCATGTTCCGGTTCACCAGCTACGTGATGATGTTCGCCCCCATCGGCGTCGGCGCGGCCATGGCCCACACCATCGGCACCCACGGGCTGGGGGTGCTGGTCAACCTCGGCAAGCTGATCGGCTCGCTCTACCTGGCCCTGATTCTCTTCGTGGTCCTCGTGCTGGGGGCGGTGGCGATGCTCTTCCGCATCCCCATCCTGAAGTTCCTGCGGGCGGTGCGCGAGCCGGCGACGATCGCCTTCGCGACGACGAGCAGCGAGTCGGCCCTGCCGAAGGCGATGGAGGTGATGGAGCGCTTCGGCGTGCCGCCGCGGATCGTCGGCTTCGTGATTCCGACCGGCTACAGTTTCAACCTCGACGGCACCACGCTCTACCTGGCGATGGCTTCGGTCTTCGTCGCCCAGGCGGCCGAGAGGACCACCGGGTTCCACATGACCTTCAGCCAGCAGATCGTCATGATGCTGACGCTGATGATCACCTCCAAGGGGATCGCCGCCGTGCCGCGCGCCTCCCTGGTGATCCTGCTGGCGACGCTCGGCACCTTCCTGCCGGGGGACATCGGCGCTATCGGGGTCGCCGTGATCTTCGGCGTCGACGAGCTGATGGACATGGGGCGCACCTGCGTCAACGTCATCGGCAACTGCCTGGCCACCTGCGTCGTGGCCCGCTGGGAAGGCGAGTTCGACGATCAACGGGCACGGGCCTTCGGCACCCCCGAGGAAGCCCGCCTCGACCTCGCCGCCGGCGAGCCCGCTTTCGTGCAGGCGGCGCGGATGGATTGAGAAAAGGGCCGACTACACGCTGAAAGGATTGAGACAGTCCACGCCGGTTCGTTCCACGTCCTTGAGATTGCGAGTGACGAGGATCAAGCCGTGGATGCTCGCCGTGGCTGCGAGGAGACTGTCGATCACCGGCAGAGAAGCCGGAACATTGAAGCGGCCCCACTGTTCGGCGATGGTTTGATCGACGGGCAGGATGTGGTCCGAGTGGCTGGCCTCCAACTCCTGGAACCAGTCTTCCAGGGCCTCGGCGGCCGGCTCGTCACGGCGCCTGATGTTTTCAATGCCCTTGCGGATCTCACCCAGGGTCAACGCGCTTAGATAGATCTCCTCGGAAGCGACCTCCGCGAACCACGAAGCCACGCCTGGATTGCAGCGCCGCCCCTTGCGAAGCTCGGAGATCACGTTCGTGTCGACGAGGTAGCTCAAAGTTCAACGTCCCGACCGCGGTCCGGGAGCCGCTCGAAGTCGGAGTCCTCTCCAACGGAAGGGATGGCGAGGAGAAGATCCTTGAGGGGCCTTCTTCGCTTCGCGGGCAGCAGGACTTCGCGCAGGATCTCCCGATGCTCCGCCTCCGCCGAACGGCCATGGCGCGCCGCCCGGATCTTGAGCTCGCGAATGACCTCCTCCTCGAGGTTGCGCACAATCAACTGAGTCATCGCCCTCTCCTTCATGCTATCAATGATAGCACTTACACCGCCTCCCGGCCCGCGATGTCCTCGTCCCAGAGCTCCGGCTTCTCGCGGATGAAGCGCTCCATCAGCCGGAGGCAGCGCTCGTCCTCGAGCAGGCGCACCTCGACGCCGTGCTGGCGCAGGAAGTCGAGGTTGCCGGGGAAGCTCACGTTCTCGCCGACGACGACCCGGGGGATGCCGAACTGGAGGATCGTGCCCGAGCACATCATGCACGGGCTCAGGGTGGTGTACATCGTGACGCCGTCGTAACGGCGCCGCCGCCCGCCGTCGCGCAGGCAATCCATCTCCCCGTGGGCGATCGGGTCGCCTTCCTGCACCCGCTTGTTGTGGCCGCGGGCGATGATCCGGCCGGCCTCCACCATCACCGCGCCGATCGGCAGGCCCCCCTCGCGGTAGGACTTCTCCGCCTGCTCCAGGGCTGCCGTCATGAATTCGGCGTCGCGGTCCTGGCGGTCGTGGCTGCTGTCATTCATGGCATCCACCTCCATACGCGTCAATGCTGGGAGACCACGCTGTCGCTGGCCACCCTTTCGAGCACGGCCCGTGCCCGCGCGAGCTCCCGCCCCAGCCGCGCGACCAGCGGGACGAGCTCGTCGGTGCGCGAGGCGCGGACCCGCTCCTCGATGGAACGGCAGACACTGGCGACCTGGAGGACCCCGAGGACCGCGCTGCTCCCCTGGAGACGGTGAACGGTCCGCCCCACCTCGGCCCATCGGCCCTCCTCAACTCCCTGGCGGATGGCGGCGAGATCGGTGGCCGCGGTCGCCAGAAAGGTCCGGATCAGTTTTTCGACCAACCCCTCGCCATTGCGCAGACCGCGCAGGAGATCGAGACTTGTCGGGTCGAGGGGGGCCGGGAGGATCTCCGGCTCTTCCTCCTTCCATCCCTCGCGGGCGCCGCGCAGGCTGATTGCCGCCAGGGCGGCCTTGAGGTCGGCGACCTGCAACGGCTTGCTCAAGTAGCCGTCCATGCCCGCCGCCAGGCAGCGCTCCCGGTCTCCCGGCATGGCGTGGGCGGTCAGCGCGATGATCTTCGGCTGGCTGCGGCCGGCAAACTTGTCGCGAATCCGACGGGTGACCTCCAGCCCGTCCATCTCGGGCATCTGAACATCCATCAGAATCACGTCATAGGACTGACACTCCAGCACTTCCAGGACCTCCCGCCCGTTGCTCGCGAGGTCCGCCTCATACCCCAGGTGCTCGAGCAGGCCGACCGTCACCTGCCGGTTCACCGGATGGTCCTCAGCGAGCAGAATGCTCAAGGGATGGCTGTGCGCCAGGTGGTCAATGGCGATGGGCACCGTCGGGTTGCGGGGCGGAGCCAGGGCGGCCTCGCCGAGGATGGTGAAGTGGAAGGTCGAACCCCGGCCGACGGCGCTCTCGACCCAGATCCGCCCCCCCATGAGCTCGGTCAGCCGCTTGCTGATGGCCAGCCCGAGGCCGGTGCCGCCCTGCTGGCGGGCCAGCGAGCCGTCGAGCTGTTCGAAGGGGACGAACAGGCGGTCCAGCTCTTCGCCGGGGATCCCGATCCCGGTGTCGGTGACGGCGAAATGTGCCTCGAAGCAGCCGTCGCCCAGCGGCAGGGCGGAAAGCGCCACCCGCACCTCCCCCTGCGGCGTGAACTTGACGGCGTTGCCCAGCAGATTGACCAGGATCTGGCGGGTGCGGGCGAGATCGCCCACCAGGGCCTCCGGGGTCTCCTCGGCTATAGTGTGGTGCAACGCGAGCCCCCGCTCGGCGGCCAGGGGGGCCATCATCTTGAGACTATCCTCGATCAGCTCCCGGAGACTGAAGGGGACGCTCTCGACCGCCATGCTCCCCGACTCCATCTTCGAGAAGTCGAGGATGTCGTTGATCAGCAACAGCAGGGCCGCGCCGCTGGCCTGAACGGTCTTCACGTAGTCCTTCTGCCGGGGGGTGAGGGGGGTCTCCAGCAGCAGGCTGGTCATGCCGATGACGCCGTTCATCGGAGTCCGGATCTCGTGGCTCATGTTGGCCAGGAACTCGCTCTTGGCCCGGCTGGCCGCCAGGGCCTGCTCCTTGGCGACCTGGAGAGCGCCCGTGCGCTCCCGCACCTCCGCCTCCAGAGTCAGGCGCAGCCGGTCGAGCTCGCGGTGGACGCGCCGGAAACGGCTGGAAAGGGAGATGCTCATCGCCACCAGGAGCGCCGCGAAGCCGAACGGCGGCAGCGAGACCGGGCTGTGCCACAGACCTGGGAAGACCTGGCCCGCCAGCTCGACGCCGACGGCGGCGACCAGCGCCAGTCCGCCCACGGCGAGGGTCCGCGCCTCCATGTCTCCCCGCCACGCCTCGCGGGCGATGAGGATCACCGCCAGCGCCAGGAGCGGCAGCAGCCAGAGCGAGCGGAAGCTCTGGCTGGCGATCACCAGACGCGCGTCGGGCCAGAGGCCGACGAAGAGGGCCAGGGCCCCGTGCGAGAGCTGATAAACCCGCAGCGGCCATGAGATGGGCCGGGAGAAGAAGGTCCAGAGGAACTGGATCGCCAGCATCGCGGCGAGGTGGCCGGTGAGATCGCTGGCCCGGACCGCCAGGTCGTACCGGTCGGTCCACTGATAGATCCAGTAGGAGCTGGCGAAGGTGTTGACGGCGAAGCATAGGGACAGGAGGCCGAACCAGAGATGCCCGGTCTCCTGCCGGCGCTGGCAGTAGAGCAGGAGGTGGTAGCCGGTCGAGGCCGCGAACAGCGCGGCGAGGAGAAGAAAGGGGAGGTCCGCCAGCAGGATGCGGTTCCAATCGGCTCCCATCCGGTCGCGCAAGACATGGTAGCCGTCGCGGACCAGGTGGGCGCCCGTCGCCGCGGCTCCAGGCTCGGCGGCGGTTCCGGAAGCGGAGAACAGCAGTAGGAACGCGAACAAGGCCAAGCCGCCGCGGAGGAAAGAGGCGGCGCGGGCGGTATACAGGCACGGCAGTGCCGCGATACGGATGCTGGTGCCTCCGCGCGCGGCGCGGAGGCGGCTTTCACTGTTCATGGCGTGTCCAGTAGTATACCGCGCGGAGGTGATTCCCATCGCAGAAGGAAGATCCACCGAGGTCCTGATCAGAGTCCTCGTCGTCGACGACCATCTCGTCGTGCGCAAAGGCGTACGGGCCCTGCTCATGGACGCCGATAGCGTCACGGTCGTGGGCGAAGCGTGCGACGGACCGGAGGCGGTGACCGAGGCGAGACGCCTCAGGCCGCAGGTGATCCTGATGGACCTGCAGCTCCCCCGCCTCGACGGCGTGGAGGCGATCCGGGCGATCCTCGCCGAGCAGCCGGACATCGGCATCGTGGTGCTGACGGGGACCGACGGAGACGAGAAGATTCTCGCCGCCGTCGAGGCCGGGGCCCTGGGCTACCTCGCCAAGACCTCCGAGCCCGAGGACTTCCTCCTGGCGATCTCCCGGGTCGCCCATGGCGAGCTCTGGCTGCCGCCGCGCCTGACCCGCAAGCTGCTGACGCACCTCAAGCCCCGCTCCGGCGGCGCGACCCCCGAGCCGCTCACCAGCCGGGAGACCAGCGTGCTGACCCTGGTCGCCAAGGGGCGGACCAACCAGCAGATCGCCAACGAGCTGAACATCGCCGAAGCCACCGTGCGCACCCACGTCAGCCACATCCTGGACAAGCTCGGAGCCAGCAACCGGGTCGAGGCCGCCCTGCACGCCCTGCGGGTCGGGGTCGCGACCCTGGAGGAGTCTTGAATCCGCGGCGCGTCCTGGTGGTCGACGACCACCCCGTGAACCGCCTCGTCGCGGTCGCCCAGCTCACCGAGCTCGGCTACGCCGCCGACGCCGCAGAGGACGGCGAGATGGCTCTCGGTGCCCTGGCGCAGGAGCCCTATGACGCCGTGCTGCTGGATTGCGAGATGCCGCGGCTCGACGGCTACGAGACCTGCCGCCGCCTGCGGCAGAGCGAGGGCGGCGGCCGGCGCACCTGGGTGATCGCCCTCACCGCCCACACCGCGGCGGAGGACCGGGAGAGATGCCTCGCCGCCGGCATGGACGATCATCTGGCCAAACCCGTGCGGGCCGAGGATCTGGCCGCCGCGCTGAAACGCCGGCCGGAGGGCGCCCGCGACCCCGACTCCGGAACGCTTCCCGCGGTTGAATCCGACCGCCTCGAAGAGCGCCTGGCAGCCCTCGTACGCCTCGGTGAGGAGACCGGGGAAGATCTGTTGGAGCAGGTGGTCGAGAGCTTCCTCCAGCAAGGCGCGAGGGACCTCGGGACCATGCGGCAGGCCCTGACCCGCGGCGATGGCGGCGCCCTCGCCGCGGCCGCCCACTCCCTGGCCGGGAGCGCCGGCATCCTCGGGGCGACCGGGCTCTCCGTGGCCTCCGCCGGGCTCGAGGAACTGGCCCGGCAGGGGGATCTGGCGGCCTGCGAGCCCCGGCTCGAGTCGGTCGAGCAGGCCTATCGATCGATCGCGCGAAGGCTTGCGGCATGACCGAAGCCAACGCGGCGCGGAGAGCCACCCACAACAATTGTTGATATCAAAATCCGCCATCTGTCTGACGACACGCCCTGAGGGATAAGCGACACTACGCACCAAGGAATGCAGCGACGACTGCCAGGTCCCACGGCCCGGCGTCAACTGCTCTCCCCTCATTCATCCGGGGCCTGCGTTAAGCGCGGGGCCCGGCTTTTTTTTGCCTTCGTCTCTCTCCAAACCTCCTCAGATAGAACTTTTCTCACTCTTTCAGGGGTGTGGCTCGCTTTTCCCATCTTCCTGCACCCTAGATTTACATGACGAATACAGAACGTTTACAGAGTCTTCGCCGCCCCGTCTAGGCCGTCGATTCACCCTGTAGTTTCCGCGTCGGCGAAATTTGCCGACTCGATAACCGTCACCCCGGAGATTGCGGCTCTCATGCGAGATCCGGTCCGACCGTGGTGGCTCCTTTCCGTAGCTCGACTTGGAGGATGTAGATGAAGAGTCAAGTTCTGAAGTCTGTGCTGGCCCTGTCTTGCGGCCTGGTGGCTGTCGCCACCGCGTATGCCGCCCCCGGAGCAGAGAAGAAGCTGGACAAGCCTTTCGCGGATGCCGATCACGTCATCTACGCCCCGACCAAGTTCGACAAGAGCCTGCCCACGAAGTCGAACATCACCTACCACGGCGGTGGCGTCATCGTCTCGGCCAAGGTGGTCTACATCTTCTATGGACCGACCTTCAACAATCCCGCCTCTACCGACTACGCGTATGCCCGGACGCTGCAGGCTTTCCGCAATCAGTTCGGCACCACCGGCGAGTACAACACCATCACGCAGTATTCCGGGATTCTGAAGTCGAACCTCGCCTCGGGAACCCCCGATTGGTTCGACACCAGCACGCCGGTGACCAACGTCACCGACTCCGTGGTTCGCGCCGAGGTCAACCGGTACTTCTCGGGCGGCCATGGCGCCTTCAACAGCAGCACGGTTTATGAGGTCGTCATCCCCCGGACCTCGTACTCCTCGAGCGGCACGAGCACCTCGTGCGGCGGCCCGCGCCTCGCCTACTGCGCCTATCACGGCTCGTACAGCGGCACCTCCGGCACCGTCAAGTACGCCATCGAGCCCTACCCGAGCTGCAGCGGCTGCAAGGTCTCGGGCTGGACGGACGCGCAGAACGGCGAGCACTTCGTCTGCCACGAGGTCCGCGAGGCCGTGACCGATCCCGTCAACGGCTGGTGGGACGGCACCACCGGCGAAGAGGCCGACGACAAGTGCGCCTGGTCGCCCTCGCCGTTCATCGGCACCAACGGCTACGGCTATCAGTACGAGTGGTCGAACGCGAACGGCGGCTGCATCCGTACGCGGTAAGAACACCTCTCGCTGCAGGACCAGGAGCCCCCGTCCGCGGGGGCTCTTTGCTTTTCAGCTCAGAGGTGTCTCGAAAGTTTCCGAGCTCGTGGTCGCCTTTTTCCTCCCCCGTTCCGGGTGGAGGAAAAAATCCCGGCTTCGACAAAGGTCCACACTTCCTCAGAAGCTCTGTCAGTTCGGCAGGCCGCGCAGATGCTGGTGAGGAACACGCCTCGCCGCCCGGGATTGAAATCCCGGGCTACCGACAGTCGCCCCTTCCCGGGGCTCTGCCAGAAACAGATTTGTGGGAGTCCCGGATGGGACGGCCGTGGGTAGCCCGGGATTTCAATCCCGGGCAGCGAGGCTACGTTGCCCTGTTCCGCCCTGCGGGCGAGGCTGACTCCCGAGACACCCTCTCACGGCTCTTTCGCCGCTTCGGCCAGCGTGTACTCGAATTCGTAGGAATGCTTGCCACCGGCGATCTCGATCGTCATCCTGCCCGCGAGCCCCGCCAACTGGCCGGTGCCGGAGTCCGGCACCACGGTGATCGTCAGTTGCGACGTGCCGCGCGTCATGGTGCCGCTGTGCTGGAGCGCGAACGTGCCGCTGCGCCCCTTCAGCGTTCCGCTGACCCGCTCGATGGCCACGTAACCGGCCGAGCCCTGGACGGCCGTGCCGGCGGTCAGCATCTGCCCCTTGCTGGTGGCCTCGAGGTCGCCATGGAACTGCTTGTCGAGCGACATCCTGCCGAGCGTCGGGTCCCCGCCCTTGTCTTCCTGCGGATTCAGCTTGACTTCAAACGTTCCACTGGCACGATTCGTCATGACCGCCCCCTTCTGAACCGGACCTGGAGCCGGCGCCTGTGCGGACCCCGAAGAGCCAAGCCCCACGGACAGGCAGAGACCTGCGATGAGAACGGCTCCGGCGCGAGATCGATTTTTCATCGGGCGATCCTATCCGATTCCGCGCTGGACTTACGCCGGTTCGCTTCAGGGTAGAATCTCCACGATGAGCGGCCGAGTCGAGTGGGTCCTGACAGCTCTCGAACAGGCGGGCGTCCGCTATCTGGTGGTGGGCGGAGTCGCCGTCGTGCTTCACGGATATCTGCGCACGACCCTCGATCTCGATCTGGTCCTTCAACTCAATCGCGACAACCTGGAGCGAGCTTTGAGAGCCTTTGGCGACCTGGGCTTCCGCCCCCAGGCACCCGTTCCGCTCAGCTCTTTTGCCGACGCTCAGAATCGCGAGACCTGGTCCCGCGAGAAGAACATGACGGTCTTCTCACTCTGGCAGCCGGATCATCCGGGATTTGCCGTCGACCTGTTCGTTCAGGAGCCGTTCGACTTCGATGCCGTCTATCGTCGTGCCCTGAGAGTGCCGCTCCAGGGAGTGGAAGCTACAGTCGTGTCGCGCGACGACCTGCTGGAGATGAAGCGCGCCACTGGACGGACGCGCGACCTGGAAGACATCGAAGCCCTTTCCGAATTGCCGGGGGAAGAAGCATGAGCGAACCTTTCGAGCCAAAGGCGCAGACGGACCGGGAGGAAGACGTCTGGGATTTTGCCGGAACCCGCCGCCATCACATCCGGCGAGGGTTGCAGCTGACCCCCGCCGAGCGTCTCCGCTGGCTGGAAGAAACGGTTGACGAGATGCGGCGGCTCCAGGGACTAGCCCGCTTCGGCCATCCGATCGAAGAACCTCAGCACTGATCGGCCTGCACGATCCGGGCGGTCGTGACGATCTGGCCCACGTGCCGCTGGGTGTGCTCGGCGGCGTGGACCAGCAGCCCGAGCACCGTCGAGGGCAACTGGAGACGGCCGACTCCCCGTGCTTCCAGCAGCGTGGACTCCCGCGTGCCGCGGAGCTGCGCGAGGGCGCGATCGACCTGCCGCTCGAAGTCCAGGGCCAGCGCGGCGGCCGGCGACGGCGGAGAGCTAGGCTGCGCCTCCGTGGCGAGGAAATCCCTCTGCTCCGCCGAGAGCCCTTCTCCCCGGGCATAGGTGAAAAGCCGGTCCAGACTGCCCGCGGCATGCCGGACATGAAACCCTACTGAGGGGGCCCCGCCCGGACGGGCCCACAGATGATCGGACGAAAGCGGCCCCACGACCCGGCGCACCTCCTCCGCAGCCTGAAGCAGCGCATGGGCGACCGGCTGCAACAGCGGCGGGATCTCGGGGACCGGCCCGCGCAGCCAGACTTCAGGCAGATCCGGGACGGTCATGACGAAACATCAAGCCCCACGAGGGCGCCAAGCTTCAGGACGGTGTTCCAGTTGCGGCCCGTGCCCCGCGAGCCGAGCTTCTTCTCGATCACGGTGATCGTCAGCTTCGATTCCCCGATCCCGTCCGGGTAGGTGATATACGCCTGCCGGCCCATGCCGCGCACGGTCTCCCGACCCTTGATGGCGGCCTGCAGCGCCTCCACGTCCTTGGCGTCCGGCGCCCGGTTCAGAAACACGACGACGAGATGACTGGGGTCGCTCCTGGCCTCGTCGGGGAAGGGGTTGTTCGCGATGACCTCTTTCCACTCCTCCGGGGTGCGGACGAAGAAGTCCGTCTTGAGGCCGAGGCGCTTCTCGGTCTCCGTCTCCAGCAGGCGTTCCAGATCGGCACCCGTGAGCTTATCGCTCCGGAAGACGGCGTTGCCGCTCTGGAGCAGGGTTCGCGGCTCCCCGAAGCCCAGCTGCGTGAGGAGCTCGCGCAGGTCCGCCATGGCGATCTTGGTCTTGCCGCCGACGTTGACGCCACGGAGGAGGGCGATGTGGGTTGTCATGGGTGATGGCTCCTGACCTTGATCACGGTCTCTTGTCCTGCATACAAAATTTTGTATAATGTCTCCGGCCATGAAACCGCTCTTCTGGGTAGGCTCCGCCCTGCAAGATCTGAGAGCTTTCCCCGAGGCGGCGAAACGCAGGGCCGGTCACGAGTTGCATCTGGTCCAGGAAGAACTCGAGCCGGATGACTGGAAATCCATGGCCAGCGTAGGACCCGGTGTTTACGAGTTGCGCATCCACACCGGCGTGGAGCATCGAGTCTTCTATGTCGCGAAGTTTGAAGAAGGAGTATACGTCTTGCACGCCTTTGAAAAGAGAACGCGGCAGACTGCCCAACGAGATATCGATCTTGCGCGGGAACGGTATCGGGAAGTCCTGAGAGATCGCCAGAGAACGACTCGGCCGCCTCGGAGGTAGATTCACCATGGACACGAAAATCACCCCATCCAGCGGAAACGTATTCCGAGATCTTGGCTTCGACGAAGATGAGGCTGAGCACCTTCGAATCCGTTCAACGTTGATGATCGCGGTACGCAAGCTCATCGAAGATCGCAGCCTCACCCAAGGGGAAGCAGCCAAGCTATTCGGCGTCACACAACCCCGGATCAGCAACCTCGTTCGCGGCCGGATCGACCTCTTTAGCATCGATACCTTGGTCGACATGCTGGCTCGCGCTGGAATCCACATCGACGTTGTCTTTTCCACAGCCCGGCAGGGAGCCGCTTAGGACTCGTCACAGAATAACTGCACCAGCCCTAAAAAGCGTTCGGCTCTCGTCCGGCCCAACGGGTCGGGAGAGCCCAGCCCAGGGCTGAGGCCGGAGGCCGATGCCCTGGGTGGAGAGATGACAACGGGCTGCGGCCTGAAAGGCCGCGAGACCTGTCTTGCCGAATCGGGTTCTCGCGACCTTTCAGGCCGCAACGATTGGGGACGCTTTTCTTCCCAGGGCATCGGCCTTCGGCCTCAGCCCTGGGCTGGAGTCTCCCGACCCGTTGGGCCGGACGCAGGAAATGGCACATTTACTCCGTGACGAGCCGCTTAGCGGTAAGGCTGCAACTGGCGGCCGCCAGCATACCCGATTCGCGCTTGACTTACGCCGCCCAATTTTCTACACTTCCGCTATCGCGCGTTACGCTTCCCCGCGATTCCGAAGGAGGTACGGCGGCCCCGATCGGCCCTTTCCAGCAACGCCCCACCCCGTCTATCGTGGGCCGGAAAATCCGGCCCAACATGAAAACGGCCCGGAGTGAGTTACCAGCTCACGTCCGAGCCTGACCCCGCAAAGGAGTTACCGTCCCATGCGAAGCTCAGACGATTCTATCCCGTCTTCCCGCAACGCGTTTTCCCCTTCCTTCCTCCATCGCATCGGCGAGCGCGACGAGCCGCCGACGGCCGGCGAGGCGGACGCGGCCGGTCCCTGGCGCGTCCTGGAGCTGCCCGGCCGTGGCTTCGGACTGTTCCGCGCCGGCGAATCCCCCGCGCGCGGACACCGGCCGGCGGCGGTGCTGCGGCAGCGCTGGCTGGCCCTGCTGGCGGCGGCCGTCCTCCCCGGCACCGGGAGGGACGCGGCGTTCCGTCTTCAGAAGGATTGCGGACCGGAAGGCTTCGCCGTCGAGGCTGGCCACGGCGGCGAGGTGGTGGGCCATCTTGAGCTGTTCGACCCCAACCTGATCGAGGCTCTGCATGTCGCCGAGGGGCTCCTGCGCTCCCCCGAGACTCTGGCGGTCCTGCTGGAGGCCGCCGGGCAGGTCGCCCTCGAACGCGCCGGGGCGATCCTCGACGAGCGGATTCCGAAGTAGCCCGCTCACCCCGGGCGACCGCCTGGGCGCGAGGCGGTTCGTCCGAGGATCACGTCGGACTGGCGGGAAATTTAAGTCCCCGCCGAGGTATACCCCTCTCCCCAACTGGGGAGGGGGTCCCCCAACTGGGGAGAGGGGTATACCAACCGGGGGAGAGGTCCCCCCAACCGGGGAGAGGGGTCTCCCAGCCGGGGAGAGGGGTCCCCCAACCGGGGGGAGAGATTCCCCAACCGGGGGGAGGGATTCCCCAAGAAGGAAGAGGGGTCTCCCAACCTGGGAAAGGATCGGGACGCTCTGTTCTCCCCCTACCCGGCGTAGATCTGCAATTCCCGCAGCTCGCGGAGCTGATCGCGAAAGGCGGCGGCCTCCTCGAACTCCAGGCGCTTGGCGGCGGCGCGCATCTCCTTCTCCAGGCGCGAGATGCGCTCGCTGAGCGGGAGGTCGGAGCTGTCGGCCCCACCGCCGAGCTTCGGCGGGCCGCCGGCGGCGTAGAGGTCGAGGTTCATCATCTGCACCAGCGGGTTGTGGATGTCCTTCAGGATGGTCGCCGGCTCGATGCCGTGCTCGGTGTTGTAGGCGGTCTGCTTGATGCGGCGGCGCTCGGTCTCGTCGATCGCCTTCTTCATCGAATCGGTCATCCGGTCGGCGTAGAAGATCACCCGGCCGGCGACGTTGCGGGCGGCGCGGCCGGAGGTCTGGATCAGCGAGGTCTCGCTGCGCAGGAACCCCTCCTTGTCAGCGTCCAGGATCGCCACCAGCGAGACCTCCGGCAGGTCGAGCCCCTCGCGCAGCAGGTTAATCCCCACCAATACATCGAAATCACCGCGCCGCAGGCCGGTGACGATCTCCACCCGCTCGAGGGTCTCGATGTCGCTGTGCATGTAGCGCACGCGCACCCCGAGCTCGTTGAGGTACTGCGTCAGCTCCTCCGCCATCCGCTTGGTGAGGGTGGTGATCAGCACCCGCTCCTTGCGGGCGACGATCTTGCGCACCTCGCCGATCAGATCGTCCACCTGCCCCTGCGCCGGGCGGAGGTCGATCTCCGGGTCGAGCAGGCCGGTCGGGCGGATGAGCTGCTCGACGATGACGCCGCCGGTGCGCTCCAGCTCCCAGGGGGCGGGGGTCGCCGAGACGTAGATCCGCTGCCCCATGCGGACGTCGAACTCCTCGAAGGTGAGTGGCCGGTTGTCGAGCGCCGAGGGGAGCCGGAAGCCGAAGTCGACCAGCGTCCGCTTGCGCGAGCGGTCGCCGGCGTGCATGCCGCGCACCTGCGGGATCGACTGGTGGCTCTCGTCGACCACCAGCAGGAAGTCGTCGGGGAAGTAGTCGAACAGGGTCGGCGGCGGCTCGCCCGGCGCCCGCCCGGAGAGGTGGCGCGAGTAGTTCTCGATGCCGTGGCAGTAGCCGATCTCCTTCAGCATCTCGAGATCGAAGCGGGTGCGCTGCTCCAGGCGCTGGCGCTCGAGCAGCTTGCCCTCGGCCTCCAACTCGGCGAGACGCGGGCCCAGCTCCTCGGCGATCGTTTCGATAGCCCGCTCCAGGCGCGGCTTGGGGGTCACGTAGTGGGTCTTGGGATAGACCGCGATGCGGTCGATCTGCTGCAGGGTGTCGCCGCGCAGGACGTCGAAGCGGGTGATGCGCTCGACCTCGTCGCCGAAGTATTCGACGCGGATCCCCAGGTCCTCGTAGGCGGGGACGATCTCCAGCACGTCGCCGCGCACGCGGAAGCTGCCGTGGAAGAGGTCCATCTGGGTGCGCTCGTACTGCATGGTGACCAGCCGCTTGATGGCGGCCTCCATCCCCTCGGCCTCCCCCTGGATGAAGAACTGGAGCATGCCGAAGAACGCCTCGGGGGAGCCGAGGCCGTAGATGCAGGAGACGGAGGCGACGATGATCACGTCCCGGCGCTCGAACAGGGCCTTGGTGGCCCGCAGCCGGAGACGGTCGATCTCCTCGTTGATGCTGGTCTCCTTCTCGATGTACGTGTCGGTGGCCGGCACGTACGCCTCCGGCTGGTAGTAGTCGTAGTAGGAGACGAAATACTCGACCGCGTTATGGGGGAAGAAGCTGCGGAACTCCTGGTAGAGCTGCGCCGCGAGGGTCTTGTTGTGGGAGAGGATCAGCGTCGGCCGGTTGACCGCCTCGATGACCTTGGCGATCGTGAAGGTCTTGCCAGAGCCGGTGATGCCGAGCAGCACCTGCTCCTTGTCGCCGCGCTGAAGCCCCTCGGTGAGCTGACGGATGGCCTCAGGTTGATCCCCCTGCGGCGTGAACTTGGATTCGAGCTGGAAACCTGACATGGCTCGATTGTAAACGCGGGGAGGGGGGTGGGTTGTTCCAGAATCGCCTGCGGACGCCCCACCTATACGGCGTCCGGAGCTCTCCCCGTCTTCGCGAACTGCTCCAGGGCGAGGGTGAGCTCCTGAACGTCCTTCCGGGTCAGGTTCTGCCCCTTGCGGATGGTCGCCAGCATCTTGAGCTGGAGCTGCTGGCTGCTCTCGGCGATCTCCTGCATGTTGCCGGGCTTGAGGGCGCGCTCACGGGCGCCCTGGAAGGCGGCGCGGAGACGCTGCTGCTCCTCCGGCGTCACGTCCTTGGGGAGCTGCGTCAGGATGCTGGCCTCCGACTGGCGGAGGGAGAACTGGAGCAGCTTGCCGACGTGCGTCCCGGCGTACAGGAAGAACCCGACGAGCACCAGGCCGGCCAGCACGAGCAGGCCGAGGCAGCCGAAGATCAGCGGCTTGGGGCAACCCCCCTTCACCGGCCGGGCGACCGGATCGAACGGGGACGCGGGAGGGGGAGCGGGCTCGAGGCGAGGGGGTTCCATGAGGGTCTCCGTGCCGGGTAGAAACGCCAGAAAACTCAACCTCTTTCTATCATTGGGCGCCGAGGGCGGCAAGGATGCGGGCCCGGCGACGCGAAGCCCCTCTATAATGCCCCCATGGAGTACGAACCTCTCGCCGAGCGTCGCCCCCCGTCCGTTTCCACCCCACCCCGCCGCCGGTCCCGGCGCCTGCTGCGCTGGATCTGGCCGGTGCTCGCCACCCTGCTGATCGGCGCCATCAGCGGCGTCGCGATCGCGGCGGCCATCCACGTGCCGCGGGTGGAGTCGCTCGCCAGCTATACGCCGCCTCTGGTGACCCAGCTCTACGACAAGAACGGCAACGTCTTCACCACCTTCGCCCGCGAGCGCCGCGTGATGCTGAAGGAGAACGAGATGCCGCGGGTCATGGAGCAGGCGCTGGTCGCCTCCGAGGACTCCAACTTCTTCCAGCACGGCGGCATCGACGCGCTGGGCATCGGCCGCGCCGCGCTCGCCGACTTCAAGGCCGGCCGGGTGAAGGAAGGGGCCTCGACGATCACCATGCAGCTCTCCCGCACTCTCTTCCTCTCCCGCGAGCGCACCTGGCGCCGCAAGGTCGAGGAGGCGTTCGTCGCCGTCGAGCTGGAGAAGAACTACACCAAGTCGCAGATCCTCACCCTCTACCTGAACCTGGTCAACCTCGGCCACGGCAACTACGGAGTGGAGGCGGCCTCCCGCTACTACTTCGACAAGCCGGCCGCGAAGCTGACGCTCCCCGAGGCCGCCATGCTGGTCGGCATCATTCCCGCCCCCAGCCACTACAGTCCCTACCGCACACCGGAGCTGATGCTCCGCCAGCGCGACCGCGTGCTGCGGCGCATGCTGGACGAGAAGTACATCGGCCGGGAGCAGTACGAGCGGGCGGTGAAGCAGCCGATCCTGGCCACCCCCCAGGAGCAGGAGGAGAGCTTCGCCCCCTACTTCGCCGAGGACGTGCGGAAGTACCTGGAGACGAAGTACGGCGCCAACAGCCTCTACAGCGACGGGCTGCAGGTGCAGACGACGCTCGATCCGCAGATCCAGAAGTCGGCGCAGCAGGCCATCCACGCCGGACTGCTGAAGATCGACCACCGCCGCGGCTGGCGCGGTCCGATCGCCGAGATCAAGGAGGCGGACATCGCCTCCCAGCAGCTCCCGACCTGGGGGCAGTCCCGGCTCGTGCCCGGCCGCTGGTATCAGGGGCTGGTGCTGGAGTCGGGACCGAAGAGCGCCAGCGTCAAGATCGGCAAGGGGACCTACACCCTCGGCCCCGAGGGGATCGCCTGGACCAACCGCCGCCAGCCGGACGCTCTCCTGAAGCGCGGCTCGGTGGCCTGGTTCCGCTTCGAGATCCCGGCGGCCAAGACGGCGGCGGCCAAGCCCGGCGCGACGTCATCCGCAACGGTGCCCGCGGCGACGGCGACCACCGCGGCGGCCGAGCCCCGGCTGATGCTCGAGCAGCAGCCGAAGATGGAGTCCGCCGCCGTGGTGATCGAGAACCAGACCGGCGCCATCCGCGCCATGGTCGGCGGCTGGGACTTCGACCGCAACAAGTTCAACCGCATCACCCAGGCGCGCCGGCAGGTGGGCTCGTCGTTCAAGCCCTTCGTCTACGGCGCGGCCATCGAGGCGGGATGGACCCCCTCTGACACGCTGCTCGACGCTCCCACCTCGTTCATCGGTGCCGACGGGCGCCTGAGCTACCGGCCCGAGAACTATTACCACAAGCATTACGGCATCGTAACGCTGCGGCGGGCGCTGGAGCAGTCGATCAACGTCCCGGCGGTCAAGCTGTTCGAGCTGGTGGGGGGCAAACGGGTGGTCGACTTCGCTCACCGTACCGGCATCCAGACGCAGCTCCCCGCCTGGCCCAGCGTGGCCCTGGGCTCGGCCGACCTGACGCCGCTGGAGATGGCCTCGGCCTACTCCACGATCGCCAATCTGGGGACGCACATCGAGCCCTACATGCTCCAGAAGGTCTCGAAGCCCGATGGCCAGGTGCTGCTCCCAGAGCACTTCCCCGCCACCTACATCGCCACCACTCCACCGGTGGCCTACGTGCTCACCCACATGATGGAGGGGGTCATCGACCACGGCACGGCCTACGACATCCACGACCTGCCGATCGACATCGCGGGCAAGACCGGCACCACGGACGACTACTCCGACGCCTGGTTCATCGGCTTCACCCCGCACTACACGATCCTGACCTGGATCGGCTACGACGTGAAGCGCTCGCTCGGCTCCGGCATGAGCGGCGCCGTCGCCGCCCTGCCGCTCTGGCGGGCGATCGCCGAGGACGGCCTGGCCACCGGCTGGCTGAAGAAGGGGGACACTTTCCAGGCGCCGCCGGGCGTGCTCCAGCGCGACATCGAGTACTACTCGGGGTTGCTCTCCGCCCAGGGCGGCCGGGTGATCAAGGAGGCGTTCGTCTCCGGCACCGAGCCCAACCGGCAGTACAACTCGCAGTGGTCGACGATCGCCAACCTGCCGTGGTACCAGCAGAAGTCCTTCTACATCCCGAAGGAAGGCGAGAACATGCCGAACAAGACCACCGCCGGCACCACCTCGGCGCAGGCGCCCCCCGAGCCGCCGTCCACCCCGGGACCGCAGGAAGCCCCGGCGGAGGCGCCGCCGCCGTAGAGCCCCGGGTCAGGGGTGAGGGTTCGCCTTCCGCCCCACCATCCCGAAATCCTGATACCCGAACAGCACCTCGTCCAGCCGGTCGCGCAGGCGGTTGACCAGATCGGCGAGAGGGCGCTGCTCGGGGGGGAGGGTGGCCAGCTCGATCTCGGGGAGGCGCTGGCCGTCCGGGAAAGGGCGGAGGTCGAGCCGCTCGACGGGATCGAAGCCTGCGAGCTCGTACATCAGCTTCAGGCTCTCGGGGTGGACCGGCCGGACGTGCGTGGGGTCGAGCCAGAAGTTGCAGGCGGCCACCACCACGGAGAGCGGGTTCGGGGTCTCCAGGATCAGCACGCCGCCCGGCCGCAACGCCCTGCCGGCGAGGCGGACCAGCCGGTCGAGGGCGGCACCCGGCAGGTGCTCGATGACGTGAAAGGAGATCACGCCTCCCAGGCTCCCCTCCGCCACCTCGGCGAGCACCGCGAAGAGGTCCCCCACTTCGGCTTCCAGCCCGCGGTCCCGGCAGAGCTGGACCATGCGCTCGCTCGAATCCACCCCGCGGCCGGCGATGCCGTGATCGCGCAGCAGGGCCAGCGCCTCTCCGCGGCCGCAGCCGAGGTCGAGCACCGGCCCGGGCAGATCCTTCAGATAGGGCAGATAAGCGGCGATCCGCTCGCGGATCTCCTCCTCGGTGCCGCGATACCGCCGCTCCAGCTCCAGGTAGCCGTGCTCCTCGTGGGCGCGGGCGATCGTCTCGACGGCCTCGTTCGCTTCCGATGGGGGTGCCGAGCGGACGGTGGACAGCGCGGCGCCCAGGCTACCCAGCAGGTCGCGCGCCTCGCGGCGGTAGCGGTCCAGCTTCTGGTCGGCGCGGGCGAAGAGGGCGTCGTTGTGGCGCATCACCTCGTGGATCCCCTCAGAGTCGAGGGCCTCCTGGTACTCGATGCGCCGCAGATGGTCGGCGCGCGCCGCTTCCAGCCGCTCCAGATGCTCGATCAGGATGAGATTGAAGGTGCGCTGCCGCTCCCAGAGGTCGTTCTGCGGGGTCTTGACCAGGGGGCGCAGCAGGCGCTTGAAGCCGACGAGGAGCCGGCCGAGAAAACCGCGATGGCTGCGGATGGGGAACGCATGGTCCCCCGACCAGAGCCATCGCCAATCCTCGAGATCGCGGGTGGGCTCGACGAGGAAATCGTCGAGGCCCGGGGAGCGCGGCTCAGTGGAGTTGTCGCCCTTCGCCTCCATGCGCCGGCGCCCCGGAAACCGGAGAAAAAGCCGCCTACTCTTCCCGCACCACCGAAACGGTCACCTCGGCGACCACCTCGGGGTGAAGCTCGACGCGCACCGGATGATCGCCGAGGGTCTTGATGCCCCCCTCGAGATCGATGCGCCGCCGGTCGACGGTGAAGCCCTTGCCTTCCAGGATCTCCGCGAGGTCCCCCGCAGTGACCGAGCCGTAGAGCGTGTCGGTCTCGCCGACCCGCTTGGGGATCTCGATGCGCAGGCCCGACATGCGGTTGGCGATCTCCTGGGCACCCTCGCGCTCTTTGGAGTGCCGGGCGTCGATCTTGGAACGCTGGTGCTCGAAGTACTTGATGTTGGCGCCGGTGGCCTCGAGCGCGAGCCCCTGGGGCAGGAGATAGTTCCGGCCGTGACCCGGCTTGACGTCAACCACCTCGCCACGGTGGCCGAGGTGGCGCTGATCGCTGAGCAGAATGACTCTCACGCTTCCCTCCTAGTCCGTGGTGAATGGAATCAGCGCCAGATGGCGGGCGCGCTTGATCGCCTGCTGCAGAGGGCGCTGGTGGGTGGCACAGGTACCCGAGATCCGCCGCGGCAGGATCTTCGAGCGCTCGGGGATGAACTGCTGGAGGAGTTTGACGTCCTTGTAATCGATGTAGTCGATCTTGTCGGCGCAGAACTTACAGACCTTGCGCCGGCGGAAGAAGACCTTTCTTGCGCGTGCCATGGTTTAGCCCCTCTCCTCAGAGTGCCGGTCGCCACGATCGCCGCGGTCGCCACGGTCATAACGATCGCCGCGATCACCACGGTCGCCGCGGTCACCACGATCGCCGCGGTCGCCGCGATCGCGGTCGCTCGCCTCCCGCTCCCGATCCCGATCCGCTTCGGGGCCCACCCTGGGAGGCCGGCGGGCGGCCTTCTTGAGGTCCTCGTCGGTGCGCACCGTCAGGTAGCGGAAGATCTTTTCGTTCTGGCGCATCCGGTGCTCCACCTCGGGCAGCGCGGTCTTGCCGACCTCGCTGGAGACGTAGAGCAGGAAGTACTTGCCCTCGGTGATCTTGTCGATGGGATAGGCGAGCTTGCGCCGCCCCCAGTTCTCTTCGCCGGTGATCTGCGATCCACCAGCCGTGATCATGTTCTTGTAATCCTGCGCCATGGTGACCACTTCTTCGTCGGAGACGCGAGGGTCGACCACGAACATCAGCTCGTACGTACGCATGGGTGGTGACTGTCCTCCCTATGGCCTGGGTCGGTCCCGCTGAATGCGGAACAGAGAGGTTGAAGAATCGACGGTGCCGCGAACCGGCCCGCCCGGTGACAAGGGGAGCGATTTTACACGCTCCAAGGGAAAAGGCAAGTAGCCGCTACCCGTTGAACCGCCCCATCGCCGCATCCACGCCCTCCCGCACCCACGCCTCGCAGGCGTCGGCGGCGCGGCGGATCATCTCCTCGGCGGTCTCCCGCTCGTCCGCGGCGAAGGGGGCGAGGACGAAGCCGGCGAGGTCCTCGCCGGCCACCTTCTCCTCCTGGGCGACGCCCAGGCGGAGGCGCGGCACCTCGGCGGTGCGAAGGTTCTCGATCACCGATTCGAGACCGCGATGCCCGGCCGGGCTCCCGGCGCGGCGCAGGCGGAGCTTCCCCAGCGGCAGGTTGATCTCGTCGTAGACCACCAGCACCGCCGACGGCTCGATCTCATGGCTCTCGACGAAGCAGCGCGCCGCGTAGCCGCTGCGGTTCATGTAGGTCTGCGGCCTGGCAAGCAGAATATCGGACGAATCGGCCGGCGGCGCACCGCTCCCCTCGCCTGCCGCGAGGCGGCCGACGAGGGAGTTGCACTCCAGACGATCGCAGGGGATCTGCCAACGCCGGGCGAGCTCCTCGACGACCCGGAAGCCCACGTTGTGGCGGGTGTCGCGGTACTCCTCGCCCGGGTTTCCCAACCCGAGGATGAGGCGCATGCGGGCGGGGTGAGCCTAGGCTTCGCCCTTCTTCTTGATGATCACCTCGGGCTCGGCGCGGTCGGCTCCCGCCTCCGCGTCCTCGGTCCGGGACTGACTGACCGAGGCGAGGACCTTGTCGGCCTCGTCGAGCAGCACCACGCCCTCGGGCAGCTGCAGGTCCTTGGCCTCGACGTGCTGGCCGATGCGCATCTCGGTGACGTCGAACTCGAGGTGCTTCGGGATCTGGCCCGGCAGGCACTCGACGTGGACCTCGCGGGTCACGAAGTCGAGCATGCCGCCGTCGACCTTGACGCCGACGGGAATGCCGGTCAGCTCGACCGGTACGGCGACGCGGATCTTCTGGTCCATCAGCACGCGCTGGAAGTCGACGTGGATCACCTGCCGGCTGAGCGGGTTGATGTCCATGTGGCGGATCATCGCGTGGCGGTCCTTCTCCCCGAGCTTCAGCAGGAAGATCGGGTTCTCGCCGGCGTGCCCCTTCAACATGTCGAGAAGGGTCTTGCGGTCGACCTCGATCGACACGCTCTCCTTGCCGCCGCCGTAGACCACCGCGGGGATCTTGCCGGCCGCGCGGGACCGCCGGTTGGCATTCTTCCCGGTCGTCTCCCGGGGCTGAACTTCGATCGTCATCGTGTCACTCATGGTTTTCCTCGCTTCTATTTTTTCGGAGCTATACGAACAGGGAGCTCACCGAGCTGTTCTCGTGGATCCGGCGGATGGCCTCGCCGAGCAGCGGCGCCACCGAAAGGGGGTGCAGCTTGCCCGGCAGGCGGGCGAGCTTCTCGTCCACCGGCGTCGTGTTGGTGATCAGAACCGTCTCTATCGGGGAATCGGAGATGCGCTGCAGCGCGGGCCCGGAAAGAATCCCGTGGACCCCGGCCGCCAGCACCCGCTTCGCCCCCTTGCTCTTCAAGGCCTCGACCGACTTGGTCAGAGTGCCCGCGGTATCGATGATGTCGTCCACCACCAGGGCGTTGCAACCCTCGACGTCGCCGATCAGGTGCATGACCTCGGCGGTGTTGGGGGCGGTGCGGCGCTTGTCGATGATCGCGAGCCCGGCATCCAGGCGCTTGGCGATCGCCCTCGCCCGCTCGACGCCGCCGGCATCCGGGGAGACCACGACCAGGTCGGGGATCTCGAGGTCGCGCACCGCCTCCAGCAGGACCGGCGCGGCGAACAGGTGGTCCACCGGCACGTCGAAGAACCCCTGGATCTGATCGGCGTGAAGGTCCATCGTCAGCACCCGGTCGGCGCCGGCGCGCGAGATCAGGTCCGCCACCAGCTTGGCGGTGATCGGCACGCGCGGCCTGTCCTTCTTGTCCTGCCGCGCGTAGCCGTAGTACGGGAGCACCGCCGTCACCCGGGAGGCCGAGGAGCGCTTGAAGCTGTCCAGCATGATCAGCAGCTCCATCAGGTTCTGGTTGACCGGCTCGCAGGTCGGCTGGACGATGAACACGTCGGAGCCGCGCACGTTCTCGTCGATCTGGCAGAACGTCTCGCCGTCGGAGAAGTTGTATGCCGAGACCTTGCCCGCCTCGAGATTGAGATACTCGCAGATCTCAGTGACCAGGGCGGGGTGCGCGCGCCCGCCGAAGATTTTCAGTTCACCAGCCATTTGATCCCCTGGAAAACAGTCCCCTGAAAAGCGATCCCCTGAAAGGCGTTCCCCTGAATCGATGCGGCGGGTACGAATCGAGCTGGTTGGGGCGGGAGGATTCGAACCTCCGGTAACCAGATTCAAAGTCTGGTGCCTTACCGCTTGGCGACGCCCCATCCTCCATGTCCCGAGGCCGGGAGACCCCGGGCGCGGGATCGCAAGCTTACACGTTCCAGAAGGAATCGCGGAGGTGCATCTCTTCCACTTCCTCCAGCGACTTCTCCGGCGCCGCGGCAGCCAGGGTGTGCGGCTCCTCGACGTTCGTGTTCGCGACCGGAGCTCGCGTAGCCCGCTCGCCACGATCCGCCGGCGCCTCGCCGCGCTCCCTCAGCTCGCGATCGTACTCGGCCAACACCTTCTCCTCGATCATCCGCCGCGTCTCGTTGTTCAGCGGGTGGGCGACATCCTTGAACTCGCCGTTCTTCTTCTTGCGGCTCGGCATGCTGATGAACAGCCCGTCCCGCCCCTGGATGATCTTGATGTCGTTGACCATGAAACACTGGTCGAAGACGATCGAAACGAACGCCTTCAACTTCTCTTCTTGAATCGGAAAGACCTTGACCTCTGTAATATCCATTTCCGCGTCCTCTCCGGGTCATCCCTGGCCGCACCTCGGCGTGTACGAAAGGCCCGACCGGTGAGCCACCCTGTGGCATGCCGCCGAGGGGTACCCACTCGATCTTCCCGCGACATCCCTGTTTACGGCGAGCGGAGAAGCTCCGCCTGCCGGAGGGAGAGCCGCTCTTCTATACAGGCGTCGGCGTCAATTCAGGCATTATATACTGGCGGAACCTCCGGAGAGCACTCGCGACCGTTTCCGGGGCATCGGCCCCTTTGGCGGCCCTCCACACGGGCAGACCTCTCCCGCATGGGGGCACTATGGTAAGAGCGCGAAGCGGGAGTGTCAAATCGGCGGCTCGGCCGGCGGCGCGTCCGAGAGGTCGGGGTCGCCGCACTCGGTCTGCTGGTAGCCGCTGGGCGAGGCGAGCACCGGCGGCTCCTTGTCGAGGTCCTCCCGCAGCACCTCGCGCCAGCGCACCTGCACGCTCCGTTCGCGGTCGGAGAGGATCGACCAGTCCTCGCGCCGCATCCACCAGACCTTGGGGGTGCTCCCCTCGGCGAGGGTCCAGCTCAGCACCAGCCCATCCTCGCCGAGGTTGCCGTACCAGTGCCGCTTGGCCTCGTCGTAGAAATCGAACATCCGCCCTCGCGGCTGCGCCGTGGCCGAGCCCGCCGCCGGCTGGGCGGGCACCCGCCCGAGCAGGAGCGCCGGGAGCGACAGCAGCGGGAACGGCCCGAGCGTGGCGCCGGAGATCTCGAAGCGCCCGGCGAACGTGCAGAAGGTGTGGTTGCGGTGGTTGAGCGAGAGGCCGGAGTCGTTCATCACGTCCAGGCTCCAGAGCGACCGGCCAAGGGGGTCGACCGCCTGGATCTGGTAGCGCGCCGGCGAGACCAGGCGCAGGGTCACCCGGAAGGAGCCCTCCCCCTCCGGACCCGAATAGCTCACCCGGTAGAGCCGCTGCGAGCCGTAGGCCCCCTGCGGGATCTCCCAGGGAGTGAGGGTGCCGGCCGGCAGCGGACGGGGCGCGGGCCCGCCCGCGCATCCCGCGGCCAGGAGCGAGATGCCGAGGGCCGCGGCGGCGGCCCCGGCGACTTTTCTGAGAGTGGGTCTAAGAGTGGGGACCCGTCTTGCCGAGATCGTCCAGCTTGCGCCGGACCTTGTCGGTATTGACCTTGTCAGTGCTCTCGCCGCCGAGATCGAGCGACCGCTGATAGGCCTGCCTAGCCCTCTCCTTCTCCCCCAACGCAACATAGACATCCCCCAGGTGCTCTTGCAGTGTCGCGTCCTCGGGCTCGAGGCGTGCGGCCCGTTCGAGATAGTCGCGGGCCTGCTCCGGACGGCCGATTCGATAGTAGGTCCAGCCGAGTGAGTCGACGTAGGCGCCGTTGTCCGGATCGAGCGCGACCGCCCGGCTCACCAGCTTCAGGGCCTCGTCAAGATTGGTGCCTGCCTCGGCGAAAGTGTAGCCGAGATAGTTCAGCGCGGCGTGGAAGTCGGGATCGACCTTGAGCACGCGCCGGAACTCCGTGATCGCCTTGTCGCGCTGCCCGGAGCGCTCGTAGGCCGCTCCGAGCATGAAGCCCATGGCCGCCTGGTCGGGATGGCTGCCGGCGAGCTTCTCCAGCACCGGGATCGACTCCTGGTACTTCTCCAGCCGCTGATAGGTCTGGGCGGCGGCGAGCGCCGATTTCTCGTCCCCCGCGGCGATGCCGGCGAGCAGCTTCGCGGCCTCGGCGTCCCGGCCGGCCTTGGACAGCACCTCGGCCCGCTTGGAGATCACCGCCGGGGAGTCCTTCTCCTTGCCGAGCAGCGCGAGCGCCTCGTCGTAGCGCTTGTCCTTGAGCAGCGTCTCGGTCCACAGCGACACGGCCTGGAGCCGGATGCCGTCATCCGCGGCGGTGAGCAGCGGGCGCAGGGTCTCCTCCACCTTGTCCAGCCGCTTGCCGTCGAAGTAGACCTGCGCGACCTCGAGCCGGACCTCCTGGGCTTCCTTGGCCTTGCCGTCCTTCTCCAGGGTGGCCGCCAGGGTGTCGAGCAGGCGCGCCGCGTCGTCGTGACGGCCGGCGCGCTGCATCACCCGCGCCAGCGTGACGGTGATCCCGGTGTCCTTGGGCTCGGCGTCATGGATCTTGCCCATCAGGGCGATCGCCTCGTCGTTGCGCCCCTGGGCGGCGAAGATCAGCCCGCGCAGGAGGTTGAGGCCCCGCTGGGGGTCCGGCGCCGGCTCGCCCGCGGCGCCCGGCAGGCTGACGGTGCCCGGCGGGTTGGCGGCGCCGGCGGCGGGAACCGCGACCGCGTCGAGCGCCTTCAGCGCCTCGTCCAGCTCGCCGTTCTGGTAGAGCGCCCAGGCGAGCTGGCGGTTGAACCGGGAATCGCCGCGCACCTCCTCGGGCGCGCCGCGCAGGGTCGCCAGGGCCGCCGCGGTCTGGCCGGACCGGCTCTGCAGGTCGGCGAGGGTGAGACGGGCCTCGAGGGAGCCGGGGTCCAGGCCGAGGATGTCCTGCAGCGCCTTCTGCGCCTCGTCCGGCTTGTTGGCCCGCATCAGGGACTCGACCAGCAGGGCGTACGCCATCCGCTGCTCGGGGAGGTTGTTCACCAGCTCGCGGAGGACCTCGGCCGCCTTGTCCGGCTGGTTCTGATCGAGATAGATCCGCCCCAGGGTGAGGAAGGTCTGCGCGTCCCCCGGATCGCGCTTGCGCACGGTCTCCAGGACCTCGCGCGCCGTGGCCAGGGCGGACGGGTCGATGGCGGCGAGATCGATATAGATCTGCCCCGCGGAGCGCAGCACGTCGACGTTTTCGGGCGCCAGGCGGCGGGCCTGGGAGATCTTCTCCGCGGCCTTGCGCAGGGAGTCGTCGCGCAGGGGCTGGCTGCGCTGGTACTGGGCCATGCGGTCCAGGAGCTCCGCGTGCTCGACCAGCACGTAGGCGGTCTCGGGCACGTCGGGAGCGGCCTTCTCGGCGGCCTCGAAGGCGGCGACCGCCTCGTTGTACGAGCCTTCGACGGCGAGCAGCTTGCCGAGCGCGAACTGATAGGAGGCCGCGGGTGGAATCGCTGCCGCGGGAACGGGCGCCGCGGCGGCGAGGGAGGGCAGCAGGGACAGACTGGCGGCGCAAAGCGCGAAAGAAGCAACTCTCACACCCGCAGGATACCAGCGCCCCTCGGCGCTTTACAAGGCTATCGACCCGACTCTATAATGTCGCCCTTGCGCTTAAATACAGCTCTCAGAACAAGTTACAGACTCGATGCAACCAGGGGTACCCTAGGCCGGCTCGAACGCTCTCTTTTCGCTGATACCGTTGATACCGTGGATAAACGATACGACCTCTGACCATGGCCAAGCTCGGACAGCTTCTCGTGGCTCGCGGCTGGATCACGGTCCAGCAGTTGACGCGCGCGCTGAAAAACCAGAACGTGGTCGGCGGCCGGATCGGTACCTGCCTGCTGGAGATGGACGCGATCTCCGAGGAGCTGCTGCTCAAGGGGCTCTCCGAACAGCTCGGCGTCCCCTCGGCGGCGGCCGACGACCTGCGGGGGATCCCCGACGAGGTGCTCGGGCTGATCCCCGAGAAGCTCGCCCGCCGCTGCCGCGCCGTCCCCTTCAGCGTCGAGCTGGGACGGCTCGACCTCGCGCTGATGGATCCGCGCAACCTCTCGGCGCAGGACGAGATCGCCTTCGCCTCCGGCAAGCGGGTCAAGGTCTACGTCGCCGAGGAGCTCCGCGTCCTGGAGGCGCTCGACAAGTACTACCACGAGGAGTGCCCCTCGCGTTTCGGGATGGTGCTCGACCGCCTGAACCGCGCCCGCTTCCTCTGGGAGAAGCCCGCCGCCGAGCGTACCGAACCGGCGGGCGAGCTGCTGACCTCGCTCGACAGCCCCTTCGACAACCGCTTGGCGGCGCCGCCGAAGATCCAGCCCCCTCCCCTCCTGCCCGAGCTGGAGCCGCTGCCGCCGCGCCCGCAGCCGGTCGCGGCGGCGGCCGTGGCCGCGTTCCCCAGCGTCGAGATGCTGTGGCCGCAGCCCGCCCCCCCACCGCCCGCCGCTCCCGCAGCGCCGGCGCCGGTGCCGGTCGCCGCCACCACGGTGGCGGCCGAAGCCGCCCCCGCCGCGGCCCCCGTGGCGCCGCCGCTACGGTCGCAGAGCGTCTCGCTGACGCCGGAGGAGCGGGCCGATCTGGGCGCCGTGGCCTGGGTGGAGCCCGCTTCCACCGACCGGTCGCTGCCGGTCCCGGCCAGTCTCGACGAGGTGGAGACCGCGCTGGGGAAGGCGACCGACCTCGAGGAGGTGGCGCGCGTCCTCCTCGGCTTCCTCGGCCGCGACCACCGCCGCGCCGCCATCTTCCAGGTGACCCGCGAGCGGATCAACGGCTGGCGCGTGCACGGCACGGGGATCGACCGCGAGGCCTTCGCCGCCTTCTCGATCGGTTTCGACCAGCCCTCGCTCTTCCTCAACCTGCGCCACGGCAGCACTCTCTATCTCGGCCCCCTGCCGCCGATGCCCGCGCACCGCCAGCTCGCCCGCACCTGGGGCGGGGACCTGCCGCGCGACTGCGTGATGCTGCCGGTGCGCATCAAGGACCGGCTGCTGCTGGTGGTCTACGCCGACGGTGCCACCCGCGGGCCGGTCGACCTGCAACAGATGCAGCGCCTGATGAACGCCGCCACCAGCGCCGTCGAGCGCTGCATCCTCGCCAACCGCCAGCGCGGCGAGGCCAAGTCCCAGTAAAATCTGATACTTGTTGACACCCTTTGAAACCCGTTGTTAGACTCGCCCCCGTTTCGGAGCCGCAATGATCAAGTCTGACATCGTCGACCGCGTCGCGGAAATCACGGATGTACCCCGGGTGAAGGCGGCGCAGGCCGTCGACACCATCATCGAGGCCATGAAGACCGCGCTCTGCGACGGCAAGCGGATCGAGCTGCGCGGCTTCGGGGTCTTCCAGGTCCGCGACCGCAAGAAGGGCGTCGGCCGCAATCCCAAGACCGGCGTCGAGGTGGCGATCTCCCCCGGCAAGACGGTGCGCTTCAAGCCGGGCAAGGACCTCAAGAATCTCTGAGCAGGGCCCGGTTCCCTCTCCCAGAAGCGAAACGATGAGCGACGGGCAGCCGGGGATGCCGCATTCCTCCCCCCTCATCGAGCTGCTGCCCGCGCCGGGCAACGTCTACGCCCCCGCGCCGTTGCGGCCCGACCGCCCGCGCTATGGCCGGGCGATGGTGCTGTTCGCGCTGACCTTCCTTTCCACAACGACGCTGAGCCCGGTGATGTACCTGCTGAGCCGGACGGACGTGACGACCGACCTCGGCACGGAGGCTGGCGCCATCCTGACCCTGCGGGTGGTGGCCACGGTCTGGGGGAACTGGGAGCTGCTGAAGATCGGGCTCGCCTTCTCCATCCCCGCTCTCTTCATCCTGCTCTGCCACGAGCTGGGGCACTACATCGCCTGCCGGTTCTACGGCATCCCCTGCACGCCCCCCTACTTCCTGCCGGTGCCGGCGAACTTCGGCACGTTCGGGGCGTTCATCCGCATCAAGGCGCCAATCCAGAGCAAGCGTCAGCTCTTCGACGTCGGGATCGCCGGACCGATCGCCGGCTTCGTGGCGCTGATCCCCTTCCTGCTCTACGGAATCGCAAAATCGCAGCCGTCGACGCAGGCCGGCACGGGAACCATGGGGCTGCTGCTGCCGGGCCGCTGCCTGGCGATCCAGCTCACGGCCTGGCTCTTTCACGGCCGCTTGGCGGCGGGGACGATCCTGAACCTCCACCCCACCGCGCTGGCCGCCTGGCTCGGGCTGTTCGCCACCTCGCTCAACCTGCTGCCGCTCGGGCAGCTCGATGGCGGCCACATCCTCTACGCGGCGACCGGCCGCCTGCAGTGGCGCCTCGCCCTCCCCTTCTGGATCGCCCTCGCTCTGCTGGGCTTCTACTGGCCGGGCTGGCTCCTCTGGTCCTTGATCGTGCTGGTGATCGGCCTCCGCCACCCGCCGGTCCATGACGAGAACCTCCCCCTCGACCGCAAGCGGCAGGCGCTCGCCTGGATCGCGCTGGTGATGTTCGTGCTCTCGTTCATGCCAGTGCCCCTCGATCTGGTGCCGTACTAGAAATCAGCCACCAGCGTCACCGGCCCGTCGTTGACCAGAGCCACCTCCATCGCCGCGCGGAACCGGCCGGTCTCCACCTGGAAACCGCGGCCGCGGAGATCCTCGACCAGGGCGTCGACCAGCGGCTGCGCCTCCTCGGGCGGAGCGGCGCGGTCGAAGGAGGGACGGCGGCCGCGGGCCACCGAGCCGGCGAGGGTGAACTGGGAGACGATCAGGAAGGCCCCGCCGGCGGCGGCGGTGTCGAGGTTCATCTTGCCGGCGCCATCCTCGAAGATGCGCAGGCCGGCGAGCTTTTCGGCCGCGGCGCGCACCGCCTCCGGGCGATCGCCGCGCTCGATACCGACCAGAACCAGGAGGCCGCGGCCGATCTCGCCGACGGTCTCGCCGGCGACTTTCACCGACGCCGAGCTGACCCGCTGTACTACAAGGCGCATTTTTGATCCTATAGGTAGAAGATTTGTTCCGCCCGACCGCTCCCTGCCCCGCCGGCGCTCCCCTGGGCTCCGGGACGGTTGTGATACCGTAACCGATACGAAGAGGAGAACGGACGCATGGTCAACAAAGTGATCCTGATCGGCAATCTCGGCCGTGACCCGGAGGTGCGGTCGACCCCGTCGGGGCAGCCGGTCGCGACCTTCACCCTGGCCACCAGCCGCCGCTGGCGCGACAAGAGTGGCCAGAAGCAGGAGCAGACCGAGTGGCATACGGTCGTCGTCTGGGGCAAGCAGGCGGAGATCGCGGGCCAGTATCTCACCAAGGGCAAGCAGGTCTATGTCGAGGGGCGCCTGCAGACGCGCTCCTGGGACGATCGCCAGACCGGCGAGAAGAAGTACAAGACCGAGGTTGTCTGCGACAACTTCCAGATGCTCAGCGCGCGCGGCGGCGGCAGCGAATTCGAGGGCCAGGGCGGCTACCAGCAGCAGGGTGGCCACGCCGCGGCGGCCCCGTCCGCCGGTCCCTCGTATGACGAGGGGGGTTACAGCGGCGGCGGCGGCGAGCCGGAAGAGGACGACATCCCCTTTTAAACGGCAGCTCCCGAGGACCGCGGCGCGCCAACCCCGCCGCGGTCCCCCCACCTCCCTTGGATGATTCGCGCCAGTGCTTCGTAAAAGAAGGCAGATTGGATCTTTCTGGAGAGCCAAAATGCAGATCGCGAAGCGCGCCCTTCCCTTCCTGATCCTCCTCCTGGCCGCTCCGGTCCTCGCGGCCACCGGCCGCTGGAGCCCTCTCGGTCCCGACGGCGGGACGGTTACCGCGCTGGCGGTGGATCCCGTGGATTCCCGGATCGTCTATGCCACCACCCAGAAGGGCGAAGGGGTGTTCAAGAGCCGCGACGGTGGCCAGACCTGGAGCCCTTCCGGCGCGGGGCTGCCCAAGATCCCGGGCAACAACGTCTTCTGCCTGGCGATCGACCCGCGCCGCCCCACGATCCTCTACCTGGGAACCTTGAACTTCGGCATCTATAAGAGCACCGACGGCGGCGCCTCCTGGTCGCCGTCCCAGCGAGGATTGAGCGCCAACCTCCTGGGGGTCATTGCGCTGGCGATCGATCCCCGCGCTCCCGACACCGTCTTCGCCGGCACCGGGGTCGGCGTCTTCAAGACGACCGACGGCGGCGCCCACTGGAAGCTCAAGAACGGCGGGCTTCCGAACGCGCCCCAGGTCTCGGACCTGGAGATCGACCCGAAGCGCACGGCCGTCATCTACGCCGCGGTCGGCACCTCCGGCGTCTATAAGAGCGCCAACGGCGGCGAGACCTGGAGGCCGATCAACCACGGCCTCCCCGCCCGGCAGGGGGTCGACACGCTGGCGATCGATCCGCGGCGCTCCGCCACCGTCTACGCGTCGACCTACGCCGGCCTGTTCAAGAGCACCAACGGCGGCGCGAGCTGGTTCCCCTCCAACACCGGACTGCCCAAGTCCTTCGTCAGCACGCTGGTGATCGACCCGCGCAACTCGCGGACCCTCTTCGCGGGCACCTTCTTCGGCACGGGAGCCTTCCGCAGCGACGACGGCGGCGCCTCCTGGTCGCCGATCAATGCCGGACTGAGCAACCTGGTGATCTGGGCCCTGGCCATCACGCCCCAGGGCACCGTCTACGCCGCCACCGAAGGCGACAGCAAGCCGGGCGGGGTCTTCCAGAGCGCCGACGGCCGGACTTGGCGGCGGACGGTCCGCGGCCTCTCCACCCTCGAGATCACGGCGCTGGCCGCCGAGAGCGCCGGACCCGGCGCTCCGCCCATCCTCTGGGCCGGCACGCCGTCGCTCGGCGTCTTCCGGAGCTCCAATGGCGGCGGTGTCTGGAGGCGGGTGCCGATCGCCGGGGTGAGCGGCCCGGTGAACGCGATCGTCGTGGATCCCGCCAGTGCGGGCACGGCCTGGGTCCTGGCCTACGAGCGGGACGGCTTCGGCGGGCTCACGATCCGCCTGTTCGAGACCGCCGACGCGGGGCGGACCTGGTCCCGCCTCGCCACCCCCGCGGTCGCGGCCGGCCCGTTCTCCTGGCTGGCGCGCGATCCGCGCAACGGCACCCTCTGGCTCGCCGGCTACGGCCTCGCGCGCAGCACCGACGGCGGCCTCACCTGGACCGCCCCGGCAGGGATCTCGCCCGCGGACTTCCTCGTGGACCTGGCCTTCGACCCGTCCTCTCCCCAGGTCCTCTATGCCGCGGGCTACCGGCCACCCCCTTCCCGCTTCGAGCCCTCCGAGGGGCGACTGTACAAGAGCACCGACGGCGGCGCCTCGTGGACGCGGATCGACGCCGGGCTGGGGGGTTCTTTCGGGGTCCAAGGGGTCCTGGTGAGCCCGGCCCGATCGCAGGTGGTCTACGCCGCGTCTTTCGGTGTCCTGTTCCGCAGCGTGGACGCGGGCGCTCACTGGGACCGCGTGGCTGAGGCGCCGCAATCGGGGAACATCACCGATCTGACGGCCGGGCCGGACGGCACGCTCTATGCCGCGACTGGCAACACCGGCGTCTACTCCAGCCCGGACGGGCTCGTCTGGACCTCGATCAGCAACGGTCTCTCCAGCCTCGCCGTCAAGGTCCTGGAGCTCGATCCGGCGGACCCGGATACCCTCTACGCCGGCACGGAGGCCGCCGGAGTCGAGGCCTACACCTTCCCTCCATGATCCGTCCTCGGTAAGCTGGCCGCCCTCCGGCGTGCTAGAGTTCCTCCACTGATTTCGCGATGAGTCAACTGGAGAACGCCGCGCCGGAGCCGTCCCTGTGGCGGCGCGTCTGGAGCCCGCCCGAGCCGGAGATTTCTTCCGCCGGCTTCGGGGGCGAGCTGCTGGTTGCCGGGGTGCGCCTGCTGATCGTCGTCGTCCTGCTCTACTTCCCGATCCACGAGCTGCTGAAGAAGCCCGGCGGGTACGATCCGCTGGCGCTGCTGACCACGGCGACGATCGGGCTGCTGCTGGCGCTCGTCGTCTACTCGGCGACCACCCGCCAGTGGGGGCGGAGCTGGATCGGCTTCGCCAGCAGCGTCCTCGACGTCAGTCTGGTGAGCGCCATGCTCGCGGTCTTCCTGGTCCTCGACCGGCCGCGGGAGGCGACCAACAACCTCGCCGTCTTCCCGATCTACTTCCTGGCCATCGCCGCGACCAGCCTGCGCTACGACGCGCGCATCTGCATCCTCACCGGCGCCTTGGCGCTCGCGCAGTACGCCGGTCTGATCGTCTACGCCGGCTGGCGCTGGCACCTGCAGGCCATCGCCTTCGCTCCCCTCGCGCAGCTCGCCGGGGCCACCGTCATCGCGGCGACCATCGTCGTGCGCTCGCGCGAGCTGCGGCTGCTCTCTACCCGCGACCGCTTCACCGGGCTGCTCAACCGCGCCGTCTTCAACGAGCAGCTCGAGCGCGAGGTGGCCTTCGGCCGCCGCGAGAACGGCCGCTTCGCGGTGGCGATGCTGGACATCGATCACTTCAAGAAGTTCAACGACACCTACGGCCATGCCGGCGGCGACGAGGCGCTGCGGGCGGTCGCCAGGACCCTGCGCGAGTCCTGCCGGTCGACCGACGTTGTGTCGCGCTACGGCGGCGAGGAGTTCGCCCTGATCCTCCCCGGGGTGATGAGCGGCCGGGCGACCGACCTGCTCGAGCGCTTCCGCCGCGTGGTGGCGGTCCAGCCGATCCATCTGGCGGGCCGCTCGAAACCGGCCAGCGTCACCGTCAGCATCGGCGTCGCCATCTGGCCGGAGGACGGCGAGACCCCGTCCGAGGTCCTGCACTGCGCCGACCAGCGCCTCTATCAGGCCAAGGAGCAGGGGCGCGACCGGGTGGTCGGCCCGACGGCGCAGCATTTTCCGAAGGCAGAAAAGGACGTAAAGGACGGCAAGGACGTAAAGGACACCGCCGAAACCGGGCGTCCCCGTTCCTGAAATTTTTTTGTCCTTGCAGTCCTTGCCGTCCTTTACGTCCTTTTCTGCTTCCTACCCCATGCTCTCCTGAAGCTGCGCCAGCGTCTGGCGGACCTTCTCCAGCCGCTCCCCCTGGCTGGTGTTGCGCATGAAGTCGACGTACTCGCGCGCCGAGCGCAGCGTGATCAGGCGCTGCCGGTAGGTGTCGAGGCGGCGGTTGGCCTCGGCGACCCGTTCCTCCAGGCTCGGATGGGAGAGCCGCTCCACCACGGCGGGCAGCGCGGCCAGGGTGTGGCAGACGAGGAGCACGTCGCAGCCCGTCGCGAAGGCGATCTCGCAGCGCTCGGGGAGGTCCCCCCAGGCGCCGAGCGCCTTCATCTCCATGTCGTCGCTGAAGGCGAGCCCCTCGAAGCCGAGGCGTCCGCGGAGGATGCCGCCGATGATCGCCGGCGAAAGCGTCGCCGGCCGCATCGAGGAGTCGTAGGCGGGATAGAGGGCGTGCCCCACCATCACCGCCCCCGCCATCCGCGCCAGGGCCGCGAACGGCTCGAGGTCCGGTTGCAGCTCCTCGGCGGGGAGGTAGACCGCCGACATCTGGAAGTGGGTGTCCTCCCCCGCCGCGCCCAGACCCGGGAAGTGCTTGAGGCACCCTCCTACCCCTCCATTGTGCAGGCCGCTCAGGAAGGCCTGCGCGCGCGGGATGATCTCCTTCGGGGTGGCGCCGAAGTAGCGCTCGTCGAGGGCGTTGTTGGCAAGGCCGTGGTCGAGGTCCACGACCGGCGCGAAGTCGACGTCGATGTCGAACAGGCGCAGCGATTGCGCCACCCAGTTGCCGGCATGCAGCGAGTAGCTCCGCGAGTGCCGGGCGAGCAACGCCGCCGACGGCGCCGGCCCCACCACGTCCTTCAGCCGGTCCACCCGCCCCCCCTCGGAGTCGATCGCCAGCACCGCCTCGGGGAGGATGCGCCGCAGCGCCGTCACCAGCTCGTCGAGCTGCTCCTCGTCCTCGACGTTGCGCTTGAACAGGATCACCCCGCCGGGCTGGTGGGTGGCCAGGATCTCCGCGGACACCTTGTCGAGCTCCGGGCCGGGGATGCCCACGAACACCTGATCGGCGGGTTTCATGCGCGGGATCTTATATGAGGACGTCCCTGGGAGCGCCGGCGCTCCCAGGCCTATCCCAAACGCGATTTGAGGCTTTGCACCAGATTCAGCGCCGCCAGCGGCGTCAACTGATTCACGTCCACGCCCCGCAACACCCCCGCCACCACCTGCTCCGGCGGCGCGAACAGGGTGAGCTGGGCGGGCTCGCCAGGTTCTGAGGCATTCGGGGCGTTGCCGCGGGCGAGGCGCGGCTTGCCGGTGGGGTCGTACTCCAGGGATTCGAGGTTGGCCAGGATCTCCCCGGCGCGATCGATCACCGACGGCGGCAGCCCCGCCAGACGCGCCACGTGGAGGCCGTAGGACTTGTCGGCGCTCCCCGGCACCACGCGGCGGAGAAAGACGATCCGCTCCTCCCACTCCTTGACCGCCATCGTCCGGTTCACCACCCGCGGTAACAGCGAGGCGAGCTCGGTCAGCTCGTGGTAATGGGTGGCGAACAGCGTCTTCGGCTGCCGGTTCTCGTGGAGGTACTCGACGATCGCCCAGGCGAGCGACAGGCCGTCGAAAGTGGCGGTGCCGCGGCCGACCTCGTCGAGGATCACCAGGCTGCGCTCAGTCGCGTGGCGGAGGATGTTCGCCGTCTCGATCATCTCCACCATGAAGGTGGACTCGCCGCGGGCGAGGTCGTCCGAGGCGCCGACGCGGGTGAAGATGCGGTCGCAGACCCCGATCACCGCCTCGTCGGCCGGCACGAAGCTCCCCGCCTGGGCCATCAGAACGATCAGCGCCACCTGCCGCAGGTAGGTCGACTTGCCCCCCATGTTCGGGCCGGTGAGCAGGACGATCTGCGCCGCCTCGCCGTCCAGCTCGGCGTCGTTGGGCACGAAGGCGTCCCGGCTCGCCTGCTCGACCACCGGATGCCGCCCCTCGCGGATGATCAGCGGCGCGCCGGCCAGCCCCATCTTCGGGCGCACGTAGCGGTGCCGCGCCGCCACCTCGGCGAAGGAGGCGAGGGAATCGAGGGCGCCGATCGCTTCCGCCAATTCGATCAGCCCCGCGGCCTCGGCGGCGATCTTCGAGGTCAGCTCGCGGAAGAACTTCTGCTCCAGCTCGACCTGCCGCTCCTCGGCGGAGAGGATCTGCTCCTCCAGCTCCTTGATCTCCGGGGTCACGTAGCGCTCGGCGTTGACCAGCGTCTGCTTGCGGATGTAATCCGCCGGCACCCGCTCCTGGTTCGCCCGCGTGACCTCCAGGTAATAGCCGAAGACCCGGTTGTAGCGGATCTTCAGCGACGAGATCCCGGTGCGCTCGCGCTCGCGCACCTCCAGCGCCAGGATGTGCCGCTTGCTGTCGCGGGTGAGCGAGCGGTAGTGGTCGAGATCGGGATCGACGCCGGCGGCGATCACGCCCCCCTCCTGGAGGTTGGGCGCCGGGGCCGCCTCCAGCATCCGCGCCAGCTCGGCGTGGAGATCGGGGAGCGGGTCGGTCTCGGCCAGCCGGTCGAGGAGCGGCGCGGCGCCGGGATCGAGCGCCGCCAGAGCCGCCAGCTCGTCGAGGATGAAAGGCGCCTCGGCCAGGGCGTCGCGCAGGGCCGCGGCCTCCCGCGGGGTCAGGGTGCCGAGCACGGCGCGGGCGACCAGCCGCTCGGGATCGGCCATCCGCGCCAGCCGCTCGCGCAGGCTTTCCCGCCGCGGGTTGGACGCCGCCAGCGCTCCGACCGCGCGGTGGCGCTCGGCGATCTCCTCGGGGTCGACCAGCGGCCGGCGCAGCCATTCGCGGAGCGTCCGGCCGCCGGGAGCGGTGACGGTGCGGTCGAGCACGGCGAGCAGGGTGCCGCGCCGCCGTCCCGAACCGGCGACGGAGGCGCGCTGGCTGGCGAAGACCTCCAGATTGGAGAGCGTCGAGGCGTCGAGGATCAGGCGGTCCCCGGCCTCGCGCACGGCCAGTCCGCGAACGTGGGCGAGGCCGCTCTTCTGGGTCTCCTGCGCATAGGCGAGCGCCGCCGCCGCGGCCTTCACCGCCGTCTCACCCTCCTCCAGGCCGAAGCCGCGCAGGGTGCCGGCGCCGAACTGGCGCAGCAGCAGCTCGCCCGCGCGCTGGGGCTCGAACAGGCGGTCGCCGGCGAGCGGCGTCCGGCAGGGGCACTCGCGCTCGGCCCACTCGACGATCTCCATCGGGAACCCTTCCTCGCCGCGCTCGGAGTGGAAGAGCACCTCGCGCGGCCGCAGCAGGGCGAGGTCCTCCACCGCCTCCTCGGGGGTGCGCCAGCGACGGACGAAGAAGGTCCCGGTCGAAAGGTCGAGAAAGGCCCCCGCCCCCGCCTCGCGCTCCCAGACCAGCCCGGCGAGGAAGTTCTCCTCTTTCCCTTCCAGCAGCCCGGGGTCGGAGATCGTGCCCGGAGTGACCACCCGCGTCACGTCGCGCTTGACCAGCCCCTTGGCCTGGGCCGGATCTTCAATCTGGTCGCAGATCGCCACCTTGAGCCCGACGGCGAGGAGCTTGCCGAGATACCCCTCCAGCGCGTGATGGGGCACGCCGCACATCGCGACCTCGCTCTCCGTCCCCTTGTGGCGGGCGGTGAGCTGCACCTCCAGGATCGGCGCCGCTTCCCGCGCGTCGTCGAAGAACATCTCGTAGAAGTCGCCCATGCGGTACATCAGCAGGGCATCGGGATACCGCGCCTTGATTTCCAGGTACTGGCGCATCATGGGCGTCAGGGACGTGACCGGCGAGAGCGTGGACATGCGGAGGGGAGTATAACGTTGCGGAAAGACGGAACAAGCCAGGATGACGCCTCCGGAACCAGGATGAGGCTTCCCGAAGAAAGATGGCGGAGTTTTTCGTCAGCCGGCCCGCGATCTTGCGAAGATGGCCGCATTTTTTTGCAAGATGGCGCCGCGGGGCAAAAGATGGCCGCGCGGGAAACAAAAAACGCCGGTTCTTGAGCAGGATGGCGGCCCGGGAAGCCAAAAACACGGCGATCCAACGAAGATGGCCGTCCGGATGGCGAAAACGCGGTCCGGGAAGTCAAAACACGCGGAGGCGAACGCCCTGCGGGGTTTTCGCGGCGAATCAGGCGTCCAGGTCGCGAATTTCCGCCGCATCGTACCTCATAGCGATATATTTCTCCCTCATGCCCTCCCCCCTCCTCGCCCTCGACACCGGCTCCCCTCTCGTCAGCGTCGCCCTGGCGCGGGACGGCGCGGTGGTGGCTTCCCGGTCGATCGAGCAGGAACGTTCCTCTGTCCGGCTGCTGGAGATGGTCCAGGAGGTGCTCACCGAAGCCGGGATCGGCGTCCGGGATCTCGGCGGCATCGCCGTCCTGCGCGGGCCGGGGAGCTTCACCGGGCTGCGGATCGGCCTCGCCACGGTGCTCGGCCTGCATCAGGCGCTCGGGGTGCCGGCGACAGCGATCCCCTCCCTGCCGGTCCTGGCCGCCTCGGCCGGCGCACAGGAGAGAATCGTGATCGCCGCCGTCGATGCCCTGCGCGGCGACTGGAGCGCCCAGGCGTTCGCGGCCGGACGGCCCCTGGGCCCCTTGGGAGGTCAAAACATGGAGCTCGTCCCCGGCCCCGAGCTGCCGCGGCTGGCCGGCGCTACGTACGAAGAGAACGAAGCGATCGTGATCGGCTTCGGGGTCTCGCGCCTCGCCGCGGTGCCCGGCTGGCCGGCGGGCGTGCGGCTGATCGAGCCGGGAGCGCTCGCGCCCACGGCGGCGATCCTGGCGGCCTCACCGGAAACCGATTGGGATCCGTCCTTCCTCACCTCGGCGATCTACTCCCGCCCGCCCGCGATCACCCTGCCCAAACCCCGCGCCACCGCGCCGGTCTCACGGGATGCCTGACGTGACCACCGCCGTCGTCCGCCCCGCCCACGAGGGGGACCTCGACCGCATCGCCGGGCTGGAGGTAGCCGCCTTCTACGACCCCTGGCCGCGCGAGATGCTCGCCTACGAGATTGCCCACCCGCACGCCGTGCTGCTCGTCGCCTCGCGGGGCGAGGAGACGCCGGACGCCTACGCCGCCTTCCGCCACGCCGCCGGAGAGGCGGAGCTGCTGCGCGTCGGGGTCGATCCCGAGGCGCGGCGCCATGGCCTCGCCCGCGCCCTCCTCGTCGAGGGCCTCGAGCAGCTCCGCCGGCTGGAGATCCAGGTCTGCTTCCTCGAGGTCCGGGTGGACAATAAGGCCGCGATCCAACTCTACGAGAGCCTCGGCTTCAGTTGCACCGGCATGCGGCGCGGGTATTACCGGGACGGGACGGACGCGCTGATCTTCGTGCTGGGGTTGTAGGGCGGTACAGGGCGGCGGTGCTCTCCGGGGCGCCCCCACCCCGAATCCTCACCCCCCGGCCCCTCTCCCACCGCACTCCCCCCAACCGGGAGAGGGGAGCTTGACGGGAGAGACCTCGCTTGTAGGGTGCGCTGTGCGCACCTTCACCGTTTCTGGTGCGCACAGCGCACCCTACAAGCCAATGCCTTCTCAGCAAAGTCCCCCCTCTCCCGGTCGGGGGGAGTGCGGTGGGAGAGGGGCCGGGGGGTGAGGATTCGGGGTGGGGGACGCCCCAGAGACCCAAACATTCTGTATCTCCCCACCGCTTGACTTCCGCCCCCGCTGTTATATTCTACGTTAACAGGCCGGAGCCGTTCCGGCCCCCAACGAAAAACGGCCCGGAGATGAGTGCGACCTCACCCGCCGAGCCTGACCAAGCAAAGGAGCAGCCCTCCCATGCAAGGCTTCACCGATTCTATCCTTCCGTCCACCCCCAACGCCTTCACCCCTTCCTTTCTTGACCGGATCGGCGAGCGCGACGAGCCGCCCACGGCGGCCGAGGCCGACGCGGCGGGTCCCTGGCGCGTCGAGGAGATCCCCGGCGAGGGGTTCGGCCTGTTCCGTTCCGGCGAGAGCCGAGCGCGGGGCTTCCGGCCGGCGGCGGTCTTCCGTCAGCGCTTCCTGGCGCTGTTCGCGGCGGCGGTCCTCCCCGGCACGGGGCGGGACGCGGCGTTCCGTCTCCACAAGGAATCCGGCCCCGCCGGCTTCGCCATCGAGGCCGGCGGCGAGGTCATAGGCCACTCCGCGCTGTTCGACGAGAACCTGATCGCCTCGCTCCACATGGCGGACAGCCTCGCGAGGTCCCCCGAATCGCTGGCGAGCTTCCTCGAGGCCGTGGGGCAGGTGGCGCTGGAACGGGCCGGAGCGATCCTGGACGAGCACGTTTCCTGACGATTTCCGCAGGGGCGGCCCTGCATGGCCGCCCCTCGTCTTGATCCCCCCGGAACCCGGTGCTATCCTCCGGGAAGCGACACATGCTGACACTTCTTCTCACCACGGCCGCCCACTCCCACCGGGGACTCGGGCGTGACCGTGTCACGGAGCCGGCCGCGCGGTGAGCCCGCTCTCCGCAAGCCGCCCTCTTCCCCTTTCTTTCGCAGGCACGGGTCCGTCACGGACCGCATTCCTCACCTCGAACTCTTTTCCGACAGGCAAGGAGGCAGACGTATGTTTCAGCAAGACGACCTGAAGGCGGAGCTGATCAAGACGGATGACGAGTTCCGCCGCCTTCACGAGGAGCACCAGGAGTATGAAAGGCGGCTGCAGGAGATCAACCAGAAGTCTCTTCTCTCCCAGGAGGACGAGGTCGAGGAGAAGAAGATCAAGCTGCACAAGCTCACACTGAAGGACCACATGGAACAGATCCTGCGAGCGCATCGCGAGTCGCGGGTCTCGGCCTGAAGCCCTGGGCGGAGGCTCCGCAGAGTTCCCTGGAGACACACGACATCCGACCGGAGCCCCCACGATGAAGTTTGCGAAAGAAGCCTGGGTCTACGTCCTCCCTTTCTGGTTCCTCGCCGGGCTGCTCTTCTTCCTCGGGCGGCCCGGCTGGGGGACCACGGCGCTCGTCGTCGGTTTCCTCCTCCTGCTCTTCTTCCGCGATCCGAAGCGCGTCTATGAAGGGGAAGCGGGCTACGTGCTCGCCCCCGCCGACGGTCTGGTCACCCGCGTCGACATCATCGAGGACCCGGAGATCGGCCCCGGGCGCTACCACCACATCGTCACCTTCCTCTCGGTGTTCGACATCCACGTCCAGCGCGTGCCGGTGGCGGGCGAGGTCGTCGTGTCCCGCTACGCCAAGGGGCGCAAGGTGGCCGCCTTCCGTGAGGACGCCGGCGACGTCAACGAGAAGCACCTGACGGTCGTCCGCCGTCCCGACGGCGACCTCATCGGGCTGCGCCAGATCGCCGGACTGCTCGCCCGGCGGGTGGTCTGCTATCTGAAGGAAGGGGACCGGGTCCATCGCGGGCAGTTGATGGGGCTGATCAAGTTCTCCTCCCGGGTCGACCTGCTGGTGCCGGAGAGCTACCGTGTGCTGGTGAAGAAGGGGGACCGCCTGAAGAACGGCGCGACTCCCGTCGCCATGCCCGGGGAGGGGCGTTGATCGAGGATCAGACCCTGACGCCGCGCCCGCGCCGCGGCATCCGGCGGGGCGCCTACCTGCTGCCCAGCCTGTTCACCATGGGCAACATGGTCTCTGGCTTCTACGCCATCATCCTCGGGCTCGACCACAACTTCGACCGGGCGATTCTCTTCATCGTGCTGGCGGCGGCCCTCGACAGCGTCGACGGGCGGATCGCCCGCATGACCGGCACCGAGAGCGAGTTCGGCAAGGAGTACGACTCGCTCGCCGACGTCATCACCTTCGGCGCCGCGCCCGGGATGCTCGCCTTCCTCTGGGGACTGCGGGAGTTCAGCCAGGACGCCTGGCTGCTCTCTGCCTTCTTCATGGTCTGCACGGCGACGCGGCTCGCCCGGTTCAACGTGCAGACCCGGGTGGTGGACAGCCGCTACTTCGTCGGCCTGCCCTCCCCCTGGGCGGCGCTGACCATCTGCGCCCTGCTCTCCTTCGCTCTCGAGGCGACGGGCGACACCCGCGTGATCATGCAGGCGATCATGGGAGTCGCGCTGCTGGTGGTCGGCTCGCTGATGGTCTCGACCTTCCGCTACAACAGCTTCAAGGATTTCGACCTCCGCAAGCGCTGGAGCTACCGGGCTTTCGTGCCGATCGCGGCTCTCCTGCTGCTCTTCCTGTTCATCCCCCGGGTGGCGATTCTGGTGCTCGCCCTTCTCTACACGCTGTCGGGGCCGGCGTCGACCGCGATCTCGCGCCTGCGCTCCCGGCGCGGGCCGCGGCCCGAGAGCTCCCCGCCACCCCTGGAAGGAGCCCCCCCGTGACCGCCATCGCCATCCTCCATCCCATGAATCTCCTCGGCAAGGAGTTGAGGGAAACGCTGGAACGTCTCCCCGGGATCGGCGGCGACATCCGCCTGCTGAGCACCCGCGAGGACGACATCGGCACCCTGACCGAGGTCGCCGGGTCCGCCGCCCTGGTGACCCGGTATGAACCGGAAGGTCTGAAGGGGGTGTCCGTGGCCTTCTTCTGCGGCTCGATGGCCGAGAACCGGCCCATCCTCGCCGAGATGCCACCGGATACGATCGCCATCCTCCTCTCGTTCGACGCCACGCTCGAGGACGGCCATCCGGTCGTGGCGGGGATCAACACTGACGACGCGCCGGGGCATCGCGTGCTGCTCTCGCCGCATCCGGGGGCGGTGCTGCTGGCCCATCTGCTCCACGCGCTGCGGGAGCTCGAGCTCTCGGAGGCGGTCGCCACCCTGGTCCAGCCGGCCTCGATGCGGAACGAGCCGGGGATCGAGGAGCTGTTCGAGCAGACGCGGCAGATCGTGGCGATGACCCGGCGGCAACCGACGCCGGTCTTCGGCGCGCAGCTCTCCTTCAACCTGCTGCCGACGCCGCTCCCCGCCGATCCTGTCGCGGCGCAGCTCGCCGCGGTGTTGGCCGGCTCGCCCCCCGCGCCGCCCGTAGCGCTGCAGATCCTGCAGGGGGCGGTCTTCCACTCGGTCTCGGCGAGCCTCTATATTCGTTGCGCCGGGGATCCGAGCGTGCAAGCGATCCGCAAGGCCCTCTCCGGGCATGTCCATCTCGAAGCGGCCGACAAGCCCCGCCTCTTCGGCCCGATCGACGCCGCCGCCAGCGACAAGGTTCTCTACGGCAGCGTCCGCAAGGACGAGGCCGGCGGCGGCTTCTGGCTCTGGGCGGCGATGGACAACCTCACCCGCGGCGGCGCCCTGAACGCCATCGAGATCGCGGCGGCGGTCTCGTGAAGGCTTGAACAGCCTCTGCGTCTTCTGCGGCTCGAACCCCGGCGCCTCTCCTGCTTACGCCGAAGCCGCGGCCCATCTCGGCCGCACCCTCGCCGGGCGCGGGTTGAACCTCGTCTATGGCGGCGGCCGGGTGGGGCTGATGGGAGTGGTGGCGGATGCCGCCCTGGCCGCCGGCGGGACCGTGACCGGCGTCATCCCTGAAGCGCTCGCCACCCGGGAGCTCGCCCACGCCACCTTGAGCGATCTGCAGGTGGTGGGCTCCATGCACGAGCGGAAGGCGCGGATGTCCGAGCTCTCCGACGGTTTCATCGCCTTGCCGGGCGGCATCGGCACCCTGGAGGAGTGGTTCGAGGTCTGGACGTGGAGCCAGCTCGGGTTCCAGCCCAAGCCGTGCGGCCTCCTCAACGTCGCCGGCTATTACGACCACCTCCTGGCCTTCCTCGACCATATGACGGCCGAGCGCTTCCTGACCGATATCCACCGGGGAATGGCGGTCGTCGACGACGACCCGGAGCGCCTGCTCGACCGCCTCGCCGCCTGGCAGCCGCCGCGCGCCAGCAAGTGGATCGACGCCGCGGAACGGTAGCCTCTTCGGGCCGATAATCCCGCTTGACTTCCGCCTGTCGTCCGTCTACGATCAAAAGCGTAATCGGGGCGTAATTTTTTACGCCGTCCCAACAAAACAATGGCCCGGACGAGCCGTCACTCGCCCGAGCCAACCGCGCACAGGAGTCGCCCCATGCGTGATCCCGAAGATCCTACCACCCCCCTCCCCAACGCCTTCGCCGAGGAGTTTCTCCACCGCTTCGGGCAGCAGGACGAGCCCGCCTCCGCCGCTGAGGCGGATGTCGCCGGTCCCTGGCGGATCGAGCCCGCCTCCACCGCCGACGGTCACGAGGCCTTCGGCCTCTGGCGGCTGGGCGAGCGGCCGGAATGGGGCGACGCTCCGGCCGCTCTCTTCCGCGAGCGCTCGACGGCGCTGCTGGCCGCCGCGGTCCGCCCGTTCGTCGGCCGTGATCCGTTCTACGAGCTGGGCCGGGAGCGCTGGAACGGCGGCTTCCCGCTACTGCGCCAGGGCGAAGCGGTGGGCTGGGTCGACCTCTTCGACGAGGACTTGGCCTTTGGGGTCAACGTGCTGGAGCGGTTCACCCGCAATCCCGAGGCCCTGGCCAAGCTGCTGCAGGCGGCGGGTCCTGTCGCGCTGGAGCGGGCAGGGAAGATCCTGCGGCACCGGATTACTGGAGATGACAACGAGGAGAGCGAGGAGTGACGGTAGCGTTGGGATTCCCCTCTCCTGCGGCGCGGGAGAGGGGAGCCCGAAAGCAGCCGCGAGAACTACCGCGGCGGCGGCGGGTAGCAGATGAAGCAGCCGCCGCACACCGAGTACGCCGTCTTGCTGCCCCAGGCGACGGTGTTGTTGCAGCAGTCCTTGCCGTACTGTCCCACCACCGTCGTGTGGCTGGCGTCACTGTAGTAGGTGCAGCTGCTGCTCGTAGCCGCCTCGATCTTCGGGGCGGTCGTCGCCGCCACGGTCGCGGCACCCACCAGAAGGGCGGTGAGAACCGCCTTGCGAATCGTCTTGTTCATCTCGTTCTCCTTTCGTGTGAACGTCCACGATACAAACGGACCTTAACATAGCAAGGTGCGCATGGGTCAACCGATCCGATTCAGCACTCGATGACGTTGATCGCAAGCCCCCCGCGGGAGGTCTCCTTGTACTTGGTCTTCATGTCGGCGCCGGTCTCGCGCATGGTCTTGATCACCCGGTCGAGGGAGACCTTGTGCGAGCCGTCGCCGCGCAGTGCGATGCGCGAGGCGTTGATCGCCTTGACCGAGCCCATGGCGTTGCGCTCGATGCAGGGGATCTGGACGAGCCCGCCCACCGGATCGCAGGTGAGGCCGAGGTTGTGCTCCATGCCGATCTCAGCCGCGTTCTCGATCTGGGCGGTGGTGCCGCCGAGAGCGGCCACCAGCCCTCCCGCGGCCATCGAGCAGGCCACGCCCACCTCCCCCTGGCAGCCCACCTCGGCGCCGGAGATCGAGGCGTTCTCCTTGTAGAGGATGCCGATGGCGGCGGCGGTCAGCAGAAAGCAGACCACCCCCTCGTCGCTCGCGCCCGGGGTGAACCGGCGGTAGTACTGGAGCACCGCCGGCACGATGCCGGCCGCGCCGTTGGTGGGTGCGGTCACCACCCGTCCGCCGGCCGCGTTCTCCTCGTTGACCGCGAGGGCGAACAGGTTCACCCAGTCGAGCACGGTCAGCGGGTCCTTCAGAGCCTCCTCGGGGCGGGAGGTCAGGTCGTGATAGAGGGCCGGGGCTCGCCGCGGCACCTTGAGGCTGCCCGGGAGCACGCCGGTCTGGCGGCAGCCGCGCTCGACGCAGCTCCGCATAGCCTCCCAGATTCGCAACAGGCCGGCGCGGATCTCGTCCTCACTCCGCCAGACCTTCTCGTTCTCCAGCATCAGCTCCCAGACGGCGAGACCGTTCTCCTCACAGGTCTCGAGCAGCTCCTGGGCGCTGTGGAAGGGGTACGGCAGCGCCGTCTCGTCCTCGATGATCCTCCCCTCCCCCGTCGCCCCCTCGTTGACCACGAAGCCGCCGCCGACGGAGTAGTAGATCCGCTCGTCGACCGTCCCCCCCTCGGCGTCCAGGGCGGTGAAGCGCATGCCGTTCGAGTGCAGCGGCAGCAGATCGCGGCGGTTGAAGATCAGCTCCTCTTTCTCGTGGAAGGGGACGGCGTGCCGGCCGAGGAGGGCCAGCCGCTCCTGATCGCGGATCGCCGCGATCCGCGGTGCCACGCTATCGGGATCGATCGCCTCCGGCGCCTCCCCCTCGAGGCCCATCAGGATGGCGCGGTCGGAGCCGTGCCCCTTGCCGGTCATGGCCAGGGAGCCGAAAAGCTCGACGCGGACGCCGGCGGTGCGCTCGAGCAGCCCCTCGTGCTCCAGCCGCTCGGCGAAGCGGCGGGCAGCCCGCATCGGCCCCACCGTGTGCGAGCTCGAAGGTCCGATGCCGATGGTGAAAAGATCGAAAACGCTGATGGCCATGCGAGTTGCGCCCCCCGGCCGGGATTCTACACGTGCTCTCCCGGACGGACTCCTCCGGAATGCTCCCCGGCAGAGGACGTGTTGTAGCTAGCGGACCGTCCCTGCTGGCTCCGGTCCCGGTGGGCCGCTCCAGCCGCCGGCAGGCGCTGGTATAGACTTGGCCCCCAGTCGCCTCGCGGTCGCGAGGTGATTTTTATCTTGATCCCAGGAGGGGAGAAGCCCCCATGACCGACCCTGAGCAGGGCCACCACAACATCAACAACTATCACCGGGTGATCATCCTCGGCTCCGGCCCGGCCGGCCTGACGGCGGCGCTGTACGCCGCGCGGGCCGATCTGGCGCCGCTCGTCCTCGAGGGCAACCAGCCCGGCGGGCAGCTCACCATCACCACCGACGTCGAGAACTTCCCCGGCTTCCCCGAGGGGATCCTCGGCCCGGAGCTGATGGACCGCATGCGCGAGCAGGCCCGGCGCTTCGGCACCAAGGTGAAGTTCGAGCAGGCGATCGAGATCGATCTCGAGAAGCGCCCCTTCACCCTGCGCACCGACGAGGACACCTATCGCTGCGACGCCCTGATCGTCTCGACCGGCGCCACCGCCCAGCTCGGCGGCATCCCAGGGGAGACCGAGCTGATGGGCTACGGCGTCTCCGCCTGCGCCACCTGCGACGGCTTCTTCTTCCGCGACAAGGAGATCATCGTCATCGGTGGCGGCGACTCGGCGATGGAAGAGGCCACCTACCTGACCAAGTTCGCCAGCAAGGTGACCGTCATCCACCGCCGCCGCGAGCTGCGGGCGTCGAAGATCATGCAGGACCGCGCCTTCGCCAATCCCAAGATCGCCTGGATCTGGGACACGGTCGTCACCGGGATCGTCGGCACCCGCGAGGGCGGAGTCACCGCCGTCAAGCTGCACAACAAGCGGACCGAGCTCGAGAGCGTGTACCCCACGCAGGGCGTCTTCTACGCCATCGGCCACAAGCCCAACACCGACCTTTTCCGCGGCAAGCTCGAGATGAACGACGTCGGCTACATCAAAGTCCAGGAGCCGACCACCCGGACGAGCGTGCCGGGCGTCTTTGCCGCCGGGGACCTGATGGACCCGATTTACCGCCAGGCGATCACCTCCGCCGGCACCGGCTGCCGCGCGGCGATCGACGCCGAGCGCTGGCTCCAGGAGCTACAAGACTGATGCTTTCCAGGCCCACGTCCCAGATCAAGACCCTCGGCGCTCTCCGCGAGGCCGGCTACCGGCCGCGCTCGATCAAGCAGGAGATCCGCGACAACCTGCGCAAGCGCCTCGCCAATGGCGGCCCGCTGTTCCCCGGCATCCTCGGCTATGACCGCACGGTGATCCCGTCGGTGATCAACGCCCTGCTCGCCGGCCACGACTTCATCCTCCTCGGCCTGCGCGGCCAGGCGAAGACCCGCATCCTGCGCTCGCTGGTCACCCTGCTCGACGAGGAGGTGCCGGTGCTCGCCGGCGCCGAGCTCAACGACGACCCGCTCGCCCCGATCTCCACCTACGGCCAGCGCCTGGTCCAGGAGGCGGGCGACGACGCCCAGGTCGAATGGATGCCCCGCGAGCAGCGCTATAACGAGAAGCTGGCGACGCCGGACGTCTCGATCGCCGACCTGCTCGGCGACATCGATCCGATCAAGGCGGCGACCCGCAAGCTCACCTTCGCCGATCCGGAGGTGATCCACTTCGGGATCATCCCGCGCACCAACCGCGGCATCTTCGCGATCAACGAGCTGCCCGACCTCGCGCCGCGCATCCAGGTCGGCCTGTTCAACATCCTCGAAGAGCGCGACCTGCAGATCCGCGGCTTTCCCGTGCGCATCCCGCTCGACATCATGATGGTCTTCTCGGCCAACCCCGAGGACTACACGAACCGCGGCAGCATCATCACGCCGCTCAAGGACCGCATCTCGTCGCAGATCCTCACCCACTACCCGCCCGACGTGAACGTGGCGGCGGACATCACCCGCCAGGAGGCGTGGACCGAGCGCGACATCTCCAACGTCGTGATCCCCGACGACATCCGCGTGCTCGTCGAGGAGATCAGCCTCGCGGCCCGCGAGAGCGACCTGGTGGACCAGTCCTCGGGCGTCTCGGCCCGCGTCGCCATCTCGGCGCTGGAGCTGCTGGCCTCAAATCTCGAGCGGCGGGCGCTGGCGACGAAGGACAACCCGATCTACCCGCGCCTCTCCGACCTGCAGATGCTGCTGCCGGCGATCACCGGCAAGGTCGAGATGGTCTACGAGGGGGAGCAACAGGGGGCCGAGGTGGTGGCCCGGCGGCTCATCGGGCAGGCGGTCAAGAAGGTGTTCGACGCCCGCTTCCCTGAAGTCGGCAAGGAGGCCGGCAGCGGCGGCGAGGACGACAAGGGCCCCTACGCCCGGATGATCCGCTGGTTCGCCGACGGCAACGCCGTCACGGTCTCCGACGAGCAGCCGTTCGCTGACTACGAGGCCGAGATCTACAAGGTGCCGGGCCTCAAGGAGCTCGTCTCCAAGAACGGCAAGACCGCCGAGGAGCGGGCCCTGGCGGCCGAGATGGTGCTCGAAGGGCTCCACCAGCACCTCAAGCTGGCCCGCCAGGACATGGACAGCCAGGTCAGCTACAAGGAGATGGTCAAATTCCAACTCCTCAAGCCTCGCCGCGGCGGCTCCAGCGGCCGGGACCGGGGGGATGTGAACTAGGTAGCAACCATGCGGCACCAATATCTCTATCTCGACCCCGAGCTGATCAAAGCCCTCCTTGCCGGCCTCGACCTCCTGCGCCTGTTCAACCAGCTCGTGCTGGCGACCGGCGGCGACGTCGAGGAGGCGATGGACTGGATGCGCTATCTCCAGGAGCAGGGTCACCTGCCCGAGGAGATCGATCTCGAGCAGTTCTTCGCCAGCCTGGAGAACCAGAACATGGTGGCCCGCGACGGCGAGGGGGGGCTCCAGCTCACCACCGGCGGCGAGCGCAAGATCCGCCGCAGCGCCTTCGAGGAGATCTTCTCGACGCTCGACAAGTCCGGCCCGGGCTACCACCCGATCCGCGCCGCCGGCGAGGGGATCGAGCGCCTCCCCGAGACGCGCCCCTACGCCTTCGGCGACGACATCCATCTCCTCGACTCCTCCCGCTCGCTCCAGAACGCCTTCCGGCGCGAGCAGGGCAGCGAGTTCAGTCTGCTGGAGGAGGATCTGGAGGTCTACGAGACCGAGCACCTGACCTCCTGCGCCACGGTGGTCGCCATCGACATCAGCCACTCGATGATCCTCTACGGCGAGGACCGCATCACGCCGGCGAAGACGGTGGCGCTGGCGCTGACCGAGCTGATCACCACCAAGTACCCGAAGGACCACCTGTCGGTGATCCTCTTCGGGGACCGCGCCGAGCAGGTCTTCCTGTCGGAGATCCCGTACATCCAGGCGGGCCCGTACCACACCAACACCCGCGACGCGCTGCAGCTCTCGCGTAGCGTCCTCGCCCGCCAGAAGCAGCCGAACAAGCAGATCTTCCTGATCACCGACGGCAAGCCCTCGGCGATCACCGAGAACGGGCGGATCTACAAGAACCCCTTCGGCCTCGACATGAGGATCGTCAATCTAACCCTGGAGGAGGCCGACCTCTGCCGCCGCCAGAAAGTGGTGATCACCACCTTCATGCTGGCGACCGACACGATGCTCACCCAGTTCGTGGAGAAGCTGACGCAGATCAACCGCGGCCGCGCCTACTTCGCCTCGCCCTACAACCTCGGGGAGTTCATCCTGGCCGACTACATCCGGAACCGGCGGCGGCGGGTGCGGTAGCGAACTTACAGGGGTCCAAGACCATGGCGACGGCAAAGGAAGAAATCTGGCACATGTTGGAAAGGCTCCCCGATGATGTGTCCCTGGAGCAGATCCAGTACCACATCTATGTGAAACAGAAAGTGCAGCGGTCGCTGGAGGCCGCTGATCGAGGAGAGGTCCTGAGCCAGGAAGAGGTGGAAGCGCGGATGGAAAAATGGCTTGGAAAGTAACGTGGGCACGTCCGGCTTTAGAAGATTTAGAACAGATCGCCGACTACATTGCCGTTGACTCCAAGTATTACGCCGCCGCGTTCGTTCAAGACATCCGGGATGCAGCTCGCTCGTTACGTCAAGTCGCTCGGCGAGGACGAATAGTGCCCGAGCTCTCGGATCCCACGATCCGAGAGCTGCTCATCGGGAACTACCGCCTTCTCTACCAACTGAGGAAATCCGAGGTGCTCGTTCTTGCTTTGATCCATGGAGCTCGGGGACCTCTACTCTCTTTGGAATAACCAACTCTCTGGTCGAACCGAGGAGTAATCCGATCCCTTATGAAGAAACTCGCGATTCTGATTCTTCCGCTCGCGTTCGCCGCCTGCGCCTCCGCCGGCCCGGCGCCGTCCTCGGAGGCTCAATCCGCGGCCACCAACGACATCGCCGAGGCGGTCTTCCGCTACCAGTTCCGGCACAACGCCTCCAGCCTCCAGGAAAGAGCGGATCGGTACTGCCTTTCCCTCCCGGGTGAGCAATCCCCCGATACGGCCTTCCTCCAACGCTTCGACGGGAACACGCCGCAGGTCGTGGGCGTGGATGAGTGCCGGAAGAAGTCCGGCAAAAATCTCCTGTTCCGCATTCAGAAGCTCGACTGGCGAAGCGACGACGAGGTCTGGGTGAGCGGCGGCTACTGGGAGGGGAACCTCAGCTCCTCCGGCGAGTCCTACCGGGTCCGCCGCAAGGACGGCAAATGGGTGGTGGACGGCGCGCATATGGAGACGATCTCCTAGTCGGACAACCCGAACTCCTCGGCGATCAGCTCGTAGGAGCGCCGGCGGGCGGCATGATCGTAGGTGATGGTCACGATCATCACCTCCTCGGCCCCATACTCGCGCGCTACCGCTTCAATGCCCGCGCGGACGGTCGACGGCGAGCCGACGATCAGGCGCCTTCCGGTCTGCAGAGTGGAGGCCCCCTGCTCGGCGAGAAAGCGAACGGCCTTCTCGACCGGCGGCACGGCCACCAGACGCCCACGGTACAGAAGGGAGATCGCCATGCGGGAGCTCGCCGCCAGCCGCTCCGCTTCGGCGTCGGTCTCGGCGCAGATCGCCGAGGCGGCGACGATCACGCGCGGCTCCTCCAGCCACTCCGACCCCTGGAACTCCTCGCGGTAGCGGGCGGCGATTGCGGCTCCACCCGGCTGAATGAAATCCGCGAAGGCGTAGGGCAACCCGACCCCCGCCGCCCAGATCCCGCTCTGCGGCGACGAGCCCAGCAGCCACGGCTCGGGACGGTGAGGCCGGCCCGGCAAGGCCGCCGCCAGATGGGCGAAAGGGTGGTCCGGGGGCATACTGTCCCCGAGATAGGCCAGCAACTCGGCGAGCTGGTTCGGGAAGTCGTCGGGTGGGAGCTGGCGGCGGTCTCTCTGCAGCGCGATCGCGGTCGTCTGGTCGCTCCCCGGCGCCCGGCCGAGGCCGAGGTCGATCCGCCCGGGATAGAGGCCGCTCAGCATGCTGAACGACTCCGCGACCTTGAGCGGGCTGTAGTGAGGGAGCATGACGCCGCCGCTCCCCACGCGCAGGCGGGAGGTCGCGGCCGCGATCGGGCCGATCAGCACCTCGGGGCTCGCGCAGGCCAGCATGGGTGTCGCGTGGTGCTCGGCCACCCAGTAGCGGTGATATCCGAGCTCGTCGGTCCAGCGCGCGAGATCGATCGAGTTGCGGAGCGCGTCCCCGCCGGTCGAGCCTTCCGCGATCGGCGCCTGATCCAGGACGCCCAGCAACAGCCGTTCGTCCGCTCGGTCCTCAGATCCTGGCAGGGTCGGCATGCTCCTTTATACCTCATGGACTCATGGAGCCATTCCCGCAAGGCAGGATAGAATCCCTCTCTGTGAACCCAGGGAGGGATTCTCGTTGACCATTTCTTCATCGCGATCATCGCGCCGGCTCCTCATCGCGCCGTTCCTGTTGTCGACCTTGCTGATCGTGGGCTGCGGCCGATCTTCCGATTCCGACGCCCCCGCGGGCCCGGCCCTGAAGGTCGACGCCTGCCAGCTCTTCACCGACAAAGACGCCCAGGCGATCGCCGGCGACACGCTCGCCGGGATGAGCAGCACTCTCGACGAGGCCCAGGGGCGGAACCCGCTGGAGTGCATCTACAACAGCGGCACGCTCGACCAGCCCCGCATCCTCAGCCTGCTCATCCGCCCGCATCGCGGCACGGCGAAGGATTTCCTGGAGTCGAGCCGCTCCTCGCTGAGCTCGATGTCCGGCGGCAAGGTCCAGGACGTCCCCGGTCTCGGGGACAGCGCCCTTTGGGTGGGGGGCCGCCTCCAGCAGCTCCACGTGGCCACGGGGAACCTGCAGCTCATCATCACCGTCCATAGCCTGGACGGCACGGATCAGCTCCCCAAGGCCCGGCAGATCGCCACCCTTGCCCTGGAGCGGCTGAAGTCGGCCCCGAAGCCGACGAGATAGAATCATTTCGATGTCCGATGTCCAGCGGGAGCCCTGCCGGCACTGCGGCGAGTCCGCGGCGCCTTCGCTGAAGGTCTGCCCCTTCTGCCGGGGGAGCCTGCTGGTCGACGTGGTGATCGCCGCTCCTCTCGCCGAGCCGCGGGTGCGCTATCTGCTGGCCCGCGAGATCTCTTCCCTCGGCCCTCCAGCGTCGTCCTTCTCCACCTTGCGGCGGGAGCTGGAGTTCCCCCGGCCCGTGCTGGCGCGGCGCGCCTCGCGGCTGGCGGCCCTCTCGCTGAGCGAGCGGCTGGCCGATTTCGGGATCGCGGCGATTATCGAGCCCGCCGGGAGCGGCCAGGGTTCCGGCCGCTCCGCCCGGAGATTCGCGGCGACGGCCTCGAGTGCGGTGGCCGGACTGGTCTTGCTGCTCTGGATGGGCGTGCAGGGAGGGAGCGCCGATTTCGCTTCGACTCCCCCACCCTCCCGCGCCCTCGCCACGACGGAGATCCCCTCCTGGCCCCAGCCGCTGCCCCCCCTCTCGACGCACGAGCTTTCGGTGCTGGCGACCCCCTCCATCGTGACTCTCCGCTCGGGCGACCGCCGGGTCTCCGGCTTCTTCATCGCTCCCGACCTCGCGCTCACCCGGAGCGCGGCGATCGGAGACGGAACGGCGATCAAAGTCCTCACCCCCAATGGAGGGGAGATCGCCGGCGAGGTCGTGAAGCGGGACGACGCGATCGGTCTGGCGCTGGTGCGCGTCCCGGGCTCCAGGGCTGAGCCGCTGCAGCTCGGCGACGCGGCGGAGTTGCGCGGCGGCGAGCGCGTCTTCTTCCACGCCCTCGCCCCCATGGCCGGAGGATCGCCCTCCAGCCTCCAGGAAGGGACGCTCGGCCCGATCGCCCGGCGGTTTCAAGGGATCACCCATCTGACTCTCCAGCCCGGCTTGCTCCCCGGCGGCGATGGCGGCCCGGTGCTCGACGGCCAGGGTCGCGTTCTCGGCCTGGTGGCGATCCAGCCGGACGGCGCTTATCTCCTCCCCATCAACTACGCCTACACGGAATCGCATCTGGCCCCGCCCCCCCGGCTCGCTCCGAATCAACGGAAATGGACGGAGCTCCTCGCCGAGGCCGAGACCGCGGAGCGGCTGCGGATCGGCCCCTCGCGCTGAGCGGGGATTCTCCTTCCCGCATGTGGTCTGACCGGCTTTCCGAAAAGCGGCGCGAGCGGCTCGCCGGGCGCCTGCGCGCGAGCCTACCGCCACCGCGTCCAGGATCGCGCGGGTCGAAAACGCCGTTGCGGGTCTCCGGTCCGAAAGGCCCGCCGTATCCTGAACAGGTAGCGGAGGAGCTTCGCGGCGAGCCGGGTTTTTCCTGGTTGGACGGAGGCGATGGCGATCACCGGCTCCACGTCCGGCCGCTCCTGACGCTCGCCGTTCGCAACGGCCGGGCCGCGGTGAGCGGTCCCGGCGGGCGCGCCACGTTTGCCGCCTCCGGGTTCGACCTGCTGGATGCCGCGTTCGCCGCCTGGGGGGAGGCGGGAACGGGAGCCACGCTGGTGGGTTATCTCGGCTACGAGATGGGGGCCGAGCTGGAAGCGCTCCCCTCCCCTCCCGAGGATGATCTCGGCCTCCCCGATCTCCATCTCGCCCTCTACGCCGACGCCCTGCGCTGGGACGGCCGGAGCTGGACGCTGGAAGCGACGGACGCTTGGCGCGAGACTGGAGCTCCGGACCCGGTCGTCGCGGCAGAGCGTCTGCTCGCCGCCGCCCGCCGGCGGAGCGAGTTGGAGATCCCCCAAGGCCCGCTCTCGCGAGACCCTGTGATCAGCCGTCCGAATCGCGGGGGCTTCGAGGCGGCGGTGACGCGGATCGTCGAGCGCATCGCCTCGGGGGAGATCTTCCAGATGAACCTCTGCCGCCGGCTGGAAACGGAGCTCCCGGCGTCCAGCCTCTGGCCGCTCTACCAGCGTCTGCGCGCCGCCAGCCCGGCCGAGCGCGGCGCCTTCCTCGATCTCGGGAAGGGAAAGGCCGTGCTCTCGATCTCCCCCGAGCGGTTCCTCGCCGTGCGCGGGCGTGAGGTGGAATCGCGCCCAATCAAGGGCACCCGGCCGCGCGGCGCCAACCCGCGGGAGGACCGGGCGCTCGTCCGCGAGCTGCTGGAGAGCGAGAAGGACCGCGCCGAGCTGACGATGATCGTGGACGTGGTCCGCAACGATCTCGGACGGGTCTGCGCGACCGGCAGCGTCGAGGTGACGAGCCATGCCGAGCTGATGACCCTGCCGACGCTCCATCACACCGTCTCGACCGTGCGCGGGCGCCTGCGGCCGGACGCGGGCCCATCCGCATTGCTGCGCGCCGCCTTTCCCCCCGCCTCGATCACCGGCGCGCCGAAGATCCAGGCGATGGCCGCCATCGCCGCCGAGGAGGAGCGGCGGCGCGGCCCGGCGATGGGCGCCCTGGGGTGGATCTCGCTGGGCGGGGACCTGGAGCTGGCGGTGGCGATCCGCACCGCGGCGGCCGCGCGCGGGCGGATCGCCTATCACGCCGGTTGCGGCATCGTCGCCGACTCGGACCCCGAGCTCGAATTCGCCGAGAGCGCCGTCAAGGCGCACGCCTTCCTCTCCGCCCTGGGCGCGCGGGAGCCGGGATGAGCCTGGCCTGGTGGAACGGGCGGTTCGTCCCGGTCGCGGAGATTCACATCTCCCCGGCCGACGCCGGCTTCCTCTTCGGCGACGGCCTCTTCGAAACCTTGCGGGTGGACGCCGGCCGCGCGCGCGATCTGTCGGCCCACCTCGATCGTCTCTACGCCGGCCTGCGACGGCTCGGGATCGAGCCGCCGGAGAGCCGGTGCGATCTCGGACGGGCGGTCACCGACGTCGCGCGGGCCGCCCGCCAGCCGGTGGCGCGCCTGCGGATCACCGTCTCGCGGGGGGACGAGGACGGCCCGACCCGGTTGATCGCCACTGCCCCCTACGAGCCGCCCGAAGAAGATCTATACCGCCTGGGCGTCGCCGCCATCCTCCTGCCGGAAATCCGGATCGACTCGCGCGGTCCGCTCGCCGGCCTGAAGAGCCTCTGTTATCAGGCGAACCGGCTGGCGCTCCGGCAGGCCGAGGCCCGCGGCGCCTGGGACGCGATGCTGCTCAACGAGCGCGGCCATCTGTGCTCGGGATCGCGAAGCAATCTCGCGCTGGCGATGCCGGACGGGATCTTCACGCCCCCCGAGAGCGAGGGTTGTCTGCCCGGGACCGTCCGCCGCCGCCTGCTCGAAACGGGAGCGATCCGCGAAAGGGCGCTCACCCTCGACGACCTCGCCGCGGCGAACGGCCTGCTGCTGATGAACAGCCTGATCGGAGCCCTGCCGGTGTCGCGCGTCGACGGCCGGGAGATTCCGGTCGGGCCGGAGGTCCTTGCCATCGTCTCGCCGGCTTGAATGCTCTGCTGCGCGAAATAAGATGAATGCCCCTCCGGCACGGCCCGTGCATGGCGCACGGGTGCGATGAATATCACCGTCCTCGGAAGCCTCGAAAGTGAAGACCCCAAATCCTACGACGTCGTGGTCGACCAGGTCGCGGCCGCCCTGCGCAAGCAGAAGCACCGCGTCTCGATCTTCGGCGTTTATAACGATCTCCGGAAGTTCGTCTCCGGATTCTCCCGGCGCAAGCCGGACATCGTGTTCAACCTCGTGGAGACCTTCGGCGATTACGTCAGCGGCGATTCCGCCGTGGCCGGCGTCATGGATCTCCTCGGCCTCCGCTATACCGGCGGCGGCCCCGGCGAGCTCTATCTGCGGCAGGACAAAGGCCTCGCCAAGAAGGTGCTCGCCTTCGAAAAAGACATCCTCTACCCGCACTTCGCCATCTTCTCCAAGGACGCCGACTTCGAGACGGCGGGAAATCTCCGCATGCCGCTCTTCGTCAAGCCGCTCACGGCGGACGCCTCGATCGGCATCGACGGCGAGTCGCTGGTGAACGACACGACGTCGCTGATGAAGCGGGTCCTTATGATCCACGAGAAGGTGAAGGACAGTGCCCTGGTCGAGGAGTACATCGAGGGGCGGGAGTTCTACGTCGGCGTCCTCGGCAACCGGGAGCCGGTCGCCTTTCCGCCGGTCGAGATGGACTTCTCCGGCCTCCCCGAGGGGATCCCCCACGTCGCCGGCACCAAGGCCAAGTGGAAGAAGAACAGCGTCGAGTACAAGGGGACGAAGTCGGTGCTGGCCGACATCCCGGACGAGCTGCGGGCGAAGCTCCAGAAAGCCGCCGTCGACGCCTACCGCGCTCTGCGCGTGCGCGACTACGGCCGGGTGGACCTGCGGCTGACCGAGTCCGGAGAGATCTACGTCATCGAGGTCAACGCGAGCTGCTATCTGGAGGCCGAGAGCGAGTTCGCGATGGCGGCGAAAGCGATGGGGATCGAGTTCCCCGAGCTGGCGCAGAAGATCGTGGATCTGGCGGTGGAGCGGTACGGAAAGTAATCACGCCTCCTCCGGACACTCCTCCACCACGAACTCGTTCGCCTCGGTAACCGTAACGCAGTACAGACGGTCGAACCCCTCCTCGCGGCGGGGTGGCTGGAGCCGTTTCTGGGTTCCGAGGATCGCCGGAACCGGAATCTTCTTCTTCCCCTCCCGCTTCTGATTGCGCCCGATCGCGTGCTTCACAGGGACCGGAAAGTAGTAGCCCACGATCCGGAACCCCGCCGCCCTCGCCGGAGCGATATACGCCTCGCGCTCCGAAGCGAGGACGTTGGTGTTGTCCACCACGAACGGCTGCTTGGCGAGGATGCACGCCTGGAGGAAGACCTGCGCGCGGTAGCGGGTCTTCAGCATGTCCAGGTTGATGCGGACGTGGGTGTCGAAGAACCGCTGCAGATAGAAAGTCGACTTCCCCGCGCCCTGGATACCGATGAGGATCACCGCTTCCATGGGTGACTACGGCACATAGCTCCCCCGGTGGACGTGGTTCATCGCCAGGGCCGTGACCAGCGTCGTCAGCGAGATGATCGCCGGGGTCTCGCGATCCTCCGGGTAGACCTGCTCCAGGGCATCGGCGCGGTCGGCTAGGTGGCTGAGCAGGACGCGGGTCTTCTCCGGGAAATGGCCCGTCCAGCGGTAGACGTCCGCCGGCAGGTCGCGGGCGAGACGGCGGATCAGCACCGAGGCGGGACGGCGCGGCGCGTCCGTCGAGAGATCCTCGGGCCGCCCCCAGTCCTCGAAGATGGTGCGCAGCGATCCATCGAGGCCCGGGAGCTCCCCGGCCTCGATCTCCCAGGAACGGTAGTATTGGTCGAGCGTATAGGGGATCTCCGAGACGTCCTCGTCCAGCTCGTCGTCGGTCACCGGCGGATCGATCGCGCACAGCTCGCCCATCGCGCGGTCGCAGTACTCCAGCTTGGCGAGCGCCTCGGGCCAGCCGGCGTACTCGGCGCGCCAGTCGAGCCCGGGGGTCATCCAGACGGCGAAGGTCTCGGCCCAGTCCTCGTCCGGGTGCTTCTGGGCGTACCAGCCCGGCAGGTGGCGGACATAGCGGCGGCTGAACGGCTCGGGGGTGTACTCCTCCCGGTAGGGCCGGGTGATCGGGCCGAACCGGCGCACCCAGTCCTCCTGGTCGTAGAGCCGGTAGGCGTAGTTGACCACGTGCCCCATCTCGTGCCGTAGATAGCGCAGGAGCTCCCAGCGGCCGAGCCCCTCGACGTGCCCGGTCCGCTCGGCGTGGATCGCCGTCAGGTCCGCGCGGGCGAGATAGAACGGGATCGCGATGGCGACCGTCCCGAACGGCACCCCCCACTCCGTCGAGAGATAGAAGCGCGGGCGCACCCGGCAGATGCCGGCCGTCTCGAGCTCCCGCTCGAACCCGGCGATCACCGGCTCCAGGAGCGTCCCCGCGATCGTCAGGCCGAGATCGCGGATGGGGCGTTCCCCGAGGTGAGCTTCCTGGAAGGCGCCGGTCTGGGGGTCCATGGCCGTACTCATGCCAAACGTTCACCGCAAAACTGGTGCCGCCGGTCTGGAACCTTGGCGCGGTTCCCCTCGTAGGGCTGAGCAGGAAGGAGAAATCATCATGAAGAAGACTCTATTGATTCTGGCCGCTGCGCTGCTCTGGGTGGTGCCCGCAGGCGCGAAGGAGACCATCCGCTCGTTCCGGCAGCAGATCCCGGTGGGCGACGCCAGCAAGATCCACCTGAACTTCCCCGTCGGCGAGGTCCAGGTTTCGGGGTGGGACAACCGCGAGGTGGACGTCGACGTCAGGATCGTCTGCAACAAGCCGAGCAGCCGCTGCGAGGATGCCGCGCGGGAGCTGCGGCTCGTCTACAACACCAAGGGGGACCAGCTCGAGGTCAAGATCGCCCACTGGCCGCACTGGGGCGGGACCAAGGGGCTGAACGTGGTCGCCATCCTCCACGTGCCGCGCAACCTGCCGCTGCGGACCGACCTCGGGGTCGGCGAGCTGACCATCGACGGGATCGCCAGCGACGTGACGGCCGATCTCGGCGTCGGCGAGGTCCGCATTACGCTGCCGAAGGAGGCGATCGGCTCGGCGGACATCGATACCGGCATCGGCGAGGCCAGCCTCGTCGCCGACGGCCGGCGCTACTCCAGCGCGGGACTGATCTCGCGGCAGATCAACTGGAACAAGGGGTCCGGCCGCGCCCGGGTGAAGGTGGACTGCGGCGTCGGCGAGATCCACGTCACGCTAGCCTGACCGCTCTCCCCCGCCCCTCCGGTTCCTCGTCGTCCAGGCGAGCCAGCGAACCAGCAACGCGCTGCCGAACAGGAAGTTGCCGACGCCCAGGATCCCCATCAGGATCCGGGCGTCGCTCCAGGCGTCCAGGTTGACCAGCACCCGCAGCAGGGCGAACATCGCGAGCAGGACCAGGCTCAACGCCCAGAGCGCGACCGGCAGCGGCCGCTGAAGCCCGCCGGACCGCCGGGCCTCGAGCAGGATCACGATCAGGCTCACCAGACAGATGAACGAGATGAAGGCTTCGGCCAGCTCCATGCCGACATTTTAGACCGGCTCGGGCGGCGGGGGGTTCCCGCGTACCGTCGGGCGCCCGCCACGTTATGCTCCCGCCCGTGAAACGCATCATCCTCTATGGGCTGGCAGGGGGGGTGCTCCTCGCCCTGCTCAAGGTCCTCGAATACCAGTACGTCGTCCGCGCGTACCCTGGCGAGATCTATGGCGGTCTGGTGGCGGCGATCTTCTCCGCGCTGGGAATCTACCTCGGGCTGCAGTGGTCGCGGTCCCGGGAGGTGACGGTGATCAAGGAGGTCCGCGTCCCGGAGGGCGGGCCCTTCGTGCTCGACGCCGGGAAGCTCAAGGAGCTCGGAATCACCCCGCGCGAGCACCAGATCCTCGGGCTGATCGCTGAAGGCCTGAGCAACCGGGAGATCGGCGAGCGGCTCTTCGTCTCCGAGAACACGGTCAAGACCCACTCCTCCCGCCTGTTCGACAAGCTGGGGGTCAACCGCCGGGTTCAGGCCGTGCTGAAAGGGCGGGAGTTCGGCCTGATTCCCTGACCCGGAGGGTCAACCAGGGGTCAACGGGGGGTCAACGAAAGGATGATTCCGGGGTTCCGGGCCGAAAATCACCCGAACGGAGGACGACCGGCGCCGCACCGGCCCCCTAGGATGCGGGCAAACAAGGGAGGAAACTGCAATGCAAAAAATCGTTCTTCGCTTCGGGCTCGCTTCGGGCTCCATCCTGGTGGCCCTGATCATGACCCCTCTGTTCCTGAAGGGGCCCCTCGACTTCGACCACAGCGAGATCGTCGGCTACAGCTCCATGGTCCTTTCGTTCCTGCTGGTCTTCTTCGGTATCCGGTCCTACCGGAACACCGTCGCCGGCGGCGCGATCGGCTTCGGCAAGGCCTTCCAGGTGGGCATCCTGATAACCCTGATCACCTGCGCGATGTACGTCATCGCCTGGGAGATCGCCTACTTCAACTTCTTTCCCCACTTCCTCGACCAATATAGCGCGCACGTCCTCGCCAAGATGCGCGCGGCGGGCGAGAGCGAGGCCGCCATCCGGGAGGCGGCCACGAAGATGGCCGGGCTCGCGAAGAACTACGACAATCCCCTCTTCAACTCCGCCATCACCTTCATGGAGGTGTTCCCGGTCGGGCTCATCATGACGCTGCTCTCCGCCGCGATCCTGCGCCGGAAGCCTCGACAGGATGCGCCCGAGTCGGCCTTGCCCGCCTGACGCTCGGCCGTTTCGGGCCCGGCCTCCCTCCAGGGAAGCCGGGCCTGCCCGCATCAGGGCCTGCTGTCCGGATCCGCCGGATCGGTATGAGCGCGGCGCTCATCGCCGTCCCAGGCGCCGTCCCTATCGCGGTCCACGGCGATGCGGACCCCGGAGCCGGGCGGCACGCAGGTGTACGTCACGGGTCGGCCGGAGCCCGCGGCCAGAGATCGCAGCGCCGCGTCGGTGATGGACGGCTGCCCGCGCCGGTCTCTCACGAACTGACCCGATCCCACGTACAGGAAGCCGGTCTCGTCGTCGGAGACCCGGGTCTTGGCGACGAGCTCGCACTCCCCCGCGTCCGCGCGCTGGCGCAGGAGATTGATGCGGGAGATCACCGCCGCGGAGCCCGCGTTCGTGAGCGTGATCTGCTGGCCCACGGCGGGCGCCAGGTTGGTGGGGAATGCCAGGATGAACGCCTCGAGCTGCCGCCGCTGGACCTCCCCCTCCGGCCCGTCCGGGATGCTGTTGCTGCCGGGCCCGTTGAACTGGTCCGAGAAGCTGATCCCGTGGACGAAGCGGAACACCGTATCGGTATTTCCGTCGTTGAGGAATCCGAAGCCGCGCACCTGGTCCCCCTTGAACCCGTTGTCGCCGCCCAGGAACCCGGGGTTTTCGGGATCCCCGAACCTCCCGATCTTCTGATAAGCGTTGCGCAGGTGGGGTGCCTTGAAGAGCTGCGGGTTGAAGTCGAAGCTCGAGAGGGCGGACGTGCCGAAGAACCCGGGCGCCGCGCTGCCGGGATTGGCGTTCGGGTCGATCACATGGCAACCGGTGCACGTGAGGATGGCGCCGTTGAATTCCGGAGCCGACGGGATTCCGCAATTGACGCTGCTGAAGAGCCGGCGCCCGGCCTCCTGGTCCGCGGTGAGCACGTTGCTGAGCGGCCGGTTGGGGTTCGGCGGATAGGTGATCTGGAGAATGAAGTCGGTGAACGCATTCATCTCCGCCGACGAGAGGGTCGTGTGGCGTCCGAGCAGATCGGGGAACGCCCCGTTGAACTGGGCGAACGCCGCGCGCTCGTCGAAGGTCCCGCTGTCCGGCTGCGCGCTCGGCGCGCTGTTGCCGCCGGTGCGGTCGCCGCGCCAGTGCATCGGGCCGTGGTTGGCCATGCCGCGCAGGCTCTGCGTCGCCATCGGGCCCTTCATCGGGTGGAAGATGGGCTCCATGGGCTGCCCCGTCACCAGGTTGAGGAGGAGGCTGCTGAAGGGGCCGGGATTGTCGATCACCACTCCATCCGGGTTGCCGAGATCCCAGGCCAGGCTGTCGAAATCGCCGAACGCGTGGCAGCTCGCGCAGGAGGAGTCGCCGTGGCTCGACGAGAGCTTGGCGTCATAGAGGAACCGGCGGCCGTTGACGATGCTCGGCGGCTCCGGGCTGTGCATCTGGACGTGCGCCGCCTCCGCCCGCGTCCCCGTGTCGACGATCGAGATCCCGTTGTCGAAACGCGTCATCACGTAAAGCTGCCTGCGATCCTCGTCGAGGACGAGGCCGGTGGGGCCGCCGCCGCTCACCGGGATCTGGCTCGCCGTACTCGGCACGAACGTGTTGGCCTCGAGCTGCGCCGTGGAGAAGACCCCCACCTTGTCGGACCCCAGGGCCGCGACATAGAGGGTCGCGCCGTTGCCGGTCACCGCCATGCCCTGGGGCAGGGCGAGGGACCGGGCGTTCTCGGCATTCGGGATCGGCGCGCAGCAACTGTTGTAATTGATGTGCTTGTTGAGGTGCCTCGCCGCCACGCCGCCCCCGGCACCCCCAGGTGACAGCACAGTGATGCGGCTCTCGTGCAGGTGGCCGCGCAGGCTGTGCCCGGCGAAGGTCCCCGGGCCCTCGAAACGGTCGGTGTTGTTCGCGTCGGTGTTGGCGACGTAGACCTTGCCGTTCACGGGATTGACGGCCATCGTGTAGAGGACGGTGCCGACGCCCTGGAAGAAGCCGGCGGCTCCCGGGAGCTGGCGCGGCGGGTTGGCCATGGCGTCGAGCACGAACACGTCCTTGTCGGGCAGCGAGAACTTCACGAACTGATCGCGCGGGCGGCCGAGCGCGTCAACCCAGTGAGCGCCGTTCCACTTGACGATGGCCCCCACCTCGGGCGCGGGGCGCCCTTCGGCATTGGTGGCAGGCCCTGCGACGCCATCCGGACCGAAGCCGTCCGGGAGCGAGGTCTCGGGGACGATGGTGGTCTGATTGCCGGTCTGGAAACCGGCGGCGTAGACGCGGGTGCCGTCGGGCGTCACCGCGAGGGCGCGCGGAGTGTCCGTGAAAAGGGTGACGATGGCGAGCGGCGCGCCGCCCAGGGCGTTGCCGAGCCCGTCCGCGTCGAACACCCAGACATCCGCGCGTCCCACGCCCGGGGTCGTGAACTGGGGATCGAAGGGGATGTTCTGGCCCCGGTGCGCGGTGGTGATGAACGCCCGCTTCCGCCCCGGTCCGGCGAAGACGATGTCGCGCGGCTCGTCGCCCACGAGGAGCGTGCGCTCGACCTCCCCGGTCAGGCCGTCGCCATGGTCGTCGAGCTCGACGACGCTCACGCTGTCCGAGAGGTGGTTGACCACCCAGACCTCGCGGTTCGTCCGGGCCGCGACGGCGACCGGCTCGAGGCCCACCGGGATCGAGGCGGTGTGGACCAGCCCTTGCCCCTGGATGCGGAAGATCTCGAGGCGGTTATCGGGCGTGTTGACGGCGAACAGATGCCGCTTGTCCGGAGACATCGCGAGCGGGCGCACCTGCCCGCTCTCGAAGAGCGTGTACGGGGAAGAGGCCGCTTTCGAGCTGCGGAGCAGGCCCACCTTCGTATCCGCCGACGCCTCGGCGGGACGGCTCGTGCCGGGGTCGTAAGAGAGCGCCGCGGTGAACGCGAGCGCCCCAAAGGCCACGAGCGTCATCATCAAGCCACGGTAAGAAGGTCGCGTATCCATGACGACTCCCCCCTTCTGTCTCGTTGTGCTCGCTGCTGAGCAACAGCTATTTCTTTAATCGTAGGACGAAAGTTGGATTTGTCAAGACTCCGAGCCAAGCTGCCGGTGTCGAGACCTGACCAGCCCCGCGGGGTCAAGGAGAGCAATGGCCGGGCTGATTTGCCAGAGCCTGATCGAGAGCCTCGTTCAGGACCGGAATCCAGACCGCGTAGCCACGATTGTTCGGATGGAAGCGGTCGGCGCTGAAGAGGGTGCGGTCGCGCGCGAAAATTGGCCCTGTCCTCTCCGCGATCGGCGCGAACGTCAGCTCATGCCGTTTCACGACCTCCATCGCGATCCGGTTCACGGCGCGGGAGCGCACGCCTGCCAGGCCCTGGAGCAGGCGAGGGATTCGGGGAGGCGTGCTCATGTCGGGCGAACCGGTGACCACGATCTTCATCTTGCAGTTCGCCCGCAGGAGCGTCTTCACGATCCGCTCGAGGTCCCGCGCGACCGAGCCCGAGCGGGTGAGATGGATGACGTCGTTGGCTCCGGCATCCACGAGCACGAGATCGGCATGAGCGAGATCGGCACGGGGAAGCTGCTCGGTCAGGACGTCATGGACCCTGGCGCCGGAAACCGCCACGTTCGTCAGCTCGACCCCACGGCCGCCCCGCGCGAGATGCCCGGCGGTCTCGACGGCGATCCCCTGTTCATAGTTGCCCCCCTCGGCGACGGCCGTGCTGTCGCCGAGAACCAGGTACCGCAGCGTCTCCCCTCCGGCGCGGAACATTCGAGAGAGCGAAGGAGCTCGCAAAGGGAGGCGAGCTTCCCGCTGTCCGGCGCCGCAACCCATTGATGCCAACAGGAGAGCCACGGAGAATCCTCGCGTCATGTTCATGGTATCTCTACGACATGGCACCCTGCGGTGGATGTGCGGGCGTTCACAGCGTCCACGCCTTGGTGGCCTGGACTGAGGGCTGGGCTGAGGGTCCAGACGATTCTTGACAGCCTTCTTAGAGCTCCGGGCCGTGACCGTGGCGCGTGGCGCGTGGCGCGTGGCGCTGCAGTGCATGGTCAGGCGCTTTGTTCAATCGCGGAGACCATCCAAACGGGCAGAACGAGGTCGAGCAGTACCTCCGGGCAATTCCCTGGCTCGATTTGAGAGCACCTCCCCCGGCTGCTATCTTCGTACCATGAACGAGATCTGGCGACCCGTCCTGCGGGGAGAGCACGCCGCCCAGGCGCTCAAGATCGCGAAGGAGATCGCGGAGTCAGTTTCGAGTGGCGAAGGCACGCCGCCCGAGCGTTTCTCGCCGTCGCAAGTGCGCCTCTGGCGGAATGTCCTGGGAACGGGAAACGCCGGCTTCAGCCTGCTCCACGCCTACCTCTTCCTGCACTCTGGAGACTCGGAGCACGCCGACCGGGCCATCGACCGGCTGGACGAAGCCGCCGATTTCATGGCGTCGTTCACATCGCCAGAGAGCCTCTACTACGGCTTCGCAGGGATTGGCTGGGCGACGGCCCATCTCTCGGGCCGCCTCTTCGAAGCCGACCCGGACGACGGCGTCGAGATCGACGAGCTCCTTCTCCAGTTCCTCTCCCACCCGTCCCGACCCGGCGAGTACGACCTCATCAACGGCTACGTGGGCCTGGGGATCTACGCCCTCGAGCGGCTGCCCCGCCCATCGGCGGCGCGCTGCCTCGAGAAGGTAGTATCCCGCCTTGCGGAACGCGCGGTGGAGGACGAGGAAGGAGCGGCGTTCTTCACCCCCGGGGAGGAGTTGCTGCCACTCTACCGCTCGAGCTACCCGAACGGCGCTTTCAACCTGGGGATGGGCCATGGCCTGCCCGGAATCGTCGCCCTGCTGGGCGCCGTCTGTCGGGCGGGGGTCGCGGTGCAGGAGGCGCACCGCCTGCTCCGGGCGACGGTCTCGTGGCTCCTGGCCCGAGAGCTCCCTCCGGGGGACGGTTTCCGCTTTCCCCACTTCTACGTTCCGGGAGTCGTACCGCCGCCGGGCCGGCTGGCCTGGTGCTACGGCGACCTCGGGATCTCGCTGGCCTTGCTGGTGGCGGCGCGCGGCGCCTGCGAGCCCGCCTGGGAACGGGAGGCCCTCCGGATCGCCCGCACCGCCGCCGCCCGCGACCCGAGCCGGTCCAGGATCGTGGATGCCGGGATCTGCCACGGCACGGCCGGGGCCGGCCACCTGTTCAACCGCCTCTACCAGGCGACCGGAGACGAGCACCTCGCCGAAGCGGCCCGCCACTGGTTCCTCGAAACCCTCGCAATGCGCCGCCCGGGAACCGGCGTCGGGGGCTTTTCCTCCTATGGCCGCAACGACGGCGCCGGAGCGCGCTGGTCGGCGGAGCCGGGTTTTCTGATGGGTTCGGCCGGCGTTGCACTGGCCCTGCTCGCCGCCGCCTCGCCCGTGCCGCCTGATTGGGACCGGCTGCTTTTGGTTTCGTTGCGAAACGCCACCGCGCAGCCATGATCTTCTGCATTTGACTCCTCGCATATTCAGAGATATACAGAAGCCTTCCTCGCCTATCAACTCAGACTGGCGAACCCCGGAGGAGGCCTCTCATGAAGAAGCGCGAAAAGAAGCTCACGCTTGCGAAGGAAACCCTGATCAATCTCGACGAGGGGAAGGACATGAAGGCCATCCTCGGCGGCGGGAACATCGCCTCTTGCACAGTGTTTACGACGTCCACGGCCGGCGGTAGCGGCGAAGTATGCTGCTGAACCTGACCGAAGCTTAGAACCTCCAGCGGCCCGGATTCCACGGCAGTTGCCACAGGTATCGAGGGGAGTGCCGGCCAGGTTCTGCGAGGCCTGGCTGTGCTCCCCTCCTTCAGGTTTCGAAAGGGTTTCGCCCATGCGCGTTCCAGCCAAGTATTATCGCCGAATCTTATCGTGAGCCGCTGCCCGCCGCGGAGCCTCGCTTGGGCCGGCGGACGCTCCTCACCTTCCCGCTCCCTCCTCCTCCGCAGAAGAACTGATCGCCGCCATCGGACTCGAGCCCTGAAACACCCGCTCCGGGGGGCATCTCGAGCCTCTCCAGGACCTCTCCCGTGCGGGGATCGACCCGCCTCAACTCGCTCTCGTCCCCTTCCCAGGTGCCGTGCCAGAGCTCTCCGTCAACCCAGGTGACCCCGGTGACGAAGCGGTTGGACTCGATCGTGCGAAGAATCGCCCCGGTCTCGGGATCGACTTGATGGATCTTCCGGTCCCTATAGTGCCCGACCCAGAGCGTCCCTTCGGCCCATGCGAGCCCCGAGTCACCGCCGCCGCCAGGCGCCGGGATGGTGGCGAGCACACGGCCGGTCTCCGGATCGATCTTCTGGATGCGATCCTCGGCGAGCTGAAACAGGTGCCGGCCGTCGAAGGACGTTCCTGAACGCGCGGCGACATCGATCGAGCCCAGCGCCTTCCCGCTCGCAGGATCGAAGGTGTTGAGCGTGTCTCCAGCAGCAAACCAGACATTCCGGCCGTCGTACGTGACTCCATGCACGTGGTCGACGCCCGGAAAGGGTCCATATTCACGGATGATCTCGGCGTTTGATCTATTCATGAGGCCATCCTAGTCAATCGGCAGCGGAGCCGGGAGTAACAAGGTTGTCGTGAATCCCGCCGCGGGCGGGGTCGTCCAGCGACGGGCACGCCCGCGGCCGAACGACTGCACCTTGGCTTGTGCGGCAAGCGACGCGAGCGCCCGCTGCACGGTGCGCTGGCTCGTTCCCAGCGCAAGCGCAAGGGCCGAGCTCGACCAGGACTCACCGTCGGCGAGGAAGGCGAGCACCGCCGCATGCTCCTCTTCGACAGGCCGTGCCAGCACGACGACCTCATGGGCGCGGCGCGGCGCCAGCGCAAAGCCTCGGTTCGTCGCGCTGACGTCGGCCAGCGTCCGCAGCATCGTCCGGAGCCGTCCGATTTCGACGCGCAACCGCGCGCGGTGCGATTCATCGGCGAGCTTCGCTCCGAAGGCGCGCGCGACGAGCGCGTCCCGTGGTACGTCTCCCGGCCACGCCTCGCCCAGCGCACGGGCGATCGCGAACAGCACCGGACGCGTTGCGAGCGAGACCACCCTGCTCTCGTCGCGCACGGCATGACGGCACGCGTCCACGACGAAGGCTTTCGAAGCCAGCAATTCTTCGACCTCCGCGAGCAGGAGGAGCCGCTCCTCGCCACGCCCGGTCAGGCGCGCGGCGGGCGTGCTCAGGATGAGGATGGCGCTTTCGACCTCCGCCGTCAGCGCGGGGATCCGTGCGTGGCGCGCTGCGTGCCCGGCCCGGGCGAGCGCGGCGCGCGCCGCCTGCGTTCGCAGGCGCCGGATTGCGATCCCCGCGACCACCAGCTCGTGGGCGGTCCTCAATGCGGGAGGGAGGGGTGAGGGGTCGAGCGCGGCGAGCGCACGCTCGGCCTCGTCGATGCGCCCCAGCAGGAGAAGGCGCCGGATCTCGAGATGCCGCGCATGCGCGGCGTTGACGAGGTCGCCGTGCTCTTCGAGCGTCGCCCGCGCCGCGTCGAGCGCCTTCGCAGGCCAGCCCAGGTCGCGCGAGACGAGCGCGATCTCGGCCTCGGCGACGAGGCACCGGGCGCGGGCCACCGCCTCTTTCGAGCCGAAGGCACGCGCGGCGCGGCGCAGGAGCGCCTTCGCTCGAACGAGATCGCCGAGCTGCGCCATCGCGATGCCGCGAAGCGCGAGCGCCGGAGCGTCGTCGCGCAGGGCGACCCGTTTCAGTGCGCCGAGGGGATCCCCGATGGCGAGAGCACGCGCCGCGGCGGTGATCAGCGAGTCCATCGGAATCCCGACATATTTGTCACTCCCACGGTTCGATCTTCCGCCTCTAGAGTACTTCACGACGAACAACCAAGGGTGACGGGTTGATCCTGAAGAGCCCACCACGGACACCGAAGAAAGGAGACAGGAGCAATGACCAGGCACATGACAGGGACACGGGAAGAATGGCTCGCAGCGCGGCTCGAGCTGCTCGAGGCGGAGAAGGAGCTCACGCGGCGCGGTGACGAGCTGGCGCGGCGGCGGCAGGAGCTGCCGTGGGTCCGGATCGACAAGGAGTATCGATTCGACACCGGCGAGGGGAGCGCCTCGCTGGCGGATCTCTTCCAGGGGCGCTCGCAGCTGCTCGTCTACCACTTCATGTTCGGATCCGACTACACCGCCGGCTGCCCATCCTGCTCGGCGATCGCGGACGGCTTCAACGGGTCCGCGGTTCACCTGGCCAACCATGACGTGATGCTCTGGGCGGTGTCGCGCGCGCCGCTCGAGAAGCTGCAGGCGTACAAGCGGCGGATGGGATGGACGTTTCCGTGGGCGTCCTCGTCCAGCAGCGACTTCAACTTCGACTGGCACGTCGGGTTCACCCCGGCGCAACAGCGCGAGGGGGGCTTTGAATACAACTACCGCCGTGCCCGCCCGCTGGCCCCGGACGCCGCCGCCGGAGGACCGGTCGCCGAGCTGGCAGCCGGCGTCGGCGTCGACGTGCCCACGTACACGAGCGAGAGGCCGGGCATGAGCGCCTTCGTGCTGGAGGACGGCGTCGTCTACCACACCTATTCCACCTACTCGCGCGGAGTGGACGCCCTCTGGGGCATGTACCCGTGGCTCGACCGCGCCCCCAAGGGCCGCAACGAGACGGGCATCTGGTGGCGCCGCCACGACGAGTACAAGGGCTGAGCGACGTCATGATCGTCCTGACGCAACCGTTTCCTGGCGTCTCTGCGCTGCTCTTTGCTGGACTGAGAGCTGGACTGAGGGCCAGACGATTCTTCACGGCACCGGTCCCGTCGCCGACGGCGACCTCGAAGTGGCCGCCACGGGCAATTGAAGTCAGAAATCCACGCGTGGAACGCCCTGAAAAGGGCGGCAATTGCTCTTCTCGTGTGTCGCCGCGCGTTCCGTGTGTCTCGCCGGAGCCGGCGGGAGGCGTGGAACGCATTTTTTGTGTCTCGCCGGGGCCGGCGGGAGGCGCGGAACGCATTCGCTGTGACCCGCCGGAGCCGGCAGACGCTCCGCCGGGCATTTTTCCTGGCTCGCCGGGGCCGGCGAGAGACCCGCCGGGGATTTTTTGTGTCTCGCCGGGCCTTTTGCAACACTCGCCGGCCCCGTTGCGACATTCGCCGGCGCCGGCGAGCCATCCGCCGGGGCTCTTGCGTCAGGAAAATAGGATTTCACGCCCCTCGCCGGGCACTCCGTGAAAATGCGAGCGTCCGGCGCGCGATCCGCCGCCTTCTCGGGATTATATCGGACCCGATTCATGCAACGGAAGACGGAAGCCACGGAGCTCGCCCTTGCCGAGATCGTTCTCCCGCCATGCGACACCTTTGTCACGCTTTCGTCGCTCATCTCACGAACGGCGATGACACCCGAACGGTATGTATTGCTGGGGCCTACCCTGCCATAGAAGATGAGGGCTCCTTATGGAATCGTGGAACCTTCTTGGCGGGAGCCTTCTTGGGCTGGTTAGGCGACTTACGCATCATCGCTGGAAGCCAGCGTATCACCTCCTCTGTCACGAGCGCCAAGCGATCCTGGACCCGAGGCTTGGACTGGGCCGTCACTCAGTCCCCACGTCCTCATTAGCGTCGATGTCATCGAATATGCTGCGCGTGCTTTGCGGCTTTTCCTGCGATTCGACTTGTCCTAGTTTTCGAGGGGTTCTCTCGGGTTCATCCTGCATGTTTTCGTCAATCCACTCGCTCGTACGCCGCATTTCGCGATCAATGAGTTTGACTGCACTTTGGTCATCGCCGAACCTCTTTTTCAGAGATTCAAATATCTCGAGAAGCTGCTGCATATGCTCTTCGGGCGATTCGTCTGAAGAATGATTACCTTCCCACTCACGCCGGACATCGCCAAGCCGTGGCAGAAGCTCTGCCCGCACCCTTCGCAACAACTCCTCGAATTCACCGTCGGTGTAAAGGCTTCGGATTCTATCATCATCCAGAGCGTCTGCGTCTTGCCCCTCGAGAGCGTAATTGCTTACCGTCTCAACGAACTTTTTCCTCTTCTCCTCCGGCAGAAGCCCGAACTCATGGAGGCGATTTGCTAGGCTCACCTCCGGAACGGCGTCGAGGAATAGTCCGGGTCTGGCGACTTGGTCGAGCAGGCCGGGATTGTGCTCCAAATAAAGAGCTAGGAACTCCTTGGAGCAACGGTAGGCGAGAAATCCTTGCAGGTCCCGCTCCGCGCTAAACGTCGATAGCCAAGCGGACTTATAGGACTTGCTTTGTGACAATTCCTTCAGCTTCGCGAGCATCTGCGGAAACAATGACTTCGGCACCACAACCGCTTTTTCGATGCCAACATCGCCGCAAGTCACTTGATCGACAATCCGCTCAGGCGCGCTGCCCTCCATGAATATGCCAAGATGCTCCGTACTTTGGACCAAGATTGCAGCGTACGCGTCGCCGACGGTCGGATGTTTGAATTGCCAGACATACTCGCCGCTTGCGTGAGAGAGCAATGCGAGACTTCCTTTCAGGGCCTCGAGTGCGGCGACGCATCCGCCCAGATTGCTACTGAGACGCTCAAGAGCTTCTGCCTCTGAAGGCCGGAGTTGGATTGGACTCTCCAGACGGCCGTTGCGCATGTAGATCAGCGCGAGTGCCGCCTTGCTGTCAGCGTCGAGGCCCTGAAGCACCTCCTGGAGAAGTTGCTCTCGCTTCTCGACGAACTGGCCGATGTAATAATCGTCGATGAATAGGTCCTTCGTAAAAAGTGGATCACCCAAACGTCGCGCTGTTTCCGGGATGAAACGAGAATGGCTCGCGACATCCTCAAGGTAAGGCTTGATTTCGGCTCGGAAGGAGCGCAGCTGTTTTCCAAGCTTGAGATGGTTGTAGAGTATCTGACGTTTCTCTCCGATGGATAAGTCCTGAACATCGATCACGACTTGGCTCTCCTTCAGCAGCGGAAACGCGCTCCCCTTCAGATCATTGCGTGCGCGGTTATAAATGTAGTCACGCGAGGTCATGACGATCTTCGCCCCTTTGCGGAGCATTGGCCTGATTTGCGGCAAGATGTGATTCCAGCCGCGGACCAGGAACTCCTCGTATTGGGTCACTCCGAAGGCATCATCCAGCCAGAAGAACTGCGACGGCTCGTCCGGGTTCCAGTGCTCGGCAACCTTGCCGGGCTCGTCGAGTTTGAGTGTAGAGGCGTTCCATTGGTCGAGTGCCGCCATTGCCAGCAGGGATGCGATGGTCGTCTTGCCAGCAGCAGGCTCTCCGATGAGCAGCACGAAACCGTGCTTGTTGATCGCATCGACGGCTTTCCGGTAGGCGTCGGTGACGACGACCTTAGCGAGGTCCTCGCGCATCGATTCAAGGATGGTTCGAGCCTGGGCGTAGGCGCGTTCGTCGAGAATCTGGCTTAAGTCTCCAAGTCCATACACACGTGGGACGAGCATACGCAGGCGCTTGTTCTCGCGAATTTGCTGGCTTATCCAGGTGGAACCAAACGTTGCCACGTGCTTCACCCCGACCCCCTTGAAGAGAGCCTTGATCTTCCCGGCTCCAGTACCGGACAGACCCGCGTTCGTCATGAGCACGTAGGAGTCGCAAAGGCCTTGCCCGACAAGTTTCTTGGCCTTTTCGAGTTCGTCCGACAAATCGGACGTTCTCAAGACGTAGTTTATCTTGCTGGTAAACTTACACTGAATTACAAAAGAACCCCTAAGGCTTTCCTGTCCCGTGGCCCTCCACGTCCCCGTAAATGCGCCATCCCTACCGCCATCTCTCGAATCGAGAAACGACTCCACTACCTGTCCAAGGATCTCTCTTGTGATCGTGAGACATAGTCGCTGAAAGTCGTTCCAACCAAGGTTATATAGCGCGAACCTGTCATCTACCATTGTGCGAACGACTCCCGAGTTCGTTTAAATTTAAACGAGACTTGCCAAGTAGGCTCGCGCCTCTGCCACGGACACAGACGACTAAACCAGTAGCGTTGAAGCACCTGCGCCCGCGACACGGGAGCTGGCAGGATCGCATCCGCCGGGATTCGGCTCAATCAGCCCACTGCGAGCAGCCGATGCTATGGGTGCCAGTGCCGGTTTCTCCCTGGCTGTCGGTGACCGTAAGGGTGACAGTCACGCCTCCGCCGATGCGGCAGCTATCCTGAAGCCAAGGGTCCGTGGAGGTCCAGGAGTAGCTGTAGGTGGGCTGGCCCCAGTAGGTGTCGGTGAACTGCCAATAATAGGACACGTAATTGCCAGTACCACCGGTGACGGACGGACTGCAGACGGCGACGCCTCCGCCGTTGTTGAAGCAGCCGGGGAACACGCTGAGCGTGCTCCCCGCAGTGGCCGTCCGGCTAGTGCCGAATAGGACTAGGAGCGCGGGGAGGAGGATGAGGAACTGCGTGCGGCGCATGGGGGGAGTCTCCGATAAAGGATGATTGCCTGACAGCTGTTAAGAGTATCCGATCTGAAATTGAAGTCAAACCAGTGCGGACGGTCCTCCGTCGGAGGGCGATCCACCGCATCCCAGTTTCCCCGGTTCTGGCTTGGGAGTAGCCCTTTATGTCTCCCACCGCTTTTGAGCTCTTTGTCGGGATGCGCTCAGGTCGTGAGCCCTCAGGTGCTGGCACTCTCCTACCAGGAGTAGCCTTTCGACTGTCGGTCATGCTTGGACGCGACCTGGAACCGAAGATTTTCTGGGGGCACGAGAAGAGTGCCAGGGTGGGGGTGGAGCCGTCACCGGCTCCACCCCCACCTTGATCCCGATGGGTGGCTGGTGCGGATCCCCCGCACCCAAAGAACTGAAACTACGGGCGCGCAAACTGCTAGAGAAGCTCGTCGTGCACCTTCGAGCCGTTCCGCGGAAGCCAACACTCCCAGTAGGAAGAGGTGTGGGGCGTTGACAAGAGCCTTCAAATGGGTGGAACCTTCTTCGGTTTGTTCAACCCTTCCGTACGGCGCTCACCGCCCACGCACCAGTCGCTTCTTGACCTCACGATGAGGGAAGACGCTCGCATAGCACGTTCCGCCAGTGAGGAGAGAGTACATTCTTAGTCTACTTGTGTGCAGGTTCCTACGCATGAAGCGTTCATAGAGCAACGTGCTGACCCCGCGTAGCATGTGACTGTCCACTCTTCGCTCCCGCAGGCTTCAGAGTAGGTGGTCCCTGTCCCTCCCCCCGCTTGTATTAGTTGTCCAGATGTCAAGGTCAAGATTGTCTCTTTCTTCAATCTGAGCTTCCTCATACTTTTCATGGCGCCTCCTTATCCATTGTGGGCCAACAGAAGCTTACCGCTGAACGGTAATTGCGTCAATGCAATGAGACTGTCACATAGCAACTGGGTGGATGAGGGCCTATGGTCAATGCTCGTACGGAAGAACTCGTCGGGAGGAGGGGGACGGACCGGCTGGAGTGTTATGCGACAGGTTCTTGGCAATAAGGACCCACGGAGCTTCCTCCCGCTGAAGCCTCTAAGGGGCTGAGGAGAAATGCCTTGCCGGATCTGTCGACATCCGGCACGGTACTGCCTTTGCGACAGGAGGCTGACGAATAAGCACCCTCCGAGAGCCGATCTACCGCGTGCCCCAACTCCACGGTTCGGGACGTGGGAGCAACTACCGGAGAAAAGATGCCGGAGGGAACGGCCCGCCTCCGTTCCCCCGGCAAAGGTACTTCGATTGTCAAAGAGCTCGGGCCGTCGCTCGGGAGAGCCGCCGGACCGCGGCCTCGACGCCTGTGCGATGGCGGAGTCCCTCGTTCCGTGGAAGATCCCCGGCCCTTCGCCGCCTGGGAGAGCCTCCGAAGAAGCCTCTGGACAGATGACGATGATGTACATATACTAGGTGCCAGGCGAGCGGACTGTCAAGCCTCTCCAGGGGATCGTCTTGAGGGATTGGATCGCGTCCAGCAGAGGTAAAAGAGATGAGGAACGGGGGAAAAGGTCATTCCCCTTGCCTAGTTAGTTATTTCCCCAGGGGAATGAATTTTTCACTTGGATGCGCATGCAGTAGACAGAGTCGTAGCCTCATTCCCGGTCTCGCGGGCGGCTTTTCCTCTGGGAATGAGCTGTTCCCCAGCCCTTCTGAGGGTCTGGAGCGAGGGAATGGGTTTGACGGGGCGTTCGGTCCTTCATTCCCGGCGGGAATGACCCTTTTCTGGCGGGAAATGCATTGTGACGGCGAGGGAATGAGGCCCGCGGCCGGTTTCGGGCTCTTTGAAAACTGAATCCAAATGTGGCCCTGGGTGGTCGACGGGGCTCCCGCGCCTTGCCGCGGGAGCTCCGTCCTTTTTCTTGAGGCTCCTCTATACTGTGCGGGCTTGAGCGAACCTTCTCTTCACGTCGCCCTCGTCGAGCCGGAGATCCACTGGAACACCGGCAACGCCGGACGGACTTGTCTGGCGGTGGGAGCGCGTCTGCATCTCGTCGGGCCTCTGGGGTTCTTCCTCGGCGAGCGGCAGGTCCGGCGCGCCGGGCTCGACTACTGGCAGCGCGTCCACCCGACGCTCTGGGACCGTTGGGCCGAGTTCGAGGCGGAAATCCCCGATCTGGGCGAGCCGTTCTTCTTCAGCGCCGAGGCGGGACGGGACTTCTGGAGCGTCGACTATCCGGAACGGACGGTGCTGGTCTTCGGCAAGGAGAGCGTCGGTCTCGCGCCGGAGATCCGCGAGCGCTACCGGGACCGCATGGTGCGGATCCCGATGGTCGATACCGAGATCCGCTCGCTCAACCTCTCGACGTCGGTGGCCCTAGCGGCTTATGAGGTGGCTCGCCAGCGGCGGGGGCGATGACTCTGCTTTGTCAGAGTCCGTGTTCCCGTTCCGTTGGCCCTCATCACCCCGGCCCTCTTCTCCCAGCCTCCCCCCCAACCGCCGGGAGAAGAGGGAGCAAGACGGAAGACAGGTTAGGGCACCGTCACTTTGACTGACCTCTCCCCCTTCTCCACTTTCGCCCCCTTCAGCTTCGCCGTAACCCCCTCGGCGGCGATCACCACGAAATCCCCCTCCTGAGTCACCTTCGGCTCGGTGGGCAGACCAGTGACCTGGACGTCTTTGACGCCGTTGAACAGGGGGTGCTCGCCGGCGGCCTGGGTGAGGGCTTCGCGGCCGAGGACCTCCAGGGTGGAATCCTCGTTGCCCAGCTTCACGAAGCGCCGATGCAGGATCTCCCCCTTGGCGACCAGGGCGACGTTCAGCGGATCGAACCCCTGGGGCCAGAGCGGCTTGGTGGAGACGATCTCCAGCCTCCAGCCGGAGCGGCCCAGGAAGGCTTGGCGGCTCTCGCGCCGGGTCTGGACGAGTTGCAGGACGTCCCTCTTGGCGCGCTCGCTCGCCGTGGCGATCTCCTCCGGCTTGAAGCCGCAGACCGTGGCGGGCTTCCCGGCGATGCTCTTGGCGAGCAGCTCGTCGAGGCTCGTGGCCTGCCCGGCCTCCAGCGCCTGGCGCCAGGCGGGATCGAAGTGGTCCAGCAGAGCCGCCTGCGCGAAACCGATCGGATAGGCGCGCGAGCGGACGGCATCGGCAGCGTACTCGGAGGCGGGCAGGTCAGGGCCCTGAGTTTTTCCCAGCGACAGGTTCTCGACGAAGTTCGCCAAGCCCTCGTTGAGCTCGGTCCCACGCTCGTAGCCGACGGCGCCGGCGGGCAGCTTCGAAAAACGATCGCGCCGCTGGTCCAGCGCCCGGCTCGTCCAGCAGGTGGCGTCCTTCAGTTCCTTCGCGGCGAGCGCCCGCCGGAACGCCTCGGTCTCGAGCCGGCGGGCGGCCAGCGGGCCGGCGTTCTCCATCGGGTAGACGAACAGCTCCGCTTCATTGCCCGACCACGTCGGATGCCGCTCCCGCTGAAAGGCGTGGAAGGTCTCGTGGATCATGATCGACGCCCAGGCCCGGGAATCCTTCGTCGACTTGGGGTCCATCTCCATTGTCGCGGTCTTCACTCCGCCGAGCTCGATCGAGGTGTTGGCCTTCACGTCCGGATGCCGGCCGGCGAACACCCAGACCTCCCCTTCCTTCTTGAACTCCGGCGGTGGCGAAGGGTGGCGGACGAGGATCGTGCGCGCGCCGTCGTAGATCGCCAGCGGCGTCTTGCCCGGAACGAAATTCGGCCAGAGCGGCTGGACGGCCAGACGATCGAACTCGGCGAGGACGGAGGCGGCGGTCACCTTCGGGGGATCGGCGTGGAGCGGTGCCAGGGCGGCGAGAACGGTCAGCAGGGCGAGGAAGATGCGGGTCGATCGTCCTCGCCCGGGATTGAAATCCCGGGCTACCGACGGTCGTCCTCCGGACTTGCCAAGTCCCGGCCAGGGACGGTCGTGGGTAGCCCGGGATTTCAATCCCGGGTGGGGCGGTCGATTGCCGATCATTCTGTATCCTCCCGCGTCTCCCGCCGTCCCCACCCTCCCCCACCCGGCGTTTCCAGAATCAGCCGGTCTCCCGGCCCGACCTCGCGGCCGTCGATCGAGGCGAGCTCTTCCACCTCACCCGCGGCGCGTATGAGCCGCTGGCGGCCGGGGAGGCCGGGTTCGCCGCCTTCGACGCCGTAGGGGCGCTCCACCCGGTGCTGGGAGAGGAGGGAGAGGGACATCGGCTCCAGGAAGACGATCTCGCGGACGGCGCCGTCCCCGCCGCGCCAGCGGCCCGCTCCGCCCGAGCCGGCGCGGATGGCGAAACGGTCCAGCCGCACGGGGTAGCGGTGCTCCAGCACCTCGGGATCGGTGATCCGGGTGTTGGTCATGTGGGTATGGACGGCGCTCGCGCCGTCGAAGCCGGGACCGGCCCCGGCGCCGCCGCAGACGGTCTCATAGAAACCGAAGCGCGGATTGCCGAAGAGCAGGTTGTTCATCGTGCCCTGGCCGCAGGCGAGCAGCCCGAGCGCCTTGAGCAGGGTGTCGACCACCCGCTGGCTGGTCTCGACGTTCCCACCGACGACGGCGGGCGCCTCGGCGGGGTCGTCCGGGAACGACGGATTCAGCATGCCGGGCGGAATGCGGATCTCGACCGCGCGGAGGATCCCCTCGTTCAAAGGCAGGGGCTCGGCGATCAGCAGGCGGAGGACGTAGAGCACGGCGCTACGGACTACGGCGGGCGGCGCGTTGAGGTTTCCTGGATGCACTCCGGCCGAGCCGGTGAAATTGATGACCACGGCGGGATCGGCGCCGGGGCCGGCGATTTCAATCCGCGCGGCGATGACCGCGCCGTCGTCGAGCCGCTCGACGGCCTCGTAGCGCGCCGCCGGCAGTTTGGCCAGGGCGGCCCGCAGCCGCTCTTCAGCGCGGGCCTTGAGGGCGGCCATGTAGCGATGAACCGTCTCGCGTCCGTGCTCGCGGGCGAGCCCCTGCAGCGCCTCGGCCCCGCGATGGTTGGCGGCCACGGCGGCCCGCAGGTCCGCCAGATTTTCCTCGACGGCCCGGGTCGGGAATGGCGCCTCCAGGAGCAGGCGGCGCGCCTCTTCCCAGCGGGATTCTCCCTTCCGGAGCAAATACGTCGGCGGGATCACCACCCCTTCCTCGATCAGCCGCCGCGCGCCGGGAGGCATCGAGCCCGGGCGGATCCCCCCGATCTCGGCGTGATGGGCGCGGCTGGCGACATAGCCGAGGAGCGCTCCGCCGTTTTCCTCGAAGACGGGAGTTACCACGGTCACGTCCGGCAGGTGGGAACCGCCGAAGCCGGGATGGTTGGTCATCACGACGTCGCCGGGCTCCATGGCGATCGTCTCGCGCAGGCGCCGCACGCAGAGCCCGAGGGCGCCGAGGTGGACGGGGATGTGCGGCGCGTTGACCACCAGCTCCCCCACCGGATCGAGCAGGGCGCAGGAGAAGTCGAGCCTCTCCTTGATGTTGGTGGAGACCGCCGTGCGCTGGAGCCGTTCCCCCATCTGCCGCGCGATGGCCGCGAAGCGATGGGTGAACAGCTCGAGCTGGACGGCTTCGGGCCGGGGGTCGTGGATGGGGATGATAGCCTCCTCCGATGTGGATTTTAGTCCAGGTCCGTGCCTGCGACCTCATCCCCGATCCTTCCCCTCTGGCTCGTGTCTTGCACCCCTGACCCCAACGATCATGGCTAAACGCGCGACTCCCCGGAAACCGAAACTGCCTGCTGGACACGGCCACCCTCGTCCCCTGCTGCAGCGCGAATCCTGGACCTCCCTGAACGGCCCCTGGGACTTCGTGCTCGATAAAAATGCCAGTTGGCGCTCTCCCAGGGAGGCGCAGTGGAACGGCATGATCCTTGTTCCCTTCTCCCCGGAGACCACGGCGAGCGGCATCGGCGACACCGGCTTCTATCGCCGCTGCTGGTACCGCCGCACCTTCGAGTCTCCACCCTTGAAGGAGGGGGAACGCCTGCTCCTCCACTTCGGGGCCGTGGACTGGGCGGCGACCGTCTGGGTCAACGGCGCGCTCGCCGGCTGCCACGAGGGGGGCTATACGCCGTTCTCGCTCGACATCACCGATCTGCTCGTGGAGGATCCGCAGACGATCGTCGTGCGCGTCGACGACGACCCCGCGGACCTCGCCAAGCCGCGCGGCAAGCAGGACTGGAAGCTCGAGCCGCACTCGATCTGGTACCCGCGCACGACCGGCATCTGGCAGACGGTCTGGCTGGAGAAGGTCCCCTCGACCTGGATCGGCAGCGTCCGCTGGGTTCCCAGCCTGGAGCGCTGGGAGATCGGCTTCGAGGCCTGGGTGGAGGGGGAGGAGCGCGAGCGGCTGCGGCTGGGGGTCAAGCTGTGGGCCAACGGCCAGCTCCTCGCGGACGACACCTACAAGGTCGTCGCCGGCGAGGTGCACCGCCGGATCGCCCTCTCCGATCCGGGGATCGACGACTTCCGCAACGAGCTGCTCTGGAGCCCCGAGAAGCCGACCATCATCGAGGCCCACCTGCATCTCTGGGCCGGGCGCGAGGAGCAACTCGACGAGGTCCGCAGCTACACGGCCCTGCGCTCGATCGCCTTGCAGGGGAACCGCCTGGTGCTGAACGGCCGCCCCTATTATCTGCGCATGGTGCTCGACCAGGGGTACTGGCCGGAGAGCGGCCTCACCCCGCCGAACGACGCGGCGTTGCAGCAGGACGTCGAGCTGGCCAAGCAGATGGGCTTCAACGGCGTGCGCAAGCACCAGAAAATCGAGGACCCGCGCTATCTCTACTGGGCCGACCGGCTGGGCCTGCTGGTCTGGGAGGAGATGCCGAGCGCCTACCGCTTCACCAAGCGCTCGATCCAGCGGCTGACCCGCGAGTGGATGGAGGCGGTGCGCCGCGATCTGAGCCACCCGTGCATCATCGCCTGGGTTCCTTTCAACGAGTCCTGGGGGGTGCCGAACCTGCCGGACAACCAGGCGGAGCGCAACTGGGTGCGCGCGCTCTATCACCTCACCAAGACGCTCGATCCGACGCGGCCGGTGATCGGCAACGACGGCTGGGAGAGCATCGCGACCGACATCATCGGCATTCACGACTATGACGGAAAACCGGAGCAGATCAAAAAGCGCTACCACGCGGAGGACGTCCTGCCGCGGCTCCTCAAGCAGGAGCGCCCTGGCGGCCGGCTCCTGGTGCTCGAGGAGCACGCGAGCGGTACCCTGCCCATCGTTCTCACCGAATTCGGCGGCATCAGCGAATCCAAGGAGAAGGGCGCCTGGGGGTACTCGCGCGCCCAGAGCGAGGAAGATCTCGCCTCGCGCTATCGCATGCTGCTCGACGCGGTGAACTCGCTCGCGCTCTTCTCCGGCTTTTGCTACACGCAGTTCGCCGACACCTATCAGGAAGCCAACGGTCTGCTGCGGGCCGATCGCACTCCCAAGTTCTCCCTGGAGGAGATGTCCGCCGCGACACGCGGGGTGGAGTCGCCGGGCCGGGTGAACCCGATGGCGATCGGGATGAGCGGCGCCGGCACCCGCCACGACCCCCACGCTCCGGACGATTGAGAGGCGGCGGGATGGAAAAGAAAACCCTTATCAAGCCCGACGGCCGGCAACTGATCCTCTACTCGCGGACCCCCATCGCCAGCGACATCGAGGCGACCAGCCCCGGGACCGATCCTCCCGGCTCGAAGACGCATCTGCGCTGGCACCTCCTGCGCGGCGAGTGGGTGGCCTACGCCAGCCATCGCCAGAACCGCACCTTCCTGCCGCCGCCGGAGTACAACCCGCTGGCGCCGACGACCGATCCCGCGCATCCGACCGAGCTGCCGCCCGGCGACTACGAGGTGGCCGTCTTCGAGAACCGCTTCCCTACCCTGACCGGACGGGCCGAGGAGCCGGCGCCGCCGTCGATCGTCCCCACCCGGCCGGGCAAGGGGGCTTGCGAGGTCGTGGTCTTCACCCAGGATCCGAGCTCCTCCCTCGGCGCGCTGCCGCTCTGGCATCTGGAGCTGCTCCTGGAGGTCTGGGCGGACCGCTATCGCGAGCTCGGAGAGCGCGAGGATATCGAGTACGTGATGCCGTTCGAGAACCGCGGCGTCGAGGTCGGGGTGACGCTCCATCATCCGCACGGGCAGATCTACGCCTATCCCTTCATCCCGCCCGTTCCGGCGCGGGAGTTGGAGCTGCAGCGCGCTTACCTGGAGGAGCACGGCAGCGGCCTGCTGGACGATCTGATTCGCAAGGAACTGGAGGATGGCCGGCGGATGCTCTACACGGGCGAGCGATCGGTCGCCTGGATGCCTGCCTTCGCGCGCTACTCCTACGAGGTCTGGATCGCGCCGCGCCGGCCCGCCGGATCGGTGGCGGATCTCGATGCCGCCGAGCGGGCCGACTTCGCGCGGGCGCTCAAAACAGTGCTCCTGAAATATGACCAGCTCTGGGGAAAACCCTTTCCATACATCATGGTCTTTCACCAGACTCCCACGGATGGTCAGCCGCACCCGGAGGCGCACCTGCATATCGAGTTCTACCCTGCCTATCGCATGCCGGGCCGGCTCAAATACCTGGCTGGCAGCGAGATCGGCGCCGGCGTGTTCACCGCGGACACGCTGCCCGAGGAGAAGGTCAAGGAGCTGCAAGCGGTGGAGGTGAAACTTGACTGAAACCTTTTCCGACCTCTTCGGCCGCGATCCGGAGATCCGGGCCGACGCTCCCGGGCGGGTCAACCTGATCGGCGAGCATACGGATTACAGCGGCGGCTTCGTGCTGCCGCTCGCCATTCCGCAGCGGACGCGGGTGGAGCTCGCCACTCGCTCCGAGCCGCGGGTCCGCGCCTGGAGCGCCAGCGTGCAGGAGCTGGAGATCCTGGAGTACCGGCTGGGCGACGAGGAGCCCGGCCACGGCTGGCTCGACTATGTGCAGGGGGTCACGGAGGTGCTGCGGCTCGCCGGGCACAAGCTGCGGGGATTCGACCTGCGGATCGAGTCCGACGTGCCGTTGGGGGGCGGGCTGTCGTCGAGCGCGGCGCTGGAGGTATCGCTGCTGCGCGCCCTGCGCGAGGCGTTCGGGCTGGAGCTCGACGACGTGCAGCTCGCCCTCGCCGGCCAGAAGGCCGAGAACGATTTCGTGGGCGCGCCGGTCGGCGTCATGGATCAGATGGCTTCGAGCCTCGCCGACGACAAGACCGCCCTGTTCCTCGACACCCGGAGCCTGGAGTACGAAAAGATTCCGCTACCGGCGGAGGCCGAGCTGATAGTGATCGATTCCGGGATCTCGCACAGCCATGCCGGGGGCGAGTACCGCACGCGGCGGAAGGAGTGCGAGCGCGCGGCGGAGTTGCTGGGCGTCCACCAGCTCCGCGATTTGAGTCCGCAGGATCTCTGGCGCCTCCCCTCCCTTCCCGATCCGCTCGACAACCGGGCACGGCACGTCATCACGGAGAACGCCAGAGTCCGTTCCGCCGTGGCCGCTCTGCGCGAAAGAGACCTGCCGCGACTGGGAAAGCTCCTCTACGCCTCGCACGAATCACTGCGCGACGACTTCGAGGTCTCGATCCCGGAGATCGACCGCCTCGTCGAGCTGGCGAGCGAGGAGCCGGACATCTTTGGAGCCCGCATCACCGGCGGCGGCTTCGGAGGCTCGATCGTCGCCGTCGCCCGCCAGGGGACCGGCCGCAAGGCGGGAGAGCGGATCGCCGCCCGCTACGGAGAGGACGGGAAGAACAAGGGGACCGTGCTGGTGCCGGCAGCAGGCATCTCCTGACGCGATTTTCTACGGAGTCTGATCAGACACCCAGGTTCTCGCGCCTCGGCCAGTCCATGGCCATGGCGATCAGTGCGGCGCCTCCCAGGCCCCAGGCCCCCCAGAGATTTCCAGTGATCACGGCCAGCACGAAACCGATTAGGCCGGCGACTTCCCGCAGCGCGAAGGCCACGATCGTGGCCTTCTGCCAAGCGGCAAGCCGCTTTTCTTGATCGCCGTCGAATCCCTCGGCGTCAGCCCGCTTGAAAATCGCTCTTTTGACGGATGGAGCGACGACCAGGAGCGCCAGACCCGCGGCGAAGAGGAGGAGCGACATCACGGCGCCGCGTGCCTTCGCAGGAGCCGGTCGACCTCGGCGGCGCGGGGCCAGCGGGTGAGCATGGCGAAGAGGGTGGCGACACAGAGGACGATTCCGAAGTAGGCCGATCCGGAGGTCATCGAGACGACCAGCCCGAGCAGCGCGGCCACCTCGAGGATCGCGAAGCTGATCAGCGTCGCCTTTCCGTAAGCGGCGAGCACCATATCGGGGCTCGGCCGCAGCTCCGCCGAACGGGGGAAGGCCCGCTTCAACACCGAGGAGCGGAAGCGCGAGGAGAGCAGGATCATCACCGCCGACAGAAGCGACAGCGAGAGCGGCACCATGGGCGGCAGCCCGCCTCCCGCCTCGCGGGTCAACGTCCAGCTCAGGATCGCGAACAGCACCACCGTCCCCGCCAGCGCCCGGCAGATGCGGGTCACGGGAAGGAGCCGGCGGGCGTATTCAGGGGTGGGGTCGTCGCGGCGGCGGCCGGTCAGATCCAGATCCATGGCGTCACTCTACTCCACGCTTCAGCGCCAGGTTTCCCGCCCCGTCTACTCGGCCCTGCCATCTTTCCGCCACCAGAGTGGCGCTGTGGCTCTCGAAGACTAGCGCGGGACCGGCGAAGGGGGCGCCGGGGATCAGATGGGAGCGGTCGAAGAAGGGGATCTCCTGCCAGGTGCCGCCGGTCCAGCAACGACGGACTCCGGCGGGAGCGACCGCGGACGGCTCCGGATCGGGAACCCGGACGTCTTCGTTTTCCGATAAACGGGAGGAGGCGACCACGCGTATGGACTCCAGCTCGATCGCCCGCCCTTCGGGGGCGTAGCCGTAGATCTCCCGGTAGGCCACGTCAAAGGCAAGCTCGATCGCGCCGCCCTCTCCGTAATCAATTGCGAGTGTCGCCTCCTGGCCGGCGAAGCGGAGATTCAGCAACCGTCTCCGGACGGCGATCTCTTCGGCCGCGATCCCCTCCGCGAGGACTGCCTCAGCAGCCTCGCGGCCCAGCTCTGCGAGCCAGCCGGCGATGCGCTCCCCTTTCACCCGGTCCAGAGGCTCTAGCACCTGCCGCTGGGCGAAGCGCTCGACGACCGCCGCTCCCAACCCCAGCGCCGAGAGAAGGCCCGCGTCCGCCGGCACCAGGACGTCGCCGATTCCCAGCAACTCGGCCACGGCGCAGGCGTGCTGGGCCCCGGCGCCGCCGAAGGCGACCAACGCGTGGCCGGCTGGATCGTACCCACGGCGTAGCGAGATCGAACGGATCGCCTCGGCCATGCGCTCGTTGGCGATTTCGAGGAGACCGGCGAGGATTGCCTCGGGGCCGGGATCGAGCGCTCCCATCCGCGCGCGCAGCCCGTCGAGAGCCTTCCCCGCAGCCGCCGTGTCCAGGGGGATCTCGAAGCGGTCCGGATCGAGGCGGCCGAGGATCAGGTTGACGTCGGTCAGGGTCAGCGGTCCGCCGGCGCCGTAGCAGGCGGGGCCGGGCCAGGCTCCCGCGCTCTCCGGACCCACTTTGAGCTGAATGCCGTCGAAGCCGCAGATCGAGCCGCCGCCGGCGGCCACGCTCTCGATGGCGAGGGCGGGCGCGACGAGATGGGCGTCCCCCACCTGATGCTCGAAAAGGTATTCGAAGTCGCCGTCCCAGCGGGCGACGTCGGTGCTGGTGCCGCCCATATCGAAAGCGATCACCCGCGAAAAGCCGGACCGCCGGCCGGCGCGGGCGGCGCCGACCACCCCGCCCGCGGGTCCAGAGAGGAGCCCGTCCTTGGCACGGAAGGCCTCCGCCCGTACCAGCCCGCCGGCGCTGGTCATCACATGCAGAGAGCCGGAGCCGAGCGCGCCGGAAACGCCGGCCAGATAGCGCTCCAGGATCGGCGAGAGATAGGCGTCCACCACCGCCGTCTCCGCCCGCGGCAGGAGCTTGATCAGGGGCGCCAGCTCCGAGGAGAGCGAGACGTAGCGGAAGCCGGCCTCGCGCAGCAGCCTCCCGACCTCCTGCTCGTGACCCGGAGAGCGATAGGCGTGCATCAAGGCGACGGCCGCGGCCTCGATCCCGCCGTCCAGCAGGCGCCGCGCGGCCTCGCGGACGGCTCCGGCGTCGAGCGAGATCAACACCGAACCGTCCGCCGCCAGCCGCTCGGGGACCTCGACGGCCTCGCGGTAGAGGGGCTCGGGGCGGACGATCTCCAGCGCGAAGAGGTCCGGCCGCTGCTGGGTGCCGATACGCAGGAGGTCGGCGAAACCGCGGGTGATGAACAGGGCGGTCGCGGCCCCCTTGCGTTCGAGCAGCGCGTTGGTGCCTCGCGTGGTGGCGAGCCGCATGGCGATCTCCGGCAACCCGTCCGCGAGCGGGGTGCGCGTCACCAGCCGGGCGGCGAGGACCGGGGCCTCCTCGGGAGAGCGCAGCTCGAAGGCGGCGCCGGCGAGATCGCCCGGAATCGGGCTGTCCAGGCGGAGAATCGCGGAATCGGAGCCCTCGACGGTGCGGGCAAGGTCACTGCCCAGGATACGAAAGGCGAAACCGCGAAAAAATCCCGGTGGCAGATCCCAGACCGTGGCGAGACGGACCGCGTCTTCGTCAGACCCCGCGATCCGGCCACGGACGGCGCTCGTCGACAGTACCTTGGCACGGTGGAGCGCCCCTCGCGGGTCGACCGCCAGGCAATCGGTGAAGGTGCCGCCGGTATCGATCCAGATGCGCCAGGCGATGTTATTCACCCGTGCTTTTTATCATCAGCCAGCCATCAGCCAGCCATCAGCCGGCGAGCCGTGCTCCGAGCCGCCGCACCCGTTCGTTGCCCTTGTCGCGGGCCGTGGCCTTGCGCAACCACTTCTCCGCCTCCCGCCGGTCGCCACCGGCGAGGGCAGCCAGACCCAAAGCGGCGTAGGGCTCCGCGTCGTCGCGATTCAGCCACATCGCCCGGTGGTAGAAGCGCCGCGCCTCCTCCGGCCGCCCCTGCGACAGCGACAGGTCCCCCAGCGCGAGATAGCTGAACGGGTTCTGCCCGCTGGCCTGAGTCGAGAGCGTCAGCAGATCGTCGGCTTCCCGCGGCTGCCCGCGCAGGCGCAGGAGGACCGCCAGGTTCTGATACGCGGAGGCGCCCTGGGGATTGACCTCCAGGGCGCGCCGGTACGCCGCCTCGGCGCCGTCGAGATCGCCGGCCCGCCGCAGCCCGACCCCCAGATCCACCCAGCCGTCGCCCAGCTCGGGATCGATCGCCACGGCCTTATGCAGCCAGGGGAGGGCCTCGTCCATGCGGCCGGCGCGGAGCAGCTCGGCGCCGTGGTTGGAGTAGTAGAGGGCGATCGCCGTGAGGTCGGAGAGGCGGCGGGTGTGCCGGTAGTCGGCCGAGGGAGCGTTGGTGAACTCCAGGATCTTGATCTTCCCGCCGCCCAGATCGAACCCGGCGCTGACGTGCCCCGAGATCACCAGCAGGTCCCCGTCGCGCTCGAAGCGCTCGACGTCGTCCACCCCGAGGTAGAACGCCGGAATGCCCAGCTCGCGCGCCAGGCCCACGAACAGGCTGGTGAATCCGAGGCAGTTGGCCTTGCGGGTGGCAAAGGCGTCGGGGGCGGTGTTCGAGTGCCCCCCTTCATAAGAGAGGGCCATTCCGGACGGGTCGACGATCGCGGCGAGGAGCCGCTCCAGGCGCTGCTCGGGAGAGCCGGAATCCGGCACCCGCGCATGCACCCAGGCCCGCATCTCGTCGGTCACCTCGAAGGGGACGACGACCTCGGCGGGATCGACCCCGCGCTGGCGCAGCTCGCGAGCCACCCCCGAGACGGTCGTCGGCCCCGCCGAGCTGCACCCGGCGAGGACGACCAGAACTGCCGCGAGAGCGATCCCCCGCATGGACGGTCCCGGGACGCGGAGCGTCAGGCGGTCCGCGCCATGGGCGGGCGGCGGAACCGGAAGAGCACTTTTTTGACCCCGAAGTAGAGCAGTCCCACCACCAGCAGGAAGGCGATAACCGGCAGGGTGATCGCCAGCACGGAGAGCATCGCCGCTCCCCCCGCCTCGGCGGTTGCGAGCACCGGATTGCCGAGCCCCCCCGTGGTGAAGGAGGAGATGTGGCGCGTCACCGAGGTGATCCCCTGGAAAGCCGCCGTGGTGCCGCCGCCGGCCACCACCGCCAGCGTCCACTTGAGGAACGGGCTGACGTCGGTGGTCATCGCCGAAGCCGTCACCAGGATGCCGGCGATCACCGCCGTCGGCGTCGCGATGGTGTCGAGCAGGTTGTCCACCCAGGGGATGTAGTAGCCGGCGATCTCGAGGATCGTCGCCGCCGAGAAGGTGAGCAGCGCCGGCGTCGAGCCGATCCAGGCGAAGTTGGGGCTGAGCACGAGCTGGCCCACCCCGGCGCGCGAGGCCAGACTCATGATGAGCAAGGGGACGAAGACCCGGAAGCCGCAGGCGGCGGCAAGCCCGAGTCCGATCAGGATGCTGAACACGGTTTCCATCATTCCCCCTCCCCTCCTTTCTTTCTACCCATGGTAACGCAGAAGGCCGCCCGCTACTTCCAGGCCGGCTCGCCGCCCCGTTTCGGCGCCCAGGCGAGGGTCAAGGAGCGGACCTCGACGTCGGTCTTCCGCGGCTTAAGGCCCAGCACCTCCAGCTCGCCGGCTTCCGGATCGAAGCGGTCCTGCAGGTTGTCGACCTCTTTCTCCAGCTCGGCGTTGAGGTCGGCGAGCTGCTTCTGCAGCACCGCGACGGTCTCGCCGGCGCGCGAGACGTCCTGCTGCTCCTGGAAGGTGCGCCCGGCGCCGCGGGCGGCGGTGCCGATCGAGGACATCGACCGCTTGCGGCCGAAGAACATGCCGAGCACGGCGGAACCGGCCGAGATCACGGTGCTGAGCGTCTGCTGCCGGGCCTGGGCCTGCTGCACGTCCTTCGCCTGCTCGGCGCGGCGGATGCGCTCCTGGAGCTGGGCGATCTTCACCCCGTACTTTTTGCGCAGGGCCTCGACCTGCTCGTCGCGCTTCTCGCGCGCGCTCTCGGTGAGGCGGATGCGGAAGTCCCGCTCGGACTCGCCCGGGCTCGAGACCAGCCCGATGGTGTCGCTGCGGAACAGCTCGCACTTCCTGGTGCGGTAGAGGCACTCCTCCAGGCTCTTGCGCCAGGCGTCGTAGCTCTTCGCCTTGACCGCCGCGTCCGGCAGCGGAGCGAAACGGGCACCCGCGACGGGCTCGGCCTCCAGGCCGTCCCGGGTCAGCTCGACCGGCTCGGCGGCGTACCAGTCCGGCCCCTCGTCGGTCAGCGGAGTGAGCAGCGAAACCTCCTCGGCATGATCGATCCCCCGCTTCGCGTCCAGGTAATGGACGGTGGCGGTGGCGAACAGGCCGGGCTGGTAGACGATCCCCTCCGGCTTCGAGCGCACGGGGAGGAAGCGCTGCGGGACGTCCGGCGGCAGCACCGGCGCCGCCTCTCCCGCCGGAGGGGCGGAGGAGGCGGCGGAGGCCGCCGCGACGCCCGTGGGCGCCTGAGCGGCGACCGGGGCTGCTGAAGGGGCCTGTTTGACCGGGTCCATCAGCCGCTTGATCTCGGGCCGGGTGAGCGGCCCCCTCAGGTAGGAGAGGGCCCAGCGGGTCTCGAACAGCACCGGCTCGTCATCGTGCACGTTGTGGAGCAGGAAGTTCCGGCCGGCGAGCCCGGAGAGGGTCTGCTCGGTCTTCGCGCGGTCGAAATGCCCGCCGGCCGCGGCGCCCTCGATGCCGTCCATCAGCCGCTGCTTGTCGCGCTCGGTCTGCAGGCGGCCGAGGAACCAGGTACCGACGTTGGAGAGCCCCTTGTAGTCGACGTCCACCGGGTTCTGGGTGGCGAGCACGAGACCGACGCCGAAGGCGCGGGCCTGCTTGAGCAGCGTCAGCATCGGCCGCTTCGACGGCGGCTCGGCCACCGGCGGCATGTAGCCGAAGACCTCGTCCATGACGACGAGGGCGCGCAGGCTGCTGGTGCCGGTCTTGCCCCGCATCCAGCCGAGCGTCTGGTTGAGCAGCAGCGAGACGAAGAACATCCGCTCGCGGTCCGAGAGGTGGGCGATCGAGAAGATGGCGATCCGCGGCTTGCCCGAAGCGCTGTAGAGCAGGCGGTCGACGTCGAGCGGTTCGCCGCGCAGCCAGGCCGCGAAGTTGGGCGAGCCGAGCAGGTTGTTGAACGCCATCGCCAAGCCGAAGCGGTCCTTGGCTGGGAAGAAGGACTCGAGGTCCATAACCCCGACGCGCTCCATGGGGGGCTTCTGGATCTGCTGGATCAGCGACGCGAGATCGAGCCCGCGCCCCTCGCGCCAGGCGGCGTCGAAGATGTTGGAGAGCAGGATGTTCTCGCGCCCCTGGATCGGATCGGAATCGACGCCGAGCAGGGCGAGCAGGCTGGCGACCAGCGTGCCGGTCCGCTCCCGCAGCGCGTCGCCGTCGGCGATCACCTCGGGGGGTGGCGCGGCGAGCGAGGAGAGGATCGAGATCTGCAGCCCGGCCTCGCTGCCGGGGGTGTAGATGGCGAAGTCCGCGGCGTCACGCAGGCGGGCGATCCGCTCGCCGCTCTGGTCCCATTTGGCCAGCCCGTTGCGCCAGTTCTCGGCCTCTTTCGCCGCGAACGCCTCGGGGGTGAGCCCGGCGCGGGCCGCGGCGTCCGGGTCCACCCAGGGTGCGAAATCGGCCGGCCGCAGCTCGGGAAAGGTGAGCAGCAGGTTCGACAGGTCCCCCTTGGGATCGATCACCAGGGCCGGGATGTGATCGATCGCCGCCTCTTCGAGCAGGCTGATCAGCAGGCCGGTCTTGCCGCTCCCGGTCATCCCGACGCAGACCGCGTGGGTCAGCAGGTCGCGGGAGTCGTAGAGGAGAGGCGTGGCCTCCACCGCCCCGGCCGTGTCGCGCGGCCTCCCCAGATAGAACGCCCCCAGCTTCTCGTAGGCCGCGATGTCTTCCGCCATAGTGTCTTACATCGTAGCGGAACCAGGGGGAGACGGCTAGAAGCGCTCCTCCCGGGAGAGGAGCGCCTGGCAATAGAGAGGCGGAAACCGCTAGAAGGGAGGGCAGATGCAGTCGTCGGTACAGGCCGCGAACTGGCAATCCAGATGCCCCTCGCACTCCAGGAAACAGGCGGTTCTTTTGGCGGCATTGCAGAAATTCGACGGGCAGGCTGCGGCGGGCTTCACGGGACCGACCAGACAGGCCACGGTCATCAGGATGGCGGACGCGAACCAGAAGAGCTTCTTGGTCATGAGCGTTCCTTTCCTTTGTGGATCGAGCCGCTGGGGAACGGGCTCTCCAGCGGCTCGGTACCTTATGGCTCAATACTAAATACTAATCCTACAGAGGTCAATAGGGACAAAAAATTTACCTCTTCCATCCCTTATATAAATTATCTCCAGCCTGCGGGATCGAGCTCGTAGGGCAGCGGGGTCAGGGATTCCAGACCATCGGGACCGAGATGGACCAGATCCTCGATCCGGACGGCCCAGCCGGCCTCCGGCTCGTAGAGCCCGGGCTCGATGGTGAAGACGTCCCCCTCACGAAGGACCCCCTCCCCGCCCGAGGCTTTCTTGAAGGTGGGAAACTCGTGGAGGTCGAAGCCGACACCGTGGCCGAGGTTGTGGACGTAGCCGCGGGTGGTCCCTGGATGGGAGATCGGCGTCGGGAACCCCGCCTCGCCGAAGCGGGCGCAGACCATCTCCTGGAGATCCCAGCCGCGCGCGCCCGGCACCGACCGGCGGTGGACCTCCTCGACCGCGGAGCGCACCAGGTCGTGCCCCCGCGCCAGCGCCTCCGGTGGCTCCCCCACGCAGAAGGTGCGGGTGCAGTCCGCGAACAGCCGGCCGCGCGGGAAGATGTCCACCACGAAGGATTCGCCGGCCCGCAGCACGCGGTCCGGCGTCCCCGAGTTGTGCGGGACCGCCCCCTCCTCCGCCGGCGCCAGGATGTTCCCCCGCGGCTGCTCCAGGCCGCGCGCGAAGAAGATCCGCGCCACCTCGGCTCGCACGCGGGCCACCGTCAGCGGCTCGCCCGCCAGCCGCAGTGGAGAACCAGCCCCATCATGGGATGCGGCGAACAGCAGGCCGGCCACGGCGCGCATCGCCTCGCAGGTCCCCGCGGCGGCCTCGCGGATGCCGGCGAGCTCCGGCGCCTCCTTGCGCTTGCGCGAGGCGAAGACCAGCGAATTGCCGGGCACCCAGATCCACCCTTCGGCGGCCAGCAGCGCGCAGGTCCCCTGGATCCTGCCCGCGGGTCCATGCCCGGCCAGGGCCACCCGTCCGGGCTTCAGCCCGCAGAGATCCAGCGCCTTTCCCACCACCCGGGCGAGGAACGGCGCCGCTTCCGAGAGCTCGCTGGACAGGCGGGAGATGTCGAGGTTATCGGGGGTCAGGAGGGCGAGGCCGGTCGCCGCCGCCTCCTCCCGCTCCATGGGGGTCATGAAGCCCAGGCGCGGCTCGCCACCCCGGGGGAGCACCAGGAAGCAATCCCCCAGATGGGCGGGGGCGGGCAGAAAGGACGCGAGGTCCGTATCCTGCGCCGACGAGGCGAGGACGAGCAGGGCCTCGCAGCCCAGCTCCGCGAGGCTGGCCGAGAGCGCGTCGAGACGGGCTCTCATGGGTCTACATGTTGCGTTCGATGAACTTCTCGAAGGCCGGCTTGGGCGCGGCGCCCATCATGCGGTCGGCCATCTTGCCATCCTTGAACAGGATGAAGGTGGGGATGCTCGAGACCTGGAACTGATACGCGAGCTTCTGCTGCTCGTCGACGTTCAACTTGGCGATCCGGACGTTGTCGTTCTCCTCGGCGATCTGATCGAGCACCGGAGCGACCGCGCGGCAGGGGCCGCACCAGGAAGCCCAGAAGTCCACCAGCACCGGCTTGTCCGACTTCAGGACCTCGGTCTCGAAGTTCTCATCGGTGACCGTCAGGATCTTTTCACTGGCCATATTTGCCTTCCTCTCCGGAAAGGGCGGATCGGAGCCGCCCCAGGATGTCCATAATGAAGAAGGCCGCCGCGGGCGGCCCTCACTCTCCTTCCAACCCCGCGGGGGTCCCTTCTTGTTCCATCCGCCGCCGGGCGGCGAAATATTCGCGCGTCGCCTCGACGTCGCGGCCGATCTGGGCCGAGAGGTCCATCACCGAGGGGAAGATCCGCTCCTCGCGCAGCCGCTTGTGGAAGTGCAGCTCCACCCGCTGGCCGTAGACGTTGGCCTTGAAGTCGAGGATGTGGCTCTCCACCACCCGCTGATAGTTCTCGTAGACCGTCGGCCGGGTGCCGATATTGGTCACGCAGTCGAAGGTCGCCGGATAGCTCGGGAAGAAGACCCGGGACGCGTAGACGCCGTCGGCGGGGAGCAGCTTGTGCTCGGACTTGACGTTGATCGTCGGCCAGCCCAGCTTCTGCCCCATGCGGTCGCCGCGGACGATGGTGCCGGCGATCGAGTACGGCCGGCCCAGCATCTCCGCCGCCTCCGCCGTCTTGCCCTCGCCGAGCGCCCGCCGGATACGGGTACTGGAGATCCGCTCGCCCCCCCAGTCCACCTCCGGCATGCCGTGGGCGACGAAGCCCAGCTCCGCTCCCATCTCCCGTAACAGATCCAGATTCCCGTCCCGCCGATGGCCGAAGACGAACTCCTCGCCGACGTAGATCTCTTGCAGCCCCAGCTTCTCGTGCAGGAACTCGCGCACGAACTGATGCGCCGGCACCCGCGAGAACTCGGGGGTGAAGCGGACGACGAGCAGCACCGCGACTCCCGCCTCGGCGAGCAGCGCCTCCTTCTGCTTCGGCGTGGTCAGCGGCACCGGCGCCCGCTCGGGGTGGAGCACGGTCAGCGGATGGGGATCGAAGGTGACGACCATCGCCGGCACGCCCAGCGCGCCGGCACGCTCGACGGTGCGGTCGAGGATCGCCCGCTGGCCACGGTGGACACCGTCGAAGTTGCCGATCGTGGCGACGCCGCCGTGCGGCAGGTCGCTGCTGTTGAAAGCGTCTTGGACGACGTGCATGGAAGCGTTATTTGATCAGACGAATGGCTTAAGCGAGAACAGCAGTGTCGGCGGGGACCACCCGGTCCGCGTCCTGCGGCCGGACGGCGCCGACCACGTGGCCCACCACGTCGTCGGCATAGGCCTCGGTGATCTCGACCAGGGCCAGGGTGCCGGCCGGAGCCGAGCCGTCGTTGATCAGCACGCGGCCGTCGATCTGCGGGGCCATACCGTGATGGCGCCCCTGGAGCAGGTGCTCGGACTCCTCGCAGACCCCCTCGACGAGCACCGGCATCCGCTGCCCCACCAGCCGCTGCCGCCGCTCGAGGGCGATCGGCCGCTGGGCTTCCAGGAGCTGGCGCAGGCGCCGCCGCTGGACGTTCCGCGGCACCCGTCCCTTGAGCTCCGCCCCCGGAGTCCCCTCCTCGGGGCTGTAGGCGAAGGCGCCGAGATGGTCGAAGCGGGCGCGCTCGACGAACGCCATCAGGTCGCGGAAATGCTCCTCGGTCTCGCCCGGGAAGCCGACGATGAAGGTGGAGCGCAGGAAGATGTCCGGCGCCAGCTCGCGCGCCCGGTCGAGCAACCGCAGGTAGCGTTTGGCGTCGCCGCCGCGCCGCATCGCCGACAGGATGTCGCCATGGCTGTGCTGAAGCGGCATGTCGAGATAGGAGCAGAAGCGCTCCTCGGTGCCCATCAGGCGGAGCAGATCCTCGTCGAGCGTCGTCGGGTAGGCGTACAGGAAGCGGATCCAGGGGATCGAGGTGTGCTGCAGCAGCGCTTCGACCAGCCGCGTCAGGCCGTGCCGGCGGACTCCCAGATCCTCGCCGTAGCGGGTGGTGTCCTGGGCGATCAGGTTGAGCTCGGTGATGCCGGCCGCCTCGAGCTGCTTGGCCTCCTCCACCAGGCTGTCGACCGTGCGGCTGCGGAAGCGGCCGCGCCAGATCGGGATCGCGCAGAAGGTGCACGGGTTGTTGCACCCCTCGGCGACCTTCAGGTAGGCGTGCCCCTGGGTGGTGAGCAGGCGCGGCGCGGTGTGATCGAAGACCATGTGCGAGGGGGCCGGCAGCGGCGGGCCGCCGCCGAGTTGCACCACGTCCCCCACGTCGCGGAGCTGGTCGAGGCCGACGAAGCCGTCGATCTCGGGAATCTCGCGGGCGAGCTGGTCGCCGAAGCGGTTCACCATGCAGCCTGCCACGAGCACCCGCTCGACGCCCTTCCCCTTGCGGCCGACAACCTCCAGGATGGCGTCGATCGACTCCTGCTGGGCCTCCTCGATGAAGGCGCAGGTGTTGACCACCACCGTCTCCGCCGTATCGAGGTCGTTGACCACCTCATAGCCACGCCGGCTCAGCTCGCCGAGCATGATCTCGCTGTCGACGAGGTTCTTCGGGCAGCCGAGGCTGATCATGCCCACGCGAGGGCGGCGAACGGGGTCGGACATAGGCGCGAAGTCTAACAGATGGCGGGAGGGGATGATTCCGGAGTGGGCCAGTCCCTCTCCATGTCGCCCTTGCCCTCTGGGGCGTTCTGCCCTCCGAGGCCTCACCCTCGGTCCCTCTCCACGCAGTGGAGAGGGAGGGCGCGCGATCGAGGACAAAGAATGAGGTTCGGAGGATTGTCTTTCTCCCCTCTCCACTTCGTGGAGAGGGGCCGGGGGTGAGGCCTCGGAGGGCAGAACGCCCCAGAGGGCAAGGCTGTTATGGAGGCCCGGGCCTCCTACGACATCAACCAATATCCCCCACCACGGAAACGGCTTGCGCGACTCTCTTTTTGCTACACTTTGCTGACGTGGCGACCTGGGACGATGCGAAGCGCCAATCCAATCTCCGCAAACATGGGCCCTGAGGAAATAGCGTCGGTGATCGCGCAAGCGCCCGAGCAGGTCCAAGATCCCGAAGGTCCCTACGATCCCAACAATCCTGAAGCCGTGGAGGCGTTCTGGAAAGACGCCTCGGTGCGTCGCCCCGGTCAGCGCGGACAGGGCAAAAAATCCAAAAAGGTCTTGCTGTCCGTGCGGTATAGCCCAGAAGTGGTGGAGTACTTCAAGTCCACCGGGGAAGGTTGGCAACGGCGTATGGATGATGCCCTTCAGGAATGGGTGGCGTCTCACCGGTCCGATTGAACAGCCAGGCCCCCTGCCCCTACGACATCAACCAATATCCCCCCACCACGATCGCCGCCGCCGAGAACGAGGCGAGCAGCGCCTGGTAGGCGAATTGCCCCCGGCCGGTGATCCGGTGGGCGATCAGGCCGAAGGCCGAGGAGAACAGCGTCATCCCCGCCACGGCGCCGAGGCCGAAGCCGATCACGTAGGTAAAGGCGGCCCAGCGGGAGGGGAGCGCCAGCGCCGGCAGGAGCCCCAGGATGTGCGAGCTGCCGGCGAGGCCGTGCAGGCCGCCGATCATCATCGCCGCGCGGCCGGGGCGCCCCTTGGGGACCTCGTGGACGTGGGCCGACGGCAGCCTGGCGAAAAACGCCCGGCGCAACCCCCAGAGCCCCACCCCGATCAGCACCACACCGACCAGCCGCTCGCTCCACGAGGAGAGGGCGTCGAGCGGGAGGAACCCCCGGAGGAGCAGCGCGATCAGCCCGATCAGCCAGACGCCCAGGCTGTGGCCTAGTCCCCAGAACAGCCCCATCCGCCAGCGGCGGCTCCGCTCGTTGATCACCAGCGGCGCCACCGCCGAGAGGTGATCCGGCCCGGAAAGGGCATGGATAGTACCCGCGGACAGGCCGGCAAGCCCCGCGACGAGGATCGAAACATTCATGGCGGCAGAACTCTAGCAGCGCCGGTTTGCCATTGACACCCCTTCGCGCGTGGCGTTGCCGTGCTCCGGCATGCGCGGACACCCGGAATGTTATCCTCTGCCACCATGCACGCCGAACGGCATCACGACCTCGTAGAGATCGCCCGCCGCGCCATGCGCGACCATGGGCTCGAGCCCGATTTTCCGCCGGCGGTCCTGGCCGAGGCGGAGCGCCTGTCCCCCAATCTCCATGACGGCGACCCGTCCGTCCGCGACCTGCGCGGCCTGCTCTGGTCGTCGATCGACAACGACGACACCCGCGACCTCGATCAGCTCGAGGTGGCGGAGGCGCTCCCCGGGGGCGCCATCAAGGTCCTGATCGCCATCGCCGACGTCGAGGATCTGGTACGGAAGGGCTCCGCGATCGACGGCCACGCGCGGACCAACACCACCTCGGTCTACACCGCCGCCCGCACCTTCGCCATGCTCCCCGAGCGCCTGTCGACCGGCGTCACCTCGCTCAACGAGGGGGAGGACCGGCTGGCGATGGTGATCGAGATGACGGTCGCCGCCGACGGCTCGCTCGCCGGCTCGGACGTCTACCAGGCCCGGGTGCACAACCGCGCCCAGCTCGCCTACAACGCGGTGGCCGCCTGGCTCGAAGGGGACGGCCCGATGCCGCCGCGGATGGCCGAGGCGGCCGGGATCGCCGAGCAGGTGAAGCTCCAGGACGAGGCCGCCGGCCGGCTGCGCCGCCTGCGCCACGAGCAGGGGGCGCTCGATCTCGAGACCCGGGAGACCCGGCCGGTGTTCTCCGACGGCAAGGTGACCGACCTGCGGGAGGAGCGGCAGAACCGCGCCAAGGACCTGATCGCCGACTTCATGATCGCGGCCAACGGCGTGACCGCGCGCTTTCTGGACCAGCACGGCCTCCCCTCGCTCCGCCGGGTGGTGCACACTCCGGCGCGCTGGCCGCGCATCGTCCAGCTCGCGGCCGAGCACGGCGAGAAGCTGCCGGCGGAGCCCGACTCCCGCTCCTTGAACGAGTTCCTGGAGCGGCGACGGCAGGCCGACCCCGACGACTTCCCCGAGCTGTCGCTGTCGGTGGTGAAGCTGCTGGGGCCGGGCGAGTACGCGCTCGATCCCCCGGGCGGCGACCCGCCAGGGCACTTCGGGCTGGCGGTCAAGGACTACACCCATGCCACGGCGCCGAACCGCCGCTACCCCGACCTGATCACCCATCGCCTGGTCAAGGCGGCCTTCGCCAGCCGGCCGGCGCCGTATTCGAACGACGAGCTCGCCGAGCTCGCCCGCCACTGCACCCTCCAGGAGGACGCCGCCAACAAGGTGGAGCGCCAGGTGCGCAAGTCGGCGGCGGCCCTGCTGATTCAGAACCGGATCGGCGACACTTTCGACGCGGTGGTCACCGGCGCTTCCGAGAAGGGGACCTGGGTGCGCACCTCACGGCACCCGATGGTCGAGGGGCGCCTCGAGCGCGGCTTCCAGGGGCTCGACGTCGCCGACCGCGTCCGTGTGCGGCTGGTCTCGACCAACGTCGAACGTGGATTCATCGATTTCGTACGGGACACTCATGGCTAAAGCAGCTCCGGAAAGTCCTTTCACCCCCGCCGGCTTCTTTTCTTACCGCACCCCCCTGCTCCCCTTCGAAGAGCTGGAGGCCTTCGGAGAGGGGCTCGAAGCCCCGGCCGCGGCCGGCGATCCCGAGCGGCTGCCCGAGCGGCTGGAAAATGCTCTCGCCGCCGATCGCGAGCGGCTGCGCGCCCGCCTGCGGGAGCTCGCCGACCGCCCCGAGGTCCTGGAGGCGGTGTTCCTGGCCTCGCCGTCGCTCCACGAGAGCCTGAGCCTCTGGCGAGCCCAGCCCGACAGCAAGAAGGGGCAGCGCGCCGAGCGGGCGCTGGTGCGCTACCTCTATCGCATGACGGCGCGCGCCACCCCGTTCGGCCTCTTCTCCGGCTGCTCCCTGGGGCCAGTCGAGGCGACGCCGGGAGCTACCACGCGCGTCGCCGTCGGCCCTCGCGCGGCCTACGAGCGGCACACCCGGCTCGACATGGACTACCTGTTCGCGCTCTGCGAGGACCTGGCGCGCGACCCGGAAGTGCGCGCCGCGCTCACCTACCGTCCCAACTCCAGCCTCTACCGCGCCGCCGGCCGCCTGCGCTACGCCGAGGCGCGGCTCGACAGGAAGGTGCGCTCCCACCACCTGGTGGCGGTGGATTCCAACGACTATCTCGAAGAGGCGCTGCGCCGCGCCGAGGGGGGCGCCACCGCTCTCGAGGTCGCCGAGGCGCTGGTCGCCTTCGATCCCGACGGCGACGTCACCATCGATGAGGCGCGGGAGTTCGTCACCGAGCTGATCGACAGCCAGATCCTGGTCTCCGACCTCTCCACCCCGGTCACCGGGCCGGAGGCGATCCACGACCTGATCGAGCAGCTCCGCCGCATCCCGAACACCGCCATTGCCAGGGACACCATGGGACGGCTGGTCAAGGTGCGCACGGCCCTGGAGGAGCTCGACGCCGGCGGCCCGGGAGCCGATCCCGCCCGCTACGAGGCGGTGGCCGAGACGCTGCGCGAGCTGCCGACCCCGGTCGAGATGTCGCGCCTCTTCCAGCTCGACATGATCAAGCCCGGCGACCGGCCGGCGCTGGGCGGCGAGGTGCTGGCGGAGATCGTGCGCGCCCTCGAGATCCTGCTCCGCCTCGCCGTCGACCGGCCGGTCGAGGGGCTCGAACGGTTCCGCAAGGACTTCAACGAACGGTTCGAGGGGCGCGAGATACCGCTCCTCCAGGCGCTCGACGAGGAGGTCGGCATCGGCTACGAGCGCGCCTCCGACTTCGGGGCGGAAGCCTCGCCGCTGCTGCGCGGGATCGCGCTCGCCGCCGCCGCCGAGCAGAACAGCGTCTCCTGGGGGCGCGTCCAGGCCTTCCTGCTCTCCCGGCTCAACCGCGCGCTCGCCGAGGGGAAGCGGCAGATCGAGATCACCGCCGAGGATCTCGACCGCATGGCGCCGGCCGACGACACGGCGAAGAAGAAATCCCCCTTCCCGGAGGCCTTTCACGTCATGGTCACCCTCGCCGCGGCCTCGCAGGAGGCGCTCGACCGGGGGGACTTCCAGATCCTCTTCGACAATGCGGGCGGCCCCTCGGGAGCGCGGCTGCTCGGCCGCTTCTGCCACGCCGACGCCGAGCTCAACCGCAAGGTCGAGACCCACCTGCGGGCCGAGGAGGCGCTCCATCCGGAAGCCATCTTCGCCGAGATCGTCCACCTGCCGCAGGGGCGGATCGGCAACATCCTGGCGCGGCCGGTGCTGCGCGAGTACGAGATCCCCTTCCTCGGCCGCTCCGGCGCGCCGCTCGAGAAGCAGATCCCGGTCAACGACCTGCGCGTCTCGGTCGCCGGCTCGCGGGTCATGCTGCGCTCGGCCCGCCTCGGCAAGGAGGTGATCCCGCGCATGACCTCCGCCCACAACTTCGTCCACGGCAGCCTCGGTATCTACCGCTTCCTCTGCACGCTGCAGTCGCAGGGCACGCTCGGCGGGGTCACCTGGGGTTGGGGACCGCTCGACAGCGCCCCCTTCCTCCCCCGGGTCACCAGCGGCCGGGTGGTGCTCGCCCGCGCCTCCTGGTGGATGCTCCAGGACGAGATCAAGGCGCTGGCCAAGACCAAGGGGGCGGAACGCTACCAGGCGGTCCAGGACTGGCGCCGGAAGCGTGGCCTCCCGCGCCTGATCGCCCTGGTCGACGCCGACAACGAGCTGCTCGTCGACCTCGACAACGTCCTCTCGATCGAGACCTTTCTCGACGTCGTCGAGGATCGCGACCGGGCGCGGCTGGTCGAATTCTTCCCCGGCCCGGACCTGCTGGCGGCCGCCGGCCCCGAGGGGCGGTTCCTCAACGAGATCCTGGTCCCCTTCGTGCGCAAGCCGCTCACCGGCGACGCCGCTGTGGAGGCGGCTCCCCGGGCCCCGCGGCCCGTCCTGGAGATCGCGCCGGTGCGCCGCTCGTTCCCGCCCGGCTCCGAGTGGCTGTACGCCAAGCTCTACACCGGCACCGCGACGGCCGACGGCCTGCTGCGCGAAGTGGTGACGCCGGTGGCGCGCGACGCCATGGCTGCGGGCGAGGCGGACGGCTGGTTCTTCATCCGTTACGGCGACCCCGAGTGGCATCTGCGCGTCCGCTTCCACGGCGAACCGGCAAGGCTGCAGTCGGGAGTGCTGTCACGCCTCCACGCGGCGCTCGACCCGCTGCTCGCCGACGGCCGCATCTGGCGGGTGCAGCTCGACACCTACGAGCGCGAGATCGAGCGCTACGGCGGTCCGGAGGGGATCGACCTGGCCGAGCGCCTCTTCCAGGTGGACAGCGACGCCGTGCTCGCCATCCTCGAGATGCTGGAGGGGGACGAGGGGGCGGATTTCCGCTGGCGTCTCGCTCTGCGCGGGGTCGACATGCTGCTCGGCGACCTCCGTTTCGATCCCGAGACCCGGATGCGTGTGATGCGCGGCATGCGCGAGGGGTTCGCGCGCGAGTTTGGCGGCGGCAAGGGGTTGCGCGTGCAGCTCGACCAGCGGTTCCGGCAGGAGTGGCGGAGCCTGACGCCGCTGCTCGATCCAGCGGGAGACGCGGAGAGCGAGCTGGCGCCGGCGCTGGAGATCCTGCGCCAGCGCTCCGAGCTCAACGCGCCGATCGTCGACGAGCTGCGCGAGCGGGAGCGGCAAGGGCGCCTGAACCAGCCGCTCGCCGATCTCGCGTCGAGCTACGTGCACATGCACGTCAACCGCTTCATCCGCTCGGCGCAGCGGGCGCACGAATTGGTGCTCTACGACTTCCTCTACCTGCTCTACGAATCCAGGGCGGCGCGCGAGCGCAAGGGGGAGCGGCCGGCCAAGGTCAAGAAGGGCAAGGGCGAGCCGGAGGCGGCGGCGGGGTAACTACCGCCGTTCCGCCACGTCGGTCAGGAGGATCCGGTCCCATTCGGGCTCGACCGGGGTCGCGGCGGCGAGCAGGGCGAGACCGACGCCCGACGAGCCGGTAAGGAAACCGGGATCGGTGCGCCAGGCGAGCTCCTCGTCCGCGCCCACCACCCACATCTCGAACCCCCCCACCCCCTTGCCCGGCTGGCGGTAGGCCATCACCTGCTCGATCCAGGCGAGGGCCGCGTCGCGGAAGACCGGATCGCCGGTCGCCTGATAGATCCGGTTGAAGAGGTGCGCCGCGCCGGCCGCGCCGTGGCAGATGCCGGCATCGATGACCCCGGAGGATTCCCGCGCGCGGGCGGCGCAGCCGCGGGCGATCGCGACCGCCTCGCGCTCCCATTCCGCCTCCCCCACCGCCCGCGCCGCCACCAGCAGGGAGGCGGCGATCCCGAGATCGCCATAGCACCAGGCGAGCCGCGACGACTTCGGCTCGACCCCGGGCGCCACGTTGTAGGAGAAGAAGGACTCCGACCCCGCCGGCAGCTTCTGGGCGAGCAGCCACTTGACGGCGCCGTCCAGGAGATCGCGGGCGTCGACACCGGCGGCGCAGGCTTGCGCCAGCACGGCGATCACTCCGGGCACGCCATGAGCCACCCCGAGATTGAAGTTCCCCTCCGGGTAGAGCTCCAGCTCGCGCTCCATCATGAGATCACGCCCGGTGCGCCAGGTCACCCCGTCGGGCCGGCGCTCCGAGTTCTCCCTGAGGCGGGCCACCACCCGCTCCAGGCACTCCCTCCCGCCGGCCATCGGCAGGCGCTCCAGGGCGTAGACGCCAAAGCCCACGAGCCCCGAGATGAGGTCATAGTGCCCCCGCCAGGGGGACAGGGTGACGTGCTCGAGGAGCGCCGAGGCCACCTCCTGCCCCGGGTCCTCCCCGTCGTCCTCGAACAGCCGGCCGCGCAGGTGCTCCAGCGTCCAGGCGACGCCCGAAAAGCCGCTGTAGAAGCCCGGCGGGGCCTGCACTTCCCCGGTGGTGTCGATCGCCCGCTCGAGCAGCTCCATCGCGATGTCGTCGTACCCCTGATCGGGCCGGGCGCGATCGAGATAGGCGAAGAAGGCGGCCAGGCCGGCGTCCCCGCCGGCGAGCGACGGCCCGCGGCGATGCCAGATGGGGGTTTCCGGGCGCGGCTCGGCGAGGGTTTGGCGGAGATCGGCGGCGATGTCTTCGACCACGCGCAGGGCGCGGTCCGCGGCTTCGGCGGTCAGGATCGGGGACCAGGCGGACTGGGGGCTGTTTGCGCTCATCAGGCCGGAGAGTTTACCGTGCCTCGAAACCCCCCGCAAAAACCGGTCCCGCGTCAGCCGCTCGCCTGGATGGGCCGGAGGGGATCAGCTCCGGCAGCAGCCGGTCCCAGGCCGGCTCCACGGCTGAGATGGCGGCGAGGAGGGCCAGCCCGATGCCGGCGGCGCCGTTCAGAAACCCGGGATTGACCTGGAAGCCGCCGATCCCCTCGTCCCGGCGCCGGGTCTCCAGGACGCGGCCGAACCCGGCGCGGGCGGCGTCCGCGAAGGGCTCCTCCCCGGTGGCCTGGAACAGCCGGTTGCACAGATGGGCGATGCCGGCCGCACCCTGGCGGAGGCCGGGATCCACCGCGCCCGAATCCGCGCATCCCCGCCCGGCCGCGCGCCGCGCGAAGGCCAGCGCCTCGCGATCCCAGGGCACCTCCCCCACCGCGTCCGCGCGGCGGCGGCTCCGCAGGTGCTCGAAGGTCCAGACCACCCCGGAACGGCCGGTGTAGAAGTCCTGAGATCGATCCTGGGATGGATCCAGGGGTTGATCCGGAGACGGGCGGAGCGCCGCCGCGACCTCGACCGCCTGCTCCAGGAGATCCCTGCTCAGATCGCCGTACCCCCGGCCCGGCGCCGCTTCGTCGAGATAGGCGAGGAACAGGGCCTGGCCGGCGGTCCCTCTGCCCAGCGAGAACTCGGGATCCGGGCCGAAGGGGGAGATCAGGGACGCCGTGGCGGCGAGATCGGCGGCGATCGCCTCCACCGCTTCCAGGGCGTTTGCGGCGAGGTCGCCGGACAGCAGGGGGCTCCAGGTATGGGCAGTCGTCATCATCGAGCTCCATGGCAAGACCAGCCCGGACTTGCGTCCGTGTCGGAATCACCAATCATTTCCTTCAATTCTCAGATGGTCTGGACACCGATTATCTCACAAACAGGGCTTCATTCCTTTGCAAGCTTGCGTCCCCTCCTCTCCTACGAGCCTCCTGGGACGTTCATCTAGAAGAAGCGCCGAACCGGGGCGAAATCGGTCATCGCCGGTGCCGGGCCAACTGATATCCTTGCCGCCATGCGCCGGCTCCATCTGACGACCGGCGGTGAGAGCCATGGACCCGGCCTCACCGCGATGCTCACCGGACTGCCCGCGGGACTGTGGGTGGACTTCGACCTGCTGGCCCGCGACCTCGCCCGCCGCCAGCACGGCTTCGGCCGCGGGCGCCGCATGCAGATCGAGAAGGACACCGCCGAGGTCCGCGGCGGCGTGCGCGGGGGCGAGACCCTGGGCTCCCCCCTGGTCCTCTGGATCCAGAACCGCGACTACGTGAGCTGGGAAAAGATCATGGGCCCCGAGACCGTCGATCCCCACCTCGTGGAGACCCGCCGCCTCAAATCGCCGCGGCCGGGGCACACCGACCTCGCGGGGGGGATCAAGTACCAGCGGCGGGACCTGCGCGACATCCTCGAGCGCGCCTCCGCCCGCGAGACCACCGCCCGCGTCGCCGCCGGCGCCTTCGCCCGCATGCTGCTCGCCGAGTTCGGGATCGACATCCGCAGCGGCGTCCGCTCCCTGGGCCCGATCGGCGCCGGCGCGCCGGTCCCCGCCTGGGAGGATCTCCTCAACGTCGACGAGACCTCGCCGCTACGGGCGATCGACCGCGCGCTGGAGCCCGAGATGGTCCGCCTCGTCGAGCGCGCCAAGGAGGAGGGGGACACGCTGGGGGGCGCGGTGACGGTGATCGCCCGCGGGGTTCCCCCCGGGCTCGGCTCGCACGTGCAGTGGGACGAGAAGCTCGACGGCCGCCTCGCCCAGGCGATCCTCTCGATCCACGCGGTCAAGGCGGTGGAGATCGGCGCCGGCGTCACCGCCTCCGCCGGCTTCGGCAGCGCCGCCCACGACGCCATCGAGCGCACCGCCGACGGCCGCTGGAGCCGCCCCACCAACCGCGCCGGCGGCTTGGAGGGGGGCGTCACCAACGGCGAGGACGTGGTGATCACCGCCTACAAGAAGCCGATCGCCACCCTCCGCAAGGGGCTGCCGAGCATCGACCTCGACACCCTGGAGGCGCGCACCTCGCAGTACGAGCGGAGCGACGTCACCGCGCTGCCCGCCGCCGGCGTCATCGCCGAGGCGATGATGGCCCTGGTGCTGGCCGACGCCCTGCTGGAGAAGCTGGGAGGGGACTCGATGGTTGAGGTCAAGGCGCACTGGGAGGCGACGGCCGCGCAGCAGCGGGCGTGGCCGGGATGATTCGACACGTCTACTTCTCGGACGTACACTTGCCGCATGACTCGCGATCTGGATGACGCCGACTATCGGCGCCTTCTTAAGTTCCGGATCGGCTTGCGCCGTTTCCTGCACTGGAGCGAGGAGCAGGCCGAGCGGGCGGGGTTGACGCCGGCCCAGCATCAGCTCCTGCTCGCCATCCGCGGGCACGAGGGGGAGCCGGGCCCCACCATCGGCGACATCGCGGGCTACCTGCTGCTGCGCCACCACAGCGCGGTGGGGCTGATCGACCGGGCCGAAAAGGCGGGGCTGGTGCAGCGGCATGAGGACACGGGAGACCGCCGGGTCGTCCGCCTGCGCCTGACCCCGCTCGGCACCGGCACGCTCCAGCAGCTCTCGTCGGCGCATCTCGAGGAGATCCAGCGGTTCACTCCACGCATCCAGGAGCTCTCCCAGGGCCTCGAACCGTAAGCTCTCCCGGGAAGAAGCCCACCCCCGGGTTGGTTTTGGTTTCATCAGGCGGAGTTATCATCCGCACAGGAGTCTCTCAGAGAGACAGGAGTTGTACTTTCCATGCTCTCAGCGAATCGCTGTCATGCCCTCCCTTTCCTGCCGCTGATCGCGGCGCTCGCCACCCTCGCGGCGATACAGGGCGGCCCGGCGCGGGCTCAGCAGGCCTCTTCCAAGAAAGAACCGGAGCCGGCGACGACCCCCTGCGAAAGGCAGGACGGCAAGGAGTGCGCCCCGCCCGCGGAGCCGGCGCCCAAGGTGCGGCAGATCCACGTCGTCACCCAGAACATCTTCGACCCCAACGAGCCGGGCGAGGACCGGCTCGTCTTCCGGCTCGCCAACAAGTTTCACTTCGTCACCCGGCCGGAGGTCATCGAGCGCCAGGTGCTCCTCAAGCCGGGCGACCCCTACTCGCCGGAAGAGGCGGCGGAGTCCGAGCGCATCCTGCGCAAGAACCGCTATCTCTATGACGCCAAGATCAGCCCCATCCCGGCGGGCAACGGCATGGTCGACCTCGACGTCGTCACCCGCGACGTCTGGACCCTCCAGGGGGGCGTCGGCTTCCGCCGTTCGGGAGGCGCCAACGACGTCCACTTCGAGATCCAGGACGTCAACTTCCTCGGCGCCGGCAAGGGGATCTCGCTGCAGCACGAGAGCACGGTGGATCGCACCAGCAACCTGTTCACCTACGACGACCCCAACCTGCTCGGCAGCCACGGCCGGCTCGGCCTCGCCTACTCCGACAACAGCGACGGCTCCCTCAAGCAGCTCGCGCTGGAGCGGCCGTTCTATTCGCTCGACACGCGCTGGGCCCTGGGCGTCCAGGCCACCCTCGACGACCGGGTGGACCCGCTCTACAGCCGCGGCCACGTCTTCGACCGCTTCCAGCACCAGCAGGACGTCTTCGGGGTCTACGCCGGCTTCTCCCCGGGGCTCGAGAACCGCAGCACCCACCGCTGGCTCGCCGGCTTCAGCGTCGAGCGCGACCGCTTCTCACCCGCGGCGGGCTACGATTCTCCGACCCTGCTGCCGGGGGACCGCACGCTGGCCTACCCCTGGATCGGCTACGAATACCTGCAGGACAGCTACTTCACCGAGCGCGACCTCGACCGCATCCAGAGGACCGAGGACGTCAACGTCGGCCGGCAGCTCCATCTCCGGCTCGGCTACTCCTCGACCGCCTGGGGCGGGACCCTGAACAGCTTCGTCACCGACCTCGGCGCCGGCATCGGCTGGCGGCCGAGCCCGCGGCAGCTCATCCTGACCTCGCTCCAGGGGGGCGGCCGCTTCGGCAACGGCGGCACGGAAAACCTGCTGATCGGGGGGAGCGTCCGGTACTACCTCCGCGACTTCGGCGACAACCTCTTCTACGCCGCCATCGGCGGCGACGTCAGCCACGAGCTCGACCCCGAGCGCCAGCTCCTGCTTGGAGGGGACACCGGACTGCGCGGCTACCCCCTGCGCTACCTGCAGGGGGATCACCGCCTGCTGCTCACCCTCGAGCAGCGGTTCTTCAGCGGCCGCGAGCTCTTCCACCTCGTGCACTTCGGGGCCGCCGCCTTCTTCGACGCCGGCTCGGCCTGGTTCGAGGACGGCGATGGCAAGGTGGCCGCCGACCGCAAGCTGCTCAAGGACATCGGCCTCGGCCTGCGGATCGGCTCCAGCCGCTCCTCGCGCGGCTCGATGGTCCACCTCGATCTCGCCTTTCCGCTGGACGGCGACCCCTCGATCCAGCGCATGCAGTGGCTGGTCTCGACCAGCGACACCTTCTGAGCCGGCCTGCTAAGCCGGTCCGCCTACGACGCGGCCCCCATGGCCACCCCGGCCATCAGGGGATCGCGCGCCACCACTCCGAACGCCCGCAGCACGTAGTCGCAGACGAAGATCTCCTGCACGGCGACGCCGGTCAGCTTGCAGACGATGCGCTCGCGGTCCGACGCGCGGCCCGGCCGCCCCTGGTCCGCTGCGATCAGCACATCGCCGATCTCGGCGTCGATGCGGTCGGCGTCGAACAGCCCGTCGCGGATCCCATGGCCGATCTCGGCCAGGATCTCGTTCTGTGAACGGCTGTCGACGTAGACCTTGTCGGCCCTGAGGATGGTCTCAGGATCGAGCTCGCGCTTGAAGATCGAGTCCGCCCCCATGCCGATGACCAGCACCCCCTCGGGCAGCCACTCGCCGCGCACGATGGGCTCGTTGGCGTAGGTGGCGGTCACCACGATATCCGCGGAGCGGGCCACCTCCTCGGCATGGCTCTTCGCCTCTACCGTGAGGTCGGGGCGGCTGGCCCGCAGCCCCTCGGCGAACCGCCGCACGTGGCCGGGAGTGCGCCCCCAGACCAGCACCTTGCGGATGCCGGGGCAGGCGTGGAGGACGGCGTCGGTCTGCAGGCGCGCCTGCGCCCCCGAGCCGTAGATCCCCAGGATCTCGGAGTCCGGCCGGGCGAGCGCCTCGGCGGCCACGGCGCCGGCGGCAGCGGTGCGGAGCTGGGTGATCCACGCCCGGTCCTCGATCACCGCGAGCGGCTCGCCGTCGAGGGCGCTGAAGATCACGATCACCCCGTTGATCGACGGGCTCGGCGGTGTCCGCCGGGTGTTCTCCGGGAAGGTGGAAGCGACTTTGACCAGGCAGAAGTCGAACGGCTCGACGTGCCCCGTCTTGATGTGCAGGGCCCCTTCCTTGCGGCTCGGCATCTCCAGGTGCTGGACGGGCGGGATGTTGGCCCGGCCCTGCGAATAGCTCTTGAACGCCTGACGGACCGGCTCGATGGCATCTTCCAACCGGACCAGGCGCCGGATCTCGTCATACGTGATGGTCTTGATCGCCAAGACAGTACCCCCTTGTACACTGTGCCGCGTTCCGGCGTTTTCCCATCTATCTGCCCGCCTCTATAGGTGCCGTCGGGAGGGGAGATCGGGACCAGATTCGTCATCGGCCTGGGTGAACCTCTAGAATTCCCGCGGCATGCCCGCACCTCCCCTTTCGATCGTCATCCCGACGCACGACACCCGGGAGCTGACCCTGCGCTGCCTGGATTCGCTCTTCGCCTCACCGCTGCCGGGGATGGAGGTGATCCTGGTGGACGACGCGAGCCGGGACGGCACCGCGGCGGCGGTGCGGGAGCGGTATCCGGAGGTGGTCGTGCTGCGCAACGAGGAGCCGGCCCGCTTCACCGGTTCGGCCAACCGCGGCCTGGCACGGGCGGAAGGGGAGCTCCTCCTGCTCCTCAACAGCGACACCGAGGTCCTTCCCGGAGGTCTCGCAGGGCTGGCCGGCAGCTTCGCGCGCCAGCGCTGGCTGGGGATCGTGGGTGCCCTGCTCCACTATCCCGACGGCTCGCCGCAATGGAGCGGCGGCCGGCAGCCGTCGCTGGCCTGGTTCTTCGCCCTGTCGAGCGGCCTCCCCGCGCTGCTCGCCAGGCTGCCGCTCTACCGGCGGGCCAAGCCTCTCGACACCGCCGGGCCGCGCACCGTCGACTGGGTGACCGGAGCGGCGATGGCGTTCCGGCGCAAGGTCTGGCTGGCGGCGGGCCCGCTCGACGAGGGATTCCGCTTCTATGCCCAGGACCTCGACTTTTGCGTGCGCGTCCGCCGGGCCGGCTGGTGGGTGCAGGTGCGGCCGGAGCTCCGGGTGCTCCATCATCATGGCGCGACGATCGGCCGCGACGCCGGCGCCCGCCGGAATCAGCACCTGGAGCTGCTCTGGAGCGACCTCCTGCGCTGGGCCCGCAAGCAGCATGGCGCGGCCTGGGCGGCCCGGGCCGAGACCGCGCTGCGCGCCGGCGCCCGCCTGCGCCTCGCCGCCCACGGGATCGCCGGACCGTTCGCGCGGGCCGCGACGCGCGCGGCGTGGCGGCGGGACGACGGCGTGGCGCGGGAGGCGCTGGCGGCCCTCGCCGCTTGCCATCCGCCCCCATAGAGTGTAGAAAGCCGTCCGGTCCTCTGGACGAACCCCTATGCGAGAAATCTACCGCTACCGCGACCTTATCTTCGCCCTCGTGGCCCGCGAGCTGAAAGTCCGTTACCGGCGCTCGGCCATCGGCTTCACCTGGACCATGCTGCAGCCGCTGTTGACCATGCTGGTCTTACAGGTGGTCTTCAGCTCCCTCTTCCGCATGGAGCTCGAGGAGGGCACCAACAACTACCCGGTCTACGCCCTCTCCGGCATCATGTTCTGGAACTTCTTCAGCCAGAGCATCGTCGCCTCGATGAACAGCCTGAAGGGGAACTCGCCGATCCTGCGCAAGCTGCCGGTGCCGAAGGAGGTCTTCCCCCTGGCGACCGTGATCTCGGGGGTCATCAACCTCGTCCTGGCGCTGGTGCCGCTGATGCTCATCCTGCTGTTCACGCACCATCCGATGACGCCCGCCCTGCTCTTCTTGCCGGTGTCGATCCTGCTCGCCGCGCTGTTCACCCTCGGCGCCGGGCTGCTGCTCTCCCCGCTCGCGGTCTTCTTCAGCGACGTCGTGGAGATGATCGGCGTGCTGCTCTCGATCCTCATGTACCTGACGCCGATCTTCTATCCGATGAAGATCCTCGAGCACTCCCCCTACCTGCCGCTGGTCCGCTTCAACCCGGTGCGGTCGATCCTCGAGGTCTTCCGCGATCCGATCTTCCGCGGCAAGGTGCCCCCGCTGACCCATCTGAGCGTCTGCTTCTGCATCGCGCTGGCGGCGCTCCTGATCGGCGCCTGGGCCTTCCGCCGCAGCAGCGACCGCATCCCCTTCTATATCTGATACTTATCTGATCCTTCTGAATATCTGATGGCAGACGACCTCAGCATCCGCCTGGAGACGATCTCCCTCTGTTACCGGCTGGCCAAGCAGCGGGTCCCCTCGCTCAAGGAGTACGCCATCCACTTCCTGCGCGGCTCGCTCGCCTACGAGCAGCTCTGGGCACTGCGCGACATCGACCTCACCGTGCGGCGCGGCGAGACGCTGGGGATCGTCGGGCGCAACGGCGCCGGCAAGAGCACGCTGCTCAAGGTGATCTCCAGGGTCCTCAAGCCCACCCGGGGGAGCGCCCAGATCAACGGCCGGATCGCCCCCATCCTGGAGCTCGGCAGCGGCTTCGACTACGAGCTGACCGGTCTCGAGAACGTCTTCCTGAACGCGCTCCTGCTCGGCCACAGCAAGCGGGAGATCCAGGCGAAGGTCGACGAGATCGTCGACTTCAGCGGCCTCGGGGACTTCATCCGCTCCCCCCTGCGCAACTACTCCTCCGGCATGCAGGCCCGCCTCGGCTTCTCGATCGCCACCGCCTGGGTGCCGGACATCCTGATCCTCGACGAGGTGCTCTCGGTGGGGGACGTCACCTTCACCAACCGTTGCGAGGAGCGGATCCGCAGCTTCCACGACTCCGGCGCCACGGTGCTCATCGTCTCCCACGCCACCCAGGCGATCCTCAAGAACTGCACCCGCTGCATCTGGCTCGACGACGGCCAGATGAAGGCCGACGGCGCCGCCCTGGACGTCGTCAACCTCTACCTGCGGGAACATGGCACGGAGCCCGGCGAACACGCCGGCGGCCGCATCCATACGGCGTCGTAAAACCCCCGTTCCCTGCTGCGAAATTCGTTCCCCCCACCGTCCCCCCACTTATCTTTGATGCGTCCCCTCCTGGGGTGCTGCCGCCCCTCTCCAGGGATGATGCGACTCTCAAGATCCCTGATGCACAATTCATGATTTCTGCTGCGTCCCTCTCGGGACCCGAATCACCCCTCTACTCTTTTGATGCGTACCAAGCAGATTTCGCATCAGGCACCGAGAGGTATGGCACGAAATCAAAAGGGGCCGCATCATCCCCTCAGTGGGCAGCGCCGGCCCACTGAGGGGTCGCAGCAAGCCTCCATGAATTCACATCAGAATAAGCTGGCGCCTACTCCGCCCACAGCATCCGGCAGGTCGCCCTCTCTCTATTCGCAGCAAAACCTCGGTGCTATGATGCGCCCAACTCGGTACTCGCATCATATAGAGGGAGATTTGATGAGCGCGGAGCTCTCTTTGCAGCAGATTATGGCGAGCCTGGAGGCGCGGATCGCGTTTCACCGCGAGCGGGAGGCGGTCGCCGCCCGGCAGGAGGCGGTCTTCCGCGAGCAGAGGACCGCCCACGCCGCCGAGTTGGAGGCGCTGACGCGGAATCTCGAGGCCCTGAAGGCGGCCACGGCGACCGCCGTCGAGCTCGCCAGCCGCCCCACCCCGCCCAGCGCCCCGTTCCTGGGGCCCGACCCGGACGCCGGGCGTCGGCTGAAGCTCCCCCGCATGGTGGCGCGGGTCCTCGAAGGCATGCCCGCCGGCGAGCCGTTCGGGACCACCGCGGTCACGGCGGAGCTCAACCGGCGCTACCGGGAGAGGCTGCGGCGCCCGGTGCCGGCGCGGCTGGTCTCGATCGTCCTGCGCCGGATGCTCGACGCCGGCAGCCTGCGCTCCGTCCGCGAGGGGCGGCCGCACCACGAGGCGCTGTATTCCCGTCCTTAGCCGCCACTGTTCAACGGGCCACCCCGCCAGGGATCCGACGATTGGTCGCAAATATGCAATATCTGCTATATTTAAGACCACCGGGCGGAGAAAGGGATCTGCCGCCCGGAAGTAGCGGTCTACCGTGATCCCATAACCGGTTGCAAGGAGAATGCAGATGAAGAAAATCGACGTGATCCGTGCCTGGCGTGACGAGGAGTACCGCGACAGCCTCACCGAGCAGGAGCGGTCCGCCCTGCCTGAGAATCCCGCTGGAATGGCGACGGTGGACGACTCCGCCCTGCGTAGCGTCAGCGGCGCGGTGACCCTCCGTCTCTGCGGCGGGACGACCTTCGTGGATTCCTGCGTCAAGCCCGGTCAGCAGTGCCCGTAGATCGGCGTCCTCTGACTCCCTGAACGAGCGGGCGGGCCTCCGGGTCCGCCCGCCCCAGGCCATCCTTCGAGAGAGGCGCCTACGGAATTGATGCACGAGATCTTCGCGGCCCCTGAATGGTTCGAGGCCCTGACGCTCGCGGAACGCGCGGCTCTCCTGGGCCCTGACGCCGATGCGGCCCTACCTCCAGAGCAGATCGAGCGCGCGGCGCGCAAGGCGAGCCGGTGGCGGAGCGAGTCGGAGCTGCTCGACGACCGGCTCTTCGCCCGGCGCCTGGCCCTCGACGGACTGACGCCGGACCGTTTCCTGCGCGTCCTCGCCGCTTCTGCCGCGGACTTGCGCCAGCGCGCGGCCGGCCCCCCCGACTGGCTGCGGCTTCTGGCGCGGACCTTCTCCCAGGCCAGCCCTCCCCTCCCCGCCGGCTTCGAGGACGGCGGCCTCGGCATCCTCGAACTGCTGCGCCCCCTGATCGCGGAGGCCCATGCCCGCGTTCTGGCGGGGCTGCGGCGGCTCGCGGCCGGGGCGCCGGGGCTCTGCGCTCCGGAAGACCTTGCCGCGGCCCTCCTGGCGACCCTGATCCGGCGGCTCCGCTGGGCGAGCGAGAGAGCCCTCGCCCTGGAGCTTCACGCCAGCCGCCTCGAAGGAAGGCTGCAGGGGGAGACCCCGGAGGAACGGTTCCGGAGCTTCGTCGAAGCGCTGCGCCAGCCCGCCAGCGCCCTGGAAATCCTGCGGCGCTATCCGGTCCTGGCCCGCGACGCCTGCCGCCATGCCGGCCAGTGGGCGGAGACGAGCCTGGAGATGATGGAACGCTTCGCGGCGGACCGGGAAGAGATCGTCCGCCGGCTCGGCGCCGGCTCGGATCCGGGCCCCCTGGCCGCCGTATCGACCGGGCTCAGCGACCGCCACACCGGCGGGCGCTCCGTGGCCGTCCTCTCCTTCGCCTCAGGGCTCCAGGCCGTCTATAAGCCAAAATCACTGGCCGTCGACGTCCACTTCCAGACGCTCGTCGCCTGGCTCGGCGAGCGGGGGTGCGATCCGCCCCTCCGCCGTCTCGCAATCCTCGACCGCGGCGACCATCGCGGCGAGTACGGATGGGTGGAGCACGTCGCCGCCCGCCCCTGCGAGACGGCGGAGGAGGCGGCGCGCTTCCACGAGCGGCAGGGGGCCTGGGCCGCCCTGTTCTATGCCCTGGAGGCGACCGACTTTCATCACGAGAACCTGATCGCCGAGGGGGAGCATCCGGTCCCCATCGACCTCGAGACCCTGTTCCAGCCGGCTCTCGCCGAACCGGCCGCCAGCGGCCCCGGATACCTGCCCACCGCCCATACGGTGCTCAACAGCGGTCTGCTCCCCCGGCGGTTCTGGGCCACCGCCGAGCAGGGGGGGCTCGATCTGAGCGGCATGGGAGGGGCCGGCGGCCAGACGCTCGAGGTCCGGCGCATGGCCGACGACGGGACGGACCGCATGCGCTGGGCCCGCCAGGAGACCCGGATGGCGGCCGGCCCCAACGTCCCCACCCTGCGCGGCGAGCCGCTGCCGCTGTGGGAGTATGGCGAGAGCGTCCAGCACGGCTTCCGCTCGATGTACCGGCTGCTGATCCGCCACCGCGAAGAGCTCCTCGCCCCTGGGGGACCGCTGTCTCCGTTCGCTGGGCTGCCGATCCGGGCCCTGCTACGCGGCACCAGCGTGTACGCCCACCTGCTTCACGTCGGCAATCATCCCGACTACCTGCAAAACGCTCTTGACCGCGACCGGCTTCACGACCGGCTCTGGCTGGACGCGGCGACCTACCCGCCGCTACGGCGGGCGTTGCGGGCCGAGCGGGAGGACATGGCCGCCGGGGACGTCCCCCGCTTCGAAACCCTGCCCACCTCGACCGACCTGCTCCATCCGGGAGGGCGGACGATCGAGGGTTTCTTCGCCACGCCAGGATTGGACCTCGTCCATGCCCGGCTGCGGACGATGGACGAGGCGGACCTGGAACGGCAGGGCTGGCTCGTGCGGGCCGCCATCGAGGCTACCCGCTCTCTCGACGAGCGCTGGGCCTGGCCGGCCGCCAGCTTGCCGGAGGCCGGGACCGCCGCCGGCCCCGAGCGCTTCCTGGCCGCCGCCCGGCGGATCGGCGACCGCCTGTCGCGGCTGGCCATCGAGCAGGGCGAGCTGGTGAGCTGGTTCCATCTCGACCTGCGGCCCGATGGCTGGCTCCTGGAGCCCATGCCGGTCAGCCTCTACAACGGTCTTCCCGGCGTCGCCCTCTTCCTCGCCCACCTCGGGCGCCTCTCGGGAGAAGAGCGGTATGACCGCCTGGCACGGCTCGCCCTTGGCACGGCCCGGCGGCGGCTCGCGGCCGACCCGGCGGCGCTGGTCCAGATCGGCGCCTTCAGCGGCTGGGGCGGGCTCGTCTATACCTTTACGCACCTGGGCCTCCTGTGGGAGGAGCCCGGCTTGCTCGCCGAGGCGGAGGAGCTGGCGGCGAGGATGCCCGCTGTCGAGAACGACGAAGCCTTCGACCTGATCGCCGGCTCCGCGGGGGCTCTGGCCGCCCTCCTGGCCCTCCACCGCCATCGCCCCTCCCGGGTGGTCCTGGAGGTCGCGGTCCGGTGCGGCGAGCGCCTTCTCGACTGCGCCGTCGTCGACGAGCGCGGCCATGGCTGGCCTTCCGACAAGAGCCTGGGCGGGCGGCCGCTCACCGGTTTCAGCCACGGCACGGCCGGCATCGCCTGGGCCCTCGCCCAGCTCGCCTGCGTCAGCGGCCAGGAGCGGTTCCGCGACGCCGCGCGCGGTGCCCTCCACTACGAGCGGAGCTGGTTCGATCCCGAACGCAACAACTGGCCCGACCTGCGGGAGGGACACCAGGCCTCCGCGGGAGGGGGGTTCCTGAACGCGTGGTGCCACGGGGCGCCGGGCATCGGGCTCGGGCGGATCAGCCTGCTGCCCTGTCTCGACGATCCGGAGATGCGCTCCGAGATCCGGGCCGCGGTACGGTCCACCCTGGCGGAAGGGTTCGGCTTCAACCACTCCCTCTGCCATGGCGACCTGGGCAACCTCGAGCTCATCCGGGAGGCCGGCCGGGTGCTGGAGGACGCGGAGCTGACCGCCGAGGCCTGCCGTCTGGCCGCCCGTATCCTGACGCGGATCGAGGACGGCGGGCCCCGTTGCGGCACCAGCACCAGGACCGAGAGCCCCGGGCTCATGGTCGGCCTCGCGGGGATCGGCTACGGCCTGCTCCGGGCTGCCTGGCCGGACCGCGTGCCGTTGGTTATGCTGCTGGAGACGCCGGATTCCGGCCGCGCCATGGGGCCCCTGAACGGGCGGCCTTGACCGCCGGCCTGCCGCTTGTCAAAAATATCCACTCTCTGCTATATTCCCGACCTGGAATTGAAAAGTGTACCGGGCGGGTAACGGGCCATCGGAATTCTCTTCTGCCGGAAAGGGTTGTACACTCTGAAGCAGACGACCCCTGAACGGCCCACAGCGTCTTGCGAGACAAGGCGTTCTACATCTGGAGGAATACTCGCGAGATGATGGGAAAGCCAACCTCTGTCGACACTTCGATCGCTCTCGGGAAAGCGCTCCGCCTCCCCTCCGCCCTGCTGGTCCTGGCCCTCGCCGGCCTCTACTCCGTCAACGCTCCGCAGACTTCCACCGCTCAGACCGTCCCGCAGCCGACGCCCGCCGTGGCTCCGGTGGCCGCCGTGGCGCCTGAATCCAATGCAACCGCGGTGCCGGCGGTCTTCTCCAGCTCCAGGAAAGCCCAGGGGCTCTCCCCGAAGGTCCTCAGGATGGCGCTCGACGCGGTCTCCTCCGCTCGCGCCCGCGGCATCTCCGGCAGGGACGACCGGCTGACGGTCATCGACTACTCCCTCCCCTCGACCCAGCCGCGGATCTGGGTGCTCGACCTCGAGCAGGGAAAGGTGCTGTACCACGGGCTGGTGGCCCATGGCGCCGGCAGCGGCGACAAGTACGCCAGCCACTTCTCCAACGTCAACGACAGCCGCGCCACGAGCCTCGGCCTGTTCCTGACCGGCGACACCTACGAGGGGGGCAACGGTTACTCGCTCAAGCTCCGGGGTCTGGACCCGGGCGTCAACGATCTGGCCGAGATGCGGCACATCGTGATGCACGGCGCCTGGTACGTCAGCGACGACCACGCCCGGCAGTTCGGCATGATCGGCCGGAGCTGGGGCTGCCCGGCGCTCGCCCAGACGGACGCCCCGGCGGTGATCGACACCATCAAGGGCGGCACCTTCGTCTACTCCTACGCCGCCTCCGCGGCCCCGAGCCTGCTCCGTGCCTCCTATCGCACCGCTTCCGTGGGCCGGCGCCCGCTCCGCGCGTCCTCCCGGGTCTCCTCGCTCACGCGCCACTCTTCCTCTCGCGCCCGTGCCACTGTGAGCCGGCACAAGGCGAAGAGAGCCGTAACCCGGATCGCCAAGGCTCCGGCCCGCACCACCGCGGCGTCAAGAACGACCCGAACGGCGCGCTGAGCCCGATTCTGTAGGGGCGCCCCTGTGTGGGCGCCCTTTCCCTTCCCTCAATTCCCCTACCTTCGATTCAACAACCTCCTCCTGCCAGGCAGGGCGGCCACATAGGGCCGCCCCTACAGACGCTTCCCTGGCCCGGCGTTTGCTTCTACAGACGTATAGCAGCATGCAGGCCGCCGGTTGGGTTTTCGCGATGCGGAGCTCTATCTCTCAAGGAGCACCCCTCTTTGGCGCCCTCGCGCTGGCCGCTACCCTCTGCCTCGCCTGCGCGTCGAAATCCCCCCAGGAAAAGCTGCTCGACGCCACCAAGCCGGCGGCCTCCTGGATCGCCACCCTGCGGATGACCGGCGAGCGGTGGAACGCCAACAGCGTTCCGGCCTCGTTCGTGAAGGCGACCGCCGGCAAAGCCGTCGACGAGCTCGGCGCCGTGGCGGAGGAGGCGGGGAAATCCCCGGTCCCCCCCGAGGTGCGACTCCCCCTCCAGCGCCTGATGACCGCGGCTCGGGCCGCCGGCTCCGGCCTCGAGCGGGCCGTCGAGGCGGGCGACCGGCCGGCGGCGGCGCGGCAGGTCGCCCGGCTGGCCGCGCTCGAGGGTGAGCTCGCGGCGTGGCGGTCGGGGCAGAAAGGCCGGGCGCCATGAGCATGAAGAAGGCGGCGACCCTCGCGCTCGGCATCCTCACCAGCGTCGGCGGCTTTTTCGACGTCGGGGCGATCGCGACCAGCGCCCAGGCCGGGGCCATCTTCCGCTACCAGCTCCTCTGGGCCCTCGCTCTCGGGACGATCCTGGTGGTCTTCCTGGTCGAGATGTCCGGCCGCTTCGCCGCCGTCACCCGCCAGGCCCTGCCGGACGCCATCCGCCAGCAGTTCGGCTTCACCTCCTGGCTCGTGCCGTTCGTCGTCCTGACGCTCATCCACTTCCTTACCCTCGGCGCTGAGATCGGCGGCATCTGCTTCGCCCTCCACCTGCTGACCGGGCTGCCGGTCTCGCTCTGGGCGCTCCCCGTGGCGGCCCTGGTCTGGCTCTTTCTCTGGCGGTCGACCTTCAGCGCGATCGAGAACAGCACGTCGCTGCTCGGCCTGATCACCCTGGCGTTCGTGGTGGCGGCCTGGCGCTACCACCCGCCGATGGGTCAGGTCCTGGCCGGGATGCTGCCGACCCTCCCCCACCACGAGCCGGCGCGCTACGGGTACATCGCCGTCGGCCTGCTGGGGGCGATAATCTCCCCCTATCTCTTCTACTTCTACTCCTCGGGAGCGGTCGAGGACGAATGGGACGAGTCCTACGTCGCCGTCAACCGCGGGGTGGCGGTGATCGGCATGGGCTTCGGCAGCATCATCTCGGTGGCGGCCATCGTCGTGGCCGCCATGGTGCTCGCCCCGCGCGGCATCCAGGTGGACGACTACCACCAGGCCGCCCTGATGCTGACGCAGGTCTTCCCCTTCTGGGGGTTCGCCCTGTTCGCGGTCTCGATGGGGATCGCCTGCGTGGGAGCGGCGGTCGAGCTCTCGCTGGCGATGGCGTACACCAGCGCCCAGACGTTCGGCTGGAACTGGGGGGAGAACCTCGATCCGCGGGAGGACGCCCGCTTTTGCCTGACCTACACCGGCGCGATCCTGGCGGCGGCGCTGCTCATCCTGTTCGGCGTCGATCCGCTGAAGCTGACCCTGTTCTCGATGGCGATCAACGCGCTCGTGCTGCCGTTCGTCGCCCTCCCCTTCCTGCTGCTGATGAACGACCGCAAGCTGCTGGGCAAGCACGCCAACGGCTGGATCTCGAACGCCATCACCATCCTGACCCTGGTGGTCGCGATCGTCCTCGCCGTCGTCTCGATCCCGTTGATGTTCCTGGGGGGCTGATGAAGAAGAAGCTGCCGGATGAGCTGGAGCTGGCCCGCGATCTCCTCGACAAGCAGGTGGTCGATCGCGACGAGACCAAGATGGGGCGGGTCGACGGCCTCGTGCTGGAGCTGCGTGAGGGGAAGCCGCCACGGGTAGATCACCTCGAGATGGGCTCCGCCGTCCTGGCGCGGTGCATCCATCCGCGGGTCGAGAGCTGGGTGGACGCGCTCCGTCGCAGGATCGGCGTGCAGAAGACTGGGCGCTATCGCGTGCCCTGGGCGGCGGTTCAGGAGATCGTCCCCTACCAGGTGAAGCTCGACGTCAAGGCGGCCGAGACCCCCGCCTTCGCCTGGGAGCACTGGCTGCGCGACCACGTGATCGCCCATATCCCGCGCGGGCTCAAGGGGAAGGCGAATTGAAGACGGTTCACCTCGAGCTGCTGCTCGGCCGCGTGGTGCGGGACCCTGAAGGGAAGAAGGCGGGGAGGATCTTCGCCGTGCGCGCCGAGCCCGATGGGGAGGACTGCGTGGTGACGGAGTACCTGCTCGGCACGGCCGCGATGATGAGCCGCCTCGGGATCTCCGCCAAGCGTCTCCTCGGCTGGCCGATCCGCAGGAAGCCGCTCAGCATCCCCTGGGACCTGCTCGACCTGCGGGACCCGAAGAAGCCGCGGCTGTTGTGTTCGTTGGCGGAGCTGAAGGGGAAGAAGGGGTAAGACCTTTACAAGCCGCCCCCACCTTCCTATCCTCCATCGATGAACCTGGCAGACAGGCTCGGGGAGCTGGGGCAGGATCTCCGGTTTGCCGGGCGGCAGCTCTGGAAGAATCCCGGCTTCACCCTGGTGGCGGTGCTGACGCTGGCGCTCGGCATCGGCGCCACGACCGCCATCTTCAGCGTCGTCTACGGCGTCGTGCTGCGCGCTCTCCCCTTCGCGGCGCCGGAGCGCCTGGTCCGCCCCTTCAGCGTCAACGCGCAAGGGGTGGCGCAACCCCTCTTCTCCCCCGCCAACTTCCTCGACTGGCGCGCCGCGAGCCGGACGATCTCCGGCGCGGCGGCCGTGCAGGGCACCACGCTGAACCTGAGCGGCGAGCAGGCGGAGCCGGAACGGCTGCGGGGAGCCCGGGTCAGCGCCAGCTTCTTCCGGGTGCTCGGGGTCCGGCCGCTGACCGGACGGACCTTCCAGGACGGGGAGGACCGGCCCGGAAACGCGGGCGTGGCGGTGATCTCCGAGGACTTCTGGCGGCGGCGCTACGGCGCCGGCCGCGGCCTGGTCGGGCGCTCCCTCACTCTCAACGGCGAGCCGCACACGGTGGTCGGCATCCTGGCGCGGGGCACCCAGCTCCCCACCGGCGTCGACGTCTGGGTGCCGCTGGTGTTCTCGCCGGCGCAGATGGGCCGGCGGGGGGCGGCCACCCTCGGCGGCGTCGCCCGCCTCGCGCCGGGGGTAACCCTGGAGCGGGCCCAGGCGGAGGCGGGCCTGATCGGCCGCCGGCTCGCCGCCCAGTACCCGGACGCGAACGCGGGCTTCGCGGACAGCCTGACGGTGAAGCCGCTGCGGGAGCAACTGGTGGGGGACACCCGCAAGCCGCTGCTGATCCTCCTCGCAGCGGTCGGCTTCGTCCTGCTGATCGCCTGCGCCAACGTGGCGAACCTGCTGCTGGTGCGCGCCGCCGCCCGGGAGAGCGAGATCGTGATCCGGGCGGCCCTCGGAGCGGGAAGAGCCCGCATCGTCCGCCAGTTGCTGACGGAGAGCCTGATGCTGGCGGCCGCCGGCGGGGTCGCCGGCGTGGCGCTCGCCGCCTGGATCACCCGGGCGCTCGTGGCCCTGGCTCCCCGGGGGATCCCCAGGCTCCAGGAGATCGGCCTGGATAGCGCCGCGCTGCTCTTCGCGCTTGGCACCTCCCTGCTGACCGGCGTGCTGTTCGGCCTCGCCCCGGCCCTCCAGGCGTCCAGGACCGACCTCAGCGGGGCGATCCGCGAAGGCACCCGCGGCTCGAAGGGGGGCGGCGCGGCGCGGAGCGCCCTGGTGGTCGTGGAGACGGCGCTCGCCGTGGTTCTCCTGGCCGGAGCGGGACTGCTGATCCGCAGCTTCAGCCGCCTTCAGGAGGTGAACCCAGGGTTCGAGACACAACACGCGGTGACCTTCAACCTCGAGCTGCCGCCGGGCAAGTACCCCGACGAGGCGAAGCTACGGGCGTTCATGGCGGCGCTGCTGGAGAAGATGGGACGGCTGCCCGGAGTGAGCGCGGTGGGGGCGACGACCTACGGGATGCCGTTCCAGGGGAACCTCAACGAGATCACCTTCGCCGTCGTGGGGCGGCCGCCCGCGCCTCCCGGCAAGGAGGACGTGATGCGGGTCGCCGTGGCCACGCCGGACTACTTCCGAGCCCTGGGCATCCCGATCGTGCGCGGCCGGGGGTTCACCGCCCAGGACCGCGACGGCGCTCCGCAGGCGGTGATCCTCAATCAGACGGCGGTGCGCCGGTTCTTCCCCGCCGGGGAGGCGCTCGGCCAGCGGCTCGTCCTCGCCACCAAGGTGCCCCGGAGCGGCGAGGTCGTGGGCGTGGTGAGCGATTTCAAGCAGGACGCCCTGGCCCGGCAGATCGAGCCCCAGGTGTTCCTGGCCTACGATCAGGTGCCCAAGGAGTCGCTCTCGGTCGTCCTGCGCTCGGACGGGGATCCCCAGCTCCTGGCCGGCGCCGCCAGGGCGCGGATGCGCGAGCTGGACCCCGACCTGCCCGTCTTCGGGCTGCAGCCGGTGGCCGATCTGGTAGCGGGCTCGACCTCGCAGTCCCGGTTCTACATGCTCCTGCTCGGCGGCTTCGCCGGCATCTCGCTGGCGCTGGCCGCCATCGGCATCTACGGGGTGATCGCCTATGCCGTCCGCCAGCGGACGCAGGAGATCGGCATCCGGATGGCGCTCGGCGCCTCGCGCGCGAAGGTGCTGCGGATGGTGGTCGGCCAGGGGCTGACGCTGGCGCTGGCCGGCGCCGCCGGCGGCATCGCCGGCGCCCTGGTCGCCGCCCGGGCCCTGCGCAGCCTCCTGTTCGAGGTGAGCGCCAGCGATCCGCTGACCTATCTCGGCGTCGCCCTGGTGCTCGTGCTGGTGGCGGCCGCCGCCTCCTACCTGCCGGCGCGGCGCGCCGCACGGACCGAGCCGAACCTGGCCCTGCGCGGCGAGGCGTAGGGAGGCCGGAACCGGCTCCCCTCACACCATGAGGGGGCTTTACAGCCCGCTCGCGCTCCTCCATACTCCCCTCACATCATGAGGGAACGAACCCAATGCCCAAGACATCTCTCGAACTGATGCAAGGGACCGTCGCGGTCCTGATCCTGAAGACGCTCTCTTGGGGCGCTCAGCACGGCTACGACATCTCGCGCTCGATCCGCCAGCGCAGCGACGGCGCGCTCGGCCTCGAGGACGCCGCCCTCTACCAAGCCCTGCACCGCCTGGAGCGCAAGGGGTGGATCGCGGCCGAGTGGGGGCTCTCGGAGAACAACCGCCGGGCCAAGTTCTACCAGTTGACCGGCGAGGGGCGGCAGGCGCTGCAGGCGGAGCTGTCGACGTGGCGCACCTACGTCGAAGCCGTCTCCAAGGTGCTGGAGACCGCCTGATCCATGCCCCGCCGGCGTTCCTTCCAGTTCCCCCGGCGCACCGCCACCCAGGTGGCGGCGGACGTCGAGGAGGAGCTCCGCTTCCACCTGGAGATGGTGACCGCCGAGCTGATCGACGCCGGCTGGCTCCCGGAAGAGGCGCGGGTGGAGGCGCGCAGGCGCTTCGGCGATCTCGAGGAAACCCGGAATTACTGCTGCGCGACCGACGCCAGCAAGGAGCGACAGATGAAGTGGATGGAGAGGCTCGGCGAGCTCGGGCAGGATCTCCGGTTCGCCGGCCGGCAGCTCTGGAAGAGCCCCGGCTTCACCCTGGTGGCGGCGCTGACGCTGGCGCTCGGCATCGGCGCCACCACCGCCATTTTCAGCGTGGTCTACGGCGTGGTGCTGCGCCCCCTCCCCTTCCGGGCGCCGGAGCGCCTCGTCCGCCCGCTCTTCGTGACCGCCGAGGGGAAGCGGGTGGGCGCCTTCTCCGTCCCCAACTTCATCGACTGGAAAGCGGCGAGCCGTGCGGTCGAGGACACCGCCGCGCTCTGGGGCGGCACCCTCAACCTCAGCGGCGGCGGCGAGCCCGAGCGGCTGCCAGCCGCCTGGGTGAGCGCCAATTATTTCAAGGTGGTGGGCATCCGGCCGCTCGCCGGCCGCACCTTCGCGCCGGGGGAGGATCTGGAGTCCGCGCCCCGCGTGACGGTGATCTCGGAGAAGCTCTGGCGGCGGCGCTTCGGCGGCGATCCCGGCCTGGTCGGACGCTCGATCACTCTCGACGGCCAGCCGCACACCGTGGTCGGCATCCTCAGAAAGGGCGTGCAGCTCCCCTCGACCGCCGACGCCTGGGTGGCGGCGGTGTTCACCGCCGACGACCTGCGGCAGCGCGGCTCGGTCTACTTCGCCGGCATCGGCCGGCTGGCGCCGGGGGCGACGCTGCGGCAGGCGAAGACGGAGGCGGACGTGATCGGCCGCCGGCTCTCCACCGAGTATCCGGCGGCCAACGCGAGCTACTTCAAGACCATGACGGTCGAGCCGCTGCAGGACCAGATGCTGGGCGACACCCGCAAGCCGCTGCTGATCCTGCTCGGCGCGGTCGCCTTCGTCCTGCTGATCGCCTGCGCCAACGTGGCGAACCTGCTGCTGGTCCGCGCCGCCTCGCGGGAGGGGGAGATCGTGATCCGGGTGGCGCTCGGCGCGGGGAGGGCCCGCATCGTCCGCCAGCTCCTCACCGAGAGCCTCGTGCTGGCGCTCGCGGGCGGGGCCCTGGGGGTCGCGCTCGCCGCCTGGGTGACGAAGACGCTGATCGCCCTCGGCCCGCGGGACATCCCCCGGCTCGCGGAGATCGGCATCGACGCCACCACGCTGCTCTTCGCGCTGGGGATCTCGCTGCTGACCGGTCTCCTGTTCGGCCTCGCTCCGGCCCTGCAGACCTCCCGGACCGATCTCAGCGGAGTGATCCGGGACGGCACCAAGGGCTCGAAGGGGCGGGGCGGGACCCGCGCCCGGAGCCTCCTGGTGGTGGCGGAGACGGCGCTCGCGGTGGTCCTCCTGGCCGGGGCCGGGCTGCTGATCCGCAGCTTCTCGCAGCTCCAGAAGGTGGACCCCGGATTCAAGGCGGAGCGGGTGGTGACGTTCAATCTCGATCTGCCGGAGGGGCGGTACGAGAAGGGCGAGCAGCTCCGCGCCTTCCTGGGGGCGCTGCAGGAGAAGATGGCGGCCCTCCCCGGGGTGGATGTCACGGGGGTGACCGTCGACGGCATGCCGTTCGGCGGCAGGGTCAACGTCTTCGACTTCCGGATCGCCGGCCGTCCACCGGTGCCGCCAGGCCAGGAGGAGGCGATCCGGACGGCCGCCGCCACGCCGGACTACTTCAAGGCGATGAGCATCCGGGTGGTGCGCGGCCGGGCGTTCACCCCGCGCGACCGCGACGGCGCCCCACGGGTCGTGGTGATCAACGAGGCCACCGCGCGCCGGTACTTCCCGAACCAGAATCCGATCGGCCAGCGGATCGACATGGGGACCCGCATCCAGCGCGGAGGGGAGATCGTGGGGATCGTGGCGGATTTCAAGCAGGACGCCATGGAGCAGCAGATCGACCCCGAGCTGTTCATGCCCTTCGACCAGTTCCCCGGGAGGTCGCTGTCGGTCGTCCTGCGCTCGACGGCGGACCCGCAGACGGTGGTCTCGGCGGTCCAGGCCAGGGTGCGCGAGCTCGACCCCGACCTCCCCGTCTACGACCTGCAGCCGATGACCGAGGTGGTCGCGACGGCGACATCGCAATCCCGCTTCTACATGCTCCTGCTCGGCGGCTTCGCGGCGATCGCTCTGGTGCTCGCCGCGGTGGGGATCTACGGCGTGATCGCCTACGCCGTGCGCCAGAGGACCCAGGAGATCGGCATCCGCATGGCGCTGGGCGCCTCGCGCGACCGGGTGCTGCGGATGGTGGTGGGCCAGGGGATGACCCTGGCGCTGGTGGGCGCCGCCGCCGGGCTCGCCGGAGCGTTCGTCGCCGCCCGCGGCCTGCGCAGCCTGCTCTTCGAGGTGAGCACGAGCGACCCGGCGACCTACGCCGGGGTGGCTCTGGTGCTGGTATCGGTGGCCGCCGTGGCCGCCTACCTGCCGGCACGGCGGGCGGCCCGCACCGAGCCTAACCTGGCGCTGAAGGGGGAGGTGTAGGCCCCTACTCTCCCCGCTTCTCCTGCCGCTCGGGCGGCAGGCTGGACTCGGCGGCGCTGTCCGAGCTGGGGAGGGAGGCGACTTGCTCCCCGGTCTCCGTTCCGGGGCGGCTGCCGGGCTTCTCGGCCGGGATGGCGCCGGAAAGGCACGCCGGGCACTCGCCCGGCCCGTAGGACGGCAGATCGAGCTGCAGAAGCGCCCGGAAGGGGACGTCGAACGGGTCGCGCCCCGCCGTGCGGTCGATGATGGCGCCGATCGCCACCACCCGGGCGCCGCGGGCGGTAGCGAGCGAGGCGGTCTCCAGGGTCGAGCGGCCGGTCGTGACCACGTCCTCGATGATCACCACCCGCTCCCCCTGGCGCAGGGAGAACCCCCGGCGCAGCCCCATCTCCTCCCCCTTGCGCTCGGTGAAGCGGAAGGGGACGCCCAGCTCGGCGGCCACCTCGTAGCCGATGATGATGCCGCCCAGCGCGGGGGCGAGCACCGAGTCGGGGTGGTACGAGCGCAGCAGCTCGGCGAGGTCTCTGCCCACCTTGCGCGCCCGTAGCGGGTCCTCGAGCAACAGGGCGCACTGCACGTACGCCGAGGAATGAAGTCCCGAGGAGAGCAGGAAATGGCCGCGCCGCAGGGCGCCGCTCTCCTCGAGCATCTGCGTCAAAATCTGCTGGTCACGGCTCACGATCGGCTCCTCCCTCCCGGTGGATGTCATACTGGTCGAGCTTCTTGTAGAGATTGCTGCGTGGGGTGTCGATCGCCTGGGCGGTCTGGGTGACGTTCCAGTTGTTCTCCTCCAGCTTGTGGAGGAGGAACATGCGCTCCGACAGGTCGCGGAACTCGCGCAGGGTCTGCACCGCCAGCAGCGAGGTGGAGAGCTCCGGACGGGCGCCGCCGGTGGTCGCGATCACGTCCTCGCGGGTGACCTTGTCGCCGGGCGAGAGGATCAGCAGGCGCTCGACCAGGTTCTTGAGCTCGCGGACGTTCCCCTTCCAGGGGAGGGCCTTGAGATGGGCCAGGGCCTCGGGCGTGAACTCCTTGGCCTTGTAATTGTTCTGGTCGGCGTAGCGCCGCACGAAGTACTCCACCAGGAGCGGCAGGTCCTCCATGTGCTCGCGCAGGGCGGGCGTGCGGACCGGGATGACGTTCAGGCGATAGAACAGGTCCTCCCGGAAACGCCCGGTGACGATGTCCTCCTCCAGGTTGCGGTTGGTCGCCGCCACCACCCTGACGTCCACCTGAATCGTCCGTTCGGCTCCCACTGGCTCGACCTCCCCGTTCTGGAGCACACGCAAGACCTTTGCCTGCGTGCGGGCGGACATGTCGCCGATCTCGTCGAGGAAGATGGTGCCGCCGTCGGCGGCGACGAACTTGCCCATCTGCTTGCGCACGGCGCCGGTGAAGCTCCCCTTCTCGTGGCCGAACAGCTCGGACTCGATCAGCTCCTCGGGGATGGCGGCGCAGTTGACCTGCACGATCGGGCGTTCGCGGCGGGCGGAGTTGCGGTGGATGGCCCGCGCCACCAGCTCCTTGCCGGTGCCGCTCTCGCCGGTGACCAGGACGGTCGCCGGGGTGGGGGCGGCCTTCTCGATCATCTCGCGCAGCCGGCGCACCGCCGGCGCGGTGCCGATGATCTGCTCGGGATCGGGGCGCAGGGTGCGGTTCTCGGTCTGCAGGCGGAAGGCCTCGATGGCGTTCCGCAGCGAGAGGAGGACGCGCTCGCGCTGAAGGGGCTTCTCGAAGAAATCGAAGGCGCCGCGGCGGGTGGCCTCGACGGCGGTGGCGACGTCGGCGTGGCCGCTGATCATCAGCACCGGCATGTCGTAGCCCCGCTCGCGCAGGGCCTTCAGGAGCTCGAGGCCGTCCATCTCCGGCATCTTGATGTCGAGCACGACGGCGTCGGGGGCGCGCTCGGCAACCTTGGAGAGGGCCTGCGAGCCGTTGGCCGCCTCCTCCACCCGGTACCCCTCGTATTCGAGGATCATGTGGAGGCTGTCGCGGATCGCGGCCTCGTCGTCCACCACCAGCACGGAGGCACGAAAACTGTCAGAGGGTCTCGCCATGGTTCACCAGAGTGTAACAAGAAAAAAGGCCGGCCCACGCGGGCCGGCCGGCAACCACCAGATTGTCTGTCGGTCTGTCGACTGTCTTTACTTCCTGAATATCGGTCAACGGGGCCCTAGCGGGCGGCCGGCGCCTGCACCACGGCGAAGAACGGAATCGGTTTCTGTCCGCCGCGGGGATCGAACTGCAGGGCGTAGAACCGCAGATAAGCTCCCGGTTTTGCACTCTTGATCGCGCTCTCGAAGTCGCCGGCCCCCTTGATCGGCTGGCCGTTGATCTCGGTGATGATGCTGCCCGGCCGCACGAACTGTTCGTAGAGCGGGCTGGTCGGGGCGACGCTGGTCACGATGACGCCGGACACGTCCTGCGGGATGCCGTGGGCGCTCCGCAGGCTGCTGTTGAGATCCTGGTACTGGATGCCCAGCCACTCGACGCCCCGGCTCCCATCGGGCTTGGCCTGGGTCGCGTCGTCCTCCTCGCTGTCCTGGCCGGCGGGGCGCTCGCGCAGCTTGACCTGCTTCTGCACCGTCTTGCCGTCGCGCCAGACGTCGAGCTTGACGGTGGCGTTGGGGCCCCGGGCCGAGACGTAGTTGATCAGGTCGCGGGTCTGCTTGACCTTGCGGCCGTCGACCGAGAGGATCACGTCGCCGTGCTGGATGCCGGCATCCGTGGCCGGAGCGTTGGGCTCGACCGACTGCACGAGGGCGCCGTCGGTGCCGGGGAGGCCCCAGGCCTGGGCCTGCGTGTAGTCGAGGTTGCGGACGCCGAGGCCGAGGTAGCCGCGGCTGACCCGCCCCTTCTCGCGCAACTGCGGCAGGATCTCCTTGAGCGTGCTGACCGGCACCGCGAAGCCGATGTTCTCGGCCCCGTAGTTGATGGCGGTGGCGATCGCCACCACCTGCCCCTGCATGTTGATCAGCGGGCCGCCCGAGTTGCCGAAGTTGATCGCCGCGTCGGTCTGGATGAAGTTCTCGAACGAGGCGTCGCCGCTGATGCCGATCGAGCGCCCCTTGGCGGAGACCACGCCGGTGGTCACCGTGCGGTCGAGGTTGAGCGGGTTGCCGATCACCATCACCCAGTCGCCGACCCGGATGGCGTCGCTGTCGCCCAGCTCGAGGTAGCGCAAGGGGTGGCCGGCGTCGATCTTGAGCAGGGCGAGGTCGGTCGCCTTGTCGAAGCCCTTGACCTGGGCCGTGTAGTCGCGGTCCCCGAGGTGGACCTTGACCGAGGTGGCGCCCTCGATCACGTGGTTGTTGGTGACCACCAGACCGTCGGGGCTGATGACGAAGCCGCTGCCGCCGGCGTCGGAGCGGAATTCCTGGCCCGGAGCGCCCTGGACCGGACCGTCCTCGTCGTCGGGCTGCTGCTGCTGGGGCTGCTGCGGCTGCTGCCGGCGGCCGCGCGGGCCGAAGAAGAACTCGAACGGATCGGTGCCGCCGCGGCCGCCACGGCCGCCGGCGGGAGCCTTTTCAATGGTCGCCGCCTGGATCGAGACGACGGCGGGCTCGACGGCTTCCGCCAAGTCGGCGAAGCTGGGGAGCGTGGCCGTGGCATGCTGCGCCGCGAGCCGGGTCGCCGAATAATTCTGGTCCTGTTCGGCGGCCTGGCTGGGGACCGTCATCTGCAGGCCCCCCGCGAGGACCATGCCGAAGACGACCGCGCCCAGCACCAACAGGAACGTCGCCAGGTTCCGATTACGATTGGTACTCATGTAGGTCCTATCTCCTTTCGAGAATCTCTTCTCGTAATTTCCTTCTCGCACTTTCACAGAAGCAAACGTCTTGCCAGGCAAATTCCCGAGGAGAATGCCCCAGGACGCGGCTAACCATCCAGCCAAATTGGCACATCGGCGGCAACGATCCGGAGACAGAATGTCGCCGCCCGCAGGGTAGGTGTTAGGCTTATGTCCTCGAATTCGGAGGGCGTCGCCGATGGCTACATTCGCTGAGATGATCGAAGGCGAGCAGAGGCTTATAGAAAGCCTGCGCCGCCAGGCACAGGAGCTCGAAGCGAGAGGAGGGGACAGGGACAGGGAGGCGGCTGAGGCGATCCTCCTGAAGATCAGCGCCCTGCAGGCCAAGCTCGACGGACTCGCGGCTCGCCACGAAGAGCCCTCGAGCCGCGATCGCCGCTGGGGGGCTCGCATCCTGGCCAGGCTGTTTGGCGAGTAGATCGAGGAGAACCCACGAACCAGCCGGTCGCTTCCCTCGGGAAGAAACCGCCCGCCGGCCGCGTTCTCAAGGAGGACGCGGATCGCCCGCTTCTCCGTCCTTCCTGCCGGCCGGAGGCCCTCCGGAGCCGGCAAGGTGTTGCTCTGTCGCAACTTGACGGACGTGCCCATTCCTCTATAATGGAGTGAGCCAGCTTGCCCGGACCGGAAACGGTCGGTAAGAAGTGGGCGTAGAGCCCGCTTTTTTTGTTGGCGGGCATAAAGACCAGAAGACCAAGGAGCCGAAGAACGAACGCATGGCCGTTACCCCCAGCCGTATCGCGGAAATCACGCCCGAGCTCGAGCAGGTCGCTCAGGCGGCTGGCTGCGAGCTGGTGCATGCCGAGCTCAAGGGGGGTGTTCTGCGGTTGTTCGTGGACAAGCCCGAAGGGGTGACGCTGGCGGACTGCCAGCTCGTCTCGAAGCAGGTCTCTGCCCTGCTCGACGTGCTGGACTTCGGCGCCGGCCGCTATGTCCTGGAGGTCTCCTCCCCCGGTCTCGACCGGCAGCTCTACCGGCTACAGGACTACGAGCGTTTCGCCGGCCGCCTCGCGCGGGTCACCTACGAGGACCCCGAGACCGGAAAGAAGAGGACGGACGTGGCGCGCCTTCGCGGGCTGCGCTCCGCCGAGGGGAGCTCCGAGGAGAACGCCCGGGTGCTGCTGGAGGACGGCAGGACCGGCGAGGTCCGGGAGCTGCCGCTGACTAACGTGAAGCTGGCGCGGCTGGAAATCGAGCTTTGATTTGCCGCGGCCGCGGAAGATAGGAAAAAGAACCAATGCCCCAGGCACAGACTGCTGAGCTGAACTTGAACGAAATCCTGCGCCAGGTGGCGCGGGAGAAGGACATCGACCTCGAGCGGTGGATCGCCGCCCTCGAGGACGCGATGGCGTCGGCGGCCAAGAAGCAGCACCGGATCAAAGAGCCGGTGCGCGCTCATCTCGACCGCGAGACCGGCAAGTTCGACGCCTTCATCGTCAAGAAGGTGGTCGAGACGGTCGAGGATCCGCTCGCCGAGTGGACGGTCGAGGAGGCGCGGGACCACAAGTCCAACGTCGAGATCGGCGACGAGATCCACCTGCCGATCTCCACCGACGGGCTCGGCCGCATCGCCGCCCAGAACGCCAAGCAGGTGCTCTACCAGCGGGTCCGCGAGGCCGAGCGCGAGAACATCTACAACGAATACATCGACCGCGTGGGTGAGATCCTGAACGGCACCGTCAAGCGCTTCGAGCGCGGCGACGTGATCGTCGACCTCGGCCGCACCGAGGCGGTGGTCCCCCGCTCCGAGCAGGCGCGCCACGAGCGCTACAGCCAGGGCGAGCGCATCCGCGCCGTGATCGTTGACGTCCACAAGCAGCCCAAGGGGCCGCAGATCGTGCTGTCGCGCACCGATCCCCGCCTGCTGGTCAAGCTCTTCGAGACCGAGGTGCCGGAGATCTACGACGGCACGGTGGTGATCAAGAACGCCGTGCGGGCACCCGGCGAGCGGGCCAAGGTGGCGGTCTACAGCCGCGAGCGCGACGTCGATCCGGTCGGCGCCTGCGTCGGCATGAAGGGGTCGCGCGTGCAGTCGATCATCCGCGAGCTGCGCGGCGAGAAGATCGACATCATCGAGTACAGCGACGACCTCGTGACCTTCGCCCAGAGCGCGCTGGCGCCGGCCAAGATCACCCGCGTGTCGGTGACCCACCAGGGCGAGGTGCCGCACCTCGATGTGATCGTCGAGGACGAGCAGCTCTCGCTGGCCATCGGCAAGCGCGGCCAGAACGTGCGCCTCGCTTCGGAGCTGATCGGCTCCCGCATCGACATCAAGAGCGAGAGCGACGTCAAGGACGAGGTGGCCGACGCCCTCGCCCGCATGCTGCAGACCGCGATGGCGCAGATGCCCGCCGCGGCGCGGCCGCCCGAGCTGGACGTCGACGCCGCCCCGGGTCTCGATGGCGTGGCGGCAGGGCAGTTCAGGGACGCCGGCTTCGGCGACATCGATACGCTCGCCGATACGGACACGGAGACGCTGCTCGGGCTGGGGGTCGAGGACTTCGACCAGGAGCGCGCCGAGGCCCTGATCGCCTGGGCGAAGGAGCAGCGGGACCAGCGGGTGGCGGACCTGGACATCGGTCCCTTCCGCTCCCAGGAGGCGTCGCCCGCGGGCGCCTCGATGGGCGATGAGGATTTCATGGCGGCCCTCAGCCGCGCCTTCGCCGAGAGCGAGCAGCAGCGCGCAAGCGCGGCTCAGGTTCTCGGCGGCGAAGAAGAAGCGGCCGAGGAGGCCGAGGTTCGTTCCGAGGAGAACGAGTAGCAACAAGCCCTCGGGGAAGACGAAGCGGGCCCCGGCAATTAGAGGAGTCACGAAAAAAATATGGGAAAGATTCGAGTCCAGGACCTGGCGAAGATGATGGGAATCTCCAATCAGGATCTCGTCTTCAAGCTGAAGTCCCTCGGCGTGCGTGTCGAAGGGGATGACGCGCACATCGACACTGAAAACCTCCAGGCGTTCCTCCAGGGCAAGAAGCTTCCCCACCCACGAGAGGTGATCCTGCGCGACGAGCAGGCGCCGTCCGCGGCTGAAGCCGCGCGCCGGCGCGCGCCGGCCGCGCCGGTCCCGGTCACGCCGGCCCGCCGGCCGCCCGCCAACCCGCTGCAGAGGCAGCGGCCGCGGACACTGATCCAGAAGGTGGAGCCGCGCATCCAGACGCTGCCGATGTCGGAGCGTCCGGTGCCGCCCCCGCCGATGCCGGAGCCGGTGATGGCGGAGGTCATGGCGCAGGCCGAGCCGCTGCAGCCCGAGCTCCGGCCCGAGATGATGGCGAACGCTGGTGGCACCGCCACCGCGGTCGAAGCGCCGCCGGCCCACGCGACCGTGGTCCAGGCTCCTCCGGCGCCCCAGATGCGCGAGACGCCGGCGCCGTCCCAGCCCTCCCGGCCCAGCGGCCCGCCGCCGTCCTCGGCCCGACCCGGCTCCCCTGGCTACCGGCCGGGCGGTTCCCCGAGCAGTCCCGGCGGCAGCGCCCGTCCCGGCTCCCCCGGCTATCGGCCCAGCGGTCCGGGCGGCCCGGGCGCGCGTCCGGGTGGTCCCGGCAGCGGTCCCGGCGGTCCGCGTCCGGGTGGTCCCGGCAGCGGTCCCGGCGGTCCGCGTCCCGGCGGTCCGAGCGGCCCCAACATGCGTCCCAGCAGCCCTGGCCCCAATATGCGGTCCGGCCCGGCGCCCACGCGGCCCGGCGGTCCGGCGCCGACGCGCCCCGGCCAGCAGCCGGTGCAGTCCCTGCTGTCGACCGAGGAGCAGAAGCGGCGCGCCGCCGAGCGGATGCAGGAGCAGATCGAGCGCGACAAGCGGAAGAAGGGCACCAAGAAGCCCGGCCAGCGCTCGGCGGGCGACGAGAACCTGACCAGCTTCAAGGGCACCCTCGAGGATCTCGAGGAGGGGGAGGACGCCGCTTCGATGAGCGGACGGCGCCGCCGCCGCACCGAGCTGAAGAAGGACGAGGCGGACGGCGGCAAGGTCCTCACCTTCAAGAAGGACAAGCCGGCGGGCGCGGTGATGATCAGCGAAGGGATGACCCTGCGCGAGTTCGCCGAGAAGCTCGGGGTGCGCGTCCGCGATCTGATGAACTCGCTGTTCAAGCGCGGCATCATGGCCAACATCAACCAGGTGCTGGATCCCGAGCTGGCGCAGGCGCTGGCCCGCGAGCTCGGCGTCGAGACCATGGTCGTCTCCTTCGAGGAGGAGGTGCAGCTCCAGCAGGAGCTCGCCGGCGGCGGCGGTACCGAGCAGCAGGATGTCGTTGGCAAGCGGAGCACCCGCGGACCGGTCGTCACCATCATGGGGCACGTCGACCATGGCAAGACGTCGCTGCTCGACGCCGTCCGGAAATCGAAGCTGACTGAGGCGGAGTCCGGCGGCATCACCCAGCACATCGGGGCCTACCAGGTCGAGGTCAACGGCCGGCAGATCGTCTTCGTCGATACGCCGGGCCACGAGGCCTTCACCATGATGCGCGCCCGCGGCGCCCGGATCACCGACATCGTCATCCTGGTGGTGGCGGCGGACGACGGTGTGATGCCACAGACGATCGAGGCGATCGACCACGCCCGCGCGGCCAAGGTGCCGATCGTGGTGGCGATCAACAAGATCGACAAGGCGAACGCCAACCTCGACCGGGTCAAGAAAGAGCTCTCCGACCGCGGCCTGGTTGCCGAGGACTGGGGCGGCGACACCGTGATGGTGCCGATCTCGGCGCTCAAGCGGGAGGGCATCCCCGAGCTGCTCGACATGATCCTGCTGACCGCCGACATCCTCGACCTCAAGGCCAATCCGGACATGCCCGCCCAGGGCGCCGTGATCGAGGCCCGCAAGGAGGTCGGCCGCGGCACCGTGGCGACCGTGCTGGTGCAGAACGGCACGCTCAAGGTGGGCGACGTCTTCGTCTCCGGCTCGGCCTGGGGCAAGGTGCGCTCGATGAGCGACGACACCGGCAAGCGGGCGCAGCAGGCCGGCCCCTCGACGCCGGTGGAGGTCACCGGCTTCAACGACCTGCCGGACGCCGGCGACATGCTCCAGGTGGTGGAGGACGAGTCCAAGGCGCGCGGCATCGCCGAGTTCCGCGCCCAGGAGCAGCGCCGCCGCGGGCTGGCGCCCAGCCAGGCGCGGATGTCGCTCGACCAGCTCTTTACCCACATCCAGGAGGGGGAGGTCAAGGAGCTGCCCGTCGTCCTCAAGGCGGACGTGCAGGGGTCGGTCGAGGTGCTGCGCGAGGCGCTCTCGAAGGCGAGCACGGAGAAGGTCAAGGTGCTGGTGCTCCACTCGGGGATCGGCGCGATCTCGACCAACGACGTGCTCCTCGCCTCGGCCTCGAAGGCGATCATCATCGGCTTCAACGTCCGGCCCGAGCGCGCCGCCGTCGAGCTGGCCGAGAAGGAGGAGGTGGAGATCCGTCTCCACACCGTCATTTACGAGCTGATCGACGAGCTGCGCAAGGCGATGACCGGCCTCCTCGAGCCCACCTTCCGCGAGGTCTCCTCCGGCCGGGCCGAGGTGCGCGACACCTTCAAGGTGCCCAAGATCGGCACGATCGCCGGCTGCCACGTGGTCGAAGGGGTGATCCCGCGGACCGCCGCGGTGCGCCTGCTGCGCGACAACCGGGTCATCTACGAAGGGAAGATCGCCTCCCTGCGGCGCTTCAAGGACGACGCTTCCGAGGTGCGCACCGGCTTCGACTGCGGCATCGGCCTCGAGCGGTTCCAGGACTTCAAGCCGGGCGACGTCATCGAGGCCTACACCAACGAAGAGGTGGCGCCGGTCCTGTAAATCCGTCCGCGGCGGGCTTATCGCCCGCCGCATCCACGGACCCATGCTGGGGGATGAGCGCCTGAGCCGATGATCGTCGGAATCTCCGTTTTCGAGCTGCACCTCCCCGTGAGCCGCAGCCTCAAGGACAAGCGGCGGGTCGTCAAATCGCTGATCGAGCGGGTGCATCAGCGCTTCCGGGTCTCCATCGCCGAAACCGATTTCCACGATCTGCATCAGCGGGCGGAGATCGCGATGGCGGTGGTGGTGTCCGGCGGCGAGAGTGAGATGGAGAAATTGATGGAAGAGGTGCGCAACATCGTGGAGAGCGACCCGGAGGTGTATCTCACCCGCTGGGACCCGCAGCTCCTGGAGGGGGAGTCTTGAGCCGCCGCACCGATCGCGTCAGCGATGTGCTGCGGGCCGAGCTCTCGGAGCTCATCCTGCGCGAAGTGCACGATCCACGGGTGAAGCTGGCTTCGGTGACGGAGGTCGACGTGACCTCGGACCTCCACCGGGCCATCGTGAAGATCTCGGCCCTGGGCGACGACAAGCAGCGCCAGGAGACCATCGAGGGGCTCCGCCATGCCCGCGGGTTCCTGCGCACGGAGCTGGCTCGCCGGCTGCGGCTGCGGACGACCCCGGAGCTGGTCTTCGAGCTCGACCGGGGAGCCGAGCAAAGTCAACGGATTTCAGAACTCTTGGAGGGCCTCCATGGGCGGGATGAAAGCTCCTGAGGACCTGCTGCGGCGCATCCGGCAGGGCAACCGGTTCCTGCTGACGAGCCATATCAACCCGGACGGCGACGCGATCGGCTCCGAGTTGGGGCTCGCGCGTCTGCTGCGTGGCCTCGGCAAGGGGGCCGTGGTGTGGAACCGCGACCCGACGCCGACGATCTACCGGCCGCTGCCCGGCAGCGACCGCATCCACGTCGGCGAGGAGCCGCCGGCCGGCTTCCCCGATGTGTTCGACGGCATCATCGTCCTCGAGTGCCCGAGCCCCGACCGCACCGGGCTCGAGCAGCACCTGGGCGCCAAGCCGATCATCAACATCGACCATCATCTGGGCAACCAGTGCTACGGCGCGGTCAATTGGGTGGATTCCGCGGCGCCCGCGGTGGGCGAGATGGTCTTCCGGCTGTCCCAGGGGCTCAAGGTCGCGCTGGAGCCGGACGTCGCGAGTTGCCTCTATCTCACCCTGGTGACCGACACCGGCGGCTTCCGCTTCTCCAACGCCACCGCCGCCGCCTTCGAGGCCGCGGCCGCCCTGGTGCGCGAGGGGGCCCATCCCGAGCAGGTCTCGCAGTGGCTCTACGAGAGCCAGCCGCTGGCGGTGGTGAAGCTGGTCGGCGAGATGCTGCGGACGCTCCAGATCCATGACGGGGGGCGGGTCGCCACCGGGCTCCTGACCCGCGAGATGTTCGAGCAGGCGGGAGCCGCTCCCGGGGATTCCGAGGGGCTGATCGACTACCTGCGCTCGATCGCCGGAGTGGACGCGGTGGCGCTGATCCGCGAGCTCCCCGACGGCGGCCACAAGATCTCTCTGCGCAGCCGGGGCGAAGTGGACGTCGAGAAGATCGCCCGCCATCACGGCGGCGGCGGCCACCGCAACGCGGCCGGCTTTACGCTGACCGGCACCGGCGAGGAGGTCCGCCGCGAGGTGGCCTCGCAACTGGGGGCCGCGCTCAGCTCATGACGGAGATGAAGGACGGCCTTCTGCTGCTCGACAAAGATCCGGGTTTCACCTCGCACGACGCCGTGCAGAAGTCGCGGCGGGTCCTGAGGCAGAAGAAGATCGGCCATTGCGGCACGCTGGACCCGGACGCCACCGGCCTGCTCCTGCTGACGCTGGGGACGGCGACCCGGCTGACCCGATTCCTGATCCGGGCGCCCAAGGTCTACGAGGGGGTCATCCACTTCGGGGTCGCCACCGACACCTATGACTCCTCCGGCCGGGTGACCTCCGAGGCACCGGCCGAGGCCGTCGCGGCGCTGAGCCTGGAGGCGGTGACGGCGGCCATGCACGGTTTCGAGGGGGAGATCCAGCAACAGCCGCCCCCCTACTCCGCCAAGAAAGTCCAGGGGGTCAAGTACTACGAGCTGGCCCGCCGCGGCGAGGAGGTGCCGTCCGAGACCAAGGACGTCACCGTCTACGAGTTCGCTGCCATCGGCGGCTTCGAGGAGGGGGGGCGCCTGCGCTTCCGGCTCTCCTGCTCCTCGGGGACCTACGCCCGCGGCCTCGCCCACGACCTCGGCGCCGCGCTGGGGATCGGAGCGAACCTCGCTGAGCTGCGCCGCACCCGGATCGGCGGCTTCCGGACCGAGGACGCCCTGCGGCTCCCCCGGCTCGAGGAGCTGGTCCAGGCGGGCGAGCCGCTGGGGGCGGCGTGGATCCCGTTCGACCAGATCCCTCTCCCCTTCGGCGAGGTCACCGCCGACCCGCAGCAGGAGCACCGGATCGCCCACGGGCAGACCGTGCTGGTGCGCGAGCTCGATGGGGAGGAGGGGGACTGGGTCAAGTTGATCAACCGCCGCCGGGAGTTCATCGCCGTCGGCACCGTCACCGAGAGAATTGGCACTGCCGGGGTCGGCATCGTCCAGCCCCGGGTCGTGTTCCGCTGAGCGGAACCGGCATGTGCTACACTGTATCCGAGAGAAATGTAAGGAGGAGTTTGCTTTGGCGCAAACCAGTGAAGTCAAGGGAAAGATCATCAGCGACTACCGGACCCACGATACGGATACCGGCTCGCCCGAGGTGCAGGTAGCTCTGCTGACCAGCCGGATCACCGAGCTGACCGACCATTTCAAGACGCACACCAAGGATCATCACAGCCGCCGCGGCCTGCTCAAGCTGGTCGGTCAGCGCCGCCGCCTGCTCGATTATCTGAAGGGGAAGGATGTCGAGAAGTACCGCTCGACCATCGAGCGTCTCGGGATCCGCAAGTAGCACCCCCACCGACCGATTCGGCAGGAAAGAGCTCCGGGATCCCCTGAACGACGGACCCCGGAGCCCTGCGATCCTTTCGGACCCTCCGACTCCCCGCCCCCCCGGGGACGCGACGCCCGACGCTCAGGGCCGGTCCGGAACCGTAGGCAGACAACAAAGCGATAACAGAGAGAGAGAAAAGACAATCCTATGAAGCAGACCAAAGAGATTTCCATCGGCGAGGGGACCCTGATCATCGAATCGGGCTACCTGGCCAAGCAGGCCAACGGGTCCTGCACCGTCCGACTCGGCGACACGGTCGTGCTCGCCACCGCTTGCATGGAGAACAGGGGTCCCGCGGAGCGCGACTTCCTGCCGCTCACGGTCGACTACCGGGAATATACCTACGCCGCCGGGAAGATCCCGGGGGGCTTCTTCAAGCGCGAGGGACGACCTTCGGAGAAGGAGATCATCACCTCCCGCCAGATCGACCGCCCGCTACGCCCCCTGTTCCCCGAAGGCTACAAGGCCGACACCCAGATCATCGCCTTCTGCATCTCGGCCGACGGCGAGAACGATCCCGACATCCTCGCCATTAACGGCGCCTCGATCGCGCTGGTGCTCTCCAACATCCCCTACTACCACCCGGTGGGGGCGGTGCGGGTGGGGCTGATCGACGGCCAGGTGGTGATGAACCCCACCAACAGCCTGCGCGACGTGTCGGACCTCGACTTGGTCGTGGTCGGCACCGAGGAGGCGGTGGTGATGGTCGAGGCGGGGGCCAACCAGGTTTCCGAGGAGCTGCTCCTCGAATGCATCTGGCGCGGCCATCTGGAGATCCAGAAGATCATCAAGGCGCAGCACGAGATGTTCCGCGAGGGGAACCGGGAGAAGCCGTCGTGGACGGCGCCGGAGACCTACCCCGAGTCGTTCTACGAGCAGGTCAAGGCGGAGATCTATGGGCCGCTGAAGGGGGCGCTCTTCACCAAGAAGAAGTTCGAGCGCAAGGACAACGTCAACGCGGTCGTCAAGCCCTACCTCGAGCAGGCCGCGGGGGACGATGCCGCCAAGAAGGCCGACATCAAGAAGATCGTCAGCCGCCTCGAGGAGGAGATCCTGCGCGAGGTGGTGCTCAACGAGCACATCCGGTTCGACAGCCGGCGTCTCGACGAGATCCGGCCGATCGCGATCGAGGTCGGGGTGCTCCCCCGCACCCACGGCTCGGCGGTGTTCACCCGCGGCGAGACGCAGGCGCTGGCCACGGCGACGCTCGGCACCAGCCGCGATGCCCAGGTGATCGAGGAGTACGAGGGGGAGAGCATCCAGAAGTTCCTGCTGCACTACAACTTCCCCCCCTTCTCCGTCGGCGAGGTCAAGTTCCTGCGCAGCCCCGGCCGGCGTGAGATCGGTCACGGCGTGCTGGCCCGGCGGGCGTTGCTCCCCGTGCTGCCGCACGAGGACGAGTTCCCGTACACGATCCGCCTCGTCTCCGACATCCTGGAGTCGAACGGCTCCTCCTCGATGGCGACCATCTGCGGCGGCTCGCTTGCCCTGTTCGACGCCGGCGTGCCGCTGCTCGCCCCGGTGGCGGGAGTCGCCATGGGCCTGATCAAGGGGGAGAACGACACCTTCGCGGTGCTCTCCGACATCGCCGGCCAGGAAGACCACTACGGCGACATGGACTTCAAGGTCGCCGGCACCCGCCAGGGCGTGACCGCGCTCCAGATGGACATGAAGATCACGGGCGTCACCCGCGAGATCATGAGGGTCGCCCTGGAGCAGGCCAAGACCGGCCGCATGCACATCCTGGGGATCATGGAGGGGGCCCTCCCCCAGTCGCGGACCGACATCTCCAAGTTCGCGCCGCGTCTCTACACGCTGCAGATCGCCAAGGAGAAGATCCGCGACGTCATCGGACCCGGTGGCAAGACGATCCGCTCGATCATCGAGGAGACCGGCTGCAATATCGAGATCGAGGACGACGGTCGGGTGGTCATCGCCTCGCCGGATGAGCCGGCGGCCCGGCGCGCCATCCAGATGGTGGAGCGCCTGACCCAGGTACCCGAGATGGGCAAGGTCTACACCGGCACCGTGCGGCGCATCGAGGCCTACGGCGCCTTCGTCGAGATCATGCCGGGCACGGATGGCCTGGTGCACATCAGCGAGCTCGCCCCCTACCGCGTCCGCGAGGTCACCGACCTCGTCAAGGAAGGGGACGAGATCGAGGTCAAGGTCGTCAACATCGACGAGCAGGGGAAGATCCGGCTCTCCCGCAAGGCCGTGATCATGGAAGCCCCCGACTATGACCCCTCGCAGTATGAGGGGATGGAGATGGCGATGGCCGGCGGTGGCGGTGAGCGCGAGCCGCGCGCCGAAGGCGATCGCGGGGGCCGGGGTGGCGACCGCGGCGGCCGGGGTCCCGGCGGCGGCGGATTCCGCGGCGGCCGGGGTGGCGGCGGCGGTGGCCGGAGCGGTGGTGGCGGCGGCCGGGGTCCCGGCGGCAACCGCTAGGTCACTTCCCCCCTCCTTCACGAGCAGTACGGGCGGCCTTCGGGCCGCCCTTTCTTTTTCCTCGGCTTTTTCCTCGGATACACTCTCCCCATGCCCAGCACCGTGAATCGCGACGCCCTCGTCTCCCATCTCGACCAGTACCTCGACTCGCGTGGGCGGGACTATGGCCCGAACGGCCTGCAGGTGGAGGGGCGGGAGGAGATCCGGAAGGTCGTCACCGGCGTCTCGGCCTGCCAGGAGCTGTTCGTCCGCGCCCGGGAAGCCGGGGCGGACGCCGTGCTGGTCCATCACGGCCTGTTCTGGGAGGGGATGCCGCGGACCCTGACCGGCTTCCAGTACCGCCGGGTGGCGGAGCTGATCCGCGGCGAGATGAGCCTGCTCGCCTACCACCTGCCGCTCGACCGGCATCTCGAGGTGGGCAACAACGCCGTCGCCGGCCGCGAGCTCGGACTGCGCAGGATCGAGCCGTTCGGCCTGCACGACGGGCTGCCCCTCGGCGTCAAGGGACTCTACCCCGAGCCGATCCCGGCGGCCGAGCTGGTCGAGCGCTGCCGGCAGGTCTACGGCCAGGAGCCGCTGGCCTATCTGTCGGGGAAGGACACCGTGTCGACGCTGGGGATCATCAGCGGCGGCGGCCAGCGGGAGTTCTATACCGCGATCGAGGAGGGGCTCGACGCCTACATCACGGGCGAGGTCACCGAATGGGTGATGAACGTGGCGAAGGAGACCGGGACCCACTACCTCGCCGCCGGCCACTACGCGACCGAACGGCTGGGCGTCCGCGCCCTCGGCCAGCACCTCGCAGAGCGGTTCGGGATCGACGTCGAGTTCATCGACGTCCCGAACCCGGCCTAGCGGGCTTTGGCGAACAGGCGGAAGAAGTTCTCCCCCGTCCGCCGGCAGACCTGCTCGAAGGTTTCCCCGGTCTCCTGGGCCAGCCGCTCGGCGATCTCGACCACATAGGCGGGGCGGTTGGGCTTGCCGCGGTGGGGAACGGGGGCAAGATAAGGAGTGTCCGTCTCGACCAGGCAGCGGTCCGGCGGTAGGATCGGGAGGACCTCGCGGACGTTGTCGGCCTTGGGGAAGGTGATCATCCCCGTAAAGCCCAGATAGAAGCCGTGCTCGATCAGCTCGCGGGCCATGGCCATCCCCCCCGCGAAGGAATGGAAATCCGCCTGGAGATCCCGGAAGGGCTCCTCGCGGACCACCGCCAGCATCTCCTCATTGCTATCCCGGTTGTGGACCACGACCGGCAGGCCGAGTTCGACGGCCAGGGTCCACTGCTCGCGGAGAGCCTGGAACTGCGCCTCGCGCGGCGAGTGGTCGTAGTAGAAGTCGAGCCCGCACTCCCCCACCGCGACCGCCTTGGGATCGGCCAGCAGCGACCGCAATCGCTCCACGTCCCCCGACTTCCAGGACGAGGCGTCGTGGGGGTGGGTCCCCAGGGCGCACCAGACGTCCGGATGGCGGTGGCAGAGAGCGAGGACGTCTTCGGCCTCGTCCAGCTTGATCGCGGGGACGAGGAACCCCCGTACGCCCCGCTCCCGGGCCGCGTCGAGGGCGCGCTCGCGCTCCTCGGGCGGCAGGCTCTGGAGATGGCAGTGGGAGTCGATCGGCCCTGAAAGGTCGGGAATGCTCACTTGACGCGAGTGCCGTTCGGGACTTGGGCGCCTGGATGGAGCAGGACCGGCTTGCCGTCGAGCGAGGCGGCGAGGATCATCCCCCGCGACTCGACGCCCATCAGCTTGGCGGGCTGGAGGTTCGCCGCTACCACCACCTGCTTGCCGACCAGATCCTCCGGCTTGTAGGCGAGCGCGATGCCGGCGACGATCGTGCGCGGCGCGCCCTCGCCGAGATCGGCCGTCAGCTTCAGCAGCTTGTTCGACTTCGGCACCGGCTCGGCGGCGAGGATGGTGGCCACCTTGAGCTCGGCCTGGAAGAACTGGTCGATCGAGATCAGGCCGGTTTTCTCGGCTATAGCGGGAGTCTCGGGAGCGGCGGCGGGAGCGGTCTCCATGGTCTTCTGTTTCTCCTGGCTTTGGGCCGCCCGGGCTTCGCCGAGGTAGGCCTCCTTGTCGATTCGCGGGAAGAGGGGGGCCGGCGCGGCCAGCTCGGCTTCCGTGGGCGTGCCGCCCCAGCGCAGCGCGTCGAGGCTGTCGGGCGGCGTGGCGATGCCGATCGCGGCGAGCACCTGCGGCGCGACCTTGGGCATGATGGGCAGCAGACCGGTGGCCACGATCCGCACCGCCTCGAGCCCGATCCACAGGATGCGGGAGAGCTTCGCGGAGGGCCCCTCGGTCTTGATCAGCTTCCAGGGCTCGTGGCTGACGATGTACTGGTTGGTCTCCGCGAGCAGCCGCCAGAGGCTCTCGAGCGCCCGGCTGAAGGCCAGGTCCCCCAGGGCCGTGTGGTAGTCCGCCACCACCTTGAGGGCCGTACGGGCCAGGTCGTTGTCGCTGCAGGCGTTGGGGGGCGTCCTGCCGCCGAAGGCGCTGCGGGAGAGCGTCACCAGGCGGCTCACGGTGTTGCCCAGGTCGTTCGCCAGGTCGCTGTTGTAGCGGTCGACGAACGCCTCGTCCGAGAAGTTGGCGTCCTGGCCGAAGACCATCTCGCGCAGCAGGAAGTAGCGGACGCTGTCGCTGCCGAAGCGTTCGATCAGCTCGTCGGGGCTCACGATGTTGCCGGCGGACTTCGAGATCTTCCGGCCGTCGCGCTGCCACCAGCCGTGCGCCCAGACCACGCTCGGCAGCGGCAGGCCGGCCGACATCAGGACCGCCGGCCAGTAGACGGCGTGGAAGCGCAGGATGTCCTTGCCCACGAGTTGGAGCCGGACGTCGCCGTGCTCCCAGAACTTCTGGTAGAGCCGGTCGTCCTCGCCGCCGAAACCCAGGGCGCTGACGTAGTTCGTCAGGGCCTCGAGCCAGACGTAGACGGTCTGGCCCGGATAGCCGGGGAACGGGATCCCCCATTCCAGGTTGGAGCGCGAGACGGAGAGGTCGCGCAGGCCCCCCTCGACGAAAGAGCGGACCTCGTTCAGGCGGCTCTCCGGCCGCACGAACTCCGGATGGCTGGCGTAGAGGTCGAGGAGCGGCTGCTGGTACTTCGAGAGCCGGAAGAAGATGTTCTCCTCCGACTTCCACTCGACCGGCGTGCCGTGGATCGGGCAGGTCTTCTCCGGTCCCAGCTCCTTCTCGGTGTAGAAGGTCTCGCAGGGGGGGCAGTACCACCCCTCGTGGCGCGCCGTGTAGAGGTCCCCGGCCGCCTCGATGCGGCGGATGATCTCGACCACGCCCCGCTTGTGCCGCTCCTCGGTGGTGCGGATGAAGTCGTCGTAGGAGAACCCCAGCCGGTCGCGCAGCTCGCGATACTTGGCCACCACCCGGTCGGCGAGGACGATGGGCTCGATCCCTTCGGCGCGGGCCGCCCGCTCGATGTTCTGGCCGTGCTCGTCGGTGCCGGTGAGGAAGTAGACATCCTGACCCGTCATCCGCAGATAGCGCGCCAGGGTGTCGCCGACGGTGGTCGTGAAGATGTGCCCGATGTGGGGCAGCGCGTTCACGTAGTAGATCGGGGTGGTGAGATAGACGGTGCTCATGGGGACGGGGATTATTACACTATTGAAGCGGTACCGTTCAGGCCAGATCTTCCGGCGCGAACCGGTAGCGCGAGCCGCAGAAGGCGCAGTCGGCCTCGATGGCGCCGTCGTCCGCGCGCAGATAGTCCCGGTCGTCGGCTGGGAGGAGGCTCAGGTGGTCGAGCAGGCGCTCCCGGCTGCAGCGGCAGCGGTAGCGCAGGGGGCGGACCTCCTTGACCTCGCGGTCGAGCCCGGCGAGCACCTTCTCGACGACGTGCTCGGCGCCCCCCTCCTCGATGAGGTGGCTGACGCCCCGGATGCCGGCGATGTTGCTCTCCAGTCGTGCGACCGTCTCCTCGGGCGCGCCGGGCAGCACCTCGACCACCATGCCGCCGGCGGCGACGACGCCGCTCGGCTTGCCGAGCACACCCAGCAGCACGGCGCTCTGCCGCTGCTCGCTCTGCGAGAGGTAATAGGCGACGTCCTCGCCGATCTCGCCGCTCACCAGCTCGACTTGGCTCTGGTAGCTGTTCCCCTGCTCGTATTCGCGAAGCACGCGGAGGTACCCCTTCCCCACCGCCCGGCCGACGCCCAGCTTGCCGCCCGGCCAGTCGGGGACCTGCACCCGGCCGTCCCCCACCATGCCGCGGAGATTGCCTTCATTGTCGGCTTCCGCGAGCACCCGCAGGATCGGTCCGTCGCCGCGGACCTCCAGCATCAGGCGGCTCGGACTCTTGGTGGACAGGCGCTGCAGCAGTGCCGCTCCGGCCAGGCAGCGGCCGAGCGCCGCGGCCGGCACCGGCCAGAGGTCGAACCGCTCGCGCACCTCTTCCAGGACGTTGGTGATATCGGCGACCGCCCAGCGGAAGGCGCCCTGGCCGGCGAGCCCCAACTCGAGCGTCCCCTGTGCGGTGATCGGTGTCTCGTTCACTGCCATCTCTCCAACTGGATGCGGAGCTCTAGGATTCGAGAGCGCCGGTCGCCGTCAGGGCGGCGCGGTAGACGTCACGCCAGGGAACTCCACTGGCGAGCGCCAGCCGGCGGCAGTCCTCGAATTCGGGCGCCGCCGCGAGCGGCCGGCCGTCGAGGCGGGCGCGCTTGATCCTCACGGTTCCAAACGCGGTCGCGACCTCCAGAATTTCTCGCTCCGCCTCGAAGCGGGAGGCCGCGTGGTACCGGCAGCCGAGGGAGCCGGACTCGGTGAGGAGGATCCCCGCCAGCTCCTCCAGCTTCGGCCGGCGGCAGAGCAGGGTCACCAGGGTGCCCGGCCGGCTCTTCTTCATCTGCACGGGGGTGAAGTAGACGTCGAGGGCGCCGGCGGCGAGCAGGCGCTCCATCAGGAACCCGAACCCCTCGCCCGGCAGATCGTCGATCTCCGTCTCGACGACCATGACCTCCGCTCGCGCGCCGGCGGACCGCCCCCGCAGCAGGCGCAGGGCGTTGGGGTGGGTCGGCAGGTCCTTCTTCCCCAGTCCGTAGCCGACGCCCTCGAGCACCATGGCGGGGAGCTCGACGAACTCGTTCACCAGCTCGGCGAGGAGGACGGCGCCGGTCGGCGTGGTTAGCTCGCCGCCCGGGCCGCCGAACACAGGGACGCCGCGCAGCAGCTCGGCCGTGGCGGGCGCCGGAATCGACACCTCGCCGTGCGCCATCTTCACCCGGCCGCTGCCGAGGTTCACGGGGCCGCAGGTGAGCCGCTCCGGAGTCAGGTACTCGACAGCGGCGGCGGCCCCCACCAGGTCGACGATCGAGTCGATCGCCCCCACCTCGTGGAAGTGGACCCGCTCGATCGGCATGCCGTGCGCCTTCGCCTCCGCCTCACCCAGGCGCTGAAAGAGCCGCAGCGCTCGCTCCTTGACCGCCCCAGAGAGGCCGCTCCCCTGGATCATCCCCCGGATCTCGGCCAGCCCGCGCGTAGGTCCGTGTTCATGTCCGTGATCATGTCCGTGTTCCTGATGCTCGTGGTGATGGTGATCGTGGTGATGATGCCCATGATCGTGATGATGCTGCCCCGCCTCTTCCGGATCCGGCCCCTCGAGCGGCCTGCCGTGCTCGAGGACGCGGAAGCGGGTCCCCTCGAAGCCGCCGCGCGAAGCCTTGCGGACCTCGACCGAGACCCCGGAGAGGCCGAGCCGGGCGATGACGTCGGAGAGGACCTCGACGGGCATGCCGAGGTCCAGACAGGCGCCGAGGAACATGTCCCCGGCGATGCCGCTGCTGCAATCCAGGTGGTAGTTGGCCATGGCAGGCGCTAGGCTACCATGCGCTTTTTTCCTTCAGCGAGACCCAGCGCCCCCGGTGGCCAAGGACGACGTGGTCCGCCAGGCGCAGCCCCACGATCTCCGCCGCCTCCACCATGCGGCGGGTGAACAGGAGGTCCTCGGCGCTCGGCGAGGGGTCGCCGCTGGGATGGGTATGGAAGAGGTAGATGGCCGCCGCTCCGCGCTGCAGGCACTCGCGCAGGATCTCCCGCGGCTCGACCGAGATGCGGGAGATCGTACCGCGGAACATCTCCCGCTCGCCGAGCAGGCGGTTGCGGGCGTCGAGGAAGAGCGCGCCCATCACCTCCTGATCGCAGGTCTGGTAGCGGATCGCCAGATAGCGCGCCACGTCGACCGGGCGGGTCAGCGGCTCGTGATCCAGGAGCTGCTCGCGGGCAAGGCGGCGGCCGACCTCGACCGCAGCGAGGAGCGCAGCCGCCTTGGCGGCCCCGAGGCCGGACCGTCGGAGCGAATGGGGGGTGGAGGTGAGCAGCCCGGCGAGCCCGCCGTTCTCGCGCAGGACGTCCATCGCCATCTGCAGGGCGGAAACGCCCACCCGGCCGGTGCGCAGCAGCACGGCGAGCAACTCCGAGTCGGAGAGCGAGCTCCCCCCGTGCTGGAGCAGGCGCTCGCGGGGGCGCTCCCCCTGCGGCAGCTCGCGGATCATGTAATCGGTCATCGGGTCATTGGCTCCTCTCGATCGCCATCGCCTCGACCAGGGCAGGGAAAGCCTCCCCCGCCGGCGCGGCGAGGCGCAGGTCCATCAGGCGCGAGAACGGCGTCGACTCGGGGTTGACCTCGATCAGGCAGGCGCCGGCCTGGTGCGCGAGCTCGATCAGCCCGGCCGCGGGATAGACCGTCCCGGACGTGCCCACCGAAATGAATAGGTCGCAGAACGTCGCCTCCTCATAGGCGCGGACGAGCGCGGCTTCGGGAAGCGCCTCGCCGAACCAGACCACGGCGGGGCGGAATCTGCCACCACAGGAGCAGACCGGCGGCCGCTCGGAGGATTCGGCGATCGCTCCGGCCATCTCCCGGCTCCGGCCGCAGCGCTCGCAGACGACGCGGGTGATCGTGCCGTGCAATTCGAGGAGGTTCCGGCTGCCCGCCCGCTGGTGGAGCCCGTCGACGTTCTGGGTCACCACCAGGACCGACGGAAAGAGGGTCTCCAGCCTGGCGATGGCGTCGTGGGCGGGGTTGGGAGCGGCCGCCGCGGCCTGGCCGTACCGCCAGGCGTACCATCGCCAGACCTTCGCCGGATCGGCGCGGAACGCCTGGGGAGTCGCCAGCTCCTCGGGGCGCATTCGCTCCCAGAGGCCGCCGGCGCCCCGGAACGTGTCGAGGCCGCTCTCGCGCGACACTCCGGCGCCGGAGAACACCACCACGCGCTCCGCCAGCCGCACTCGCTCGGCGGTCGGCGGGGAAAGCTCCAACGGCTCCATCCTCCTCCTTTCCTCGCGTTGACACTGCGCGATGCATCCTGCTACAAACGCCGCCGTCATGCCCTATCTGCCCAACAACTTCGGCCTTCTCGAGCCCGCGATGAGCGACTACGAGACCAGCCGCGTCGCCGTCCTCCCCGTCCCCTTCGAGCGCACCACCTCGTACGGCAAGGGGACCACCTCCGGGCCGGCGGCCATCCTCCGCGCCTCCCAGGCCATGGAGCTCTACGACGAGGAGCTGGCGGCCGAGCCCTACGTGCAGGGGATCGTCACCCTGCCGCCGTTCCTCCCCGAAGCCTTCAACATGGACGAGGGCCTGGCGGAGCTCCAGGAGGCCTGCAAGGCCCACATGGAGCAGGGCAAATTCCTGGTGACCCTCGGAGGCGAGCACAGCTTAACGCAAGCCCCGGTCAAGGCGGCCCGCGAAGTCTTCGGCGAGATCGGAGTCGTGCAGTTCGACGCCCACACCGACCTCCGCGAGGAGTTCGAGGGGACCCCCTACAGCCACGCGAGCGTCATGAAGCGGGTGGTGGATGCAGGGATTCCGACGCTGGCGATCGGCATCCGCTCCCTCTCGGCGCCGGAAGCGGAGCTCGTCCGGGAGAGGAGCCTGCCGGTGATCTGGGGGTACCAGCTCGACCGCGCGGAGGAGCTGTTCCCGGAAATGCTGGCGGCGCTGCCGGAGAAGATCTACCTCACCTTCGACATCGACTACTTCGATCCGTCGCTGGTCCCCGCGACCGGCACGCCCGAGCCCGGCGGCGGCCACTGGTACCCCACCCTCCGCCTCCTCCGCCATCTGTTCCGGACGAAAACGGTGGTGGCCATGGACCTGATCGAGCTGGCGCCGATCGGCGGCCACCCGGCGAGCGACTTCCTGGCAGCGAAGCTGATCTACAAGAGCCTGGGATATCTCTGGGAGAAGGAAGGCCGGCCCGGCGGTTCGTGACTCGGTTCCATGGAGTCTCTCTTGTGGTAGAGTTGTGGAAATTGGGAACAAGGACCTATGGATAAGGATCTCATCGACTACCTCGATCGGCGGTTCTCCTCGCTCGATCAGCGCTTTGAGCAAATTGATCAGCGCTTCGACCAGGCAGATCAGCGGTTTGAGAAGCTGGAAACCGAGGTACGGAGAGCCTACGTGGCGATCGAGGATCTACGAGGCCAAGTTCGCCAAGTCGCCGACGGAGTTGCCAACGTCAGCGAGCAATTGAGCCGGCACCGGGAGGAGGTCTCCCAGAGGTTCGATGAAATCGAATCCCTCAACCGGCGCTCCTACGAAGATCTCGACTCACGCGTGCACAGGTTGGAAGCCACCGGCTAGCCAGGTACCGCCGGGAACAGATCCCCGGTCCTCTCTCCCGTCACCCTCTCCGCCAGCCATTTCCCCGTCGCGAAGCCGAGCGACATGCCGTGGCCGTTGAAGCCGGCGGCGTAGGTTGCCTGCGGGATGCCGGGCACCTCGCCCGTCCGTGGGAGGCCGTCCGGAGTGAAGGCCATGATGCCGGCCCAGCGATGCCGGATGGGACGGTCGGCGAAGCGGGGGAAGGCTTCGCGGAGGAACCCTTCCAGGGCGCCCTGGACCTGAGCGGTAGGGGTCTCCTCGTAGCCTACCTCGGTCTCCCGGGCCACGCGGCGGCAGCCGCCCAGGATCAGGGTGCCGTCCGGAAGCTGGCGCAGATACTCGTAGCCGTCGTTCACGTACCAGACCCCGGTTAGGTCGCGGGCTCCCGGCGCGGTGGCGAAGATCTGGCCGCGGACGGGACGGATCTCGCCGACCAGGTGCGGCAGGAGCGCCGGCGCGTAGGCGTTGAGCGCCAGGAGGACCCGCCCGGCGAGGAGATGCCCGCCGTCGGTGACGATGCGGACGCGTTCCCCCTCGGGCTCCAGCCGGCGAACCCGCACTCCGGTGCGAACCTCCCCGCCGGCCCCGGCCACCAGCCGGGCGATCCCCCGGCAGAGGCGGGCGGGATCGAGACCGCCGTCCCGCGGCAGGAACAGGGCCCCGCCGAGACGGTCGCTGCCGCTCGCCCGGCGCACCTCGGCGCCCTCGCGCCATTCGATCTGAAATCCGCGCGCCGCGAGGAGCTCGCCGCTCTCGCGCAGCGCCCTCTCCTGGGCCGGATCGTCCGCCATGGCGGCGATCCACCCCCCCTCGGGCGTGAACTCGCACTCGATTTTCCCGGCGTCGAGAAGCTCCCCCCGCAGCAGCTCCCGGTTCTCGCTCGACAGCTCCCAGAGCCGGAAGGCCGCGGCCTCCCCGATCGCGCCGACCAGCCCGGTGTAAGGCTCGGCCGTGCCGGTCATCAGGTAGCCGGCATTGCGGCCGGAGGCGTGGGAGGCGATGCCGTCCGCGTCCAGCACCAGCGGACGCCGGCCGGAGCGGGTGAGCCAGTAGGCGGTCGAGAGGCCGACGATCCCGGCGCCGACGACGACGGTCTCGACCTCCTGCGGGTGATCCCCCCGCGAGAGCCAGAAGGACGGCACGCTAGCCAACGAGAACGCTTCCGCCGTTGACGTTGAGAATCTCGCCCGTGATGTGGCGGGCCAGGGGGGAGGCCAGGAAGAGGACGGAGGCGGCGATGTCCTCCGGCGTCGCGATGCGCTGGAGCGGGATCGAGGCGAGCACCGCCGCGCGCCGCTCCCCCGAGAGGGCGTCGGAGGTCATGTCCGTGTCCACCCAGCCGGGCGCGACGGCGTTGACGCGGATCCCGGGGGCGAGCTCGGACGACCAGGACTTGGTGGCCGAGATCAGCGCTCCCTTGCTGGCCGCATAGGCGCTGTAGAAGGCCTCGCCGCGCTGGCCGGCGGTCGAGCTGATGTTGATGATCGAGGCGTCCTCGGAGCCCGCCAGCAGGGGGATGGCGCAGCGGGCGCAGAGGAACGGGCCGACGATGTTGACGGCGAGCGTCGCCTGCAACCTCTCCGGCTGGAGATCCGGGAGAGGGTCGTGGACCCAGACGCCGGCGTTGTTGATCAGGCAGTCGAGCCCGCCCCAGCGGGCCTCGACGGCGTCGAAAACCTTGCAGACCTGATCGGGATCGGTGACGTCGCAGCGGACTGCCGAGTGCGGGGCGTCCGAGATCCCGCGCAGCTCCCGCAGCACCGCGGCCGCCTTCTCGCCGCTCGCCATGTACTGGATGAACACCGAGGCGCCGGCCTGTGCGAACAGGCGGCAGCACGCGGCACCGATGCCGCGGCTCCCCCCGGTCACGACGACCCGGCGCCCGGTGAGGTCGATCAAGCGGCGGCCTCGACCACCATCGCGATCCCCTGACCGCCGCCGATGCACGCCGAGGCGACGCCCCGGCCGCCGCCGCGCCGGTTGAGCTCCTTGAGCAGGGTGATCAGCAGGCGGGTGCCGGTGGCGCCCAGCGGATGGCCGAGTGCGACGGCGCCGCCATTGACGTTGAGCTTGTCGACGTCGAGGTCGAGGTCCTTGACCACGGCCAGGATCTGCCCGGAGAACGCCTCGTTGATCTCGAAGAGGTCGACGTCGCCGAGCTGCATCCCCGCCTTGCCGAGAGCCGCCCGGATCGCCGGCGCCGGGCCGATGCCCATGCGCGAGGGATCGACGCCCACCACCGACCACGAGACGATGCGGCCGAGCGGCTTCCAACCCTTCTCCCGCGCCCTCGCCTCGGTGGACAGGATCATCATCGCCGCGCCGTCCACAATGCCGGAGGCGTTGCCGGCGGTGACGAAGCCGTCCTTGTCGAACGCCGGAGGCAGCCCCGCGAGGTCCTCCATCGTGGTCTCCGGACGCATGTGGTCGTCCTTGTCGATCACTTTCGCCCGCTTCCCCTTCCCGACCTCGACCGGCACGACCTCCTCGCTCATCCTGCCCGCCGTCCACGCCTCGCCCGCCAGCCGCTGCGAACGGATGGCGAACTGGTCCTGCTCCTCGCGGCTGATGCCGTAGTCGCGGGCCAGGTTGTTGCTCGTCTGCGCCATGTAGCAGCCACAGTAGCTGTCCATCAGGGAGATCATCAAGAGGTCCTGGAGCTGTCCCTGGCCCAGCTTGAAGCCGCGCCGGGCGCCCCAGATGACGTGCGGCGCCTGCGACATGTTCTCCATGCCGCCGACCAGGCAGGTGGTGGCGTCGCCGGTGAGGATCGTCTGCGCGCCCGAGATGACCGACTGGACGCCGGAGCCGCAGAGGCGGTTGACGGTGAGCGCCGGCACCTCCTGCGGCACGCCGGCCTTGAGCGCCACGTGGCGGGCGCCGTAGATGGCGTCGGGCGAGGTCTGCAGCGCGTTGCCCACGAAGGCCTGATCGATCTCCGTGGGATCTATGCCCGTCTTCTCGAACAGGGCGCGCGCGGCGTGCGCCGCGAGGTCGATCGCGGAGACCTCGGCGAAGGAGCCGTTGTACTCGGCCATCGGGGTGCGGACCCCGTCGACCAGGACCAGATCACGAATTTCCATTGGCGGATGCCTCCCTCTTCCCAGAGTTTATTTCGCTTGCGGCGCGGTCGCGACCCTGTGGAAGCGCCGGCGCCAGCGGTTGATGTCCACCGAGGGATCGATCCGGGAGCCGAGGAGGACGAAGATCCTGCCCCGTTCCAGATCGATCCAGATACTGTTGCCTGCAAAACCGGTGTGACCGAAGGCGGTGGACGAGAGCGCCCGGCCTCCGCTTTCGCGGAGCCTTCGCCGCCACCAGCCGAGGGCGAACGGACCACCGCCGGCCAGAGCGGCGGCCACGCTCTCCGGGTTCAACAAACGTCCGGGCGCCAGCCATTCCGCGCCGAGCCGCCAGAGGTCGCGCGCGCCGCCGAACAGGCCGGCATGCCCGCACATCTCGCCGATCCCCGCCAGGAAACGGCAGTTGCCGTCCTGCGGGTGCCCCAGCGGCGGCGGCCCGAGGTCCGGCACGACAAGGCCCTGCTTCGCCGCCAGCTTGATTTCCTGGCCGGTGCCCATCTGAGACTCGGCGAGATCCGGCCGCTCCCCCGGTGTCGCCTCCACCCCGGTCAGTCCGAGCGGGGTGAGGACGCGCGAGCGGAGCAGTTCCGCCAGCGCCGTTCCCGTGGAGATCTCCGCCGCCCGGCCGAAGAGGATAAACCCAAGATCGCTGTAAGTCCCCATCCGGGCGCTTACGAGATCGCCGTCGGTTCCTCCCCGTACAGCGCCGCCGCGCACGATCAGCTCCACGGCTTCGTCCAGCGACCGGCAGCGGTGGTAGAGCGGCGTCCACCCCGCCATCCCCGAACGGTGCCGGAGCAGATCGGAGAGCGTGCGCCGGGCCAGCCGCGCGTGCGTCGCTGGCCAGACGTCGCCGATCCGGGTGCCGAGCGGCAGCACGCCCTCGGCGTCGAGGACGAGGGCGAGCGTCGCCACGAAGGGCTTGGTAACCGAGGCGTGGTCGAAGCGGGTCGAGATCTCCGCCGGGACGCCCTCGCGGGCCTGGCCGGCGGCCTCCTCGAGCTCGATCTCCTCGCGCGTGCCCACCAGGGCCACGGCGGAAGACACCACGCCCTGGCTCACCAAACTGTCCAGAAAAGCCCGGACCCTCATTTAGATGTAGTTCGCGGGATCGCCGGTCTGGAAGACCACCACCCGTTCGCCGGGCGAAAACGCTCCAGCCGCTTCCAGATCCTCGACCGCGGCGAGAGCGGCCGCCCCCTCGGGTCCGATCCGCAGCCCCTCGTGAGCGGCGATCCAGGCGGTGATGTTGTCGAGCCGCGGCTCGTCGATCGCGATGGCGCTGCCGCCGGTCTCGTAGAGTGCGCGGAGGACGAGAAAGTCGCCGATCGCCCGCGGCACCCGCAGCCCCCAGACCCGCGTGTCCGGGTTCTCCCACGGCGCCGCCGCCTCCTCCCCCGCCTCCCAGGCGCGGACGATCGGCGCGCAGCCTGCGGCTTGGACGGCGACGAAACGCGGCCGCTTCGGTCCGATCAGCCCCAGCCGCTCGAGCTCGGCGAACGCCTTGTGCATCCCGACGATCCCGGTACCGCCGCCGAGGGGGTAAATGATCCAGTCGGGCAGCTCCCAGCCGAGCTGTTCGGCGAGCTCCAGACCCATCGTCTTCTTCCCCTCCGCCCGGTAGGGCTCGCGCAACGTCGAGAGCCCCCAGTAGCGCTCCGCCCCCTCCTCCAGCAGCTTGGCGGCCTCAACCAGCGTTCCGGGGCCGGAGAGCACCTCGGCGCCGTAGTCGCGGCAGCGCTCGAAGACGGTGCGCGGAGTGTCGGCGGGGAGCGCCACCCGGGCCGGCAGCCCCGCGGCGGCGGCATAGGCGGTGAGCGCCAGGGCGGCATTGCCGGCGCTGGCGAGCTGCACGCCGGGCGCGCCCAGCTCGCGGGCGCGGTTGACGGCGAGCGAGAGCCCCCGCGCCTTGAACGAGCCCGTGGGGTTGCCCGACTCGTCCTTGAGCAGGAGCTCGACCCCCTCGGGAGCGAAGCGGCGCAGGCGCACCAGCGGCGTCCCCCCCTCGCCGAGGTCCACCCGGCCGGCGAAGTCGGCTACCGGCAGCAGCTCGCGGTAGCGCCAGAGGGTCCACGGCCGCCCGGGCAGGGACCGGCGCAACGCCTCCCCCTTCTCGGCATCGAGGTCGTACTCGACCAGCCACGGCGCGCCGGCCGGCGAGAGGAAGGCCGGCTCGTCCAGCGGCGCGGTCACGCCGGTGCGCGAGCAGACCAGCCGCCGCGCCCAGCGCTCGCTAGCGTCTTGCATCCTGGGAACCTCCAGAGGCTTGGGCCAGCAGATCGGCGTTGGATTCGCGCGCCGGATCGGCGTCCGCGGCGCCCGAGGGGGTCTCGAGCTCCCGGATCTGGTGATCGATTTCAGCCCGCCGCCCGGCGTCGGCGGTCTCCCTCTGCTTCCTGAGCAGGGCGAGGAGCGCCCGCCGGCTCTCGGCCACCTGCCGGCTCAGGGTCCGGGTGGTCCGCAGCATCTCGGCCTCGAGCACCCGGTCCCGCACCCACGCGTACTCCCTGGGGTTGTAGGCCAGCTCGCGGGCGGCGCGCAGGTCGGCGGTCGCCAGGTTCGCCAAGTCGCCTCTCGCCCGCATCGCCTCGCGGATCGTCCCCTCGCGCTGGTGGACCTCGAGGTACATCTCGACCTGCCGGCGGCTGAGACGGCCGTCCGCCGGCGGCTTGTACTCCGACGGGGCTTTGGCCGCCTGATCCATCCTGGCTTCCCGCGCGGGCTGGTGCCGGCAGCCGGAGACGATCACCGCCATGCTGAGGAGGAGGACCCAGAAGCGTGCCATGGCTGCGATCTTACCAGCGGCTCACTCGGTCCGCCGCCGCACCACCAGCCGCACCGGCACGCCGGGCAGATCGAGCTCGTCACGCAGGCGGTTCTCCAGGTAGCGACGGTAGTGATGGTTCCTGGGCAGCGGCCGGTTGGCGAACAGCATGAAGGTCGGCGGCGCCGCCGAGACCTGGGTGGCGTAGTAGAGCCGCCAGGGAGCGCCGCCGAGCGAGGGCGGAGCCACTTTCTGGGTGAACTGCTCGAACAGGCGGTTGAGCTGGCCGGTGCCGATCTTGAGGTGATAGGCGGCGAGGGCGCGGTCGATCGGTCCCCAGAGCTTGTCGACCCCGCGGCCGCTCAGAGCCGAGACGTTGACCCGTCCCGGCGTCGCCAGCAGCTCGTCGAGCCGCTCGAAGGAGAGCTCAAGCTTCTCCCGCTTGTCGTCGTCGAGCAGATCCCACTTGTTGATCGCCACCACGGCGGCCCGCCCCAGCTCCCAGATGCTGCCGGCGATCGCGAGGTCGCTGCTGGTCACCCCCGCCGCCGCGTCAATCACCAGCACGGCGACTTCCGAGCGCTCGATCTGACGCCGCGCCATCATCACCGCCAGCTCCTCGGGCGCTCCCGAGACCTGGCTGCGGCGGCGCATGCCGGCGGTGTCGATCAGCAGGTAGGACTTGTCCCCGCGGGTGATCAGGGTGTCGACCGGATCGCGGGTGGTGCCCGCCACCGGCGAGACGAGCGACCGGTTCAGACCGGAGATCTTGTTGAGCAGCGAGGACTTGCCGACGTTCGGCCGCCCCACGATGGCGACCGCCGGAGCGTTTTCGGGGGTGGGGATGTCCGGGATCTCGGGCAGCACCAGCGCCAGCGCCTCGCGCAGGTCCCCGATGCCGCCGCCATGCTCGGCCGAGATCAGGAGCTGACGGTCGATCCCCAGGCGGTAGAACTCAGAGAAACGGTTCTGCGCCTCCTTGGTATCCCCCTTGTTGACCACCAGCACGGCGGGCTTGTTGAAGCGCCGGAAGTGCGACCAAACCTCCTCGTCGGCGGAGACCAGCCCCTGCTTGCCGTCGACGACGAAGAGGAGGAGGTCGCTCTCCTCGACGGCCATGAAGACCTGCTGGTTGAGGCCGAGCGGGTCGTCCCCCGGCACCAGGCCGCCGGTATCCACGACCTGGATCGGACGGTCCTCGGCCAGCTCGACCGTGCCCGTGATGCGGTCGCGGGTGATCCCCGGCATGTCGTGGACGATCGCCTGCCGCCGGCCCACGAGACGGTTGAACAGGGTCGACTTGCCCACATTGGGCCGACCGATGATGGCGACGGTAGGAGTTAGCGGCATGGGTGGAGTCTATCCTCTACAGGTCTGCGTGCCCTTCGGTCGTCCTGCCCTTCGAAACCTCACCCTCGGTCCCTCTCCCGGGGGAGAGGGAGGGCTTACCATGACCAGAGGCGCTCGTAGGGTGCGCTGTGCGCACCTTCAAGGTCGTTCATGGTGCGCACAGCGCACCCTACGAGCAGCGCCGGTTCGCAGGCGCCCTCCCTCTCCACTTGTGGAGAGGGACCGAGGGTGAGGATTCGGAGGGCAGGACGACCGAAAGGCACCATTGTATCTAGGACCGTCTTTTCCTCTCCCCACTCTTCCGGGGAGCAGCCTTGCGGGAGGGCTTCCGCCCATCCTCTTTCCCCTGAGCTCGCCGCGGAGCCTCCGCCCGGGAGCCGGGCTCCGGCATGTCCTTGAGGATGAAGTCCAATCCCCGCGCCTTGGGTGAGGCGCCGACGAGCACGACGTCGACCGGATCGGCCAGCCGGAAGACCCGGGCAGTGCGCTCCCCCACCAGGCGGTGCGCCTCGGGCTCGTAGCGATAGTAGTCGTCCGCCATCGTGCGGATCGGCACCATGCCGTCGACGTAGTAGCCGTCGAGCTGGACGAACAGGCCGAAGGGCTGGACCCCCGTGATCCTGCCGTGGAAGGTCTCGCCGGCGCGGCCGGCGAGGAAGCGCACCTTCTTCCATTGCAGCAGGTCGCGCTCCGACTGCTCCGACCGCTTCTCCATCTTGCTGGTGTGCTCGCCCATGGCCGGCAGCCGTTCGGCGATGCGCGACTGCTGGGCATACTCCGCGGCCCGGCCGCGCAAGAGCGCGCGGAGCTGGCGGTGGACGACCAGGTCCGGATACCGCCGAATCGGCGAGGTGAAATGGCAGTAATACTCGGAGGCGAGCGCGTAATGTCCCAGGCACTGCGGGGCGTAGTAGGCCCGCTGCATGGTGCGCAGCACGACCGAGTTGATGAACGGCTCCTCGGGGCGCCCATGGGCCCCCCGCATTACCTCCTGGAGCGCCCGCGGCGGCAGCTCGTCGAGCTCCCCCTTCAGCTCGAGCCCGAAGGTGGCGAGCAGCTCCCGCAACTCCTCCAGGCGCTCCGGCGAGGGCGCCGAATGGACCCGGAACAGGGCGGGCACCTCGTGGCTCACCAGCTCGAAGGCGACCGCCTCGTTGGCGGCGATCATGAACTCCTCGATCAGCCGGTGCGCAACGTTCCTCTGCTCCGGCATGATGCCCACCATCACGCCGTCGGTGTCGAGCACCACGTCCCCTTCCGGGAGATCGAAATCGATCGATCCCCGCGCCGAGCGCGCCGCGTTGAGGATCTTCATCAGCCCGCCCATCTCGCGCAGCGCCGGCAGGACGGGACCATACTCGGCGGCGTCCCCCTCCTGGGGCTCCTCCAGCACGCGCCGCACCTCGTTGTAGGTGAGGCGGCGCGCGCTCCGGATCACCGTCTCGGCGAAGCGGCGGGAGCGGACGTGCCCCTGGCGGTCGATGTCGAGGAAGGTGGAGAGGGTCAGCCGCGGCACGTCCGGCCGCAGCGAGCAGAGGCCGTTCGAGAGACCCTCGGGGAGCATGGGGACGGCCCGCTCGGGATAGTAAACGCTGGTGCCCCGGCGGTAAGCCTCCGTATCGAGCACGTCCCCCTCCCGGACGTAATAGGCCACGTCGGCGATGTGGACCCCCAGGCGGAAATCGCCGCCGGGCAGCCGCTCGATCGAGACCGCGTCGTCGAAGTCGCGGGCCGTCTCGCCGTCGATGGTGAAGACCACCTGGTTGCGCAGATCCTCGCGTCCGGTCCAATCCTCCAGACGAGGATCGGGCGGGAACGCCGCCGCCTGTTTCAGGACGGCGTCGGGGAATTCGTCCGGGATGCCGTGATGGCGCAGCACCACCAGCACGTCCACCCCCGGCACCGCGATATCTCCCAGCACTTCGAGCACGCGCCCCTGATGGGTGCGGCCGATGCGGTCGACCGCCACCACCACGTACCAGCCGTCGGGGACCTCCTCCGCACCCTCGACCGGCAGCTCCAGCGAGACCTTGGGATCGAACGGTATCAGCCAGCGCAGCCCCCGTTCATCCGTCTCCAGCGAGCCGACCAGGGTGTCGTGGCGCGACCCCAGGACCTTGACGACCATCCCCTCGGGCGGCCGGTCATCCCACGGGCGCCCCTTGCCGAGAGCGCGCACCACCACGGTGTCGCCGTCGAGCGCCCGCTTCAGGTTGCGCTTGCGGATGTAGAAGGTGGGCTCCGCGCGCGCCCCGGGCCGGCCCACGGGCCGGAACAGGGCGTCCCCCTCCTCCAGCCGCTCGACAGACCCGACCTCCCAGTCCGCGTGGCCGGGAGCGAACCAGCGGCCGTCCATCTCCACCGCCTTCCCCTCCCTCTCGAGCCGCCGGAGGGTGCCGGGCAGATCCCCGGGGCTCCCCGCCACCTGCTCCCCGAGCGGGCCCTCCTCCACTCCATTTCGCCCGGCCTCTTCGAGACGGGCGAGGATCTCCTGCCGCAGAATCCCCTCGGCTCCCGGATACGAGATTGACATGGTCGCTCTTCTCTCCCTAGAATCAACCCGCCTGCGAAAGTGGCGGAACTGGTAGACGCGCAAGTCTCAGAAGCTTGTGGCCGAAAGGTCGTGGGGGTTCGAGTCCCCCCTTTCGCACCAACCCTCTCTCTTCCTTCTTCTCTTCTCTTCAGCCTCGACAGCGAGCGGAGCTTACACGACGGGACGACGTCCCCGTTGGGACGCCGCCGTTTGTAACTCTTTCCCGGCTGCCTTCCTTCCCACTAGGACAGCTCGGTGCGCTCCCGCACGTACTCGACGACGTCCGGGTCCTCGAAGCCGGGGACGTGCCGCAGCTCCCCCCAGTTCGCCAGCGGACCGTTCTGCTCCCGGTACATCAGGAGGGCCTCCGCGCGCTCGCGGCCGATGCCGGGAACGCCCGCGAGATCCTCCAGGCTTGCGTTGTTGAGATTGACGTCGGTGGATTTGTCCAGCAGATGCCTGGCCATGACGATCTCCTTCGTGATGGGCGCCGGCTCGGCGCATGATTCGCCACTGTGGATTGCAGGGGAAATGCCAATATCGGGGACAAGCCGGGGCGCGTCAGACGGCCCGGCGCGAGGCGGCCATCCGCAGGGGCATGGCCCTTTCCAGGCCCGCCGCGACGCGCAGCGAGGTCCAGGGGATGCCTTGCAGCAGGTCGCGGAAACGCTCCTGGAACCCCGGGCGGCCGGTCTCGTGGATGAACTTCGCGATGCCTTTCAACGGGCCGGGGGTCGGCCGCCCCGAGATCTCCCAGGGGTGGACCACGGCGACCGGGATCCCCCCCTCGTCGGCGTGATCGAGCGCCGCGCGCACCAGCCGGTCCGGGTTGACCAGGCGGCCCGTCCAGCTCCCCGCCGGCAGGCGCAGAGGGCCGCCGAAAGTGAGCGGCGGGAACTCGAGGAGGTCCATCTGGGGTCTCGTTCCGTTCCAGCGCAGGCGCGAGGCGAAGCGCGGATTGCTCGGCCGGCCGGCAAGCGGGCAGGGGGTGAGCGAGCTGTCGTAGAGGAATCCCGTCTCGGCGACGATCGGCAGCCGCGCGCTGCCGAGGCTGCGCAGCGACCACTCCGGCGCCCGGAACCCGAGCACCGGCTCGCCTGTCACATCCTCCAGGATCTCCTTGGAGCGCTCGATATCGGCCTGAAAGGCCTCCAGGGAGCGCTCGCAGGCGCGCAGATGGAGATTGCCGTGACTTGACACTTCATGGCCGGCGGCGACGATCTCGCGGATCCGCTTCGGCAGGCGCTCGGCCACCTCGCCGAGCACGAAGAAGGTCGCCGAGCAGCGTGCCTCCGCGAGCATCTCCAGCAACTCGGGCAACAGCCAGTCCAGCTCCTCGGGGAGGGGAGGGCGGTCCTCCGGATTGACGTAGTCGGGCACCAGGCAGGTGTGGTACCACTCCTCGACGTCGACCGTGAGGGCGCAACGGAACGGCCCCTGCAAACGCACTACGCGCGGAGCTTCTGGCGCCATCGTCTCCTCCCAGTCCAAAGTGGCACAAACCCACCGTTCCGCCCGCGGAAGACGACTCGTCGGCGTGGCGCGGAAGAGGGCATATTATTGGGCCCGGGCGACTCTCCGGGACGTTGAAACTGCGATTTTCATATGCATGTAACGTGCCGGTAGGCAGGAAATTACGGGGAGGGCGCGGACGGCGGCGGACCACGGAGAGCCGGCGGACGGCCTGCCGGGCGATCCCGCCGGCGCGGAATCTCCGGCGAGAGGCGTAAAACTCTTTTTCGCTGACGCGAAATGCCCGGCGGATGACTCGCCGGCTCCGGCGGATGGCTCGCCGGCTCCGGCGAGCCACAAAAAGTCCCCGGCGAGATAGAACATATCCTTCGAGCCTTCAGATATGCGGCGAATCTTGCTCTTCTTCTGCGCGGGCCTCGCGCTCCTGTATCTGGGAGCCTGTGCCGTGCTGTACGCGTTCCAGGGGTCCCTCATCTACTTTCCCCAGCCGCGCTCGGTGGGTACCGCCGCGACGATCCTCAAGCTGCCGGTCGCCGATGCGGACGTGCTGGTGTCGGTGCGGCCGCACGACGGTCCGGAGGCCTTGCTCTACTTCGGAGGCAACGCCGAGGACGTCTCCCGGAACCTGCCCGCGTTTTCACAGGCCTTTCCGGATCGCGCCCTCTACCTCCTCCACTATAGAAGCTACGGCGGCAGCTCCGGGATACCCACCGAGGAAGCGATTCAGCGCGACGCGGTCGCTCTCTTCGACCGGGTGCATGCCGATCACCCTCGGATCGCGGTGGTCGGCCGCAGCCTGGGCTCGGGCGTCGCCGTCCGTCTCGCCAGCCAGCGCCCGGCGTCGCGCCTGATCCTGATCACGCCCTACAACAGCTTCGAGGAGATCGCCGCGAGTCAGTTCCCGCACATGCCGGTGAAGTGGCTGCTGCGGGACAAGTTCGAATCCTGGCGCTACGCCCCCCGCATCGCCGTGCCCACCCGCCTGATTGCGGCCGGGCAGGACGAGATCATCCCGCGCGCCAGCACAGAGCGGCTCTACGCGCACTTCGCGAAGGGTGTGGCCACGCTGCAGGTCATCCCGGGGGTGGGCCACAACACGATTTCGGCGAGTCCCCAGTATCTCGAAGCGATACGGGCGGGGCTGTTAGGGCGGGAGGCTCGTCGACATCCGTAGTACGACGCGCTACCGTTGAGCCATGGCTGAATCCATCACCCAACGCGACCTCCGCAACAACAGCGGCGAGATCATGCGCCGGCTCGACCAGGGAGAGTCCTTCATCGTCACACGCAACGGTGTGCCGGTAGGCGAGTTCACTCCCCTGCGGCGCCATCGGTTCGTGCCAGCGGCGGCAGTCGTTGCCATTTTCAGGAATGCGCCTGCCATCGACCCTGGCCGCTTCCGTGCCGATGTCGATGCGTGGGCCGGACAGGACGATTCCACAGAGATCCGTCTTCCAGCCCCGCAGGGGGCGTCAGGAACTAGCCCGGCGGCGTGAGCCCCGGGACTAGACGCATTCCCACCCGGCCCGGAGCTGGCGCAGACAGGTAATAAATAGTGCATACTTACGCTACAAGGTGAGAAAAGTGAAAATTCTGAGAAAAGCGGCGATTGCTCTTGTGCTCTGCTGGTCAATCGCCTGCAAACGAGAACCAAGCGATTTCAGCGACTGCATTCTTCGTTCAGTTAAAGCTGGCATGTCGGAGGGAGCAGTAAGACTGGTTACAGTGGCGTGCCGCCAGAAGTTCCCAGAAACTGAGAATCGCCACAACCGAGCGTTGACGGAACTTCCGGAAAGCGCCAAAAATAGACTCACAGGACACTTCGGACCTTCAATAGGCAGCACATGGAGCGGCAACATCTATAACGCCACAGAAGATTGGACAGTCGAAGAAGTCACACTCGTCATCAGGCCAATGCTTACCAACATCTTCGATCAGACATCCGATGCAACAGCAACACCGACATCTCCCATCGCTACCGAGCCAGAACTATACAGAGTTGATGTCCGCGTATCGCCGTTGAGTAACGCCGAATTCTCAGTGTCTGTGAATTGGCCTTCCCAGCAGGATTTCACTTGGGCGATCGCATCGGCCAGAGGGTGGCGGAGCTGATGATTTGGTTGTCGCTTATAGGCGTCCGGGCTCCGGCCTCCTCAGTTCACAGATCAGGCTGAGGGCTCGCCAGCCGAACCTCTACCGAGAGCTTGTGACCATAGTGGACGATGTTATCGTGATAGCTCACGCCTCCGCCGCTACTCTGAGGATCTACGATGATCGCTGACCGCCTGCCTTTCGTATTGAAACTTGTTTCGGCTCTCGGCTGCGGACTTACGGCCGGAGTCTTTTTCGCCTTCTCGTCCTTCGTGATGAAAGCTCTCGCCCGCATCCCGCCGGCGCAGGGGATTGCCGCCATGCAATCCATCAATGTCGCCGTCATCAATCCGTCGTTTTTCGCGGTGTTCTTTGGAACGGCGGTGGTTTGCCTCTATCTGGCGGTCCGCTCGGTCTTGAGGTGGGGCCAGCCGGGCGCTTCCCTGGTGCTCGTCGCCTGCCTGCTGTATCTCGCCGGCACGATTCTGGTGACCATCGCGTTCAATGTGCCCTTGAATGATGCGCTTGCGGGCGTCAAGCCGGAGAGCGCCGAGGGTGCGAGGCTTTGGGCCACGTACCTGACCCGTTGGACGGCCTGGAACCACGTTCGAGCCCTGGCGGCGCTCGCGGCAGCGGCCTTGTTCACCATCGCGCTGTGCCAGCGTACGCCGCGGTAGCTGTTGAGGGTGCGCTACACTCATTGGGCTTTCAGGACCGTTATCCACGAAGAGAGAGCTCATGAAGAAGAAGACGAAGCGTCTGAATCTGAGCCGGGAGACCCTCGCCGCCCTGGGGAACGACCAGCTCGAGGGAGCCGTGGGCGGATTCACAGAGAAGCCCGTGATCTGCTGCGGGGCCTCGGGAAGTTGCCCACCGCCGCCCTCGGCCGGCGATACGACCTGTTGACCCGTTCTCGACTTGAAAGGAGCGCATGATGAAGAAGAATCCCCAGCGCCTTACCCTCAGCCGCGAGACCCTCGGTCATCTGGAGAGGGCGCAGCTCGAAACGGCCGCGGGAGCTTCGGGCCGCCCCGTCTGCTGCACCATCACGGCGAGTTGCCCGCCTCCTCCTCAGAGCGAAGGCGGCGAGGCGACCTGCCTCTGTTAGGGGCTACGCGCCAGAATCACCTGGCAGGGACATCAAGGACCGCAGGGACAAACAGGGACAATGCTTACGTCCCTGTCTGGTTTTCTGCCGCGCGGGCACCAAGGCGGCTAACCGGCGAGGAGAAGGGGCTCGCATCGCCGGTTTCACGGAGATCAGGAACTGGCGCCTACTTCTTTTTGGCCAGCGCCTTCGTCGACGGCGTCACTTCCGACACCACATTCTGGATGGTGAGCACCGTTTGCTTGCTGGGATCACCCTGGCGGTAGAAAGGCACCGGCTTGGTGTTGAACTTGTAGGTCGCGTTGGGCGGGCAGCCCTGGATCGTGGCGGCGAGGACGATCGGCGCGTCGGCGACCAGCGTCCCCAGGTTTGCACTCTGGATCTGCAGGAAGAAGTTCTGCGTGTGGGTGGTCGGGAAGGTGCTGGAGCCGAGAGTCCCATTGGACGATTCCCGGGAATCCAGAGTCGCCGTGGTCGCACCCAGCACGGCAGAATTCACCGCCGTCAGTTGCTTGGCGATGAAGAGGACGTTCTGGCCACTCACCAGGTTGGTTGCCGAACCGGTGAACTGGACGGTGGTCGTCGCGGTGCCGACGGTGGCCGTCACCAGGCTCGAGATATCGACCTTCTGCGAGGCCGCGGGAGTGATGTCCGAGGAGACGCCTTTCACCGTGAGCACCGGCTGCTTGTTGGGATCGCCTTCCCGGTAGAACACGACGTTCACGGCCCCCGACGTGTACGTTGCGGTCGGAGGGGAGCTCCGGATCGTCGCCGAGAGGGTCAGCGGCACGTCGGAGATCAGCGTGCCCACCGTAGAGGTCTTGATCCGCAGGAAGAAGTTCTGCTTGTGCACGGCCGGGAAGGTCGACGAAGAGAGCGTCCCGGTGGATGGGCGAGTGGAATCCAGAGAGGCGGAGATCGGACCGAGCGGGCTAGTTGCCGCCGTCAACTGCTTGACGGTGAAGTTCACGATCAGGCCGTTCCGGCTGTGGGCCCCCGACCCGGTGAACGTGATGTTCACGGCTGCCCCGGCAACCGTGGCCTGGACCCGGCTGGTAATCGAGACTCCCTCCAGGGGCGGCTGCGCGAAAGCGGGCATCGCGGCCAGCGCGAGCGCGAGCGCCATTGTCGGCAGCGACAGAACTCTTAACTTTTTCATGTGTATCTCCTCTATCTGTTGAGAACAGCATTGTCTCCGGCGCAAGGCGCGGCCTCGTCAGCGCTGGAGGGCAGCAATCAACCAGCGGTCCGGGTCGGGAGTCGGTGCTGCTCGTACCGCTCCTCCCGGGTGGGCCTCGAGAGCAGCTTTCGGCCTCCCGCTGGGAACAACTTGGAACCTCGTCAATAGCTAGGGTGTTTAAAGTGCTCCTAAGCGAGCCATGACGGGAAAAATCCTCTCCTCGGGAGAGAGGAAGGCTGGTGTACGCCCGCCCTTCCCCCCGGCTTGTCTCCGGGCGGAGCTTGTGACATCCTTCACGAGCGCGGCGCCGTTCCCGGTGCACGGCTTCTGCCGTCTCGGGGAGGTATCTTTCCGCGCCCTGACCAACAGGAGGAACGTCCCTTGCCGGAGCAGTACTTCCCAGTCCTGCTGGCGTTGGGAGTCTCAATAGCGCTGGGGGCCATCATCCTCATCGCCTCCCATCTGCTCAGTCTGTTCGTGGGCAACCAGAGAGGTGGCCTGATCAAGGGGACGACCGTCGAGTCGGGCATGCCCCTGATGGACATCTCCCACAAGCGCATCTCGATCGCCTTCTTCCTGGTGGCGATCGACTTCATCGTCTTCGATCTCGAGGCCGCCTTCCTCTACCCCTGGTCGCTGATCCTGCGCGACGGCGGCTGGTACCTGTTCGGGGCGGTGATGGTCTTCATCTTCATGATCCTGGTCGGATACGCCTACGTCTGGCTCAAGGGCGGGCTCGACCTCTCCCTGCCGGCCCGCGAGCGCCGGCCGGTGAGGTTGCAGGCATGAGCGTGCACGAGCCGGCCTCGATGAAGCCCTCCGGGCCGCCGCAGCGCGGCGGTGGATTCTCTCAAAGCACGCTCGACGAGATCGCCGAGCTGCGCAAGCGCTACCCCACCGCCGAGGCCCTGACCCTGCCGGCCCTCCACATCGCCCAGCGCGAGTGGGGCGGCTGGCTGCCGGACGAGGCAATCGCGGCGGTCGCCGCCGAGCTCGACCTGCCGGTCGCGGCGGTCTACGGCGTAGTCACCTTCTACGACCTCTACCACCAGAAGCCGGTGGGCCGGCATCGCATCCGGGTGTGCACCAATCTCTCGTGCCAGCTCCGCGGGTCCGAGGAGATCATGGAGACCCTGCACCAGGAGCTCGGAGTCGGGGAGGACGAAATCACGCCCGACGGGCGCTGCTCCTACGTCCACTTCGAGTGCCTCGGCTCGTGCGACACGGCGCCGATGATGATGGTGGACGACGAATATCAAGAGAATCTCACCCCCAACCGGGTGCGGCAAATTGTGAAGGGACTGAAGTAATGCCTGCGTTCGAACCGGTCCTGACCCGCAACGTCGGCAGGCCCGAGGCCCTGACTCTTAAAGGCTACAAGCAGAACGGCGGCTACGAGGGGCTCGCCAAGGCGCTCAAGATGGAGCCCGACGCGGTCATCGACGAGGTGAAGAAGTCGGGCCTGCGCGGGCGCGGCGGCGCCGGCTTCTCCGCCGGCCTGAAGTGGAGCTTCATCCCGAAGGGGAAGGACAAGCCCAAGTACCTCGTCTGCAACGCCGACGAGTCGGAGCCGGGCACCTTCAAGGACCGCCTGCTGATGGAGTACGACCCCCACCAGCTCATCGAGGGGTGCGCCATCTGCTGCTGGGCGGTCTCCGCCGCCACCTGCTACATCTATATCCGCGGCGAATACACCAAGGCCACCGAGATCCTCGAGCGGGCGCTCAAGGACGCCTACGAGGGAGGCATCCTCGGCGACAGCGTGATGGGTTCGGGCTTCAAGCTGAACATGTACGTCCACCGCGGCGCGGGGGCCTACATCTGCGGCGAGGAGACGGGCATGCTGGAGTCGCTGGAGGGGCGGCGCGGCCAGCCGCGGGTGAAGCCGCCGTTCCCCGCCGTCGTCGGCGCCTTCGGCGCTCCGACCGTCATCAACAACGTCGAGACGCTGGCCAACGTGCCGCACATCATGGTGCGCGGCGCCGACTGGTTCAAGGCGATCGGCACCGACGAGCGGAACACCGGCCCCAAGCTCTACGCCATCTCCGGCCACGTCGAGCGCCCGGGCACCTACGAGTACCCGATCGGCGTCACCTTCCGCGAGATGCTCGAGGGGTGCGGCGGCATGCTCAAGGGGCGGCCGCTCAAGGCGTTCATCCCCGGCGGCGCCTCGGCGCCGATCCTCAAGGCGGATCAGATCGACATCAAGATGGACTTCGACACGGTCGCCAAGGCCGGCTCGATGCTCGGGTCGGCGGCGGTCATCGTGATGGACGACACCACCTGCATGGTGCGCTCGGTCTCGCGGCTGGCGAAGTTCTTCAACCACGAATCCTGCGGCCAGTGCACGCCGTGCCGCGAGGGGACGAACTGGCTGGAGCTGATGCTCAAGCGGATCGAGCACGGCGAGGGGACCGAGCGCGACTCGCAGGTCCTCCTCTCGATCTGCTCGCACATCGGCGGCAACTCCCTCTGCGCGCTGGGCGACGCGGCCATCGGTCCGGTGCAGTCGCTGGTCAAGAATTTCCAGGAGGAGATCGACCAGCACATCAGGGACCGGGCCTGCCCGTTCCCCCACCGGCGTTATTTCGAAAGTTGATTCGAGAACGGAGCGTAAGAAGTGCCCAAGGTAACGATCAACGACCGCACCGTGGAGGTGGCAGCCGGGACCAACCTGGTCGACGCCGCCATCCAGGCGGGCGTTCAGATCCCCCACTACTGCTATCACCCGCGCCTGTCGGTGGTCGGCCAGTGCCGCATGTGCCTGGTCAAGATCGACGGCATGCCCAAGCTCCAGGCCGGCTGCTCCACCCAGGTGATGAAGGACGGCATGGTGGTGCGCACCGACGTGCCCGAGGTCGAGGAGGCGCAGAAGGGGATGATGGAGTTCTTCCTCATCAACCACCCCCTCGACTGCCCGATCTGCGACCAGGCGGGCGAGTGCGGGCTGCAGGACTACTCCTTCAAGCACGGCGTCGCCTACTCGCGCTTCCAGTATGAGGACAAGCGGACCTACCCCGGGCGCGAGCGCATCCCGCTGGGCGCCAACGTCGTCCTCAACATGAACCGCTGCATCCAGTGCACCCGTTGCGTGCGCTTCACCGAGGAGGTGGCGGGCACGGGCGAGCTCGGCTTCTTCAACCGCGGCGCCCGCGCCGAGATCGGCACCTTCCCGGGCAAGGAGCTGAACAACCCGCTCGCCACCTGCGTGGTGGACATCTGCCCGGTGGGCGCCCTGACCTCGACCCGCTTCCGCTTCGCCGAGCGCGTCTGGTACCTCGACAAGAAGCCGTCGATCTGCACCGGCTGCGAGGTGGGGTGCAACATCACCATGGAGCACCGGCGCGGCGACATCAAGCGCTACAAGCCGCGCTACAACGTCGAGGTCAACGACTACTGGATGTGCGACTACGGCCGCTCCACCCACGAGCGCTACAAGAAGACGCCGCGGCTGACCACGCCGCGCGTGCGCACCGAGGGGGGGAACGGCAACGGACATCCCCCGTTCACTGCTTCGAGCTGGAAGGACGCGCTCGACACCGTCCAGCGCCGGCTGCAGGCCGCCCAGGGCGCGGGCGAGATCGCGTTCCTCGGCTCCGCGTTTCTGACCTGCGAGGAGGCCTACCTCTTCGGCAAGCTGGCGGACGCCGCCGGCTCGCCGCACCGCTCGGTGCCGACCGACGTCGGCCCCGCGTGGACGATCCCGCGTTTCGAGCGGCCGCCGATCCAGGGGCGCGAGCAGGCCCCGAACCGCCGCGGCGCGGAGCTGGCCGGGCTCGCCGCGGGCGACGGCAAGACGCTGACAGGCGAGGACCTGCTGCACGGCGACGGCGCCGCGCGGTGCGAGGTGCTGGTGGTCTGCGACAGCGACTTCGGCCAGGGCGCCTACACGCAGGAGACAGTCGAGCGGCTGCGCCAGGCGAAGTTCCTGATCGTCTTCGGCTGGGCCGACTCGCCGCTGGCCCAGGTGGCGGACATCGCCCTGCCGGTCTCCCATCACGGCGAGAAGGACGGCACTTTCGTCAACGTCGAGTGGCGGGTGCAGCGCTTCGAGCGCGCCTTCCCGCCGCCGGGCCAGACGCGCGCCGCGGTCGAGGCGCTCGGCGACCTGCTCTCGCGCTTCGACGCCGCCTGGGCGAATCAGTCGCCGGGCAAGGTGTTCGACCGCCTGGCCGGCGAGCTGCCGGCCTTCGCGGGCCTTAACTGGCATGACCTGCCGGCCACCGGCGCGGCGCTCAACGTTCCCGGGGCGCTCCACCGTCTTCCGGACCAGGCCGCCGAGGCGTCGCCGGAGGCTGCCTCGTGAGCGCCGGGACCGCCGATTTCGTCGCCTCCCTAGTCAAGTACGGGTTGATGTTCGCCATCTTCATCAACGTCGCGCCGATCATGAACTGGGTGGAGCGGCGGGCCTGCGCCTACATCCAGGACCGCCCCGGCCCGAACCGCCTGGGGCCGCTCGGCCTGTTCCAGCCGCTCGCGGACGCCTTGAAGTTCATGTTCAAGGAGGACGTCACGCCGGCCCTGGCGGACAAGCCGCTCTACCTGCTGGCGCCGGTGCTGGCGCTGCTGCCGGCGTTCACCACTTTTGTGGTGATCCCCTTCGGGCCGGACATCGTGGTGAACGGGCGGACGGTCCCGCTGGTGGTGGCCAACGTGGCGACCGGCGTCCTGCTCTTCCTCGCCATCTCGAGCCTCGGCGTCTACTCGCTGGTGATGGCCGGCTACGCCTCGAACAACAAGTTCTCGCTGCTCGGCGCGGTCCGCGCCTCGGCGCAGTTGATCAGCTACGAGCTGGCGCTGACGCTGGCCGTGCTGGCGGTGCTGATCCCGGTGGGCTCGTTCCATCTGGGCGACATCGTCGCTTACCAGCAGGCCCACCACCTGTGGAACTTCATCCCTCAGTTCATCGGCTTCATGGTCTTCCTGATCGCCTCGTTCGCGGAGACCAACCGCCTGCCGTTCGACCTGCCGGAGGCGGAGTCGGAGCTGGTGGCCGGGTTCCACACCGAGTACGGCGCGATGCGCTTCGCCCTCTTCTTCCAGGCCGAGTACACGAACATGGCGGCGCTGTCGGCCCTCGGGGTGACGCTCTTCTTCGGCGGCTGGACCCTGCCGTTCGTCCATCTCAGCGGCTGGCTGGGGGCCGCCGTCGGCCTCGCCACGCTGCTCGCCAAGGTCGGCATCTGCATGGCCGTCTTCGTCTGGATCCGCTGGACCTTCCCGCGGTTCCGCTACGACCAGTTGATGCGGCTGGGCTGGAAGGTTCTGCTGCCGCTCGCCATCCTGAACCTGATTGTGGTCGCGGCGATGACGCTCGCGGGCTGGCTCTAGAAGCGAGGACAAGCCGACGATGGAAACCGTGATCTTTTTTCTCTTCGCCGCGCTGGCGATCGGTTCGGCGATCGTCGTGGTGACGCACCGGAGCCCGATCTACGCCACGCTGAGCCTGGTGCTCACGCTGTTCTCGATGGCGGTGCTGTTCGTGCTCCTCGGCGCCCCGTTCGTCGGCGTGCTGCAGATCCTGGTCTACGCCGGCGCCATCGTGGTGCTGTTCCTGTTCGTGATCATGCTCCTCAACGTGCAGAAGGAAGAGGATGCGCACGTCGACCGCGGCGTGCAGCTCTGGATCGCGATCCTCGGCGCGGTGGTCTTCCTCGGCATGTTCTGGCTGGCCTTCTGGCGCACCGGCCTGCGCATCGGCGGCCCCGCGCCCGCGCCGCTCACCGAGGATCTGGTGTCGCTCAAGGGGCTCGCCACCGCGCTGTTCACCGACTACCTGCTGCCGTTCGAGATCGTCGGCCTGCTGCTGCTGGTGGCGGTCATCGGCGCCACGGTCGCCGCCCGGCGCCCCGACAGCGAGACCGTACGGCCGGACGACGATTATGTGACCGCCGAGGACCCGAGCACCGGTCCCGTGCTTCCCAGGGAGGCCCGTTCATGAGTGTCCCCATCTCCTGGTACCTCCTGCTGTCGGCGGTGCTGTTCGGCATCGGCGCCATCGGTGCACTGACGCGGCGCAACGGCATCAGCATCTTCCTCTCGATCGAGCTGATGCTCAACGCGGGCAATCTCACGCTGATCGCCTACGCGCGCCAGTGGAACGACCACACCGGTCAACTGATCGTCTTCTTCGTGATGGCGGTGGCCGCCGCCGAAGCCGCGGTGGGGCTCGCGCTCTTCATCGCCGTCTTCCGCCAGCGGCGCACCATCGACGTCAACCGCTTGAATCTGTTGCAGGGGTAGCGCTCGCCCATGCTCGAACTGCTCTGGCTCATCCCGATCCTCCCGCTGGCGGGCGCCGCCATCAACGGCCTTCTCGGCCGGCGGTTCCCGAAGGCCCTGGTCACCGCCGTCGGCGTCGGCATGCCGCTCCTGACGCTCCTGCTCGCCCTCGGCTGCCTTTGGGAGTACTCCCAGGGCAGCTTCCCCAACGAGGCCTACGAGCAGGTGAAGTACGCCTGGACTACCGGCGACCTCGCCATCCCCGCCGGCTTCCTGCTCGACCGGCTGTCGGCGGTGATGCTGTTCATCGTCACCTTCGTCGGCTTCTGGATCCACGTCTACTCGGCCGGCTACATGGGGCACGAGGAGGGGTACCGCCGCTACTTCGCGTACCTGAACCTCTTCATGTCGGCGATGCTGATGCTGATCCTGGGCAACAACTACCTGGTGATGTTCGTCGGCTGGGAGGGAGTGGGGCTCTGCTCCTACCTGCTGATCGGTTTCTACTACGACCAGCCGGTGCCGCCCGCCGCCGGCAAGAAGGCGTTCATCGTCAACCGGATCGGCGACTTCGCCTTCCTGCTCGGCATGTTCGCCCTGTTCGCGAAATTCGGCAGCCTGACGTATCACGACGTGCTACCGAAGATCCTCGGCGACCCCGGCGCGGTCAACAGCGGCGTCTACGCGCTCGGCCTGCCGTTCGCCAGCTTCGTGGCCCTCTGCTTCTTCATCGGCGCCATGGGCAAGAGCGCGCAGATTCCGCTCTACGTCTGGCTGCCGGACGCGATGGCGGGCCCGACGCCGGTCTCGGCCCTGATCCACGCCGCCACCATGGTCACCGCCGGCGTCTACATGGTGGTGCGCTCGAACGTGATCTACCAGCTCGCGCCGGAGATCTCGCTGTTCGTCGCCATCATCGGCGCCGCGACGGCGATCTTCGCAGCGACGATCGCCCTGGCGCAGACCGACATCAAGAAGGTGCTCGCCTACTCCACCGTCTCGCAGCTCGGCTACATGTTCCTGGCGGCGGGGCTCGGGGCGTATTCGGCGGCGCTCTTCCACGTGATGACGCACGCCTTCTTCAAGGCCCTGCTCTTCCTCGGCTCCGGCTCGGTGATCCACGCCATGGGCGGCGAGCAGGACATGACGAAGATGGGCGGCCTCAAGAAGTACATGCCGTCCACGCGCTGGACGTACCTGATCGGCGCGGCGGCCATCGCCGGCGTCCCCCTGCTCTCCGGCTTCTTCAGCAAGGACGAGATCCTTCATGCCGCCGCCGGCAGCCACCACTGGGTGCTGTGGGCGGTCGGCCTAATCACGGCGGGCTTGACGGCCTTCTACATGTTCCGCTCGTACTTCCTCACGTTCGAGGGGAAGTTCCGCGGCACGCACGAGCAGGAGCACCACCTGCATGAGTCGCCGCCGTCGATGACGATGCCGCTCTGGATCCTCGCCGTCGGCGCGGTGTTCGCCGGCTACGTCGGGGTGCCGAAGGTGCTCTCTCTCGGCTTCTTCCATCCCGAGAGGTTCCATGAATGGCTGGAGCCGATTCTTACTCCCGCCGTCGTGGCGCGCGAGTCTGAGCTCGGCTCGGGCTCCGAGCTGTTGCTCATTCTGATCACCACGGCGGTGGCGATCGCGGGCATCCTCTACGCCCGGTATACCTACGGCGGCGACAACGGTCTCGCCAAGGGGGAAACCTGGGCACGTCGCTTCCCGCTCCTCCATCGCCTGCTGGTCAACAAGTGGTACGTCGACGAGATCTACGACGCCCTGATCGTGCGGCCGCTCGCCATGATCTCCCGCTTCTTCTGGAATGTGGTCGACACCTTCGTCATCGACGGGGCGATCAACGCCGGCGCCTTCCTGACCGAGCTGACCGGCGATGTCGGGCGCTTCAGCACCACCGGCAACGTGCGCAACTACGCTCTCTACTTCTTCCTCGGCGTCATCCTGCTGTTCTGGTGGATCGCCTTCTAGGGTGACCGGATCGGAGATATGGAAACCTTTCTTGGACTGCTCGTCGGCAACACGCTGACCCGTCTGGTCTTCTTCCCGACGATCGCGGCCCTGCCGCTGTTCTTCCTCGCCCGGGCGCAGAGCCGCGCGGCGAAGATCTACACGCTGGTCGCCTCCCTGATCGAATGCGCCTTCGGGGTCCAGTACCTCATGACCCACCTGGGCGCGGACGGCAGCTTTCCGCTGGTGCATGACAGCGTGCTCTCGTGGATCCCGAGCTTCGGCATCAAGTACGACCTGGCGATGGACGGCATCTCGATGCCCCTCGTGCTGCTCGGCATCCTTCTCGTCCCGATCGTGATCCTCGGCTCCTGGAAGGGGATCGAGAAGCACTGGCCGCTGTTCGGCGCCTCGATGCTGCTGCTCACCACCGGCGTGCTCGGCACTCTCCTCGCCTATGACCTCTTCCTGTTCTACATCTTCTGGGAGGTCATGCTGATCCCGATGTACCTGCTGATCGGCATCTGGGGGGGCGAGCGGCGGATCTACGCGGCGGTCAAGTTCTTCCTCTTCACCATGGCCGGGAGCCTGCTGATGCTGATCGCCATCCTCTGGATGGCGTGGAAGTTCCAGAGCCTGAACGGCGGCGTCTGGAGCTTCGCCTACACCGACCTGCTGCGGCTCGACCTGCCGGTCCACCAGCAGATCTGGCTGTTCGCGGCCTTCGCGCTGACCTTCGCCATCAAGGTGCCGATGTTCCCCGTGCACACCTGGCTGCCGGACGCCCACGTCGAGGCCCCCACCGGCGGCTCGGTGATCCTCGCCGGCATCCTGCTGAAGCTCGGCACCTACGGCTTCCTGCGCTTCGCCATCCCGCTCTTCCCACACGCCAGCGAGGCGGCCCAGCCGCTGCTGGTGACCCTCGCCATCGTCGGCATCATCTACGGCGCGCTGGTCGCCTGGGTGCAGACGGACATGAAGAAGCTGGTCGCCTACTCCTCGATCGCCCACCTCGGGTTCGTGATGCTCGGCATGCTCGCCTTCGACATCGTCGCCTGGCAGGGCTCGCTCCTCCAGATGGTGAACCACGGCCTGTCGACCGGCGCCCTCTTCCTCCTCGTCGGCATGCTCTACGACCGGCGGCATACCAAGAAGTTCGACGAGTTCGGCGGCCTCGCCAAGGTGATGCCGGTGTTTGCCTTCTTCCTGGTCTTCGCCAGCCTGGCGTCGGTGGGCCTGCCCGCCCTCAACGGCTTCGTGGGCGAGTTCATGATCCTGATCGGCAGCTTCCGCACTCTGGGCTGGGGGCCGGTCGCGCTCGCCACCTTCGGCGTGGTGCTCGCCGCGATCTATCTGCTCAAGCTGATCCAGCTCACGATCTGGGGCCCGATCACCAAGGAGGAGAACCGGAAGCTGGTCGACCTCTCCGGCCGCGAGTTGGCGGCGCTGATCCCGCTCTGTATCTTCATGCTCTGGATCGGCGTCGCGCCCGACTCCTTCCTGCGTCCGAGCCGCAAGGCCCTCGAAGGGGTGCTCGCCGACTACCACGGGCGGGTCGCCGAGCCGGAAGTGGCGCAGGCAACGCTGCGGCCGCCGGCAACAGCAATAACCTCCGCCAGCATGAACGTAGGGGCGGGGCTTGCCCCCGCCCGGGAGGGGACAAGCCCCTCCCCTACGAAAACGGCGAGTAACGGGATCGCCACGGAGGCCGGCCAATGACCCGCTCGGATTGGATGGTGCTGCTGCCCGAGATCCTGCTCTGCGGCGGCGGCATTCTGGTGCTGATGCTCGACGCGATCGCTCCGTCCCTGCGGCGGGCGTTCACGGCGATCTCGCTGCTGGCGACCGCCGCCGCGGCCTGGGCGGTCTACTACGTGACCCCCGGCCATGCGATGACCGACCCGGCGGCGACGTTCCACGGGCTGCTCGAGACCAGCCCGCTCACCGCCGCCTTCTCGTTCGTGATCCTGCTCTCGACGGCGCTCTGCCTGCTCGCCTCCCAGGGGTATTTGCGGCGGGAGCGGATCCTCTCGGGCGAATACCATGCCCTGCTCCTCTGGTGCGCCACCGGCCTGCTGCTGATGCTGCGCTCGACCGAGCTGCTGATGGTGTTCCTGGCGCTCGAGCTGCTCTCGCTCTGCCTCTACTCGCTGGCCGCTTATCACCGGCGGCTCTCGATCTCGGGCGAGGCGGCGATCAAGTACTTTTTGATGGGGGCCTTCGTCAGCGCCTTCGTGCTCTACGGCATCGCGCTCGTCTACGGCGCGACCGGCAGCACCCGCTTCGACGCTATCGGCGCCGCGCTGGCCGGGGCGCCGGGCGTGCCGGTGCTCGCCAGCCTCGGCTTCCTGATGCTGGTCGCGGGGTTCGGCTTCAAGATGAGCCTCGTCCCCTTCCACGCCTGGTCGCCGGATACCTACCAGGGCGCGCCGTCGCCGTTCGTGGCCTTCCTCTCGGTGGCCCCGAAGGTGGCGAGCGCGCTGGTGCTCTACCGGCTGCTCGCCGCGGTCGCGCAGGGGGGCGGCACGGCGAACGTCGCCCGCTGGTCCACCGTGGTGGCGATCCTCTCGGTGCTCTCGATGGTCGCGGGGAACCTGCTGGCCCTGGTGCAGCGGGACATCAAGCGCATGCTCGCCTACTCCGGCATCGCCCACATGGGCTACCTGCTGCTGGCGCTGGTGACGCTCGACCGCGCCTCGCTGATGCCGGTGCTCGTCTACCTGCTGGCCTACGTTCTGATGAACGCCGGCGCCTTCACGGTGGTCACCATGCTCTACAGCCGGCCCGGCGAGCAGCACCTGATCTCCGATCTCGCCGGCTGGGGCTATCGCTATCCCCTGCTCGGCGGGTGTCTCGCCGTCTGCATGCTGTCGCTGGGCGGCATTCCGCCGACCGTGGGCTTCCTCGGCAAGTACGTGGTCTTCCTGAAGGCGGTGGGCGACGGCCACGTCGGCCTCGCGATCACCGGCGTGCTGATGAGCCTGATCGGCGTCTTCTACTACCTCCGCGTCATGTACTACCTCTACATGAAACCAGAGACGCGGCAGCCGGAAGGGCTGCTGATCGACGTCTGGGGCCGTACCGCGGCGGTGGTCGCCGCCCTGGGGACCCTGGCGCTCGGCATCTGGCCCACGGGTCTGCTCCAGTGGCTGATCACGGCGACCACCGCGAAGTAAACGAGCAGGAAGAGGTCTCGCCTCTTACCCTCAACCGGCTCTCGTTCTACCTGCGCTGCCTGCGCCATCTCCAGGAGCTCGGCGTCAACCGGGTCTCCTCGCAGGAGATGGCGCAGCGCTACCACCTCTCCGCCACCCAGATCCGCAAGGACCTCGCCCAGTTCGGCGAGTTCGGCATCCGCGGCGTCGGCTACGACGTCGACGCGCTGGCCGACCACCTGAACTCCCTGCTCGGCCTCGACCGCCGGCACGCGCTGGTGATCGTCGGCATGGGCAACCTGGGGAGCGCGCTCGCCCAGTATCTCGGTTTCAACTACGGCGCCTTCCGCGTAGTGGCGGGGGTGGACAACGACCCGAAGAAGATCGGCCGGAAGATGGCGAGCCTGACCGTCCGCTCCTCCGCGGATCTCAAGGAGGTCGTCCGCGAATCCGGGGCCGAGATCGGTGTCCTCGCCGTCCCCGCCGAGGCCGCCCAGGAGAACTACGACGCCCTGGCCGACGCCGGCGTCAAAGGGGTCCTCAATTTCGCCCCCGTCCGCGTCAAGCGCCGCGACGACGTGCCGCTCAAGAACGTCGACCTGCGGATCAATCTGGAAGAGCTGGCGTTCTTCCTGCGGTGAGGCCGCGGCTGATGGGTAGGATCAAGGATCTTCGTTCATGCGACTCACGGCGTTTCGGAGAGCAGTTTGCAGGATCGTTGGCCCACGGTAGAAGCTGATCGCGCTGTCCCCATACTTTCTCACGTCCACCCGCGTCAACGGACCCACCTCGATGGGCAGCTCCCGACGTGAGGTGTGCTCGACGGCGACGTCGGCGTCCAAAGCGAGAAGGGGGGCGACCGCTTCGAGGAGCTCTGTGTAGAGCGGGAAGTTGTAGGGCGGATCGGCGTAGACGAGGTCGAAGGCGCCGGCTTGCAGGCGGGCGAGGCCGGCGGGGAGGGTCAGGCGGCGGATCTCGAGGAGGCGCTCACCCAGCTTGCCGGCGTTCGCCTCCAGGGTCTCCACGGCCCGCAGGTTCTGGTCCACGGCCAGGGCGGAGAGCGCTCCCCGTCCCAGCGCCTCCAGCCCCACGACGCCACTGCCCGCGAAAAGGTCGAGGACGCGCGCCCCCTCGATGCGGTCGTTCCAGATCGAGAAGAGCGCCTCGCGCACCCGCCCCTCGGTCGGCCTCGCGCCCGGCGGCACGGCGAGCCCGCGGCCGCGGAACTCGCCGCCGGTGATCCGGACGCCCGGCTTCATGGCTCCCCCGACGGCTCCCTCAATACCAGCGCGATAAACTTCTTCCTCAACTGGTCCCTGGCGATGTAGAGCTCGAGCGGCTGGTCGATCCCCTCCAGCTCGATCCCCTTGTTGTCGCCGGTGAAACCCATGATGCGAAAGCGGGAGCCGTCTCCCGACCGCTTCAGCACGTCCCCCCGCCTGGGCTCGTAATCGACCGGGATCTCGTCCTTCTCCTTCACCACCCGGACCTTTTTGGTCAGCTCGTCGGCGATGCGGACGACGTGCGAAAGGTTGAGCGGCAGGGGCTCGAAGTGGCCGAACCGGTAGGTCTGGGGCTCCTTCCCCGGGAGCTGCAGCCGCAACTCGCACTGCTCGATCCAGGCTCCCTCGGGTCCCTTCTCGGGGCTCTTCACATCCGAGAGATCCTCCCCGGAGAGACGGTTGAGGAAAGCCTGCATCTTGTCCGGCGACAGCTCGGCGAGCCCCATCCACTCATTCCCGATCTGCCCCTTGCGCAGGCGGATGGTGCCGTTGGCGAACAGCGTCATCTCGCGGCGGGCGAGCTCGGTCACGCAGTCGTAGCGGAGGACCTCGGTCGAGCGGTCGTCCGCCCAAGCCGCGGGCATGGCGAGCAGCAGGAGGGCGGCACAGAGGGTGCGCGAGCGGATCACGATTCTCCTTTGGCGATGTCTAGAGCGTAGCGCAGCTCCCCCGCCGCGTCGACATGGCCGTCGAGACGGGCTCGCCGCGTGGCCCGCAAGGCCGCGCCGATCCGGGGTCCGGGCGGAATGCCGGCCGCCAGCAGGTCGGCTCCCCGCAGGGAGAGCGTCAGCGGGCGCATCCCGGTCAGGTACCGGCGCACCCAGGCGCGCACCGTCTCATTCCCCTCGGCCATCAGCAGGAGGAGCTCCTCGCCGGCCAGCGGCTCCAGCGCCTCGGCCGCCTGATGCGGCGCCGGATTGTCTGTCTCGCGATGGAGAACGGCGCGGATGGCGTCAAGCCGTCCCGGCGGCGCGGCCAGCAGGCGGCGATCCTCGCCGTCGAGCAGGAGGCGGTCGGCGAGGCGCCTCCGGTCCGCCGGCTCGAGGCCGGCCGCGAGCGCCAGGAGGAGCAGGCGCCAGGCCGCGACGGGCGGATCGGCGATCCTCTCGCGGCGATACCAGCCGAGGCCCGCCAGCGCCTCGCGCAGCCGCTCACGCGTTGCCTCGTCCAGTTCCAGGCGCGGATCGATCGCCCGCAGGACGCCCAGCCCGGCCAGCCGCTCGATCCCTCCGAAAGCCAGCGCCGGATCGTCGAGCAGCAGGATCAGCTCCTCCCGCAGGCGCGAGCCGGAGAGGAGATCGAAGACCCTTTCGGCGAGCGCTTCCTCGACGAGCTCCAGGGTATCGGGGGAGAGCCGGAAACCGAGACGCTGCTCCAGCCGCACGCCGCGCAGAATGCGCGTGGGATCGTCGATGAACGAGCGGCCATGCAGCACGTGCAGCGATTTCTCCTGGAGGTCGCGCCGGCCGTCGAAGAGGTCGATCAGCTCGGCCCCGGGCTCGGGGCCCAGGCGGATCGCCATCGTGTTGACGGTGAAGTCGCGCCGGAAGAGATCCTCGCGGAGCGCCGCGGCCCGCACCTCGGGGAGCGCCGCCGGCGAGCGATAGCGCTCGCTGCGGGCCGTCGCCACGTCGATGTCGTCCCCTCGCGGGTCGACCATCACCGCGGTCAGGAAGGCGGGATAGGCGCGCACCTGGCCGCCGAGGGCCGTTGCGAGCCGCGCCGCGAGCTCGATCCCGTCCCCTTCGACGACTACGTCCAGGTCCCGATTCTCCCGCCCGAGCAGCAGGTCGCGCACGAAGCCGCCGACGAGGTAGGCGGGAGCCCCCTGCTCGCGCGAGGCGGCGGCGATCGCCTGGAGGCGTGCCCTCTGGGCGGCCGGCACGGTGTCGAGCAGCTCCATGACGGGATTATGGACGGACACGGACGGACACGGACGAAATCACGGACGGAACGGACGGAATGGTACCGCGCGCGGTCAGGTCGGCCTGGGAGCGCCGGCCAGCAGATCCTTCAGCCGCACCGGATCGACCGGCTTGGTCAGATGGAGGTCGAAGCCCTCGGCGTAGGCGCGGCGCTGGTCCTCGGCCTGCCCATAGCCGGTCAGCGCGATCAGACGGACCGACTGGAGGGCGGAGTCGGCCCGCAGCTCCCTCGCCACGCCGTAACCGTCCAGGCCGCCCGGCAGGCCGATGTCGCAGAGCACCACGTCCGGATGGAACCGCCGCGCGGTCTCCAGCCCGGACGTGCCGTCAGCGGCCGTCGTCACCTCGAAGCCCGAGAGCTCCAACAGCATCTGCAGGCTCTCCGCCGCGTCGGCGTTGTCCTCGATGATGAGGACGCGGCGCGAGCCGTTGGCGCTGGCCGGTGGCGCCGCCTCCTCTTCCAGAGCTTCCTGAGCGGCGGCGAGCGGCAGCCGGAGGGTGAACCGGGAGCCGCGGCCCAGTCCCGCGCTCGCGGCCTCCACCTCGCCCCCGTGCAGATCCATCAGCCCCTTCACCAGCGCCAGTCCCAGCCCGAGCCCGCCCCGGCTCCGGGCCAGGGTGCGGTCGGCCTGGCTGAAGGTCTCGAAAAGGTTTTCCAGCATCTCCGGCTCGATGCCGATGCCGGTGTCCTCGACGACGACTTCGGCGCTCTCGCGGTCGCCGCCGCCCTCGAGTTCGACCCTCACCCGCCCGCCGGGATCGGTGAATTTGCCGGCGTTGCTCAGCAGGTTGCCCAGCGCCTGCGCGAGACGGATCGCATCCCCCTCCACCCAGAGAGGCTCGGCGGGGAGCTCCAGATCCAGGGTCAGCCCGCCGGCTTCCAGATCGCGGCGCTGATCCTCGACGGTGTCGCGGACCAGCTTCGTCAGGTCCAGCCGCTCCCTGTGCAGCAGGACCTTGCCCCGGGAGATCCGCGAGACGTCGAGCAGATCGTCGACCAGGCGCGTCATGTGGGAGACCTGGCGGTCGATCATGCCGCGGGCCTTCTCCAGGACCGGCTCGTGGTGGCCGGCCTGCCGCAGGATCTGCACGGCGTTGCGGATCGGCGCCAGCGGATTGCGCAGCTCGTGGCCGAGCATGGCGAGGAACTCGTCCTTCTTGCGGCCGGCCTCGCGGAGCTCCTGAGCCGTCCGCACCTGTTCGGTGATGTCCACGCCGTGGACGAAGATACCGGAAACCGTTCCGTCTGCCTCGGTCAAGGGCTGGTAGACGAAGTTGAGAAAGCGCTCCTCGAGAGCCCCTGCCTCCTCGTGCCGCACCAGGACCGGAATCCCGTTCCCGGCAAACGGCTTGCCGGTGGCATACACCTCGTCGAGCAGCTCGAAGAAGCCCTGCCCCTCGATCTCCGGAAGCGCCTCCCGGACCGGTTTGCCCAGGATCTCCCGATCTCCCACGAGTTGGTAGTAGCGAGGGTTAGCCAGCTCGAAGACGTGCTCGGGGCCACGCACCGTCGCGATGAACGCGGGCGCCTGCAAGAAGATGCTGGCGAGACGCGCGCGCTCCAGCTCGAGCGCCTCGAAGAGCTTCCGGCGCTCCGCCTCGATCCGCTTCTCCTCGGTGATGTCCACCACCACGATCCCCACCCAGGAGATGGCGCCGTCCGGCTTCTTGACCGGATAGAAGCCGGCCAGCCAGGTCCGGCGCTCGCCGGGATTCGCCGGAGCCTCCCCCGCGATCTCCAGATTCACCACCGGTTCCCCGGTGCGGAAGACCTGCTCGATGACCGGCTCGACGATCCGCGCGTTGACGGGAGCGATCTCGCGGATGGGGCGGCCGAGGTGAGCCTCCAACGGCAGGCCGTTGATCCTCGCCACCACTTCGTTCACCCGGACGAAGCGGAGCTCCCGGTCGAAGAAGGCGAAACCGACCGGCGCGTGGACGAGCAGCGATTCCAGGGCGGCGAAGGTCTCGTCGTCGATCTGGCGCGCGGCGATCCGGTCGCGCAGCGCCGCGTTCTCGCGCTCGAGATCCGCCACCCGCCGCTCGAGGCGGCCCAGGTCGCTCACGCCGTCATCCTGGGCAGGGTTGGGTGGGTCGGCAAGCTCTTCAGGGATTCTCCATCGGGGTCTTACGTGTGCAAGTCCCGTGCGAGCCGGGAATGCTAACCTGATCGCCTCAGGAGGGTCCAGCATGAACGACGTTCTGTTTCTTGGCGAGCAGCTCCGCAAGGGGTATTCCGACGACCCGTGGCACGGCCCGGAGACGACCAGCCTGCTGGAGGACGTGACCGCCGAGGAGGCGGCGGCGCACCCGGTGGCGGGGGCGCACAGCATCTGGGAGATCGTCCTCCACATGACGGCCTGGCAGAACGAGGTCCGCCGCCGCCTCGGCGGCAAGGAGCCCGGCCTCCCCGAGGAGGGGGACTGGTCCGAGCCCGGCGAGATCTCCGCGGCCGCCTGGCGGCGGGACCGGGAACGCCTCGGCGAGTCGCTCGACGAGCTGCTGCGGGCGCTGGCCGGCTGCACCGATGCGGATCTGGAGCGGGCGGGGGGCTCCTTCTCCGACCGCGACCCGGCGCTCGGCACCGGTGCCACGTACCGGGGAATGGTCAACGGCCTCGTACAGCACAACGCCTACCACAGCGGCCAGCTCGCCCTGCTGCGCAAGGCGCTGCGGACCGGCCCCTGAAATCTCAGCGCTTCGCCGCTGTCCGGGTCTGCCGGGGCACGAACTCCGCCTCGCCCCAGATGGCGGTGCCGTTGACCGGGTCCTGGACCGAGAAGACCAGCCGCTGCCCGATGTCGCGGACGCGGATCGCGGTCTGGAAGCGGGCGTAGGTGCCGGTCCGCGGCGGCGTCTTCAGGGCCACCTTGAGGCGCGATGCCGGGAGGTCCGCGCGCCCCCCCTTGTCGTCCATCGTCACGATCGCGAGCGGAGTCTCGGCGATGTAACCGCCCCCCTTGGGCGTCAGCGCCAGCGACTCGACCGGCACGCCCAGCGTCACCGGGATCTCCATCTGCCCGCGCCCCGCCCGCTTCGGCTCGCCGAGCCGCACGATCAGCCGCCGGTCCTGGTTCTGGCCATCGCCGCCGCCGAAGAGCAGCACGCTCTCGGCCTTCATCGCGTTCTGCGTCCGCTTCGACAGATCGGAGAAGCCGCCGCGCGCCCGCACCGCGAGCTCCGCCCGCCGCGGCTCGACGGTCACCTTGTGTCCGTGGTCGTCCGCCTTCCAGGCGGGCGTGAAGCCGATCCAGTAGTACGAGCCGGTGTCGGCCACGACCTCGCGGAAGGCCTCCATCTTCGCGGAGACCACTACCCGGCCGCCGGTCCTCTCGGCCAGGGCGCCGAGCGCCGAGATCGCGCGGGCGTCGGACTGCGCCATGTCCGCGGGATAGATCGTGTAGCCGAGCCGGTTGGCGGCCTCGATCATCGGTCCGTAGAGCTGCGGCGCCACCTGTAGGGACCAGGCGCCGGAGAGCATCAGCATCACCTTGCGCCCCGGCGGGGCCGCGAACCCGCGCAGCGCGGCGGCGGCCGCCGCCGCCGTCCTGCCGAGCTGGGTGCGCGCCTCCGGGCTGATCCGGTTCGACGTATCCTCCTGGAACGCGGCGATCTGGTCCCCTTCCAGGCCGTCCATGTTGAGCACCCAGTCCATGTCGGACTTCAGCGCCCGCTGCCGCGATAGCTGCTGCGCTCCGAGAGTGGGGCGCCGGCGAGCCCGCTCCAGGGCCGCGGTCAGCGCGGCGGCGTCACCGGTCCAGTTGCTCAGGACGTCGATCCGCGAGCCGTCGAAGGCCAGCACGGCCATGCGGTCGGCGGATTTCAGGAGCGTCAGGTCGCGCTGGAGCTTCGCCAGCGCCTCGTCGCGGACGTTGGCGACCGAGAAGGAGTCGTCGACGTAGATCAGGTAGTTCCGCCCCACCTCCTCCCCCGCCGCCACCGGGGCTCCGGCGTTCTCCTTCGTGCTGGACGCGGCCCTCCCCTCCTCGATCTCGGTGCAGTACTCGATCGGCACTTCCTTGCCATCCACCAGCAGCCGGAAGTCCGCCGCCGAAAGCCCGCGGACCCGCTCGCCCTTCTTGTCGACGACCACCGTCTCGATGTTGACCACCCGGACGTCGATCGATTCCCCGAAGGTCTGCACCTGCACCTGCTGCGGGTCCTGCTCCGCCGCCACGGGCAGGACGCCCGCCAGCAGCAGAACCGCCCCCATGAACCGGCTCAGGAGCTTCATGATTCTCCTCCTTGATTTCAAGAATCGCGTCGAACGCGCAGTGAACCGGATGCAAAGCAAGGCGAATGCCTCCGCTCTGGCATCATGGAATCAGTAATTTACGACGTGATGGCGCTTTTGCGGTCCTCTGGAGAGGACGCCGGTGTCTCCCAAGTGTGGCGGGCGTCAACCGGCGTGGACCGCGACCTCGGCGGCGATGATCACGGGGGAGTCGTTGGGGAGCTGCGCCATGCCGATGGCGCTCCGCGCGTGCTGCCCCACCTCGGGGCCGAAGACCTCCAGCAGGAGGTCCGAGCAGCCGTTGATGATGTTGGTCGTGCGGATGAATCCCGGGGCCACGTTGATCATCCCCGAGACCATCAGCCAGGCCGCGATCCGGTCGAGGTCGCCGAGCGCCTGCTTCAGGGTGGCCAGGATGGAGAGGGTGGCGAGGCGGGCGGCCTGGTACCCCTGCTCGGCGGAGAGCTCCGCGCCGACGCGGCCGAACGGCGCGGCCAGGGTGCCGTCCGGATTCAGCGGCGCCTGCCCGGAGACGTAAGCGCGGTCGCCATAGAGGCGGACCCACGAGAAAGGCGCCCGGACCTCCGGCGGCAACTGGATGAGCCGCGGCAGCTCGAGCCCGAGCTGCCGGAGACGCGCTTCGACGTTCATGGGCCTCCTGGAGGGTCGGCAGCCTTAGGGCTGATCCTCGCCGACGACCACGATCTCCTGGGCGAGCAGCCGGCCGTCGCGATCGCGGGCCGCCTGGATCCGCACCTCATCCCCACGCTCGATATTCTCGGGGCTGTAGGTGCGGCCCTGGAATCTGACCGTCGTGCCGGCATCATACCGCACCACGATCAGGTCGCCGGACGGGCCGGGGCGCGTTCCCGAGGAGAAGCCGCGGCTGCCATACCCCGAGCGCTCGATCTCCAGCGTGCGGGAGCGGAGGTCGATCGAGCGGACGGTCCCGCGCAGATCGGTGGCGAGGTCGTCGTCCCGGGAGCCGTCATCCCTGGGGTCATACCTCCCGGGGTCATCACCCCTGGAGTCACCGCTCCTGGGGCCATCTCTCCTGGGGTCGTAACCAGGACTACCGGTGCCGCGGCTCACGTCGTAGAGCACTTCGATGTCCTGGGCGATCAGGCGGTTGCCGTTGCGGTCGACGCTGGCCTGGATGCGGTCGCCGCGCTCCAGGTCCTGCGGCCGGAAGGTCTGGCCCTGATATCTCACCACTGTGCTCTCGGTATAGGAGAAGACGGCGGTGTCCTCCGCGTCTTCGTTCCGCAGATCATTACGATATTCGTCCCCCTCGCGATCGATGTAGATGAGCTGGTCGCGGGTGTTCACGCTCGCCACGGTCCCGCGCAACTCGTCGGCGCGGTCGTCATACCCGTACGCGCGGTCGGGATCACGGTCGGGATAGCGGTCGGGGTAGCGGCCGGGATAAGAGCCTCCGACGCCGACCGTGCAGCCGGCGAGCAGGGCCGCCGCGGCGAGCGGGGCCAGAAAGCTGATCGATAGAAGTCTTTTCATGGTGTGCCTCCAGAGAGTGTTCCCCCGGTCTCTGGCTTTGTGCAGGACCCGTGCCGAATCGCGTCCGAAGGGAGCCGGAAGCCGTGTAGCATGGATCGCATGGAACCCACGTCACAGCCCTACACCCTCCCCGCCGAAACGGACATCGGGCACGTCCACCTCAAAGTAGCCGATCTCGATCGGGCGCTGGCGTTCTACCTCGGCGTCCTCGGCTTCGAGCTCACCTCGCGCTTCGGCTCGCAGGCCGCCTTCATCTCCGCGGGCGGCTACCACCATCACATCGGCCTGAACACCTGGGAGAGCCGCGACGGCTCCCCACCGCCCCCCGGCCGGACCGGCCTCTACCACGCCGCCATCCGGTATCCGACGCGGCAGGCGCTCGGGGCCGCGGTCCGCCGGGTCCTCTCGGCCGGCGTCCCGCTCCAGGGCGCCGCGGATCACGGCGTCAGCGAAGCGGTCTACCTGGCCGATCCGGACCAGAACGGCCTGGAGCTCTACTGGGACAGGCCGCGCGAGCAGTGGCCCCGCTCCCCGGAAGGAGCGCCGGCCATGTACACCGAGCCTCTGGATCTCCAGGATCTGTTGCTCCAAGCCGCGACTTGACAGAAATTCCGGACGGGAGCACGATCCTTTCGAGTTCGATTGACATCAGAGTCGCTTCCTGCTCACCGGCTCGCTTGGCGCGGGCCATTCGAGAAAGGTGCAATGTGATGGCAACTCGCTCCCAGGGTCCGGGGTGGTTCGCGGCACTCCTCGTAGCCTCACTCGCCGCCGCGGTCTCCCCCCGCCCCGCAGCCGCCCAGCTTCAGTTCACCTCCGCCGACGGCAAGCAGAGCTTCAAGATCGGCATTCTCGGCCAGCTCCAGGCCGAGAGCATCGAGAACGGCAACGCCAGGAACGACTCCGCGAACAACCTCTTCCTGCGCCGCCTCCGCCTGCTGGGCAACTTCAAGCTGTCGGACCAGCTCACGGTCTTCTTCGACACCGACTCGCCGAACCTCGGCAAGGGGAACCCCGACGGCACCAAGAACAACGCCGACATCTTCATCCAGGACTTCGTCGTCACCTACGCCTTCCGCAAGGAGTTCCAGCTCGACGGCGGCATGCTGCTGATGGCGCAGAGCTACAACCACAACCAGTCGGCGGCCACCCTGCTGGCCCTGGACTACGGCCCTTACACCTTCGTCGAGTCGGTCCCCACTACCGCGCGCACCGGCCGGGACTACGGCCTGCAGGCCCGCGGCTATCTCGGCGGCGATCACCTCGAGTACCGCGCCGGCGTCTTCCAGGGAGTGCGCGGCGTCAACAACACGAACTCGTTCCGCTATGCGGGGCGGCTCGCCTATTACGTCTTCGGCCCTCAGACCACCTATTTCTATCGCGGCACCTCGCTCGGCAAGACGCAATCGCTCTCGATCGGCGGCAGCTTCGATCACCAGGAGGACTACGATTCCGTTGGCGCCGACCTGTTCTGGGACCAGCCGATCGCCGGCGGCGACGGCCTGACCCTGCAGGTCGACTACAACCAGATCGACGGCGACGTCTTCATTCCCACGCTGCCCAAGCAGACGGACGCGATGGTCGAGGTCGGCTATTACTTCCACACGATCAAGCTGATGCCGTACGTCCAGTTTGCCCGCCAAGACTTCGACGCGGTCACCCGGCCGGATGAGAAGCGCGCGCAAGCAGGGCTCGCCTTCTGGTTCGCCGGCCACAACTCGAACCTGAAGCTGGCGTGGACGAAGATCGATCGCGACGGCGCCAAGAAGCGGAACCAATATCAGGTGCAGTACCAGATCTTCCAATTCTGAGCCGACGACCAAAGGGGGGATTTCATGAGCGTAGCGACCGCCGACTCGCCCGTCCTTCAGGTTTCGCCCCAGGAGGAGCGAAAAGTCATCTTCGCCTCCTCGCTGGGCACGGTATTCGAGTGGTACGACTTCTATCTCTACGCCACCCTGGCGCCGTTCTTCGCCGCCCTCTTCTTCCCCAAGGGGAACGACACCGCGGCCCTCCTCTCGGCCTTCGCCACCTACGCCGCCGGCTTCCTGGTGCGGCCGTTCGGCGCCCTGGTGTTCGGCCGCCTGGGGGACCTGGTCGGCCGCAAGTACACGTTCATGGTGACCATCATCGTGATGGGCGCCTCGACCGTCCTGGTGGGGCTGCTCCCCACCTACGCCTCGATCGGCGTGCTGGCGCCGATCCTCCTGGTGACGCTCCGCCTGCTCCAGGGCCTGGCCCTCGGCGGCGAGTACGGGGGGGCCGCGACCTACGTCGCCGAGCACGCCCCCGAGGGGAGGCGCGGCTACTCGACGAGCTGGATCCAGACCACGGCGACCCTCGGCTTCTTCCTCTCGCTGCTGGTGATCGGCCTCTGCCGCCTCAAGATGAGCCCAGAAACCTTCAAGGACTGGGGCTGGCGGGTGCCGTTCCTGATCTCGCTCGTGCTTCTCATCTTCTCGATCTACATCCGGGCCAAGCTGAATGAGTCGCCGGTCTTCCAGCGGATGAAGGCGGAGGGCAAGGGGTCGAAGTCGCCGCTCAAAGACAGCTTCATGCGCTACCCGAACAACAAGTACGTGATGCTCGCCCTGTTTGGCGCCACCGCCGGCCAGGGGGTGGTCTGGTATACGGGGCAGTTCTACGCCCTCTTCTTCCTCACCATCGCGCTCAAGCTCGACTGGCTGAAGGCGTATCTGCTGGTCGGCGCCGCGCTGCTGCTGGCGACGCCGTTCTTCGTCATCTTCGGCCGCCTGTCCGACCGCATCGGCCGCCTCAAGATCATCCTCCTCGGCTGCCTGCTCGCGGCGCTCACCTACTTCCCGCTCTTCCGGGGGCTGACCCACGCCATCAACCCAGGTCTCGAAGAGTTCCAGAGCAGCCATCCGGTGAGCGTCGCGGCCACGGATTGCCACTTTCACATCTTCATCTTTCCAGGCACCAAGCTCTCCGACTGCGACAAGGCGAAAGACTTCCTCATCACCAAGTCAGGGCTCTCCTTCACCTCGCAGCCCGCCGAGCCTGGCCAGACGGTGACGACGCGGATCGGCAACACCACGCTGAACGGATGGAACGAGGACGATTACAAGGCCGCCCTAACGGCCGAGGGCTATCCGGCGGCACCCGACCCCGCGCGGATCAACTACGGGCTGGCTCTCCTGATCCTGTTCATCCTGGTGCTCTACGTCACCATGGTCTACGGCCCGATCGCCGCCTTCCTGGTGGAGCTGTTCCCGACGAGGATCCGCTACACCTCGATGTCCTTCCCGTACCACATCGGCAACGGCTGGTTCGGCGGCATGCTGCCGCTCCTCGCCACCGCCATGGTGGCGAAGGCCGGCAACATCTACTACGGCCTCTGGTACCCGGTGATCGTCGCGGTGATCACCGTGATTATCGGCACGCTCTTCCTGCGTGATACGAAGGACCAGTCGATCGTCGATTGATCGCGAGCGCGACAGCGGCGCGGTAAAACCGCCGGGCGGAACGCCCGGCGGTTTTGTTTTCGGAGTTCAGACCTGAGGATCTTCGCCGCGACTCGTGTGCCACAAAGCCAGGACTTCGACTGCATCCTGCCGCAAGCCTCAGTTCCCAAGCTCAGAGAGAAGCTGCCAACCATCGACGACCTCGCCTCGATCGGTTTGGGCAATCGACTCGAGAAGAAACGACTTCTCCTCGGGGGAGAGCCTAAAGCCTTCCTCAGCTTCAGGCACCAGAAGAGTAATCGTGTCGCCCTTCCGGAGACTGCCCTCCGGCACATCCAACCGGCCGTCATCCATGACCTTCGCGGTAAGCACTTTCATGGGGCCATTCTACTCTGCCTGGATGCCCAGGAGCGGGTAGGAGGTCGTACAATAGAGCAGGCTCACCCCGGAGATCCCATGAATCGCAGAGAGTTCGCCAAGTCCCTCCTCAGCACCATCGCCTCGTACTCGCTGCTGGAGACGCTGTTCACCCGCAATGCGCTCGCCGGCGCGGTCAAGCCGATCACGGATCACTGGGTGCGCGGCCTCAACGCGATGAGCCTGGATCTCCGGTCCACCACAATCGCCCCCGCTCTCTGGCAGGCGAAGGTCAAGGAGCTCTACGACCGGATCGAGCCGGCGGCGCTGCTGGCGGCCATCGATTTCGACAAGCTGACCGCCAAGTTCGACTATCCGGATCTGGGCGTCAACACCCGGCCGGTCCGGTTCCCCCGCCTCGACGGTATTCCGGAGGACCTGGCCTTCTATAGCAAGGTCTTCGGGATGCGACGGGATCGCGCGATCATCCCCCACGGGCACAAGAACATGGTCTCCTGCCACTACGTGCTGAAGGGGGAGTTCCTCCTCAAGCAGTATGACAAGGTGGACGAGACCGACTCGCACATGATCATCACACCCACGATCGACGAGGTCGCCCGCGCCGGCAGCCACTCCTCGATCTCGGACGAGAAGAACAACGTCCACTGGCTGCGCGCGACAACCGAGACCGCCTTCACCTTCGACGTGCTCGTTCTAGATCTCAAGGGGAACTCGGCGGACGTCGAGAACATCGATCCCTACGACGCCGAGAAGATCTCCGGCAACCTGCTCCGGGTCAAGAAGCTGAAGGTCGAGGAGGCGCTCCGCAAGTACGGGCACGACACGCATCACGGGGAGATCCAAAAGAGCGGGGCTCTCCCGCCCCGGCCAGCGGAAGAGCCCCGTCTCACCCTCTTGGGGTGACTTCGATTCGGGGAACAGCATGGACGCATCGAGCCCTTTCGCCATCACCTTCCCCTCCAAGATCGACCGCTGGATCGTCTGGCTGACGGCCATCCCGCTCACGATTTCGGCAGCGGCGGTGACCTCGGCTCTGCTCGCCGGGCCGCCGCTCCCGGCGGCGTTCCTGATGGTGGGCCTGGAGGTCCTCATCGTGGCCTTCATGGTCTGGACCTGCAGAGGCACGCGCTACCTGGTGACCGACCGGGAGGTGATCGCGCGCTCCGGTCCGTTCCGCTGGCGCATCGAGATTGCCGGCATCGAATCGATCCGCCCGTCGAAGAACCTGCTCTCCTCCCCCGCGATGTCGCTCGATCGTCTGGAAATTCGCTACGGTGGAGGCCGCAGGCTGCTGATCTCGCCGAAAGACCGGGCGGGATTTCTGGAGGCGGTGGTGGCGCGCTCCCGGAGCCTCACCCGCCAGGGGGAGCAGGTCCGGCGTGCGGGCATGGGTTTCACCGGCTCAGGATGTTGATCCCACGGCGACAAAGAACTCCACCGCCTCGGTCCCGGCGGCTTCCACCCCGGACTGGAGCGCGGCCCCGACTATCAGTAAGATGCGCCAATGCAGATGGGTCCTGACGTGCCGCCAGCTCTCAACCTCCTTCGCTCGGCACGCCGGGTAGGACTCGTCCTCTCCGGTGGCGCGTCGCGGTGCTGCTTCCAGGTGGGGGTCATCGAGACCCTGACGGACCTGGGGTTCAGCCCGGACGTCTGCGTCGCCGTCTCGGGCGGGGCATGGAACGGCGCCGCGGTCGCGGCCGGCACGGTGCCCCGCCTGCGCCATTACTGGCGGACCTTCGTGCGGATGCCCCGCGTCGACGTCCGCAAGCTCCTCAGCGAGCGCACCCCCTATCGCTTCAACGAAATCCACCGGCGCACGTTCAGCCGCTACGTGGGGGTCGAGCGGCTCCGCCGGCCGGAGGCGCCGCCGCTCTGGATCGGCGTCACCCGCCTGCGCGACCGCCAGGGGGAGTTCTTCGACGCGCGCAAGGTCGACGATCCGCTGGCCCTCTGCCTCGCCTCGAACTATGTGCCCCCCTTCTATACCCATGCCCCCCGGATCGGCGGCGAGCGCTACGGCGACGGCGGCCTGACCGACAACATCCCCTACGAGAAGGCGTTCGCCGAGGGGTGCGACGCCGTCGTGCTGGTGACCATGAAGGGGGAGAGCGAGGGGGGCCTTTACCGCAACGCCCATGAGCCGGACCATGTCATCCCGTCCCCCTTCCGCGAGCGGACGGTCGTGATCCAGCCCCGCCACCGCCTCCCCTGCGCCTGGGCCGAGAACCGCTGGGAGGCGCTGCGCCCCGTGATGGACCTCGGCCGCCTGCGCGCCCGCGAGGTGCTCCTGGGGGAGAGCCATCCGGAGACCGAGGTACGCGCCCAGTTGGGAGCCCTGGACCTGTTCCTGCGGCGGCTGATGACTACCCGGGTTCTCGCCGCGTCCGGCCGCCCCAAAAGGCCGCTCTAGGGTAGCGGGCGCGGATCTCAGCCCCCCGGCGGCTTCGGGGGTGCGGCGGCGGCCGGCGGCGGCGGCACGCAGGGGACCGCGATGCCGCGATGGCCATTGACGCCGACGCTGCGGACCGCGAAGTACTCGTTGTCGGTGCTGGTGCCCTCCAGCACGACCTCCCCCGGACGGTCGACCGCGCGCAGGACGTGCCAGCGGGGGTCCGTGGTCTCCCGCCGCAGGATCTCGAACCCCTTGCGCCCGGCGTCGTCCTCGGCCTCGACGGCGATCCTGGCGGAGGGGGTCACGGCGCCGGTGAGCACGGCCGATTTCGGGGGTGCCGGGGCCGCCGCCAGCTCGCCGAGGAGGAGCTGGTTGAGCGCGGCCACCTCGGCGACGAAGGGGAAATCCATGTGCTGGATCAGGTCGCCGTGCTGGACCCCCTTCTCGACGCGGACGTTCTGGTGCTGATGGTCGTAGTTCTCGAGCGGCTCGGTGATCCGGATCGCCGGCAGCCCGGCCTCGACGAACGGGATGTGATCGCCGCCGCGGCCGAAACGGTCGCGCCGGAAGATTAGCCGCACCCGGCCTGGGGTCGCCAGCTCGTCGAGCCGGCGCGCCATCTGCCGGCCGGGCGAGTCGACGCCGTCGGGCCCCCCCTCGCTGAACACGCGCGGCCGGCGATCTTTCGATCCGTTGGTGGCGCCGACGATATCGTTGGTGATCATGCCGCCCACCTGATAGCCCTGCTGGGCGAGCCACTCTTTCATCCGCCGGGCGCCGAGGAGCCCCTGTTCCTCTCCCGCCACGGCCGCGAAGATCACAGTGCCCCGGAACCCCGGGGACCTCGGAGCCATGGCCGCGGCCGAGAGGAGCGAGACGATCACGCCCGAGGCGTCGTCGTCGGCTCCGGGAGCGTCCGACTTCGTGTCCATGACGTCCGAGGCGCGCGAGTCGAGGTGGCCGGACATCACGTAGGCGGTCTTCGCGCGCGCCGGGTCGGTCCCCGCGAGGACGCCGTAGACGTTCTCCATGTGCACCGGCACGTTGCCGGTGCGCGTCCCGCTCGTCTCATAGGTGTCGACGATCACCTTCAGCCGGCCGCCGCTTCTGGCGGCGATCTCGTTGAGCCGCCGCACGACGACGTCGCGCGCGCAGCCGATCCCCCGTTTCGGATCGGTCCAGGACGACATCGAGTGGCGCGTGCCGCAGGCCACCAGCTCGGTGTCGATGGCCCGGGCCTCCTGAGGGGGAGCGGGGACCTTGACGGCCACCGCGGCCGGGCCGGCGAGAATCAGGAGAACGGGCAGGAGAGCGGGAGATGAGACCATGCGGGCTCCTTTCGCGTCGAGCCCCCGCATCTTACATGGCCGAGGCCGCCGTCTCCTCAACCGGCGATCCCTCCTCGGGCCCGAGGAACACCACCCCCTGCTGCTCGAGGCTGAAGCAGACGATGCGGGTCATCGTGCCCTCGATCCCGGCGCGGTCCTGGAACAGGCACCAGACCTCGCTGCCGTTCTCAGGAGCGACTTCCGGGGAGCCGGCGACCACGCGGGCCCAGGCGAAGCGGTCGAGCGGCGCGGGGTGGCTGTCGTAGGGGGAGGGCTGGCGCCGCAGGGCGGCCGCGATCTCCTCGCTCAAGTCGGCCTTGCCGGCGAGCTCCGCCGGATCGAACTCGTAGAGGTTGGTCAGCGGAAACCGGCTCTGGACGGCGGCCTGCACAACGGCGTCGACGTGGGCCTGAAAGAAGACCGAGCGCTCGATGACGTGGCGCAGGCCGCGCTCGAAGGCCGTGGCGCCGTAGGTGAAGGCGGCCCAGCGGTCTGCCAGCACCTCCTGCAAGCGCGAGGCGCCCTGGGAGATGCGCAGGAACACCCGGTGGAAGCCGTTGACGAACCACCAGGCCGGGTTGTACCAAGTGGCGGCCCCAGCCTCCGAGAGGTGATGGGCCATGGTGACGATCGAGCGCCGAACCGCCAGGGCGAAGCCGCCGCCCGCCGTGTCCTGATTGGAGAAGTGGCCGTGCTCGTGCGCCAGGATCGCCTTGAAGGGGGCGAGCTCGAAGCCGTCGAGGACGCCGACGCCGAGGATCAGGCAGCGCTCGGTCTGGCCGCGGAGCTGCCGCAGCATGCCGCCGCGCTCGAAGACGGCGAGGTCGGTGCCCGGCGTCAGATAGACGTTGTCCACCGGCCGGATGCCGATCCGCGCCGCCACCTCGTCGAGCAGGGCGCGCAGCCGGGGCTCGGTCGCGAGGTCCAGCAGAAGCCCCGGATCGCCGTCCTCGCCGCGCACGAAGAGGCTCCTGGCGATCGCGGCGAGGGTCACGCAGACACTCGCGGCCAGCAGCAGGAACAGATGGATCGGGATGTGGCCGATCCATAAGAAGAGGTAGAACAGCCCGCCCCCGGCCGCCAGCACCGCCAGGGCCACCAGCGGGATGGAGACCCAGTAGAAGGCGCAGGAGAGCCAGAGGACGGCCCGGTAGACGCGGCGCAGGAGGGCGTCTCCCCCCTGCGCCCGGCCGTTCGGCTGGGACGGCACACGGCCGGCGACGCGCAGGGTGGCCCAGCTCAGGAGCCCGCCGACGGCGAGCAGCAGCAGAAACGTCGAGGTCCAGACGGCGCAGATCACGGCGGCCTTGGTCACGCTTGAATCTCCTCCCGGTGAAGTGTGGATCGGCTGTTTTCTCTCCAGGAGTGCTCGCGGTCCGCGAAAGCTTTCGCGTCAGCCATCGTTGCGGAACACCTCTCCACCTTTCATCACGAATTTCACCCTCTCCATGGCGTGGATGTCGGCGAGCGGGTTGCCGGGCACGGCGATGACGTCGGCGGCCTTGCCCGGCTGGAGCGTGCCGATCGTCTGGCTGAGCCCGAGCAGGTCGGCCGCCGAAGCGGTGGCGGCGCGCAGGGCGGCGGCCGGGGTCATCCCGAGGTCCACCATCAGGCCGAATTCCTGGGCGTTGATGCCGTGCGGGCTCACCGCGGAGTCGGTGCCGAAGGCGATCTTCACCCCGATCCGCAGAGCATTCTTGAACATGGCGGAGCGGACGGCGACCGCCGCCTTGGCCTTGGCCGCGATGGCCGGCGGATAGTGGCGGATCGCGCTCCGGCCGGCCGCGTACTCGCCGGCGAGAAGGGTGGGTACGAGCCAGGTGCCGCGCTCCTTCATCATCCGCAGCTCCTCGTCGCCCATGAACGAGCCGTGCTCGATCGAGTCGACGCCGGCGCGGATGGCGAACCGCGCCCCCTCGGCGCCGTGGGCGTGCACCGCCACCTTCTTGTGCAGGCGATGCGCCTCGTCGACGATGGCGTTGAGCTCCTCCTGCGAGAGCTGGGAGGTGTCCACCTCGTCGTTCAGGGAGAGCACGCCGCCGGTGGCGCAGACCTTGATCACGTCGGCGCCGTACTTGACCTGGAAGCGCACGGCGTCGCGGAACTGGTCCGGGCCGCTGGCGATGCCACGCTCGATCCCCGGCTCAGGCCCGAAGCGGTTGAACGGGAAGCCCCCCTCGTCACAGTGGCCGCCGCGGGCGCCGAGGGCGTGCACCGCCACCAGCATCCGCGGCCCGGGGACCACTCCGTCGCGGATCGTGTTGCGCAGGCCGACGTCGATGTAGTCGCCGGAACCGACGTCGCGGACGGTGGTGAAGCCCGCCGCCAGGGTCTTGCGGGCGTTGACGGTGGCGCGGATCGCGGACTCGGCCACGTCCCTGCTGACGTTGTTGAAAAACCCCTGCAGCCATTCGTCGGTCGATTCGTTGGTCATATGGGTGTGGGCGTCGATCAGCCCGGGCAGCAGGGTGGCGTCGCCGAGGTCGATGACGCGGGCGCCGGCGGGGATGGCGAGCCCCGAGCCGGCGGCCCGGATCTGCCCCCCCTCGACGATCACGACGCCGTTGGGCACGGCGGCGTCCCCCCGGCCGTCGAACAGACGAGCGGCCTTGAGGGCGATCACCTCCGGTTTCGGAGCGGGGGCTCCCTGAGCGGACAGGAGCGCGGGTATCGCCAGCAGCAGAGCCAGCGCGAGAGCACGGAATCTCATCGGGCACCTCCGGAAAGAGGCGTCGATGGTATCCGCGGCGAGGGCTCGAGGTCCAGGGGAGGGACCGCGCTGGCGCCCTACCCCTGGGGGATCGGCGGCACCGGCGAACCCGCCGCCGCCCGCCGCGCCACCCACAGGTACCCCCGGGGCGCGGCCGTCCGTCGCACCTCCTCGAGGGTGGCGCTCGCCGCCGGATCGCCGCTCTGCCTCTGCAGGAGACCCAGCGCCAGCCGCGCCTCGAGCCCGGCGGCGACGTCGCCGATCCGGCCGGCCTCACGGACCGTCCGGGACAGGATGTCCAGCGCCGTCGCCGGATCGCCGGTCGCGGCCAGGACAGGCGCCGCGTCGATGTCCACGGCGAGCCGGAGCTCGACGTCCTCTTCCCCCTCGACGAGCCTCTCGGCCTCTTCGGCGGCCAGCCGCGCCGGCGCGCGCCGGCCGCCGGCGAGCAGCGCCCGGGCGAGACCCGCGAGGGCGCGGGCGCGGCTGCCCGCCATTCCCCGCTGGTTGTACCAGTCGGCCATCTCGGAGGCGAGGCGGGCGGCTGCCCGGGGGTCCCCCTCGAGCCGGGCCAGATCGAGCCGGACCGCCGCGGCTTCCAACTGCTCGTCGCCCTGCATGCGATCGCGCAGCGCCTCCTCCAGCAGGCGGCGGGCGCCAGGGAGGTCCCCCGCGTCCAGGCTCCGGCGGGCCTGTCCGTGAAGCGCCGAGGCGGCGAGGCTGCGGGAGCCGGTTTTGCGGGCGAGCTCCATCTGCTCGGCGCCGAGCCGCTTCGCCTCGACCAGATTGCCGAGCCGCTCCTGGAGCCGCGCGAGCAGACCGAGGATTTCAGCGACACCCAGCAGGCTCCCCCCCTGCCGCTTCATCTCCAGGGCTCGCGAGAGCCGCCGGTGGGCCTCGGGCAGATCCCCCAGCCGCATCAGCACCTCGGCCGAGGCGGCGAGCATCGAGGCGCCGCGGACCGGGTCTCCGACTTTCTGGGTGATCTTGTAGGCCTGGTCCTGGAGGCGCCGGGCCTCGCCGAGCGAGCCCAGGCGCGCGAGGACCAGGCCTTGATAGCTGAGCGACCGCCCCTCGTCGACACGGTTGCCCGTCTGCCGGCTGATGGCGAGCACCGCTTCGAACCGCTGGCGGGCCCCGGCGAGATCCCCCCGCGCCAGCAGCACGGTGCCGATCGCGTTGAGCGCCTCCTCGGCCAGCACCCGGTCTCCATCCGCCGTAAACGCGGCATAGGCCTGTTCCAGCAGCGACTGGGCCCGTGGCAGATCGCCGAGATCCTGCGCGACAAACCCCAGGTTGTCCAACTGGATCGCCCCACTCTGGACGCTGCCGGTCCGCCGCAGGGTGGCGAGCGAGTCCTGGTACATTGTCTGGGCCTCGGCGAGGCGCCCCTGCTCGTTGAGCGCCACTCCCAGGTGCGTGAGGACGAGAGCCACGGCGGACTGGTTGCCCGCCTTGGCGAAGAGGTCGCGGGCTTCGGAGAGAAGGGGGATCGCCTCCCTGGAGCGGCCGACCAGGATCAGGCCGTCCCCCTGGAGCATCAAGGCCTGGGCGACGACCTGGGACTCTCCCGACTTGCGCCCTTTCACCTCGGCGGCCCTGGCGGCCCGCGCCTCGACGGCAAAGCTCGAAAGGCGCTTGGAGATCTGCGCTTCAGCGAGGTCGATGCGCGGATCTTCGCCGGCCGGGGCGCCAAGCTTCCGCAGATCGGCCACCATGGCCAGGGCCTCGCTGCCCCGGCCCCTGGCCGACAGGGCGCTCGCCAGGCGCAGGCCATATTCCAGATTGTCGGGATAGAAGGTCCACAGGGAGCGGTAGATCTCGCTCGCCCGGCTCCAGTCCTTCCTCGCCTCGGCGGCGCGCGCCTCAATCGCCAGCCTCTCCTGCTTCGGCAGGGCGGCCGAGAGCTGGACCGCTCTCTCGGCCTGCTCGCGCGCCTTGACGTCGTCGCCGAGCCCGATCCAGGCGAGCGACAGGGCGGAGTGAATCACCGCCGAATCGGGATTGACCTCGGCCGCCCGCTGCAGCAGGTCGCGGGCGCCCAGGGAATCGAACGCGCGCAGCCGGGTCAGCCCCTCGGCATAGAGGTGAGCCGCCTCCGGATTGGCCGGCAGCAGCGCGGCCGCCGCGCGGGCGTCGGCCGGCGAGGGCTCGGACCAGCCGAGAGCGCCGCGCAGCCGCCGCCCGATCCGCGGCACCAGCTCGAACAGGTCCGTCTCCGTCCCGACCTCGGCAAAGGAGGTCACCGTGTTCCCCTCCGGCACCTTCACTACCCGGAGATCGATGCGGAGCCTGCGCCCCCCCTGCTCCTGGATCGAGAGGAAGGACCCGACCACCACCAGGTCGGCGCCGAGCAGGCCGCGGAGCTGCTGCAGGTTCTCCCCTCCCAGGTTCTCGGTGTAGGGGAGCGCGAAGGTCCTCTTGACGCGGACGACCTCCTCGCTCGGGACCATCCGGACCTTGGAGCCGGCCGACAGCTCGGTGAGCAGCATCTCGGACAGCGCGGTCGAGAGCCAGTTGTCGTCACGGTCCCCGGAGAGGTTCCTGAACCCCAGCACCGCCACCGTCGGCCGAGGCGGGAGGACCACGCCGGGCAGGGTCCCCCCAGGGAAATTCTTCCCCCCTTTGTAGAAAAGCAACATCCCGACCGCGACCAGCGCCAGCGACCCCAGGATCACCCCCGCGATCAGCAGGAGGGGCCGGCCGCGGGGAGGAGCGGGCGGCGCGACCGACGGCGGCGGTGGCACGGGAGCGAGCGCCGGCGGCGGGACCGGCGACGGCCGCTGCTGCGGTGGCGGCGACGTGGCGATCCCGGGGAAATCCCGCGCGAGCGTGAGCTCGCCGGTGCTCTCCAGCGAAACCTCCTGGACCTCGGCGACGAAGCTGTACCCCCGGCCCGGGACGGTCACGACATACCGATGGTCGTTCGCCCGCTCTCCCAGCGCCTTGCGGAGGGAGGAGATGTTCTGCGTCAGGTTGGCCTCGGTGACGAAGGTGTCCGGCCAGACCCGCTGGATCAGGTCCTCCTTCTCCATCACCAGGCCCCGGTTCTCGAGCAGGACGAGCAGGATCGAAAACGCCTTGGGGGTCAGGGACACCAGCTCCCCCGCCTTCAGGAGGCGGCGGCGGACGGGATCGACGCGGAAAACGTCGAACTCGTAGACCTGCTTCTCGGCCCGTTGGGGCAGGGGGCTTGTTGTCATGGACGGCTTGTCGTCATGAAGATATCAGCGCAGTCCGCTGAGACAGCCGAAGGCCCTCGCGAAATCTTCGCGAGCCGCCACCTCTGGACTGCCTGGACGGTCTGGAGAGATTGTACCTCAGGCCGGGAGGGCCGTATGAGGTCGTCTTTGATCTTTTTTGAGGAAGCTTGAGCAGAACTCTGAGGACTCCTGATTGCCCCTCCTCCTAGACTCCACCCAACGCAGCACCCGAGGGGAGAAGAGGGTGGCGCCGGAGGGATGGGCCGCTTTCAACTTGTAGGTCTCTTTTGAAGTTCTTGTTGTTGAGGGAGAGAGAGTTTCTTTTTGTTCTTTTGAACTGCTTTGGAAGTCCGTGGAGAGTGAAGGCCCGGGGGAGTGATCCGCCCGGGTTTTTTCTTTTCCGCCCGGGGTCTTCCTTTCCGCCTCCCCTGCGCGTCAGCGCGTGGAGGCGGCGGACGGGAGAGGGTGGGGAGAGGGCAGGATACCGCCCGGCCGCGCGAGAGTGCCGTCGCGGCCGAGGAGGAGCCACCCGGTCGTGAGCACGAGCGCCATCAGCAGCAGGGACGCCACCAGCAGAACGAGAGCGTGCCAGAGCTCCCTCTCCTCCGGATTCTGTCCTTGCCGGGGAGAAGCCGGCCGCCGCGGAGAGAACTCCGCCACCCGGGAATCGGTTCCGCGTGGCCGATCCAGAGAACGGGGGCCGCTCGCCACCACGGCCCGGCCGGCCTCGCGCAGGGCCGCGGCCATCTCGGCGGCGCTCTCATAGCGAGCCGCCGGGTTGGCGAAGGTGGCGCGGGCCAGCACCTTGACCAGCGGATCGCGCGGACCGAGCCGGCCGCGGCCTCCCCGCAGCGAGGCGGCGAAGGCCAGCCGCCGCAGGAGGCACCCGGCGGCGTAGAGATCGCTTTGAGCGGTATGGGGGTCGCCCGGCTCTGGGGGACCGAAGCCAAAGAGGAGCAGCCGGCCTTCGGGTACGAGGAAGACCTCGTCCTCCGTCAGGTGGCGGTGCAGCAGCCCTTCGGCGTGCGCTTCGGCCAGGATCTCCAGGAGCTGGCCCCCCCAGTCGACCAGGGTTGCCCGATCGGGCCTCTCCCCCTGAGCCAGCGCCTCGCGAAGGCTCCGCCCCACGGCCCACGGACCGATCTCCTGGAATTCCCTGACGACGGATGAGGATGACCTGCTCACGGCTCTTGCCCCCGGCTATTGCCCCCGGCTATTGCCCCGGAAACAGCCCACTGCTATACAGATAAAGATTGCAAGTTCCGTGCAGGGCGGCGGCCGGAGCTTGACCAACGGGAGGGTGAAGCCATGCGGATCGGCGTGCTGTCGGATACCCACAACCTGCTCCGTCCGCGGGTGCTCGAGCTCCTCGCCGGGTGCGAGCGAATCCTGCACGCGGGGGACGTCGGGGACCTGGAGATCCTCGACCGGCTGCGCGCGATCGCGCCCGTGGACGCCATCCGCGGCAACACCGATTCCGGAGCCACCGCCGCCGCGCTGCCGGAGATCCTGGCGGGGGACCTCTGCAGTCTCCCCTTCCGCATGGCGCACCGGCGGGAGGACGTCGATCCGCGCTGGCCGGCGGAGTCGCGCCTGGTGGTCTACGGACACTCGCACCGCCCCGAGCTCTCCTGGCACGGCTCGTGCCTACTGCTCAACCCAGGAGCTTGCGGCAACCGGCGCTTCCATCTACCCCTCACCCTCGCTATCCTCAGGGTGGCCGACCAGCGGATCGTGCCCGAGATCCTGGCGGTAGAGTGAGAGCCGGGTCGGCCGTTTCCCAATTGACAAGGAGAGAGCATGCGACACCCTCGCCGCATCGTCTTATTGTGTCTGCTCGCCACGCTCGCCGGATCGAGCCTCGTCTCGGCCCAGGCTTTCGGCTGGTTCCAGCATGGCGGCCGCGCCACCGGCCAGGCCGGCGCCTTCACCGCCCGCGCCTCGGACCCCACGGCCCTTACCTACAACCCGGCCGCCATCACAAAGCTATCCGGCACGCAGCTTCAGGCCGGGCTCGACTACAACAACCCGACGGACAAGTACCGGAGCGCGAGCGGCACCTTCGACAGCCGCCACATCATCCAGTTCCCTCTGGCCGTCTATCTAACCTGGAAGCAGAAGAGCGGCCCCTTCGCTCTCGGCCTGGGAGTCGATTCTCCCTTCTACTACAGCCTCAACTGGTTCCCGCGGCTCTTCCCCGGCCGCTTCGTCACCCGCCGCACCGAATTGCGGGTCTACGAGGTGCACCCCGTGCTGGCCTATGACCTGGGGGACGGTTGGAGCGTCGGCGGCGGCCTGCGCTACGCCTTCGGCAACCTCGACCGCGACACCAACGGCTTCGTGACGGTCGGGCTCGGTTCCGCTCCCGGCCCGGTGACGCCGGTGAACGTCGAGGTGGAGCGCAACGCCAGCGCCGACGTCGACGCGATCGCCTGGGACCTCGCCGTCCACTACGCCGCGCCGTCATGGGGTTGGGGGGGCGTGTTCCGGAGCGCCGAGAGCCTGAAGGGGAACGGCGACGTGAAGTACAAGGGGCTCGACGTGCCGGCGGGGATCCAGGGGCTCGAGGGCGTGCTCCGGGCCGGTCAGGTGCGCGAGTCCTTCGAGCTCCCCCGGGAGCTGAGGGGGGGCATCTGGTACGCCCCCTATCCGGAGTTACGGATCGAGCTCGACGCCAGCTTCCAGAGCTGGTCGAGCCTGCGGGCGACCGACGTCACCTACTCGCCCAACACGCTCAATCCCGCGAACCCCACCGAGAGCACCCCGCGCGACTGGAAGGACACCACCAGCCTGCGGCTCGGGGTGGAGGGGAACATCACCGACAACTTCCTCCTTTTCGGCGGCGTCGCCCAGGAGCAGTCGCCGGTGCCCGACCGCACCATCGAGCCCGGCTTCCCCCGCGGCGACTCGCTCGTCTACGCCGCCGGCTTCAGCGTCGAGTTCCCCCAGCTCACCTTCGACCTGGGCTACTCCTTCCACACCTTCGACGACCGCGGCGCCAGGAACCAGGAGCTCCAGAATCCCGGCCGCACCGGCACCTACAGCAGCCGCGACCAGGTGTGGGCCAGCTCGGTGAGGTGGCGGTTCTAGGAGCTGGCTACACCAGCACCGGCCGCTCGCTCGCCATGCGCGTGAACATCCCCGGCGTATAGGCGGTGATGCGGCCGGTGAAGGCGGAGGCGGCGACGGTCAGCGGCGAGGCCAGCCAGAGCTTGCCGGGGCCGGAGCGCCCCTTGTAATTGCGGTTGATCGCCGAGACGGTGACCTCGTCCGCCGTCTCGGAGACCCCCGGGCCGCAGCCGATGCAGGCGCCGCAGCCGGGGTGGATGAGGTGCACGCCCGCCCGCTCGAAGGTGTCCGCGAGGCCGTTCTCCCGCACGAAGCTCTCCACCGCCTGCGAGCCGCACTGGATCATGAACCGCACGCCCGGAGCGATCCTGAGGCCAGCGTCGAGCGCCTCCTTGACCACCTGGTGGTAGAAGATCAGGTCGTCGATCTTCCCCGCCGTGCAGCTCCCGCCGTAAGCGATATCGATCGGCACGTCGCCGATCTCGTCGATCCAGGCGCCGTTCGTCGGGTCGGACGGGATCCCCTCGTCCGGGTTGCCCGGGTGGGCGACCATCGGCCGCAGGGTCGAGAGGTCGATCGTGTAGACGCCGCCGGCGTACTCGGCGCCGGGGTCGGGCGCTACGGCGCGGGCCTTGAGCCGCTCGACATCGATCCCCGGCCGCCACTCGGCCAGCCAGCGCCAGGTCTCGTCGTCGGCGACGACGATGGCGGTCTTCGCGGCGCACTCGGTCGCCATGTTGGTCAGCGTCGCCCGCTCGTCCATCGACAGGGTCGCGACGCCGGGGCCGGTGAACTCCATCACGCGGTCGAGCGTGAGCTGCGGCCGGGCATGGTTGAGCAGGATGAACAGCATCAGGTCCTTGGCGGTGACCCCCGCCGGCAGCTTGCCGGTCAGCTCGAAGCGGATCGACTCGGGGACCTCGACCTGCGTGAACCCCTGGTGGATCAGGTCGGCGTACTCGGTCGCCCCGACCCCCCAGGCGAGCGCGTTGTTGACCCCGCCCATGCAGGTGTGGCTGTCTGTTGCCTGGATGAAGTCGCCGGGATCGATGAACTGCTCGCGGGCCACCTCGTGGCAGATGCCGGGGGAGATCCGGTCCCTGGCCGAGAAGTCGCGCACCCCGGTATGGCGCTGGAACTCGCGCTGCAGCTCGCGCAACGTCTCGATCTTGTCGAGGAAGGCGCGCATCTTCGGCACCTCGTCGGCGTAGATCAGGTGATCCTCGAAGACGGCGAACTTGCCCGGGTTCTTGACCGTGTAGTCCGCTCCGTACTCCTGCTCCAGGAAGTAGTGGACCTGGGCGGTGGTGAACTCGTGGGTGTAGCCGCCGTCGACCGACACCACCACGGCGTCGCCCGGCTTGACGTACCTGGGTCCGTCGCTGCCGCCCAGCACGTCTCCACCTAGCAGATGCCGGGCGAGGATCTTCTCGGCCATGGTCATCGGGCGCGGGCCGGTCTCGGGGGTGGGCAGCGCGAGCTCGCCGGCGGCCAGGGCCTTGGAGAACGGGAAGAGCCCCCCTTCGCGGATGACGATCTGGGTGATCGGGTCCCACCCCTCGCAGAACTCGGCGAGCGGGATCCCCTCGCCTGCCTGCAGCCGCCGGATCACCTCGTGATCACCCATCAGCACGCCCTGGCTGATGTTGTTGCGGGCGTGGATAGGGGCGAAGGAGGCGGCGATCGCGATGCGGATGCCCGACCACTTCTCCGCCTGCACGGCGGTCTCGCGGGAGCTCCCCACCCCCTTGCGGAAGCCGGAGACGATGACCTCGAAGTTGCCGTTGATCAGGGCGTCGCGCTCGAACAGGCGCTTGCCGTCGACGATCAGGCCGGCGTAGGCGTCGCGGGCGATGTCCTCCGGCCGGTGGCTGAAGCAGACCCAGGCCGGGGTCATGGCGTCGGTGTTGATGTCGTCGAGCAGGTCCTCGACCCGGAGGTCCTCCATCCGCAGATCCAGCTCCCCGCGCAACTGGCGGCGAATCAGGTCCGGATCCTTGGTCAGGAACAGCACCCGTTTGCCGGGGGTCAACCGGATGGTCTCAGGAGGCTTCATCGAGGATTCTCCTTTCGGGGTTCGCGGCGCCGCCCGCCCGGGTGGCGCCGCACGGTGCCCATTCTATCCAACGCGGGCGCTCCCCGGGGGTATTTCGGGGGGCGGACCGGCGCTTGCCGTCTTGCCACGACGCGGCGCCTGATGGTATCTTCGGGTCGCTACTTGGAGGTTTAAATCGTGTCCAGACATGCGGCGGCGGTACCCAGCGAGGCGCTGTGCTACGATGATCCCATGGCGGATGTCGCGTCTCCCCGTGCCGTGAAGGATCGCTTCCCTGCGAGGAAACCGCGGACGAAGAAGCACATTGCGGCACCTGCCACTGGCGAGCAGATTCTGGAAGGTGTGGGCGTCACCCGGAAAGATGCCGCCCTGGTGAGAAAGGTTCTGCTGCAGTTGGGCTACATCCAGGAAGAGAACCCTCCAGCAGGTAAGTCGGCGAGCAGATCCAGGGAAAGTTGATGGCATCCCCCATCCGTGCGCCCCGTCTCCTCCGCTCCGGACTTCACGGTCTTCCTCAATCTACCCTTTGACCAGGGGTATCGCCCGCTTTTCCTCGCGATGCTTGCTGGCTTGGTGGCTCTGGGTCGCAAGCCTCATTGTGTTCTGGAGATACCGAGTGGCGGACAGAATCGTCTGGACCGGATCTACGGGCTGATCGAGCGCTGCGGAGCCTCTGTCCACGACCTCAGCCGGGTTTCGCTGTCCGGCTCTCTCAGAGTCCCACGCTTCAACATGCCCTTCGAGCTGGGAATGGCCTACTCCATCGCCCGGCGGCAGGCGCACAGTTTCTTCGTTCTCGAAGAGCGCTCCTACCGGATCCAGGCCAGCTTGAGCGACTTCAACGGCCACGATCCACACATCCATCAAGGGACCCAGGACGGGGTCCTCCGGTGTGTTCTCGACTGCTTCGGAACACCGGGCAGCCCACAACCGGCGTTCGCGGCCCTGCAATCGTTGACCCGCAAGCTCAGCCAGGTGGTCACGACCCTGGAGAAGGAGCAGGGAACCCAACATCCGTTCCATCCCTATATCTTTCGCCAGGCTGTCGCCGCGGCCGTTCAGCTCGCCCGCGCGGAAGGCCTGATCGCCTGAAGCTCCCGAGAGCCCATGATATAAGCCGGCCATGGCGGACGATCTTGCCGGCAACGTCTATGAAAAGGTCGTAGGGACCCCCCTTTCCTCGGGCGCCCTGCCGCCGGCGCGCATCTCGGCGGCGGTGGTGCTCTGGCGGCGTGTTGAAGGAGGCGGCCCGGACGACGTCGAGGTCTACTGGGTGAAGCGAGCCGAGACGCTCGCCTTCATGGGGGGGTGGCACGCCTTCCCCGGCGGCGGGCTGTCGCGGTCGGACGCCGGGATTCCGATCTCCGGCCAGCCCCAGCTCGCGTCGGATGCCCCGCCGGCCGCGGGCATTCCGGAGTCGCTCCGGGGCCTTGACGAGCCGGGCCCGGACCTCCTCCCCGGGCTCGCGGCCTGCGCCCTGCGCGAGCTGTTCGAGGAGACGGGCATCCTGCTCTCCTCCCCCGCCGTCGACCCCGAGGATCTGCCCGAGCTCCGGCGGGCCCTGCTGGCCGGCGAGCGCGGCTTCGCCGACATCCTCAAGTCCCTGGAAGTGAAGCTCGACGCCTCGCCGCTGATCTACGCCGGCCGGTGGGTGACGCCCCCCTTCGCGCCCCTCCGCTTCGACAACCGCTTCTTCCTTCTGGAGTGGCCGCAGGACGCGCCAGCCGAGCCATCCGTGATCGAAGGGGAGCTCGAGCACGGCGCCTGGATTCGGCCGGCCGAGGCCTGGGATGCCTGGCACCGCGGCGACGTGCTGGCCGCGCCGCCGATCCTTCACACCCTCGAGGTCCTGAGCCAGGACGGCCCGCTGCGCGGCCTCGACCGCCTGCGCGATCCCGCCGAGGCCCATCTCGGCCCCTTCATCCGGGTCGAGCTGCGGCCCGGGGTGCTGATGCTCCCGCTCCTCACCCACACGCTGCCGCCGGCGGTGACCACCAATGCCTACGTTCTGGGGCTGCACGACGCCGTTCTGGTGGACCCCGGAGCCTCGGATCCCCGGGAGCTGGACCGTCTCGAGGCCGCCCTCGCCGCCGCCCGCGAGAAGCTCGGCCGCAGGGTGACCGCCATCTGGCTCACCCACCACCATCCGGACCACGTCGGCGGCGTCGAGCGCCTGCGGGCCTCTCTCGGCGTGCCCGTCCTCGCCCACCCCTTGACCGCGGAGCGGCTGGCCGGACGCGGCATCAGGATCGACGGCGAGCTCCAGGACGGCGAGCGCGTGGAGCTGGCAGAGGACTTCGCCGTCCTCATCCTCCACACCCCGGGCCACGCCCGCGGCCATCTCTGCTTCCTGGAGGAAGGTCAGCGCTCGCTGCTCTGCGGCGACATGGTTTCCGGGGTCAGCATGATCGTCGTCGATCCTCCCGAGGGGGACATGGACGACTATCTCGGATCGCTGGAGAAGCTCGCGGCCCTGCGCCCGGGCACCCTTTTCCCCGGCCACGGACCGGCGATCAAGAACGGGGTGGACAAGCTCCGCGAGTACCTCGACCACCGCCTCTGGCGCGAGGAGCGCATCCTCGAAGCCTGGAGCGCGGGGAAGCGAACCCCCGCCGAGATGCTCCCCACGGTCTACGACGACGTGCCGCAGCAGGCCTGGCCGATCGCCCAGCGGCAGATCCTGGCCCACCTCGACCGGCTGCGGAAGCTGGGGCGGCTCGGGTAGCCGCGGCTCGTTTGGCGGGCCCACCAGCACCTTCGTTTCAGAAAGTTCCCGTTCAGGATCTTTCGTAACGGTTACTGGAGGAAGCATGAGAAAACTCTTTGGTCTGCTGGCTTTATTGGCCCTGGTGGTCGTCCCTGGAGCCGCTTTCGCGGCGGCGGCGCCGGCTCCCCTCCTCCCCGCTGAGCTCTCCCTGGCCCTGATGCAGCAGGAGCCCATGACCAGCCAGGCCTTCACCCTCGAAACGGTTTTCCAGCAGGCGGACCACCAGCAGTCGCTCCTCGATACCACCCAGTGGGTCTGCTCGCGATCCTGCACCCTTTGCGGCAACGGCCCCTCGGGATTCTGCCCACAGGGCAGCGGCCAGTGCGTTCCCAGCTGCCCTTGAAGACCTGAGCCGCACCTCCGGGCGTCCGGCAACCGGGCGCCCGAGACTTCCCTCCGAGGAGTGTGTGACGCGCGGCTCCGGTTTCTATACAGTGGGGTGAGGTGTCTATAGAAGAGTCATGAAAACCACGACTTCGAGAATCCTCCGCGCCGTCCTGCTGACCACCCTCGCCGCCACTGTCGCCATCGCTCTCACCGCCTTCGCTGTGCAAAAGAGCCAATTCGCGCCAAAATCAGGTCCCATGGAGATCCAGATCGATCCCGACCTGCAGGCCAGGCTTCAGCGGTTCGAGGCAGAGCTCGAGACCCTGCGCAAGGAGCACAAGATCTCCGGGCTCTCCGTCGCCATCGTGAGGAACCAGGAAGTCGTCTACATGAAGGGGCTCGGCTCCGCCCCGGATGGCGCGTCGGCCACCCCGGACACCGTCTACCCGGTCCCCGACCTGAAACGGCCGGTCGGCGACCCTTGGACCGTCCGCGATCTTGCAAAGCTCGACGTCCTGCTCGACCGCGGCGGCATCGTGGAGGTCCAGCCCTATCTCGCGTGGCATGGGGAAGACTCCGGAGGCACCCGAATCCAGGCCGCCTGGGAGCATGAGAAGAACGGCTCGGTCCTCTGCCTCAAGGCGCGGGACAAGCGCCTGACGATGATCCTGGTGGCCAACGGCGAGATCGACAAGGCCCCCTTCGCCGCGGCCTTCACGAAGACCTTCTTCTAAGGCTCTCCGGATTGAGAATCGGAGCGGGCCTGCTCGTCCTCGCGCTCGTCCTTCTGGCCCCGCCGGTCTCCGCCCAGCAGCTCACCCCGCCGAAAGAGCCGCCGAAAGAGCCCTGGTCCCCCGAGCAGGCCACCGGCGCTCCCGACACCCTGGAAGCCGAGGACGCCCCCACGGCGTGGACGCCGATGGCGCCGGACGCCGGGAACGAATGGCTGCTCGTCCGCTTCGAGCGCGCGGTGTCGGTCGCCGAGGTCCGGATCCACGAGTCGCTGAACCCCGGCGCCGTCCACAGGGTTTCGGCCTCTCTGGAGGACGGCGTGTCCTTTCTTCTTTGGGAAGGTGATGATCCAACAGTTCAGGCGCCGTCCTTTTTTGAGGTCAGACCGGACCGCGAGGTCGTGGCGCGGGCGATCCTCGTGGAGATGGATACGGCACGGCGTCCAGGGTGGAACGCCATCGATGCGGTCGAGCTGGTGGGCCGGGACGGCAGCCGCCAGTGGGCCGCCGAGGCGGCGGCGAGCTCGACCTATGCCACGGTGGGGGGCATGCTCGCCGACGAGCTCGCGCCCTCGGCGCGGACCTATACGGACGCGGCGCTCGGGATTAAGATGTCCGCTCCCGGCTATTGGATCCGCGCCAACCCTGCCCTGCTCGACGTACCGGGAAGAATTCTCCGCGCCTGGACGCGGGACGGCGCCGCGACAGTGGTGGTCTTCCAGTGGCAGACCGCTCCGCCGGCGAGCCCCGCGCTCCTTCTGGATCGCCTCGCGGCGGCTCTGGAGGGCGACCTCGGCGCCGAGGTCCAGGCACGGGAGGTGCAAGAGGTTGGGGGCCTGAGAGCGGTGGGGCTGGTTGCGACCGGCACCGGCAAGGACGGAGGCGGCCCGCGGATCAAGCAGCACTGGGTCGCCATTCCACGGCAGGGAGATGTCGTGGTCCTTCTCCTGAGCACTCCCGCGGACTCATTCGTAGCGGATGAGCGCACGTTCGACAAAATGCTCGCGTCGGTCGAAATTCTGGGCTCCCCGAAATAGGTCATGGGCGCCCATTCGTTGAGGAGGAAGGCGATCCTGGCTGGACTTGGATCCCCTTTGCAACATCTTGAACCCTGGCATGGATCGATGCCCATCGATCGCCACTAAGGAGAGCCGAGGAAGATCATGGACCCGCGAAACACACGCGTTCTCGTTTTCGCCACCGTATTGCTCGCCGCGCCACTCCTCCCCGTCTGGTCGCAGTCCCCGACCCACCGTCCGCAGCCGCCGAAGAAGGCACCGGCCAAGGGAGAGGTGATCATCAAGGAAGAGACCCCGATCGAGCAGGGGGACTCTCAGGCTCAGCCGGGCCAGCAGCCGACCCAGGATCAGGGCACCACGACCCAGGACACCCAGGGGACGACCAACCCGCAGGCGATGCCGGAGACGACCCAGGGGCAGCCGGCCACGGGCACCACGCCCCCGGGCACCACGCCCTCGGGCACCGCACCCGCGGCGCCCGGAACGGCCGCTCCTACCACCGGTGGCATTCCGCCGGAGCAGATGGGACTCTCGTTCGCCCAGCCCACCGGTTGGCAGCAGGGGGACGCCAGCAAGTTCACGGTGCCGGGCAACATCTGCTGCGTCTGGTCGCCGGACAACATCTCGTCGATCGCCGTGTTCGCCCAGAACTCCGGCAAGGCCTATAACCCCCGGGTGCTGCTCGACCAGAGCGCGGACGGGCTCACGAAGAGCCTGGGCGCCGAGGTGCGGACGAAGGAAGTCATCGACGTCGGCGGCATGCGCGGCTTCTCGCTGGTGGTGAGCGGCCCCGGGACCGGCGCCGGCATCGACGGCAAGGGCACTGTCCGCACCACTCAGCACTGGGTGGCCGTGCCGCGGGAAAAGGACGTGGTGATCTTCCTGATGACCACGCCCGACGAGAAGTTCGCGGCCAACGAGCCGGCCTTCCAGGCGATGCTGAGCTCGCTGAAGATCACCGGCACCCAGACGCCGGACCAGCAGGCGGCCAAGTAGGAACGGCCTGACAAAACTCGGTTCCGTACGTAGGGGAGGGGCTTGTCCCCTCCCCTACGCTCCTGCTAGCTCAAAGACGGTTACTGAGCCCCGTGCTCGTGCCCCTCTTCGTGCTCGTGCTCCTCTCCTCCCGCCCCCTTCACCCCCGCCTGCTGCACCAGCGCCTGGTACTCCTGCGGCGACAGCTTCCCCATCCGGCGTAAGAAGGCCACGATGTCCCAGATCTCGTCGTCGGTGTGGGTGAGGCCGAAGGAGGGCATGCCGGTCATCTTGATGCCGTTCTTCACCACCCAGAAGGTCTCCTCCGGCTCATCCCGGCCGACGTCGGAAAGCTCTGGGGGATCGGGGTTCAGGCCCTGGCCGATCTCCGAGATGTTGACTCCCGGGGCGCCGTGGCAGGTGGTGCACATCTCCTGGTAGTGGATGAGGCCGGTGCGGATCCGCTTCGGGTCCTCGAGGTTCGGCACCGCGATCTTCCCCTTCATCGCCTCGACGCGACGATGGACCGAACGCTCCTGGGTGGTGACCAGCGCCCAGCGGATCAGCCCGCGGTCCGGATTGCTGGCCGAGACGTCATAGAGCCCCGAGTAGATGAAGCCGACCGTCGCCAGGACGAGGATCACGACAACCGCCAGCAGCTTCAGGACCGTTTTCATTTTTGCGCTTCTCCCCTTTTGTCCCCATCTCCCATACAGTGATGCCGTGCCCGAGACGAATAGCGATCATGCCACGGCCGGGGGCGATCCTGGCAGGACGCCTGTCAGGACGGAAGCTCGCCTCGCCCTGGTCCTCTCCGGCGGCGGCGCGCGGGGTGCCTACCAGGCCGGCGTCCTGAGGGGGCTGGCCCGCCGCATCCCCGACCTGCGCTTCTCCATCATTACCGGTGTCTCCGCCGGGGCGATCAACGCCACCTTCCTCGCCGCCCATCCCGGCTCGCTCGCCGAGGCCGCGGCGGATCTCAGCGATCTCTGGGCCGGCCTGCAGGTGGAGGACATCTTCCGGGTCGACACCCCTTCGCTCGCCCGCCATTTCACCCGCTGGGCCACCCGGCTCGCCTCGGGCGGCTCGGCCATGGCGCCGGCCGTGCGGGGGCTGGTGGACACCGTTCCCCTCCGCGGCACGATCGAGCGCGCCTCCGCCAACGTGGACGGCGAGATCATCGGCATTCAGCGCAACCTGGAGCGCGGAAGCCTCGACGCCCTGGCACTGACGGCGCTCAATTATTCGACCGGCCAGACGGTCACCTGGGTCCAGGCCCGCCGCTTCCAGCCCTGGAGCCAGCCCCGGCACCGCAGCGTCCACGCCCGGATCGCGGTCGAGCACGTCATGGCCTCCGCCGCCCTGCCGATGTTCTTCCCGGCGGTGCGCCTGGGCGACGCCTGGTACGGCGACGGCGGGATCCGCCTCTCGACCCCCCTCGTCCCGGCCCTGCGCCTCGGCGCCACGCGCATCCTCGCCCTCTCGCCCCACTACGAGCCCAACTTCGAGGAGGCCGAGCGCCCCAAGATCACCGGCTATCCGCCGCCGGCGCAGATCCTGGGGCATCTCATGGACTCGATCTTCCTCGACGTCGTGGACGAGGACGTGCGGCGCCTGGAAGGCATGAACCGCCTCCTTTCCAAGCTGCCGCCCGAGGAGCGCAACGGCCTGCGCGACGTGGCGATCCGGGTCCTGCGCCCGTCGCGGGATCTCGGCCAGCTCGCCGCCAGCTACGAGCCCCGCCTCCCCACCAGCTTCCGCTACCTCGTCCGCAGCCTGGGGACGCGCGACACGCAGACCTCGGACTTCCTCAGCATGCTGATGTTCCAGCCGGACTACGCGCAAAGATTGATCGAGCTGGGAGACGAGGACGCCGAGGCGCGGGCCGACGAGATCCGGGAGCTGGCGGGAGTTGGTACGCCGGTTGCTCCAGAGACTTCTGATTGACGAAGGAGGTCTCTGATGAAAACCGTTCTGCGCCCCCTGATGCTGGTAGCCGCCCTCGCCGTCCTGATTCCCGCCGCCGGCCGGCCGGTCGCCCCCCTGATCAAGTGTTCCCTCTGCTCTTGCCGGAGCAACTGCGGGACTCCCTGCCGGGAGACCAACGGCACGCCTTCCGCCTGTGGGATCAGCGGCCATCTCTGCACGATCAGTCCGGTCTGCTCCGAACCCTGACGATTTGGTACAGGGCGGCCCCGCGTGGCCGCCCTATCCATTTCACAGTGCCTGCGTCCCAAGGGGCTGATGAATTCGTTTTACCGCACGGCAGCCGCTTTCTGTGGCAACTGTGCCTTGATCCAGCCGTCCATGCGCGCCTCCAGCAGGTCCAGCGGCAGGGCTCCGCCGCCGAGAATCTCGTCATGGAACGCCTTGATGTCGAAACGCGTTCCGAGCTGCGTCTTCGCGCGTTCCCGCAGCTCGCGAATCTTCAACTGCCCCATCTTGTACGCCAGCGCCTGCCCCGGCCATGCGATGTAGCGGTCAGTCTCCGACTGCGCGAGAACGTCGTTCACATCATTCGCGCGCATGTAGGCGATCACCTGGTCGCGCGTCCAGCCCTTATCGTGGATGCCGGTATCGACCACCAGCCGCACCGCGCGAAACAGCTCGGAGTTCAGCCGGCCGTAGTCGGAAACCGGGTCCTTGTAGAAGCCGATCTCCTTGCCGAGTTGCTCCGAATACAGTGCCCAGCCCTCGGTGTACGCGGACAGGCCGCCGCTGAACAGCCGGAACTTCGGCAGCCCCGTGAGTTGCTGCGCCACACTGATCTGCAGGTGATGCCCGGGCACGCCCTCGTGATACGCGACCGCTTCGTCGAGCACCAGCGTCCGGCGTGTCGGGTCGGCGACGGCGACCACCACGCGCCCTGCCCGTTTGCCGTCCGGAGTGCCCCGGTTGTAGTGCGTCGCCGCGGCCGCGTCGAAGTCCGGGATACCCTCGACCGTCACCGGCGCCTTCGGCAGCAGGCCGAACAGCTCCGGGAGCCTCGGCTGCATCTGGTCGATGTACTTCTTGAAGTCGGCGACGATCTGTTCCTCGTTCTTCGGCTTCCACTTCGGATCGCTGTTGATCGCGGCGCGAAAGGCGGCGAGGTCCTTGTAGCCCTGTGTGCGCGCCAGCTCGGTCATCTCCGCCGTGATGCGCGCCACTTCGCTCAGGCCCACCTCATGAACCGCCGCCGGAGTGATGTTGATCGTCGTCATCGCCTTCACCGCCTCGGCGTAGCGCCGCTTGCCGTCCGGCAGGCTCTCGACCGAAATCGCGGTCCGCCCCTTCGGCGCGTACTCGGTGCGCAGAAACCCGGCGAATTCCTTGTACGCCGGCAGGACGTCCTCGTTGACAGCCTTGGTCATCGCGGCCGTCAGCCGCTGCTTCTCCGCCTCCGAAAAGCTCGCCGGAAACTTCTTCAGCGGCAGCAGGAACGGATCGGCCTTGACGATGCCGTCGCACTGCCCCGGCAACTGGTCGACGACGATCCTCGGCGGCATCAGGCCGTCCTTCATGCCGGCGCGCAGCACCTCGGTGGTCTGCGCCAGCACCCGCGGAATCTGGTGGAGACGCGCGATGTAGTCCTCGTAATGCCGCACCGAATCCAGCGGCACGCTCAGCGGCAGGTCGGCCAGGTTGGAATGGACGCCGTTCTGCTGGCTGATCGGCATCTCGTAGTTCTTGAGCTCGTAGCTCACATCCGCGCGTGTGAGCTGCCGCTCCAAAAGCTCGTGCGACACCAGGTCGGCGTCCGCCATGCCGGTGGTCGGGATCGCGCGCAGACGCGCCAGGTAGGCATCGTTCTCCGCATGCTGCCGCGCGATCTGCGCCAGCGACGCATCGCCCAGCAGAGCGTTATAGCGATAGTCGCCCACCGCGGTGGCCCGCTCCGGCGAGTTCTTCAGCCCGGCTTGGTAGAATTCCTCGAACAGCGCATTCTGTTTCGCGACACGCTCGGCCACGGGAGTGTCCTGGGCATAGGATGACGAGCAAAGACTGGCGGCAAGTAGAAAGCAGGCAAGGTTTCGCATGAGCCCAAGCCTAGCAGATGGCCGGTGGCTTCCAGGGGGCTCGCGTGACCGCGAGGTGCCGCGCGAGCGGCCCATGCCCGGCGTCAAGCGATCCGGCGTACGGGGCGGCCCGACCCTGTAAACGCCCGGCGGCTCGCGGCTTTTGCGCCACTGGACCCGCGGTTCCGCTCCCCGGACCCGTGAAGTGCGTCAATCGACCCGCGAAGCGCTTCAATGGACCCGAGCCATGCCTGTCGCGGACCGCTTTCCGCGACATTGGACCCATGGTGTGCGACACAGGACCCACGGCGTGCTACACGGGACCCGCGGTGTGCTTGCCTGGACCCACGGTTTGCTACACCGGACCCGTGAAGTGCCGTGCGGGACCCGGCTACGGCTTCACGGGACCCGTGGAGTCAATGAGGCAGACCGGGGGTCGCGCCATCCAAACCGTGGGTCAAGCGGTGCCTGGGCCCCTCCCAGGGGGGCACGCGGGCTGGCGGGAAGGGCGGGAGCCGTTCTCCGCGCGCCACGAGCCTTTCCGTGCGACACACGAATGTAGCGGTGCGTCACATGCCACGAAGGGGAGCGCCGCCAACGATCTTCGTGTAAATCGTTGGCACTCTGCCGCGGTCGGGACATCCTACCGGAAGATTACCATTCTCCACGAGTTGCTGGAGAATCCGGTGCGGGAGCTGCGCTCCGGCTCGTAGCCGAGCGCTTCGTGCAGGCGGCTGTGATCGAACACCCGGTCCCTTGGCAACGCGGCCGTGAGATCCTGAAGAATATCCCAGAGAGTGCGGCGGTGGGGAGGCTCTGGCGCCACCGGAGTGGGCGCGGCGGGTTCACTCCGCACGGCGACCGACTCCGCGGCCGGCACGGCGCTCTATGGAATCCTCTGGCACCTTCTTGCTTCTGCACGCCCTCCGCCTGCGGGATCGGCCGCCATCTCTGCACCATCAGCCCGGTCTGCTCCGAGCCCGGAAGCGTGATGTAGGCACGGCCCTGCCAGATTGAGTCCCCTGGAGCAAGCCTGTGCGCCTCGGTCAGGCGGCCGGAGCCTCGAGCCCCGGCCAAGCGGCCCGAGGCGCTACAGCCGCTTCAGTCGTCCTCCTCAGGTTAATCTTGGCAAGAACCGTCCCAGTCGCACGCGCCCTCGCAGTCATACTCACAGGCGGCTCTACAGGCACACGACGAAAGGGTCCCACAGTCCTCTATGGTGCCAGGAGTGTCGTAGCAATAATATCCATAGCCTGTGGCCTTGGAATGGATACGGCTTCCCCCCTTTTGCGGCGCGGCGGCCAGACTCGCCGCCGTCAAGGCGAGAACAATGAGAAAGAGCTGAGTAATTCTCTTCATAGCGCGTCCTCCATGGCTTTTGTTGGAGAGGCGGAATGCCTCTTGTATTTAGTGGTGCCTGAACCGAGAATATAGTGACAAGCTGTTGGATGTCGGCGCGGGGCCACGAGGACGGCGCGATGGTTTACTCGGCCAGCGGCACCGCCTGCGGCCGTAAGATGGTCCAGATCTTCCGGTCTGCCAGGAGGTCGACAGCCGGGAAAGGAACTACGCTCCCCCTCCCCACCGCCCGTGGGGAGGGGCCAGAGGCTTACGCTACCGGGAGAATCCGGTGTTAGATGCCCGTTGCGCCTCTCTCATAGGCTCGGAAAGCGCCGTCCTAACCGTCCCCCGAATCGACATCGTACTGGATTCCGCGATTCAGAATCCGGCTTCAAGGGACCTGATCGCTGCACTGACCTCCCTCAGATCATTGTTGAGCTAATGATTGAGGCCGGGCAACCGATGGACGCGGGCTTGCGGAACCGCGCGCGCATAGAGCTCGGCGTGCGATGGCCGCGCAGTTTCGTCATCGAGCCCATGGTAGAAATGGATGGGGACGCCTCGGGGAAGCCTCGCGCCAAGGTCGCGCGGCGGCTTCATATCATCGCCCGGCCAGCCACCTTCGCCGACAAAGGGTGCCGCAATGAGGAAGATCGCGCCGAACTTCCGCTCTGATGGCTGCTCCGCGAGGGCGTTGACCAGTACCGTTGCGCCGATCGAATGACCGACGAGAATCGCGCCATCGTCCAGCGTCGCGAATTCTCTCTCGATCGTCGCCTTCCATGCGGCGTAGCTTGGGTCGTCTTCGTTCGGCATCCGCGGATAGCGGATCTCGTAATCCGGCCCCAGCTCGCGCCCAAGGCTCTCGACAAGCTTGCTATCCCATTCGTCATGGGCACCCGCGCCGCCTCCCTGAACAAAGAGCAGTTGGCGTTTTACGCTCATGCCCTCGTTCGCGCGCCACTGCGACATGATTCCCCGCCTCCCTAGCCGGTCGTAGCCGGAGCCGGGCCGTTCGCAGCAGGCGTGCGCTCCGTAGCTCTTGCGCGCTCCCAGTTGGGACGGGCTTTACACCTTACCTCGCTTGTACAGGAGTGCCAGGAGAGGATTTCCTGGAGACCACAGCGAGCTGCAATCCCCGGACACTTAATACGGTTACCATGTCCCTTGGTTGAAGGTGAGCGCCATCGGCAGCTACCGCGCGCCACTTCTGGCCGTTCACCAGGATCAGGGCATCAGGACCAGACCCTTCAATGACGACACCCTCTAGGCCGACTATTCGACGGCGAACAGATAGAAATATCAAGATAACCGGTGCGAATGCGAAGGCGCCTTTGAGAAGATCCTCTAGTCCTTCCATCTTCCCTCCTCAGAATCTGCCGCCCCCAAGAGGTGCCAGCCTAACACTTTAGTCCAAGAGTGCCCTTCTTTAGACCCTGGATGTTCAGAGAGCTCAGAGAGGCACCGCAAAAGATCACGCGCTTGTCCAGATCCTTTGACATGCACGCAAAGTGAGATTCCACGGGCTTTTCAAGACTCCCCTCGCCTCAACCCCGCCAGATCCTTTGACAGGAGCCGCGCCGCGGCACAACGGCCCGATCGGCGTTAACCTCCATGACTGCAACACCTTATTCATCAGGGACCGTCCTGGCCCAACCTTTGCCCTCTTCGGGCCGCGCCATGGCCCGACTCCTGCGATTCATTCCCGACAACGCCACTCTGGTGGAGGTCACCACCCGCACCATCCAGAGCCGGCTCCTCCTGACGCCAACTCCCCAACTCAACCGCATCATCATCGGCGCCTTGGCGCGCGCCGGCCGCCGCTACGAAGTCGGTGTCGTGGCTTTTTCATTTCTCTCCAACCACTTTCACTTACTGGTCCGCGTCAAGGACGTCGGGCAGCTCGCGAGCTTCATGGGGTTCTTCAACTCCAAACTGGCCCGTGAGGTCGTCCGCCTCACCGGCTGGAAGGACAAGGTCTGGTCCCGGCGCTATCAGGCCACTGTCGTCAGCAACGAAGACGCCGCCCAGACCGCCCGACTCTTCTATGTGCTCTCGAATGGGGTCAAGGAACATCTCGTGGCCCGGGTGAGTGAGTGGCCCGGCGTCCATGCCGCGCCAGCTCTCCTCGCCGACACGGCGCTGGAGGGGATCTGGGTCAACCGGACGGCAGAATACCTGGCGAAGCAGCGAGGCGAGACGCGGGGGCCCCAGGATTTCGAGGAACCGGAAACGCTCATCCTGGAACCCCTGCCCTGCTGGAAGCATCTCTCCTCCGAGCAGTACCGTCATCAAATCGAGTGCATGGTCCAGAAGATCGAAGACACGGCCGACGCTCAGCGGAAGCGGAGTGGCAAACAACCTTTCGGGCCGGATGCGATCCGGCGCCAGGATCCGAGGACAGAGCCAAGCCGGACGAAGAAGTCTCCAGCCCCGCGTTTCCACGCTTTCCGCAAAGGAGCACGCCAGGAGCTCCACAGGCTCTACTTCGAATTCGTCGCCGCCTTCCGGGAGGCGGCCGACCGGCTGAAATCGGGAGACCGGCATGCCCGCTTTCCGATCGGCAGCTTTCCGCCTCATTTGCCGTTCGTCAAGGCGTTCCACTCGGCATTCCTCGCGCCAGGGTAGCTCGTAGATCCGAAGCGAAAGACTCCACCATCCCACGCAGCCTACCCGGGTACCTGATCTCCCCGGGTGTGGCCGTATTGACGTCGAATCCTGACGCAGGCTCTTTCCGGCACAGAAAGGGCCACGACGTTCCCCTTTTTCCCAGCCGAGCCACTTCGACCTGATCCGTCCGCTCAGCAAGCCGCGAGGGGAGGCGGCTGACTTCTCCAGCTTGGCGACTCGGCACTATTCGGGTGGAACCTATTCCTGAACCTATTCCTCGCGGCACCTGGGTGTAGAAGAACTTCAGAGCGTAAATCGCTTGATCGATCCCGGAGCGGGACGCCTGCTTGTCCGTCATCAAATACAGCAGATAGGCCCGGATCTCCTCCTTCCCCAGGTCCGCGGGCGACCGGCCATGGAACTCGGCAAACTTCCGCACTGCGCGGACATAAATCCGGACCGTGACCTCACTGTAGCCCCGCAGCTTCAGCTCCTCCTCCAACCGGCGACGCAGCTTCGACATCGGTTCCTCCCTTCGAGAACTGGGTTCCAGAAGAGGGTACCGAAAGCTGGAAAAAACCAGGCTCTCCAAAGGTCAAGTCGCTGAGAGTAAGGAGCTGCTACGCAGAAGAGCCACCGCGGAGCGGTTTCGTTCAAGACGCCGCTGGGCAGAGGGTGTCCACGGGTTCGGCTCCCTCCGCCTCCCTTCACGAAGCGGATACTGCGGAGAAGAGCCACGTCCCCCTCCCTTCGCCTGGAGAGGGGACCGGGAAGGCTTACGCCACCGTCACCTCGGGGCAGAGGAAGACGTCCTGGATGGTGTGGAAGAGCTCGACGCCCTCTTTCATCGGACGCTGGAAGATTTTGCGGCCGGAGCCTCCCGCGGCGCTTGTTGATCACCGCCGTGCGCACCACCGGCGCGCCCTCTCTTCTCACCTGGACCGATTGTTCCTGTCTGCACTCTTCCGCCGCCGCCACACCTCTTCCCTCTCAGGGCCCCACAATGGGTGGGCTCGCTTTGGCCCGCGTTCTACACCTAAAATTGTACAGGGCAACAAATCGTGCCCCGATTTCAAGGAGGTGAGCCCCATGGAGAAGAAGGCGCAGAAAAACAAGCGCGCGAACGTCCGGAAACCAAAGCTGCTTACGCTCAACAAGGAGACGATCTACCTTCTGGAGTCGTCCGACCTGGCCCATGTCGCTGGGGGGAGCGGCTTGAGCCGGTCCCTGTGCGGAGGAACTGATACCTGCTGTGGCAACTGGTAGCCTTCTCGCTCGGGCCACAGCTTCTTCTGGCTGCCGCCCCGCCACGTCGCCGTATGTCGCCGTATAAGGGGCCAGCGGTTGCCGGCCCCCCTCTTCAGCTATCTATCGGGATCTTTCCTCCAATCGCTGGCGATCCAGGGAGTTGGCTTCAGGCGGAGGTGGATGTTCCGCATCTCCTGGAGATCGGGGCCAATGACTTCGTCCGGGATGCAGGTCCACCCGTTGAGATCCAGAGGCAGCAAACTGCTCGTCCCGAAGAGGTCTAACCGATTCCAGGGACGGCGGAGCTGGCGCCTCCACCTTCACGAAGGGCAGGCCCGGGAACACGTGGCGCCTTGTCAGACCTCGTGACAGGGCTCTGATCAGTTACGTCCCAACCGGCACAGTTCATCGCCCGCAGCGGTTTGGACTGAGCTTCGGGCTTTTCTGGGCCGGCCACTCAAGGTCCCGGTGCTGCCTCTCCCCCTCCCCACCGCACGTGGAGAGGGGGCCAGGGACGTTTACGCTACCGTCACCTCGGGGCAGAGGAAGACGTCCTGGATGGTGTGGAAGAGCTCGACACCCTCCTGCATCGGACGCTGGAAGGCTTTGCGGCCGGAGATCAGGCCGGAGCCTCCGGTCGCGACTCACCTGGCACCTCTCCAGTACGGGAGGAGCCGTGATCACGCTCGTGGAGCACCTGGGCCTGCCGCTCCCGTTCGGCTCAAGGTCATCGAGCTGTCCGCTGCCGGGACCGAGGGGAGGAAGAAGATGGGGTGATCCGCCGGGAATCACCCGAGTGCGCCTCGGTGTAAGTAGAGTTCGTTAGGACTTGACACAATTCGCCTAAGCCTGTCAAAGTTTAGCAAATGATCCTAGCCAGAGGAGGAGCCTTGCCGTGACAAATCCGAGGCTGGTTTTCTGTTGCACGATTCTTGCCGCAATCCATCTCGCTGGCAGGCCGGCTCATGGCTTGTTCTCCGCGGGTGGCGAGCCACCCAGGGGGAGACCGTCGGTGACCCTGACAGAAGGAGATCCGGGGAAAAAAGCCTGGACCCCCATCTTCCCGAGCAAGGAGCTCCTGCCTATGTCGTCAGAGGTGCATGAGTTGTTTGAAGGAATTAAGCGCGGTCGGCCAGAGGACCTCGAAAAAGCCGTTCGAATGGCGTACCATCTCATGGAGGCATATGGACACAATGAGGGTCACGACATCACGATCCAGGTCAGCGACCTCAAGACAGTGTACGCACCTGATGCTCTAAGTCTTAGATTCAGCGAAGTAGTCTCGATTGACCTCCCGGACCATATTAAGGTTCATAGTATTCTTCGCGAAGACAACATAACGGATGGGAGCAAGAAGCAAAAGACGACGAAACTCGGCTATCGGATGACGTGGAGGCCGGCTACTCCTGATCCTGATCTGAAGCTCTGGTTGAAGCGCAACGTCAGGGAATTTATTGAGATCGCCAAGGCTGATACACCTGCACTAGCGCTCCTGCGCGCACTAACCACCTATCGTGTGTCCGTGACGTTCGAGGGCAAACATCGTGATTATCGTGCGGCATTCATGTGGATGGGAGCCCCGGCAGCCCCCTATATTAGCACCTTTCAAGGCGTTGACAGAATTGTCGATCAAGTGAGCCTCGCCCTGGCAGAGCAAGTGCCGCCAGAAGGTAAGAAGGAAGGTGATCCGATAGACCTCACGCCGGAGGCCGTCAATTTCTCTCCAAAGTTCCTGGGTCCCGTGTGCAATGTCTATACTGAATACCCCTTTACGCCCCTTTGGGAGCGACATGGCAGCGAACGGCACCAGTCTGGATATTTTCATCAATCAACATCCGATATCGACGCGAGCTGTAGTTGTGGGACCGCGTGTCAGTCAGTATGTCATCCGTCGGTCAGTCTTAACCTTTGCTATGACCAAGGCGGCACGACGAGCGGCTATCATGTTGCCGCGACAACAGAGAGACTCAGTTCAGGGACAACGCAAAACGCATTGAATGCCCAAAACGGCGCCAGTTGCCTGGGCACCACGCTCTGTGCTTTTACAACGTGCGCAACTTCCAACTGCGTCTTCTCCGTCACCCTTGGTCCAACCGGTCCAGCGTTCACGTCAAGTCCTACCACTGCTATGGTTTTCTGGGCATTTGAGCCGACTTCTCCAGTTACGTGCCAAGGCTGTACGGAATGGATTGGACCGGCCGAAGAGCCTGAGGTTCCTGAGGAAAATTGTCCTGTTTTGATCGCACTGGACGAAGGGCGCGTGGATATGACGGACCTTGCGGGGGGGGTGCGCTTTGACGTGAACCGCGATGGAGTCGCTGAACACAACTCCTGGCCGGCCACCACTTCGTCTTGGTCGTTTATTGCATTGGATCGCAATCGGAATGGCCGAGTCGATGATGGCGGTGAGCTTTTCGGCAACTATACGGAGCAGCGCCTCGATGCCACGCCGCGCAATGGCTTTGCTGCCCTCATTGTTTATGATGAACCAGCCCAAGGTGGAAACAGCGACGGAGTTCTCGACTCCAGGGACATCATTTTTTCCTCCCTGCTCCTCTGGAGCGACACCAATCATGACGGTGTATCGCAACCTGAGGAACTGGCCCCTTTACCGCAGCGCGTCAACTCGATCGGGCTCGACTACAGGGAGTCCCGCGCACAGGACCGGTATGGAAACCAATTCCGGTACCGCGGAAGAGTCTGGCTGGTGGGCGGACAGATATCGCGTTCTGTCGATGTTTTTCTTCTTCATGACTAAGTAAGCCCCCCACAGCAGTCGATGTCAGGCACCGGACCGGGCAGGATCGAGGCCGACCTGCCGCTCATGGCCGCCACGCCGCCGCTACGATGCGCCGCACCTTCCGCGTTGCCCGATTGATCCTGCAGCCGTTGCCTTCGCGTGAGGCTGCTCAAGGCTCTCCGAACAGAATGAACCATGTCCCCCCTCCCCACCGCCCGCGAGAAGGGGGGCCAGGAACCTTACGCCACCGTCACCTCGGGGCAGAGGAAGACGTCCTGGATGGTGTGGAAGAGATCGACGCCCTCCTGCATGGGACGCTGGAAGGCCTTGCGGCCGGAGATCAGGCCGGAGCCTCCCGCGCGCTTGTTGATCACCGCCGTGCGCACCGCCTGGGCGAAGTCGTCCGCCCCCTTGGACTCGCCGCCGGAATTGATCAGGCTCACCTTGCCGCTGTAGCAGTTCACCACCTGCCAGCGGTTCCAGTCGATCGGATGATCGCTCACCAGCTCGCTGTAGACCTTGGGGTGGGTCTTGCCGAAGTTCAGCGCGGTGTAGCCGCCGTTCACCGTCGCCTGCTTCTGCTTGACGATGTCGGCCTGCATGGTCACCGCGAGGTGGTTCGCCTGGCCAGTGAGGTCGGCGGCGGTGTGGTAGTCCACCCCGTCCTTCTTGAAGGCGTTGTTGCGGGTGTAGGCCCAGAGCACGGTCGCGAGGCCCAGCTCGTGGGCATGGTGGAACGCCTCGGCGATCTCGACGATCTCGCGGTCGGCGTCGTCGCTGCCGAAGTAGACGGTCGCGCCCACCGCCGCCGCGCCCATGTTCCAGGCCTGCTCGACGTTGCCGAAGAGGATCTGCTGGAACTTGTTCGGGTAGGTCAGCAGCTCGTTGTGGTTGATCTTGGCGATGAACGGGATCTTGTGGGCGTACTTGCGGGCGAGGATGCCCAGGACCCCCATGGTCGAGGCGACGGCGTTGCACTCGGCCGCGATCGCCAGGCGGACGATGTTCTCGGGGTCGAAGTAGGCCGGGTTGGGAGCGAACGAGGCCGCGGCCGAGTGCTCAACCCCCTGGTCGACCGGCAGGATGGAGAGGTAGCCGGTGTTCCCCAGCCGGCCGGTGCCGTAGAGCCGCTGCAGGTTCACCAGCACCGGCGCGCTGCGGTCGGAGAACGACCAGATGCGCTCGACGTGATCGGGGCTGGGCAGCGTGATCTGCTCCTTGGGGATCCCCTTGCAGGTGAAGGAGAGAAGGTCGTCGGCTTCCTTGCCGAGGGTCTCGACGATCTTGTCGATGCCGCTGCTCGTGCGTTCCATGATGGCCATAGAGGATGCTCCCTCCCGTTCAGGATCTAGAGTTGAGTTTCAGCGCGCCCTGAAGGACGCCCCAGGATATGGTATCAGCCCGCCGGTGGAGAATTCGATGCAATGAGCACGCCCAAGAGATACCACCGCCTTCGCGCCGTCCTCGACCGCCGCCAGCCGGACCTCACAGTCCTGCTGGAGGACGTCCAGGTGCCGCGCAATCTCGCCGCCATCATGAGGAGCTGCGACGCCGTGGGGGTCCTGGCGGCGCACGCGGTCTGGCCCGGCGGCCGGCTCAAGATCTCCCGCCCGGCCTCGGGAGGCAACCGCAAGTGGCTCCCGGTTCATAAGCACCGGACGCTCGCCGAGGCCCTGGAGCGCATCAAGGGCGCGGGGCTGCGCGTCCTCGCCGCCCACCCCAGGACCGGCGCCGTCCCCTTCCGCGAGGTGGACTACACCCTCCCCACCTGCCTCCTGCTCGGCAATGAGGACAACGGCATCACTCCCGAGGCCCTCGCCGGCGCCGACGGCGTGGTCGCCATTCCGATGGAGGGGATGGGCACCTCGCTCAATGTCTCCGTGGCTGCCGCCCTCCTGCTCTTCGAGGCCCAGCGCCAGCGCCGGGCCGCCGGCTTCTACGACGCCCCGCGGCTCGATCCCGAGACCCACGCGAGGATGCTCTTCGAGTGGGTCTACCCCGAGATCGCCGCCCGGTGCCGGGCGCGCGGGGCGGCGTATCCGGCGCTGGGAGAGGATGGGGAGATTTTGGGGGAGGTGCCGCGGTAGGCACAAGTCGCGGATCGGGGCATTTGTGGCCTGCGACCTCAACCCCTCGCCCGGGATTGAAATCCCGGGCTACCGACAGTCGCCCCTTCCCGGGGCTCTGGAAGGAACGGGTTGATAGGAGTCCCGGATGGGACGGCCGTGGGTAGCCCGGGATTTCAATCCCGGGCGAGGTCGCAGGCCACGAATGCCCCCGATCCGCGACTTGTGCGGCGCCGGAAAGCCCCCTCCTGGCCTCCCCCGCAAGCGGGAGAGGAAAATGGCCCTGATATACTTCATCTCGAAACCATGTATCGCTCCTCGACATCCTCCCGCCCCCTGGCCCTGGCGCTCCTCGCTCTCGGTCTTCTCGGCCTGTTCGCGCCGCTCATCATGGCGGCGCCGGCGCCGGCTCAACCCGGGGGCGAGGTGCTGCTGGTGAAGGTGAAGTCGCCCATCCATCCCGTCTCGGCGGAGCTGATCGCGGATGCGATCCAGGAGGCCGACCGCCGGAACGCGGCGGCGCTGATCGTCGAGCTCGACACGGCCGGCGGGCTGCTGGCCTCGACCCGCGACATCACGACGGCGATCCTGGGCGCGCGGACGCCGGTCGTCGTCTACGTCGCCCCGGGCGGGGCCCAGGCGGCCTCGGCCGGATTCTTCATCCTGATGTCCGCCGACGTCGCCGCCATGGCGCCGGGCACCAACGCCGGCGCCGCCCACCCGGTCGACGGCCAGGGAAAAGACATCGACGGTACGCTAGGCAAGAAGGTCGAGCAGGACGCGGCGGCCAACATCCGCTCGCTCGCCGTGCGCAACGGCCGCAACGTCCAGCTCGCCGAGGAGGCGGTCCTCCAGAGCCGCTCCTACACGGCCGGCGAGGCGCTCCAGAACAAGCTGATCGAGATCGTCGCCCCGGACGTCCCGGCGCTGGTGCGCGCGCTGGATGGCCGCGTGGTCCAGCGCGGGGCCAACCAGGTGACCTTGCACACGGCGAGCGCCGCGGTGCGGCCGTTCGCGGTCTCGCCACTGCGCGCGCTGCTGGGCGTGATCGCCGACCCCAACATCACCTACCTCCTGCTGGGACTGGGCTCGCTCGGCCTGCTCTTCGAGCTGATGCACCCCGGCGCCGTCCTGCCCGGAGTGGTGGGGGCGATCTGTATCGTCCTCGCGTTCTACGGGCTGTCGGTGCTGCCGGTCAACTACGCGGGGGTGGCGCTGATCCTGCTCGCGGTCCTCTTCTTCATTCTGGAGATCAAGGTCACGAGCTACGGCATGCTGGGGGTCGCGGGCATTCTCTGCCTCGTCCTCGGCTCCCTGATGCTGTTCAAGACCCCGGAGCCGGCGCTGAGGGTCAGCGGAGAATTGATCGCCATGGTGGCGGTCTTCTCCGTCCTGGTGGTCGGCTTCCTGGCCGCCATGGCCCTGCGTGCCCAGCGCCTGCCGGTACGCACCGGGATCGAGGGGATGATCCACGAGATCGGCGTCGCCCGCTCGCCGCTCAACCCCCACGGCAAGGTTTTCGTCCAGGGGGAGCTCTGGGACGCGATCGCCGACGAGCCGGTGGCCATGGGGGAGCCGGTCGAGGTGGTGGCGGTGCGCAATCTCACCCTGGCGGTCCGGCGCCGCCAGGACTCCGTCGCCTCGTAGTCTTCATCGCCAAGCAAGGGAAAGGCCCTCATGCCATCCATCGGGTTCGGATTCTTCGCCATCGCCTTCGTCGCGATTTTCCTGTTCTTCAAATGGGTCAACATCCTCAAGGAATACGAGCGCGCTGTGACCTTCTGGCTCGGCCGCCTGGCGGCACAGCCCAAGGGGCCCGGCCTGGTGTTCATCTTCTGGCCGTTCGAGACGATGACCAAGGTCTCGCTGCAGACGGAAGTCCTCGAGGTTCCGCCGCAGGACGTCATCACCCGGGACAACGTCTCGGTGAAGGTGAACGCGATCATCTACTTTAGGGTCGTCGATCCGGCGCGTGCGATCGTGGCGGTACAGAACTACAAGTACGCCACGAGCCAGCTCGCCCAGACGACGTTGCGGTCGGTGCTCGGCCAGGCCGAGCTGGACGACCTGCTCTCCGAGCGCGAGAAGCTGAACCTGCAGCTCCAGACGATCATCGACCAGCACACCGACCCCTGGGGGATCAAGGTGTCGATGGTGGAGGTCAAGAACGTCGACCTGCCGCCGGACATGCAGCGCGCGATGGCGCGGCAGGCCGAGGCGGAGCGCGAGAAGCGCGCTAAGATCATCCACGCCGCCGGTGAGCTGGAGGCCTCGGTGAAGCTGGCCGAGGCGGCGGAAATCATCTCCGCGAACGCGACGACTCTGCAGCTCCGGTACCTGCAGACGCTGACGGAGATCTCGGCCGAGAAGAATTCGACCATCATCTTTCCGTTCCCGGTCGAATTCCTCCAAGCCTTCATCAAAAAATGACGTGTCGTGGGAGCCTGAACCGACGTGGCTGAATCGCACGAGCCCAGTTACTACGAGATCGCCCTGACCAACCGTCAGGTCGTCGTCGCTTTCGTCATCCTGCTGACCTGCCTCCTCGGCGCCTTCTTTTCGGGCGTCTGGATCGGGCGCGAGAGCACCGCCCGCAATGGCCAGGAGCAACTGGTCCGCAACACGCCGCCCTCCGAGGCCTCGCAGGAGGGGAAGAATCTCGAGGAGCTCGAGTTCTTCGACAAGAACAACAAGAAGGCGGCGGACGACCGGGCGCGCGGGGAGGAAGCCGCCGCGCCCGCCCCCGGGGGCAGCACCCTGCTCGAGGATCTGGGAGGCAAGAAGCCAGAGGCGAGGAATCCCCCGCCGGCCGCCGAGCCGGCGAGGGAAGAGCCGGCGACGGATCCCACCGCGATCGACCCGGCGCAGGAGCGGCGCAACCGCCGCAAGGCGGCGCGCGCTGCGGCAGCTGCGGCAGCGGCGGCGAACCCGCCGGAGGCCCCCGCGCCGGTCAAGCCGACTCCAGTCAAGCCGACTCCGGTCAAGGCGGCCGCAGCCAAGGCGGCCGCAGCCAAGACGACCGCGACCAAGACGACGACCAAGACCGCCGCCGCACCCGCCATCCCCAAGGGGTCCTACGTGATCCAGGTCTTCTCCTCGGCCGACCAGACCCAGGCCGATCGCATCCGCACCCGGCTGACCGGCGGCGGCCAGAAGGCCTATCTCTCCCCGATCAGTCGCGGCGGCCGCACCATGTACCGCGTGCGCATCGGCCCCTTCAAGTCGCACGACGACGCCCAGAAGGTGGCCGACCAGGTGCGCAAGGGGTACAAGCTGGATACGTGGGTGACGGAGTAGGTTTCCTGAAACACCCGCTCCTGCGCTATCTCCTCGCCGCCGCGGGCGGCGTTCTGTGGGGGCTCTGCTTCGGCAAGGACCCCTTCTCGCTGGCGGCGTGGATCGCGCTCGCGCCGCTGATGCTGCTCCTCTCGTCGCCGCGTCCGGGCCGGCTCGGCTGGGTGCATGGCTACGCGGCGTGGATGACCGGCCTTTATTGGATCGTGCCGACGCTCCAGACCTACGGCGGCATGGCTCTGCCGGTCGCGATCGCGCTGACCAGCCTGCTCGCCGCCTACCTCGCCCTCTTCCACGCCCTTTTCGCGTGGCTCGGGTCCTACGTCTGGCGCCGGAGGGGCATGGAGAGCCTGCTGGTGCTGCCGGCGCTCTGGGTGGCGCTGGAATGGCTGCGCACCTATCTCGCCGGCGGCTTCCCCTGGAATCTCGCCGGCTACTCGTGGATCGAGGTGCCGGGGGCCCTGCCGCTCTCGGGCTGGATCGGCGCCTACGGCATCTCGTTCCTGGCGGTGCTCGCCAGCACGGCGGTGGCCGCCTCGATCCAGCGCCGGCGCTGGGAGCCGGCGGCGGTCGGCCTCCTCGTCCCGCTCCTGCTCCTCCCCCTCGCCGGGCGCTGGAGCCTGCGGCAGGAAGCGCTCGCCTGGAGAGAGATGCCGGGCTTCGGCCACCCCGTGCGCCTGCTGCAGCCGAACATCCCCAACCTCACCGTCTACGACGAGGCGGCGGTGATGCGCAACTACCGCAAGGTGATTTCGCAGTCGCTGGAGTCCTGCCAGCCGGGCTCGCTGCTGATCTGGCCCGAGAGCGCGGCGTGGCCGTTCCTCTACCGCCGCGCGCCGCTGCTCGACGCCGACCTCGCCACCCTCACCGATCGCGGCTGCACGGTGCTCTTCAGCTCCAGCTCGCCGGTGGGCGACGCCTTCTACAACTCGGCCTTCCTGGTCTCGGCCACGGGGGAGGTGGCCCGCTACGACAAGCGCCACCTCGTCCCCTTCGGCGAGTACGTGCCCTTCCGCGGCGTCTTCGGCTGGATGGACAAGCTGGCCCGCAACGCCGGCGAGTACCGGCCGGCGGACCGGACAGTGCTCCTCCCCTGGGCCGGCGAGCAGATCGGAATGTCGATCTGCTACGAAGTGGTTTTCCCTTCCGAGGTCGCGGCGCTCGTCCAGCGCGGGGCCACGGTCCTCGTCACCATCACCAACGACGCCTGGTACGGCGACACCTCCGCCCCCTGGCAGCACTTCCGGGCCGCCCGCTTCCGTGCCGCCGAGAACCGCCGGCCGCTGCTGCGGGCGGCAATCACCGGCGTCTCCGCCTACGTTGCCCCAGACGGCTCGGTACGCGAGCTGATCGGGGTCAACCAGCAGGGGATCATCCGCGCCCGGGTGCTCGGGGAGAAGGAGCTGACGCCGTTCAGCCGCTGCCCCTGGCTGGTGCCGGCGCTCTCGACGGTCCTCGCGGGGGCGGCACTTGGGATATATTTCGCGCGAACAAGGAGCTGAATCATGATCGCTTACGAAGTCCAGCAGAAGATCGATACCCTCGCCGAGCAGCTCACCAACCTCCGGGGGTATCTTTGAGGCCACCGACTTAGAGCGGGAGCTGGCCGAGATCGACCACCAGATGGAGACGCCCGGCTTCTGGGACAGCCCGGGCAAAAACGCCGCGATCCTCCAGAAGCGCCGCGAGATCGAAAAGCGCGTCGAGACCCTGAACCGCCTGCGCGCCGACTCCGAGGAGCTCGACACCTGGCGCGAGCTGCTCGCGGACGGTGGGCCGGACCCCGAGTTCGACCACTTCCTGGGCCGCCTGGAAGGCGAGCTCAACAAGCTCGAGCTGCAGCTCAAGCTCTCCGGTCCGGACGACGACAAGAACGCCATCGTCGCCATTCACCCCGGCGCCGGCGGCACCGAGTCGCAGGACTGGGCCGAGATGCTCCTGCGCATGTATCTGCGCTGGGCGGAGGCGCACGGCCATGAGGTCGAGCTGCTCGACCGTCTGGATGGCGAGGAGGCGGGGATCAAGAGCGCCACCTTCGCCGTCCGCGGCGCTTACGCCTACGGCTATCTGAAGAGCGAGCACGGCGTCCACCGGCTGGTGCGGATCAGCCCGTACGACTTCCAGGCGCGGCGCCACACCTCGTTCGCCTCGGTGGACGTCTACCCCGAGGTGGATGACACCGTCGAGATCGAGATCAACGACAAGGACCTGCGGGTCGACGTCTTCCGCTCCTCGGGAGCCGGCGGCCAGCACGTCAACAAGACCGAGTCGGCGGTGCGCCTGACCCACTTCCCCAGCGGCATCGTGGTCTCCTGCCAGAACGAGCGCAGCCAGATCAAGAACCGGGCGATGGCCATGAAGGTTCTCCGCTCGCGCCTCTACGACCGGGAGATGCAGAAGCGGGCGGCCGAGCAGGCCGAGCGCGAGGGGAAGAAGATGGACAACTCCTGGGGGAGCCAGATCCGCAGCTACGTCCTCCAGCCCTACCGGATGGTCAAGGACCACCGCACCGGCGTCTCCGTGGGCGACGCCGACAGCGTCCTCGACGGCAACGTCGACCCCTTCATTGAGGCGTATCTGAAGGGGCAGATGGCGGCGGACAAGGACGATCTGGTGGTGTGAGGAACCGGAGCCTCTGGGGCCTGCGACCTCATCCCCTATCCCCTTCTCCTTCTAAGGAACAAGGCAGGATAGCGGCCTCGCCGCCCGGGATTGAAATCCCGGGCTACCGACAGTCGCCCCTTCCCGGGGCTCTGCAAAACGGGTTTGTGGGAGTCCCGGACGGGACGGCCGTAGGTAGCCCGGGATTTCAATCCCGGGCGGCGAGGCGTTCCTTACGTCAAAGGGTGAGGTCGCAGGCCGCCGCCGCCGCTCGGAGGCACCACCGGTGAAGCTCGACTACGTCTCCCCCCTTCCACCCGTCCGCTCGGGAATCGCGGACTACAGCCTCGACCTCCTCCCCCATCTCGCGGCCCTGGCGGACGTGCGGCTGATCCGCCTCGACGGCCAGCCGGTCGATCCCGCGATCGAGCGGAGCTGGCCGATGGCCGCGATGAGCGACACCGGCGCGGACGGCCGGCTGCCGCTCTACCAGATGGGGAACAACCGCTATCACATCGCGGTGCTCGACCTCGCCATGCGCCTCCCGGGCGTGCTCACCCTTCATGACGTCGTCCTCCACCACCTGCTGCTCGACCTCACCCTCGGCCGCAACGAGCCGAGCGGGTTCTGGGACTACAAGGCCCGCCTCACCCGCGACCATGGCTGGATGGGCGAGGCCGCGGCGCTCGCCAAGCGCTGGAACGCCTGGGGGGACGCGCCCATCTTCGAGCTTCCCGCCCATCGCGCCCTGCTGCGGCGGCAGCGCGGCGTGCTCGTGCACAGCGAATGGGCGGCGGCGTTCCTCGACGAGGAGGAGATCGGCGTGCCGGTGCGGGCCGTGCCGATGGGGATCCCCCTGCCGGTGGCGGCGGACGAGGCGGCGGGCCGGGAGCTGCGCCGCCGCTTCGGCCTCCCCCTCGACCAGCCTGTGCTCGGCTCCTTCGGCTTCCAGACCCCGATCAAGCGGACCGTCTCCGCCGTGCGGGCGCTCGCCGCGCCGGGGCTCGAAGCGGTCCACCTGCTGATCGTGGGCGAGGCGGCGCCGGTGATGGACCTCAAAGGGGAGGCGCGGCGGGCCGGGGTGGCGGACCGCGTCCACGTCACCGGCTTCGTGCCGTTCGAGGACTTCGAGGCGGCCATCGCCGCCGTCGACCTCTGTCTCAACCTTCGCTATCCCACCGCCGGCGAGACCTCCGCCTCGCTGCTGCGCGTGCTCGCCGCTGGCCGGCCGGCGATCGTCTCCGACTTCGCCCAGTTCGCCGATCTCCCCGCGGAGATCGCCCCCCGCGTGCCGCTGGGGAAAGAGGAGCCCGAGGCGCTCGCCGCCCTCCTCCGCGACCTGCTCGCCGACCCCGGCCGGCTGCGGGCCATGGGCGGCGCGGCGCGCGAATACGTGCGCTCGCGGCACGATCCGGCCCGGGCCGCCGCCGCCGTGGTCGAGGCCTGCCGCGAATGGGAACTTCTGCCGCCGCCGGGGGACGACTCGCTCGGCTATCCGGAGGTCCCATCCCCTTCCAGCCTCACCTGGGGTCGGCTGACCGGAGAGTTGGAGGTCGAGGGCGCGGAGCTCCCGTGGCCGGAGGGGGAGCGCCGGCGGCTGCGCCTCCGGGTGCGCAACACCGGTTTCGCCCGCTGGCTGGCCGGCGAGCGCGGGCCGGGCGGCGTGGCCGTGGTGGTCAAGCTCTTCGTGGAGGGGGGCGGGGACCTTCTCGCGGACCGCCCCTGGCTCGCCCTCCCCCGCGACCTCGCTCCGGGCGAGGAGGCTGTCTTCGAAACCGAGGTGCGGCGTCCGCCGGGCCCGGCCCATCTCTGGATCGAGCCCCATCTCTTCGGCGGCCTCGGCCTCTCCAAGCTCGGCGGCCCCAGGTGGGAACAATGGATCTAAAACCATGGATTTGAAACGAAGCCCCCTCGAAATCACCGGCTGGGCCGTCCTGGTCCTGCTGCTGCTGGCGACGCTGATCGGCGCCGCGCAGCTCGACCGCGCGAAGCTCCCCCTGCTCGGCGACGAGGCCACCTACGCCATGCAGGCGTCGAGCCTCGTCCACGACCTCGATCTCACCTATACCCGCCAGGATTACGACCGCTTCGTCGCCAACTGGGGGGTGCCGCCCGAGGGGCTGATCCTCCAGAGCCGTGCCGGCGGCGACCGGCTGGTCTATGCCAAGCCGCCCCTCTATGCCCTGGCGCTGGCGCCGTTCGCGGCGGTATCGCCGGTCCGCGGGCCGGTGGTGGCGAACGCCCTGCTGCTGGCAGCGGCGGCTCTGCTCGCCGCTGCCTCCCTGCGCCGGCGCATCGGCCCCGCGGCGCCGCTCTGGGTAGCCGCCTGGGTCTACGCCTCGGTCGCCTTCGCCTACGTCTTCTGGGGGGAGTCCGACCTCTTCCTGTTCACAGCCGTGGCCGCGGGCTTCGCTCTGGCTTATTGGGAAAATCGTTGGGAGACTCGTTCCTCGCGCGACCAGCCGCCAGCCCAGATCTACGAGGGGGAAGACACGGTGCCGCCGCGGGCCTTCCTCGCCCGCTGGCTGGGAGCGGGCGCGCTGCTCGGGACCGCGGCCGTCTATCGCCCGGTCTACCTCGTGCTGCTGATCCCGGCGTTCCTGGCCGCCTGGGGAGCTCCGGCCGCCCGGCGCGGCAAGGCCGTGGCCGCCCTCGCTCTCGGGGCGCTGGCGATCGCGGTCCTCTCGATGTCGATTCAGTGGATCGCCGGCGGCGATCCCACCGGCTATGGCGGCCAGCGCCAAGGGATCTACGCCCGCGAAGCCTATCCGGAGGTCGCGTACCCGGCCGCCCGCTGGTCCGAGCGGGTGGTGAGCGGGGGAAACTCCTCCTGGCTGCAGGCCGCGGCGGTACGGCCGGAGCTCAGCCTCACGCTGGCCGGCTGGAACGCCGTCTACGCCCTGGTGGGGCGCAACGTCGGCATCCTCCCCTACTTCCTGCCGCTCTTCCTGGGCTTCCTCGCCTTCCGGGGGGATCGCGGGCGGTGGGCGATCCCGCTCGCCGTGGTGGCCGCGGTCCTCGCCTTCCTGGTGCTGCGGCCGTTCAACTTCTATGGCGGTGGCCCGCTCGGCAACCGCTACTTCCTACCGCTCTATCCGGCGCTCTGGTTTTTAGCCGCGCGGCCGGTCCGGGCGGCCGGAGCGGCCTGGGCCCTGGCCGTCCTCGCCTTCCCCTTTCTGGAACCGCTCTGGAGACAGCCCACCGCCTATCCGGTGGCCGAGAACGGCGAGAACCGCGTCGTCTCGGACCGCGCCCGGCGGTGGCTCCCCTACGAGACCACCCAGTCGAGCGTGCCGGGCCAGCAGGTCGCGATCGGCAACGGCATCTGGGTGAAGCTGCTGAACCACAACGCCTGGCCGAGCGGCAACCGGGGCGGCCTGCGGGTCGCCGGTGGCTCCCCCGTCGAGATGCTCCTCGGCAGCCCGAAGCCGCTCCCGGCCATCGACGTCGAGCTTGACAGGAACGGCCCGTCGCGGCTCCTGGTCGGGGCCAACGAGATCCGGCCGGTCCTGCTCGAGCCCAACGGCTCCGTGGTCTTCGAGTTCCCCCTGGGCAAGGCGCGCGCCGTGCATCCACTCTGGTGGGGGCCGGGCGATTATTATCTCTACGAGCTGGACCTCCGCCTGCCGGGAGCGCAGACCCTGCCGATCGGCATGCGCCTCTGGCCCGCCGAAAACTTCGTACGGACTCCATGGATCAAGTGATGGAAAACGAGCCCCACAGTTGGATTCTGGCCCTGCGTCACCGGCTGGCCTCGCCGCCCCCCCGGCGCTTGGCGGCGAGCGACCTGCGGCAGGCTGCGGTGCTGGTGCCGCTCTACGTGGACGCCGGAGAGCTCTGGACCGTCCTCACCCAACGTACGGACAACCTGCCGAGCCACCGCGGCCAGATCGCCTTCGCGGGTGGGGGGCGCGAGTTCAAGGAGAACCCCTGGGAGGCGGCCCAGCGCGAGGCGCAGGAGGAGATCGGCCTCGAAACCAAGGCCGTCCTCAAGCTCGGCGAGCTGGACGAGATCGAGAGCACGGCCGGCTTCCGGGTGATCCCCTGCGTCGGAGCGATCCCCAGGGGCATCGAATTCAAGCCCAACCCCGCCGAGATCGCCGAGGTCTTCAGCCTCCCCCTGAGCGCCTTCGCCAATCCCAAGCTCGTCGAGGAGCGCGAGGTCCTGATCGACGACGTCGTCCGCACCATTCGCATCTACCACGTCGGCAAGCGCCAGATCTGGGGCCTGACCGCGCGGGTGATGCAGAACCTGCTGATCCGGCTGGGGTTGGAGAGCGAGGAGGAGAATTGAGGAATGATCCCGTTTAGCAAATGCCCGGTATGTGGCGGAGAGATCGTGGCAAAGCGAGTGGAGAAGCTGCTCCGGGGAGGGGTCAACACAGCGGTCCTCGAAGTCTGGGCCGAGGTTTGTCTTCATTGTGGCGAACGGCTGTACTCGCAGGAGACCGTGCGGCAATTCGAGCAGATTCGGGCAAAACTCGAACGGGGAACGGTCGAAGAATTTCAGCCGGTCGGCGTCTCCTTCAAAGTCGCATGACAAACTGAGAGCCACCACTACCGTCTTCGGCCACCGCCAGCGTTTCGCCAAACGGACGGCGATGCCGCCGCTTTTGCTATCGTAGCCGTCAGTGACCGCGATACCAGATGTCCGCATTCGGACTTGTAACTCCGAGACCCCTCGGGACGGCGACTTCGTCCTCTACTGGATGATCGCCTGCCGCCGTCTGCGGTGGAACTTCGCCCTCGAGCGCGCCGCCGGGGAGGCGCGACGGCTGCGGAAGCCGCTGGTGATCCTGGAACCGCTGCGCTGCAGCTACCGCTGGGCGAACGACCGCATCCACCGCTTCGTGCTGGAGGGGATGGCGGACCATGTGGAGCGCCTCGCGGGATCGGAGGTCCTCTACCACCCCTACGTCGAGCCGGAGCCCGGCACCGGCAAGGGGCTGCTCGAAGCGCTCGGCGCCCGGGCCTGCCTGGTGGTGACGGACGACTACCCCACCTTCTTCCTCCCCCGCATGGTCGCCGCCGCCGCGGCCCGGCTGCCGGTACGGCTGGAAGCGGTCGACTCGAACGGCCTCCTCCCCCTCCGCGCCGCCGATAAGGACTACGTGACCGCCGCCCATTTCCGGCGCTTCCTCCAGAAGGTCCTCCCCGACCACCTGGAGCACGCTCCGGCGGAAGATCCCCTGGACGATCCCCTGGCCGCGCGCCTGAAGCGCCTCCCCCGGGAGATCGCCAAGCGCTGGCCGGCGGCCTCGCCCGGAATGCTGAGCGGCGGATCGCTCGCCGCCCTGCCGATCGACCACTCTGTGCCGCCGGTGGTGGCGGTGCGGGGCGGGGATTCGGCCGGCGAGCGCGCGCTCGACCGCTTCCTCGCCGAACGGCTGGAGCGCTACGGCGAGGGGCGGAACGATCCGGGCGAGGAGGTGACGAGCGCGCTTTCCCCCTATCTCCATTTCGGCTACGTCGCGCCGCACCAGATGTTCGCCGCCGTGGCCGCCCGCGAGCGGTGGTCCCCCGAGCGGCTCGCCGCACGGCCGACCGGAGCGCGCGAGGATTGGTGGGGAATGAGCCCGGCGGCCGAGAAGTTTCTCGACGAGGCGATCACCTGGCGCGAGGTCGGCTACAACATGGCCGCCCACCGCGAGGACTTCGAGCGCTACGAGTCGCTCCCAGCGTGGGCGCAGGCCACCCTGGCCAAGCACGAGAGCGATCCCCGGCCGCACCTCTATTCACGGGCCCAGTTCGAGGCCGGCGAGACTCACGACGAGCTCTGGAACGCCGCCCAGGGGCAGCTCCGCGAGGAGGGGCGGATCCACAATTACCTGCGAATGCTGTGGGGGAAGAAGGTGCTCGAGTGGTCCCCCTCGCCGCGCGAGGCGCTCGCCACCCTGATCGATCTCAACAACAAATACGCCCTCGACGGGCGCGATCCCAACTCCTACAGCGGCATTTTCTGGACCCTCGGCCGCTACGACCGCCCCTGGCCGCCGGAGCGGCCGATCTTCGGCACCGTGCGCTATATGAGCTCGGACAGCACGCGGCGGAAGTTCAAGGTGGACGGGTACATCGCGCGGTACGGACGGCGGAAGACGTCTCAGATGTCATTGCTCTGACAAAACTATGCGACCCACCATCCCCGCGCTCCTCGCCCTCACGCTCCTCTCTTCCTGCGCCTCGGGAGGCCCGAAGGTCGTGCCCTCCCCGCTCGCCCTGCGGCTGGAACGGTTCCTCCATCCGCCGGGCGGGACGATCGCCGTGGCCTACCTCAACCTGGGCAGCGGCGCCACCTACGCCCGCAACGAGGACCATCTCTTCCACGCCGCCAGCACGATGAAGGTGCCGGTGATGATGGCGCTCTTCCAGGCGATCGACGAAAAGGAGCTGCGGCTCGATCAGCCGCTGCCGGTGCGCAACCAGTTCCAGAGCCTGGCGGACGCCTCCCCCTTCTCTCTCGATCCCAAGGAGGATGGCGATCCGGAGCTCTATGAGGCCGTCGGCTCCACTCGGCCGCTGGAGGAGCTGATCCGGCGGATGATCGTCCGCAGCTCGAACCTGGCGACGAATCTCCTGATCGAGAAGATCGGCGCCTCCCGCGCCCAGGACCTGATGCGGAGCCTCGGCGCCTACCGCATCCGCATCCTGCGCGGGGTCGAGGACGACAAGGCCTATCGGGCGGGCATGAACAACCTCACCACGGCGGCGGACCTCGCGGTCGCCCTGGCCGCCCTTGCCAATGGCACGACCTTCAAGCCGGCCTCGAGCGCCAAGATGATCGAGATCCTCAAGGCGCAGGAGTTCAACGAGAAGATCCCCGCCGGCCTGCCCGCGGGGACCCCGGTCGCCCACAAGACGGGGGACATCACCGGCATCCATCACGACGCCGCGATCGTCTATCCGCCCGGGGAGCCGCCCTATGTGCTGGTGGTCCTCACCCAGGGGTATGAGGACGAGAAGGCCGCCGACCGGACGATCGCCGAGATCTCGCGGGTGGTCTGGGAGCGGCGGGCGGATCCTCCGCAGTCCTCCAATCAGCCCGCCGAGCCGGTGCGGGAAGGGGGTTCGTAGCGATGTCGGACGCCGCTCTTCTCAAGCGCACCCAGGAGCTCGCGCTCGAGTTCCTGGCCACCCTCCCCCACCGGCGGGTCGGCCCGGCGGTGACGGTCGACGAGCTCCGCGCGGCCCTCGGCGGCCCGCTGTCGGAGCACGGCGAGGAACCGCTGGCGACCATCGAGCGGCTCGCCCGGGCGGCCGACCCCGGGCTGGTCGGCATGGCCGGACCGCGCTACTTCGGCTTCGTCATCGGCGGCCACCTGCCGGCCGCGCTCGCCGCCGATTGGTTGACCTCGACATGGGACCAGAACGCCACCCTCTACGTCAGCGCGCCGTCGAACTCGGTCGCCGAGGAGGTGGCGGCCGGCTGGCTGCTGGAGATCCTGGACCTGCCGCGCACGGCCAGCGTCGGGTACACGACCGGCGGCATGATGGCGAACTTCACCGCGCTGGCCGCCGCCCGCCACGCCGTCCTCCAGCGGCGGGGGTGGGACGTCGAGGCGCGCGGGCTCTACGGCGCGCCAGAGATCGACGTGGTGATCGGCGCCGAGGCGCACGTCACGATCCTCGCCGCTCTCCAGATGCTCGGTCTCGGCCGCGAACGGGTGAAGCGGGTGCCGGCCGACGGCCAGGGGCGGATGGACGCGGCGGCGCTGCGCGAGGTTCTGAAAGCCTGCGACGGACCGCTGATCGTCTGCTCCCAGGCGGGGAACGTGAACACTGGCGCGTTCGATCCGCTCGACGAGATCGCCACCGCGGTCCGCGAGCGCCCCCAGCGAGATGCCTGGCTCCACGTCGACGGGGCGTTCGGCCTCTGGGCGCAGGCGGCCCCGGCGCTCGCGCGCCTCACCCAGGGCGCCGGGCGGGCCGACTCCTGGGCCGCGGACAGCCACAAGTGGCTCAACGTCCCCTACGACTCCGGAATCGTGATCGTCAACGACCCGCAAGCGCACCGGGCGGCGATGACGATCGCCGCTCCGTACCTCGTCCAGACCGGCGGCAACGAGCGCGATCCCTTCGACTACGTCCCCGAGTTCTCGCGCCGCGCCCGCGGGTTCACCGTCTGGGCCGCCCTGCGCTCCCTCGGCCGCTCCGGGATCGCCGATCTCGTCGAGCGCTGCTGCGTCCTGGCGCGCCGGTTCGCGGACCAGTTGAGAGATGAGCCCGGAGTCGAGGTCCTCAACGACGTCGTACTGAATCAGGTGTTGGTCCGCTTCACGTCTGACGAACGGACGCGCGAGGTGATCGCCCGCGTCCAGGCCGACGGCACCTGCTGGCTCGGCGGCACCACTTGGCACGGCATGGCGGCGATGCGGATCTCGGTCTCGAACTGGTCGACGACGGAGGAGGATGTGGATCTGTCGGCGGCGGCGATTCTGCGGGCGGCGCGGGGGTAGGGGGAGGCGGCTTCCCCCCACCCCGAATCCTCACCCCCGGCCCCTCTCCCACCGCACTCCCCCCGACCGGGAGAGGGGGGACTTTACTGAGAAGGAGTGACTCGTAGGGTGCGCTGTGCGCACCAGAAACGGTGATGGTGCGCACAGCGCACCCTACAAGCGAGGTCTCTCCCGTCAAGCTCCCCTCTCCCGGACGGGGGGGGAGGGCGATGGAGAGGGGCCGGGGGTGAGGATTCGGGGCGGGGGGGTCAGAGCCCCCGCGTCACCGGCGGCAGACACCGAGCCTCATCGCAAGGCTGATACGTCAGCGCCAGCCTCCCACCCGCCGAGACCTCCCCCGTGATCTCCACCCGCCCCGAGTAGACCGCGATCGCCTCCTTCGAGTAGCGGGACTCGAACCGCTCCCCTTCCGCATAGGTTATGTTCCGGAGATCCCCTTTTTCCGCCCGGACCTCCGTTGGAACCAAGTAGGGCTCCGACGCGGGGTTCGCCTGCAGATGCCAGCCGGGCGCGATCTCCAGCGTCAGACGGAACGGGCGCCAGCCATCCGTCTCTTCTCCCATCTCCAGATGCGACCGCACCAGCCGCTCCGCCTCGTGCTCCAGCCGGGCGCCGCTGCCCGCCCGAGCGTCGCGCTCGTGGGCGGCCCGCTCCTCGCCGTACTCGGCGTTCGCCTCCTCGCGGCCTCCCCCCGTCTCGTGGTAATGGCGGACGGCGAGGGTCAGCATGCGCACGCCGTCGGGGTGGGTCTGGATGATCTCCGCGAAGGCGCTCAGGGCAGCCCGCGCCTCCCCCCGCCAGCCGAGGTCTCCCGTGCGGACGCCGAGATCGATCAGGTTGAGCACCGCGACGGCGTTGGCCGCCGGCATGGCGTCGTCGAAGACGTCCTTGCTGCGGAAGAGGACGTCCGCGCTCGCGGCCGCCGTGAAGAAGCCGCCGTGGGCATCGCGCAGCCGCCGGAGCTGCTCGCTGGTGATCGCGCGGGCGGCGTCGAGCCAGCGCGCCTCGCCGGTGGCGTCGTGGAGGGCGAGCAGGCCGCGCACCAGGAAGACGTAATCGGCGAGATAGGCGGCGATCTTCCCCTGCCCCGCTCTCCAGACGTGGAGCAGCGGCCCCCCCTCCGGACGCATCATGCCGAGGATGAACTCCGCCGCCCGCGCCGCCTGCTGGACGAGGGCCGGCTCTCCCAGCAACTTGCCGGCCACCGCGAGGGCGGTGATGACGGTACCGTTCCAGTCGGTCAGGATCTTGTCGTCGGTCGCCGGGCGCTCGCGGTGGGCGCGGGCGGCGAACAGCTTGGCGCGGCCGGCGTCGAGCTCGCGCATCAGATCCTCCAGCGGCATCCGCCGCTTCCGGGCCACCTCGTCGAGCCGCTCGGGGAGATGGAGCACGTAATGGCTCCCCTCGAAGAACGGCGGGCCGGCGAAGCCCAGTAGCGGGGCGAGGAAGGTGGCATCCTCCTCGCCGAGCGCTTCCGTAAGCTCCTCGCGGCTCCAGACATAGAAGGCCCCCTCGTGGCCGTGGGTCTCGGCGTCGATGGCGCTCCAGAAAGCCCCCTCGGGCGAGGTCATCTCGCGGCCGAGCCACGCCGCGGTCTCGCGCACGATCCGCGCCGCCTGGGTATCGCCAGTGCGGGCGTGCTCGCGGGCGTAGAGCTCCAGCAGGAAGCCGTTGTCGTAGAGCATCTTCTCGAAATGGGGGATCTTCCACTCGCGGTCGGTGGCGTAGCGATGGAAGCCGCCGCCGAGCTGGTCGTAGATGCCGCCGCGGGCCATCTGGTCGAGCGACGCGGCGAGCATCTCCGCGGCCTCCGGCCGCTCGCCGGCCAGCTCCAGCAGAAGATAGAGGTTCGAAGGGGTGGGGAACTTGGGCGCGCCGCCGAAGCCCCCCCACTCGGAGTCGAAGCGGCGGCCGAGCGATTCGAGTGCCCGCAGCGCCACCGTGCCGGGAGGCGGCTCATGAGAGGGCGAGGAGCGCTCCTCCAGAAAATGGGCCATCGCCTTCCCCATCTCTTCCGCCTGCTCCTCGACGTCCGCCCGGCGGGTGTTCCAGGCCAGCGTGAGATCCTCGAGAACCTGCCGGAAGCCGGGGAGGCGGTAGCGGTTCTCGGGCGGGAAGTAGGTGCCGGCGTAGAAGGGCTTGAGGCCGGGAGTCAGGAAGACCGAGTTCGGCCATCCCCCCTGCTCGGTGAGGATCTGGGTAGCCGCCATGTAGATCTCGTCGAGATCGGGGCGCTCCTCGCGGTCTAGCTTGATGTTGACGAAATCGCGGTTCATCTGCGCGGCGGTGATGGGGTTGGAGAACGACTCCCGCTCCATGACGTGGCACCAGTAGCAGGTCGAGTACCCCACCGAGAGGAAGATCGGCTTGTCCTCCCGGCGGGCCTTCTCGATCGCCTCCTCCCCCCAGGGGTACCAGTCGACCGGGTTGTGCTGGTGCAGCAGCAGATATGGACTGCTCTCGCCGGCGAGGCGATTGGTACGGCTCGTATCGTGTGCGCTCATTTGATTCCCTCCCCTCCCGGCACGGTCTTTCGTGCCCGGCATCCGGCATTGTATTAGGATCGGCGGCGAGGAAGTCCGAAAGGAGACCCCCATGTCCCGACGCGCCGCTCTCATCGCAGGATCGCTCCTGACCGCCGCTTTCGTCCTGGCGCCCCAGGTCGTTTCCGCCCAAAATGCCGCCCAAGCCCCGACGGCCGAGTCCGTCGCCGCCCACGTGATGCAGTCCCTGGGCGGCCAGCAGGCCTGGGACAACACCCACTACATCCGCTTCAACTTCCTGGGCCGCCGCGCCCACTGGTGGGACAAGTGGTCGGGCCGCCACCGGGTCGAATGGGACTCCAAGGAGAAGCAGCACTACGTCGTGCTGGAGAACGTCAACACCAAGGAGGGAAGGGCCTGGCTCGACGGCAAGCCGCTCGACGGGGAAAAGGCCAAGGAGGCGCTCGAGAACGCCTACGGCGCCTGGGTGAACGACACCTACTGGCTGATCGAGCCCTACAAGCTCCGCGACCCCGGCGTGAACCTCTCCTACGACGGTGAGGAGGCGATCGACGGCAAGACCTATGACAAGCTGGCGCTCAGCTTCGGCAAGGTCGGCCTCACCCCGGGCGACCGCTACTGGGTCTACGTCAACCGCGACACCGGCCTGGTGGACCGCTGGGCCTACATCCTCCAGGACATGCCGAAGGAGGGTCCGCCGACGGTCTGGAAATGGGAGGGGTGGCAGAAGTACGGCAACATCATGCTCGCCCCGCACCGCACGCAGGTGGGCACCGACCGCAAGCTGGAGCTCTCGGACATCGCGGTGATGGACCAGCTCCCGGATTCGGTGTTCACGTCTCCCGCTCCGGTGAAGTAGGACGTCAATGAAAATTCTCGTCGGCATCAGCGGCTCGATCGGCGTCCTCGGAATTCACGCCTACCTGATCAGCCTGCTTGCCCAGAAGGAGGTCGAGGAGGTCAGGGCTGTCATGACGCCGACGGCCACCCGATTCGTCAGCCCGCGGGCGCTCGAGGCCCTCATCGGGAAAGCCGTGGCGGTCGACCCCTGGACCGATTCCGGCAAGATGGTGTCGCCTCCCGAGCTGGTGCAGGGGGCCGACCTCTATCTCATCGCTCCGGCGAGCGCCACCACGCTGTCGAGATGTGCCTCCGGGTCCGCTGAAACTCTGGTGAGCAATTGCTATCTCTGCTTCACCGGACCGGTCGCCTTCGCTCCCGCCATGGCTCCCGAGATGTGGGATCACCCGGCGGTGCGCCGCAACCTCGACCGGCTCCAGCAGGATGGAGCCCTGATCCTTCCCGCAGGGGTCGGCTTTTCGGCGGCTCTGGGAAAGTCCATCAAGGGCGCCCTGTGCGCCTTTCCCCAGATGTGGCCGCAGTTGAAGTCCCTGGTCGAGAAAAGACAGGAAACGCTCGATCCTTCCAAGCCGCTGGGAGACGCTGAGTTGCCGTCCGGAAAAGCCTGACGCGATCTCCCGTTGAAGCTGTCCCGTTTTTCCGCTTGTACACACCCTCTCTAGTATAGACCTGCGGGTTTGGATGGGTAGAACGCCCTCCGGCTCTCAGAGGAGGTTGTGCGTGCCGCTGAACGTATTGCCGCAGTCCCCTCATGACCTGCAACCGTTTCGAGAAGATCCTCCCAAACCCACTCAGGTACGCTGGGTTCCCTCCCGCTACACGGTCCGGGCCACCACCGACGATGGACGGCTGATCCTCTGGAACACCCTCAATGCCTCGATGAGCGTTTTCCGGGCCGACCAGGCTGACGAGGTCAAGGGCTTCCTCCGCAAGCCGGGGATCGAATCGACGGCGAATGGAATGGCCAGGTATCTATTCGAGCGGGGCTTTCTGATCAAGGACGGAGTCGACGAGTACCGGAGCATCCAGCTCTCTTTCGGCCAGCAGCACTACCGCACCGATATCCTCCAGCTCATCCTGCTGGCTTCCGAGGACTGCAATTTCCGGTGTACGTACTGTTACGAGGACTTCGTCCGCGGCACCATGCAGCCGTCGGTTCGCGCGGGGATCAAGAGGCATCTGGAGAAGCGCATCAAGAGCCTGGGGAAGCTCCAGATCAGTTGGTTCGGTGGCGAGCCGCTCTATGGCTTCCCAGCGATCGAGGAGCTCGCGCCCTTCTGTCTCCAGATCGCGGAGGAGAACGGGGTGAAATTCCGCAGCAGCATGACGACCAATGGCTATCTGCTCACGCCGGAAGTCGCCGAAAAGCTTCTCTCCTGGCGGATCACCCATTACCAGATCACGCTTGATGGACGCCCCGAGGATCATGACCGGAGCCGCCCGACTCGCGATGGCCAGGGGAGCTTCTGGACCATCCTCGAGAACCTGAAGGCCCTGAGTCGCCGAGCGGAGGATTATGAGGTGGCCCTGCGGGTGAACTTCGACCGGCAGAATCACCCCCACATGACCGAATTCCTCGATCTGATGCAGCGAGAGCTCGGAGACGATTCACGATTCCAGGTGAAGTTCCACGGTGTCGGCCGGTGGGGCGGCGAGAACGACGATCAGCTCGACGTCTGCGGATCGGAGGAAGCGGCTCAGATCCGCTACGACCTGAAGCAGGAAGCGCGCAAGCGGGGCATGAACATTGGCCGTGGTCTCAAGGACATCAGCGGCTTCGGCAGCGACGTCTGCTATGCCGCTCGGCCCTACAGCTTCGTCGTGGGCGCCAGCGGTAAGCTGATGAAGTGCACGGTCGCCCTCGACAAGGAAGAGCACAACGTCGTCGGCCATATCACCGAGCAGGGAGATCTCGAGATCGATCGCGACAAGCTTGCTCTATGGACCGAGCCGGCCTTTGAAAATGACTCGAAATGCAAGAAGTGTGTCGTCCTGCCGGCATGCCAGGGACTGCACTGTCCGCTCGTCCGGATCGAAGAGAACCGCTCGCCCTGCAGCCCCGTGCGGCTCAATCTGAAACAGGCACTGAAAGAAACCAATCTGCTCTTTGAAAACAGGCCCCCGGCGACCTCGCCTGCCTGAGCACCCAAGGCTTCATTCTGAACGGTTCAGGATCGAGCCAAACTAATAACGCGTTTGTCGTTTGACAAAGGAGCACAACATGGCGGACAAGGATCAGGTTCGTAAGGAAGAAGAGTCCGAGAATCTCAATCAGGAGCCCGAGGTCACGGAGCTCGACGACAAGGGCCTCGAGGACGCCTCCGGCGGGCTCGGCGTCGGACAGGAAGAAGACATGTCCACCAACGGTAACTGCGTCTGCTAGACATCAATCCGGAGAGCTTGCCGGCGGGTGTGGCGCGAAGCCACACCCGCCGGATCTCCCACCGACAGCCCCTGCTCCTCTAGCCTGCTGGTTCGCATTTCTCACCACAGGGTGTAGGGACGGCGTCCTTCTGCCGTAAAGAAGCCTTTAGAATTCACCCATGTCCGGCCGCCTCCGCGCCATCTACCGCAAGCGCTTCAAGAAGGGTCCCATGGACCCGCGGGAGACGGCGACGCTGGTGGCCGGCAAGGGGATCGCCGGCAACGCCAACCAGGGGGGGCGCCGGCAGGTGATCCTCCTCGCCGAGGAGGGGTGGGAGGAAGCCACCGCCGAGCTCGGCGTGGATCTCGACCCCGCCACCCGCCGGGGCAACCTCCTGCTCTCCGGCATCGACCTCGAAAAGACCCGCCAGCGCATTCTCCGCATCGGCCCCGCCCGCCTGCGCATCTGGACCGAATGCACCCCCTGCTACCAGATGGACCAGGCCCATTCCGGTCTCAAGGAAGCCCTGCGCCCCCACTGGCGGGCCGGTGCCTGCGCGGAAGTCCTCGAGGGCGGCGAGATCCGCGTTGGCGACGAAGCGGTCTGGGAGGAAGAAGCGCAGGGGGCTCTGTTCCCAGACGGCGGTTAAATCTCACAGGGGAAGGCTCCCCTTCCAACTTTTTTTGGGGACTCCCAGAGGGCGAGCTTCCCCGCCCAAATCTTCCCCCTCAATCTCCTGAGATCCCGAAGTCCAGTAGAATAGGGCTGGGAGATTTCTTTTTCGGACACCAGGAGGGCGCATGGGAGGTTCGCGATGAGTCGAATGCGCCTGGGTGGTCTGTTTTGCGTTGTCTGTCTCGTCGTTGCCTGTCTCGCCGTCACCCCAGGCCTGTCCGCGGGGCCGCAGAAGCACGAGGGGGAAGAGCCCGGAGATCCCACGATCTCCTCCGCGCCGCCCGCGCTCGGCGCCACGCCGTGCCGCAACGGGCACGCGGACGTCTACCCCTGCAAGAACATCGACCTCGAGAGCTTCATGCCGCTGGAGGATCTGGGCGCCGACCCGGACGAGAAGGCGGCCGGCATCTGGGGGTGGACCGACCCGAGGACCCGCCACGAGTACGCGCTAATCGCCCTCCGCAACCGGGTCAGCTTCGTCGACGTCACCGACGCGAAGCACCCCCGGCTCGTCGGTTACCTTCCCGGCAGGGCCCTGGACACCACCAACCGCGAGGTCAACGTCTACGGCGACTTCGCCTTCGTCGTCGCCGACGCCAGGGACGGCAACGGCCTGCAGGTCTTCGATCTCACCCAGCTCCGGGGCGTCACCAACCCGCCGATCCGGTTCGGTACCAGCGCCGACCTGATCGCCGGCGATGGGCGCATCCACAATCTGAACGTGAATCAGGAGACCGGCTTCGCCTATGAGGTCGGAGGAGCGGAGTGCGGCGGTGGCCTGCGCATGATCGACGTCCACGATCCCTTCTCCCCGGTGCAGGTCGCGTGCTGGGCCGATCCCAGCCATTCCTATATCCACGATACCCAGTGCGTGGTCTACCGGGGTCCGGACAAGCGCTTCAAGGGGCACGAGATCTGTTTCGCCAGCGCGGTAGACGCCCTGCTGATCGTCGACGTCACCGACAAGAGCGCGCCGCTGAAGATCTCGCGGACGAGCTATCCTGGCGCCGGCTACACCCACCAGGGGTGGCTGACCGGCAACCAGAAGTTCTTTCTGATGGACGACGAGTTTGACGAGCTGGCGGAAGGGCACCCCACCCGCACCTATCTCTGGAACTTCGCGAGCCTGACCGCGCCCCGCCAGTTCGCCACCTACGACGCGCCCACCGAAGCGACCGACCACAACCAGTACGTGCGCGGCAACCTCGTTTACCAGTCCAACTACCGGGCCGGCCTGCGCATCCTGAACATCTCGAAGATCGCCGCCGGCAAGCTGCGCGAGGTCGGCTATTTCGACATCGTGCCGGACAGCGACGAAGCGGGCTACGAAGGCGCCTGGGGGAACTACCCATTCTTCCCCAGCGGCACCGTGGTGGTGAGCGGGATCAGCCAGGGTTTGTATATTTTGAAGCCGATGAAACGGGTGCGGTAAGCACGTTACCGCCCGCAGGCGGCGGCGCGCTTGAGCAGCAGCTCACGCTCGCGCTCATTCCGCGTCAGCGACGCCGCGCGCTCGAATTCAGCGCGGGCCTCCTCGAAGCGGCCGAGCTTGGCGAGGAGGTCGCCGCGCACGCTGGGCAGGAGATGGTAGCCCTGGAGCGCCGGCTCCGCGGTCAGCTCGTCGACGAGCTCGAGGCCCGCCGCCGGGCCGAAAGCCATCGCGAGGGCGACCGCTCGGTTCAGCTCCACGATGGGGGATGGCGTGATCCGGGCGAGCGCTCCGTAGAGCGCCGCGATGCGCTTCCAGTCCGTCTCTTCCGGGGTGCGGGCTCGCGCGTGGCAGGCGGCGATGGCGGCCTGGAGCACGTAGGGGCCGAAGGCGCCGCCGAGCTTCTCGGCCCGTTCCAGCGCGGCGAGGCCCCGGCGGATGAGGAGCTGGTCCCAGCGCGCGCGGTTCTGCTCCAGGAGCAGGATGGGCTCTCCGGACGGACCGACCCGCGCCCTCGCTCGCGAGGCCTGGATCTCCATCAGCGCGACGAGGCCGTGGACCTCCGGCTCTTTTGGCACCAGTTCGGCCAGGATGCGGCCGAGACGGAGCGCGTCCTCGCAGAGCGCGGGGCGCATCCAGTCCTCGCCGGCGGTCGCCGCGTACCCCTCGTTGAAGACGAGATAGAGGACCTCGAGCACCGAGGACAGGCGGGCGGCGAGCTCTTCGCCACGCGGGACCTCGAAGGGGACTCGCTTCTCGGCGAGGGTCTTCTTGGCGCGGACGATCCGCTGGGCGACCGTCGGCTCGGGGACCAGGAAGGCGCGCGCGATCTCGTCGGTGGTCAGGCCGCCGAGCAGGCGGAGGGTGAGGGCGACGCGCGCCTCGGGGGAGAGAACCGGGTGACAGGCCGTGAACACGAGGCGCAGGAGGTCGTCGCCGATGTCGTCGTCGATGGCAGCTTCGATCTCCGCCACGGCCGTCTCCTGCTGCGCCTCGACCTCGCGGCCGAGCTCTTCATGCTTGCGCTCGACCCGCGTTTTCCGGCGCAACTGGTCGATCGCGCGATGCTTCGCGGTGGCCATGAGCCAGGCGCCCGGGTTGCGCGGGACGCCCGACTCCGGCCACTGCTCCAGCGCGGCGACGAGAGCGTCCTGCGCCAGCTCCTCGGCAAGGCCGACGTCGCGCACGATCCGCGCGAGGCCGGCGATCAGCCGGGCCGACTCGATCCGCCAGACCGCGTCGATCGCGCGATGGGTATCCTGATGGGTACTGATGAGAGGATCGGCCGCCGTCACGGCGACCGATCAGACCATCTTCGTTCCGTCGATGCAAGACCGGGGCGCGCCCGGCGACGACGGCGTCACGCCCCCTGGGACTGCCCGGACCGCGTCTGCATCTCGGCAAACCCGGCTGCGGCTTCCTGGACGTCGGCCGGGAAGTCCGACATCTCCTGGACCTGGCGGACTTCGATGATCTCGTTCTCCGAGGCGGGGCAGCGCGACGCCCACTCGATCGCCTCTTCCCGCGACTTCACCTGGATCATCCAGTAGCCGCCGAGCACCTCCTTTGCCTCGGCGAAGGGCCCGTCGGTCACCTTGGGCTTGCCGCCGGGGAACGAGACGCGCGCGCCCATCGAGGGTGGATGGAGCCCGTCAAGCGCGAGCAGCACGCCGGCCTTCTGCAGGGATTCGTTGTACTTCATCATCGCGGCCACCGCCGCGGCGTCCGGAACGGTGCCCGGCTCGGCCGTCTCGTACCCTTTCGGGATCATCAGCATCATGAATCGCATCGTCGTATCTCCTTGCAGGATAGGCCGTTATTGCTTGGCGGCCAGTTGCGCGCGCAGACGCTCTTCCTGCTCCCGCGCCTCGGGGGTGAGCTCCGCGCCAAAGTCCTCCGCCGCGAACACCTGGCGGATCTCGACCTCGAAATCCGTGTTGTCGGGATTGGGGATGCGCTTGACCCACTCGATCGCCTCTTCCTTCGACTTCACTTCCCACATCCAGAAGCCGGCGATCAGCTCCTTGGTCTCGGCAAACGGGCCGTCGGTCACCGTCTGCTTTCCGCCGGAGAACTTGACGCGCGCGCCCTTCGAGCTCGGGTGGAGCCCCTCGCCGGCGAGCATGATGCCGGCCTTCACCAGCTCTTCGTTGAAGTTGCCCATCTCGGTCAGGACCCGCTCGCTCGGCATGACGCCCGCCTCGGTGTTCTTGTCGGCCTTCATGATGATCATGAATCTCATCGTCGTATCTCCTGTGGTTTCAAGTTTGGGAGCTGGGTTTCCGGGGCGGTCCGACCGGCGGTGAACCCTCGCTCTACTTAGACGTCGAACGAGGGCAGGAGAAATCGACAGGCCGGAGAAACTTTTTTTGCGGAACCGTCTCAGTCGCCAGGTTGGGACCTGGTGGTCCCACGCTTGCGCCGGATCAGGGCGTCGAGGCTCCAGTCGCCGCCTCCCCGTGCCGCCATATAGAGGAAGATGAAACAGAACAGGACGGCGGGCATGCCCTGGTTCTGCAGCGGCCATCCCCCCTGGGGCGCATGGAACTGCCAGTACGCGACCGCCATCATGCCGGAGAGGATGAAGGCGACCGGCCGGGTAAAGAGGCCGAGCAGGATCGCGATGCCACCGAAGAATTCCAGGATTCCGCCGATCCCCGTCTGCGACATCAAGGGCGGGGGGCTCGGAGCGCCGGGCATGCCACCGTACCAGCCGAACAGGATCACGGCGCCGGACTGGAAGAACAGAAAGCCCGCCACCACGCGCAGCAGGAAGTACGCGGCCTCGATGGCCCGGTTCATGTTCATCGGCGGCCTCCCAGATCTTCGGCGAGACGGTCGAGCATCTCGATCCAACTCGGATGAGCCCCGGTGCGCTTCGCGAGCGCTTCGGACACGGTCTGGCGCAGGGTGAGCTCCGTCTTGCGTCCAAGCTCGGCGAACGTCACCGTCACCATCGTCTCTCGCGGCCAGTCCGGATCCATCCCAACATCCGCGGGCTCGACCGGATTGCCGTTCTCATCCGCGGCGACCATGGTGAAGACGATCCGCTCCGGCGCGACGATTTCGCGATAGACGCCCGTGCACCAGCAGTCGTGTCCGTCGGGAGTCCGAATGCAAGAGTGGAAGGCGCCCCCCTGACGGAGATCGATCCTGGAAAAATGGATCGTGCAGCCTCTCGGCGCGTACCAGCGCACCAGGTGCTCGGGATCGGTCCACGCCTTGAACACGAGCTCTCGCGGCGCGTCGAAGACGCGCGTGATGAAGACCTGCCGTCCGGCCGGCTCCACGACGGGATTTTCCATGCTGCGGGTCATGCTGTTGATCATGATTTTTTCCCCTTGAGATACTCCCCGAAGCGATCCAGGGTCTGGTTTCCGCCTGCGACAGCGCCGAACTCGATCTTCCTGTCGCGCTCCGCGATCGACTTGAAGAGGGTCCGCATGGTGAGCCGGGTCTTGCCGTCTTCCTCGGCGAAGGTCACCGTGACGTGAAACCCGTCGGGATCGTTTTCTTTGTCCGAGTCGTGGTCATAGACCAGGCGCTCGGGCCTCACGACCTCGCGAAAGACGATCCTGTTGTCGTAGTCGGTGCCGTCGGGGCCGTGCATGATGAACCGCCAGACGCCGCCCGGCCTGACGTCCCTCTCGTGAGTGGTGGTGGTGAAGCCTCTCGGCCCCCACCACTGCGAGATGTGCTGGGGGTCGGTCCAGGCGTCGAACACGAGCTCGCGGGGCGCATCGAACAGACGGGTGATATTGATGACCGGCTCGGTAGCCGGTGTGACCTCGGTCGCGGCTGTCATTGGGATCTCCTCCTAGGTGCTGATCAGATGGTGGATGTTGCCGTCGGGATCCTTGAACCAGGCGAGCTTAAAGCCGCCAGCCTCGTGAACATCCCCCTTGCGAGTGACTCCTGGCAGGCCGTCGTAGTGCTCGAAGGAGACCCCTTTCGACTGGAGGGATTTTACGATCTCGTCGAAGTCGCCGCCGACGCTCCAAGTGACGGACGTGGCCTTGTTCGTCCCCGCGAATTCCGAGGCATAGACGACGAGCGAGGAGCCGCCGGTCTTGTACGTGCTCACCTGATCGCTCTGGTCGGGCCCCTTCTCCAGGCCGAGCTTGTCCTCGTAGAACCGCCTCGCCGCTTCGAGGTCCTTCACGGCCACGGTCGCGATCGCGTCTTTCTTTCCCAACATGCTGATCTCCTTTCTACTCATCCTTGCTTTGCAGCTCGCGCAGATACTCGCCCAGGCGGTCGAAGCTCTGCTCCCAGAAGCGCCGGTAGTGCTCCAGCCAGTCCGCGACCTCCTTGAGCGGCTCCGCCTCCAGCCGGCAGGGGCGCCACTGCGCCTCCCGGCCACGCGCGATCAGGCCGGCGCGCTCCAGGACCTTGAGATGTTTGGAGATAGCGGGCATGCTCATCTCGAAAGGCTCGGCCAGCTCGGTGACCGAGGCCTCGCCGGTGGTCAGGCGAGCCAGGATCGCGCGCCGGGTAGGATCGGCGAGGGCTGAGAAGATGGCGCTGAGGTGATCTGTGGACATATATGCTGAACCATTCGGTTACCTAACCAGGAGGTTATATGGTGCCCGAGGTTCGGCTGTCAAGTACCGCCCGGGATTGAAATCCCGGGCTACCGATAGTCGCCCTCCGGGGCTCTACAAAGAGGTTTGGGGAGTCCCGGATGGGACAGCCGTGGGTAGCCCGGGATTTCAATCCCGGGCGGCAAAGATCCTACAGCCCAATCTCCTCCCCCTCCTCTACTACCCGAAATCCCCGCCCCTCGATCGCCCGCCGGGCCGCGCCGTCCTTCTCGAAGGCGGGGTTCGAGTGGTTCAGGTGGGTGAACCAGACCCGCACCTTGCCCGCCTTCACCAGCGGTTCCAGCAGGTCCATCGTCGCCGTGATCAGCGGGTGCTTGATCTTGGTGACGTCGCGGTCCGGTAATTCATCCGGGGAGTAGAAGGTGCCGTCGAGGAGGGCGATGTCCACCTTCTCGTCGCGGAGGACGTCGGTCAGCGGCTTGGGCCAGGCTTTCCAGGAATCGGTATCCGGAACGTAGAGGAGAGTCTTCTGGGGCCCCCGGATGAGGAACGCCATGGTGTCGCTGTACTCGTCCCGGTGCGGCACCTGAATTGCCTTGACCGAAATCCCCGCTTCGAGATCGAAGGGCTGGCCGGGCTGAAACTCGCGGAGGGCGATGTTCTCCAGCCGGACGAGCTGGCTCCAGGGGCCGTTCGCGCGCAGGTAGGCGGCCATGCGTGGCGAGGTCCAGACGGGGATGTTCCTGGTGTTCAGACTCTCGAAACCGAGGTGTGCAAGGCCCAGGTAATGGCCGATGTGGGCGTGGGTGAGCAGGACGCCGTCCACCGGCGCGCGGTCCACCTTCCCCTCCGGGTGAGGGCGGAAGGCGTGGATCGCCTCGATCTGGGCCGGGAGGTCCGGCGTGGCGTCCACCAGATAGACGTGGCCGGTCTTCGGATTGTGAATCGCCAAGCTCGCGACGTGCCGGGCGAGCGCCGGATTCCTGCGCGCCGCCGAGCAGTGGGAGCAGTCGCAGCCGGTCTGCGGCATACCGCCGTCCTGGGCGATGCCGAGGACGACGACGCGGGGGGACGCGGCGGGGCCGGCGGCGGTGGCGAGGGTGGCCAAGAGGAGGAGCGGCAGCAGCAGGAACGGAGCTTTCATGGCTTGATTGTGTACCGGAGACGCCGCCCGGGCGTCAACGTTCGAGGCAGGGATTCCGAGGCCGCCCGCAGGGCGGAATTTATCCAGCCTGGGGTGTCAACCCCAGGTAGGAGGCATGTCGTTGCCAATTCGAAGCCCGGGTGTCGGCCCTTCGGGGCTTTACAGGAAGGAGGTGGCCCCTACCTGGGGTTGACACCCCAGGCTGGATAAATTCCGCCCTGCGGGCGACGATTTCAATCCCAAGCCCACCCCCGGATACACTTCCCCGCCATGCTCGACGCCCCCGCCCTCCCGCAGATCCGCTTCGCTCGCGCCAAGAAGGCCCGGCGCGCTCAGAAGGCCGAGGAGCCGCCGGCCGCCGCCACGATCGAGACGCCAGGGCGGATTTCGCCGGGTCTACGGCTCATCCTCGCCAGTCTGGCGGTGGTCCTGCTCTTCTTCGGGCAGCGGCTGCAGAACCCCCAGCCGTGGTCGTACGACGAGTATTACCATCTCGGGCTGGCCCGCGAGATGCTCTCCTCGGGGCTGCGCATGGAGTCGTTCCGCTGGACGCCGTTCTCGATCACCCATGACCATTTCGCGGACGGCGAGCCCCTGTTCCACGTCCTGCTCCTCCCCTTCGCCAGGCTGCCGTTGCGGACGGCCGGGATGCTCGGGGTTTTGCTCGGCCAGATCTTCCTCGTCGGCTCGTTCGCGGCCGCCTTGTGGATCGTGCGCGCGCCGCGCCCCTGGTGGTTCGTGCTCGCGCTCGGCGGGCTCGGCACCCTGTTCGCCCAGCGGATGGAGATGTGCCGGCCGCACGTCTGGCTGATCGGCTTTACGGTGCTGGTGGCGGCACTGCTGGTGGAGCGGCGGTGGAAGGCACTGTTCGTGGTCTGCGCCCTCTTCGCCCTGACGCACGCGGGAGCCTGGATCGCGATCCCGCTGGCGATCCTCTGGGCGTTCTGCGGCCTGGCCGTCCGCAGGGAAGAAGGTGAGCGCCGGATCCCCTGGCAGCCGGTGGCCGCGACGGCGGGCGGCTGGCTTCTGGGGCAGCTCATCCATCCCGATGTGCCGGAGAACTTCCGGCTGTTCGTGATCACCAATTTCGTGATCCCGTTCCAGGCCGCGACCGCCAGCAACGCGGCCCTGCACTCGCAGCTCGGGACGGAGCTCTCGCCGCCCGGGCTCGACCTGCTGCTGGAGCAGTGGTCGGCTTTCATCGCGCCGGTCCTGGTCGCGATCGCGCTGCTCTCCCGGCCACAGTTGCGCAGCCGGTCAACGCTCACCGTGGGCCTCACCTCGGTTGCCTTTCTCCTCGCCGGGAGCTTCATGATCCGCCGGTTCCTGGAGCTGGGGGCGCCGCTGGCGCTGCTCGCCCTGGCGCTGGTGGCGCGGGAGTGGCGGGCTCGGAGACTGCCGCCGCCGCTGCCGGGTTGGGGACGGCTGCTCGCCGGGACGGCGCTCGTCCTGGGGATCCTCTGGACTTTCCTTGGCTTGCGCGCCCACGGCGTTCCGGACGCCTCGGCGCCACTCGGGATGGCCGCCTGGCTGCGAGATCATGGCGCGCCCGGGGAGCGCGTCTTCACCGCCCAGTGGGGGGATTCGGCCCCGCTGTTCTATTTCGCGCCGCAGCTCCAGTCGCTGGTGGCCCTGGACCCGACCGCTTTCTACCTCAAGGACCCGCAGCTCTTCGCGGCTTACGTGAACGTCGTCTCCGGGCAGGACCCGAATCCCGACCGCACCATCCGCGAGCGGTTCGGGGCGCGATGGGTGACGATCCCGCCGGCTCTCTATCCGCAGTTCCTGAACCGGCTCGCCCAGACGCCCGGAGCGCAGGCCTTGTACGGCGACGAGAATTATTGGGTCGTCGACCTCGGGAAGCGCTGAGCTAGACTGCTTTCATGCGCGTCATCTCGCTCGTCCCCAACGGCACGGAGATCCTGTTCGCGGTCGGCGCCGGCGACCTCGTGGTCGGCGTCAGCCACGAGTGCGACTACCCGCCGGAGGCGCGGACGCGGCCGATCCTCACCGGCAGCGCTCTCACTCCCGGCATGAGCGCCGCCGAGGTGGACGCCGCCGTCTCCTCGCAGGTGGGGAGCGGCCTCAGCCTCTACACGCTCGACGAGGCGCGGATCGAGGAGCTGGCGCCGGACGTGATCGTCACCCAGCAGCTCTGCCCGGTCTGCGCGGTCTCGACGGAGCAGGTGAACGGCGCCGTCCGCCCCCTCCCCCACTGCCCCGAGCTGGTGTCGCTCGATCCACAGACGATCGGGCAGGTCTTCGCGGACATCCGCCGGGTGGGCGAGGTCACCGGCCGGACGGCGGAGGCCGAGGCGCTGCTGGCCAGCCTGGAGCAACGGCTGACGGCGGTGCGCACGGCGGTCACTGGACATCCCCGTCCGCGCGTGCTGGCGCTCGAATGGCTCGATCCGCCGTTCGCCGGCGGTCATTGGGTGCCGGAGATGATCGGCCTCGCCGGCGGCGAGGACGTGATCGCCAGGCCCGGCGATCACTCGGCCCGCCTCACCTGGGAGCAGGTCGCGGCGGCGGACCCGGACGTGATCGTGGTCATGCCCTGCGGTTTCGACGAGGCGGGCGCCCGTGAGCAGATCGCGACGATCGCCGATCGCCCGGAGTGGAGCTCGCTGCGGGCGGTGCGCGAGGGGCGGGTTCATCCCGTGGATGCCAACGGCTGCTTCAGCCGCCCCGGCCCGCGGCTGGTGGACGGGATCGAGCGGCTGGCAGCGATCCTCCAGACCTGGAATTCTCCGGTTTCATCCGTCTAAACCTTCAAGGCCCGACCGGGGTCTATCAGCATTGCGGGGGCGGGCTCATCGTGAGTCCAACTCCGCAGGCTGGTCCCCAGACCGGCCTCCTCGTCAGACGCTCTCGGCAATCCGACCGCACGAGAGCGTCCTTTTTGTTTGATCCCTACCGCGGCGGCTCAGGTTCCTCGGGGTAGGTGCCCGGCTCCTCCCACCGCTCGACCGGCGGGCCGGTCAGCGGATCGGTCAGCGGGAGGTTTTCCACCCGCGAAGCGGAGGGCATCGGCGACATCCGCGAAATCGGCGCTCCCTGCCGCGGCCAGTAGCCCGGCTCGAGCCCGAAGCGGGCCAGGATGACGGCGCCGAAGCCCACCACCACCGCGGCCGTGGTGACCAGCGCTCCGAACAGCGAGGTCAGGACGCTGAAGGCGCCGAAGGGGCCGGGCATCAGGTCGAACATGTTACCCAGCACGCTCCAGATCTTCAGCGCCAGGACGCCTGCTAGGGCCGCGGCGTAGGGGCCGCCGAAGTTCCGGTTGAAGCGGACCTCCAGCCAGCGCCCCAGCCGGTAGGCCGACGCGGTGTAGCCGAGCAGCAGGAGCAGCGCGACGTAGAGCAGCAGGAACGGATAGAGCAGGAACAGGACGCAGCCGACGATGGTGATCGCCAGCAGGATAGTCATCACGATCAGCAGCGGCCAGAAGAAGATGGAGCCCGCGAGCCCCACCGCCGCCGCCCGCCACGGCTGCGCCACGAGCTGGCGGTCCACCCGCTCCAGCGGCCGGCGTGCCACCAGCAGGACCAGGCAGACGAGCAGGGCGGTGAGGACGAGGCTCATCAGGCTGCCCAGCAGGTCGGAGACGCCATTCCAGAGGCCCCAGTGCCGGCCCCAGAGGGGACCGGTCCGGAACCCCCGGTGGCGCAGGAACGGGAGCATGCCGACTTCGGAGGTGGCGCCGTTGATGACGGCGCCCGGGCTCCGCTCGATCGAGCCGCCGACGCTGGTGACGTCACCGTTCACGACCGCGTGGGGGCCGAGATAGACGCTGCTGCCGACGCTCACCACGTCCCCTCCCACTCTCCCCTCGATCCGCGCGGGGCCGCCGATGGCGGTGACGTCGTCGCTCACCTCCCCATCCACTTCGACCGAGCCGCCGACCGCGACCGCTTCGTCGGCCGTCTCGTCCTTGCGCACGTGGACGCTGCCGCCGACGTTGATCCGGTCGCCGGAGACGTGACGGCGGGTCGACCGCCGGGATGTCTCGGGAGCTTCGGGAACCTCCGGCACCTCGGGAGCTTCAGGAGCCTCCGACGCCTCGGTTTCGGTGATGTCGGTGTCGGAGGTCGCCGTCTGGTTCGCAGTCTCGGGCGCCGGAGCCGGTGCCGGCGTCGCGGCGGCGGCCTCCCCGGTCAAACCGAAGAGCTGGCGCTGATCGGCGGCGGAGAGCCCCTGCAGGCGGATCACCGCGTCGGCGTCGGCGCCGAGCCAGTCGCGAAGGATGTTGGCGTTCACCCGCTCGCCGTTGACGGCGATCTCGTCGCCGGTCACTTCGACGGTACGGATGCCCGCCTTGGGCTGGCGGGGCTTGAGCACGACGCCGCCGCTGACCGGCAGCACCTCGTAGCGGCTCTCGAGCGCCCGGCGCAGATCGCTGCGCTCCTGCGCCGTGGCCGGCGGACGATCCGGGGACTGCGGGGCCGGAGCGGCGTACGCCGCCGCGCCCAGGGCGGTACCTAGAACAAGAACGAGAAGAATCGCCGCGAACCGCGGGGATCTCTTCCCGAAAAATCTCTGAAAACGGTCAGATGGGGTCCACATAGGTCCAGTTCCTCTCACCAGTCAATTGGTCGCGGAGAAAACGGAACGCCAAGCTCGAGACGAGCAGGGCGCCCACCAGGATCGCCAGGACCGGCGGCGCCGAGAGCGGCTGGGCGAGCGCCCGGCCGATCGGCACCATCAGATCCCAGAGGCGCAGAATCGAGGCCAGCCCATGCGCGGCCTCGGTCGTCGCCCACACCGCGCCCCGCACCAGCCCGCTGAAGGACCAGAACCCTGCCAGGGCGGCCAGCACCGGCGGCAACCAGAGCACGCCGAAGCCGGTGGCGACGAGGCAGAGCGCCAGCACGATCCGCAACGGACGCCAGGCGAACAGGTCCGCCCGCGCCGCGGCCGTCCGCAGCCCGGCCCGGACGAGCACCCGGTCGGCGAAGCCGGCCGGCGGCGCTGCCATCGAGATCTCGGGCAGGGCCTCGAACAGCTCGAACAGAGCGGCCTCGGCCTCTTCGGCCTGATCGTGCCGCTCGGCGGCGAGCCAGCGGTCCAGAGCATCTTGGTGGGAGTGGCGCATCCATCGTTCTCCTATGTCCGCCCTACGAGACCGCCGCCCGCCCGGTTTCACCGGGTCCCCAACCGAGCCCGCCCATCACCTGGGCGAGCTCTTTGCGCGCCCGGTGGAGGTTCGTCTTCACCGTGCCGAGCGGCAGTCCGGTCGCCTCGCAGATCTCATGATACGAGGCGCCATGAACGTAGAACATCAGCACCGCCACCCGGTAGTCGGGGCGCAGGCTGGAGATGGCGCGCTCGAGCGCGCGGCCGAGGTCCCGCCGTTCCGCCGCGGCCTGGGGGCTCTCGACCGTCTCGTCGGCGAGGATGGCGGCGAGGCTCCCCCGGTCGTCCTCCACGCCGGTCTCCAGCGGCACCGTCTCCGGCACCCCCCGGCGGAGGTGGTCGATGGTCGTATTGTGCGCGATCTTGAACAGCCAGCTCGAGAACTTCCACTGCGGATCGTAGCTGTCGAGGCGCCGGAAGGCCTTGACGAACACCTCCTGCGCCAGGTCCTCGGCCACTCCTGGATCCTGGACCATGCGCAGCACCAGGCTGTAGACGGGGCGCTCGAACCGCGTCACCAGCTCGCGGAAGGCGTCCTGCGAGCCCCGTAGGGCGCTCGTCACCAGCTCGGCGTCGGTTTTCATCTGTCCAGCAACCATGGCGTTCCAGATACGGCCCCCCGCCCCGGGGGTTGCGCCTTCCCGCGCGGTTGGCACCGGATTCAGCTAGACTTCCGCAAAGATCACGAGCTCAACTTCGCTGGAGGATACCCGATGCGAATCGCCCCGACCGCGCTCCTTGCCCTGTTCCTCACCCTGCCGGCCGGCGCCGCCTCGCTCGCCGGAGTCACCCTGCCCGACAAGGCCGAGGTCGGGGGGCAGACCGTGGTGCTCAACGGCCTGGCCCTGCGCTCGAAGTTCTTCATCAAAGTGTACGTCGGCGGCCTCTATCTCCCCCAGAAGGAGAAGGCCGCGGCCAAGGTGCTGTCGGAGGATGTCCCGCGCCGCATGGTAATGCACTTCCTCTACAGCGTCAGCAAGGACCAGATGTGTGACGCCTGGAAAGAGGGGCTGGAGCAGAACTCCCCCAAGGCCGCGCCCGACGTCAAGAAGGCGTTCACCACCCTATGCGCCTGGATGGAGCCGATCCCGAAGGGGAACGAGCTGACCCTGACTTACACCCCCGGCAAGGGGACCGAGGTCCAGGTCAACGGCAAGACCAAGGGAACCCTCGAAGGCAAGGCAACGTCGGACGCCATCGTCGGCACCTGGATCGGACCGGACCCCGGCCCGGGCGCGGACTTCAAGAAGGGTGTGCTGGGGGGGTAGGGGGCTGGCAGGATTCCCCCACCCGAAACCTCACCCCCTGTCCCCCTCTCCCACCGCACTCCCCCCAACCGGGAGAGGGGGAACGCTCCACAACCGGTATCTCTCGTAGGGTGCGCTGTGCGCGCCATCACCGGTTCTGGTGCGCACAGCGCACCCTACAAGCCTTAACCGCTCAGCCAAGTCCCCCCTCTCCCGGTCGGGGGGAGTGCGGTGGGAGAGGGGCCGGGGGTGAGGATTCGGGGCGGGGGGCCGCCCTGGAGCACTTCCCGCCCACAAAAAAAGAAGGAGCGCGGTGCGCTCCTTTTTTGGGAGGGATGAGAGGAGGATTTGCCTCCCCGCAAGAGGAACAGTAGACCTCTCATAGCGACTTGTCAATATGAATTCTCTATTTTCTTAGCGGAAAGCGAGAGTCGCCAGGATCACCGCCGCCAGGACCACCCGGTAGACCACGAAGACCGTCAGATCCCGCCGCCGCAGCCAGGCCAGCAGCCAGGCGATCACCGCGTAACCGACCACGCCTGAGACGACGAGGCCGATCGCCATCGGCACCAGCTGGGCCGTTCCGGCGCCCGCGTCCATCAGATCCTTCCCCGACTTCAGGGCGGCGACGACGCCGATCGGGATGGCGAGCAGGAAGCTGAACCGGGCCGCCGACGGGCGCATGAAGCCGAGCAGCAGGGCGGCGGTGATGGTGATCCCGGAGCGCGAGGTGCCGGGGACCAGGGCCAGCGCCTGCGCGCAGCCGATCACCAGGCCGTCCAGGAGGGTGACCTGGTCGAGGTCGCGGACCTTCCGGCCGATGCGGTCGGCGACGAAGAGAAGGATGGCGTAGAGGAGGGTCGTCCCCGCGATGACCTCCGGAGTGCGGAGATGGTCCTCGATCCAGTGCTTGGCGAGGAGTCCCACGATGCCGGCGGGGATCGTGCCGACCACGATGGCCCAGGCCATGGGGCGCGGGGCAAAGTCGCCGTCGCGGGAGCGCGGCGCGCCGGTGAAAAAGCCGACGATCAGGTCGCGCACGTCGCGGTGGAAGTAGGCGAGGACGGCGAGCAGGGTCCCCGTGTTGGTCGCGATGTCGAAGTCCAGCCCCTGGTCGGGCCAGTGGAGGAAGTAGGGCACCAGGATCAGGTGACCCGAGGAGCTGACCGGCAGGAACTCGGTGAGCCCCTGGACGATGCCGAGGATGATGGCCTGGAACGGAGTCACGGAACCCTCCTCTTGAAAACAACGGAAGCCCTTCCGGGCGGCGCGATTGTACTCTCAGACGCCACACCCCGACGCCCGTCGGGTTTCATCCGTATTACTTCCGAAACAACGGGCTATACTCCCCGGCTGCAAACGCCCCGCGGGGCCTGGGAAAAACTACATGGAAACGATCCTCGTCACCGGCGGAGCCGGTTTCATCGGCTGCAACTTCGTGCGGCTGGCCCTCGCGGAGACTGGCGCCCGCATCGTCGTACTCGACAAGCTCACCTATGCCGGCAGCCTCGAGAGCCTGGCCGACGTGCTGGCCGACCCCAACCTGGAGTTCGTCGAGGGGGACATCGCCGACCGCGCCACGGTGCGCCGGCTGTTCGCCGAGAAGCACCCCACCGCGGTGGTCAACTTCGCCGCCGAGAGCCACGTCGACCGCTCGATCGACGACGCCAGCGCCTTCATCCAGACCAACATCGTGGGCGCCTTCGAGATGCTGGAGGCGGCCCGGCAGTATCTCGCGGGTAATCTCGCGGGTAGCCTCCTGGCCGCGGGCGAGGCCATGGACGCGGAAAAACGGCGCGCCTTCCGCTTCCTCCACGTCTCCACCGACGAGGTCTACGGCAGTCTCGGGCCCGCCGGCGCGTTCACCGAGACCACTCCGTACGCCCCCAACTCCCCCTATTCGGCCTCCAAGGCGGCGGCGGACCACCTGGTGCGGGCCTATCACGAGACCTACGGCCTGCCGGCCCTGCTCACCAACTGCTCGAACAACTACGGCCCCTACCAGTTCCCCGAGAAGCTGATTCCGCTGATGGTGCTCAACGCCCTCGACGGCCGGCCGCTGCCGATCTACGGCGACGGCGGCAACGTCCGCGACTGGATCCACGTCGAGGACCACTGCCGGGGCGTGCTCGAGGTGCTGCGGCGCGGGCGCCCCGGGGAGCGCTACAACCTGGGCGGGCGGAGCGAGCGGACCAACCTCCAGATCGTCGACGCGATTTGCGACATCCTGGAGAGCGAAGTGCCGGCGGCCACCAACCCCGCTCTCGCCGGCCACGGGATCACCGGCTACCGGGAGCTCAGGAAGTTCGTCGCCGATCGCCCCGGGCACGACCGCCGCTACGCGATCGACGACGCCAAGATCCAGGCCGAGCTCGGCTGGGCGCCGCGGCAGAGCTTCGAGGAGGGGCTGCGCGCCACCGTGCGCTGGTACCTCGGCCACCGCGCCTGGTGCGAGGCCGTGCAGACGAACCGCTACGGCCGCGAACGGCTCGGCCTGGGGACGAAAAGGGAAAGCGAGGTCCAGGCAGGATGAAATTTCTTCCAACGGCGATTCCCGAAGTGGTGCTGGTGGAGCCGGACGTCTTTCGCGACGACCGCGGCTTCTTTCTCGAAACCTACCAGACACGGAAGTACGGCACGGCGGGGCTCCCCGAGAGCTTCGTCCAGGACAACCACTCCTTCTCCACCCAGGGGACCCTGCGCGGGCTCCACGCGCAGCTCCGCCGACCGCAGGGGAAGCTCATCCGCGCCATCCTGGGCGAGATCTTCGACGTGGCGGTGGACATCCGCCCGGGCTCGCCCACCTTCGGCCATTGGGTGAGCGCGGTGCTCTCCGGCGAGAACCACCACCAGCTCTATGTCCCCCCCGGGTTCGCCCACGGCTTCTGCGTCACCTCCGAGACCGCGCACGTCCAGTACAAGTGCACCGAGCTCTACGAGAAGGACGACGAGATCGCCGTGCTCTGGAACGACCCCGCGATCGGCATCTCCTGGCCGACCGCGACGCCGCTCCTGAGCCCCCGCGATCTGGCGGCTCCAACATTGGCGGAAATCATGCATAAGTTGACGGCATATGGGGAAAAACAGCTCTGAACCCACAACGGGGCCCAGCGCCCGCCCCGCGGCCGCCGGAGTGATCTCCACCGCGGACGGCGAGCTCTTCTCGCCGCGCGACCTCCGGCAGATGGCCGCGATGGGGCTGGCCCGGGAGGAGGCCGCCCGGCAGGTGGAGCTCTTCCGCAATCCACCCCCCTTCACCCGCGTGCTGCGCCCCTGCCGCCCCGGCGACGGCATCCGTTCGCTCTCGCTGGCCGACCAGGACGATCTGCTGAGCCATTTTGACGCGGCGGCCCGCCGGGGGCGGATCGGAAAGTTCGTTCCGGCGTCCGGTGCCGCCTCGCGGATGTTCAAGGATCTGCTCGCCTTCCTCGCCGCTCCGCCCGGTGCCGAGCCCGCCGCTCCGGTGCGGACGTTCTTCGAGAACCTCCACCGCTTTGCCTTCTACGAGGAGCTCGCGGCGGCGCTAGGCGCCTATGGGATCGACCTCGGCGAGGCGGTGGAGAACGGCGACTGGCGCGTGGTGCTGAAATTTCTCCTGGAGACGCCCGGCCTCGGCTACGCCGATCGCCCCAAGGGGCTGCTCCTCTTCCACCGCTACCCCGAAGGGGCGCGCACCCCGTTCGAGGAGCATCTGGTGGAAGCGGCGGCGATCGAGCGCGCCGAGGACGGCCTCTGCCTCCTCCACTTCACCGTCTCGCCCGATCACCAGGAAGGTTTCGAGCGCCTGCTCGACCGCGTCCGCCCGCAACTCGAGGAGCGTTTCGACTGCCGCTTCGAGGTCTCCTTCTCCACCCAGAGGCGATCGACCGATACGCTGGCCGTCGATCCCCGGAACCAGCCGTTCCGGCCGGAGAACGGCGAGCTCCTGTTCCGCCCCGGCGGCCATGGCGCGCTGATCGACAACCTCAACGAGCTCGGTCGCGACGGCTGGGACATCGTCCTGCTGAAGAACATCGACAACGTCGTCCCCGACGACCGCAAGCCGGTCGTCCACCTCTGGAAGCGGCTTCTGGGTGGCTGCCTGCTGGCGGCGCGCGAGCAGGCGTTCACCCATCTCGACCGGCTGGAGGCGCTCGACGGCGTCCGCGGCAAGCAGGCCGAGGCGGTGCTGCGCGCGGCCGGGGAGTTCCTGGCCAAGGAGCTCTGCCGCCCGCTGCCGGAGGGGTTCGCGGCTGCCGATCCCCAGGAGAAGAAACGGTTCCTGATGGAGGCTCTCGACCGGCCGATCCGGGTCTGCGGCGTGGTGCGCAACCAGGGGGAGCCGGGCGGCGGCCCGTTCTGGGTCGAGTCGCCGTCGGGCGGGATCTCGCCGCAGATCGTCGAGACCTCGCAGATCGATCCCAAGGACCCCGAGCAGCAGGCGGCCCTCAAGGCCTCGACCCACTTCAATCCGGTGGACATCTCCTGCGGCCTGCGCGACCGCCACGGCCGCCCCTACGACCTGCACCGCTACGTGGACCCCGCGACCGTCTTCATCGCCGAGAAGTCCCACGAGGGGAGCCCGCTGAAGGCCCTGGAGCGCCCCGGCCTCTGGAACGGCGCCATGGCCGGGTGGAACACCGTGTTCGTCGAGGTGCCCGACGCCACCTTCGCGCCGGTGAAGACGGTGTTGGACCTGCTGCGGCCCGAGCACCAGGGGTAGGGATCAGGTGCCCGATCCAGGAGGCTTCGGCAACTCTTTGGCCTTCTGTATGAGAGTAGAGGCATCCCAGTCCGGCAGCAGATCTCGACGTTCCTCGGTGTAGTTGCCTGAGCCGGGGTCATACTGGCGTAGGAATCGGACCGCGTTAACCCAGCCGAGGGCTTCAACGAGGGCACGAAATCCACGATTCCTCAGTTCACTCTGGTTGGTGATCAATGCTTCCATTGAGAGATCTCCTCGATGAAGTGAACGGGATCGGTCACGCGAACGCGAAGCTCGCCGGACATCCGGGCCGCAAGACTGAGAAACTGACGGTCTACGGTGAGAAAGACGGCCACACCTGACAGCTCTGCGGACGCGAGATGAAAGGCATCGAAGCTCTTGAAACCTTTTGCGATGAGCTCATTGATACGACTGGATAGATCGCTCTCATCAAGTGAGATTACCGCTGCCTCAGAGAGCCAGAGAGCGACCGCCTCGCGGCGGGCTTGGTTCGGATTCAGGCTATTTTCAAGGACGAGAGCCTCGCTTTGGAGCAGCTCGACGGTGTCCGAAGGAAGGGCGAGGATACTGAGCACAGCCTCGGTCTGAAGCCGGATGAGGGGTTGCTCCTGAAGGTCGAAGGGCCTCTTGAGGCAGCAGAGATCGAGGTAGACGCGCACGATGAGAGTTTACCGAAAGCCAGCGGCAGCAACAACAGCTCAATTCTCAAGCCGCCGCTTCATGGCTATGACTCATGAAGATCTCCTTGGAACAAGAGAACGTTCATGAGATCGAAAACGCCCGGGGTGAGGGTTTCCCCTCACCCCGGGACGGCTCAACCCGCCGGCGCCGAAGAGGACTTCGCCGCCCCCCCTCCACCGCCCGCGCGGATCGTGCTGGCCGCGTTCGCCGGGTCGCTCCCGGCGTCCTCCTCGTCGCCGTCGAGGACACCGTCCCCGTCGCGATCGATGCCGACGCGCACCCCCGAGCCCGGCGGCGCGCAGGTGTAGGTCAGCTCGCCGTCCTTCTGCGCGGCGCGTTGCCGCAGGCTGGCGTCGGAGAGCGGCGCGTCGGATTGCCGGTTGCCGACGAACCGGCCCGCGGCGGCGTCATAGAGATAGCCTCTCTCGCCTTGGTTGCTGCCGCTCTTGACCACCAGATCGCACTCCCCCGCCCGGGCGCGGTCGATCAGGAGGTCGATCCGCTCTCCGACGACCGTTGCATTGTTCTTCGTGAGCGTCGCCTGCTGGCCGACGATGGGCGCGAGGTTGCTGTCGAAGGCGAGCAGGAAATCCTCGACCTGCCGTTTCTGCAACTCGCCGGCCGGCCCGGGCAGGAACCCGCCGGGAGTCGACGGAGACTGATTGAAGCCCGCCCCGTTGGAGGTGAAGCCGTTGAAAAGGAAGATCGTCGGAATGCTGCCGTCGTGGTTGAAGCCGAAGCCGCGGACCTGATCGCCCAGGAAGGCGTCGCTGCCGGGATTGACCGGATTATTCGGCATCCCGAACATGCCGACCTTCTGGTATTGATTGCGAAGGTGTGGCGTTTTGAACCCTTCCACCCCGCCGTCGAAGGTATAGCGGCCGTCGGTGCCGAAGAAACCCGGCGCGGCCACGCCCTGTGCCTCGTTCGCGTGGCGATCGATCACATGGCAGGACGCGCAGGCGCCCCCGTTGGCGAGGTCGGAGATGTTGTTCACGAAGAAGTCGTGCCCCGCCTGCTGGTCCGGCGTGAGCCGGTTGGAGAGCATCCGGATCGGGTTCGGCGGATACGTGACCTGGAGGATGAAGGCGGCGAACTTCGCCATGTCCGAGTCGTCGATCGGTCCGCTGCGCCCCAGGAGGTTGGGGAAGGCTCCCTGGAACTTCTTGAACCCCGCGACCTCGTCGAACGTGCCGCTGTCCGGCTGCGCGCTCGGGTTGTCGTTGCCGCCGGTGCGGTCGCCGCGCCAGTGCATCGGCCCGTGATTCGCCATGCCGCGCAGGCTCTGCGTGGTCATCGGGCCCTTCATCGGGTGATGGCTGTCCAGCAGCCCGAAAGACGAGGGGGCGATCTCGAACGGCCCCGGGATGGGCTGCACCGTGCCGTCCGGATTGCCGAGATCCCAGGCCAGGCTGTCGAAGTCGCCGGCGACGTGGCAACTGGCGCAGGACGAATCCCCGTGGCTCGAGGAGAGCGATGTGTCATAGAGGAACGGACGCCCGGCGACCACGCTCGACGGCTCGGGGTTGTGCATGGCGATGTGCCCGATCTCCCCGCCGGAGACCGTATCGACGATCGCGATCGAGTTGTCGAAGCGGGTCAACGTGTAGAGGCGATGCTTGTCCTCTTGCAGCACCAGGCCGGTGAGGCCGCCGCCGGACACCTTGATCTGGTCGGCGACGCTCGGCGTGAACGTATTGTTCTCCAGGGCGGCGGTGTCGAAGACGCCGATCTTGGAAGTGCCGAGCGTCGCGACATACAGGGTTCTGCCGTCGCTGGTGACCGCCATCTGCTGCGGGAGAGCGAGGCTCTTGTCGTTCTCGGCGTTCGGGATGGCGTCGCAGCAGACGGCGTAATTGATGTGTTTGTTGAGGTGCCGCGGGGTGACGCTGCCCGCCGGGCCGAGGACGGTGATCCTGCTTTCGTGGAGGTGGCCGCGAAGGCTGTGGCCGGCGAAGGTGCCAGGCCCCTCGAAACGCTTGTCGTTCCCCGCCTCGGTGTTCGAGACGTAGACCTTCCCGCTCACCGGGTTCACCGCCATGTTGAAGAGGATGGTGCCGACGCCCCGGTAGTAGCCGGAGGCGCCGCCGAGCTGCGCCGGCGGATTGGCGTTCGCGTTGAGGACGAAAACATCCTTGTCGGGCAGGGAGAACCGGACCTTGCTATCCCAGACCCGGTTGAGCTCGTCGACCCAGTGGGTGCCGTTGAACTTGACGATGATCCCCACCTCCGGCCGCGGAGCGCCGTCGGCGTTGGTATTGGGCCCGGGCACGCCCCCCGCGGCTTCCCCGCCGTCCGGAACCAGGACCTCGTGGATGGTCGTGGTGCGGTTTCCGGAATGGAACGCCGCCGCGTAGACCTTGCTGCCGTCCGGGCTCACCGCCAGGGCGCGCGGGGTGTCGCTGAAAAGAGTGACGATGGTGAGCGGCGTCCCCGCGAGCGTGACGCCGAGGTGATCGGCATCGAAGACCCAGACATCCGCCCGGCCCACGCCGGGAGTGGTGAGCTGGGGATCGTAGGGGACGTTCTGGCCGCGGTGGGCGGTGGTGATGAAGGCGCGGTTCTTCCCCGCCCCGCCGAAGACGATGTCGCGCGGCTCGTCCCCCACCAGCAGGGTGCGCACGACGCGGCCGCTGTTCCCGCCCTGGGTCATCTGGACCACGCTGACACTGTCGGAGAGGTGGTTGACCACCCAGATCTCGTCGTCGTTGCGCGCCGCGACGGCCACCGGCTCGAGGCCGACCGGGATGGAGGCGCGATGCTCCAGTCCGTTGCCCTCGACGCGATAGACCTCGAGACGGTTGTCCGGGGTATTGGCCGCGAAGAGGAACTTCCCACTCGGCGACAGCGCCAGAGGGCGGACCTGGCCGCTCTCGAAGAGCGTGAACGGCCCCGGCTGGGCCGCGGCCGACTTGAAGTCGGCCAAGTGGGCTCCAGTCCCGGCGGCCCCCGCGGGCAATACAGCGACAAGACATGCGACTACGGATAACGCGGCCACCAGAGATGCGACAGGGCGGCGTGCGAGGTACGGCATAGCCATAGAACCTCCTACAGGCGTCGTATTCGCTGCCTCCTGGATCTCAAGGGGAAAGGGAGATTCTCTCTGAGGAAGCAAGGAGCAGCGAACTGTCTAAGTTGTCTTAACGCCTGAAATTCTGGAATCCCCTCACCCTGCTCGAGAGGATCTTCTGGGGGGCTATGGCTTGGGGCGCACCGGCCTGAGATCCTCCCAGCGGGCGGGCTCGATCTCCACCTCGTAGAACAGCTCGGCTGTCCTGGGCGCGCTCTGGAGAGCGGCGTCGATCTGCCCCGCGGCCGGCTGGAAGATGAAGGGACGCCGCGGGTAGAGGCGGTCATTGACCCAGTAGCGGCTCCATTCGTCGGTGGTGGCGATGAAATCCTGGGTAAAACCGGCCGCGGTCGGATACTTGCCCTCGATCTCGAGGCAGCCGTGGATACAGATGTCGACGTAGGACTGGACTATCGGGAACTGGGGAGTGGGCAGATTGTCGCCGATCTGGTCCGGCGGGATCAGGTTGATGTAGGCCCACACCAGCCCCGCGGGCGATGCGCCACGGCCGTCGAGCATCGTGATCTTCCCGTTGTCGATGCGGCAGCGCTGATAGCCGGCGCTCTCCCGACGGTCCGTCGCGGCGAGCTCCTCGGCGGAGACCTTATAGAGCACACCATTGCAAGCCGCCGCGGGATCGTCGATCGCACCGAGGTAGGTCGTGGTCAGGCCGCTCGCGGCTCCCCGCGCCCACCAGCCGCGGCGTATACCCTGGACTCTCGCGGGCCAGGCATCGCGCGCCGAGGGCGTGGTCCGCTCCCGCGACTCGTCCTCAATGAGCGATCCGTAACCGAAAATGAAATTTTGCGGTCCCTTGGACCCACCGCCGCTGATGTCGATGCATTCCATACCGTTCCTCCGCTCAAGTAATGGTTTTCACTAACCGTCATTTCTCTGCCGCGTTCACGTCGCGCTCATACACCGGCGCCAGGAAAGCCGTTTCGAAATCCGGGCCTGTTACCGGCACTTGGATGAACACCTGCCAGTAGGTGGCCCCGGCTCGGTCCAGATGGGTGCCGGGGAGATCCAGCGGGATGTCGAAGGAAAACGGTAGCTCCCGCAGAGCGTCCGCGCCCCCGTCGATCTCGCGGATCTGCTGATAGATCACGAACGGCTCCCGCGTCGCCGGCTCCCCACCGCCGGCGTCCTCGATGCAACGCAGGGTCGCCTTCACCGGTCCCCTCGGCCGCAGGGCGGGGCGGATCAGGAACTCTCCTTCGAGACGGTCGCCGAGGAAGGCGGGAAAGGTCGTCCAGCGCATCCGCGGCCGTCCGTGGCGAATGGTCTGCCAAGCCTTGCGGAGGGCGTCCAGGAGGAAGAGCAGCCCGAAGAGGTCGAAGAAGAGGACGATCCCGCGGAGGAGCCACGGGCTAGGCGAAATGAATACCAGGTTGAACAGTCCCAGCACGCCGAGAAAGCCGACCAGCCCCAGGAGAAAGCCGCCGCTGTTCCCCGCGTAGTCCGGACCCTGACCTTCCGGCCGCCAGGGGTAGTCCGACTCCCAGGGGCGCTTGGGATTCCCCCGGCGGTCTCGGCCGTCCTTCCGTATCGAGTTGAACCGGATCTGGAACATCCTCAGCGCGACGAGCGCGAAGACGGTGCCGAAGCCCATTATGACCAGGAAGAACCTCGGATCGCCGTTTCCCCCCAGTCCCTCCTTGTAGGGACCCCATGTGCCGGCCGCCCCGAACAGGAAGATCCCGGTCCCCACCGCGATGAAGAGCAGGAGCATGCATCCGTCGCCCCCTGGTGCCCGCATCATGCGCAGCAATCCCCGGCCGAAGGCGAACCCCTCGCCAGGGACGCTCAACGCCGCGCGCGGCGGCGCATAGAGCCGTGAGCGCTCTCGTGACTCCTGTACGGAGGCGGTGGAAGGTCCGGGGAATCCGATGGCCGTGAATGGTACCACCGCCGGAGGGAAGACTTCGCTACCACGCTCTAGCTCGTTCGGGTGCACTACACCTCATATCTGCAGACCAGAGAAGCGCCTGGCACCTCTTGCCGGCAGCTTGTAGGAGTTCACCAGCGGGGTTGATCACCGCCAAGATGCCCTGCGCGTGCTCCAGGATGCGCCGATGTGCCTCCAAGAAGTGCTTGGCACCTCTTTAGAGCAACAATAGACTTGACTCACCCGTCGATTGGGGTACTCTGGCGATGCGTCCCCCGGAGGCGGCCATGAACCCCCCGTCGCTCGCGGCGGCCGCATGGAGACCTAATGGCTCGCCACTTCGTCAACCTGGACGCTTTGATTCCGCGGGAAGATTTTGATGTCGAAGATGACGCCGCGATCTCATACAAGACGGGCGGAAATTTAAAACTCAGCGAGATTGAAAGCAGCGGCTTGGTCTTCCAGACTTTGCGGAAGCCCGACTTTCAGCGTGAGACATCCAATTGGACCCCCGAGAAAATTGTGGAGCTTGTCCGCGGTTTCGTGGATGGCGATCTTATACCCGCAATCATCATGTGGTGGTCTCCTAAGAGCAGTAACATCTTTGTTATTGATGGCGCCCACAGGTTAAGCGCCCTTCTTGCATGGGTTCACGACGATTACGGCGACCGAAATATTTCTACGGCCTTCTTTCGCAATTCGATCCCGCCTGAGCAGGAGAGGGCCGCCCAAGAAGCAAGAACCCTCATCAAGACGACCATTGGGTCTTACCAACTACTAAAGTCGGCAGCACAAAATCATGATTTCGCCGACAAAACCCAAGAACTACGAGCCAAGAATGCCGGCTTATTGCCAATAGAACTGCAATGGGTGAAGGGTAGTGCGCGAAAGGCCGAAGCGTCGTTCTTCACAATCAACCAAAGCGCAACCGCGATTCACGAAACGGAGTTGCGGATTATTAAGGCTCGGCGCAAGCCGAACGCGGTCGCGGCTCGGGCGATCATTCATGCCGGTACGGGTCACAAGTATTGGTCCGAGTTCCCGCTCGAAACACAGCGCGAGGTTGAGCGTTTATCCCGCGACATATACGGGATACTTTTTGACCCGTCACTTGAAACCCCCATCAAGACACTTGACCTACCAGTCGCTGGAAGCGGCTACTCGGCCGATAGTTTGAGCCTGACATTCGATTTCGTGAACTTTGCGAGCAATTACCGACCCGAGATGTGGATGGAACCCAAGCCGAACTCGCGCCGAGCCAAAAATCCGCGCCCCGTCCTTCCCGATGATGTCGATGGTTCTGGCACTATTCAGAGCCTAAGGGCAGTGCGCAGCATTGCATCCATGATTTCTGGTGATGCGCCAAAATCGCTCGGACTCCATCCCGTCGTCTACTTTTATGGTGCCACAGGACGGTATCAACCCGCGGCATTCTTAGCAACGGCGGCGCTGGTCCGAGAGTTGGATCAGAGCAACGCATTTCCGGCGTTCACGGAAGCGCGAGAGCGGTTCGAGGAATTTATTCTTCGGTTCGGTTACTTTAAAAATCAGATCGTTGGGAGCTATGGCAGCGGCACCAGGAGCCTTGATCCTCTGCTGACGTTTTTTAAGATTGCTCTCACTGGTATACAGCAGGGCATGGCGGAGTCCGAGATTATCGATAGCCTTTTGTCAGAGCCTCGTTTGCGCTTGCAGGAGAAGAACGAAGAAGACCGGACCAGCCGCAGGAACTTCACGTCTCAAAGTAAGTCAGCGGCATTCTTGCGAGCCGCGATTGATGGAGCCGTGCGGTGTGGAATTTGTCGAGCACGCGTCCATATAAAAGCAATTTCTATAGACCACATCATAAGGAAGCAGGATGGGGGCAGTGGCGACATTGAGAATGCCCAACCCACTCACCCCTATTGCAATACTGGGTACAAGGAGATGCTAAATTCTAGAGCAAGAAAAGTGCAGGGACTGGCCGATCATGCAGCAGAACTGTGAAGAGCGGGAACGCCAGTGGAGGTGATAGGGCAGGAGAAGCGCCTAGCACCTCTCGCCCGCCTAGGCCAGGCAGCCGACAAGTTCCGATCGGGAGACCGTAGCGCAGTGTTCCCGCCTGAAAGGTTCCGCCGGATTATATAGGGCGGCCTTTCCAGGTCTCGCGGACCTATAAATGTTGGGCGTGCGATCCTGGACTGGAGAGAAATGTCTCCTGACAGGTCGGCTTGCCCTGAGGGATCTTAGAGCGAAAGAACTCGTGGGGAGCGTGAGAAGGAAGTGCACTTAATCTGCTTTCTACCTAATTAGTCTGAGCCTATTTTCCTGTCTTGGGAAGCTTAGATCATCGGATTCCTCGTGTAACAGCCAGCTTAAGACGCGAACGAGGTACTTCCGCTATAACGCTGTACTGCTTGAGATCGGCCGACAAAACTAGAATGTCATCGTCCTGGGAAACCGGCACAATGTTATTCGCTATATGGGCTACGAGAGAATCTCGCCGCGACAGATCCAATAATCGGGAATACGGAAACCCGACGTTAGCCTTGCGGTCCTCTGCACCAGAGGCACCATTGGACTCAATCGGGACGATGTTATTAAGGTGATCACCAACTGTAGGCACCAGCAACACACCGTTGGAGTCAACAAGCATAAATTGACGCTCTTCACGCAGGCACCGTTCCGCAATCATAACAGGCGTAGACCAAGCACCCACTTGCGTGGCAGCGAACAGGAGGCCTCGGAATTGACCGCTATCAATCAATGGTTGGCAAAGAAAGACTGTGCCATGTCCATTAAAAATCGACTGGGAAACGTCTGAAACAAACGGGTCCTGAAAAGTTTTTGCCGATCGAAAATATGGACGATCGTCGAGCCAGCCCCGTCCGTTTGGCGGCGGGGGTCGCCTGGCCAGTGTCGCCCGCTTCTTCAAAATGTCTTCACGAGCGCTTTTAGAAAGTCCGTAAGGTAAATCGTAATCGACGACAACACCCTCTTCATTGACTAACCACACTCCTTGACCTGCCATTGGACCGAGTTTTGTAACAGCGTCGTGGAGCCATGTAGTGGCCCGCTTCCCCTGCGCGGAGTCAATCGCCTCACTCGCAAATGTGCTCAAGGTAGCGAGTGCGTCGTCAATGTCGGTTGTGAGTTGCCCCAGACAATCCCGCATTAGTTCGTCGAGAGAGGCGCTCTCATGAAGCCGGTAGAAGGCAGAGCCGTCAAGGTCACACAACGCAGTAGCGAGCGCTGTTGAACGAGCGTCACCGGCAGTAGTAGGGACGAGTGGAGGCTTGAGGGCTAAGATACCTCGGGCGGCAAAAACTTCCGGACTGTGCGAGCGCATGTCAAACTGAAGGCTATAAAAATGAGGAGGCCGGGGTGTCGGTGTGACCTTACGGCGCATATCACGCTCATAGTCATAGATTACATCTTCTACGAGCCGTGACACCTCCGGATCCTTGTGACTAAACCCAAGAAATAATACATGGTAGTCATGAAGCAGCTCTCTAACCAGAGTAAAGAATTTCTCATTGGCACGATAGTGCGTGCGATAGTCACGGCGCGTTAGAATTAGTTGCTCTTTATCTCTCCTAACACACCCGTGGATTTTCAAAAGAATGCTGCCTCCAGACCGGATAATGGTCGAAATATCGATCCCTCCTGACAGGTCTAGATCATTGACAATTACCGCGCTTAGCGGATGCCTAGGGAACACTGAAGCCCAGGCCTCCTCAAAGAGCGTATCGTAATTAGTAGTGATGTAGAACGGCAGGCGCAGCGCCGCAAGCAGCACGTGCGCGGTTGTAGGCTTTGAATAGCTTCCCATCACTTCTCGGAGAATTTGTTGGACCCTCTCATAACCAACTTGTTCAGCGGCAAGTTGCGCCAGAGTGAGCGGGTCATCACCGAGTTCGCGATCTTGGAGAACGTCGTCACTGAGCCGAAAGTACTTGGTGAGCAGATCGCTCCACGATGGCGCTCCCGCCGCAAGCGACATACCAGCCCCGAAAAAAGCTGCCAGCCTTCGGCCGACAGTGGCGCCGACTAGCCTAGGAGGCCACAACATGGATAAAGACGCCCAAGGGTCAGCTTGGGTGAGTTTCTCATCTAATTCCCCTGCGACATACTTCGAGGCGTGCTCCAGTACCTTGTCGTCCGCCACGCTAACAGGGGGCGATTTAGCAAGAATGACGGTCAGCTCAGACATTGAAGCTGCTCATGGGTGACGACAGATAGAGAGCATAGGTGAGAGATTTTGAACCGCGATTTCGTAGAGGCTATTATACCCACAGACCGGCCAGATTGCACCAGAGACCTAGCTCATGATCGTTGGATTGATAGAAGGCCAGCGAGGACGCTGGCGTCCTCCAGAGAAGCGCCTGGCACCTCTTGCCTGGTTGGACGCTAGCGCAGAGGAGGGCGCCGCACCGAGGCCGAACGAGTGTGGCGCGCGGCCGGGAGCCGGGGCTGAATTCAACCCTGTCGAGCCTCAAGACTCCGCACGAGAAAGCCGCGCTCGAGCTCGTCGATCAACGCCACGGTGTCGGCCGTTCGGGAGCAATGATCGACCTCCTCAGATCTCCGCCCGTCCTTCCATGTAGAAGACGCATGTGCCTTCCAGCTCGACGCGATCGCCGGCCAGCCGGCAGACGACCTCGCCGCCGCGCCGCGAGGCCTGAAAGGCGCGCAGCTCCGTCTTGCCAAGGCGTCCGGCCCAATAGGGGGCCAGCGCGCAATGCGCGCCGCCCGTCACGGGATCTTCCGGGATCCCCTTGGCTGGAGCGAAGTAGCGGCTGACGAAATCGTAGGACTCGTCCCCGGGCGCGGTCACGATGACCCCCTGGCGATCCAGCCGGGCGATCGCGGCGAGGTCGGGAGCCAGCTCACGCACCACCCGCGCGCTCTCCAGCAGTGCCAGGTAATTGAAGGCATCAGCCCACACCTCGTCAGGGACGATCCCGAGAGCTTCGGCGAGTCCGGGCGGTGCCGGGACCGGGTGCGACAACCGTGCCGGGAAATCCATGAGATAGCTCGCGGCTGTCCGAGTCACCGTCAGGGGTCCGCTCGCCGAGTGGAAGACCACCCTCGTGCGTCCAGGCTCGAGCCGCTCCATCACCACCGCCGCGCTGGCGAGCGTGGCGTGGCCGCAGAGCGGCACCTCGGTGGTCGGCGTAAACCAGCGCAGGCGGTAGTCGCCGCCTTCGGGCACCAGAAAAGCCGTCTCCGCGAGGTTGTTCTCGGCCGCGAGGGCCTGCAGCACCGCATCCTCCGGAAAGCTTTCCAGCGGCATCACCGCGGCCGGATTGCCGGCGAAGCGGCGGGTGGTGAAGGCGTCGACCTGGAATATCGGCGTGTGCATGGGAGACCTCCTTCTTCTCCCGGGTCGGGAGAAGAGGCCGGGGTGATGAGGGCCGTTTCAATACTCCGCCAGATACCGCTCCTGCTCCCATAAGCTCAGGTTGCGCATCATAGGAGGCATCTGGCCGTTTGCAAATCCCCAATTGTGCGAAGTGATTCCGGAAATCTGCTGGATCTGCACATTTTGTGTTGCAGTGTGCTCCCCCGAGCGCGTGCTATCCTGGGCTAAGTTCCCGGCATCAAAGGAGTCAGGGGCCCATCCAGCGCCGCCTTCCGGACGTAGAGTTCTCGGAGCACAGAGAGGAGCCCCTTCGTGAACGCAGCCAGCGATGCCGCCGCCATCCCACCCGCTAAAAGATCCCGCGGCAAACTCGTCCTCTATATCGTCGTCGGCCTGGCCGTCCTCGCCGCCCTGTTCCTGGCCGGCCGGCAGGCCGGGGCCTACGTGCCGCGCTTCGCGCAGTGGGTGGAGGGCCTGGGGGTGTGGGGGCCGGTCGTCTTCATCCTCGGCTACGCGGTGGCGGCCGTCGCGTTCATCCCCGGCTCGCTGCTGACGCTGGCCGCCGGCGCCATCTTCGGCCTCGCCAAGGGGACGATCTACACCCTGATCGGCGCCACTCTCGGCGCTGGAGCGGCGTTCCTCGTGGCGCGCTATCTCGCCCGCGGCGCGATCGAGCGCCGGATCGCGGGCAACGCGAAGTTCGCCGCCATCGACAAGGCGGTGGGGCGCGAGGGGTTCAAGATCGTGGCGCTGCTGCGCCTCTCCCCTATCTTCCCGTTCAACCTGCTCAACTATTCGCTGGGGCTGACCAAGGTCAGCTTCCTCCAGTATCTCGCCGCCTCGATCGCCATGCTTCCGGGCACGCTGCTCTATGTCTACTACGGCAAGGCGGCGGGGAGCCTGGCGGCGGTCGCCGGTGGCGCCAAGAGCGAGAAGGGGACGAGCTACTGGGTGGTGCTCGGCGTCGGCCTCCTCGCCACGGTCGCCGTCACTACCTTCGTCACCCGCCTCGCCGGCAAGGCGCTGCGCCAGGAGATCGATGATCCGAAGGCGCCGGCGGCGCTCTCAGGGAAAGATAAGGATCAGGATCGCCATGAGTGAGCCCGCGGCCGTCCATACGCCGTTCCCCGTCGAGCCGCTGGACGAGTTCAACCGCCAGCTCATCGAGAACGTCCACCCCCCCTCCTGGGTGAACCCCGAGCCGGCCCCGCGCTATCACATGGTGGTGATCGGCGCTGGCACGGCCGGCCTGGTATCGGCCAAGGGGGCGGCCGGGCTCGGCGCCCGGGTGGCCCTGATCGAGCGCCACCTGATGGGCGGCGACTGCCTGAACGTCGGCTGCGTCCCCTCGAAGGGGATCATCCGCGCCTCCCGCGCCTGGGCCGACGCCCGCGAGGCCGCCGAGCGCTTCGGCGGCCCGGCCGTCCCCCAGAACGCGGCCGCCGACTTCGGCTTCGCCATGGCGCGCATGCGCCGCCTGCGCGCCGGGATCAGCGCCGTCGACAGCGCGGAGGGGGCCCGCAAGGCCGGCGTCGACGTCTTCCTCGGCGATGGCCGTTTCATCTCCCCCGACACCATCGAGGTGAACGGCAAGCGGCTCCGCTTCCGCCGCGCCGTCATCGCCACCGGCGCCCGCGCCGCCGAGCCCCCGATCCCCGGCCTCGCCGAGACCGGCTTCCGCACCAACGAGACGATCTTCAATCTCACCGAGCTGCCGAAGCGTCTGGTGGTGATCGGAGGCGGGCCGATCGGCTGCGAGATGGCGCAGTCTTTCGCGCGCTTCGGCAGCCACGTCACCCATCTTGTCCAGGAAGGGCACGTGCTGGCGCGCGAGGACGCCGACGCGGCCGGCATCGTCCAGATGGCGATGATCGCCGACGGCGTCCACTTCGAGTTCGGCATCAAAGTCGTCGAGGCCAGGCGCCGCGGCGCCGAGCGGGTGGTCGCCTTTGAGCGGGACGGCCAGCGCCACGAGGTGGTGGCGGACGAGATCCTGATCGCCGCCGGCCGGGCCCCCAACGTCGAGAGGCTTGGGCTGGAAGCCGCGGGGGTGCTCTACGGCAAGCGCGGCGTCGAGGTGGACGACAACCTGCGCACCAGCAACAGGAACGTCTTCGCCTGCGGCGACGTCGCCTCCCGCTTCCAGTTCACCCACATCGCCGACGCCCAGGCGCGCATCGTCATCCAGAACGCCCTCTTCTTCGGCCGCGCCAAGGCCTCGGCGCTCACCATCCCCTGGTGCACCTACACCACCCCCGAGATCGCCCATGTCGGGATGTATGCGAAGGACGCCCACGCCAAGAGGCTCGAGGTCGACACCCTGACCATCCATATGGCGGACGTCGACCGCGCCATCCTGGACGGCGCCGACGAGGGATTCCTGCGCGTCCACGTCGAGAAAGGATCGAAGGAGGGGAAGATCCTCGGCGCCACCCTGGTCGCCGAGCACGCCGGGGACATGATCGGCGAGCTCTGCCTGGCAGTGACCCAGGGCATCGGCCTTGCTAAAATCGCCAGCGTCATCCACCCCTACCCCACCCAGGGGGAAGTGGTGAAGAAGGCGGCGGACACTTGGCGGCGGGGGAAGCTGACGCCGACGGTGAAGAAGATCTTCGACTGGTTTTTCCGGACCTTCAAGTGAACGACAGCAACAGAAAAGGAGAGCGCATGCGACGGATCGTCCTGCTCGCCGCGCTCGCCCTCTCGACGGCGGGCCTCGCGTCCGCCGCCGAGACTCCCCGCGCCAAGCCGGTCGCGGTGGGCGAGACGGCCCCCGATTTCATCCTCCAGGATCAGAACGGCCAGAAGGTCGGGCTCGCGGCCTCCCGCGGGCAGCGCTCCGTGGTCCTCGTCTTCTACCGCGGCTACTGGTGACCGTTCTGCGCTCGGCAGTTGGCCGAGCTCCGCTCCCTCCGCAAGGAAGGCGAGCCTCTCGACATCTACGCTCTCAGCGTCGACAAGCCTGACGACAGCCGCAAGCTCGCGGAGAAGATCGCCGCCGACGGCAAAGGCAAGGTCGACTACCGGATCCTGTCCGATCCCGGCAGCAAGACCATCGACGCCTACGGCCTGCGCGACCCCGCCTACAAGGGGACGAAGGTGGAAGGTATCCCGCACCCGGCCGTCTACGTCATCGACAAGTCGGGGAAGGTCGCCTGGGCGAAAGTCGAGGAGGACTACAAGCAGCGGCCGGGCAACGCGGAGATCCGCGCGGCGCTCGACGCCCTCAAATAGGTTTGGGGAACGGTCCGCTCTCACTGGGCGATCGCCGCCCAGTGAGGGGGCCCCCTGTCCCAACTTGGGGAACCCCTGTACCTCGCGGGGAGACCCCTCCCCCTGTCAGGTACACCCCTCTCCCAAGCTGGGGGAACCCTGTACCTTGCGGGGGGACTCCTCCCCTAGGTTGGGGAATGCCTCCCCCAAAAAGGGAACGCTGTGCGATCATCCGATCCGCCATGGCCCTGACCTCAACGATCTACAATTTCGACGTCGAGCTCGCCGACTCCGACCGCGGCGTCTACGAGACCCTCCCGATCCGCGCCGCCCTGCACCCCTCGGAGACCGAGGAGTACCTCTGGACCCGCGTGCTCGCCTACTGCCTCCAGTACGAGGAGGATATCGCCTTCTCCAAGGGGCTCTCGGACGGCGACGAGCCCGCCCTCTGGGTGCGCGACCCCGCCGGCCGCGTCAAGGCCTGGATCGAGGTCGGCACTCCGGATGCCGCGCGCCTCCACAAGGCCGCCAAGGCCGCGGACCGGGTCGCCGTCTACACCCACAAAGACCCGCCCTCCCTCCTCCGCCGCCTCGAAGGCGAGCGCATCCACCGCGGCGAGGAGATCCCCATCTACGCCGTGGACCGCCAGCTCCTCCAGGATCTGGTAGCCCTGCTCGACCGGCGGATGAAGCTCCACCTGTCAGTGACCGGGGGATCGCTCTACGTGGATGTGGCCGGGAAGAGCCTGTCGGGGGTGGTGACGGAGCACAGGATCGGGTAGATCAAATCGAACAGGAGATCTCATGACAGACTTCAACACCGCCCTCGGGCTGCGCCCCGGCGACGAGCCCGGCACGCTGCTTCTAGATCCCCGGCCCGAGCATCAGGTCGCCCCCGACGTGGTCCACTTCGCCATCCTGACCACCCTGGCGGAGATCTCCGCCGCGAGCGCCGTGGGAGCGCCGGTGGTGCCCGCGACCGTGACCGTCCATCTCCTCTCCCGCGCCCGCCTCGCGCCCCTTGTCGGCCGGGGGCGGCTGCTCCGGAAGGGAAAACGCCTGGCGGTGGCCGAGGGGGAGGTCACCCAGGACGGCCAGCTCGTGGCCAAGGCGACGGTGCAGTTCGCAGTGCTGAGTTAAGAATCCTCTCGGAGCACGGCCTCCCTCTCCCTTGGGAGAAGGGATCGAGGGTGAGGCCTCGAAGCGCAGGACGCCCCAGAGGGCAAGGACGCCCTGAAGCCCAACATCCTGTCGCTCCTGCCGGGGCTCTGAATTTTTCGGAACCGCCCTTCCCGGGGCTCACGCCCCGGGCTACATCCCGCCGCCCCTGCGGGGCTGAGGCAGATGACTGCCCCCTACGTGCTCAGCGGCGTCTTCAGCGTCGCCTTGGACTTGGCCCTGAGGTAGTCCCGGTTCATCTGGGCGATGAAGTCGATCGAGATCTCCTTCGGGCAGACGGCCTCGCACTCGGCGTAGTTGGAGCAGTAGCCGAAGCCCTCCTTCTCCATGGTCTCGATCATCGAGAGGGCGCGGTCGTAGCGCTCGGGCTGCCCCTGCGGGAGCAGGTTCAGGTGCGCGACCTTGGCGGAGGTGAAGAGGTTCGCGGCGCCGTTCGGGCACTGGGCCACGCAGGCGCCGCAGGCGATGCACTGGGCGGCGTCGAAGGCGCGGTCGGCGAGCGACTTCGGCACCGGGATCAGGTTCGCCTCCGGCGCGCTGCCGGTCGCCACCGAGATGAAGCCGCCGGACTGGATGATGCGGTCGAAGGCGTTGCGGTCGACCACCAGGTCCTTGATCACCGGGAACGCCTTGGACCGCCAGGGCTCGACGTGGAGCACGTCGCCGTCCTTGAAATGGCGCATGTGGAGCTGGCAGACGGTGGTCGCCGGCATCGGCCCGTGCGCCTCGCCGTTGATCATGAAGCCGCACGAGCCGCAGATCCCCTCGCGGCAGTCGTGCTCGAAGGCGACCGGCTCCTCGCCACGCTCGGCGAGCTGCTCGTTGAGGATGTCCAGCATCTCGAGGAAGGAGGCGTGCTCGTTGACGTCCTTGACCTCGTATCGGACCATGCGCCCTTCGTCCGCGGGGTTTTTCTGGCGCCAGACGTGGAGGGTGAGGTTCATTTGTAGCTCCTTTGGCTGGGCTTGACGTGCTCGAACTCGAGCGGCTCCTTGTGGAGCGCCGGCGCCTTGCCCACCCCGTTCCACTCCCACGCCGAGACGTAGGAGAAGTTCTTGTCGTCGCGCAGCGCCTCGCCTTCCGGGGTCTGGTGCTCCTCGCGCAGGTGGCCGCCGCACGACTCGTCACGGGCCAGCGCGTCGATGCACATCAGCTCGGCGAGCTCGAAGAAGTCCGCCACCCGGCCGGCCCGCTCCAGCTCCTGGTTGAGCTGCTCGGGGCCGCCGACGATCCGCAGGTTGCTCCAGAACTCCTCGCGCAGCGCCGGGATCAGCTGCAGGGCCTTCTGGAGTCCGGCGGCGTTGCGGGCGATGCCGCAGTAGTCCCAGACGATGCGGCCGAGCTCGCGATGGAACGAGTCGGGGCTGCGCTTGCCCTTGATCGAGAGCATCCGGTTCAGCCGTTCCTTGACGTCGGCCTCGGTGGCGCGGAAGGCGTCGGTCTCGGTCGACAGCGTCTCGCCCAGATGGGTCGCCAGATAGTCGCCGATCGTGTAGGGGATCACGAAGTAGCCGTCGGCCAGCCCCTGCATCAGCGCGCTGGCGCCGAGGCGGTTGGCGCCGTGGTCGGAGAAGTTGGACTCCCCCAGCGCGTACAGCCCGGTGATGTTGGTCATCAGGTTGTAGTCCACCCACAGGCCGCCCATCGTGTAGTGGGGCGCCGGGTAGATCCGCATCGGGACCACGTACGGGTTCTCGCCGGTGATCTTGTCGTACATCTCGAACAGGTTGCCGTAGCGCTCCTCGATCAGGTTCTTCCCCAGCCGCTGGATGGCGGCCGAGAAGTCGAGATAGACGCCGTTCTTCTGCGGCCCGACGCCCCGCCCCTCGTCGACCACCGTCTTGATGTTGCGGGCGGCGACGTCGCGGGGGACGAGGTTGCCGAAGCTCGGGTACTTGCGCTCGAGGAAGTAGTCGCGCTCCCCTTCCGGGATCTGGTCGGGCCGGCGCTGGTCGTTCGGATCGTTCGGCACCCAGACCCGGCCGTCGTTGCGCAGCGACTCGGACATCAGCGTCAGCTTCGACTGGTAGTCCCCCGAGGCCGGGATGCAGGTCGGATGGATCTGCGTGAAGCAGGGGTTGGCGAACAGCGCGCCGCGGCGGTGGGCCCGCCAGGCGGCGGTGACGTTGGACCCCTTGGCATTGGTCGACAGGTAGTAGACGTTGCTGTAGCCGCCGGTCGCCAGCACCACGGCGTGGCCGGCGTGGCGGTCGATCTTCCCGGTCACCATGTCGCGGGTGATGATGCCGACGGCGCGGCCGGTGGCGTCGACGACCACGTCGAGCATCTCGGTGCGCGTGATCATCTTGATCTTGCCGGCGTTGACCTCCTTCTCCAGCGCCTGGTAGGCGCCGAGCAGGAGCTGCTGGCCGGTCTGGCCGCGGGCGTAGAAGGTGCGGGAGACCTGGGCGCCGCCAAAGGAGCGGTTGTCGAGCAGGCCGCCGTACTCGCGGGCGAAGGGGACCCCCTGCGCCACGCACTGGTCGATGATGTTCAGCGACACCTGCGCCAGGCGGTAGACGTTCCCCTCGCGGGCCCGGAAGTCACCCCCCTTGACCGTGTCGTAGAACAGCCGGAAGACGCTGTCGCCGTCGTTGTGGTAGTTCTTGGCGGCGTTGATCCCCCCCTGGGCGGCGATCGAGTGCGCGCGGCGGGGGGAGTCCTGGAAGCAGAAGCACTTCACCTCGTAGCCGAGCTCGGCGAAGCTCGCCGCGGCCGAGGCCCCGGCGAGTCCCGATCCCACCACCAGGATGGTGAACCGCCGCTTGTTGTTGGGATTGACCAGCCGGAGATGCCCCTTGTGGTCGTCCCACTTCTGCTCCAGGGGACCGTCGGGGACCTTGCTGTCGAGCGTCGTCGTGGTGGTGGTCGTCGTGGCCATGAGCGCGCGCTCCTAACGGACCAGGCCGGTCAACACGGCCAGGGGAAACGAAATGTTGCCGATCGTGACGATCCAGGCGAAGGCGTGGGCGAAGCCGCTGCGCCAGCGGTTGAAGCGCGGCTGGTTCCACCCGAGCGACTGAAACAGGCTCCAGAGCCCGTGATAGAGGTGGAAGCCGAGCGCCACCTGCGCCAGGATGTAGAAGAGCGACACGTACCAGAGCGAGAAGCTGGCGACCACGTTGCGGTAGACGTCCCCCTCGACGAAGCCCGGGTTGACGGCGCCGGCCGTGAAATCCAGCAGGTGGTAGATAAGGAAGAGCAGGATGATCACCCCGCCCCAGCGCATGGTGCGCGAGGCGTAGGGGGTGTGAACCTTGGGACGGACCGCGTAGCCGCGCGGGCGCGCAGCCCGGCTCATCCGCGCCAGCTGCCAGGCCGCCCAGATGTGCAGCACGACCGCGACCAGCAGGACCACGCGGACGATCCAGAGCGCTCCCTCGGCGGGGAGCGCCGGCTCTCCCACGTGGCGCAGGAAGGTGCCGTAGGCGTTGAGATAGCGAACCCCCTCGCCGGTCTCCCCCGGCGCCTTGTAGAAGCCGGGCTCGTACAGCTTCAGATTGCCGATCAGGTGCAAGACGATGAAGCCGAAGAGCAGGATGCCGGTCACGGCCATCACCGCCTTCTTGCCCACCGCGGATCGATAGATATCAGTGAACCAGGACATGAGTTTTCCTCATCGGGAGCTCGGACCGGAACCTATCCTATGCCAAGCTCTCCCGGTTTGTGAAACTTGTCACAAGGGGGGGCGGCGGCGCCGGCGGCGGCGCGGACGCTCGCGCGCCTCGCTGTCGGTCGGCGCCTTGAGGGGCGGGCGGCGGCGGGCGGCGGTCTGCCAAGCGTCGAGCGCCTCGCCCCCCTCCCCCGTCGCCTGGACGAGGATCTCGAACAGGAGCAGGGCGTCGTCGAAGTAGGGCTTGCGGGCGAGCTTCAACCGCTCGTGCGCGGTCCAGTTCGGCTCGCACAGGCGCTGGAAGCCCATCAGGGCATGGAACACCTGCTGGGCCCGCAGATTGGAGAGAGTGAGACGGGAGAAGAACGGCGCGATCTCCTCCTGGATCATGGTCTCGATCGCCGGCCGGCTCATCGGCCTGCCGTCCTGGGCCTCGATGTCGAGGCGCCGGAGCATGACCTTGGGCAGCAGCAGGGCCGCCAGGAGGCCGGTGTCCGGGAGCGGCCGGTCCGCGGCCACCATGCGGTCGATCACCGGCAGGATCTGCCCCAGATCCCCCAGCCCGCGCGCGCCGGCGGTCAGCATGGCGTAGGCCTCGGGGATCAGGACCTGCAGGAGGTCGAGCTCCAGCATCCACTGCATGGCGGCGCCGGCGCGGCCGCACTTCAAGAGCTGGATGATCTCCTCGGTCACCCGCGCGGGCGAGGCCTTCTCGAGCTCCTTGCCGCGGCGGTGGATCGCCTCCTGGGTCTTGGTTTCGATGCCGATCCCCAGCCGGCCCGCGAACTCGCAGGCGCGCAGCATCCGCACCGGATCCTCGCGGAAGCGCAGCTCCGGCTCGCCGATGGCGCGGATCAGCTTGCGCTCGAGGTCCTCGATGCCGCCGACGTGGTCGATGACCGAGTAGTCGGCGACGCTGTAGAACAGGGCGTTGACGGTGAAGTCGCGGCGGAAGGCGTCCTGCCGGGGGGTGCCGTAGGTGTTGTCGCTGGTGATCAGCATCTCCCCGGGCTCCCCCCGCTGCTCGTCCGGATCGGGGTCGCGGCGGAAGGTCGAGACCTCGACGGTGCTGCCGTCGTGGAAGAAGACGTGGACCAGCCGGAAGCGGCGGCCGATGATCCGCGAGTTCGAGAACAGGCGCCGGATCTCGTTCGGCTTGGCGTTGGTGCCGATGTCGAAGTCCTTGGGCGTGCGTCCCATCATCAGATCGCGCACGCTGCCGCCCACCAGGTAGGCCAGGTAGCCCGCGTTGTGCAGGCGGTAGAGGACTTTGAGGGCGTTCTTGTCGATGTCCCGGCGGGAGATGGGGTGCTCGGAGCGAGCCAGGACGCGTGGCTCCACCTCGACGTTCTCGCTCACGGGTTGCTGACTCACGGATGGATTATAAGGGGCGTGGACTGTCATCGATAAGCGGCTATATCTTGCGACACAAAAGGTTTAGGGCTCTCGGAAGACGTCCGAGCATGCAGGTCAGACTCTATCGGGGTACGACAAGGGAGGCAAGCGGCGGGAGAAAAAAAGTGGGCCGAGGCGGGCGGAGGGCATTAAGACCCGCCCCGGCACCGGAGGGAGAGGAGATTGCCTTACTATCTTTGCCGCCGCGATGCTTTTGGCTCCGCGGCGGTCATCTCTTCGGGTTCAAAGATTCGCCGGGTCCGCTCGTCCTCGCATCCACCCCGGCTCTCTTGCCATTCATACATTCCACGAACCGTGCCAGGGGTCGGAAGGATCATGAGATCCTTTTTTTTCAGTGGTTTGCCCGCAAGATGGAATCTCGGGGCGTATGGTTGGACAGACGCGTGTCCCTTGCGGATGACGGGGGTGGAGCCTGGGGGTGACTACCGGAGTTTCCCCCACCCCGAATCCTCACCCCCGTCCCCTCTCCCACCGCCCTCCCGCCGTCCGGGAGAGGGGGGCGACTCAGAACCGATAGTGCATGTAGGAAGCGCTTTTGCCATCATCAGAGCTGGTGATTCAGAGCCTCCTACAAGCGAGGTCGCTCCCGTCAAGCTCCCCTCTCCCGGTCGGGGGGAGTGCGGTGGGAGAGGGGCCGGGGGTGAGGATTCGGGGCGGGGGCGCCTCAGCTCAGCTTCGTCACAATGTCGATCTCGGAAATCAGCGTCCGGTGGACCGGGCAGCGGTCGGCCATCTCCAGCAGGCGGCCGCGCTGCTCCTCGGTCAGGGCGCCGAGCACCTCGATCTCGCGGTCGATGCGGTCGATCTTCCCGATCTTGGTCTCGCACTGGATGCAGTCGAGGGCGTGGATCTTCGAATAGCGCAGCCGCACGCGCACCCCCTCCAGCGGGAACTGCTTGCGGTCGGCGTACATCCGGAGCGTCATCGAGGTGCAGGCGCCGAGCGCGCCGAGCAGCAGGTCGTAGGGGGTCGGCCCCAATTCGGTCCCGCCCACCTCCTTCGGCTCGTCGGCCACCAAGCGGTGGCGGTGGGCGATGATCTCCTGCGCGAAGCCGCTGGGCGGTCCGATCACCAGCACCTCCCCCTCCTTGCCGATCTCGGGCTCCGTCTCTCCCACCGGCTGCACCCCTTCGAGATACCGCTCCGCCCAGACCGCCAGCACGTCGCCGACGTAGCGGGCGTCCCGATCGTCGCTCAGCAGATGATTCGCGGTGTCCAGCGAGACGAAGCTCTTGGGGTGCTTCGCCATCTCGAAGAGCCGCCGGGCGTGATCGACGCCGACGATGGCGTCCACCGGCGAGTGGAAGATCAGCAGCGCGCGGTGGAGCCTTTCGAGGACGCCCCGGAGATGATCCTCCGCCAGATCGTCGAGCAGCTCGCGGCGGACGCGGAACGGGCGCCCTCCGAGATGGACCTCCACCTCGCCGCGCGCCTCGAGCTCCGGAGCGAGGTGGACCAGCGCCTTCTTCAGATGCTCGGTGTCGCTCGGGGCGGCGATCGTCGAGATGGCGCGGGCCTCGGGGATCCGCTCCGCCGCAGCCAACACGGCGCAGCCGCCGAGGCTGTGCCCGATCAATAGCAGCGGCGCCTCGCGCTCGCGGCGCAGGAAATCTGCCGCCGCCACCAGATCCTCCACGTTCGAGGAGAAGTCGGTGCCCGCGAAGTCCCCCTCGCTCTCGCCGATGCCGGTGAAGTCGAAGCGGAGCACGGCGATCCCGCGCGCGGTGAGGGCGCTGCTGATCCAGCCGGCGGCCTTCAGGTCCTTCGAGCAGGTGAAGCAGTGGGCGAAGAGGGCATAGGCGACCGGCGGCCCCTCCGCCGGGCTGTCGAGCCGGGCGGCGAGGCTCTGGCCGCGCGCGCCGGGAAATCGCAGGTGCTCGCTTTTCATGGCCCCGCGATCGTAGCACCCCCGGGATAGACTACCCCCGTGCCTCCGGAGCCCCTCCTCGAAGCGACCGACGTCGCCAAGACCTATGCAGACGGCACCGCCGCGCTCGCCGGGGTGACGCTGGCCGTCCAGCCTGGTGAGACGGTGGCGCTGGTCGGCGAGAGCGGCTCCGGGAAGACCACGCTTCTGCGCACCTTCAACCGGATGATCGAGCCCTCGGCCGGCACCGTGCGCATCGAGGGGAAGCCGGTGACGGACCTCGATCCGATCGCCCTCCGCCGCCGCACCGGCTATGTGCCGCAGGACGGCGGCCTGATCCCCCACTGGCGCGTCGAGCGCAACGTCGAGCTGGTCCCCCGTCTCCTCGGCTGGGACCGCGACCGTCGCAAAGAGAGGACACGCGAGATGCTGGAGCTCGTCGGCCTCTCCGCGGCGCAGGCCAGCCGCTACCCCGCCGAGCTCTCCGGCGGCCAGCGCCAGCGCGTCGCCTTCGCCCGCGCTCTCGCCGCCGATCCGCCGCTCATCCTCCTCGACGAGCCCTTCGGCGCCCTCGACGCCCTGACCCGCCTCGAGCTCCACCGCCAGTTCCTGGAGCTCAAGAGCCATCTCGGCAAGACCGCCGTGCTGGTGACCCACGATCTCGGCGAGGCCTTCCGCCTGGCCGACCGCATCGGCGTCATGCGCGCCGGGCGCCTCCTCCAGCTCGGGCCCCCCGCGGAGCTGGCGGATCGGCCGGCGGACCCGTATGTGTCGGCGCTGCTGGAGCTCCGGCGTGGGTAGGATCTGGCCGATCTGGGGGGCGATCCTCTTTCTTGCCTTCCCCCTTCACGCCGCCGACCGCGTCGTGATCGGCTCCAAGAACTTCGAGGAAAGCCGCCTGCTCGCCGAGATGTTCGCCCAGCTCCTCGAAAGCCGCACCACGCTCCAGGTGGAGCGCCGGCTTGGCCTCGCGGGCACGCAGGTCTGCTTCGAGGCGCTGAAATCCGGCGCCATCGACGTCTATCCCGAATACACCGGCACCGGGCTGGTCTCCATCCTGGGCGAGCAGGCCAAGGGGGGGCCGGACCAGACGCTGAACCGGGTGCGCTCCGAGTTCCTCCGCCGCTGGAACGTCTGGTGGCTCGCCCCGCTGGGATTCGAGAACTCCTGGGAGATCGCCGTCCCCAAGGAGCTGGCCGAGCGCGAGCACCTGGAGACGATCACCGATCTCGCCAGGGTTTCGAAGGGCCTGCACGGCGGCTTCGGCCACGAGTTCGTGGGCCGCGAGGACGGCCTCCTGGGCCTCCAGAAGACCTACGGCCTGCAATTCCGCTCGGTGGACCACCTCCAGCAGGCGATCCAGTACCAGGCGGCCAAGCAGAGGACGATCGACGCCCTGGACGTCTACTCCACGGACGGCCGGCTGATCCTCTACAACCTGAAGGTCTTGCGGGACGACCGCGACTTCTTCCCCCCTTACGAGGCGGCGGCGCTGGTGCGGGGGGAGACCCTGAAGAAGCACCCGGAGGTCGGCGCCGTTTTAGGCCTCCTCGCCGGCTCGCTCGACGAGGACGCCATGCGCGGCTACAACCTGCGCCTCCAGGAGAAGCACGAGAGCGAGGTCGTGGTGGCCCGGGACGCGCTGCGCTCGATCGGCCTGATCGTCAAGGACGGGAACGCGCCGGAACCGGTCTCCCGGAAGCCCGGCGTCCTCGCCTATCTCTGGGGAGCGCGGCGGGATCTGGGCCGGCTGACTCTTCAGCACCTCGGCCTCTCGGCGGCGGCGCTGCTGCTGGGCGCCCTCTTCGCGATCCCCCTGGGGCTCTGGCTGGAGCGCCACCGGCGTTGGGCGGAGACGGTCATCCGCATCCTGGGCCTCCTCCAGACTGTCCCCTCGCTCGCCCTGCTGGCCTTCATGATCCCGCTGCTGGGCGTGGGGGCGCTCCCCGCCATCGTGGCGCTCTGGATCTACTCGCTCTTCCCGATCGTCAGGAACACCTACACCGGCGTGCGCGACGCCGACCCCAAGGCCGTGGAAGCGGCGACAGCCCTGGGCATGACTCCCGGGCAGATCCTGCGCGAGATCCGCCTCCCCCTCGCCGCCCCCGTCGTGATGGCCGGCCTGCGCACCGCCGCCGTGATCACGGTAGGCACCGCCACCCTCGCCGCCTTCATCGGCGCCGGAGGCCTCGGCGAGCCGATCGTCACCGGCCTGCAGCTCGCCGATAGCGCGATGATCCTCTCGGGAGCGATCCCGGCGGCGCTGCTGGCGCTGCTGGTGGATGCGCTGCTGGGGTGGGTGGAGAAGTCGCTCCGGCCGGCGGGGCTGGAACAGCGTACATGACGAATGTACATGATATAGTTTGATTCATGCCTGTTCCGTCCAAAGTCTCCGTCATCACAGAAAGAGGCCAGGTTTCCATTCCAGCCCAGCTCCGCAAGGAGCTGGCCCTCGCGAAAGGGCAGCGACTCCTCTGGGAGAAGACCGGAGAGCATGAAATTCGCGTGACGGTTCTCCTTGAGCCCGAGCCTCGCGGGGCGATAGCGATGCTGGGCTTCGCGAAACGCTTCCGGCCGGCGCGGCGGACCCAGGACTGGATGACCGAGCTGCGAGAAGGCGAGACCTGATGGCCTGGGTCGTCGACACCTGTGTTCTCCTGGACGTGCTGGAAGACGATCCAGAGTTCGGACAATCTTCGGCTCTGATCCTCGATCGTTTAGCCGAAGAGGGCTTGACGATCTGCCCCATCACTTACGCTGAAATGGCTCCGGCCTTTGAAGGCAACACATCTCTTCAGGACGAGTTCCTGATCGGGGTCGGCGTGGACTTCCGCCAGGACTGGCTCTGGGAGGATACGCTCCGCTCACACGAGGCCTGGAGCGACTTTATCCGCCGCAAGAGATCGGGTCTTGTCCCCAAGCGACCTCTAGCCGATGTCATGATCGGGGCCTTCGCCTCTCGCTACCAGGGACTGATCACCAGAAACCAGAGCGACTTCGCGACGATCTTTCCAGAGTTGCCGATCCGGTAGGATCAACTTCCGAACGTCTCCCGCCACCCCCGGCTCCCGCGCAGCAGCTCCAGCCCTCGGTCCAGCAACTCCTGGTTCTCCGGCCCCACCAGCCAGGTGCTCCGGCCCGAGGGATGCGGCAGCGGGATGACGTCGAATTTCAGATCCCCCCGCGAGCCCGGGAACGCCCTCCCCACCCTCTCGTGCAGCGGCGCGGTATCGGGGAGGAAGAGCTTGATCGCGAGCTGGCCGACCACGATCACCGTCGCCGGACGGATCAATTGGAGCTCTTCCTCCAGATAGGGGGAGCAGTTGGCGATCTCCAGGGGATTGGGAACCCGGTCGCCCCCCTGGGGGGCGCGGCCGGGGAAGCAGCGGATCACAGCAGCCATCCAGACCCGCCGCCGGAACTCCTCCTCGGGAACCCCCAGCCGGTTGAACCAGGCGAACAGGCGCGATCCCGCCGTATAGGCGAACGGCCGCTGCAGAACGACCTCCTTCGGCCCCGGCGCCTGTCCGACCAGCATCACGCGCGGCCAGACCTCGGGACGGGCGGCCACCGGCGGCGGCACGACGGTCGGGCAGATCCGGCACCCCCGCACCTGGGCGAGGTGGCGGTCCAGGGCCTCCCAATCCGGGTTCAATCCCTCCACGGACGCTCGGCGAGACAGTCGAGAAAGGCGTCCACCACCCGCGGATCGAACTGCCGCCCCCGCTCCCGGCGGAGCACGGCCGCGGCCTCCACCTGCGGCAGGGCGTTGCGGTAGGGGCGGGTCGTGGTCATGGCGTCGAAGGCGTCCACCACGGCGATGATGCGTGCGCCGAGCGGGATCTGCTCCCCCGAGAGCCCCTGCGGATAGCCCGGATGCTGCCCGTCGCGCTCGCCGTCAAAGCGCTCCTGGTGGTGGAGGACGAGCGGCGCCGCGCCCCGCAGCAGCTCCAGCCGCTCCAGCATCCGCGCTCCGATCTCCGGATGCAGGCGCATCTGCCCGGTCTCCTGGGCGTCGAGCGGCCCCTCCTTGCGCAGCACCGACTCGGGCACGCCGAGCTTGCCGACGTCGTGCAGGAGGCTCGCGTAGTGGAGGGTTTCGAGGTCGCGGCCGCGCAGCCCGAGCTTCTCCCCCACCGCCACCGCGTACTCGCTCACCCGCCGCAGGTGCCCCCCGGTATAGGCGTCCTTGGCCTCGACCGCCTGGATCAGCGCGTCCGAGACGCGGACGAGATCGCGCCGCAGCAGCCGGTTCGACTCGATCAGCTCCTCGCGCAGCCGCACCTCCCGCTGGCGCGACCACCCCACCAGGGCGCCCGCCACCGAGAGGATCAGCAGATCGGCCCGCCCGGTCCAGACCTCGCGTCCGATCTCCGGCGTTCCGAGCAGGAGCACCAGTCCGGCGAGGCCAAGGAGATGGCAGATGCCGCTCCCCGAAGCGGCCAGGATGCCGCCGCGCAACCCGTAGTGGAGGGCGGCCCAGAGGATCGGGATGAGATAGACGAGCGTCGTCCACTCATTGCCCCGCGGGAGGAACCAGATCAGGACGAGCCCCACCGCCGCCGAGGCCAGCACCATCCCGGAGCCCAGCAGGAGACCCTTGAGGCCGTTCCGGGCGGCGCGCGCCGGAGCGGCGAACACGATCACCGTCTCCTCGCCGCTGCCGGGAATGTTCCCGCCCTGCTGCGGGTCCTCCCCCCGGAACTCGCCGGGGATCGGCACCATCCAGCGCCGGCCGTAGCGGTCGAAGAAGAGCAGAATCGGCGGCGCCAGCAGCGCGGCGCTGACCAGGGCGCCGGTCCCCCAGGTCCAGATCCAGAGCGCCGACCTCCCCGCTGCCTGGCCCTCCGGACTGGAGAAGACCAGCGAGAGCACGGAGCCGCTCAGCCCTCCTACGACGCCAGCTCCCAGGGTCCAAAGAAACGACCGCAGGTTCGGCAGGCCGCGCCCGAGCTTGGGGACATAGTGGAAGATCGCCCATCCGGCGGCGCCGGCGAGCGCGAAGGAGAGCGCGAGGACGAGGGCGTTGGCGGGGTCGTCGCGGGTGATCCAGACCCCCAGGAACTGGCCGGCGATGGTGCCGGCGATCCCGAGCCAGCCGAAGAGGAGGCCGGCGGTGAGCGAGATGGCGGGGGTGAAGGGGAAGACGAGGCCGCCGCTCCAGTCGCGGATCAGCACCCCGAAGAGCCCCGCGGCCGCCGACAGGGCGAGGCGGACTCCGTTCCCCCGCCGGAGCCATTCCACGAACCGGCTCGGGCGGTGGTAAGCGAAAGCCGCCCCGCGGGTTGGGGCGGCTCGCGATTCGGGGTTCACAACGCTCATCCCGGCTGGAAGAACCCTCCTCCCTTACTGGTTACGACGAACTAGCTACGACGAACTGCTATGGCGACGTTCCCTTGATGGGAGCGCCGATCGTCAGATCCTCGGCGGCCTTCTCGACCGCCTCCGGCAACACCTCGACCGCGGGCTGCCACCAGTTGGCGCTCTCCTCGAAAGCATCCCCCTCGTGGGTGCACGGCGACGCGATGTGATCGCGGCCATACATCGCCTTCCCCCGGTGAAGCTTGCGGTGCAGCGGATAGATGCTCCCGCAGACTAGGCAGAAGCGGCCGATCGTGCGCCCCTGACGCTCCTCGGGAAGCTGGTTCTGCGGCGCCGCGTGTGGAAATCGATACATAAGCCTGACCTCAGCGGGCCGCTTGCAGCTCGGCCCGCGAGAAGAAGAAGGAGAGCTCGATGGCGGCGTTCTCCGGCGAATCGCTGCCGTGGATGGCGTTGCGCTCGATTGACGTGCCGAAGAGCTTGCGGACCGTCCCGTCCTCCGCCTTGGCGACGTCCGTGGCGCCCATCGATTTGCGCAGGTGGGACACCGCGTCCTCCCGCTCCAGCGCCACCGGGATCACCGGGCCACTCGTCATGAACTCCACCAAGCTGCCGTAGAACGGCCGCTCCTTGTGAACCTCGTAAAAGGCCTGCGCCTGGGCTTCCGTCAGCCGCAGCATCCTGAGGCCACGGACCGTGAAGCCTTCCTGCTCCAGATGAGCAAGAACTTTACCCGCGTTGCCTGCCTCGACGGTGTCCGGCTTGAGGATCGCTAACGTCATCTGCATGGAATGGTACTCCCTCTTCGTTGAATATTTCGGTGAAATATTGTCGAGCCGGCGTGGGCCGGCCGATTCTACAAAACCTCGATGTCCCCTTCCGCCCCTTCGATCCGGAACACCGTCCCCACCACGTCCACCGCGTTCTCCGGACCCATCATCACCGCCGAGCCGGCGGGGATGCCGAGCCCATAGACCACCCCCGCGCCCACCAGCATCTTGCGCAGCCGGCGGTCGTGGGCGGGATCGAAGTTCGGCTCCACCACTCCGTCCGGCAGCCAGCCGAAGCCGGGGATCAGGTCCCCCTTGAAGATGCTGCGGGCGAGCTTGCCGGCGCACTGGGCGGCGGCGGCGATCGTCACCACCACGCCCCCCTCCGCGATCTTCCGCGCCAGCGCCTCGGCGGCCGGCGTGTCGAGGATCGCCTGCAGGAGGTGGTCCGTCACCCCGCCGCCGATGTAGACCGCCGCGACGTCCCGGATCCGCTCCGAGTTCCGCATCCGCCGGCCGTCCCGGTCGCGATAGATGGGGATGATCTCCAGCTCGCGGTCGAACGTCGCCTTCAGATACTCCGCGAAATGGCGGGGGTAGTCGTTCGACCCCGAAGCCGCCGGAATGAACCCCACCGGCCCCGGAGGCGTCTTCTCGATCCAGACCCGGTCCGCGTCCTCCGTCTCGCCAAAGCTGAACTCGCCCCCCCCGAGGAGAGCGAGCCAACCGGCGGTTGGGTTTCCGTTGCCTGGGGCCAAGATCCTCCCCTACTTCCCCAACGCCTTCGCCATCATCTTCCCCAGATCCGCGGGGTTCTCCACCACATGCAGCCCGGCCGCTTCCATCGCCTCCATCTTCTCCGCCGCCGTGCCCTTGCCGCCGGCGACGATGGCGCCGGCGTGGCCCATGCGGCGTCCGGGGGGGGCGGTGCGGCCGGCAATGAAGCCGACGACGGGCTTGTTGAAATTCGCCTTGATCCACTCGGCGGCGTCCTCCTCGGCGTTGCCGCCGATCTCTCCGATCATGATCACGCCCTCGGTCTGGGGATCGGCCGCGAACTGCTCCAGCACGTCGATGAAGTTCGTGCCGTTGACCGGATCGCCGCCGATGCCGACGCAGGTCGACTGCCCGAGATTCAGGTTCGAGAGCTGCCAGACCGCCTCATAGGTGAGCGTGCCCGAGCGGGAGACCACCCCGACCGCACCCTGCTTGTGGATATGCCCCGGCATGATGCCGATCTTGGCCATCCCCGGCGAGATCACGCCCGGGCAGTTGGGGCCGACCAGGCGCGTGGGGTGCGAGCGCAGGAAGTCCTTCACCTTCAGCATGTCGTTGGCCGGGATCCCCTCGGTGATACAGACCACCAGCTCGATCTCGGCCGCGGCGGCCTCCATGATGGCGTCGGCGGCGAACGGCGGCGGCACGAAGATCATCGACGCGTTGGCGCCGGTGGCCTCGCGGGCCTCGGCGACCGAGTCGTAGACCGGGATCCCCTCGACCGTCTCCCCCCCCTTGCCCGGGGTGACGCCGGCCACCACCTTGGTTCCGTAGTCGCGGCAGCCGAGGGCGTGGAACGTCCCCTCCTTGCCGGTGATGCCCTGCACGAGCAGTCGGGTGTCGTTGTCGACCCAGATCGCCATGATTACGCTCCTCCCTTGGCAGCCGCCACGACCTTCTCGGCGGCGTCGGCCATCTGCTCGGCCACGATGAACTGGAACGGCGCCTCGCGCAGGATGCGGCGCCCCTCGTCGACGTTGGTCCCCTCGAGGCGCACGACGACCGGAATCTTGACGTCCGCGAGCTCCTCGAGGGCGCCGACGACGCCGCGGGCGATGCGGTCCGTGCGGGCGATGCCGCCGAAGATATTGATCAGCACGGCCTTGACGTTGGGGTCCGAGACCAGGATGCGGAAGGCGTTCTTGACCGCCTCCTGCGAGGCGCCGCCGCCGACGTCGAGGAAGTTGGCGGGCTCGCCGCCGTAGAGCTGAATGATGTCCATCGTCGCCATGGCGAGGCCGGCGCCGTTGACCATGCAGGCGATGTTGCCGTCCAGCTTGATGTAGTTGAGGTTGAACTTGCTGGCCTCGACCTCCAGGGGGTTCTCCTCGGCGAGGTCGCGCATGTCGAGGACGTCCTTGTGGCGGAAGAGGGCGTTGTCGTCGAAATTCATCTTGGCGTCGAGCGCCATGACGTCGCCGCCGGCGGTGACCATCAGCGGGTTGATCTCGGCCAGCGAGGCGTCGGTGTCCATATAGCAGTTGACCAGGCCGGTGATCAGCTTCGCGGCCTTCGACGCCGCGCCGCCTTTGAGGCCGAGGGCGCGGGCGACGGCGCGGGCCTGGAACGGCTGGATGCCGATCTCCGGCTCGATGGCGACGCGGGAGATGGCGTCGGGGTCCTTCTCGGCGACCTCCTCAATGTCCATGCCGCCCTGGGAAGAGGCCATGATGACCGGTTTGCCCTGGGCGCGGTCGAGGGTGATCGAGACATACAGCTCCTGGGCGATGTCGGCGGTCTCCTCGATGAGGACCTTGCGGACGAGCTGCCCTTCGGGGCCGGTCTGGTGGGTGACGAGCTGCATGCCGAGGATCTGGCTCGCGTACTGGCGGGCTTCCTCGGGGGATTTGGCGAGCTTGACGCCGCCGCCCTTGCCGCGGCCGCCGGCGTGGATCTGGGCCTTGACGACACACCGGCCGCCGAGCTCCTCACAGATCTTGGCGGCCTCGTCGGCGCTCTCCGTCACCCTGCCCTTGGGGGTCGCGACCCCATACCGGCGCAGGATCTCCTTGGCCTGATACTCGTGGATCTTCAAGACGTTCTCCTCCGAGAAAGTTCCCTGGGAACTTGGATTCGAGACATGGGGTTGTCCCCAGAAAGGGACAGAAGGCGCCGGCAGGCCGGGCCGCGGGGAGTGTATCAGAAGGAAGGATGCCGCCCTTGAGCGGCCGCGGAGCCCCTGAAGCGATCGTCCTCAACGCACCCAGGTCTATCTAGCGCCCAGTCTTCGGGATGTGCCTCAGCATCTTTCAGACGCTGGTCCAAGAGCTCCTTCTGCAGTCGAGGAACTCGGGGCAGGCCGGGCCGCGGGAGCATATCAGCGTGAGCGGGGGCCCCGATGAGCCAACCTGGCAACGAAAGGAGCCCACAGGATAAGAACGCCGCGCCACCCTTCAGCCATGCTTCTATTAACAATAGTCTAAATGCTTTCATCTCGCCTCTTGCCCTGCTACAGTGAACGCAATGAGGCTCCCAGGAGAAGAGGCGCGACACCCGAGGGACGCTTGGCAAACTTGTGTCCTCGTGTCAGCGAGACCTTCGGTAGCGAAGGCCTTGGCCAAAGTCTTGGGGACGCTCAGACTTCCCTGTGATGTGGAAGATGCCGACCAAGCGCATGCACTTGCCGCAGCAACCCCAACGATTGGATTGCTCGCACGAGAGGATGAGATCGATTTTAAAGAGTGGTTCCTCTTGCTCGATTCTCTCGGCTGCTGGTCGGTCATTGTGCTTGCAGAGTCCAATCACTTTGGGCGCAGAAGGCAAGGGTACCCTCCTGAGGTGAGGCAAGAAACAGAGAAACGCTGCGCCGTTTCTAGGGACTTCATCACTGAGATCTGCCGTCATTTGATTGAGTTGAGAACTCTCCCAAAAGAGGACCACACCCGCGAAACCACCGCCACCCGCTTCTTCCGGGCTGAGAAACTCTTCGAACTCACGCGCTATTTCTTGCACGCCGCCAATTTGGACATCACAAATCTTGTGCTGGGCCCAGCTAGAATGCTGCTGACTGAGCCCTCTTCTACTCTCGCCCGCCTCCCCCAACTTAAACAAAGTCAAAGAATAGCGCTGCAGCTCTTTCAAAAAAAAGTCATCCAAAATATTGCCAATCAGCCGCACCTCTACGGGGAGCTTGGTAGAACTCTCTTGGAATCCTTCGGCGATGTCCATAGCAGCCTGGAGTCTCGCGCTCCTTACGACCGCCCGGCCTTACTCTCTTCTTTTGACACCGTATTGAACTGCCTTACAAAATCCAGAGAAGATTCGAGACAGTCCATAATGACAGGGTCAAGGGGCAAAGAAAATCTATGGATAGAGCCGGTCAGGCCTAGAGGAAAGGGCGAGACAGATGACTGCTTTCGCATTCTCGTCGTCGACGACTTCGCTTTTACTTGGCGACCGGTTCTAGAAAACGCTTGCGAGATGCTCGAAATGATGCAGCTACCCACAATCTTCGAGATTTCGTCCGACGGAATGCATGTTTCCCGTGATCAAAGGACATCCGCCTCGATTGATCAGGCCCTCCCTAGCTATGATCTGATTTTGCTCGATATTTTTCTCGGAGAGAAGAATGGGATTAAAATCCTTGGCCAAATTAGAGAAAGGTTTCTTTGGCTTCCGGTAATTCTCTGGACTACGTCAGTGGCGAGTGAACTTCCAGCTCAGGCCCAGCTGGCCAATGGGTTCATTTTCAAGAAAACTGACACATTCGGCAAGATCATAAATCTTCTAGCGAGATGGCTACCAGAAGGACGGGCCCGACGAGATGCGGGACTCTCCAGCCGCCTTTTCGATACGATGCTACGCTCCCTCCCGTATCGCCGGTCCGCCATAGCCTTCGAGAAGATCTGCCTCAAAATTCTGGACAGCTTTCATGCCCTCGACAACTCTTTTTTCCGCTTCTATACAGACCATGGCGGTCGCCACACCCAGCGGCTACTGCACATCGTCGAGCAACTCGTGAGCCCGCTTCTTAGCCTTCCTGCCGACGGGGAAGATGGCGTTTTTTCCGCAGAGGCCGCAGTTAGGGAGCGCGAGCTCTTTCAGCTTTACCTAGCTGTCCTCTGTCATGAAATGGGTATGTTTCCGCTAAGACCGGAGAAGCAGCCTCCGACACAAGAGGGTAATCTGCAGGCGATCAGAATAACTCATCCGGTCCGAGGTATGCTGGCCTTAATGGACGAAGCGTACCGGCCCAGAGAGTTGGACGAGGCTGTCCGAACTCTTGGACTGCTCGGAGAAGATGGGCTCAGAATTTTGAGAGCAGTCGCTGTCCTGACAGGCTATCATTCTCGACTGCTGGAGATCAGCCAAGAAGGATTTCTTCATCGCGTCGGAACTGAAGGAGAAAAAAAGCTAGGCGTAGCCCAGAAAATAAGGAACGACCCACAGACCGTAGTGCCAGATTCCACGCAGACAACCACGCGGTTGGAGGAGTTAGCCCGATTGCTCTTCGGAACGGAGGGCATCAAGAGCCCGTCAGGCGAGCGCCTTCGAAAACATTGCGCCCTGCTTAGGTTCGCTGACGCTCTGGATGTTGACCGGACACGCACCCCTGCTGAGTTCCTCTTGTTTGACTCGCAGAGAGACCATCTAAATCTCCGCGAGCATGTAAAGCGAGAAATCCTGGACGACGTTGAAATGACCCCTGACGGAATTTTACTCCACTTCAATGCTTCCAGGCCGGATACCGAATACCTTCGCCAATTTATCACCGATGCAGTGGGATTACGGGAGCTATGCGGGGCAGCAATCAAGCCATGGCACCATCAAAATAGAAACGTTCTCCTAGCCTGCCAACCACGATTGGATAAATGGCTCGCTTATTATTGGTTTGAAGTTCTCCGGAGACGGCCGCTACTGCCCCAGCCTTCCACGCGGAATCAGGAAGCGAAGGAAAGGCAAGCACAGGACTTCGCAGAGGACTTCCCGGCATTGGATGATCAGACTCTCTTCAGTGAATTCGGCCGTACCTTGATAGCTTCCATTACCGCCCTGAGCGTCTCTGGTGAAATCTTGGATGAGTACACAGCGATCACAGAGTGTGGACTCGAAGGCCGTATTACTCTCGCCGGAGTCACCTGGAGAGATTATCCGGATTGGCCCCGGCTCCCTTTGCTGAGCTTTATCTCACCCCCGGACCATGGATTCCCCCCCTAGTACAACCCCACTCACTTGCATTGTAGCTACGCATGCTGAATTTGCGCGCCATAAGCATCGGCCAAGAGTATTCTCCCGGGGAGAAGGACATTCTTTACCAGAAAATTCGCCACCGCCCCTAACTTGTCATCGACATCCTTCCTCGACTCATAAATCTGAAGGTTCTCCTCAAAGATTCGGAAAGAATCAGTCACCACCTCTTTGCTGCCGCGGGCGCAGTGAAGGGCCTTTTCCATGCCTTCAAGGTTATCGGCAATGTGCACCACAATAGCTTCGGGTGTTCGGTAGGCTCGATAATCGTCCCACAGTTGGAGCGCTCGATCTTCGAATTGCAGACCTGACAAGCTGGCGACCAAACCCTCCCTCTCCAACGGGTGGAGATTGCAGAAGCCTCTAACGGAGTACGAAGATGCCCCGGTGTCGCCTGATCTACCCTCCCCGTAGTCATGAAATAAAGCCATGAGTGCCACTTCCTCAATATCAATCGTCACTCCACATGCAGCCTGGATTACTGACCGATACTCCGCCGCGAGTAAAACCGCCAAGGCGCCCACCGAACCCGAGTGCGCAGCCACCGAGTCACACTCGGCCGGATAGAGACCGCCGAATTGCCGAACATAGCCCCACTTGATCACACGCTTGACCGCCACCGCATCACGGATCATTCGAGAGAGAGCCTCGTGCTGCACCTGCGGTGCCGCGACTATTTCTTCCTCTGCCTGTAGTATAGACATACGGCCTCCTAATAGTTATTCCAGTTCTGTCCTGCTCTAAATATTAAATATGGCTTCTATTTCAAGTCTGGAGGCTGAACCCCACTGCGTCGCACCTTGTCGAACAACTTTTTTCTCGCCCGGGGATTCGATTCCATATAGCTGGTGAAGGCCTCCCACAGCGCATCACATCCTTTGAGAAGTCCTAACAGATCAGGATCAGCAAGAATTCGAGGATTCCAATCGACAAGCTTCCAGGCAACCTGCCCCAGGTAGCGCTTGGTCGCGGCCTGCCCGGGAAACAGATGGCGCATGATGGCTGCAGCGTTCTGATCGGTAATTGCCGCCACCTCGGCAATAGCTTCTAGCTGAGTCTTGGACAGCAGATTCGCTGCGATATCCAAATCGAGCAGCGCGTGCCCCTGATTCTCGTCTCGGTCGCGATCTTCAGCGACTACTCCGATACCCACAACTGCTCTCGTCCGTAGGGACTCAGGTAGGAACTCTGGAGCAATATCGGGACTTGTGCCTGACGCGACGATGGCCCGACGTACTACGTTCTGGAGTTCCCGAACGTTACCCGGCCAGTTATAGCGTTCAAGAAGCTTGATGGCATCCTGGGCCAGGTGTTTTGCCCGACCCGCAACGTTGAACTGGCGGAGGAAGTGCTCGGTGAGCTCCTCGATATCCTCCCTGCGTTGACTCAGGGGAGGCGTCTTGAGGATCACCACGGCCACTCGATAGTAGAAGTCCTCGCGCCAATGACCGGTCTCCACCAAATTCTCAGGCACCGCATTCGTGGCTGAAATCACATGAAAGCTCGAATAGATGGGACGGTCTCCACCAAGCCGAAAGAACTCGCGACCGTCCAAAACACGTAGAAGCCTCTCCTGGGTCGCCTTAGAAATGTTTCCAATCTCGTCTAGAAACAGCACCCCTCCATGCGCGCGCTCAAGGCAACCGGCCCTCTCCTCGGACGCTCCAGTGAAAGCTCCCTTGACGTGTCCAAAGAGCTCGTCTTCCAGGAGGGCTTCGCTCAACGCCCCACAATTGACTGGCACAAAAGGCCCATCTTTCCGCGGCCCCTGGTGGTGAATGTTCCGAGCAACCAGTTCCTTCCCAGTACCGCTCTCTCCGGTCACCAAGATCGGCACTTTGTCATAGGGGCTGACCTTGGCGATCTCCCGCCGCAGACGGCGGATTGCCTGACCGTGCCCCAGGATTGAATCCTGCCGGGCCATCTCGGCCGCCCGTTCAATTGCGCTGGCTAAGTCATCCGGAGGAGGCCCCTTCGGGATGTAGAGTTGTGCGCCTAGCTCGAGAGCCCGCCCAAGGCTCTCTACATCGCGCTCCAGGGAGCTCATGATAATGATTGGAAGATCTGGATGCCGGGGCGTCACCTGTTCGAGGATATCGAATCCCAGCCGGTCCTGCTCATCTCCAAACTTCACGTCGAGCAGAACAGCATATGGGGAAAAACTTTCGATAGCTGCGAGCGCCTTGTCACTCGAATAATGGCCCTTTGAAATTTCACAAGACTCGAAAACGAATCGATACTTGCGCTGAAGAGGTCGGTAATCGAGAAGGAACCCCCTTTGCTCCGGTGCTCCCTCAGCGCCGATTTGATCGTCTACAACAAGAATGGTACGTAGAGACACGTTCACACCTCTACTCAAGCCAATCTATGCACTCTCGACACAAGGGTTGGATCTATGTCGAGTACGTAGCGTGCTCGATCGCGTCCCATGCCTCTTAGCAGATGCCGGACCGTATCGGCAGCAATCCAGAACCCGTTCATCTCTCTTTCCTCCGCAAGACCCTCCCGAAAACGTATGACGAAGCCACTTATCGCCTCCAGCGCCTCGCCGACCTGCTTCCGCTCCTCTCCATACTCCTCGGACATAATCAGGCCGAATTGTTCGGTCAGCGTGTCAAGAAAGCCCTCGATGGTAGCGCGAATCCCCTCCCATCGAGCAAACGACTCGTCGAGCTGTTCCTTGCGCTCGTAGTTCCCGTGAACCGCCTCCCGGAGCTTCTGGAACCTGGCATCGCTGTCGGCTACGTCAGGATAGTAGCCCACCTGTAGAAGGAATCCGTTCTGGAACACGTCGTGGCTCAAGGACGCGCGCGTCTTCTCAAAGTCCCGGCCCATCATGACAAAAATTCCTCGATTTTCTTAGTTGCCGTGTCGAACTCGTTATGGGCGTCGAAGAAAAGCTTCGTGGCCGCCTCCTGGGCCAGTTTTCCACACCAGCAATCTGGCAACAGAGAGCGGCTCTTTTCCCTCTCCGCACGATCAGGGTGATAGTAACTCCGCAGCAATTCCCAACAGACCCTGAGGGCTCCTTGGACCTTCTCTTCGGCATCCACCGTTTCGCGACGGTTCAACATCCTTAAGGTCGGTTGGCGATAACCGCTCTCCTGAGCGATACGGATAAGTCGGGCTACCTTCTGATCATAGTCGCTTTCGAATGGAGTGTATTCGACCACGTCCGAAGCACACTCATCGAACCAGTACCACCCTCGATCCTCCGTCGCTCCTGGCGGGCGGAAGAGGCGCTCTGCCCGAGTCACTTCGAACGCCTTCTTCTGTGACTCTGAGCCTTGCCGGAGAATACCGCCTTCGGCCCTGACCGCCTGCCACTCCTTATCGTCTTCCCGGCCCCGAACGGCCAAATATCCTTGGAGGAGAATGTCCAACGCTTGGAACGGCTGAATCAGGCGCGCTCTGAGCTCATTCGCTTCTGGGCGGATACCCTCATTGAGCCTACCAAACTCCAGGACATCCCAAGCCTCTTTGCTCGGTGGCTCCTCTGGTCCGCCCTGGACCGTCCAAGTCGCCAAGAATGCACCGAGATGCTCACCGTAATCGTGTAGCGTGCTTCGAGCCTTTCCACCGACTCTCACGAGGCGACGAGCGTGCTCCGCAACGTCCTTGCCGACGATCCCCTTCCGGGCGAGTTTCTCGGCCCTCGAACACATCGTCCCCAGGAGATCTTCTGCTCCTGCAGTCGAGACACCTGCCCCAGTATGACAGAAAACCGGTAACTCCCTTTCAATGCAGGGCAGCACAAGTTCCCAACCCAACCGTCCGCCAGTGTTGCTGAGATGCACAAAGACGACATCAGGAGAGGCAACATCGAGAGCCCGCCGCACGGTATCCAATCTCCATTCCTCGTCGGAACGACGACCCTCGCTACCACGGCTCACCCAATCCACCGGGATTCTTCCGTCGGGGCCCCAGAGATCGTGGCGCTGCCATTCATTATCAAAAGGATCAGCGTTCAACAAAATTTTGTGTTCGGGCACTCGGAAGTCCCTGGACACGGCCTTGTTCTCTTCATCACTGTAGTATCGAGAGATGGAGAGAACTGTGATTGAAGAGACATTTGTCACGCTAGGCCGCCGCCTTGGCTGAACTGTGTGCACGTCTTGAAGCAGAAGCATATGATTCCACCATTCCCGTCTTGAATAACGTCTTTGAACCGCACCGCTATCGCCTTACCTATTCTGGCATCCTCCGTCCCCTCCACCACGTCAGAGAGGTCCCGCCCGGATGCCAGTACCCTCTTACCATTCTGATTCAGGACAAGCATCCGTCCGAAAACACTCAGCAACTCGCGAAAATCAAAAGGGAGAGCACCGCTGATATCTGAAAAGGCTGTCAGATCGAATCGATGCAGTTCAAATCGGGCCTGTCGGCCTTGGACCGGGAGGAATCCGAGGCAGAAGCAGTGAATCCACGTAACGAGGTCTGTGATGTCGTCGTACCACAAAAAATTTTCTCGTGACCTGAGATCCACCCAATTTTTCTCTCGGGAATCAAGCTTTCTCGCATCAGGCAGGCTGACAAAGTCGCAAAAACTATCGAATCCGATTCGCTTTGCCCAACTTCGCAGATTGCGGAGCGGTTCTGCAAATAGCCCTTCCGTTCTCTCCTTACCCTCCCGAAGGAAGGGCCAATAGAGATGGAAGAGATCGTCGCCATAAACAGTCTCAAGATCTTCGGTCCGCCGCTGCAAGTGCAAAGGCGAACGGTCGAAGCCAATTGTTGTCATAGCTTCAAGAATTTGCCCCACCTGATGCGGGTCCTTGCAATGCTTTGTTCGGTACTCATACAGCTTCTCACTAATTTCATTTTCCAGAGACGACGCATTGGATTTCAGGTCCCCGAGAACTGCCATAATAACTTCCGGCACGAACTGGCCGTGCGGGTCCAGCCATATACCCTTTATATAAGATATTTCCTTCGGCCCCAGAAGACCAAACAGCATATTCAGCCTTTCGGATTCTGCCAACCCGCTCGCGATCTTAGCTTCTAGGTCTTCCTCTTCAAAACTGACACCAATCCGATCTCTTGCACCGGTCCAGTCACGCACAGAGTGAGTGAGAACACGAACTCCGTAGCAGTTGTAGGCTACCGAGCATGCCTCCGAAAGATCAATGCCAAGAACCTGCTCCAATTTGGCAATTTTTTGAGCTTCTGATATGCCAACTTTCAGAACTTCTGGAAATAAGTCTCTAATGAGGACAATCGAGTCTCCAGCAGTAATAGTTCCAACCTGCACCTCCGGATCCAAACGTCCGCAACCTCGGGCCTCCTTTAGAACTGTACCCAGAATCTCTCGTAATTCATTATTATTCGATAGCTCATCAAGCCTAGCCGCCTCAAAATTCCTCCGCAGCTCGCGAGAAATATCCTCACTCGGCAAAAGTGATTTAAATTTAAGATCTGCCTTGAGGCCTGCTTTATTCATGATTGGCAAAGCCCATTCTCTCACAGGGAAAACAACAGACGGGCCAAACCCGCTGTACAGCCAGACCGATTGGAGACGGCCTGCTTGGCCGGCCAGTTTCCTATCCGCCAAGGCCACTCCAATAAAGGCACCTTCCGCAGTGTCTTGTGCCCCCGCCTGTCCAACCGAACCGATGCCACTCCCTTCAGAGCTTAGGGGAGAATAGGCACTGAGATCGACGTCAAGCATCAAGAACGTCGGATCGTAATCTCGGATTATAACTTCGGATACATCTTTGGCCCACTCCTTGATACCCCATGTTAAAAAGGCTAGTGGATCGCTTCTGCGAGTTAGCGGCGGCTCGCTCCACTTGGCAGCGAACCGTGGGTCTTCCTTATTAAAGGTCCACAAGACGAGCTCGACAAGAGGCCCCCCTGGGAAGGTCTTGGAGAACGCATTGTGACCGAATACCGAATGTAACGTACCCATGATTCCATGCCGGAATGAATGCACCGCCGCCTCCATATCGTCGGCTATCAACAACCTAACAAGTGGGCGAATCACAGCCACAGCTTCACCTCCATCTCGAAGAAGCCCGCATTTATTCTTGGACCAGCTATCTCCGCCTTGCGAAAAAGTCTTCTCGATCTGGCAACTCGAACTATATCAAGGCGAATCCCAGTTCCTTTGCCAATTCGATCTTCAAGGTCGTCCTGCTCAGACTCAACAAAAGGATTTTTCTGTCGAAGAACCAATGCCTCCTCTGCGGCGTCAAAGTCAATCGAGATCTCTCCTCCCTTCTTAGTATCCCCACACACAGTGCAGGTAGTCTCAATCGCTAAGCGCCGACAGAATATCGGGTCGTCGTGGTGAACTTTAAAGTAATCCTCATAATTTCTCGCCATTACGTATAAAATTCTATAGATAGCATATACAGGGATTTTGCTCCTTGCGTGCTTCACTTTACTTGAAGCCCAATGGCACAGATGAAAATCACCGCCTATGTAGGCCGAAAGATCAGAGAAGAAAAGATCTAACTTCGAAGCAACTTCGGTGACGTTTAGCCATTGGTTCCGAGTGACTTCTTTATCCAAGTTACGCATGCCCGCTATCAGCCGCTCCAGAACCATGCCCTCAATGGTTAGCTCCGCACCTCTCTCGTAGAGCTCAAAAAATTCTTTCCGAGAAAACCTTCCCGCATCGATAAGAAGATCTCGCGCAGCCTCGGGAAGTCTCCTCGTAAGAGGATCGAGCCTTTTCGAGAGATAGTGCATGGTAGTTTCTACGAAGGCCTCTCTCTCAGAATGCCGAGCGCGAAATTCTTCCGCCAGGAAGCCTTGAGAAAAATTAACAGCTGCTAGCTCGGCTCCAAGTGCCTCGCCCAAAAGTCGCGCGGTTCTAATTTTACGCGTTAGTTCTTCTTTGTTATAGTAGAAGTATGACGAGTCAGTCCCTGGGACAGAGCTTGCAGATAGTAGTTGAGATCTCATATGGTCTTCCCGAAAGCCGGCCGCGAAGTAGCCAATGGCTCCGCCCTTTTCGTCCCGCGTGGCGGCTCCGGTGGCTAAATTGTTTACGAAGATGTCGTCCGGCATTGACATATGAGAGTGTGCCACCGGGAATGCGAGATGCCCCAGTGCGAAAGCTCCCTTGCTCCTCCAAAGATAGTAGGGCAGATGTGGAAAGCGAAACCCTGACATAAGAAGATGTAGACAACCCTCTCCATCGGCTTCTTCGCGCTTCGAGACTGCCTCCCAGTATTCAAGAGCTTCACAGAGTTCCTTGGCAACCGAGGCAAGGGCCTCCCCATCCACTTTAGCAGTAGTATTACCAAGCAGGTCAGGGTGCAGCGGCCATCCTTCCGGAAAGAGCGAGTCGTCCAAGGTCCTTGCTCGAAGACCTCGAAGCCAAGCTTGGAGGCCAAGAAACCGTTCGGTCGGCACTCCATCTTTATCGCAGAGGAATTGGGTAAAGAGTTCCTGCCTAAGACTCCAGAACGCGGCTGGGGTTGCCTCCGATTCTTGGGCCAGGGGAAAGGGCAAGCCAACTCCCTTGGGAAGATCGAGATTCTCCAGTCTCAGTTCTTCAACCAACAAGTTGAGAACCTTGAGATCTGCCTGGCACGCCATTTCGCCCAAAGGTGTCTGTATCCTATGGAGCGCAGGCCAGAGCATCCCGTCCCCAATATCTGATCGATCGATAGCTGCCAGAATTTCGATCCGGAGACGACGCAATTGCTCCTGGAATATCGCTGGATCTTTACAGGCTGTCGAGCATGCATTGGCGAACAGCAGGAGACGCCAATGAAGAATTCCAAAGGTCAATTCTCCGTCAGGGCAGTAGAGGACTCCGATTCTACGCTCGAAGGGCGAAGGCAAGATCGAGCTTGTACGGCGATTGTAGTATTTGTGCAGTTCTGGCGCCTCCTCGGTCGCGGTGCTCCGGGTTGCGTGAAACGCAATACGCAGCACGTGATGGAAGCCTCGCCGTAATGGCTCCTTGTCCTCTCCAAACCAGAAGTCAGGAATTTCATAGTAGTGTGCAACTCCTGGGTCACGACTGCCGCCCTGAAGATGATAGGTTTTCCTATGGAGGTCATCCCGACCGATGATCGCGATCCCGGAAATCCCGGCTTCTTCTAGGACCTCGGCGCAGCGGCGTGCCTCCATGGAAAATATGCCTTCTAGTGGCATACCTGGCATGACGAGCCGCCTGGCCCGACCCTCATTATTCATCGCCAGGAAGCACTGAAGGAATCGGAATGGATTCTCGACCGCGGTTACTTCAGGGTGAACTTCACATTTGCCTTCTCCGCCGTCTTGGCTCTCAATATACCTGCTCTGAGCTTGTGGTAGGCGGAGGCTATAGAAGTAGGGACATAATCTATCGATGGCCAGCGCCAAGGCTTGCGGCTGGACTGATGTACGTTGGTCGTCGTACTCTTCCCACTCGGTCTTCCAGCGACGAAGCGCCTTATTGATGCTCTGCTCGGTTACACATGAGAAAAAAGAGCAAGTCTCACATGCCTGGGAGCCTGGTCCTGCAGGTACGTCTTCACGTTGGCTTTCATGACGAGGTCCGTCAAAGAACGCGGCTTCTGAAACAAACGACGCTCTGCCGGAAGACCCGACTTGGCCGACACCTGGGCTCAGAGGGACCTTCCCTTGTCGACAAGCAAGGTACTTCAGGCAACCCGCTCGCAAGCCTTGAGGAAAACAGCCCTTAGTTATGGCTTCAGGAACATCGGATGCGGCCAAGCTATCCCAAGCAACGCCATTCGCCAGCAAAGAAGCAAGCTCTTCGCGAGCTAGCTTCTGATCAGCTAACGGAACCTGCGGGGACACGCTCTTATAGCGTAGGCTCTGGACGGCAGCCAGGAAATCGAACACCCGCGCTTTGGTCTCGTTCACGTCACCCATCGAGATTTGTCCTTCCTAATCGAGCCCCTGACGTCATCAAAGCAACTGTGGTGCCAATGAGCTGCGGGCCTTTCGTAAGACTAGCTCAGCGGGCTAGAATTAGTGCTGACACGAAGTGAATTGCAGGTAGATGGGAAAGCCTATACCCTGGCCCAGCACAGCCAAGACTTACCCAAGATACATATATGTAGCTCAAGTGTGTTACTGTGTGGCTAAGGCTGCTAGTTCAGCACCTGTGCTCTTCATCGGGTTACCTCGGTAGAGCTCAACCACAGACGGTGGCACAGTTCATGCTCAGAGCAGTGGCTTAGACAGACAAAGCCGACTCGGAGGAGCATTATGAAGAAGTATATAGTCCCTGCCGTAATTGTAATCGCCGTCCTCGTGGTGGCAGCAATATATCTCCGCCCAGGAAAGTCGTCCCAGGGCCCGGCCAAAGAGCTCCGAGTCCTCGCCTGGGTTGGTTACGAGGAGCCGGAAATCGTCAATCCCTTCGAGAAGGAGTTTGGCGTCAAGGTACGCACCGAGACCTTCACTGGGGCCGATAAGATGTTTGCCAAGCTGACCCAGGCTCCCGATGCCTATGACGTAGTGGTCATTGACCCAGAGTACATCCAGAAACTCCACAACGCGGGCCTGTTGACTCCACTTGATGAGAGTTCCTTCAACTTCGCTGATTACATTGAGCCCCTTAAGAAGTTCCCTCTGTGCTGGATCGATGGCAAACTTTATACAGTGTTAATAAGGTACGGAATCAATGGCCTTGTTTACAACACTGACAAGTTGACTGCAGAGGACGTTAGCTCTTACTCCGTCCTCTGGTCCGAGAAGGTGAAAGGGAAGGTAGGGATGTGGGATTGGTACCTTCCGAGCATGGGAGTGCTCAGCTTGGCCTCTGGTTTCAATCCGCCCTACAAGCTAGGCGACGAGCAGTTCCAGACTCTCGATCAGAGACTCACAAGCCTCCGGCCGCAGGTCAAAGCCGTGATGCCTAGCTTCTCTGACATTAATGCCGCGTTGGCCCGAGGTGATATCTGGGTTGTACCGGCCTTAGGCGAGCACACGGCAGCCGTCCTTGCAGAGCAAGGGCTTCCGATCAACTGGACGATTCCGAAGGAAGGCGGGGTCATGTGGATCGAGACTCTCGGGATCCCACCTCAGGCGAAGAATCGGGATGCCGCAATCCGCTACATTCGGTACATGCAGCGGCCAGAGGTCCAGGCCCTCCTCACTTGGCGTCGGGCCTATCGGTCCAACATCCCAAGCATCAAGGGCATCGAACTTCTGACACCGAAGCAGAAGGACGCACTCAAGGTCCACAATGCCGCAGAGGCAACCGCTTTGGTTAATTCCGTTCATATCCGTATGCTTCCGACGAATCTAGCCGGAAAAACAACCGAGCAGGAGTGGCAGACGGCTTGGCAGCGGTTCAAGGCGGCCCATTAGGTTATCCGATGAACAGCCTGGGGCGCAGAACCTGGATTTGGGTAGGGGCTGGCTACTCAGCCTTCCAACTCGTCCTATTCGGCGCCCCACTCCTCCTCCTTCTCCGCACCAGCCTGCGGAGATACGAGTTGGGCATTCCCGGAGAGTTCGGCACCTCGAACTTCCAGTTCATCCTTTCGTCCACTTTTCCGGCAGCTCTGGTTCGCTCCTTGACACTAGGAACTTTCGTCTCGCTCCTTACTCTCCTTCTCTCGCTAATTGCGGTGGAGGGCATCTTCAGATTGCGGCGACCACGCCTACGAATCGCTATTCTGACCAGTTGCGCCGTTGCTTTCTTTGGTGGCATGATTCCCCGCACCTTTGCTTTCGAATACCTGCTCTCCGACCAGGGCCCAATGCGAGGATCCTGGCAAAGCCTACTGCCCGGAGGCTCGTCTCTCCTGTACACTCGTGCAGGTGTCGTAATAGCCTACCTTCCAATCCTTCTGCCCCTCTGCATCGTAGTCATCTACATTGCCAGAGCGGCCGTTCCTTACGCCCTTGTGGAAGCGGCTCGCGATCTGGGAGCCACTGGATGGCAGACTCACACCAAGGTAGTTCTCCCAACGATGCAACCCGGACTTATCGTCGGTTTTCTCCTTTCCTTTCTATCGGTCGTGGGGGACACGATCGTCGTCGACTTAGTCGGGGGAAGCCGTATCTACACCGCCGCCAACCAGATTTTTGATCAAGCAAAAATCGACGACTGGGGAAATGCGGCGGCGGAAGCCGTCGTCCTCCTGGTGTGTGTCCTGCTGTTTATCGGAGTCTCTGTATGGGCTATCCAAAGAAGTCTGCGCTAGCAGTTCTTCGGAACCATGGGGCGGCTCTCCTGTTACCGCTCCCTGCCCTGGTTCTAATCGCGGCTCCCCTGGCAGCGATGACTTTTCTATCTTTCAGCAGCGCGCGGTTTCCTTCCTGGCCTTGGCCCGGGTGGGATGTAGCCTGGTACCGGCAGCTTCTGTCAAACGAGGCATTGCGCGGCAGCCTCCTTCGGAGCGTTCTTGTCGGGGTTTCAGCGGCCGCAGCCAGCCTCAGCTTAGGGTTCCCTGCTGGCTACTGGCTGGCTCGACTGCCCGAGAAGGCCGGCGTAAGACTGTTACTTCTCCTCACTGTACCTGCCGTAGTTCCATTCATTCTCTTTGGCCTTAGCTTCCTTGAGTTCTCCAGAATGCTGAGAATCGACCGGACTCTTCTCGCTGTGAGCTTGGGGCACATCGTCGTCTTCTGTCCGATCGTCACGGCCCTCTGCTATCATCGCTGCAGGCAGTTGGACACCTTGCTCGAGGACGCAGCCCGCGAGTTTGGAGCGTCGGAATGGCGGATATTGGGGGAAATCGTGGGTGGTCAGATTTGGAAAAGCCTTCTGGCTGCCTTTCTAGTCGTCTTCGTGATGTCTTGGGACGAGTTTATCATTGCTTGGTTCGTCAGTGGATTTGAGAAAACCTATCCCGTATTTGTCCGCAATGCCTTGGAGTCGACGATGAGTCCTGAGATCCACGCTGCGGGAGTCGTAGTCGCCCTCTGCTGCTGCGGCCTCGCCCTTCTCTCCATCCGACTCCTCACGAGCTTCCGCAAATGGAACGGGCAATAGAGCTAAAAAACATAGTCTTTGGCTTTGACCGGAGGAGGATTCTCGATGGACTCTCTCTATTTGTAGAGGCCAACGAAGTCCTCAGTCTTATAGGCCCAAGCGGATGCGGGAAAAGCACGACCCTTCGGCTGATCTCGGGTCTTATTGCTCCGGAACAGGGAGAGGTTCTCTTGTTCGGGCGACGCGCAGAATCCCTGGCCCCCAAGGAGCGCTCAATAGCCACCGTCTGGCAAGGCAAGGCACTTTTCCCTCACCTATCGGTGAGGAAAAACATCGAATTTGGCCTCCGTGTGCGACAGATTGCTCCGGAGGAATGCCGGAGACGGGTCGACGAGGTTGCAGAACGATTTCGCATTCAGACTGCCCTAGACCGCGATGTCCTTAGTCTCAGCGGGGGGGAGCAGCAACGGGTGGCACTCGCTCGAGCGCTCGTAGTCAAACCCCGAATCCTCCTGCTCGACGAGCCTTTTACCGGACTTGACCGCGGACTGGCGATGGATCTCAAGAACGACCTCTTGGAGCTAGTCGCTGAGGGAGGACGTACTTTCGTGCTCGTCAGTCATGACTTCGCCGATGCGCTGTCGCTCTCCCGTCGCGTAGCCATTCTTCAGAACGGCCGTATCGAGCAATTGGGGAGCCCACGCGACCTTTGGTTGGAGCCAAGCTCAGCCTTTGTCGCGGAATTCCTAGGCCGTGCCAATGTTGTCCCTTGTCGTGCTATCACCGCTTCTTCTAACGGGGATTTCCTTGAAGTCACGGATGGGAATCAAGTCTGGATCGGCAGGAATCGAACCGGAGCCGTCGAAGCTGGCCAGCCCTTAGCCTACGTTCTACAACCTTCGGAAATACGTCTAGACGGGAGCGGGGACAGTCACCTGACAGGGGCCTATCTCAGCTCCGACCAAATGGAAACCCATATGACTTACCACTTCAAGCACATGCCAAGCGGCCGTGACATGAGGGTCATGGTTCCGCAAAGCATCAATATACCAGTTCCCGGGCTTGGTTATGGTGACCAAGCCCGATTAAGTTGGAACTCCTCAAGCGCTCTGATTGTGCCCGATCGCCGCCCTTGATATCTCCAGCGATGAAGTGAGAAAGCCGCCCTTGGCGTTCTTCGCTCTGCTCTCGTGATTGGGTATTATCCTATGGGTGTACATGCCTCCACTAACGGGAAGAATCGCGTGCATGGCAGGTCGGTTGGCAGCCTCGACATCACGGCGCGATGAATCTCCCCACTTAGCAGGGCCGACGAGGCGGATGTCCATCCCGATTTCCGCATCCAGTCGGGAATCGCGAACCAGACCAGCCCCAAAGGCATGCCCGAGGCGAAGGACATCAGGATCACCGAGGCGGTCCGCCAGGAGGTGAACGCCTGGGCAAGGCTGTTGAGGGCACCGGCTTTCTTGGTAGCGACGTCGCTCAACCTGCGGTTGCCTCCACTCAGATGTAGGAAGAAACTTTTGTGCAACTATATGTTTAGTAGCCCCGCTCCCGACGTCGCAATCTCCCCGGACGACGTCGCATTGTCAAGGGACAGGACGCAATGTCCCGGGATAGGTAGCGTAACCCCTGGAGGCGCCGCAATGCCCCGAGACAATGACGCATTGCCCGCAGAGACGTCGCATTGCCACCAGAGGCGTTGCGTAACCAGCGGAGACGTCTCAATGTCTCCATGCGATGATGCGTAGCCACGGGAGGCGTCGCATAGTCGACTTACAACGAAGCGATGTATTGGCGCGATGTCGCGTTGCACGTGGAGGCGTTTCAATGTCACGGGAGAAGTCGCATTGTTGCTGGAGGCGTTGCGTAGACCAGGGATAGGCCGCGTAGCCGCTGGAGCGGTCGCATTGTCCCTGGACATTGCGACGATTTTAGCGGGCATCCGGGAGAGCGGGCGGCGGGCGGGGTTTCGCGGTAGACTATGCGACGGTTTTTGATCCTCTTCGACGGAGTCTCGGGGCGGCGTTTTCGCTGGCGGGATCTTTGCGACGGCAGAGGAGATCCAAGGAGGAACGGGTGAGCTCAGAGCTTTCGGTGGCGCAGGTGCTGGCGAATCTGGAGGCGCAGATGAAGAGCCATCGCGACCAGGAGGAGCATCATGCCTCCCGGGAGGCTCATCATCGCGAGCAGCGGGCGGTTCATGCCGCCGAGCTCGAGACGATCGCGCGGCATTACGAGGCGTTCAAGGCTTCCGCCGCCGGGGCCGCCGAGATCGCATCCCGTTTTGCCCCTCCTCCGCCGGCACGGACGGAGCCTCTGCCGCCTTTGAAGCCCGTCCTCCCCAGCAAGCTGGTGGCCCGGGCGGCCGCGGAGATGCCGGCCGGCGAGCCGTTCGCTCCCACGCGGATCGCCGCCGAGGTCAACCGGCGCTACTCCCGCGAGCTCCGCAAGCCCATCGACTCCCGTCTCGCCTCGACCGCCCTGCGCCGGCTGATGCTCCGCGGAGTGATCCGCCTCGTCCGCAAGGGGACCGCCCACCGCGAGACCATCTATGCAAGAGGTTGACGCTTAAGAATGGACGGGCGTTTCTGTAGGGGCGGCCCTGTGTGGCCGCCCTGTTCCCGAGGTGGTCACATCGGGCCGTCTGTTTCCCCGTCCAGGGCGGCCACACAGGGCCGCCCCTACAGACCGGTTCCTGAAGATCGGGCTCCCCGCTTTGTCCCCGCCCCCCGAAGTTGCTAGCATGCCCGCCGGATGACCCTTGCCTCCATGCTCGCTCACCTGGTCGACTGGCGGGTCCGCGAGCGCGGCCGCGCCTATTTTCAGACGGAACGGGTCCAGCTCACGGAGTGCGGGCCGGAGGTGGCGCGGGCCACCGTCTCCGGGTCGGACGAGTATCAGGTCTCCCTGACCCGCGAGGGCGCCAACCTCTGGGCCTTCTGCTCCTGCCCCTTCTTCGCCGGCGGCGAGACCTGCAAGCATGTCTGGGCGACGGTCCTCGCCGCCGACGCCCGCAAGGGGCTGCGGGGCCAGGATGGCGATCTGCCGCGCAAGCTCATGGTCCCGGGCTCGATCAAGGAGCGCTCGCAGCCGGTCCCCACCCGCCCCCTGACCTGGCGCGACACCCTGAACGACCTCGCGGTACACCAGACCCCCGCGGTCGCGCCGGCCTCGACGGCCGGGCGGGAGGTCCTCTATCTGCTCGACGTCCCCGCCACTCTCAAGTCTCAACGGCTCTCGATCCAGTTGCTGAGCGGCTGGCAGAACCCCGACGGCTCCTGGGAACGGCTCTCCCCCTTGAGCATGAACCGCGACGACATCCCAGGGCTCCCCAATTCCGCCGACCAGACGTGCCTCTCTCTGCTGGCGACGCTCGGCGCCGGGGCGACGCGATGGTCGGCGGCGAGCTACACCTCCCAGATCCCGGCCCGCTGCGAGGTTCCGCCGCCGGCGGCGACCGTCCTGCTCCCCCTGCTCTCCACCACCGGACGCTTCCGGGCGCGCCGGAAGAAGGATTCCAACCTCAGCGAGCCGGTGGCCTGGGAGGAGGGGCGCCCCTGGGAGGTCTGGCTGGAGGTGCGCGAGGAGGAGGGCGGCGACTGCCGGGTGGCCGCCTCGCTACGCCGGGGGGACGAGCGGCTGGGCCCCGAGGCGCCGCCGGTCGTCCTCGGCGCGTCGGGGTTCCTGCTCGCCCGCGGCCGCATCTCGCGCCTCGCGGACGGCAACTCCCGCTGGGCCTCGCTGCTGGATCCCGAGAAGGCCCTGCGGGTGCCCGCCGCGGACCGCGACGAGCTGCTCGCGCGTCTCCTCGCCGCGCCGGATCTCCCACGCCTCGAGCTCCCCGAGTCGATGCGCTTCGAGGAGGCGCATACGCCCCCCCGGCCGCGCCTCCGCCTTCTCCCCCCCTCCTGGGCCCGCGGCGCGCCGCGCGCGGAGCTCTCGTTCCTCTATGAAGGGATCGAGGTCCAGGCCGCCTCTCCCGTCCATGGCGTCTATCACCAGCAGGAGCGGCGGCTCCTGCTGCGCGACCGCGAGGCGGAACGGCGCAGCGCCGAACGCCTGCCGGACCTCGGCTTCCGCCCCGACACGGACTCGCTCTCCGGCACGCCGCCGCTGAAGATCCACCCCGGCCGCGTCCCCAAGGCGGTGTCCGCGCTCCTGGCCGAAGGGTGGGCGGTGGAGGCGGAGGGGAAGGTCTACCGCACCGCCGGCCGCTTCCAGATGTCGATCTCCTCGGGCGTCGACTGGTTCGATCTCCACGGCGAGGCGGATTTCGAGGGGACGACGGTCCGGCTGCCGGAGCTGCTCGCGGCGCTGCGGAAGGGGCAGAAGTTCATCACCCTCGGGGACGGCAGCCTCGGGCTTCTCCCCGAGGAGTGGATCCAGCGGCTGACGCCGATGGCCCGCCTCGGGACCGCCGAGGGGGACCACCTGCGGTTCCGCTCGGTCCAGGCGGTCCTGCTCGACGCCTGGGTCGACGACGAGCCGGAGGTGACGTGCGACGAGGCTTTCGAGCGCGCCCGCCAGCACCTCCACGGCTTTTCGGGCATCACGCCGGCCGATGCCCCCCCGGGCTTCCAGGGAGAGCTGCGCGGCTATCAGCGCGCCGGCCTGGGGTGGCTCCACTTCCTGCGCGAATTCGGCTTCGGCGGCTGCCTGGCGGACGACATGGGTCTCGGCAAGACGGTCCAGGTGCTCGCCCTGCTCGAAGCCCGCCGCGCTTTACGGGAGGAGATACCGCGCGAGAGCAAGGAGATCCCAGATCTCCCGCCGTCCCTGGTGGTGGTGCCGCGCTCGCTGGTCTTCAACTGGATCTCTGAGGCGGCCCACTTCGCGCCGCGCCTGCGCGTGCTCGATTACACCGGCGCCGCCCGCCGCGCCCGCGAAAGCGACGCGTTCACCGGTTGCGACGTCGTGCTCACCACCTACGGCACCCTGCGCAAGGACGTGGGGAAGCTGCGCAAGACGGAGTTCGACTATGTGATCCTGGACGAGGCGCAGGCGATCAAGAACTCGGACAGCCAGACCGCCAAGGCCGCCCGCCTGCTGCGCGGCCGGCATCGGCTGGCGCTCACCGGCACGCCGGTCGAGAATCACCTGGGCGAGCTCTGGAGCCTGCTGGAGTTCCTGAACCCTGGCTTCCTGGGCGCCTCCCCCACTTTCCGCCGGCACGCCGACAAGCTGCGCGCTCCCCTGGCCGAGAACCGCGAGCTGCTCGCCCGTGCCCTGCGCCCCCTGATCCTGCGCCGCACCAAGGAGGCGGTCGCCCCGGAGCTCCCCGCCAAGCTGGAGCAGACGCTCTACTGCGAGCTGCCCCCCCGCCAGCGCCGGCTCTACGACGAGCTGCGGGATCACTACCGCGGATCGCTCGGCGCGCGCATCGGCGAGCAGGGCTTCGGGCGCTCGAAGATCCTGGTCCTCGAGGCGCTGCTGCGCCTGCGCCAGGCGGCGTGCCACCCCGGCCTGGTGGACTCCCGCCGCTCGGGCGAGCCCTCCGCCAAGCTCGACCTCCTCCTCCCCCAGCTCCGCGAGGTGCTCGACGAGGGTCACAAGGCACTGGTCTTCTCGCAGTTCACCAGCTTCCTGGCCATCCTCCGCCGGCAGCTCGACGCCGAGAAGATCCCCTACCTCTATCTCGACGGCCGCACCCGCGACCGCCAGGAGAAGGTGGAGGCGTTCCAGTCCAACCCCGAATGCAGGCTCTTCCTGATCAGCCTGAAAGCCGGCGGGCTGGGGCTCAACCTCACCGCCGCCGACTACGTCTACCTGCTCGACCCCTGGTGGAACCCCGCCGTCGAATCCCAGGCCATCGACCGCGCCCACCGGATCGGGCAGGTCCGCCCCGTCTTCGCCAGCCGGATCGTGGCCCGCGACACGGTCGAGGAGAAGATCCTCGATCTCCAGAAGACCAAGCGGAACCTCGCCGACGCGGTGATCCAGGCCGACCGGAGCCTGCTCTCGGGGCTCAGCCGGGAGGATCTGGAGATGTTGCTGTCGTGAGGGGGACGCCCCTTCGGGGCGAACCCTCACTCCCCCAACCCCCTCTCTCCCGGCCTCCCCCCCGACCGCCGGGAGAGAGGGGGCTAAAACCAATACCGTTCACTTTGGTCAATCGTGAGAGCGGGACCTTACCTCCCGCCCAGGGAGGGGGCAAGTCCCTCCCCTACGAAAAATGCCTTAACTGAACAGCATTGGGGCTAAAACTGGGCTAAACAACCGCTTTCCCTGGTTTGACTCACTTCTCCCTCTTCTCCCGGCGGTCCGGGGGGGAGGCCGGGAGAAGAGGGCCGGGGTGATGAGGGCCGCCCTTGCCGCCACCACTCCTGTACCCTCAAGGGATGTCGTCCCGCCATTTGTCGCGGGAAGGCGGAATTGGTAGCATCCCTTCCCGATGACTCTCGCTTCGACTCTCGACCGTTTCGTCAACCCCAAAGTCCGTAAACGAGGCGTTCACTATTTCCGGGGGAAGACCGTGCGCCTCACCGCCTGCGGCCCCGAGCGGGCCGAGGCCATCGTCACCGGCTCTACGGAGTACGACGTCTCCCTCTGGCGCGACGCCCAGGCCCTGCGAGCCTCCTGCTCCTGTCCCTTCTCCGACTGCGGCGAAATCTGCAAGCACGTCTGGGCGGCGATTCTTGCCGTGGATGCGAAAGGCGGCCTGCGGGGTTCCCAAGGCTTCCTGCCGCAAAAGCTCGTGACGAGCGCTCTGGATGAGGAGAGCGCCAGAGCCAGGAAAGAGAAGACCGACCACGCTCCCCAGAAGCCGGGCCGCCCCGCCCCGCCGATGCCGCCGCCCTTCCCGATTCCGTGGGCACAACCGGCGCCCCGGCTTCCAGCCTGGCGCGAGACCTTGCGGACGCTCGCGCTGAATGCTCCGGCCGCCCTCCCGGCGGCGGCGTCCACGAACGAGATCCTCTATGTGCTGGACATCCCCGCCACCATCCGCAGCCAGCAGCTCACGCTGGAAGTGCGGACCGCCCGCAGGAAGCTCGACGGTTCCTGGGGCAAGCTCAGTCTGTCCTACGTGAGCCGCGACAAGATCCCCGAGCTTCCCGATCCCATGGACCGCAAGATCCTGCCCACCGGATCGGGCAGGTCCGTCCCGTCTTCGCCAGCCGGATCGTCGCCCGCGACACCGTCGAGGAGAAGATCCTCGATCTCCAGAAGACCAAGCGCGACCTCGCCGACGCCGTCATCCAGGCCGACCGCAGCCTGATTTCGGGGCTCAGCCGGGAGGATCTGGAGATGTTGCTGTCGTGATACGCCGGAAGTCCGGAGAGCCTCAGCGAGAGCCGCGGATCTCCTGCTCGACTCGCTCCGCGAGGAAAATCTTGAGCAGCGACTGATAAGGAACGTCGCGCTTGTTGGCAAGAACCTTCAGATTCTCGATCAACGACTCCGGAAGGCGGAGGGAGATCGTCCGGGTGGACGGCTTGAGATTGGGGAAGGAGACGCGTCTGGCCTGACTCCAGTCGACATGCTCGGCGGAGTCGTGAGTCGCCCAGAACGCCCTCTCCTGGTCCTCGGACTCAAATTTCGGGGTCGGCTTCAAGCTCTTCTTTCCCGGCATATTCATACTCCTTCCGTTCCCGCGGGGTCATGTCTCGCGCCGAGATGACCCGTACCCTCTCCGCGCGGAGGGTGTAGACCAAAAAAAGGAGACGGCCGGCATCCGTCTGACCCAGGGCGTAGTGCCGGGTCTCATCTTGAGAGTGAAGATCGTCCTCGGCGATGACCAGGGGCTGATTGAAGAAGATCTGCTCGCATTCCGCCTGCGAGACTCGATGCCGCAACCAGTTCTTGTCCGCGTTGCCATCGTCCCATTCAAACTCCTCACCCTCGCCTCCCATCCTGGAGCCCCTCCATTTTCAGTATACGTCCATCATATACAGAGTCAAGGGATCTGTCGTGAGCAGGGCACAGAGCGATCTTGCGGGTTGGAGCTATAAGCATCTATGGAGACCGTTCTACCCCCCACCGCCAGCCCGCGCCACCGCCGCGCCTCCTCCCTCTTCCCCATCACGGCGTACAGCCGGGCCAAGCGATCCGCCGTCAGCAGCGACTTCTCGTGCCGGGGGCCGCGGGCGGCGGCGAGGTCGGCGTAGGCCGCCAGCAGCTCGCGCTCGGCTTCCGCAGTCCGGCCGCGCGCGAGCAGGGCGGCGCCGAGGTTTGACTGGGCGCTGGCGATCAGCCAATTCCCCTTCGGGAGGGCCCGGCGCCTCGCCGCGAGCGCCGTCCGGATGTGCCCTTCCGCCTCGGCCGGCTTGCCGGCGTCGAGCAGGACGCCGCCGAGGATGTTCTCGGCGTAGGCGGTGAGCGGGTGCTCCGCGCCCAGGGCGCTCCGCGCCAGGGCCTGTGCGCGGCGGGCGACCGGCTCGGCCTCTCCGGGCCGCTTCATCAGCCAGAGCAGGTTGGCGTAGCTCGTCAGGGTGTTGATGAAATGGAAGTGGCGCTCGCCGAGCAGAGCCTCCTGGACGCCGAGGGCCTCCCGGTAAAGCGGCGCCGCCTCGGCGTAGCGCCCCTGCATGTCGAGCACCCCGGCGAGGTTGGCGACCGCCTCGGCGGTCAGCGGATGGCGCTCGCCGCGCGCCTCCCGAGCGGCGGTCACCGCCTGCCGGTGCAGCGCCTCGGCCTCCCGCGGCTTCCCCTGGTTGCCCAGGCAGATGCCGAGATTGTTGAGGACCGACGCCAGCTCGAACCGCTCTCCTGGAAAATCGCTCCGCAGCAGCGCCAGCGCCCGCTGGCCGGCGGCGGCCGCCGCCGCTATCCGGCCGAGGTTCTGCAGCGCCACCGCCTGCAAATCGAGAGCGTGCACGCACTCCAGCGAACGCTCGCCTCCCCCCTCGCAGAGAGCGAGCGCCGGCCGCAGCTCGGTCTCGGCCTCGCTCCAGCGCCCCTGGTCGCTCAAGGCCTGGGCGAGCTCCACCCGGGTCGCCAGGCGATGCGGAGGGAGGCCCTCCCGGCTCCGCTCCATCAGACCGAGCGCCCGGCGGAACTCCCGCTCCGCCTCCCGCGACAGGCCGAGATTGAGATAGGTCTCGCCGAGCGTCTCGCGCAGGCTGGCCTCCACCTCCGGCTGCCCGGCCAGATCGCCGCCCAGGCGGACCGAGGCGCGGTCCAGGATCTCCGCCACCGAGACGTGGCGCCCCCTTCCGAGCATTGGATCGGGAGAGGCCAGGGCCTGCCGCAGAAAGGCGCTCACCTGCTCCGCCTTCGCCCGCTCGACCGTGGCCCGGCGGGCCTCCGCCCGCGCCACCCGCGCCTGCCAGGCATAGGCCGCCAAGCCGCCGATCAACGCCAGCAGCGCCAGCGACGTGGCCAGGGTCGCCGCCCGGTTCCGGCGCGCGAGCTTGGCCAGCCGGTAGCCGAAAGTGTCGGGGCGCACGCCGACCGGCAGGCCGGCGAGGTGGCGGCGGACGTCCCGGGCGAGCTCCGCGACCGAGCCGTAGCGGCGCTCGGGCTCTTTGCGCAGCGCCGCGAGGACGATCTGATCGAGATCGCCGGCGAGCGCGCGGGCCCGCTTCCGCGCCTCGACCGGAGGAGCCGAGACCGCCTTCGACGGCGGCGGCGGCATCTCCTCGCAGATCGTCCGCGCCGCCGCGGCGAGCGGCTGGTCGCTGAGGTCGTAGGGAGAGCGGCCGGTCAGCAGCCGGTAGAGGAGGACGCCGAGCGCGTAGACGTCGGTGGCGGTGGTGATGGCGCCGCCCGCGACCTGCTCGGGGCTGGCGAAGGCCAGGGTCGCGTAGCCTTGAGCGCGGGTCAGGCCTTCCGCCCCCTGGTTTTCCGTCCCCTCCTCGCCGGTGTCGAGCAGCTTGGCGATGCCGAAGTCGAGCAGCTTGACCTCCCCCTCGGCGGTGACCAGGAGATTGCCCGGCTTGATGTCCCGGTGCACGACCAGGTTGCGGTGCGCGTGCTCGACCGCGTCGCAGAGGGTGCCGAACAGCTCCAGGCGGGCCCGGAGATCGAGACCGTTGGCGTCGCAGTATTCCTCCAGGGGCACGCCGGCGACGTACTCCATGACCAGGAATGGGAGCCCGTCCTCGGTCGCGCCGCCGTCGAGCAGCCGCGCGATGTTGGGGTGGCTCAGGCTGGCCAGGGTCTGGCGCTCGGCGCGAAACCGGCGCACCAGATCTGGAGAGGCCAGCTCGGGGCGCAGCAGCTTGATCGCCACTTGGTGGCGAAAGGCGTCGTCAGCGCGCTGGCCGAGATAGACGGCGCCCATCCCGCCGCGGCCGAGGAGCCGCTCCAGCACGTACGGCCCCAGGCGCCGGCCCACCAGGCTGGCCCCCACCTCCCGCGCCATCTCCCGCTGGTGCGCGGCGAGGCCGTCGGCGACGAAATCGCCCGCCGTGTTATCCGCCGCATCATGCGCCGCGAGCAGCGACCGCAGCTCGGCGATGAGATCACCGTCGGGCTCGGGCCACGCCGCGAACAGCCGCTCACGTTCCGCGGGCGTCAGCTCGACGGCGGCGTGGAACAGCTCGCGGAGCCGCCGGTGCCGTTCGACGTCAGCCGCCATGATCCTGGAGATTCAATCCGCCGGCCTCAGCTCGCGGAACAGCCACGCCCGGGCCATCGCCGAGTCGCGCTTGACCGTGGTGGCCGAGACGCCGAGCACCTCGGCCACCTCCTCCACCGACAGGCCCACCAGATAGCGAAGCTCGACGATCCGCACCTGCTGGCCGTCGAGCGCCTCCAGCCGGCGCAGGGCCTCGTCGAAGGCCAGGAGGTCGAAGGCGCTCGGCTCGGCGGAGGCGCCGGCGAGCGACAGCGTCACCTGGACGGCGCCCCCTCCCCGCTTCCCCGTCGACCGCGCGCGGGCATGATCCACCAGGATCTGCCGCATGGCACGCGCCGCCGTGGCGAGCAGGTGCGTGCGGTCGGCCAGCGCGCCGGCGGCGGAAGCCGCCAGCTTGAGATAGGCCTCGTGCACCAGCGCCGTTGGCTGCAGCGTGTGGTCCGGACGCTGGCCGCGCAGCACCCCCGCCGCGAGCCGCCGCAGCTCGTCGTAAAGCTCCGGAAGAAGCCGGTCGATCTCGGGGGAAGCGGCGGCCATTTCACGACTTTATCGTAGGAGCGCTCCCAGGGCTCTCCCGGCCGTTCCAATCTCGCGCGTCGTACGCGACAAAGCGCGGCAGGAAAAGGGCGCAGAGGAGAACTCCCATCACGCAGAGGACGCCGCCCGAAACAACAGAAACCTTTACACTGAAGGCGGCCGCGATCATTCCCGCCTCGACGTGGCCGAGCAGCGGACCGCTCATATAGCTCACCATCTCGATCCCCGCCAGCCGTCCCCGCAAGCCGTCGGGGATCGTCTGGTTCCACAGCGTCATGCGGAACATGCCGCTCACGCCGTCCGCTCCCCCCGCGAAGACCAGGAAGAGGAGGGCGGGCACCAGCCCGTCGCTGAGGCCGAAGCCCACGATCGCCAGACCCCAGACGGTGGCCGCCAGCATCACCATCAGGCCGTGGCGATGGACGCGGGAGGCCCAACGGCTGGTCAGGCTGGCCACGAGCGCTCCGCAGGCCGGCGCCGCGTAGAGGAGCCCGAGGGCTTTCGGCCCGCCCCGCGCCGCGGCGATCGCGGGAAAGAGGGCCAGCGGCATGCCGAACACCATGGCCACGAAATCCACCACGTAGGTGCCGATCAGCTCCTGGCGGCTGCGGGCATAGCGGAAGCCGTCGAGAACGCTGCGCAGGCTCGGCCCCTCCCCCGTCTCCGGGGGGAGCACCGCGCGGATCGTCCGGATCGCCACGAACGAGAAGACGAAGGTCAGCACGTCGAAAAGATAGGTCGCCGCGAGGCCGGCCGAGGCGATCAGCGCTCCGCCCAGGGCCGGCCCGGCGATCATCCCGATACTGCCGCGGAACATGGCGAGAGACGCGATGGCCGGCATCTCGTCCGGATCCACGAGCCGTGGCGCGAGGGCCTCCAGCGAGGGGCGCTGCAGACCGTTGAGCGCGGACATCACCGCGGCGACCGCATACAGCGTCCAGACGGGCGGGCTCCCATGGAGCGCGGCGAGGGCGAGCGCGCCGCTGCCCAGGCCGAGGCCGATCTCCGTCGCGAGCACCATCCGGCGGCGGTCCACGGTGTCCGCGAGAGCGCCGCCGACGAAGGCGGTCAGCAGCAGCGGCACCAGCTCGGCGAGACCCAGCAGCCCCACCTTCAGCGAGGACCCGGTGAGCTGGAACATCTGATAGGGAAGGGCCACGTACGTGACCATCGTGCCCAGAAAGGAGACGAATTGGGCGGCGTACAAAGCCCGGAAGTCGCGGTGGCGCCGGAGGGGCCTCAGATCCATGATTCTGGGGATGATAGCAACTGGCGGGCGAGCGCGGACCGTGGGGAGCTCGCGGGCCCCCCACGGCGTCGAATGCGGGCTACTGGCCGACGGGGCCGCCGCCGCACTCTCCCAGCGTATCGCCATGCGCCAGATGGGCGGGAACGGCGTTCACGCTCACGTTGATGACGTGGGCGTTGTCCGGATTGCCCGGCGGGATGTGGCAGACGTCGACTTTGCCCTGGCTGTCGGCGAACGCCGCCGCGGCTCCGAGAACGACCACCGTGGCGAGGAGGATTGAAAACATCGTCTTTTTCTTCATGGTGCCTCTCCTTATAGAAGGGGGAAGCTTCTTCTTCCCCGTGGATGACAAAACATCACATCGGCAAATAAAACCCCGCCGCTCCGCGCCTAGCATGGAGAGCAACGTATACACCTTGTTTTTACTACTAGAAGTCTGCGGATAGCTTATCAGCGATCCGGCCCAGGATCAACCCCCTGAAGGCACGCGGGGGCCTGGAACCAGGGCGAAGGCGAGGAGAGCGGCGGGCAGTGCCAGCCGGACGAACAACCGGGCAAAGTCCTGATCATCCTTCTCTCCCCCTTCGAGACAGTTAGAGCCAATCCATTCTTCGCGACTTGCTTCTCTGCTCTAGTGCGGTCCCGGGAAGGAAAGGGGACAGTTGCACCTGACAAAACTCGGTTCCGTACGTAGGGGAGGGGCTGCTCCTGGGGCTTGTCCCCTCCCCTGCGGGGAGGTTTTTGATAGGGGGCCTTCTTACTCCTTAGAGGTCCTATCAAAACCGCGTGGCCCCTTTTCAGACCCCAGGTTCTTCAAGGGGTCGTGGGGTCCGAGAGGGAGGTTTTGAGAGGAGCTCTTAGCGCCGGTGCCCAAGTTCCTGCTCGACCCGCTCCGCCAGGAAGATCTTCAAAAGCGACTGGTAGGGAACGTCGCGCTTGTTGGCAAGAACCTTCAGGTTCTCAATCAGCAGCTCAGGGAGACGGAGAGAAATCGTCCGGGTGGACGGCTTTAGATTGGGGAAAGAGCCGCGCTTGGCTCGGCTCCAGTCGACATAGTCGACAGAGTCGTGACTCGCCCAGAATTCCCGCTCTTCCTCCTCCGACTCAAACTTCGGGATCGGCTTCAAATTCTTCTTTCCTGGCATATTCGTACTCCTTCCGTTCCTGCGGGATCATGTCTCGTGCCGAAATGACCCGGATCCTCTCATCTCTGAGGGTGTAGACCACGAAGAGGAGACGGCCGGCATCTGTCTGGCCCCAAGGCATAGTGCCGGAACTCGTCGTAGGAGTGGAGACTGTCCTCGGCCGTGACCAAGGGCTGATTGAAGAAGATCTGCTCACATTCCGCCTGTGAGACTCGATGCCGTAGCCAGTTCTTGTCTGCGTTGCCATCGTCCCACTCGAACTCTGTAGCCTCACTTCCCATCCCCGCCACCTCCCTTGGAAGTATACGGCTAACATATACAGAGTCAAGGTTCCAGGGGATAGATCTGCGGCTGCGGAGGCGCGAAAATCCACGGCCGCACCAACTCAGCCAGCCGCCTCCGGAACCTGCTGCGGACCGGCGGTCTCCGTAACGTGGCCAGCACCTCGGGGGATCGCACCAGCCGCTCCACGACGTGAAGGGCCTCGATCAGCCGCTCGTCGAAGAGCGCCGAATGGCCGACCGGCTCGCCACCGTTGCCGGTCTCGATCGCGAAGCCGCCCGGGCCGGACTCCTTGTGCAGCCGGAACGCCGCGTCCCGCCCCGTGCCGGGGAGGACCGCCGCCGCCAGCAGGGCGAGCCAGCGCTCCTGAAACACCGCCGCCGGCCGGTGCCTGCGCTCGGGCGACTCGCCGAGCCGGAACACGCCGAACCGTTTGCCGGGCATCTCCAGAATGCGCCAAGGGCCGGCCAGATCAGCCTCCCCCGCCGTGGGGGGCTCGTCACGCTGGGCGATGCGATGGAGGAAGGAAGGGGAAAACGCGTTGCGGGAAGACGAAAGGGTAGAATCGTCGTAGCTCGGCATGGGGGTCATATCTCCATGTTGGGTTAGGCTCGGGATGTGAGCTGGTAACTCACTCCGGGCCGTCTTATTTTCTGGGCCGGACGGTCCGGCCCGCGGTTGACCTCGTTCGAGGGATGGGGTGCTGCTGGAAGGGTTCTGGGGCCACTGCACCTCCTTCCGGGTCCCTTGGAAGGGCTAAGATGATGGTAGGATTGCAGGGGAAGGGCGGCGTAAGTCAAGTCAAAGATGGAAGCATTATAGTCTATTAATGATTTTGCCTCGGGCATTTGGGGCCGTAACCCAAGCGCAAGGGATAGCTTCCTGACGACTGAACTGGAGACTTGACGTGAAGAGAGAACAATTACTTCTTGATTTTGAGCGGGCCATCTCTTGGCTCAACGTCAATAAAACACGCAAGCTAGACTTATCACACGACAGCGAAGGGCCTTACAGCTTCTTACTAACCTTCCTCCCTCAACTAGGGTGGCCCAAACAAGACCCGCGATGGGAAGTTGGACAGACAGCAGCCTTGGCGTTTTTATCCTATGAGCCCGATCACAATAACTTCCTACTCCGTCGATCTGTTCCGACAAAAGCACCTCTCTTGCGACTCAGCCAAACCACTTTTGATACCCAGATTCGTACCCAAATCGCCGAAAGCATAAGACTCTCCCAGCCGTTACCATTTAGAGCCTTGCTTGACGCAGAGTGGCTCGCCAACTGCACAATTGGTATCAAGGGAAAGAAGCCAGAGAGTGTCACCGGACTACCCATCGTCGGAAAAAATCCCGCGCAACCAGAAATCGAAACAACTATCTGGGGCGTACTGCTCTTTTTTGAACGGTGGAAGCAGGAAGACTACCAATTCAAAGAGATTGGCCAAGCTTTCGCCCTTTTCATGGCCCGCTACATGAACCCAAATCAACCTCGCAAACGCGCATAACTAAGACTAGCTATGATTATCCAGAATTCCAGCCGAGCCTTGACACAAATACTTAAAGAAATCTGCGCCGAAAGAGAAATTCAGCTTGACGCACTCTCTTCTGACTGGTTTTTCCGCCTGACCAAAGGAACTCGTGTTCGACACGTTTTTGGGTATGACTTTCCCTTGAACAATGCCACAGCCCAGATGATCGCAAAGGACAAAGCAGCCACAGCTAAATTACTCGAGACAGACAACATTCCAGCAGTACCCCACAGAATCTTTCATGGCCCGCAATTAGTAGGCTATGTCCCCATGAGCGGAAACTGGCGTGATATCCTCGACTTATTCTACCTCCATAATGAGGACGTAGTATGCAAGCGAAACGAAGGCACCGGTGGCTCAGATGTCTTCCGAGCAAAAACAGTGAACGAACTTGAGATAGCCGTGCACAGGATCTTCCAGAAAAGTCGTTCGCTCGCCATCTCTCCTTATCTAAAAATTGACAACGAATTCCGAGTAATCGTCCTAAATAAACAAACGGAGTTAGTCTATGCCAAGCAGAGGCCTACACTTTGGGGCAATGGTCTTTCCACTATTAATGAGCTAGCACTCGAGTTTTTGGCAAACCAGGCCAATAATAATTCACAATGGGAACCTCTCATCGAGAGCCTAAAGGGAACCGACACTACTCAGGTCCTTCCCACAGGAGAACTGTTTCATCTAAATTGGCGCCACAACCTTGGACAAGGCGCTCAAGCGCACATTCTCGAAGCCAATTGCGCGACAACAAAAGCTATTTCACAACTCGCATTACAAGCCACCCATTCTATTGACATTGATTTTGCTTCAGTCGATATAGTTGAGACACAGGGGACCTTTCAGATCTTAGAGATAAACTCTGGAATCATGATGGAGTCCCTTGCCCAGCAAGGGAACCGCGACTACGCCAAGAAAATATACGAGAAGGCCGTATGCCTCATGCTCGAAATTTACACATCCGCATCAGATTAAATCATGCGTAAGCCTTTCATGAACGAGATCCTATTGCGATTAGCGCCACGACTTGGCGCAGAAGTGATCGTAGAACCTGACTACGGATTCGTTGGACTCCTACGGTTTCCAAATGGTAGTAAAAGTTTTTTTTGGGACAACAAATTCAACTTGAATCCCTTATCCTCAGTTAAGATTGCGCAAGACAAGGGCTATACCAACTTTTTTTTAAAGTCCTTGGGCTACTCCGTCCCAACAGAACGGACATTCTTCAGAAAACGCTTCAGGCGGCATTTAGCCACCAGCCGCGGCATCGAGGATGCTTATAAGTATGCCAAAGAACTAGGCCTGCCTGTCTTCTTGAAGCCGTGTCGACGAAGTCAGGGCCAGCTCATTGCCAAGGTTCACAATCGCAAAGAATTCTATCAATTTTCTCGATCCATCTTCGAACACGATCGTGTAATGATCGTGCAGCAAACTTGCCTAGGCGCAGATTACCGCATTATCGTTCTAGATGGTAAAATTTTATGCGCCTACCGCCGCGAACCTTTACGAGTCACTGGCGATGGATGTTCATCGGTTATCAAACTTCTTAATTTGACCCAAGAGGCATTTAGGTCAGAAGGTCGCGATACAATTATACCTATCGCAGATGAACGCATAATAACTGCACTAAAGAGACAGAGGCTCAAGCTTGACAGCGTGCTACAAGCTGGTAAGTCTATAACCTTGCTAGATGTTGCAAATCTCTCACTAGGCGGAACACTCACAGACATTACAGAATCTATTCACCCTGATTATTCAAGATTATGTGTTCGCGTGACCCATGATATGGATCTTCGCTTTTGCGGAGTTGACCTTATGACGGAGAATGCTACTCAACCCCTGGCAGACTACTCCATTCTAGAGATCAACTCTGCTCCTGGCTTGGATAACTATCTATTTTCTGGCAGAAGACAACAAGAATATGTTGATGACCTTTATCTAGAGGTTCTTAGTGCGATAATGTATGGAAAGCCATCTACTCCTAGAGAGGGAAGCGTCCCATGATCAAAACCAACGCCTACGCCGCCCACTCGGCCACCGCCCCCCTCGCCCCCTTCAGCTTCGACCGCCGCGATCCCGGCCCTCGCGACGTGCAGATCGAGATCCTGTTCTGCGGCGTCTGCCACTCGGACCTGCATGCCGCGCGCAGCGAGTGGGAGGGGACCGTCTACCCGCTCGTTCCCGGCCATGAGATCGTCGGCCGGGTGGTCAAGGTCGGCGGCGAGGTCTCGTCGTTCAAGGAGGGGGACATCGCGGCCGTCGGCTGCATGGTGGACTCCTGCCAGCATTGCGCGAGCTGCGCCGAGGGCTTGGAGCAGTACTGTGAGAACGGCATGACCGGCACCTACGGCGGCGTCGAGAAGGAGACCGGCCAACCGACCCGCGGCGGCTACTCGGAGCGGATCGTGGTCGACGAGAAGTTCGTTCTCCACATCTCGGACAAGCTGGACCCGGCGGCCGCGGCCCCCCTGCTCTGCGCCGGCATCACCACTTGGTCGCCGCTGCGCCACTGGAAGGTCGGCAAGGGGCACAAGGTCGGCGTGGTGGGCCTCGGCGGGCTGGGCCACATGGCCGTCAAGCTCGCCCACGCCATGGGCGCCCACGTGGTGCTGTTCACCACCTCGCCCGGCAAGGAGGCTGACGCCCGCCGCCTCGGCGCCGACGAGGTCGTGATCTCCAAAAACGCCGAGGAAGTCGCGAAGCACGCGAACAGCTTCAACTTCATCATCGACACGGTCGCCGCGCCGCACAACCTGGATACCTTCCTGACGCTCCTGAAGCGGGACGGCGCGATGGTCCTGGTCGGCGCGCCGGGCGAGCCGCACCCCTCCCCCGGCATCATGAACCTGATCATGGGCCGGCGCAGCCTCGCCGGCTCGCTGATCGGCGGCATCGCGGAGACCCAGGAAATGCTCGATTTCTGCGCCGAGCACGGGATCGCGTCCGAGATCGAGATCATTCCGATCCAGAAGATCAACGAGGCCTATGAACGGATGCTGAAGGGGGATGTGAAGTACCGCTTCGTGATCGATATGGCCTCGCTGGGCCAGGAGGCGTAGCCGGCCGAGCCGCGAGCTGTGTTAGGGTTCTCCCAACTTTCCGGACATGCTCAGCAAGGGGGGAACCGATGGATCGATTTCTCGATCAGCTCAGGTTGCATCCGTGGACGGCGATCCTGGTGGGGGCGGTATTGCTCGAGGGCCTCCTCCTCGTGGGGTTCAAACGGACGGAGCGGGCGGCACGGCTCCCCAAGTTTCTTGGGCTGGCCCTTCTTGCCGGATCTGTCGGGGCCGCGTCGAGCGTTCGGGGGGTCCTCGACACCTTCCGGGCCATCGCCTTGACCGGGTCAGGAGGCTATGGAACGGTGGCCGCGGGCCTCGAGGAGAGTCAGGGAGCGTTTCTCCTTGGGCTGGTGCCCGCCCTTCTGACGCTCGTGGCGGGCCTGCTCTTCGCCCGCGGGCTCGAGGCCGGCAGCCCCCAGACCGCGGAGCCTCGGCGCGAACCCAGGCTCATGAGCCGGTGGTTCCTGATCTCCCTGACTCTGTTGTCGGTCCTGGCCGTGGCCCTGAGCTTCCATGAAATCTGGTTTGTCCAGACCGTCGCCGCCATCACGCTCACCCCTCCTTCGGGCAACACGCCTGCGGCGGGCGGCATCGGGGAGGCCGCGCAAAGTCTGTCAAACCACATTGTCGGCCTGAGCTTGCTCTCGCAGGCGGCGGTCCTGGGCTCCGCCGCCCTGATCCTCGCCCTCTACCTCTCAGGGACCCGGGCGATCTCCCCTCGCCAGACTCGTTGGGGGCGCACTCTCGCGGCGCTCCTCCTCATCTCGTGCCTGACCGGAGCCGTGGTGGTCTGGCGTCAGGTTGCCCGCTTTCATGAGATCGCGGTCACCGGTATGCCGCGCTAGTCCTTCGGGCCGTTGAAGGTAGAGGGGATGAACTCGGAGTCTTCCTGCGCCCGGCGCTCGAAGGCGAGGAAATCGTAGTAGCCGCAGCGGCTGTTGCCGGGATAGTCGCGGCAGATCGCCGGCCGCGCCTCGTAGACGGTGCAGCGGCGCGTCTCGCGATTCATGAACTTGCAGATGGTGCCGTAGATCTTGTCCGGCTGATGCCGGAGCACGGTCTCGCCGGGCTCCTCGCTCTTCTTGGTAAACTTCCGCGCGACGATCTCGGGGGGCAGGTTCAGGTAGAGCGCCAGGCGCTGGACGTCCGAGTCCTGAATCGGGATCCGCGGGTAGGAGCAGCAGTAGGAGGGGCAACGGTCGCAGCAGTAAAAATTCGCCATGGTGTAGTGTCCCCGGGATCGAGTCTAACCGTTTCGAAAGAAATGTCCACTCTGGAGGCTCCAATGAACGGCAAGGTCGCGTCTCTTCTCGCCGCAGCGCTCCTGCTCACTACCGCCGCCTGGTCCGCCGAGCCGGCGCCGGAGGTCCTGCCGGTGCCGGAGAGCATCTCGGCCCAGGGCGTTCCGGCCATCCCCGCTCGCGCGGTCGAGGATCTCCTCCCTTACGAGAACCTCCGTACCGCCAGCCTCGCCGATTGGCATCCGAAGGAGCGCCGCCTGCTGATCCGGACCCGCTTCGCGGAGAGCCCGCAGGTCCACGAGGTCGCGATGCCGATGGGCTCCCGCACACAGCTCACCTTCTACCGCGATCCGATCGGCAACGCCTCGTACCGGCCCGGCGATCCCGAGCAGCTCCTCTACGCGCTGAACGAGGGGGGCGCCGAGAACTTCCAGTTTTTCATGCTCGATCGCCGGACCGGCCGGGCCCGCCGTTTCACCGACGGCACGCATCGCTACGTCTCGCCCGTCTGGTCGCATGACGGCAAGCTCCTCGCCTACTCGAGCAACGCCCGCAACGGCCGCGACATGGACGTCTACGTGGCGGACCCCGCGACGCCCGGCAGCGAGCGGCGGATCGCCCAGGTCCAGGGCTCCTGGTCGCCGCTCGACTGGAGCCCGGACAACCGCCGCCTCCTGCTCTCCGAGTTCATTTCGGCCAATGAGTCGTACATTCATTGGATCGACGTAAATGCCGTGGATGTCGCGGGCGGCGAGGTGCATGCGATCACGCCGCGCAACGCCCGCAAGCAGGACCCGACCATTTCCTACCAGGGAGGGCAGTGGTCGACGGACGGCAAGTCGGTCTATGCGCTCTCGGACCGCGGCAGCGAGTTCCTGCGGCTGGTCCGGCTCGACGCCGCGACCAACGCTCCGGCCGTGCTCTCGGGCGCCGTCCCCTGGGATGTCGAGGAGTTCAGGCTCTCGGACGACGGCCGGCTCCTCGCCTTCTTCACCAACGAGGACGGCATCAGCAAGCTCCATCTGATCGATGCCACGACCGGCGCCGGTCTGCCCGCCCCCGATCTGCCGGCCGGCGTCGCCTCCAGCCTTCTCTTCCGCCCCGGCTCGCACGAGCTGGCGTTCGAGGTGAGCTGGGCCCGCTCCCCTTCGGACGTCTACAGCTACGATCCGGACCAGCGCCGCCTCGAGCGCTGGACGGCGAGCGAGGCCGGCGGCCTCAATCCGGAGAGCTTCCCGCTGCCGGAGCTCGTCCACTACACCACTTTCGACAAGCGGACGATCCCGGCGTTCGTCTACCGGCCGGCGGCGGACCGCTTCAAGGGGCGGCGCCCGGTCTACATCAGCATCCACGGCGGGCCGGAGGGTCAAGCGCGGCCGTTGTTCCTGGGGAGCATGAACTATCTGCCGGCCGAGATGGGGGTGGCGTTGATCTATCCCGACGTCCGCGGCTCGAGCGGCTATGGCAAGTCCTACCTCAAGCTGGACAACGGCCGGCTGCGCGAGGACTCGGTGAAGGACATCGGTGCCCTGCTCGACTGGATCGCCACCCAGCCGGACCTCGATCCGGCGCGGGTGATGGTCGCCGGCGGCTCCTACGGCGGCTACATGTCGCTCGCCGTGATGACCTTCTACAGCGACCGCCTCTGCTGCGGCTGGGACACGGTGGGGATCAGCAACTTCGTGACCTTCCTGCAGAACACGCAGGGGTACCGCCAGGATCTCCGCCGCGCCGAGTACGGCGACGAGCGCGACCCGCAGATGCGCGCCTTCCTGGAGGGGATCGCCCCGGCCAACCGCGCCAAGAAGATCACCAGGCCGCTGCTCGTCAGCCAGGGGGCGAACGATCCGCGGGTGCCGCTCGCCGAGTCGGATCAGATCGTCGCCGCCGTGAAGAGCAACGGCGTGCCGGTCTGGTACCTCGTCGCCAAGGACGAGGGGCACGGCTTCGGCAAGAAGACCAACACGGATTACCAGCGGGCGGTGCTGTTCGAGTTCGTGCGGCGGTTCCTACTGGCGGAGAAGTAAGCGGCATCTGAGCCCCCTCTCTCCCGGCGGAAGGGGGGGAGGCTGGGAGAGAGGGGGTTGGGGGAGTGAGGGTCCGGCGGGGGGTCCGCTTCTTGCAGAGTCCCCCCGCCGACCCGCCCGCCTTGGGCGCCAAGGAGCTTACCGACCATGTTCAACAACATTGAGCTGCGCGACCTGGCGCAGGTGTCCGGCCCCGAGCGGGCCTTCCTCACCCTTTATCTCACCAACAAGGAATCGTACGGCGGCCTCAAGGGGCGCATCGACACTCTCCGCTCCCTGCTCAAGGACGACGCGGTCGAGACAGAGCATTTCGAGGAGAATCTGAAGATCGTCGAGAAGTGGCTCGCCGAGCACACCTGGGAGACCGACGGCGTCTGCCTGTTCGTCTGCTGGGCGCTCGACTATCAGCAGGCGTTTCCGCTGACCGTCGCCGTGCCCGACCTGCTCTGGGTGGACTCCTCCCCTTATATCCGTCCGCTCGCCGAGCTCCAGGACGAATACGAGAACTTCGTCGTGGTGGCGGCGGACAACACCGCCTCGCGCATCTTCTTCGTCACCTCGGCGCGGGCGGACCAGGACGCCCGCATCAAGGGGGACATCAAGAACAACGTCAAGAAGGGGGGGTGGTCGCAGAAGCGCTACGAGCGGCGGCGCGTCAACGATCTGGTGCACTACTCCAAGGAGATCGTGGAGGTCCTGACCGAGATGGACCAGAAGGAGAAGTTCAACCGCCTGTTCATCGTCGGCTCGCAGGAGACGATGGTGCAGATCGAGAGCGCCCTCACTCCGCCGCTCACCGCCAAGCTCGCCGGCAAGAAGAACGTGGACTTCAGCGCCGGCGACGATCAGATCTTCGACTCCGTCTTTGATCTTTTTTTCACCGCCGAGCGCGATACCGAGGCGAAGCTCTGGGACAAGATCAAGGACGAGATCTGCAAGGGGGGGCTCGCCGTGGCCGGGCCGGAAGAGGTGCTCAAGGCCGCCGCCGTGGGACGGGTCGAGAAGATCGCCGTCACCCGCGACGCCAAGCTCCCCGGCACCCGCTGCCGCGACTGCGAGAACCTCTCGTCCGGCGACCTCAAGAAGTGTAAGGTCTGCGGCTCGGCGGACGTCTTCCCGTCGACCTCGTCAACGAGCTGGCCGAGCTGGCGGCTCTGACCAGCGCGGAAACCGACTTCGTCGATCGCATCGAGGGGCTGTCCGAGGCTGGGGAGGTGGCGGCGCTGCTGCGGTATTGAGCGAGAAATGAGCGGAAGCAGCGCTATCGGGGGTGGTTTTCCGGCCCTCCGGTGGCGTCTCCCGCCTTCCAGGAGGCGACGATCCGCGAGAAGGTCTTCTCGTATTGGGAGTACTCAGCCTCGGGCCCGGTGAATCCAACGGTATAAAGGAGGTCTTCCCGCCCCTCGCGGATCGCCAGGGCGACGACCCGATCCTCGATCGTTGCCTCGCCGCCACCCTGCTTTTGGATCCGCAGGGTCATCCGCACCGCCTCGAGGCCGCCGAGCTTCGCCGGCGCATGCCGCAGGACGGTCAGGGTCGTGCCCGCCGCCAGCTCGCCGCCCACGAGCGACCGCAGCGCGTCCTCGGCGGAGTTGAAGTCCAAGGCGTTGTAGCTGCCATCCACCCACAGCCGGGACTCTCGCTTGCCGGGCAGGGTCATCAAGCACCCATGGACCGGATTCGGCGCCGGATCGTGACAGCACGACAAGCCTTCCGGCAACGCGATCGAATAAAGGTAGCTCTCGCTCGAGAACGAGCCCTGCCGGCAGACGTCCTCCGCGCCCTCACTCAGGGTACCCAAGCCGCAAAGCGCGACTCCAGCCACCATCAGATGTGGCAACCATCTCCCCATTAATTTCCTCATCATCGCCCGCCTCACTGAAACGATCGTTACGAGCCACCTCCCCCGCCGGGGAGCTCGCAGAAGCACTTGCCCCGACGGCGCTTGACCGCATCGTAACCGCCGCGCACCTTCTTATCCCAATCAGGATCGACGGTGTTGTACTTTCCTGTTCCGCCCTTGTCCCGCTCATCGGTCTGCAACCGGTTGATGAAGTCGTCGATCGACCGAGCTCCTCTCACCTTTTCCCCGAAATGTTGGCCCCAGTAGTCCACCGCCTGCTGGACGGAATCATAGGAGAGATTGTTGCCACCCGCGCGAGTAAGCCCGAACGCGTTGTTCAGATCCCGGGCGTGCTGGCCCATCCAGCCGCTCTCGTGGGCGGAGAGGCCGAGCAGGAAGTTGGGGTCGAAGTTGTATTTCTCGGCAAGCTTCTTCACCGGGCCCAGCAGGTCGCTGAAAAAGGAGTTCTGCTGGTCCGTGCACTCCACCAGGCCGGAAGGATCCACCAGGTTGATCGGATCGCTGATGGCGTAGCCGAAGAGATTCGTGCCGCCCCCGGCGAATCGAATGGGGTCCTTGGCGGTCCAGCGGCCCGTGGCGGGATCGTAATCCCTGGCTCCGAAGCGCACGAGGCCGGTCTGCCGGTCGTAGAGCCCGGCGGCAAAGCCAAAGGGCTGAAAACCGGGATTGGTGTCGAGGATCACCCGCCCGAACTCGTCATAGTCGAGCTGCTGGGCGATCCCACCGGTCGCCGCATTGATGACCAGCCGTGGGCTGCCGAGGTGGTCCGAGAGAATGCGATAGACGATTCCCGCCCGAATCATGAAGTCGGGCACGTTGCTCCGCGAGCCGTAGACGAAACGGGACACCACGTTGCCGGCACCGTCGAGCTCGGCGACCGGCTTCAGCAGATCGCGATAGAGGAAGCCCTGCACCAGGGTGCCGTTGATCTTCTTGCCGATCCGACGGTTTCGCCCGTCCACGACATAGTCGATGGCGATGCCGCTGGGCAGGCCCACGGACAGCAGGTTTCCCAACTCGTCATACCCATAGACCACGGCCGCGCCGTTCTGGGTTTTCGAGAGCAACTCGCCGTTGGCCGTGTAGGCGAAGGACGTATCACCATAGGCGAGGAGCCGGTCCTGGTCGTCGTAGGACGCCGCCGCCGGACCGAAAGTCCCGTCGTAGGAGAGGCGATTGCCATTGGGGTCGTAGGTGTACTCCGCCAGCAAGGCGCCGTTCTTCTCCACCCGGGTCAGGTGGCCGGCGAGGTCGTATGAGTAATCATAGGTGTTCGTCACGCCTCCGAGGGTTTCCAGCTTTCGAACGATGCGTCCGAGCTTGTCGCGGAGGTATTGGACCTGCCAGAGAGACGAGGCCCCGAAAGCGGCGCTGGCCGCGGCCGGCTCGCCGAACTCGTTGTAATCCAGGGCCGTCGTCACCGATCCGAGGCTGGTCGCCCGCAGCAGGCCGCTGGTGGCGTCACGGCTCACGGCGAGACCTCCCGCCCCGACGAGCAGACCGTCGCGATCGTAGGAGAAGGTCATCGCCTGGCCGCCGTTGACCCGCTCCTCGCGGGTGCGGAAGCCGGTGTCGTAGAGCCACTGCACCGAACCGTTCACCTCGCCGCTCCACGCCGCCGAGGTCAGCAGGTGGCCGTCGTAGGCATAGGAGAGGCGGTTGCCCTCCGGCGTGGTAACGGTCAGCGGGTCGCGGGTGCCGGTGCGATAGGTGATCGCGGTGGTGCCACGGTGCGTGGTCACGCCGGTCGGCCGGCCGCCTACGTCGTAGACAATGCCGATGCCGCGGCCGTCCGGCCGCAGGATCTGCGTGACCTGGCGGTCGACATCGTGAACAAAGGTGGTGCGGACGTTGCCCGTACCGAGGTCAGGCGGGGTGTACTGGCTCTGCTGGTCCACCTTGGTGTACTGGAACGAGTGCGCCGGCCGGCCCGGCGGCGTCAAGCTGACGAGGTTATCCGCCGCGTCGTAGCCGAACCGGATCTCTCTGCCGCCCGGATGGCGCTGGACTTCCAGCCGGCCGAGCGCGTCATAGCTCAAGCTCACCGTTCTGCCGAGAGGATCGGTGACGCTCGCCAGGCGGCCATCGGGTCCATAGTGGTACGAGGTCGTGCGCTCGCGGTCTCCCGATCCCTGGCTGAGCCGGCTTAGTCTTCCGGCCGTGTCGTACTGCCAGGAGAGCGGGGCCAGACCGCTCACCTGACTGGTGACGAGCCGGCCGAACTCGTCCGCCTGGGAGGTGAAAATCCTGCCTTCCGGGGTCTGCCAGGTCGAGGTCCGGGTGGGCCCGTCGTAATTGGCACTGAAGGTCTGACCGTTCTCGGTGACGTTCTGGAAGCGGTTGACGACTGAGAACGGGTCTTCCGGATCGGCGAGCTCCGCCCCCTGCTCGACCAGCGTCGTCGAGGTCAGCCCCGACGGGGTGCGCACTTCGCGCACCTCGGCTCGCCGGTCCCTCGCTCCCCAGGCCCCGTCAGGCCCTTCGCGAGTGGTCACTACGGTACCGCTCGGCTGCGTGGTCACCCGGGTGCCGGAGCCAAAGATCGACTCGACGGTCTCCTCTGTCTCTCCTTCCGGGCTCAACCTCCCGCTGGTCCGGCGAGTCTGGAGAGTACGGTTTGTGCTCACCCGGTATTCGGTGTGCCGGCCGAGGGCCGTTTCCACGGCGACCGTATAGTTCTGGGGGTTCGTTCCCCCTCCGCGGGTCAGCGTCTTGAATCCTCCGGCGGGGTCGTCGTCGCGGATCAGACGGCCCAGGATGTTGTAGGCATAAGCGTAGGTGTTCTGACGCGGATCGATGCGGGTTTTCATCAGGCCCCGGTCGTAGGTGAAGCCGTACGTCCGGAGCCCGGCCGGATCCGAGAGCGAGGCCAGGTAGCCGTCGCCGCCGATCACGAGCCGGGTGCGCTGGCCGAACGGCGCGACGACGGCGAGAGGCCGGCCGGCCGCGTCCCGTTCGACGCGCGTCAGGTTGCCGTAGGCGTCCTCGATTTCGGAGAGCAGCCCGCCGGGGGTGTAGCGGAAACGATAGATCGCGGCGCCGCTCGCGGCGTTGACAGTGCGGAGGTGCCTGCCCCTGGGATCAAAGACGTAGATCTCATTGCCGTCTTCGCTCGACAGGAGGATCTCCTCGTTGGTGAAGCCGGGCAGATCGGTGGCGATGGAGCCGACATTCATGTTGTAGTAGTCGGAGAAGAGGAGGGTCCCATCGGGCGCGAGGGCGAGGGCGAGCGGCCGGCCGAGGGCGAGGCCCAGAGCGGGCGTGCCGTCGGGACTGACGGCGCTGAAGCTGGACTCGCCGGAGCCGGCAAAGGTGGAGATCTTCCCCGCCGGGCTGACCAGGCGGATGCGGTCGTTGTTGGCCTCGGCGATGAAATAACTACCGTCCGCGGCCATGGCGAGTCCGGCCGGCCCGTCGAGTTGCGCCGCGCTGGCCGGTCCGCCATCTCCGGCGAGGCCGCTCGTGCCCATGCCGGCGACAGTCCGGATGATCCCGTCCAGCCCGACCTGGCGCACGCGGCTGTGACCATAGTCCGCGATGAGCAGCATTCCCTCGGGAGTCACGGCAAGGCCCGCAGGAGACAGCAGGAACGCCTCGCGAGCCGGTAGCCCGTCGCCGACTCCGTCGGCGGGCTCGCCACCTCCGGCCACGACGCTGAGCCAGCCGTCGAGTCCGACGAACAGCACCGCGCCCGCTCTCTCATCGGTGACGTAGAGCCCGCCGTCGCGATCAAACGCCAAGCTCGTCGGCTTCTCCAGCGATGACTCCGTGGCCCGGCACAGGTCGCCGCCGGCGCATAAGGAGAGGGATTTGCCGCGCAGGGACTTGGGAGACGGCTGCGGTTTCGTGGTCAACTGTCCGCCCCCCGCGAACTCCCCCTCGCACGAGCCGGCGACCGTCGTCAGCGTGCCGTCGCTCTCGAGCTTCCGCACACAGCCGTTGCCGGTATCCGCAATATAGACCCGCCCGTCCGGTGCCACCGCGACGCCGCTCGGGTTGGTCAGCCGGGCGAGGAGCGCCAGTCCGCCGGCGCCACAGTGGTCGGAGCTATCGGCCGGAGGGTCCTCTTCTCCGCCGCCGCTGTCTGGCGTCCCCTCACAGCGCTCCCCCGTGCCCGCCACTGTCGAGAGCGTGCCGTCCGGCGCGACGCGGCGGATGCGGTGATTGCCGGTATCGGCGATGTAGAGACTGCCGTCCGACGCCCGCGAGATCCCCCATGGGAATGCCAGTTCGCCCCGCCGCGCCGGACCGCCGTCGCCGCCGCCACCGAAGTTGCCGGTGCCAGCCACGTTGACCAGGAAATGGCCGAGGGGATCGGCGCTGTGCCGGCCGCCATAGCCGGGATAGAGCGCCCTCCGTGTCGGCTCATAGAGGTGGTGGACCGACAAGGTCCAGCCGCCGAGGCCCATCTCTCGCCAGTCGAGATGGGAGACGTTGCGGCTGAGGACGCGCCCGCTGCTGGCGAAGCTGCGGCGGACCGCAATGTCTGAGCCGCTACGCCCGACTTCCAGCGGCCCCCCGGAGGGGAAGCGCGAGAAGCTCTGCTGGAAGTCTGCCGGGGTGTAATAGACCGCACCGTACCGATAGATCGTCGTCACCGTGACCGGGCTGGAGCCTTGGACGATCCGGCCGTAAGCGTCCTTGCCGTCCCAGGAGACCTTGGCAACCAGGTTCGGCGACGCGGGATAGCTTGCCGAGAAGACCCGTCGGCCGGCGACCGCGACCTCGAATTCGATGCCCTTCAGAGAGGCCGGCACGCTGCCGCCGCTGACTCGCAACTTGCGGAACTGCAGGGCGCCGTACCCCGGCATCCGGTCGCTGTCGTAGTGCAGGCGGAGAGGCGTCCCGTCGAGGGGGATCTCCTCTCTCAGGATCTGGCTCTGGCACTCGATGATCGAGCCCTGGTCGCAGTCGTTGTCGTCCTCATCATCCGAGTCGTCGTCCGGCTGATCATGGCCGGGGTCGTCGTCCTCGTCGACGTCGGGTTGATCCGGGTCCGGGGGCGGCTCGGCGTCGGGGGGCGGTCCGTAAGGCCAGTTGCAATCCCAGGGGGTCAGATGGGGGATCGGCACCCGCCAGAGGCTCTGTCCGGGCACATAGAGCTGTGCCAGGGCTTGGCGTTCCGCGGCGGTCACTCCGAGCGCCTCCAGTGCGGACGCGTCAGCCGGCTGGCCGCTGCCGTCGACATCGAGCGCCGCCATGCCTCCAGCGATGGACAATACCCTGAGGATGCGGCCGTTCTCCGACGGCACCCAGGCCGCGAGCCCACGGTCGTAGAAGCCCACCGGCACGATGCCTCCCACGGGAAAGCCGAGGAAGTTCTCGAGGTACTGGACCGCCGGCTGGGAGAGCTCGACTCGCGTGGCCCCGGCGGCCACGGCCTCGTCCGCCGAAAGCTCCACGGCGTAGGTGTAGCCGGTGTTGGGAGGCAGCGGCGCCGGCATGGCTTTCACACCGTCGGCCCCGACGCTGTACTCGGTCGCGCGGATGGAAAGCGCGGAGAGGGGCTGGACAGAGCCGTCCGCGAGCACCATCGAGGCGGTAGTGCCCGGCGGGAACAGCAAGGTCGCGCGGCGGGTGCCGTCGTCGTCGGTCACCGTGCCGCCACGAGCTACCTGGAGATCCGGCTGGCCGGCGAGGATCGTGGTCACCACGGCGTCGAGCGGAACGAGGACGACATCGTCCACGAAGCCGTAATCGCGCGCCGGCGCGACGAGCGACCGCTGTGCCGGCAGATACCCGGCCTTCCGGTAATCCACGACCAGCGGACCGCCGCCGTTGACGACAAGGTCGAAAGCCCCGTCGGCCCGGCTTCTCGTGTGGCCGAGCTCCGGGTGATCATGGATGGCGACCTCCACGCCCGGCAGCGCGCCGCCTGCACGGTCCAGGATCCGGCCCCGGAGCACGGCGGTCCGTCGCGGGTCGATCGTCCCCGCGGCCACTCCGGACTGGATCGGGTTCGCGCCTGTGTAAAGGAACTCCGTGGCGGCAGCCAGGTCGGTCGCCACGGTGAGGTCGAGAGGCGGCGCCACCGTCGCGGGATCAGGGGGCAGAGGAGGCTCCTGCGGCCCGGTGTCGATGGTGAAATGGACCGCGGCCGGAGGCGAGACATTGCCCGCGTTGTCGATGATCGTCGCCGTGAGGCTCACCGGCCCGTCAGGAAGAGTGTCGAAAGGCGCGCACTCAGCGGTGCCGCCGCCGAAGGTGCACGCCAGGGGCACGGGGGCTCCGGCCACCCGCGCGGCGAGCGTCGCGGAGTTGACCCCGGAGCCGCTGTCGGAATAAGCGAAGGTGATCGCGGGCGTGGCGTCACGGACAGTCGCACCCTCGGCCGGAGCGGTGATGGTGAGGCTCGGCGGCACGGCATCAACCGGCTCGCCGCCGTCGAAGACCAGCACCAGCCGGGGAGCGTGGCCCTCGGTCCCCTCGCGCGATCCGTACTCCACCAGGCCGTTCTGTGTCTCGTCCCGCTTCTTGATCAGCCAGCCGTAATGCGGCGCGCCGGCGACCTGGCTCTGAACGTCCGCGGTTACGTCGTACCCCACCCATCCGGTGAGGCTGTTGGTCTGGAGGACGGAGGCCGTGGGTGCGGTGGCGAAGGTCCCGCCGCCCCAACTGGCCGGGCAGTCGGCATTCTGATTTCCAGGGACCGCGTCGGCGGCGCAATTCCAGGTCGCACCCGCTTCCGACCAGTCGGCGGTGAGCCGGTGGGCGTCCAGCGTGCGGCCGGCACTCCCCCAGTTGCCGCCATTGGTCTCGACGAACATCTCCAGGGTGGCGGAATGGAGCTGTTGGACGGCGCTCTGAAGCCCGCTGAGGTCGAACCGCGCCAGCGCCCGGTTGTTTCCGCTCGCGCGGATCCGCAGCAGGGTTTCCGAGCCCTGATTCTGGTTGGCCGCTCCGCTGCGGAGATAGGTATCGGCAACCTCCGGCAGGGTAATCCGGTGCTCGCCGTCCCCGAGGAGGAGGTCGAAGCCGGAACCCGCCGTGGCCAGATGCCCTCCGCCGTCCTTGATCTCCGCCAGGATCGTGTGGCTACCCTCCGCGAGGATGGGCCAGGGGCAGACCGCGCCCGTCGAGCAGACCGCGCAGGTGGCGGTGAGGTCCGCGCCGTCGAGGGAGACCCGCAGCGAGTTGAGATCCAGCGCCGACCCGGCGTCGAAGAAATGCACCTGGATCGGCTGTGTGGGCCGGTTGATCAAGAACCGCTCGGAGGGCGAGACGATATCGAGCCGCGGCGGCGTGCTGTCGGGAGCGGCGGCCTCCACCACCAGGACCAGGCGCGGCTCGTCACGGCACATCTCCCGAGAGGAGTACTCCACGAGGCCGTTCTGCTCTTCGTCGGTCTTCTTGAGCAGCCAACCGTAGTTGGGAGTGCCGGTAGCGAAGGCAGCGATGTCGGAGGTGAGATCAAAGGAGATCCAACCCGTGAGGTTGTTCGTATGGAGCACGGTCGCCGTCGGCGCTGCGTTGAAGCTCCCGCCATTCCAGGCGACCGCGCAGTCCGGGTGGGAGTTCGACGGCACGGTATCCGCGGGGCAGTCCCAGGTCACTCCGCTCTCCGTCCAGTCCGCCGTCAGCCGATGGGCATCCACCGTCCGGCCATTGCTCCAGTTGGCGCCGTTGGTCTGGATCCGCAGCTCAAGGTTGGCTGAGACGAGTGTTCCCCCGGCGAGGGCCGCCGCGATTTCCGCGGGATCGAAGCGGACGAGAGCGCGATTCGGTCCCGCGGAGCGGACCCGCAGGAAGTTCTGCTGGCCCACGTTCTGGCTCCGAGCGCCCTGGCGGAGGTAGGAATCGGCGGAAGCGTAGAGAGTGACAGTGCGCAAGGACGTCGTCTTGGTGGCAGCCGTTGGCGCCCCAGGCTCCGAAGCCGCCGCCGTAGCCCGCTGAACCGTGAGATGTACGGTGATGGGAGCAGAGCGGTTCCCCGCGAAATCCTCGACCGCCGCGGTGAGAATCGTCGTGCCCGCTCGCAACGGAGTTGCCGGCGTGCAGTCTGCCTCCTGGTCGCTCTCTTGGCAGCCAAGCGCGAGCGTCGCTCCGTCGGCGGTCGCGATCAGGCTCCCGCGCCGTACTCCGGAACCGGCATCGCTGTACCGGAAGCGCAGCCGCGGGGTTGCCGTCGTAAGAATAGAGCCGTCCTGAAAACCGGGAAGCTCCAGCCGCGGCGGGGTTACGTCCGGTGGCCCGGGAGCAATGCCGAGACCGCGGATAAGGCTCTTGCCGAAGGCCACGCGTTCGAGGGTGTGCCCCGAGGCCTTCACGTGAACCACTGCGCTACGGCTGGCGACCCAGGCGGTGACATCGCCCGGATCGGCTGCCAGCGCGACGATCCGGTCGCCGGGAGGGAACGGCCTCGCGGTCGCAATCAACCGGCCGGTCTTTCCCAGGTGCAGCAACTGCATCGCCGTTGCCAGCCAGACCCCGCCATGGCCGTCGGGAGCCAGGAAGCGAACCCCGGCCAGGGGAGCGGTGGCGGCGAGCACGCCCTCCGCCCGGTAGAGTCTCACCTCGTCCTGCCAGCCTATCCACAACGAACCGGATCGCGGGTCGACACCCAAGCCGACGACAGGGCCCGAGGCCGGCGGCGAGAACGACGAAATCCTCTGACCGGTGACCGCATCCAGGACCATGAGCTCGCCCCCGCTCGCCACCCACAAAAGGTCTCGCACCTCATCCAGGGCGAGCCCCTCAGCGGGCCGGGGCAGACTCAACTCTTGAAGGGATTGACCGGCCGCTCCGATGGCGAGGAGCTTTCTGCCACGAGCAACCCACAGGGAGAGGTCGGCGGGGCGCAGAACGGCTTGCGGAGCTCCAGATTCTGAACCCGGCAAAGGAATCCTTGCCAGGACTTGACCGTCAAAAGTCGACTTGAGGAGAGCATCCCTTGAGAAGAGCCAGACGTGACCACTCCGGTCGTCCACGACCACATGGTCAACGTCCCGAGCCTGCGGCAGCATGACTCGTCCTGCTTTCTCCCCCGAAGTGAAAACGGCAAGGCCGCTCGTCGTCGCGATCCATGCCGAGCCCCCCACCCTGAAATCAGCTTCCTCACCGCGTCCGGAAGTGCCACAAACCCCAAAGGCTCCCAACGCCAGCAGCCAGAGCAACCGACTCCAGTTTTTCACTCCACCCCCCCTTAAAGAAGAATGCTGTGACGAGTACGGGCCCCGTACTCGAAAGTTGCAATTGCCTTTCCGGCCTGCCTTGAACGAAGAGGAGGTGTTGCCGGGAGGTGGCGGCGCTGCCACGCGATCAGGTTGCTTCGCTCTTCTTTTCCTTGAGCTCCCGCCGCGACAGCAGGAACCCCGGCGCCATCGGCAGCCAGTAGGAGAGGCCGCGGAAGAGCAGCGTCGCCGTGAGGGCCGCCTCGACCGGCACGCGGAAGAGGGCGAGCATGGCGACGGCGCTCGCCTCGAAGGTGCCGAGGCCGCCGGGCACCAGGAGGACCGTCGCCGCTACCTGCGCGAAGACGAAGCTCGCGAACGCCGCCGCGGGATTGAGGTCGTAGCCCACCGCGCGGAGGGTCGCCCAGAGGGTGGCGCCGTCGAGGAGGAAGATGAGGAGTTGGAGGACGCCGTCCTGCAGCAGCACCGCGCGGTTGCGCACCAGGCGGCGAGGGGCCCGGGAGACCTGGCCCAGGAGATCGGCGGCGCGCGGCATCCAACGGATCCAGCGCGGCAGCTCGGGTTCCCGGCCCGGGCCGCGGCGGCGGCTGAACCAGAGCACGGTCGCCGGGATCGATAGCGCGAAGATCGGGAACAGGCCGGCCAGCATGAGGACGAGGCGGTTCAGGTCCCGCAGCGCGGCCACGATGCCGAGGCTTGCCACGACGCAGACGGCGAAGGCCGCGTAGAGCGTCAGCAGGTCGACCAGGATCGCCGCCACGGCCAGCCGGGTGTGGACCTTCCTCTTTTGCAAGGCTTTCACCACCAGGAGCCGCCCGCCGAAGCCGGCGGTCGGCAGCACCTGATCCACGAACAGGCGGGCGACGGCGACGGGGAGGAGCGAGCGCACCGTGCAGCGCCCCCGCGCCTTGTGGAGCACCCGCTGCCAGACGGCCGCCGCGCAGACGTAGGTGGCGGCCTGGCAGAGGGCGGCGACCAGGACCCAGGCGGGGCGGGCCTGCTGCAAGAGGTGGGCGAACTTGCGCCCCTCGCCGAAATGGGAGACGACCGCCACCAGCCCGGCGAGCAGCATCAGGCCCGGCAACCAGGCGAGGACCCGCCGCATCCCGCTCTTCTTCGGCGCCTCCCCGCCCTGCATCTCCGCCATCGTGGGCATGCTACCAGCCGGGGGCGTGGTGCTATCCTTCTCTCCGGGTTTCACAAAATTCATGAGCTTTTCTCGCGTCCCCCCAGGGCCAGGCCGCCCGAGCGGGTTCACTCTCATCGAGGCTCTGGTCGCTCTGACCCTCCTCGGAGTGGCCCTGCTGCTCGGTATGCAGTTGCTGATCCAGACCCCCCGGATCATCAGCCGCATCGACGCCGAGCGGCAGGCGTTCCGGGCGATGGAGGCGACTTTGGAGAGCCTGCGGGCGGGCCTGCCCCCCCCCCCCGATCTCGAGGTCAAGGTCTCGGTAGAGGAGGAGCCCGCGCATCTGCCTGGCCTCTCTCACGTGACCCTCACGGCGCACTACTCGGTCCTCGGCGTCGACCACAAGAAGCAGCTCGAGACGCTGGTCTGGAGGTCGCATTGAGCGGCCGCCGCCAGGCCGGCTTCACGCTGGTCGAGATGACGATCGTGCTCGTCCTGATGCTGGTCGGCCTGCTGATCGCCGCGGATCTGCTGATGGAGACCTCCCGCCTCTTCGCCGAGACCTCGGGCGAGGCGATCGAGACCCCCATCCCGCTGGTCATCGCCCGCATCCGCGCCGACATCCAGGGGTCGACCACGGTCACCCCCGAGCTCAACCTGGACGGCACCCGGCTCGACAAGGTGCACATCCGGGCGCTGGGCGAGGAGATCCTCTACCAGAAGCTCGGCGACTCTCTCTACCGCCTGGTGATTCCGGACTACGGCCCGCCCAAGGACCCGGAGGTGCTCTGGCACGGGGTGACGGACTGGACGTGCACGCCCGGGGACAAGTCCGAGCCGGTCTGGTTTTCCGTCAGCTACCTGCGGCGCACGACTCCCCATACGCCGCTGCCGGTGCTGCCGTTCTACCGCGGCCCGCTCTCGGAGGCGCGGGTCGAGAAGTTCTACCTGCTCCCCCGGGGAGGCGGCTGGTGATCCCGAGCCGGATTCCCGAAAAGCGGCGCGGCGAGTCGGGGGTCGCGATGGTGATGGCGCTGCTGGTCCTCTTCCTGGTCTCGGTCTCGCTGACCCTGCTCGCCTTCTCGCTCCAGATCCGCATGCGGCTGGTGCGCGAGGACGCCGAGTCGGTCATCCTCTCGGCCCTCTCCGACGCCGCCGTGGACGAGGCGGTCGCCGGGCTCGCGCTGGACCCTTCCTACACGGGTGCGACCCAGCACGACTTCGGTAAAGGCAAGATCGAGAGCAAGGTCGAATCCCTGGGCCCCGGGCTGTACGACGTGGTGGCTACCGCGGCCTACGACGGCCGCAAGCGCGTGGTCGACGCCCAGGTCTTCCGCTCCGCTGGCGAGGTCTACGTCCGCAACTGGCGCCGGGTGCCGGGGTAAAACAATTCCTCCGTTGACTTCGTAAAAGATGGCGTTGATGAATGAAGTCCTCCGATCCAGGCGGGCGCGCCCCTTTTTCAGGCAACAGGAGAATTGATGATGAAGCCCGTTTCGAAGTATTTTGCCCTGCTGGTCCTGCCTCTTCTCGCCCCCGCCCTCGTCCATGCTGGCGTGCGGGAAGTGGCTCTCGGGGTCACGACAGATAACGAGGAGTACAACGAGCTGCGCCAGTCGGTCGCTCTTCTGGCCGACGGCAGCTACGCCAGCGTATGGACCGATCGCGGCGACGCGCACGGCGCCCGGATGCAGTGGGTACGGCCGGACGGCTCGGAGGTCTTTGCCGGCGGCGGACGCAGGGTCACAGCCGGCAACGCGCAAGAGAGCAACTCCGTCGTGGCGAGCAATCCGGCCGGAGGAGCGTTCGTGGCGCTCTCCAGCGCCACCGCGGACGGCAGGCAGATCCTCGTGCAGTCCTTCGATGCCGCCGGCAACCCGCGCTGGCTTGCAGACGGCGTCTTCGCCGCGACGGCAGGGCGGGGCGACGACCAGATCGAGCCGCAACTGTTGGCGGCCCCCCAGGGCGGCGTCTATCTCTGCTTCCAGGCCTTTCACTCGATCGGCGGCACGGGATCGGACATCGTCTGTCAGCGCTTCGGCGCGGACGGCCGGCGCCTCTGGACCGATCAGGGCGTCAAGGCCGGCGGCCAGAGCGGATACAAGATTCTGCCGAAGCTGGTGCGCGACAGCCGCAACGGCCTGCTGATCTTCTGGCGCAACGGCCGCTTCGGCCTCCTCAGCCCGAAGGAGCGCATTTTGATTGAAGGGCAGCATCTGGCGCCCGATGGCTCCCGGGGCTGGGGCGCCCAGGGCCGGATCGTCCGCACGGCGAATCTTCCCGCCGGTACCGGCTACGTATACAGCTCGCTCGGCGCCGTCTCCGACGGCCAGGGCGGCGCCGTCCTCTCCTTCGACGATGGTCCCTCGGGAGCCAACCTCGACGTCTTCGCGCAACGGGTGACCGGCGACGGCCGTCTGCTCTGGCGCAACGGGGCCGCCGTGGCGACCGGCGGCGCCTACCAGGAAAACGATTCGGTCACCGCCACGCCCGACGGCGGCGCCTTCGTCACCGTCTGGCAGCCGCAGCCGGGACTCGAGAAGCTCTGGCTCTACCGGCTGGGGCCGGACGGCAAGATCCGCTGGCGCCAGCAGCTCTCCTCCACCGACTCGGGCTTCCCGTCGCACGACTGGGGCGCCTACGGCTCGTTCGACAACGGCCGTCTGCGCGTCGCCTGGAATCATTTCCCGCAGGACGACAGTGGGACGATCGACGTCTATCTGGCCATCTTCGACCTCGCCGGGCACCGTCTGAACGGACCCGTCGGGACGCCGCTCACCACCGCTCAGAACTCCCAGATCCTCCGCGGCCTCGTCTTCGACCCCTCGCGCAAGCAGGGCCTCGCCGTCTGGAACGACTACCGCAAGGGTGGCGGACCGGACGACCTGGATACGGTGGGCGGGCTGTACAAGGAGTGAGCTGGACGGCGGAGCGCCGTCCACGGATTCCCGTTCGGCGCCCGCCTTTCTCCGGCCCTTTGACTCGAACCGCCTCCATCCCCGAGAATAGAGACCTTGAACAGACCGGCCCCCGCTCGAGAACACCGTGACGATCCAGTTCAATTTCGAGTGGGACCCGGCCAAAGCCAAGGGGAATCAGAAAAACACGGCATCAGCTTCGAGCAGGCGACCAACGTTTTTCGTGACTCAAGGGCGATATCGGTATTTGATGAAGATCATTCCGAAGAAGAAGAGCGTTGGATCACCGTGGGGTCAACAGCCGAAGGCACCGTCATGGTTGTGGTCCATACTTTTCGCGAGCTGAGCAGCGGGGATGAAGCCACCATTCGCATCATCTCCGCACGTAGGGCAACAAGGAGAGAACTGAAGGACTACGAGGCAAATCTATGAAGCGCGAATACGATTTCTCCAAGGGGGAGCGCGGCAAGTTCTATCGTCAGGACGCCAAATTCAATCTCCCCATCTACCTCGACAAGGACGTCCTCACCTTTCTGAGCAAAAGGGCCACTTCCAAGGGCGTTGAGGTCAGCCAGCTCATCAACGACATCCTCAGAAAAGACATCGACCTGTTCGAAGTCCTGGAATAGCGGGGCCGGTTCGTCGGACGAACCGGCCCGAGTTGCCTTGCCCTACTGTCCGCTGAACAGCCGCTTCATCCACCGGAAGATCGGCTCCTCCACGAACTTCCGGTGCTGGGGAGTCATGAAGTGGTCGATATGGCCAAAGGCGGGCTCGAGGCGGAACGTCTTGTCGGTCGAGCCGATCTGGGCGAGCTGGTCCGCCATGTAGGGTCCGAAACCGTGCCCGCCGCCGATCGCCAGCACCGCGCCATGGAAGTTGCCGAGGTTGGCCGTGTACTGGTTCTCCACCCCCGCCAGCGAGCAACTGACGTCCCGCACCAGCGGCAGCGGCACGTAGGAGATGAAACGGGACACGTCGTCGTAGATCCTCGCCTCGGAGGCGTTGAACAGCCGGTCCTCGGCCACGCTGCCGGTCATCAACACGTAGTTGGGCGCCGGCATCGTCGCCGGACCCGGGGTGGGCACGCTGACGATCGCCACCAGCGTCTGATGATTGGTCAGGTTGGGCGGAAAGAGGGGGATCGGGGTCAACCCGCCGGGGGTCGTGCGCGACAGCTCGTTGGCCGTCTTGAAGACATTGGTCCCGACGCCGTCATAGACCAGCCCGGCGGCGAGCTGGGCCTCGAGCGTGGTGCAGTAGCCCTGGTTGATCGAGCGCACCTGCGGGTTCTTGCTGTAGAGCATCCCCTCCCAGGGAATGATGCCGTCCCAATCGTTCGGATGGGCGTTGGCCACGGCCAAGGCGAGGATGCCGCCGAGGGAGGCGCCGCCGGTGACGATTTTGGTGCCGGGATGGAGGATCTCGATCCGCGAGCGGATGAAGGTGATGTCGTCCACCTGCGAGGCCATGTCCCAGGTGCCCATGATCGAGCAGTCGAGGACGCCCGCCTCGCAGGTCCCGGCCGGAATCCCCTCGTAACGGGGGGAGTAGCCGTAGACGTCGAAGTTCCGCTGGGCGAAATACTCGGCGATCGAGGACCCGAAGGCGCCGTTGGGGTCGCGCTGCTCGTAGAAGCTGAACGTGGTGCCGAGCGGCGGCAGGAAAACGATGGTGCCGTTGAATTGACTGGCCGGAATATCCCTGGCCACGCGGATCATCTTGAAACGGTCCAGCGGGTGGGCTCCCGCCTTGACGGTGTACTCGGTGCGGACGATGCCGTGGTCCCGCGTCTTGGAAGTGCCCGTGATCTGGTAGGGACCGGCGGCCAGAGCCGCCTGGGACACCAGTGCGGCGGCGAGGACCAGCAGGATGATTCGTCGGATTGACATGGAATTCTCCTTTGTGCAGATAATCCAACTTTAACATAGACAAAAAAACTGGCCGCGGGACTTGGCACGCTTTCCGCTTAAGACCCCCGCCGCGTGCGAATCTGGCTGAAGCGAATCCTTCTCGTGGTGCTCCTGCTGGCGGGCCTCTACCTGCTGGCGGTGAACCTGTTCCTCAACTCGCCGCTGGCGCCCCGGGCCTTCAACCGCCGGCCGGAACGGTTTCAGATCGGCTGGTCCTCGGCGTGGAGCCCCTGGCCCGGCTACGTGCGGGTGCGCGGTCTGCGGCTCCGCGGCCACGTCAACGAGGTCACCTGGTTTGTGACCGCGGAGCGGGCGCGCGGCTGGATCGATCTCCCCCGGCTGCTCCACCGCACCTTCCTGCTGACCGAATTCCACGGCGAGGAGGTGCGGTCGCGGGTGCTGCGCGGCCCCGGTCAGAAGACGGCGGCCGACCGCGCGGCGGAGAAGAAGAAGGACGACGGCCGCGTCTACAGGAGCTACCGCCCCTGGACCCTGCGCTTCGAGCGGGTTTTTCTCGATCACGTCCGCGGGTTCGACTTCAACGACGTCCATCTGGCCGGCGACGGCCGCGTCGAGGGGGCCTTCTCGGTGGTCATCGGCCGGAGCTTCCGGCTGGAGCCCTCCCGCGTCCGCATGCCCGCCGCCCGGCTCGCCCTCGGCAAGGACGCTGTCGCCAGCGGCGTCGATCTCGAAGGCTCGGCGAGCCTGGGCCCCTACACGCCCCGCGAGCACCCGGGGATGGAAGGGTTCGATTTCCTCTCCGGCTCGCTGATGGCGCGAGGAGAGGTGCCGGACCTCCCCTTCCTGGAGAGCTCGGGGATGGTGAAGACCGGCCACAGGACGCCGGGAGCGCTCATCGCCGATCTGCGCTTCGAGCAGGGGCGGCTGATGCCGGGAAGCCGGTTCGACGTCACCGCGCCCGCGGCCGGCTCCAAGTCCCCTTTCGCGTTCACCACGGCGGTCACGAACGGTCCGGGCGGAACGCTCTTCCGGATCGGGATGGACGCCCAGGGGTTCACGGCCGGACGCCGGCGGGGGCTCCCCCCGCTCTTCCGTGCCGCCGAGCTCTCGGTGGCGTCGACCAGCCCGGAGACGCGCCTCAGCCGGATCTTCGCCACCGCCCGCGACCTCCGGGACCCGAGGAAGCCTCCCGTCACCCTCCCCTTGACCAGCGACGTACGGGCGTCCGGGGTCTGGATCGAGGCTCCGGGTACCCGCGCCACCCTCAAGGCGACGCTCGATCACGCCAGCGGCCGGATCGATCTTGCCGGGCTCCTCGCGCGTCAGATCGACGTCGAGGGGCTGCGGGGGGACGGCGTCTCCGCCCGTCTGAGCTTCGCCAAGCCCCCCTCCGCCGGCCAGGAGGCGCGCCCGCCCTGGTCGGTTCGGATGGCGGACACCCATCTCGACCGGATCCACGAAATCGCCCTCGGCGATTCCCTCCTCGCCGGCGACTCCCAGGCCGATTTCACCTTCTCTTACGAACCGGACGGGACCCTCGACGTCCAGCGAGCTGCGCTCAGGATGCCGGCGGGCCGCTTCCAGGCGGCGGGCGCGACGGTGGCGCAGGCCCTCTCGGTCAAGGCCGACGTGCGGATCGAGCCCTCGATCCTCGGTCAGACCTCCGGGCTCGCCTTCCTGCGCCATGTCAGCGGCACGGCGGCCCTGAAGGCCCGCATCTCCTCGCTGGGATTCCTCCACTCCTATCTCGCGAAAACCGCCTGGCTGGATCTGAAGGGGCAGGGGAGCCTGAACGCCGACGTGCGGCTCGATCATGGCCGGCTCACTCCCGGCACCCGGATCGCGGTGGGGGCCTCCCCCATCCAGGCCACGATTTTCGACAGCCTGGCCACCGGGCGGGGCAGCGTCCTGGTCGCCGTGGAGCCGAGGGGGGCGGGCTCTCCGCGCACGGCGCTGCGGGTCCGCTTCGATCGCTTCGTCCTCGAGGACCTGAAGCAGCCGGGGCGGCCGGACTACATCCGCGGGCGGGGCCTTCAGCTCGCCGCCGTGACCCCCACGGCCCTCGACCTCACGGCGCCGATGCCGGACTTCGACGCCACGCTCGACATGCCGGACGCCGAGGTGCCGGACCTCACCGTCTACGACGCCTTGCTGCCGCGCGAGGCCGGGCTCTGGATCGTCTCCGGCCGCGGGCGGGCGCGCCTGCATCTCGAGGCCTCGACCGCGACGAACCGGACGCGGGGCACCGCCGTGCTCACCTCCGACGCCGCGCGGGTCCGCTTCCAGAACCTCGAGCTCAGCGGCCGGCTCGCCCTCGACGCGCCGCTCGTCAGCCCCGACTTCGCCAGCCGCCGGTTCGATCTCCGGGGCACCCGGCTGGCGCTGGACGGCGTGACGTACCGGAACGTAGAGGACCAGGACGGCAAGGAGATCCCCGACTGGTGGGCGCGCGCCGAGCTCAGCGGCGGCTCGATCGCCTGGGGCACCCCCCTCTCGCTGCGCGGGGAGGGGAAGATCGACATGAAGAGCTCGGGCCCTCTGCTCACGTTGTTCGCCGAGCGGAGCCGGCTCCTGCGCTGGTTCGACGACGTGCTGAACGTCGAGAACATCACGGCGCGTGGGGTGGTGAAGGTCGGGGAAGGCAAGGTCCAGGTCGAATCGCTGCAGGCCACGGGGGGTTCGCTGGAGGTGAGATCCCGTATGATCTTCTCCAAGACTCAGAGGTTGGGGGACCTGTACGTTCGCTACGGCCGTCTGGCGGCGGGAATCGAGCTGCGCGACGGCAAGCGGAATCTCAAGCTGCGCCGGCCGCTGGACTGGTACGAGAGCCGCCCGCAACTTTGACCTCCCTCCCCCTTACCCTCCGAGCAGCGACAAGGAGGCAAGGTCATGAGGGAACTCGCCAAGCACCTGGAAGTCACACTGCGCTCGTTCGCCCGCCAGCCGGGAATGGCGCTGATCGTGGCGCTGACGCTGGCGCTGGGGATCGGGGCCAGCACGGCGCTCTTCGCCTATCTCGCCGCGATCCTCTGGCCGAAGATCGACGCCCCGAGCCCCGAGCGCGTGGTCTGGGTCTACAACGGGACTCCCGAGGAGCCCCGCGCCGGCACCTCCTACCCCGAATACCTCGACCTCCAGCGGCAGCAGACCGCCGTGCGCGACCTCATTGCGTTCTCCCCCTTCGGCGTCTCGGTCGGCCACGGCCAGACGGCGACGTTCGCCTGGGGTCAGTTGGTGAACGGCGGCTTTTTCCCATTCTTCGCCACGCGGCCGGAGATGGGCCGGCTGCTCCAGCCAGCGGACGACCGGCCGGGCGCCGAGCCCGTCCTGGTGGTCAGCCACGAGCTCTGGGCCGGGGCTCTGGGTGGGGACCCCGCCGCGGTCGGCCGGCCGCTTCGGCTCAACGGCAAGACGTTCACCCTGGTCGGCGTGGTCCCCGCGCGGTTCCGGGGCTACGGCCACACCACCCTGCTCTATGTGCCGCTCGCCCAGGCCGACCTGGTGACCGGGGTGCCGCGGCTCGCCAAGCGGGAGTCGCGCATCCTGAGCCTCCTGGGCCGCCTCGCTCCAGGAGTGAGCCCCCGGCAGGCCCATGAGGCCCTGAACCGGACCGCGCGCGCCCTGGACGAGGCCGTCCCGCTCGAGGACGGCAAGCGCCGCCTCACCTTCGTCCCCGCCACCCGCTTCGACGCGGAAGCGGGGTCCGATGCCAACTACCTCGCCGCCGCCCGCGTCCTGATGGCGGCGGCGCTGCTCTTCCTCCTGCTCGCCTGTGCCAACGTGGCCAACCTGCTGCTGGCTCGCGCCACGGTACGGCAGCGAGAGTTGGGGATCCGGGCCTCGCTCGGCGCGAGCCGTCGCCGGCTGGTGGGAGCCGTGGTCTCCGAAAGCCTCGTACTCTGCCTGGCGGGCGGCGCCCTGGGAATGGTCTTCGCCCTCTGGATGGCGCGCCGTATCGACGCCTACGTACTGACCGCCCCCGGCGGCCTCGGCGGCTGGTCGGCGGGCGACCAAGTGGTGAAGGTCGACCTTCCGGTCTTCCTCTTCGCGCTCGGGGTGGCCCTGCTGTGCGGCCTGCTCTGCGGACTGGCGCCGGCGCTCCGCATTCTGCGCGGCGACCTCCTCGCCACAATGAAGACCGACACCGCCGGCGCCACCGGGCCGTCGGGCGCCCTGGGCGCGCGCAAGCTCCTCGTCGTCGCCCAGGTCGGGCTCTCGGTTCTCCTGCTGCTCGGCGGCAGTCTGCTGGTCCGAACCCTTCACAACGCGGGGCGGGTTGATCTCGGATTCAAGCCGGAGAAGCTCCTGATGGCATCCCTATATGTGCCGCGGAGTGTCGGCGCGGGGGACGAGGGGACCACCCCCGTCTACCGCCGGGTACTGGAGGAGGCCGCGGCGCTGCCCGGGGTGGAGTCCGCCACCCTCTCCTACTCCGTGCCGCTGGCGGGATTCTCGCGCAGCACCAAGGCGGCGAACCCGGACCGGCCGAACGAGCGGATCGACACCGACTACAACCTCGTCGCACCCGGCTATTTCGATACCCTCGGTATCCCGCTCCTCCAGGGGCGGGCGCTCGACCGCCGGGACCGCCGGGACGCTTCGCCATCCGTGGTGATCAGCCGCTCGCTGGCGCGGAAGCTGTGGGGGGAAGCCAACGCCCTGGGGCGCCAGATCTCCATCCCCGAGCCGGCGGCGCGGCCGGGTGAGGCGCCCAGCCCGGTCTTCGAGGTGGTCGGCGTGACGGCGGACGTCCGCTCGATCTCGGCGGTCGAGCCGGCAAGACCGGCCGTTTACTTCTCCGTCGAGCAGCGCTCCCATTCGCGGCTGACCCTGATCGTGCGCACCGCCGCCTCCCCCGCCAGCCTGGCGTCCGCCTTGCGCCAGGCCGTCCACGCGGCACATCCGGACCTCTCCATCGTCGACCTGCTGACCTGTGACGAGCAGATGCGGCGCAGCCTCGCCCAGCAGCGGATGCACGCCGAGATCGCCGGCCTCTTCGGCCTGCTGGGGCTCGGGGTGTCGGTGGTGGGCCTCTTCGCGCTGCTGAGCTACACGGTGAGCCTGCGGGTCCGCGAGTTCGGCATCCGGATGGCGATGGGCGCCGAGCCCGGCAACGTCGAATTCCTGGTGTTGCGCCAGGGGATGGCTCTGGTCGTCACCGGCCTCGCGCTCGGGTTGCTCGGCGCCCTCGGGCTTGCCCGCCTACTCAAGAGCCTGCTCTACGGCGTGGCCGCGGACGACCCCTTGACCTTCCTCGGTGTCGCGGCCGGCCTGGTGATCGTAACCCTCGTCGCCTGCTACCTGCCGGCCCACCGCGCCGCGCAGCTCGATCCGCTGGAGGCGCTGCGGGGGCGGTAGGGGGTCGCGGGACCTTGACGCCGGACAGCGCCTCTGACCTACTCTCCAGGATCATGGAAGAAGCCCTCAATCGCGACGCGGTATCGCTCAAGGTCCGGGAGTTGCTGGCTGAAACCCTGCACCGCGACAGCGGCGAGATCAGCCTGGACGACCGGCTCGAAGACCTCGGCGTAGCCTCGATCGATCTGATCACCCTCATCTTCGAGCTGGAGGACGCCTTCGGCCGTACGCTGGAGGACGAGGACATCGCCGGCCTGACCACCGTCCGCTCCGTGGTGGACTTCCTCGTGGCCGGCGGAGCCGGCGGTTAGCTTGCCGGCGGCAGACCGGCGCGTGGCCCTCACCGGGGCCGGAGTGATCAGCAGCCTCGGGACGGACGTCGACGGCTTCTGGCGCCACTGCCTGGAGGGGCGGACGGTGGTCGAGGAGATCCCCGCCGCCTGGGCTCTCCATTCCCCCCTGCGCTCCCGCGCCTGGTCCCCGCTCGGCGCCTGGGAGCGCGAGACCCCCTTGATGACCCGGATCGAAAGAAAGCAGTTGGATCCTGCCAGCCGTATCGCCCTGCTCGCCGCCGAGGAGGCCCTGCGGCGCGCCGGCCTCCCCCTGGAGAGCGCCGATCCGCGGCGCAACGCCTACCGGATCGCCAGCGTCGACGGCGAGCGCGCCGGGGTCTTCCTGGGCACGGGCGTGGGCGGCCTCCATTCCTGCCTGGAGAGCAGCCGTTTCATCGTCCTCGACCAGCCACGCCGCTCGCTGCGGGAGTTGGAGATGCCGGCCGCCGCCGCGGCCGTACTCGAAGGGCTTGCGATCCCCCGCGCCTTCAACCCCTTCTCCGTGGCGATGACGATGCCCAACGCCTCGGCGGCGGCCCTCTCGATCAAGCTGGGGCTCACGGGGCCGTGCCGCACGTTCGCCGGCGCCTGCGCCTCGGGCACCGTGGCCCTGGGACAGGCTTTCCGGGCGGTGCGCCAGGGGGAGTGCGACCTGGCCCTCGCCGGCGGGGTCGAGTTCCTCAGCGATCCGTTCGGCTGCGCGTTCCGCGGCTTCGACGCCGTGGGCGCACTCGCCGCCGGCCCGCTCCCCCCGGACCGGATCAACCGCCCTTTCGATCGCGAGCGTTGCGGCTTCCTGTTCAGCGAGGGGGGAGGAGCCGTCCTGGTGTTGGAAGACCTGGAGAGGGCTCGCCGGCGGGGGGCGGACGTGCTGGCCGAAATCGTGGGCTACGGCGAGACCGCGGACGCCTACCATCTCATGGGCATGGCGCCGGAGGGACGGCAGATCCGTCGCGCCCTGGATCTCTGCCTGGCCGACGCCGGCCTAGCGCCTGCGGATGTGGGCTACATCAACGCCCACGGCACCGGCACGCCGGCCAACGACGCCGTGGAGGCCCGGGTGCTGGCCGAGCTCTTCCCGCGCGAGACGCGGGTCAACTCCACCAAGTCGCTGCTGGGGCACACCCTGGGAGCGAGCGGCGCGATCGAGGCCCTGGTGGCCGCCCTGACCCTGCGCGACGGCGTCGCCCACCCTTCGCGGAACCTGACCGACCCCGAATTCCCGCTCGCTTTCATCCGTCAGGCCGAGCCAGTGGCCGCCCGCTATGCGATCTCCGAATCCTTCGCCTTCGGCGGTCAGAACGCGGCGCTCGCGCTCGCCAGCGCCGCGTTGAGAAACGCGAGCTGAAGCCGCATCTGATCGCGGATCGGCATCCCCCGTACGCCGCTCTTCTCCATCTCGGTCCGCACTTCCTCGGGAGCTTTGCCGGCGATCCGGGCGAGGAAGGCGCGGAAATGGGGATCATCGGGCCTCCCCGTTTCCCCCTCTTCCAGCGGACGCAGGAAGAGCGGCATCTCGGAGACCATGGTGAAGGGATCGCCTCCCAGCGAGCGGACGTACTCCATGGAGCTGGGACGGAACTTCGCGGCCATCCCAGGATCGTTGCGCTCCTCGAACCAGCGGACCATCGAACGGGAATCAGGGCGGGTGGTGAACCCCTCGTCGATGCGATGAAAACCTTTCTCTCCGCCGCGGTCGACATCAAAAGGCTGATATCCCATCGCCCGCACCTGACTTCGCATCGAATCGCGGAGAGCCGCCGTGCGATCGATCCAGGCCTCTTCGATCAGAAACCACGGGCCGGTGGCGAAGCCCATCCCGTGGAAGCTCGCGTGGAGATGGAACGGCCCGCCCTCGGCGAGGAAAGCGGCCACGGCCCGGTTCTCCGGCCGCGCTTCGCTGTCCTTCGGATCGCGGGGGAAGCCGAACTCCATATCGTCCCCCGGCAGCTCGCGCCGGACATGGTTCATATAAAGCGACAGATCGTAGACGCGGTCCTCTCCGCCGCGAGGATCGGCCACCGGCACCGTCGACGCGCTCCAGGGAGCGTTGCGCTCCTCGCCGTCCGGATTGACGTGGGGGACGACGAACCAGGTGGCCGTGGCGAGCAGGGGATCATCCGCCGGCCGCTCGGCGAGGAAAGAGACCAGACGGCGTAGCATCGCTGGGCCGACCGGCTCGTCGGCGTGGCAGCCGCCAATCAGGCTGACGTGGAGGTCGCCACGGCCGAAACGGTAGCCATCGATCTCCTGCCCCTTGCGCGAATGGCCGAGGACGCGCCCCGGTGGCGGAAAGGGGGGACCGGCGAGGACCTCTTCGACGGGAATTGACAGGGGTGCAATCGTCATCGACCCTCCTTCGCCTCTTTCAATTCCTCCTCGGCGCGCGCCAGCCGCTCGGCGGCTCGATCGGCTTGGCTACGCACCCGATTGACGGCCAGCTCGGCGGCCTCCGCCCGGCGCCGCGCCTCGGAAGCGGCCTTCTCGGCGGCCTCGACCTCCTCGCGCAGGGAGTCCGCCTCGTTGCGGGCGCGCTCGACCTTCTCCTCGGCGACCTCCACCCGGCGGCGGGTTCGCTCCGCCTCGCGCTCCTGGCGGGCCTGCTCGGCGGCATCGCGGCGCTCGCGCTCCTTCTTCTCCCGCTCGGTCTCACCTTTCGGCTTGGGAAGCGGGGGCACCGGTGTGGGCCGCGGCCGGGGGGCCTCGCGCTTCTCCGGGGTCTTGGCCTCGCGCTGAGCGCGGCGGGCTGCCATGTCCACCACCGGAGCGCCGGCGAGCTGCAGCCCGGCCAGCACCTCGAAGCCGGGGGGATCGAGATCGCGGTCGAGCCAGCGGCGGGACGCCTCTTCCGCCACGGCCGGGCTCAGGGCGAGGGCCTGGAGATCGGTGCCGATGCGCTCGACCATGGTCCGGCTGACCGTGCGGCCGGACTCGGCGAGAAAGGCGGCCGCGCGGCGCCGCAGCTCGTCGATCAGGCGGCGCACCGCGCCCAGGCTCTCGCGCAGGGCCTCGGGACCGCGTCCGGAGACCGCCTCCCGCTGCCCGGCGCGCGCCCGCTTCCCCGCCGCGAGCAGCTCGTCCATCCGCTCCCGCTCGCGATCGAACAGGAGGTTGACCGCCCAGGCCGAGGGGGTGGGCTTCGCCAGCGTCTTCGCCTGGTTCGCGTCCGGGCCGTGCCCGAGCTTGCGGAGCTGCTTGGCGAGGTCGTTGCGGGCCGCCGTGAACGTGTCCAGCGGCCCGCTGTAGAGGCGCTGGAGCTCGACGTCGAGGTCGTTCTTCTTCGCTGCCATGGCAGGCGCCATCGTACAACGAGGCACCCGGCGACAGGCGCGCGCCTCGAGGGATGTTAGAATAGACATACTTCAGAAGGAGCTCACTGTGCCACAACGCATTGTCCTTTCGCTTGCGTCGATTGCCGTCTTCCTTTCGTTCTCCGCGCCGTCGTTCGCGGGGCCAGGCCCTCTGCGCTCTTTCGATGCCGTGAGCGCCAAGCCCGCCGAGGTGGCACAGGCGGCGAAGGTGAGCGCTCCGGGCGCACTGTTCCGTATCGCGGGGCTGCGGGGCGCCGAGGGCGAGACCCTGACTCTCGCTCTCGAGACGGCACCCCTGTTCGCCGCCGATTTTCACCTTTACGTCGACGGCCGCGACCGCGGGAACGAGGCCGCGGCCCAACTGACGCTGCTCCGTGGCACCGTCGAGGAGTGGCCGCGCTCATCGGTGGCACTGACCGTCAACAACTCGACCGGGGCCTGGAGCGGCTATATCGCCGACGGCACCCGGTTCTACGAGATCGCCCTGCCGGCGGGCCTGACCAAGAGCTCGGTCGCCCGCTCGGCCGTGGTGCGACCGGCGGAGCTCGAGTCCCTGGCGAAGGGCGCCCTGTCGGATGTCCTGGAGCCCCCCGCTGGCTCGGCCAGAGCGGCCAGTCCGGAAAAGAAGAAGGTCGTGGTCCCTCCGGGCACCGAGTATCTGGCGACCCTCGCCATCGACTCCGACTATGAGCTGTTCAATAAATTCGGCAACGTAAACGACGCCACAGCCTATATCGCCTCGATGATCGGCGGTGTTTCTGAGCTCTACTTCCGGCAGCTCGGCGTCTCACTGGCGATCACCAGCATCTCCCTCTACACGACGCCCGACGATCCCTGGAACGCGCCGAACCCCCACAGCGGCGAGAACGCGGAAGTGCTCTGCGAGTTCGGCAACTACTGGCAAAGGTTACGGCCGGCCAAGGATTACCCGCGCAACGCGGCGGTCTTCTTCACCGGCAAGACCTCCAACGAAATCAGCGGCCAGGCCTGGCGTTCCAGCCTCTGCGATTATTCGGAACGCCCCTCCGCTTGCTCCTATGGCCCTTACGGCATCGTCGTGGTGGAGAAGCGGACGCGCGACACCCTGGTCACGGCCCATGAGCTGGGTCACATTTTCGGATCGGCACACACCCACTGTTACAACCCTCCGATCGACATGTGCCATACGGGCGAGGCACGATGCTACCAGGGCCCGGAGTCGACGCCCGAGGATGGCGGCTCGGTGATGAGCTACTGCGCCGGAGCCGCTTTCTCGATGGGAGAGCCCGGACGTTTCGGGCGCGACAGCCAGCGCGTGGAGCAGGTCATCCGCGGCTTCGTCGACACGGTCGGCCCGAGCTGCCTCGCGATCACCGGCGATGCCTACGATCTGACCGGCCAAGCGGGCACCGCCAGCGCGACCCTCTCCTGGACCGACCCCTTCTCGACGGAGAAGAACTGGCTCGTGGAGCAGCGCCTGCCGACCGGCAAGTTCAAGCAGGTGAAGTCGCTGCCCGCCAACTCGACCAGCGTCACGATAACCAAGCTGAAGCCCGGCCCCAACACTTTCAGAATCCGGGCGAAATTCAAGAAGGACGTCAGCACCTACTCGGAGGTCGTGACGGTCACGGTGCCCTAGGGCCACGCATGCCTTGCCGCCTTCGCGCCATCTTCCTGCTGCTGGCCGCCCTGGCTCCGGCCGCACGGGCCGCCGATCCCGTGATCGCGGCGGCGGGGGACATCGCCTGTGATCCCGCGGACCCGAGCTACAACGGGGGGAACGGCACCGCCGTCGCCTGCCGGATGCGGGACACCTCGAACCTGCTGGTGGGGGCCGGCTTCGACGCCGTGCTCCTGCTCGGGGATAACCAGTATTACGACGGCTCTCTCGCGGCCTACCAGACGTCTTTCGCCCCGACCTGGGGGAGGCTGAAGCCGATCCTGCGGCCGGCGGCCGGCAATCACGAGTATCAGACCCCCAGCGCCACCGGCTATTTCGATTACTTCGGAGCGGCGGCGGGCGCGCGCTCCCAGGGGTGGTACAGCTACGAGCTCGGCACCTGGCACGTCGTCGTCCTCAATTCCAACTGCGCCGACGTCGGCGGCTGCGGCCCCGGCTCGGCGCAGCTCCGCTGGCTGGCCGACGACCTCGCCGCCCACCCCCGGGCCTGCACGCTCGCCTACTGGCATCACCCCCGCTTCTCCTCGGGGCAGCACGGCGACGACGCCACCTTCGACACCTTCTGGCGGACCCTCTACGCCGCCGGAGCGGACGTGGTGCTGGTGGGACACGATCACGACTACGAGCGTTTCGCGCCGCAGAACCCGTCCGGCCAGGCGGATCCGGAGCACGGCATCCGGCAGTTCGTGGTCGGCACCGGCGGCCGGGAGACCCGCCCGTTCGCCACCGTCCGCCCGAACAGCGAAGCGCGTAATGCCCAGGATCTCGGCGTGCTGAAGCTCCGGCTCCGCGCCGACGGCTACGACTGGGACTTCCTCCCGCTTTCCGAGAATACCGGCGGTCGCTTCGCGGACAGCGGGAGCGGCGGCTGTCATCACCCCCTCGGTGTCACCAGCCTCCCGCTCTATCAGGGGCGTTTCAAGGTCGAGGCGAACTGGCGGAGCTTCGACGGCGCCACCGGAGCCGGCACGGCCGCCGCCCCCGCCGCGGACGGCTCCGGGCTCTTCTGGTTCTTCAGCCCGGACAACTGGGAGCTGCTGGTCAAGGTACTCGACGGCTGCGCGGTCAACGGCCGCTACTGGGTCTTCGCGGCCGGCAGCACGAACGTCGCCTATACGCTGACCGTGACCGACACCCGGACGGGCCGGACCGCGCGCTACGAGAACCCGCTGGGCCAGCGGTCGCCGGCGGTGACGGACGTCGGTGCCTTCGCGACGTGCCCGTAGGACGATAATCGTTTAGAATCGAGGATGGAATCTGGCTTCCTGGATCAATAAAATGAAAAAAATAGCACCCCTCCTCGCCCTGATCCCCTTCCTCCTCTCGCTGACCGGCTGGAGCTCCGCCGCGGATGAGCCCGCCTTCTCCCGCAGCCGCTGGCTCGAAGAGCAGATGGCGTGGGGGGCTCGCACGCCGGAGAACCTCGGGATGCTCGGGCCGGAGGATCCGCGGCAGCTCCGGGAGTTCCTCGATAAGCTGGCCGCGACCCGCCCGCCCCGCAGCGGCATCCCGAAGGGAGTGGTCCGGGTGAGCGCCGACATCCTCGATCCCATCACCGGCCCCGCCCAGCCGGAGACCGAGACGGAGCCGTTCTTCGCCGTCGATCCCGAGAACCCCAAGCACCTCCTCGCCGGCTATCAGGAGGACCGCTTCCAGGATGGCGGGTGCCGCGCGCTCACCGCCGCCGTCTCCTTCAATGGAGGGAAGACCTGGCGGGAGACCCTCATCCCCAAGGTGGCCGCGGCCTCCGGCGGGCCGTACCAGCGCACGTCGGACCCCTGGGTGGCCTTCGGCCCGGGCGGCCGCGCGTACTTCGCCTCCCTAGGCTTCGACGAGACGAGCCCGCGCAACGGCGTCTACATCTCGACCTCCGAGGACGGCGGGCTGACCTGGGGCGATCCGGTGGCCGTCCACAGCGGCACCCAGAACTTCGACGACAAGGAAGCCATCATCGTCGACAACCGGAACGACAGTCCCTACAAGGGGCGGCTCTACGTCGGCTGGGACTCGATCTCGCCGGCGCGGCAGCAACCGGTGCTCCTCACCTACTCCGACGACGGTGGCCACTCGTTCGCGAATGGCGCCATCCTCGACGTCCAGGGGGAGAGCATCGGTATCCTGCCGCTCGTCGGGCCGGGAGGGGTCGTCCATGCCGTCTGGCTCAACTACGGAAGCCGGGCCACTCTGCGGGCGGCCCGCTCCACGGACGGCGGCCGCACCTGGAGCGCGCCGGTCGAGATCTCCGATGTCCGGACGGTCGGCGTCGCGGGGTCGCGCACGGGCGGGGGCCTCCCGGAGGCGGCGATCGACAGCCGCACCGGGGCGCTCTACGTCGCCTGGCAGGACAACCGCTTCACTCTGGGCACGTCGCAGATCGTGCTCTCCCGCTCGACGGACGGCGGCCAGACCTGGAGCGCGCCCCAGCGCGTCTCGGATGGGCCGGGGGACGCCGCCAGCTTCACGCCCGCCGTGGCGGTGAGCCCCGAGGGTTGGGTGGGGGTCTCCTACTACTCACTGCGCAACAATCCCTCGCGCATCCTGGTGGACGAGTACCTCGCGGTGTCGAAGAACGGCGGCCAGCAGTTCGCCAAGAACCTGCGCGTGACCGCGACCTCCTGGGACCTGCGCTATGCGGCCACGTCGGAGGGCTTCTTCCTCGGCGATTATCAGGGGCTGACCGCGTCCGCGAAGACCTTCTACCCGCTCTGGATCGCCACCTTCAGCCCCTCGCGCCTCGACCCGCAGGATCGCCAGCCGGACGCGTTCACGCGCGCGATGAAGGTGAAGTGACGCCATGCCGATGACGAGCGGCGAATTCCTGATCGGTCCGGGAGAGATCCTCCTCCGCCTCGTCGTCGCTACCCTCATCGGCACCGCGCTCGGCCTCAACCGCGAGATCCACGGCAAGCCCGCGGGGATGCGGACCCATGCGCTCGTCGCCCTCGGCGCCTCCCTGATCACCCTCGTCGCCGTCGAGCTCGCCACTTCGGGAGCACGGATGGATGGCGCCTCCGTGCTCCGCGTAATTCAGGGAGTGATGGCCGGGATCGGCTTTCTCGGCGGCGGCGTCATCCTGCGCGACGACTCCCACCAGAGCGTCCACGGCCTGACGACCGCCGCCTCGATCTGGATGGTCGCCTGTCTCGGGATCGCCTGCGGCGCCGGCCAGTGGCTGACCGCCCTGACGGCGTTCGCCCTCACCCTGGGCGTGCTGGTGATCCTCGTCCGGATCGAGAAAAGCTGTGTCGACTGGTTCAACCGCGGCAAGATCCCGTCGGCGGACGCCGCTCCGCGCAACGATCCTCCCCGGCCCGGCCTGATGTGAGAAGGGCTCCCGGCACCCTCTGCTAGACTCCCTCTCCTGCGGCCCGCGACGGGCCGCCGGGAGAGACCGCATGGAATTTCAGGGAACCGAACGCTACTACCTCGACCCCGAGCTGGGCGCCATCGTCAACATGGCGATCGCGATGGAGAAGCCGCTGCTGCTGACCGGCGAGGCCGGCACCGGCAAGACGCAGCTCGCCTTCGAGATCAGCCGCTCGCTGGGCTTGCCGATCGAGACGCTGCGCTGCAAGTCGACCATCAAGGGCGAGGAGGCCTGCTATGTCCAGGACACCGTCCTGCGCCTCAACGACGCCCGCTTCGGCACCTCCGGCACCGGCCGGGAGGTCAACAACTTCTTCGATTACGTGATCTGGGGGCCGATCGGTCGCGCCTTCCGCAGCGAGCAGCGCGTCGTCCTCCTGCTCGACGAGATCGACAAGACCGAGTCCGACATCCAGGACAACCTCCTCGACGTGCTCGAGGACTGCGAGTTCACGATCCGCGAGGTCAACCAGATCGTAGGGGCGAAGATCCGGCCGGTGCTCATCCTCACCTCGAACGCCAAGCGGGAGCTGTCCGATCCGTTCCTGCGGCGCTGCTTCTGCCACTACATCGCCTTCCCCAACCCGGAGCAGATGCGGGAGATCGTCAAGCTCCACTTCCCCGATCTCGACCAGGGGCTGCTCGACTCCGCGCTCGGCATCTTCTACGAGCTGCGGCAGCGGGGGTACGAGAAGCCGCCGGCCACCAGCGAGCTGCTCAACTGGCTGGGCGCCCTCAACCACGCGCGGATCACGCCCGACCGCCTGAACGTCCCCTTCGTCGGCACGCTGCTCAAGCGGACGGAGGACATCCTCGCCTTCCGCGGCGGGGGCAAGCGGGCGCGGGTCAATTGATCCAAAACGTGATCCGGAATGTTCCTCGACGGCTTCATCCTCCTGCTGCGCGACTACGGCGTGCCGGTCAGCCTGACGGATACGATCGACTTCTATAAAGGCATGGAGCGGGGGCTCGCGCCGGAGCTCGATTCGCTGTTCGTGTTCGCCCGCCTCTGCTTCGTCCGCCGGGTCGAGCACATGGACGCCTATGAGCGGGCGTTCGCCTTCCACTTCTACGGCATCGATCTTCCGCGCGTGGCCGAGGGGGATCCGGAGCTGCTCAACACGCCGCAGTTCCGGCGGTGGCTGAAGGAGGCGGTCCGCAAGGGGGAGCTGCCGCCGCAGGCGCTCTGGACCTTCCCGGCCGGCGAGCTGATGAAACGTTTCTGGGAGACCGTGCGCAAGCAGATGGAGGAGCATCACGGCGGCAGCCGGTGGGTAGGTACCGGCGGCAACTCCCCGTTCGGGCACTCGGGAAACTCAAAGGGAGGAGTTCGGGTTTTTGGCGAAGGCGGCAAGCTCTCCGCGACGAAAGTGATCGGTGAGCGGCGCTACGTCGATTATTCGGATTCCAACACCTTGAGCGGCGGCAACCTCGCTCAGGCCCTCACATCGCTGAAGAAGCTGACGCCAGCGGGACCGCGTGATCAGCTCGACCTCGACGCCACGATCTATCAGAGCGCCAGGAACGGCGGCGAGATCGATCTCGTCTTCCGCCGCGATCTGCTCGACCGCATCGAAGTGGTTTTGCTGATCGACAACGGCGGCACCTCGATGCTCCCTCACGTCGAATTGACCCGGCTGCTGTTCGCCAAGGTGCGCGACCGCATCAAACGCTGCCACACCTATTTCTTCCACAACACGATCTACGGCTCGGTCTACAAGGACGCGCAACGCCGGCAGCCTCTCGCCACCGCCGAGCTGCTGAAGCGCTCGCAAGACACCCGTCTGATCATCGTCGGCGATGCCTCGATGGCCCCCGAGGAGCTCGTCTATCCGAGCGGATCGATCTATTTTGGCGAGGATTATGGCGTGGACGACAGGGAGTCGAGCCTGCGCTGGCTCGAGCGCCTGCGCGACCGCTTCCGCCACGCCGCCTGGCTCAATCCCATCCCCAAGGAGCTCTGGCCGAACGCCTACGGCCGCGCGACGATCCACAGGATCGCCGAGGTCTTCCACATGGAGGACCTCACCCTCGGCGGCATCAAGCGGGCGGTCGCCCGGCTGACGCGGGGGTGACGTCCGGCGCCTCGGCGCGGCGCTTGCGGGGGTACCGCTTCTCATGGCGTCTCTCCTGTGGTAGAAATCGCGTCCGAGCGGAACCTCCACAGGTGCGTCGAAGGCCATGTTAGACTTGAGGTCGCGGAAAGCCGCGTCCCGGAAAGCGAGACGGAGCGTCAGTCATGACCAATCTGGAGCTTAAAGAATTCGTCGCCAGCCTGGCGGTTCAACAGGCCGAAACGGGCCGCCAGATTCGGGAAAGCCAAGCCAAAACCGACCGGCAGATTGAAGAGCTCGGCAAGCAGCTCGGCGGGCTGGGGCAGAAGTTCGGCGGCTTCACGGAAGGGATGGCCTTCCCTTCCATGCAGAAAATTCTCCGCCAGCGGTTTGGGATGGATGTCGTCTCGGTGCGGAACATCGCCCGCAAGAACGGCCGGAGCCTGGAGATCGATGTCCTGGCATACGCCAACCGCGAGGTGAACGAGGTCTACGTCGTCGAGGTCAAGAGCCATCTGCGGGAGGACGGTCTCCAGCAGATGCTTCGCATCCTCCGCGAATTCCACGAGTTCTACCCCGGTCACGAAGACAAGAAGGTCTATGGCATCCTCGCCGCGGTGGACACTCCCGAAGACCTGCGGGAGCGGGTTTTGAGCCAGGGGATCTACTTGGCGAACATCCACGACGACACCTTCGAGATCCGGGTCCCCGAAACTTTCCAGCCTCGCGCCTTCTGACGCGTTCCTCCCCTTTCCGACAGGGTGTATGCTTCCTCATACTCCTTCGAGGAGGAATCGAGGATTCCACAGCCCTCTCGCCGCTCCCATGGTCTTGAGGGAAACGCGTAACACACTTCGTTGCTGGTATTTGCAGAGGGGCGCCTGGCGGCGAGCGCGCCCGGCACCGTCCTTGCCCTAGGCAGAGCTTGGCAACCTAGGCCATGGCGGCCCGTAGCTGTTTCTGGGGGTACCGAAGTTGAAGATGCTCTGCGTCCGTCCACTCCTCCTGCTGCTCCTCTTCACCGCCCTCCCCGCCTGGGGCCAGGAAGAAGAGCCATCCACGCTGCAGGAGACGGACCGCTTCCTGATCGAGAAGATCACCGTCGAGGGGCCGAAGCAGGCGGCGGCCAACATCATCCGGTCGGAGACGCTCCTGCGCGAGGGGGGGACCTACACCGAGGAGCAGCTCCGGCTGGCGATCTACCGCATTCACCGCTTGCCGTTCGTCCTCGACGCCAGCTTCGCCCTGCGCAGGGGGAGCCGACGCGGGGCCTATGAGCTGGTCATCGAGGCCAAGCCCGCGCGCTGGTTCTTCTTCGACACCTCGGTCCACGCTTTCCAGTTCGGCGAGCCGCTCGATCTGGAGGAGGATTCGTTCACCACCGACCCCTCGATGGAATCCAGCACCACGCTCCAGGGGCTCGTGGGGGCCCGGCTGTTCGTGGGGCGCTCGGGGGTTCTCTTCGGCGCGCTGGACAGTGAGGAGGGGATCCAGGCCGGCTTCACCCAGTACGACCTCTTCCATCACGGCATCCTCGCCAGCGCCGGCTACTCGCGCAACGAATGCTGCGTCCGCGAGGTGCTCCCTCTGGCGCTCGATCCGACCTTCTCCTCCTGGTCGTTCCAAAGCTCCGAAAAGCTCTCCCTGGGAATCGCGGTCCCGTTGGGGCGGCGCCAGTCCGTCCAGATCTCCCTCAGCGAGCGCCGGGGCGACGCTGGCACCCGGGGGAGGGTTCTCCTCGTCGACTCCCCGCCGGAGCAGGCGGTCTTCCAGGGCCGGGGTACCCTCGACTATCGCCGGGCGGAGGTGAAGTGGGTCCTTGACACCAGCGACGATCCGCTCCTCCCCACCCGTGGCTACAGCCTCTCGGCGGGCCTTGAAGCCGCCCGCTTCGACAGCCGGAATCTCGTCGGGATCAGGTTCGATCCCCCTCCCTCTCAGGGCATCCACGAGACTGTGTTCCCCCCCTCGCATGCCGAGGACCTCGTGGCCGCGGTCTCCTGGATCCGGCACTGGCCGGTCGGACAGCGGCAGACATTGTCGCTGACGAGCCGCCTCTTCCAGGGTCGATCCCGGCTGGAGAATCTGGTCCTGCCCGGGCAGGACCAAGTCATCTCCTCGCTGGATCTCGATACGGTCGGCGGCTCGGTCGGATTCCAGCACGCCATGACCCTCAAGCGCACCCGGAAGGCCAGCAACTTCACCGACCTGCGGCTTGAGACGGGGGTCGAGATGGGGATCGAGTCCAACCGTTTCGATCTCGGCCCCAGCCCGCTCCGGCGGTTCGCGGCCTCCCTGGGACTGGTCTTCCGCAACCAGTGGGGGCGGGTGCGCGCCACCTTTACGTATCTAGACCTGGGAAGCATCTTTCCGTGAAATGGGTCCTGGCGCCCTGGGCGCTTCTCCTTCTGCTGCTGGCCGCCGCCCCCCTCGGGGCGGTGCAGGCGCCGGCGATCGAAGGAGCGCGGGAGGGGGTCGTGCTCTCCCGCCTGCCCCCCATTTTCAACGAGGAGGAGGTTCGCAAGCAGCTCGGCACCGGCCTCACCACCAGCTTCGCCTTCGAGGCGAGCGGCCGGAACGCGGCCGGCGGCAAGATCAAGGGCGCCGCCCGCGTCGATGTCCGCTACGACCTGTGGGACGAGATCTACATCGTGACGCGGATCGATGCCACGGGCCACGCCGCGCGGGTGACCCTCCCCTCCTTCGAGCGCCTCGCCGAATGGTGGCGGGACGCCCGGCTGGTGCTGATCCGGGGGCCCGCCGCGACCGGTCTCGCCAGCGTCGAGGTGGCGTTGCGGGTGATCCCCTTCTCCCAAGCCGAGCAGCTCGACACCCAGCGCTGGTTCTCCCAGGCGCTCTCGGCCGAGAAGTCCGGCAGTGCCGGAGCGGTGTCCGAAGCCGTCGAGGATCAGCCCGAGTCGTTCGGCCAGGTGATCAATCTGTTGATGGCCACCTCGATCGGCAGGCCCGCCCTGCTCGAATACTCGTGGCGGCTGCCGGTTCCTCCGGGGAAGAAGAAATGAACGTCCGCTCCGCCCTCGTGACCCTCTCCGGGATGCTGCTCGCCGCCGCCGTGGTGCTCTGGCTGTTCGATCGCGAGATCTCCGGGCCCTGGTTCCGGCTGGGGGTGCAGCCGGAGATCGTCTCCACCCTGGAGCGCTCGATGAGGGACCAGAAAACCCTCGCCCGGCAGGACCCCGAGCTCCGGGAGGAGTACCGATCACGTTTCGAGGCCACGCAGGGGCTGCTCAACCACCTCCGCATCCTCGAGCACAATCACGAGGGGATCGCGCGGCGCTGGGAGACGATCCTGCTCGCCGCCGTCTTCGCCGTCCTCGCCGTGGCCGGCGGGTTCCACCTCCTTCGCCAACGGCGCCTGGATTCCCGTCTGGAACGGCTACGGCTCGGCCTGATCGCGCTGTCGGACGGCCAGGAGAGCCTGGAGATCGGGGACCGCGGCCGGGACACGGTCGGAAGGATCGCCGGCATGATCGAGGACACCTCGCGGGCCATGGCGCGCGACCGCAAGCGCCTGGCCTATCTCAGGAACCTCTCCGGCTGGCAGGAGACCGCCCGCCGGCACGCTCACGAGATGCGGACGCCGCTCACCGCCGCGCGTCTGGAGCTGGCCCGCCTCGAACGGCTGCTCGGCGGCGAGGGGCTCGACGAGGCGCGGCAGGTGGCGGCCAGCGTCGGCGAGGAGCTCGAACGGCTCGGCCGCTTCACCCAGCAATTCACCTCCTTCGCCCGCCTGCCGCAGCCCCGGGCGCAGGTGCACGACCTCGGCGCCGTGGTCCAGGAGTTCGTCGCCACTTTCGCCGCCGCCTGGCCGAATCTCGACCTTCGCTTCGAGCCCTCGGCGGCTCCCCTGCCGGCGGCTCTCGATCGCGACATGCTCCGCCAGGTGCTGGTAAACCTCTGCGACAACAGCGCGCTCGCCATCCGCTCCCTGAGCGCCGGTTCGCAGGAAAACGGCCGTGGCACGGTGACCCTGCGCGCCGGCGAGGCCGGGCGCGGCGGCGTCTTCCTGGAAGTCGCGGACGACGGCCCCGGTATCGCGCCCGAGATCCGGCCCCGCCTCTTCGAGCCCTACGCCACCACTCGCCAGGTCGGCGAGGGCATGGGGCTCGGGCTCGCCATCTCGAAAAAAATCCTGCTCGACCACGGCGGCGATCTGGAGCTGCAGGCGAGCTCCGGCGCGGGCGCGAGCTTCCGTCTCACCTTTCCCCGCAAGCTGGAGGATGCCGCGGCATGAGCAGATTGTTGATTGTCGAGGATGACGAAAAGATCCGCGCGAGCCTCCTCCTCCAGCTCCGCGAGGAGGGGTACGCCCCCCAGGCCATGGCCTCGGCCGAGGAGGCGTCGGCCTACCTGGAGGATCCAACAAAGACTCTCCCCGAGCTGCTGCTCCTGGACGTCCGCCTGCGCGCGATGAGCGGTGTCGACCTGGTGCGGCGGCTGGCGGCGGCGAAGCGCTTCCCGCCGACCATCATCATTTCGGGCGAGGCGTCGATCAGCGAGACGGTCGAGGCCCTGCGGCTCGGCGTTCATGACTTCATCGAGAAGCCGTTCAGCCGCGAGCGCCTCCTGCAGGCGATCCGCAACACGCTGGAGCATCAGGCCCTGAAACGCGAGGTCGCCTCGCTCAAGGCCGATCTGCGGGGAGAGTCCGAGATCCTCGGCAGCTCGCCGGCGATCGAGGAGATGCGGCGCAAGATCGCCCGCGCCGCGGTCACCGACGCCCGCATCCTGATCGCGGGCGAGAGCGGCACGGGCAAGGAGCTGGTGGCGAGCGCGCTGCACCAGCAGAGCGCGCGCAGCGCCAAGGCGTTCATCAAGATCAACTGCGCCGCGATCCCCCATCACCTGGTGGAGGACGAGCTGTTCGGCCACGCCAAGGGGGCCTTCACCGACGCCAAGAACGCCAAGCCGGGCCTCTTCGAGGAGGCGGACGGCGGCACTCTGTTCCTCGACGAGATCGGGGACATGGACCTGACCGTCCAGTCGCGCCTGCTGCGGGTGCTGGAGGACGGCCGCGTGCGGCGGGTCGGCGAGACGCGTGACCGTCAGGTGGACGTGCGGGTGCTCACCGCCACCCATCGCCATCTGGAGGAAGAGGTAAAGGCCGGCCGCTTCCGGGAGGACCTCTACTTCCGGCTGGCCCATTTGCCGATCTCGGTGCCCTCCCTGCGCGAGCGCAGAGAGGACATCCCCTTACTCTTCAGCCATTTCCTGGACCGCTTCTCCCGCCAGCACAGGGTGCGCCCGCGGCAGGCGGACCCGGAGCTGCTCCCCTACATCGAGCGCTACGCCTGGCCGGGAAACGTCCGCGAGCTGCGGAACCTCTGCGAGCGGCTGGTCGTCTTCGGGGCCGATCCGCTCACCCCGGACCAGCTCCCCTCCTCCTTCTTCGAGCCCGCGCGGATGCCCGAGACCGGCCTCCTGCTCTCGCCGGCCACGCTGCCGATCGTCCCCCTGAAGGATTTCAAGGCGCAGTGCGAGCGCGAGTACATCGAGAGCGTCCTCCACCGCACCCGCTGGAACTTCACCGCCGCCGCCAAGGTGCTCGACGTGCAGCGCACCTATCTGCACCAGAAGGTGAAGGTGCTGGGGATCCGGCGGCCGGGGGTGGGGGCGGAAGAAGAGCTGGAGGCGGTCGGGTAACTCCATCCTTGGCCGGAGGCGCTCGGATAGGCGTTCATCGTTGGCCGGAGGCGGTAGAGACGTTCCAGGTCCTGAACGACAGCCTCCCGAAGGCCACGGGGACCGCGGAACGTCTCCGCTGGGGCAATGCCGGCCCGAACCGGCAATGCCCTGCGCAGGCACACGAATCCTCTTTCCCAAAACGCGAGGGGTGAAAAATAGAACATCAAAACAGGGCGGTGTGCCTGCGAAGGATATCGCCGGCTCGGAACGGCATTGCCCCTGCGGAGACGTTCCGCGCTCCCCGTGGCCTCCGGAGGGTTGTCGTTCAGGACCTGCCGGGTAGACCAGGGTGGTTACCCACCCTGGTCCCCCACAGACCCGTACGTGCGGGACTACCGCATACGGTTCTTCAGGTCACGGGTTCGCTACGCAACTTCAGGCCGCAACACAGATTCTCAGGTTCGGTAGCGA
>DATHEF010000079.1:0-15567 GCA_035490435.1 Thermoanaerobaculia bacterium
TCCCTTCGCTGGACGGTCCTCTGAAGCCACACGGCGGCTCTCGGGGCTTGTGTGGGTGCCGGCAGGGTGGTGCGCGAAGGGCCTGCGAAGGATTGAATCTCCATAGGACCGCTCCGGACTGGCCCGCGGCTTCGTTCAACCATTAAGCGTCTATCTGAAGTCCTCCCCGGATCGGTGGCGGACTTCGGGCAATCGGTGTGGGGAGGACTTCAGATAGACGCTTAATGGTTAGCAGTCCAGTGGTCAACCTAACGCTTCGTCTAGGAAGAAGGTCCGAATGAAACCTCATCGCGTTTTGATCTTGTTTCTACTACTGGCGACTGTTGTCTATGTCGAATCGTCCGTCTGCGCGCAAGTGCCAAGTCCTGAGATTTCGGCCCGAGCGGAAGTAGCAGCTTCCGCACCTACCGTTCGCGATTTGATACCCGTGGGTGCTGTTCCGGTCGCGGTTATGAACGTCGCTGCGCCCCCACGGCTACAGGAGCTCGTCCAGCGCTTCCAAGCTGCCGTTCAGAGTGATCCGGCTTGGCTATTGGAGTACACGAAAGCGAATGACCGGCCCGGCGAGCCGTTGCCCTATCACCCGAAGATGGGCGTAAGTGAGGTCGAGTACAAGGAGATGCTCTCTCTAATGAAGGAGATGCGCATGGTGACAGCAGCCAAGGCGGAGATCACAGTGCGTGCTGAGCCTAATGGGCGCTTCACCTTCGACGGAGGGCATGCGGTTCCTGAGTTGACAGGAATCAGTATCGACCTGGAAAAGAACCGAGTGGAAACACCCTTCGGCACGACGACTATGACTAACCAGATCAAGCCGAGCCCGGAGCAGAAGGTAACCGGGCCATGGAGTGGAGTTTCGTGGAAGCTGGAAAACTTCAATGTGAATACGATGACTGGAACGGTCGTACAATTCAACATTGGGCGGCTTCAAGAGAGCGGTCGGGGTATCCTGTACTATAATGCCAAGCGTGCGGTGAACGGCTCTATGGAAGGAAGCGCCTCTCAGGTGCTGACCTATGACTTACCAACTGCCAAGTTGGCCAAGCCATGAAGGAACATGACGTGGTGAGTGAAGCTTCGGCGCCCAACCCAAGCCTCAACCGGACGGCACCGCTACGCGCCGCCGCCGGTTAGGCTCCAAACGTTGTGCGGCCTGAAAAGCGCTTCCAAGCCAAGGCCCGCAGAAACCCCTCTCCGGGGATCGGCAATCGGGGAGAGGGGCAGATGAGAACGTGGGCGCTCCCCTACTGCGGTGGGGGGCTGATGCGAGTGGCGAGGAGGGTTCCGGCGTCTGCCAGGATCAGGCCGGCTCGGAGCATAACGCGCAGACCGCGCAGGAAATCACATTCCCCTGGTCGCAGGCCAGGCAAGCGCGGACACAGGTGTCGATCGGCATCATCTTTGGCTTCAGTCCCGCCACCTCCGACCTCGTCCGGCGGTCCGAGGCGTGTGTCACCGCAACGCCGGCTACGAGAGCCATCATCATCGTGATTTTCAGCCACTGCTTTACCATCTGCGTATCTCCTTTTGTATGTGCGGGCGCCTCTGCCCGCTCTTGAGTCCAAAGAAGAGATCGCAAACCATCGGCGAAACCCGACACCGTGGCAGGCGGCCCGCCCTGAAAGGTCGGCATTTGAATAGCCTGGGGTTTCAACCGGTTTCAACCCCAGGTATTCGGGTTCTCATCAATATCCGCCCCGAGGGGGCGGTGCCTTTCAGCGACGCCCCTCAGTCCAGGAAAAGTTGGGTTCCGCCCCTTCAGGGCGGGTGGGGATTGGGGGGAACGCCCAACCTGGGGTTGAAACCCCACCAGGCTATTCAAATTTCGCCCCTGCGGGGTGAGGGCGGGGACGAGCCCCGCCCCTACGTTTCTGCTCCGGTAGGCTCCTGCTTGGGCTGGATGGGCGCCTTCGCCTTGCGCCGGAACCGCCCCCGGATTTTCTCCCGCGTCTCCACCATGATCTCGTAGACGGTGGGGATCACCAGCAGGGTGAGCAGGGTGGAGGTGATGGTGCCGCCGATCACCGCGCGGCCGAGGGGAGCGCGGAAGTCGGCCCCCTCGCCGGCGCCGATGGCGACCGGGATCATGCCGGCGATCAGGGCCACCGTGGTCATCAGGATCGGGCGCAGGCGCACCCGGCCGGCCTCGATCAGGGCGTCGCGCAGCGGCATCCCCTTTTCGTGGTTCCACTTGGCGAAATCGATCAGCAGGATGGCGTTCTTGGCCACGATCCCCATCAGCAGGATGACGCCGATCAGGCTCATGATGTTCAGGGTGTCGCCGGTGATCAGCAGCATCAGCACCACTCCCACCAGCGACAGCGGCAGCGAGAGCAGGATCGCCAGCGGATCGAGGAACGAGCCGAACTGGACCACCAGGATCAGGTACATCAGCAGCACCGCGAGCCCGAGGGCGGCGAAGACCTTGCCGAAGACGTCGTTCTGGCTCTCTACCTCGCCCCCCTGGGAGAGCGACACCCCGGGTGGGAGCCGCAGCTTGGCGACCCGCCGGTTGAGATCGCGCGTCACCTCGGAGAGCGAGCGACCCTGCGTGTTGGCCTCCACCGAGACCACCTTGTCGCGGTCGAGGTGATCGATCTGGGCCGGCCCGACGCCGCGGGAGATGGTGGCCACCTGCCCCAGAGGGATCAGGACAGGCGCGCCGCCGGCCGCCGCTCCAGTCACCCCCGCCGCCGCGCCGCCGGTGGCCGCTCCCTGCGCCGCGGCGCCGCCGCCGGTCACCAGCAGGGGGAGCCGTTCGAGGTCGGTGAGATTCGCCCGCGCCTCGGGAGCGAGACGGACGGTGACGTCCCGGGTCTTGCCCAGAGGATCGATCCAGTCCCCCGCGTCGATGCCGGCGAAGGCGGGGCGGAGCGACTGGGCGACCTGGGCGACGGTGAGGCCGAGGGTCCCCGCGAGCCCGCGGTTGAGCTGCACCTCCAGCTCCGGCCGGTTGCCGCGGGTGGAGAGGCCGATGTCGGTCGCCCCGGGGACCTTGCGCATCTCGCTTTCGATCGCCAGCGCCGCGCTGCTGAGGGTCGCGATGTCCTGACCGCGGAGCTGCACCTGGATCTGCCGCCGGCCGCCGCCCGGTCCGCCCTGCGACAGGTAGGCGGTCGCGCCGCCGATCCGCTGCGCCTCCTGGCGGATCCGCCGGGCGAGCTCCTGCTGGGAGACGTCGCGCTTCTTCTTGGGTACCAGCTTGATGTAGATGTTGCCGGTGTCGACGTCCCCCGAGCCGGTGCTGCTGCCGAGGCTGGCATAGGTGTAGGCGACCTCCTTGTGCGAGCGGGCGAGGTTCGAGAGCTGGCGCGCCTTGAGGGAGGTGTAGTTGAGGTTCGAGCCCGGCGGTGTCTCCAGCGCCAGCGAGATCTCCGAGCGGTCGCTCTCGGGGATGAAGCCGCCGCCGCCGAAGGCGACCTGCAGAGCGATCGCCCCGAAGAACGCCACCACGACGATGCCAATGATCGCCAGCCGGTGGTCGAGCGCCCAGGCGATGACCCCCTTGTAGCGGTCGGCCTGGCGGTCGAACCAGCGGTTGAAGCGGTCGAGCGCGCGGGCGATCGGGTTGCGCCGCTCGTGCGCCTCGAGCTGCGGATCGGGCCAGTAGGCCGACAGCATCGGGTCGAGCGAGAAGGAGACGAAGAGGGAGACCAGCACCGCACAGGCGATGGTCAGCGCGAACGGCTTGAACCACTGGCCGGCGATCCCCTGCATGAAGGCGACGGGCGCGAACACCGCCACGATCGAGAAGGTGGTGGCCGCGACCGCCATCGCGATCTCGTTGGTCCCCTCGAACGCCGCCGTCATGTGGTCCTTGCCCATCTCGACGTGGCGCACGATGTTCTCCCGCACCACGATGGCGTCGTCGATCAGGATGCCGATGGCGAGCGACAGCCCGAGCAGCGACATCGTGTTGAGGGTGAAGCCGCAGGCCCAGACCGCGATGAAGGCGGAGAGCGCCGACACCGGCAGCGCGAGGCCGGTGATCACCGTCGAGCGCCAGGAGTTGAGGAACACGAAGACCACCAGCACGGTGAGCAGCGCCCCCTCGATCAGCGCCTCCTCGACGTTGCGCACCGAGTTGCGCACCCGCTCGCCGGCGTCGCGCACCACCGACAGCTTCACCCCCGGCGGCAGGGTCGGCTGGATCTTCGCGATCGCCTCCTTCACCGCGTCGGAGACGGTGGTGGTGCTCGCCCCCTTGGACTTGGTGATGTCGATGCCGACCGCGAGCTGGTTGTTGAACAGGGCGAGCGAGCGCTGCTCGGCGGTGCCGTCGCGCACGTCGGCCACCTGCCCCAGGCGGACGAGCTGGCCGTTGCGGGAGCTCACCACGAGCTGCGCGAAGTCCTCGGGGCTTTCGAGACGGCCCTTCAGGCGGATCGACTGTTCGGTGAGGCGCCCCTGGAGCTGCCCCACGGGAGCGGCCAGGTTCTGCCCCTGCACGGCCTGGACGACCTGGGCCATGGTGATCCCCGACGAGGCCATGTCGCCCGGCCGGACGTCGATCGAGATCTCCCGGTTGGCGCCGCCGACCACGGTCACCTGCGAGACGCCGTTGATCCCGCGCAGCGAACGGGTGATGCCGGGATCGGCGAGCAGGGTCATCTCGGGGGGGGACATGCGGTCCGATGCCAGCACCAGCGAGACGATCGGCTGGTCGTCGGGATCGAACTTGCGCAGCACCGGCTCTTCCATCTCCGGCGGCAGGTCGTTGCGGATCCCGGAGATGGCGTCGCGCACGTCCTGGGTCGCCTGGTCCGGGTCCTTGCTGAAGACGAACTGCACGACGATGGTGGCGAAGCCGTCGAGCGAGGTGGAGTTGATCTTGTCGATCCCCGAGAGGCCGCTGAAGGCCTCCTCCATGCGCTCCACCACCTCCTGCTCGACCTGGGTGGGGGAGGCGCCGGGGTAGGGAACGGCGACGAACACGATCGGGTTCGCCAGGTCCGGGAACTCGTCGACGTCGAGATTGAACAGGGCGAAGATGCCGAAGATGACCAGCGCGAGCATCGTCACCACGGTGACGATCGGGCGCTTGATGGCGAAATCCGAGATGGTCATAGCGTCTGTGCCAGCCTTTCCGCCGCCTGCTGGACCGAAGGCGCCAGCGTGACCGGCGTCCCCGGCGCGATCTCCTGGGCGGCGCCGAGGAGGACCACGTCCCCGGCCTGGACGCCGGCGCGGACCTCCACCTTCTGCTCGCGGTCGTCGACCAGTCCCAGTTGCACGTCGACCCGCGCCACCTTGCCGTCGCGGACCAGCAGCACGGCCGGCCGGGCCATGCGGCGGTCGATCGCCGCGGTCGGCAGCGTCAGCCCGTTGCGCGACTCGCTCTCGATGCGCCCCTCGGTATAGAGGCCGGCCACCAGGTCGTTGCCGGGGTTGGGGATCTCGGCGTAGACCCGCACCTGCCGGGTGGTGGGGTCGGCGCTCGGGTTGATGCGTGAGATCAGGCCGCGGAAGGCGCGGTTGCCGTAACCGGTGACGGTGAACTCCACCGGCGCGCCCACCTTGATCTGGCCGATCTGCTCGGCGGGGATGGCGGCCTCGAGTTGCAGGCTGGAGGGATCGACCACGGTGTAGAGAGCGGTGCCGGGCTGCACCACGTCCCCCGCCGAGACCGGCCGCTCGCTCACCACGCCGGAGAACGGCGCGGTCACCACCGTGTAGCCGAGCTGCTTTTCGGCGCTGGCGAGCTGCGACCGCGCCTGAGCCACCGCGGCCTGGGCCTGGACCACCGTCTGCTGGGAGGTCTCGACGTTGCGCTGGGCCACGGCGCCCGCAGCCACCAGGGTCCGCTGCCGCTGCGCCTCGCGCTGGGCCACGTCCAGATTGTTGCGCGCGCTGGTGACCGCCGAGCGCGCCGAGTTGTAGGCGTCGGTCAGCGCCGCCGAATCGAGGCGGGCCAGGGTCTCCCCCCGGCGCACCGCCTGGCCGGGCTCGGCCGTCACCGTCAGGACCGAGCCCGCGATCTGCGCCCGGATCGCCGCCTGCCGCTGCGCCGCCAGCGTGCCGGTCAGCGATGGCCCGCTCTGTACCGGTCCCTTGGAAACCACCGCTGTATCCTCCGGCCCGAGCACGATCGGCTGCGGAGCGGCATTGGCGGCCGCGTCCTTGGCGCCTTTCCGGCAGCCGGCACCGGTCAGAAGGGCCAGGGCGAGCAGCAGGATCATCAGGATGCGTCGATTCGAGTTGCAAGATTTCATCGGACAAGAGTTCATTGGAAAGATCCCCCCGGGCCGGGCTGCCCCGGCACCGTCGTCCCACCCGCGCCCGCGGAGGGTGCTCCCGTCGTCTGGTTGGGCTGCGTGGTCTGTGTCGATCCGCCGGGCGTCGTCCCCGCGCCGGTCGATTGGGCCGTGAACTGGCCGAGGGGGAGATCGCGGATCAGCGCCAGCCGGGCGCGCGCCACCTGCACGTTGCGGAGCGCCTGCGCCCGGTTGACCTCGGCCTGCTCGAAGAGGAGCCGCGAGTTCTGGAGCTCGATCTGGCTCGAGATCCCCTCGCGGAAGCGGATCTGGGCGATCTCGTACCCCCGCCGCGCCTGCTCGACCGTGCTCTCGTTGCTCCTCAGGAGCGCCTCGGCGTCCGCGAGGTCGAGCTGCGATGTCCGCACGTCGAGCTCCGCGGCCTCGCGGGTCTGCTTCAGACGCGCCCGCGCCTCGGAAAGATTCCCCCGCGCCACCAACTGATCGCCGGTGATCCGGCCGCCGGTGAAGATGGGGATCGACAGGTTGAGCGTCACTGTCCAGTCCTCCCGGAAATCGCCGAACTCCGGCAGGCCGTTGGCGGGGTAGGCGACCGGGTTGTAGCGCGAGTTGAACGAGATCGACGGCCACCGCTCGGCGCGCGCGCCGGTGAGCAGCGACTCGTTGGCGTTCACTTCCTCCTCCGCCTGGCGCACCGGCGCCCGCGCGTCGGCCGCCAGCTCCGAGGGTGTGGCAAAGCGCGCCGGCAGCTCCTCCAGGGTGGTGGTGAGATGGACCTCGTCCGCCAGCGGCACGTTGAGGAGCTGCTTGAGCCGCAGATAGGCCTCCTGGCGCCGGCTGCGGTTCTGGAGCACCAGCGGCAACTGGTTGTCGCGCGAGACCCGGGCCTGGAGCTGCTCGAACTCCGATTTATCCCCCACCTGGAAGGCGACGGTGGTCTGCCGCAGGATCTCCTCCTGCTGGCCGAGCGAGGCCTCGGCGATCGTCACCAGCCGCTCGGTGAGCAGGGCGTCGAAGTAGGCGCTGGTGACGTCCAGCAGGGTCTCCGCGCGGGCGGCGTCGACGCTGATCTCCGTCGAGCGCCGGCGGGCCCGCGAGGCGCGCAGGCGGGCCACCGTCTGGCCGCCGTCGAAGATGAACTGCGAGAGGGTGAGCCCGAGGCTGTACTGGTTCGTCCGCCCGAAGGGGAGGTCCTGAACCTCGCTGCCCGAGCCGCTCCCGCCGCCGCTGGAGAAGAGGCCGCTGAACTGCGAGCGCAGCGTCCGGATGTAGGAAGCCGTGCCCGAGACCTGCGGAAACAGACCGCTCCGTGAGACGATCTCCGAGCCCACCGCCCGCATCACGCCCGCCTCGGCGACCCACACCGTCTCGCTCTCGCCAGAGCCGATGCGCAGCGCGTCCTCGAGCGACAGCAGCACCACCTTCGGCCCGCTGGCGTCCTGAACCGACGGTGCCGACATGTCCGGAAGTGGCGTCTGGGCCACGCCGGAGCCGGTCCCGGTCAATGCCATGACGATGAAGAAGCTGCCAGTGATTTTTTTCAAGACTGACCGATCCACCGTGAAAGGAACTGCGAATCCCAGGATTTGTAGGGGTCCCTACTGCCTTACCGCCCCGCGCTTCCGCACCGCGGCGTATTGTAAGCGAAGGTGATGCCAGGGTTCAGAGAGACGGTGCTGGGCGGAGCGTCCCGCCGCCCCGAATCCTCACCCCCGGCCCCTCTCCCACCGCACTCCCCCCAACCGGGAGAGGGGGGACTTTACTGAGAAGGCGTGACTTGTAGGGTGCGCTGTGCGCACCGTCATCGTTTCTGGTGCGCACAGCGCACCCTACAAGCAAGGTCTCTCCCGTCAAGCTCCCCTCTCCCGGTCGGGGGGAGTGCGGTGGGAGAGGGGCTGGGGGTGAGGATTCGGGGCGGGGGCTACAACTCGGCAGATCCCTCATCCTCTCCCGTCCAATCTGAACCGCCCTCCCTTGACACCTCCTGTATATTTCCCCCGGAGCGCGCCACCCGGAAAGCGAGGAGCAGCAAACCCATGGCCAAACCCGTTCTTTTCGCCATCGACGACGACCCCGAGGTGCTGCGGGCGGTGGACCGCGACCTGCGGCAGGAGTATGGGGAGCACTACCGCGTGATGCGGGCGAGCTCGGGTCCGAGCGCGCTCGAGGCCCTGGGGACGCTCAAGACGCGCGACACCCCGGTCGCCCTCTTTCTCGTGGACCAGCGGATGCCACAGATGACCGGAGTCGAGTTCCTCGAGCAGGCGATCCCCATCTTCCCCGCGGCCAAGCGGGCCCTGCTCACCGCCTACGCGGACACCGACGCCGCCATCCGCGCCATCAACACGGCACGCATCGACTACTACCTGCTCAAGCCCTGGGATCCGCCCGAGCAGCGCCTCTATCCGGTGATCAACGATCTGCTGGCCGACTGGCAGGCGAGCTTCCGCCCGCCGTTCGAAGGGGTGCGGGTGATCGGACACCGCTGGTCCCCCGACGCTTTCCAGATCCGCGACTTCCTCGCCCGCCACCAGGTGCCTTACCACTGGATGGACGTCGAGATCGACCCCGAGGCCCAGAAGATCCTGGAGAATGGGGAAGGGAGCGTGACCCTTCCCCTGGTCCTGCTCGCCGACGGCACCCGGCTCGCCAACCCCTCGCGGACCGAGCTGGCCGAGAAGATCGGCTTCAGGACCCAGGCGGAGAAGCCGTTCTACGACTTGATGATCGTCGGCGGCGGACCCTCGGGGCTGGCGGCGGCGGTCTACGGCGCCTCCGAGGGGCTGCGCACGCTGATGGTGGAGGGTGACGCCCCCGGCGGGCAGGCCGGCACCAGCTCGCGGATCGAGAACTACCTCGGCTTCCCCTCCGGCCTCTCCGGCGCCGACCTGACCCGCCGCGGCGTCACCCAGGCCCAGCGCTTCGGCGTCGAGATCCTCACCCCGCAGGAGGCGAAGGGGGTCCGCCTGGAGGACCCGTACCGCATCGTCACCCTCGGCGACGGCCGCGAGGTGAGCTGTCACGCGCTGCTGATCGCCACCGGCGTCTCCTACCGCAAGCTTGACGTCCCCGGCCTCGAGCGGCTCACCGGCGCCGGCGTCTACTACGGCGCGGCGATGACCGAGGCGATCGCCTGCCTCAACGAGGACGTCTACATCGTGGGTGGCGCCAACTCCGCCGGCCAGGCCGCCATGTATTTCTCGAAATACGCCCGCAAAGTGGTCCTGCTGGTGCGCGGCGACTCCCTCAACAAGGGGATGTCCCAGTATCTGGTCGACCAGATCGGCGAGACTCCCAACATCGAGGTCTGGTATCACGTCAACGTCGCCGAGGCCCATGGCGAGGAGCACCTGGAGTCGATCGACGTCCAGCACTCCAGCACTGATGGGGATAAACCGAACGAGGTCACCAACCACCCCGCCCGCTCGCTGTTCATCCTGATCGGCGCCCAGCCGCGCACCAACTGGCTGGAGGGGGTGGTCGAGCGGGACGAGCGCGGCTTCATCCTTACCGGCCCCGCCCTGATGCGCGACGGCAAGCGCCCGCAGGGGTGGAAACCCGACCGCGACCCTTTCCTGCTGGAGACCAGCGTGCCGGGGATCTTCGCCGCCGGCGACGTGCGCCAGGGCTCGGTCAAGCGCGTCGCCTCCGGTGTCGGCGAGGGGTCGATCGCGATCTCCTTCATCCACGAATATCTGAGCCGGCTGTAACCGGATTCAATGGAGGCCTTCAGATGCTCCACGATCCCAACGAAGAGGCGCTCTTTCCCAGGCTCGAGGGGGAGGCCCTGGAGCTCGTCCGCGCGGAGGGGACCGAGCTCGATCTCGAGCCCGGAGCCCTCCTGTTCTCCGAGGGGAACACGGACGACTACAACTTCTTCGTGGTCCTGGAAGGGGAGGTCCGCATCACCAAGACGGTCGGCGGCGAGGAGCAGCTCCTCGCCATCCATGGTCCGGGCGAGTTCACCGGCGAGATCTCGATGCTGACCGGCGAGCCGGCCATCGCCACCGGCCGCTCGGCGGGGCGGAGCCGGGTGATCCGCGTCGCGCCCGACAAGTTCCGCCGCCTGATCGCCGAGTGCCCGACGGTCGCCCGCGTCGTGCTCACCGCCATGGCCGGGCGGACGACCGACGTCGACGCCCAGCTCCGGCAGCAGGAGAAGATGGCCGCCCTCGGCAAGCTCTCCGCCGGCCTCGCCCACGAGCTCAACAATCCGGCTGCGGCGGCGGCGCGGTCGGCGGGGCAGCTCCGCGATTCCCTGCTCTGCCTGCAGGCCATGGTCCTGGAGCGCGAGCGGCCGTTCACCGCCGAGGAGCGGCAGGTGATGAGCGAGGTCCAGCGGGAGGCCCTCGCGGCCATCGCCCAGCGTGGCGACCGGCCTCATCTGGATCCGATGGCGCAGAGCGACCTCGAGGACGCGGTGACCGAATGGCTCGAGGAGCACAACGTCGAGGAGCCCTGGCGCCTCGCTCCCACCCTCGTCTGCTCCGGGCTCGGTCCGGACCGGCTGACCGCCATCGCCGACCGCATCGGCGACGAGTCCCTGAGCTGCGTCCTCCCCTGGATCGAGGGGATGCTCAACCTGGCCGAGCTGCTGGACCAGGTGGAGCAGAGCACCGGCCGCATCTCCGAGCTGGTGGCCGCCATCAAGGAGTACTCCTACATGGATCAGGCGCCGCAGCAGGAGATCGACCTCCACGAGGGCCTGGAGAGCACCTTGAAGATGCTCGCCCACAAGCTGCGCAAGGGGAACATCGAGGTCGTCCGCGAGTACGATCGCGGCCTGCCCCGGGTCTGCGCCTACGGCAGCGAGCTCAACCAGGTCTGGACCAACCTGATCGACAACGCCATCGACGCGATGAAAGAGAAGGGCAAAGGCACGCTCACTCTTCGCACCTCCCGCCAGCGCGACGAGGCGATCGTCGACATCCTCGACGACGGTTCCGGCATCCCCGGCGACGTCGAGAAGCGCATTTTCGAGCCGTTCTATACGACCAAACAGATGGGGGAGGGGAGCGGCCTCGGACTGGACATCGCCCGCCGCATCGTCAAGACCCGCCACCGGGGGGAGATCCGCTTCGAATCCAAGCCCGGCGAGACCTGTTTCGAGGTGCGGCTGCCGATCCCGTGCGAGGGAGCGGTGGAGGCGGCGTAGGGCCGGCCGCCGCCTCCAGCAGGTGACTGATCAGTAAGCGCAGCTGTCGCAGCTATGGCCGACGACCGTTTCGGGCATTCCCGCGATCAGATGCATGCCCTCCGTCAGGTTGAGAAGGCGGAGAGACTCGCGGTTCAGGGTCAGCTTCTTGGTCTGGCTATTTCTCATGATTGATTCCTTCCTTTCCTGGAGCAATCAACGCGGGGAAGACCGCGATCCCCTCACCCCTGGCCAGCCGCTCTTTCTGGGTGTGGCTGGGCTGGAAGGCGTAGGCGCCGCCGCGATAGAGGCGGTCGGCGCCGTTGAAATAGGCGATCGCGTCCTCGATCAGCTCGCGGCCGGCGGCGTCCGGTTTCTTGATCGGAGCCATCTCGCCGGTCGCCGGATTCACATCGTAGAGGTCGGCCGACTCGTGAAGGCCGAGCACCGCCATGCGGTTCCCCCGCATCAGGGCGATGTCGTTGTTGTGCGTCATCAACGCCCGTCCGGCCGAGGGATCGATCCGGAACAGGTCGTGGCCGAAGAACTTCGAGTCGTAGCCCATTCCCATCAGGCCGAGGACCGTCGACGGCACGTCGAGCGAGGAGGCGATCGTATCCAGCCGCGCGCCGGCCGGCACCACGCCGGGGGCCACGATGAGGATCGGCACCTGATAGCTCGCCAGCGGGATCTCCGCCGCGCCGTAGACCCGGGCGCCGTGATCGCCCATCAGCACGAACACCGTGTTCTTGTAAAAGTCGTGGCTCTTCGCCTCGCGCATGAAACGGCCGAGCGCGTGGTCGGCGTAGCGCACCACGTTCTCCCGCCGGTGGAAGCGCGGCTCCGCCTTGATCTGGTCCTGCGGGAAAGTGAACGGCCGGTGGTTCGAGACGCTGAGCACCAGCGAGTAGAAAGGTTTCCCAGTGGCCGCGAGGCCGTCCATCTCCCGCAGCGCCTTGCTGAAGATCGCCTCGTCGCAGGCGCCCCAGGCGGTGGTGAACGTGCCGTCGGGGAAGTCCTTCTGATCGACGATCTTGTCCACCCCGTTGTGGCTCAGGTACTTGCCCATGCCGTCGAAGAGCGCCCGGCCGCCGTAGACGAACATCGTCTGGTAGCCGCGGCTCTTCAGCAACTCGGGGAGGGTGAAGAGGTCCACCGACTGGTCGCGCCGCACGATCGACTCGCCGGGCAGCGGCGGCAGCGAGGAAGTGGTCGCCTCGATCGCCCGGATCGTCCGGTTCCCGGTCGAGAAGGCGTGGGTGAGCAGCGTCCCTTCCCGGGTCAGAGCGTCGAACCGCGGCGTCAGGCTCTCCTTCACGCCCCGCTGGACCTCGGTATCGAGCGCGCCGATGAACTCCGAGCCGAGGCTCTCCTCGAGCACGATCACCACGTTCATCTTCCGCTCCGGGTTCAGGGGGAGGACGGGGCGCAGCGTCGAATCCGCCGCGAACGTGGTCGCCGCGGCGGCCGGCTCCGCGAGCAGCCGGTGCAGGCGGGCGAGGTTGGTGGCCTGCGGCCGGGTCGCGTACAGCCCGTCATAGGGAGCGTCCGAGCCCAGCAGGGCCATCCAGAAGGAGTAGTAGCCGTTGCCGGCGAGCTCGTTGAGCGCGCGGTCGTCCGAGATGCGCGCCAGCGCCGGCGAGACCACCATCGTGGCCACGGCGAGCACCGTCGCGTAAACGCCCAGGAAGGCCAGACGCTGCAGCCGCGAGGCCCGATGCAGCCAGGCCGCCCGCATCGGCCGGCTGAGCAAGTAGAGCAGAGCCAGCGTGGCAATGCCGATCACGGTGAGGATGATCCCGGTGTGGTAGCTCTGCCAGATGTTGTCCACCACCTCGGTGGGATAGATCAGGTAGTCCACCGCCACGAAGTTGAAGCGGCCGTTGAACTCCTCGAAGAAGAAGTACTCCGCCGCCGCCACGAACAGACCCGAGAAGGCGGCGACCGCCATCCAGAGGAAGAGGAGCCCGCGCGTCGCCCGCCACCGGAACCACCGCTCCGGGAGGACGGTGAGGAAGAGCACGAGCGGTGCCGCGAGCCAGAGCGCCGAGACGAGGTCGAACCCCTCGCCCACGGCCAGCGCCTCGAGCACCCGCCCCACACCGTTCCGCGCCAGGGCCTGCTGGAACAGCAGCAACCCCAGCCGCGTCAGCAGCCAGACGATCATGTAGAACCCCACGAAGACCGCGGGCAGGAGATATCGGGACTCGGTGAGGAGAAGACGTGCTTGCTGCGGAAGAGATCTGGAGGACATAAACTCTCAATTGCAAAAATTGTGACAACACGGTAACACAGCCGCCGCTCAAGGCAGCAATTTGTAGCTCTCTAAGAGAGAACAAGCGGCGAAGCGGAATGCTTCCAGGGAGCCCAGGCCCTTGACTCGGGTACTGGAGTGGCGGTACTGGATGGATTACAGTACCGTTGAAACGTGGAGGTGAAGTCCATGGGACGTGATGACGTTCTGGCACTGCTGGCGGCACATCGAGGCGAAATCAAGAGATTCGGGGTGGAATCCCTCCGGCTCTTCGGTTCCGTAGCCCGCGGGGAAGCCGCAGCCGACAGCGACGTCGACCTCCTCGTGAGCTTCCGGGCCTCTCCCACTTTTTCCACCTACATGAAGCTGCGAATCTTTCTCGAAGACCTCCTGGGCGTCCAAGTGGACCTGATCACCGAGTCGGGGCTCCGGGAGGGAGTCCGTCCCTTTGTCGAGAAGGACGCCATCCGTGTCGCGTAGCTTAAGAATTAAAGACCCGCAACCAACTCCCGCGTGAGATCGGCTGCCGGTATTTCCTTGCACCCGCTGGCGTTCTGCCCCGACCAGAGAGGCGAGAAATCACCGTTGCCCTGGGCTTCGGCCTTGGCGCGCAGGGGAGCCATGGCGGAGGCGGCCAGCGGAAAGGCGGGCGCGGCCGTGGAGATGGGGCCCAGCTCGCGGAGGATTCGATTGATGATGCCGCGCGCGGGCCGGCCGGAGAAGATGTTGGTCAGCGCCGTGTGACGGGCGGCCTCGCTCTTCAGCGCGGCGCGATGCACCGCGCTGGTGGCGGCCTCCGGACAGAGCAGATACGCCGTGCCGACCTGCACCCCCGCGGCGCCGAGCTCGAGGGCTGCGGTGACGCCTTTCGCATCCGCGATGCCGCCGGCGGCGATCACCGGGACCTTCACCGCCCGCGCGACCTGCGGCAACAGCGCGAACGTCCCCACCTGAGTCGTCAGATCGTCCGACAGGAAGATGCCGCGGTGCCCGCCCGCCTCGAGACCTTGCGCGATGACGGCATCCACTCCTTGCGCCTCGAGCCAGCGCGCCTCGTCGACGGTGGTCGCCGAAGAGATAATCTTCGAGCCCCAGGCTCGCACGCGGGCCAGCAGGCCGGCCGCGGGCAGGCCGAAATGAAAGCTCATGACAGCGGGCTTGAACTCTTCGAGAACGTCGGCGGCTTCGGCGTTGAAGGGGGCGCGTCCAGGCCCGGGGGAAAAAGAGCTGGGATCGATCCCGAGCTCTTCGTAGTAGGGCGAAAGCGCCGCCCGCCAGCCCGCTTCGCGCTCAGCGCTGACCGCGGGCGGGGTATGGCAGAAGAAGTTGACGTTGAACGGCCGGGTGGTCCGCGCCCGGATCGCCGCCAGCTCCTTGCGCATCGCGTCGAGGCTCAGCATGGCGCAGGGAAGCGACCCCAGCCCGCCGGCATTGGACACCGCCACCGCCAGCGCGCTGCCTTGCACTCCCGCCATGGGGGCCTGAATGATCGGAAGCTCGATACCGAATAGCTCTTGCAGGGTCATCTTCGCTCTCCAGACCCCACGAGCCTACCATTCCCGCGCACCGCCAACGGAGTAAAGTAGAGTCATGGAACGCTCCCCCTACTTCGCGGAAACGACGGTCGGAGCGGTTGTGTTGGTCGGCCTCCAGTTCCTCTCCCTGCCGGTCCTGGTCGGAGGACTGGTCCTGCTCGGGATTGCGCGGCTCGTTTTCAGGTCACGCCCCTCCAAGATCAAGTAGGACGCTGCTCGCGCAGGCTGCCCTACCAGTGGAACAAGAACACGGGCGCCATCGCTGCTAGTGCAACACCGACTTGCAGGCCTAGGAGCCTGCGCGGCAGGAATCGTTGGCATGCGGTAAAATAGCCGTATGCCAACGACCTTTCGTCGCTACGTTCCGGAACAGTCTCTTCTTCTTCCGCCGTCGCCGCGGGATTGGCTTGCGGAGGGCCACCTGGCGTA
>DATHEF010000080.1:0-27501 GCA_035490435.1 Thermoanaerobaculia bacterium
CCGGTGGGTGGCTAGCCCTTGCCGGGTAGGATTCGGACCTACTGGGCCACTATGAAGGGTTTCGGGTTCTGTCTATTGCAGTTTCCCTCCTCCCTTCCCAGGCTTCGCCTGGCGCAAGGAACGTCTCTACCGCCTTCGCCGGGGGGTTTCCTGGAGTTGGAGCTTCTGGGCTCTTCCACTCACCAGCCACAGCCCGGCCGCAATCAGGGCGAAGCCGATCCCTTCCTCCCAGCCGAACTGTTCGCCCAGGAAGGCGGCGGCTAGGGCGGAGGCCACCAGGGGCTGGAGGGTGCTGTAGGCGGCTACCAGGGCGGGGGAGGAGCGGCGGACCGCCCAGGTGCTGGCGGCGTAGGCGAAGACGGTGGGGAAGATGATGATGTAGGCCACCCCAAGCCAGGCGCCGGTCCCCACCTTGGAGGGATCGAGGGCTGCCAGCGCCGGAATCGCTATGGGGAGGATGCCGACGGCTCCGAAGAAGAAGGAGGCCGCGATCACCGTCCGCCAGGGGACGCGGGTCAGGATCGGCCTTTGCAGTACCAGGAACAGGGCGTAGCAGAGGCCGTTGACGAGGATCAGGGAGTTGCCGAGGGCGGCCGCGTGGCCGGTGGAGAAGCGGAAGGGGTTCACCAGCACCAGGGCGCCTACGACGGAGAGGATGATCCCCGCCAGCCGGTTCAGGGTGATCCTCTCGACCCCCATCACCGCGGCCGCCGCGATCGCGAACACCGGGATCGAGGTCATCAGGATCGAGGCGTTGGTCGCCGTCGTGAACTTGAGGCCGGTGATGAACAGCGCTTGGTTGGCGAAGACGCCGAGCCCGCCGAGCAGCGCCAGCATGGGGAGGTCGCGCCGGGCGGGGATGAAGCGGTCCCGCCGCCAGGCGAGCGCCATCAGGATCGGCGTCGCCAGCCCTACCCGGATCGCCGCCAGCGCCAGCGGCGCGAGGTCGGCGAGCACGGCCTTGGCCACCACGTGGAAGCCGCCGAAGGCCGCCTGGACCAGGATCAGCGTCAGGTGCACCCGCCAGACCGGGGCCGGCCCCGGCGCCGGCGGCGCGGCGGCCGAGGATTCGGGGCAGAGGCGGACGTCGGGTTCGGCGGGTTCGTTCATCGGGAGGACTCGCAGGCGCGGGGGGAAGGATACCCCTTTGCGCCCGCCCCGCCGAACCATTAGAATGGCGCTTGTGACGGGCATCACAAGGTGCCCGCCGGCTCCTCTCGAAAGCGCCAGACCCCCTATGACCGAAACCACGACCGAGACCACGCCCGGGATCAGCATCCGTCCCCTCGACGAGATGGACATCAGCGACATCGTCGCCATCGACGAGAAGATCGGCGGCAAGTACCGTCCGGAAGTTTGGGAGCGCCAGATCGGTTATTACCTGCGGCGGGACCCCGAGGCCTCGGTCGTCGCCGAGATCGACGGCAAGGTCGCCGGGTTCATGCTCGGCGAGGTCCGTTCCGGCGAGTTCGGGCTCGAGGAGCCGACGGGATGGATCGAGGTCCTGGGGGTCGATCCCGACCATCAGGGCAAGTCGATCGGCCGCCGCTTGGCCGAGGCGATCCTGGAGCACTTCCGGCAGCGCGGCGCCCACAGCGTCCGCACGCTGGTCGACGAGGAGAAGCAGGCGGACATCCGCCGCTTCTTCGGCTCCCTGGGGTTCGAGCCGTCGACCCTGAGACCGTTCGTCAAGAGCCTGTAGAGATCTGGTTTGGGGACTTGTAGGGGAGAGATCGTATGAGCATGAAGACCACCACCCTGCCGAAGCAATATCACGAGGCCGTCCTGCGCTGGCGCGACGTCTTCCTGCCGGACTATAAATTCCTGATCGAGAACTGGGACAAGCACTTCCCCAACGACCAGACTTTCGAGCTCTGCGCCTACCGCGAGATGGGGATGTGCACCGAGGTCGAGTGCGGCGACATGAAGGGGAAGCCGAAGGCCACGAAGGCTTCGGAGCTCCAGCCCGAGCAGGCCCATCATCTCTTCGGCGCCATCCGCGCCCAGGCCTCCACCGAGTTCGGCTCGATCCAGCAGCACCGCCTGACGCTGGCCCGCGCCCAGGAGGAGGAGGAGCAGTTCTGGGTCCTCCGCATGATGGCCGAGGAGCTGCGCCACGGCTACCAGATGCTGCATCTGCTCGCAGAGGACGACTGGAGCTCGGTCTCCAAGGACTCCACCTCGGACGTGATCGACGACATCCTGTCGATGAACACCGGCTCCCACGTCCTGGGCGCCTTCAACATCGACTTCGACTCGTTCGCCGACAACATCGTCTTCTGCGCCCTGATCGACCGGGTCGGCAAGTACCAGCTCCAGATGCAGAAGATCTCGGCCTACCAGCCGATGGCGGAGAGCATGCCCCAGATGCTGCGCGAGGAGGCGTTCCACCTCGCCGCCGGGGTGGTGCCGATGCGCCGCTGGGCGACCGCCGCCGCCAAGGGGGAGTCCTTCGTCAGCATGGAGGTTCTCCAGAAGACGCTGAACAAGTGGATTCCGCGCGGCCTCGAGATGTTCGGTGACGAGCGGGGGGGCGGCTCGAACGTGCGCATGGGGCTGAAGCCGATGAAGAACGCCGAGGCTCAGCAGGCGTACTACAAGGAGGTCGAGAAGCTGGTGCGCGACCTGAACCTCCGCTATCTGCGCGCCCGCGTCGAGAACCTCAACCATGGCGATTCCGAGGCCTACCTCAACCGCATCCTCGCCGGCGAGACGGTCGAGGGGGTGCGCCGGGAGGATCTCGTCCACATGCCGCACGCCGAGTTCTTCCGCCGCCGCGGCGTCCCGGCCTTCCGCAGGGTCGGCTCCCAGGGGGAGACCTTCACCTCGCTCCCGGAGTACCTCAAGCACCTGTCGCGCAACCTCCCCGAGTCCTACCTCGCGAGCCGCGACTACAAGGATTACGTGGAGGCGCTCACCCAGGTGTCGACAGGGGCGCTCACGATCGAGGCCGCCACCGGCCGCATGCCGGCCCTGCGCCGCATCGCCGGCGCCTGCCCGTGCTCGAAGTCGGTGCGCTGGGTGGTCGACGAGCCCACGGTGGTCGGGGTTTCCGAACCGGTGATCCAGCCGGTATCCTGATACTTATCCAGCCCGCAATGCATCCTCGAGGGAGGCTCTGAGATGAGTGCGTTCAACCGCCTGCTGGTCACAGGCCTCCCCGCGGTGCCGAAGCCGCTCGTCGGCCGGGTGGCGTCCCGCTACGTCGCCGGCGAGAGCCTGGACGACGCCATCCGCGTCGTCCGCAAGCTCAACGAGCAGGGGGCCATGGCGACCCTCGACGTCCTCGGTGAGGAGGTGAGCGAGCGCGGCAAGGCGACCGCCGCCGTCGAGGAGTATCTGCGGGTCTTCGCGGCGATCGACCGCGAGAAGGTCGACTCCAACATCTCGATCAAGCTCACCCTCCTGGGGCTCAAGATCGACGAGGGGTTCTGCCGCGACAACGTCGCGCGCATCGTCGAGACCGCCAAGAGCTTCGGCAACTTCGTCCGCATCGACATGGAGGACTACACGACGACGGACGCGACGCTCCGCATCTACCGCGAGCTGCAGGCGCGGTACGGCAACGTCGGAGTCGTCCTCCAGGCCTACATGCGCCGCACCCTGCGCGACATCGAGGAGCTGCCGGACCAGGGGGCGAACATCCGCCTCTGCAAGGGGATCTACGTCGAGCCGCGCAAGATCGCCTGGAAGGGGCACGAGACGGTGCGGCACAACTACGTCCAGGCGCTCGACAAGCTGATCTCGCGCGGCGTCTACGTCGGCATCGCCACTCACGACGAGTTCCTCGCCTGCGCCGCCTCCGCCCTGATCGACAGGCACGGCCTGAAGCCCGATCAGTACGAGTTCCAGATGCTCCTGGGAGTGGACGAGGAGCTGCGCCGCATCCTCATCGCCGCGGGGCACCGGCTGCGCGTCTACGTCCCTTACGGCCCGGATTGGTACCCCTACTCGATCCGCCGCCTGCGCGAGAACCCCGAGGTAGCCCGCCACGTGCTGAAGGCGATGATGTCGGGGAAGTAAGCCTGCGTTTGACGCCTCTACCCCCTGGTGATACGCTTTTCGACTACTTGACCGGATCTTCTGGACCTCTCGCCGCCGAACCCATGGACGAACGGCACCGCTCTGACTCTCGCGACATCCTCCAGTCCCGCGGAGGCGACTCCGACACGGACGACATCGATCTCTCGCCGATTCACGAGAGCGGGATGACGCAGACGTACGAGGGGGCGACCCGCGAGCGGGGGGAGTACGCCAAGGCCCAGCTCGAGACCGAGGCGGACATAATCCTCATCGCGCACCCCGAGAGCCAGCGCCTCGGCTCGCGCTTCCGCCTCTCCCCCGGCACCACCCTGGAGATCGGCCGTTCCGCCGCGGTGGGCATCAGCCTGCCCGAGGTGATGTCGATCTCCCGCAAGCACGCGCGGCTGCGCTACCTGGGGCCGGTGGTGTCGATCGAGGACCTGGGGAGCACCAATGGCACGTACATCAACGGCCAGCCGATCCATGGCCGCACCGTGCTGCGCAGTGGCGACCGCTTCCAAACCGCGGCGGTGCACTTCAAGTTCCTCCACGAGCAGGACGTCGAGAGCGCCTACCACCTGGCGATTTACGAGCTGGTGGCCAAGGACGGCCTGACCGAGATCTTCAACAAGCGCAAGTTCGAGGAGGAGCTGCAGCGCGAGCTCGCCCGCGCCGCGCGCCACCAGCGGCCGCTGTCGCTGATCATCTTCGACCTCGATGAGTTCAAGGCGATCAACGACACCTACGGCCACCTCTGCGGCGACTTCATCCTCAAGCAGATCGCCTCGCTCGCCCGCGACCTCGTGCGCCCCGAGCAGGTGCTCGCCCGGGTGGGCGGGGACGAGTTCGTGATCCTCGCCCCCGAGACCGGCAGCGAAGGGGCCGAGTCCCTCGCCTCCAAGCTGCGCGACAAGATCGCCGGCTACGAGCACCGTTACGGCGACATCCGCATCAATGTCGGCTGCTCCGTCGGGGTCGCCGAGCTGAGCCGCGAGATGACCACCCCGCAGGACCTCTACCAAGCCGCCGACGAGGCCCTTCTGCTCTCCAAGCGGAACGGGCGCAACCGGGTGGCGGTCTACTCCGCGCCGCAAGGTTAGAAGGATACAGACGGATCCCGGGCCTCCCTGGTCTGCCGACCGCGAATCCGCGAAGCCGTTTTCCCCTGGAGACGATCCCTTGAAGCGATTTCTGGTTGTTCTGGCGCTGCTCGCGCTCGCTCCCGCTCTGCGCGCCGAGGAGACCCTCGGCGATCAGCACCTCGGCTACTACCGTTATCCCGCGATCCACGGCGACACCCTCGTCTTCGCCGCCGAAGGGGACCTCTGGCGGGTGGACCGCCGGGGCGGGGTGGCGTCCCGGTTGACCACCCATCCGGCGGAGGAGTCCAATCCCGCGATCTCGCCGGATGGCCGGACTCTCGCCTTCTCGGCGGCCTACGAGGGGCCGACCGAGGTCTACACCATGCCGATCGACGGCGGGCTGCCGGTGCGCCGGACCTTCGAAGGGGCGGAGAGAGGGGGAGCCCTGGTGGCGGGCTGGACGCCGGGCGGCGAGATCCTCTACGCCACCACGATCGCCTCGGGGCTGCCGAGCACCCAGCTCGCGCGGCTCGATCCGGCCACCGGCCGGCGCGCCCTGCTCCCCCTGGCGCAGGCGAGCGAGGGGTGTTATGACGGCGAGACCCTCTTCTTCACCCGCTTCGCCTTCCAGGGGAGCCACACCAAGCGCTACCGAGGCGGCACGGCCCAGAGCCTCTGGCGCTTTGATGGGACCGCCGAGGCCGCGCCGCTCACCTCCGACTTTCCCGGCACCAGCCGGTCGCCGATGGTCTGGCAGGGGCGGGTCTACTTCGTCTCGGACCGCGACGGCACGATGAACCTCTGGTCGATGGACGAGACAGGGGGGACCTTAAGCCAGCACACCTTTCACCGGGGGTGGGACGTGACCTCGCCCGACCTCTCCGAGGGCCGGATCGTCTATCAGCTCGGGGCCGACCTGCGGATCTTCGACGTCGCGGCCAACCAGGACGCGCCGCTTCCGATCCGCCTGGTCTCGGATTTCGATCAGATGCGGGAGACCTGGGTGAAGAAGCCGATGGACTTCCTGACCGCGAGCCGGCTCTCGCCCACCGGCGACCGGCTGGTGCTGACCGCCCGCGGGCAGGTGTTCGTGGTGCCGGTGAAGGAGGGGCGGATCGTCGAGGTGACCCGCAAGCCGGGCGTGCGCTATCGCGAGGCGCGGTTCCTGCCGGACGGCAAGAGCGTCTTCGCCCTGTCGGACGAGACCGGCGAGGTCGAGTTCTGGAAGTTCCCGGCGAACGGCGTCGGCAAGCCCGAGCCACTCACCTCCGAAGGCAAGGTGCTGCGCTGGGAAGGGGAGGCCTCGCCCGACGGGCGGTGGATCGCCCATCACGACAAGGACCAGCAGCTCTGGCTGCTCGACCTCAAGACCCGCAAGCAGACGCGCCTCGCCACCTCGACCTCCCCTTACGGCGGATTCCAGGACCTCTCCTGGTCCCCCGACAGCGGCTGGCTCTCCTGGTCGGTGGCCGGATCCAACTCGTTCAACCGGATCTACCTCTACCAAGCCGCGACCGGCAAGACCGTGCCGCTGACCTCCGACCGCTTCAACAGCACGAGCCCCGCCTGGAGCCGGGACGGCAAGTGGATCTACTTCCTCTCCGACCGCAGCCTGCGCACCCTCGTCCGCTCCCCCTGGGGAGCGCGCCAGCCGGACCCCTATCTCACGGCGACCACCGGGATCTTCGGCGTCGCTCTGAAGAAGGACACCCGTTCCCCCTTCCAGCCCCCCGACGAGCTCCATCCGGCGAAGGACAAAGACGATAAGGACGATGGCGACGAGGCGGCGCAGCCCGAGTCCGGCAAGAAGGCCGATGACAAAGACAAGGATAAAGACAAAGACCAGGACCCGGGGAAGAAGCCGCCCAAGGTGGAGATCGACCTCGACGGCCTCGCGGGCCGGCTCTACGAGGTTCCCGTGCCGCCCGGCAACTACGAGTCGCTGACCGCGGGCGAGGATCGTCTCTACTGGCTCTCCGTCCTGCCCGGGGTCGAGGACGACATGACATCGCTCGAGACGGTGCCGTTCGATCCCGAGAAGACCGACCCCAAGACGGTGCTCGCCGACGTCGAGGAGTACGACCTCTCGGCCGACGGCAAGAAGCTGATGATCCGCAAGGAAGAGGGCTTCTACGTCCTCGACGCCGGGGACGCGACCGGGGAAGACGAGCTGGCGGAGAAGGATCTCGCCAAGGCCAGGGTAGACCTCGCGGGCTGGACGTTCCCGTTCAACCCCCGCGAGCAGTGGCAGCAGATGTTCCGCGAGGCCTGGCGGCTGGAGCGCGACTACTTCTACGATCCCAAGATGCATGGGGTCGACTGGCCGGCGATGCTCGAGAAGTACCGCCCCTTGAGCCTGCGGGTGACCAGCCGGAGCGAGCTCGACGACCTGCTGGGGCAGATGGTGAGCGAGCTGTCGGCCCTGCACACCTTCGTCCGCAGCGAGCAGCGGAAGGGGGACGAGGACATCGAGGTGGCCTCGCTCGGCGCCGCGCTCTCCCGCGACGAGACGGCGGGGGGGTGGCGGGTCGATCACCTCTACCGCTCGGACCCTGACCTGCCGTCCGCGGCCGGGCCGCTCCAGGCGCGGGGAGTGCGGGTTGATGAGGGGGACGTGATCGAGTCGATCAACGGCACTCCCACCCTCTCGGTCATGGATCTGGGGACCCTGCTGCGCAACCAGGCCGGCCAGCAGGTGCTGCTGCGGGTCAAGGACGCCAGGACCAAAAAGAGCCGCGACGTCGTGGTGATGCCGGTCAGCCCGGAGGACGATGCCGACCTGCGCTACGGCGACTGGGAGACCTCGCGGCGGCTCGCCGTCGAGGAGAAGGGGAAGCGCGAGATCGGCTACGTCCACCTGCGGGCCATGGGCGGCGAGGACTATACGAGCTGGGCGCGCGATTTCTACCCGGTCTTCGACCGCCCCGGACTGATCGTCGACGTGCGCAACAACCGCGGCGGCAACATCGAGAGCTGGATCCTCGCCAAGCTGCTGCGCAAGGCGTGGTTCTGGTGGCAGCCGCGGCAGGGTGAGCCCTACCCGAACATGCCCTACGCCTTCCGCGGCCACCTGGTGGTGCTGATCAACGAGTCGACCGCCTCGGACGGCGAGGCTTTCGCGGAGGGGGTCCGGCGGCTGAAGCTCGGCCGGGTGATCGGCACCCGCACCTGGGGCGGCGAGATCTGGCTCACCGCGAGCAACATCCTGGTCGACAAGGGAGTCGCCACGGCGGCCGAGTTCGGCGTCTACGGTCCGGAAGGGAGCTGGATGATCGAGGGGCACGGCGTCGATCCCGACGAGGTGGTGGACAACCTGCCGCGCGCCACCTTCGACGGCCAGGACGCTCAGCTCGACGCCGCCATCCGCTATCTCCAGGAGAAGATCAAGGCCGAGCCCGTGCCCGTGCCCAAGGCGCCGGCCTATCCGGACAAGTCGCTGGTCTATCCGAAGGAAAAGTAGGTTTTTCGATGTCTTACGAGATGTTCACCCACGACTGGGCCGTGTCCTGTGGCGAGCAGGTCAACGCGAATGAGGATTACCGCAAGGCGGCCCGGAGCTGGCAGTGGCCCCTGGTGCTGATCATGACGGCGGTGCCAGGGTTGAGCCTCCCGGAGCGGTCGGTCTACCTCGATCTGTTCGAGGGGGGCTGCCGCGAGGCGCGAACCGCGACGCCGGCCGACGTCGAGAGCGTTCCCTACGTCATCAGCGCCGATCCGAAGACCTGGAAACGGATGCTGGAGCGCGAGCTCGAGCCGATCTTCGCGCTGATGCGTGGCAAGCTCAAGCTGGTCAAGGGGAGCCTGGTCTCGCTGCTCCCCTACGTCGCCGCCGCCAAGGAGATGGTCCTCTCGGCAGCTTGTGTCGAGACCCGCTATCCCGAAGGAGTGTAGAGGACGGTGTGAGCCCGGCCGTCAATCGGGTTCCGCAAGATTTTGCAGCAAGCTCTTGAGGGAGAGAAACAGGGGAGGGAGGTCTTCCGCGATCCGCTTCCAGACCTCTTCGAGGTCTACGCCTTCATATTGATGGATCAGCACGTCCCGGAACCCGGCCAGCCGTTTCCAGGGAACTTCAGGAGCTTGATCACGAATGGATTGGGGCACCCGCTTGGCGGCTTCGCCCATCACCTCGAAGCTGCGCAGCACGGCATCCTGCGTCTTGGGATCGGCCAGGAACTCGTCGTGGCCCCCCTCGGTGTATCCAAAGATGCGTTCAGCGCGTTCGAACATCTGGACGATGTAGAGCCGGTCGTCCTTCAAAGAGGTACCGCCTCGGACAGGATACGGTCGCGGATATACCAGTGGAGAGCGTTCTCCGTCAGGATGTCCACCTTGCGCCCGAGCAGGGCTTCGAGATCGAGGACGAGCCCCGCCGGGAACCATGCCGAGGTTTTCGAGCCGGGTCGGACGAGGAAGTCGATATCGCTGTCCGGCCGCGCTTCTCCCCGGGCGACGGAGCCGAACACGCGGACCTGATCGGCGCCATGCCGTTTGGCGATTTCCAGGATCTCTTCCCGCTTGCCTTGAAGGATTTCCTCGATGTCCATCTCCCCCCCGGGCCTCTAGTTTACCGCCGTCTACTCGATCCCGAGCTGAGTCATCCGCTGCAGCAGCCCTTTCTTCGAGACTTCCAGGCGTTCGACCATGGCTTCGAGGCTCCCTCCGCAGAGCTGGCGCGCGGCCAGGATCTCTTCCCGGTCGAGGTCCGACGCCTTGCGGATCGACGGGAACTTTTCGATCAGGAGATAGAGCGACGGCCGGGAGATGCCGAGGCGCTCGGCGGCCAGCTTGACCTCCCAGCGGGTGGCCCGCAGGGTCTCGGTCAGCTCGGCCTCGGTGACCTCGGCCGGGGAACGGTACTCCGCCGCCTCGGCGCGGCGGCGCGGCGGCGCGGGCTCAGGGTGGAGCGCGGCTTCGGGAGCGGTCGCCGGCAGCGACAGCGGCGCGGCCTCGCGCAGCAGGCGCTCCACCTGGGGGCCGATCTCGACGGTGTCGGAGGCGCGGCTGGCGATGACCATCTGCCGCACCGTGTTGTGGAGCTGGCGGATGTTGCCGGGCCAGGAGTGGCGGGCGAGGCGGGCGACGACCGAGGCTGGCATCCAGAGCGGAGCGCCATCCGCGGGCGGCGCCAGGCGGTGCTCCTCGCCGGTCCCCCGCAGCTCCTCGGCCAGGTAATGGCAGAAGAGCCGTCCGAAATCGTCCCGGCGCTCCCGCAGCGGCGGGATCACCAGTTCATAGCCGGCGAGCCGGTGGAGCAGGGGAGCGCGGAAGCGGCCAGCCTCGATCGCACCCTCCAGATCGGCGTCGGTCGCCGCGATCAGCCGCACGTCCACCCTCTGCGTTCCGGCCCCGCCGATCCGCTGCAGCTCCCCGGTCTCGATCACCCGCAGCAGCATCACCTGCACCTCGGGCGGGGCCTCGCCGATCTCGTCGAGGAACAGCGTGCCGCCGTGGGCGCGGTGGAAGTAGCCGGGCTGGTCCCGGATCGAGCCGGTGAAGGAGCCCTTGACCGCTCCGAACAGCTCCGAGCTGGCGAGCGACGCCGGGATCGCGCCCATGTTCACCGACAGGCAGGGACCGTCGCGGCGCGGGCTGGCCTGGTGGATGGCGCGGGCGACGAGCTCCTTGCCGGTGCCGGTCTCGCCCCGCAGCAGCACGGGCACGTCGAGGTCGGCCACCCGGCGGATCTCGTGCCGCACGCGCAGCAGCCCCTCGCTCTCCCCGATCAGGCCGAAGCTGTCGGGAACGCGGGAGGGTGGTTGGGCCGGGACCGTGTGCAGCAGCAGGACCACCCGGTCGGCCAGCTCGATGACGACTCCCCGTTCGACCTCGCTCGCCGGGAAAGCGCACCCCTCCCTGGCCACCGGCACGCCGTCCGCCACCAGCCGCGTGCGGCTCCCTTCGATGGCGACGCCGATCGTCCCGTTCTCCTCCCGCGTGATCCGGAGGGGCGAACGGCTGAGGCCACGGTCCAGCAGCGGCCGGGTGTCGCCCTGAGGGGGCATCTCGAAGCCGGGCTCGAGACGGGAGAGAGGGACGTGCCGGCCCGCGAGCAGTCCGCTGAGGACCGCCCGCTCGCCGACTCGCCGGAGATCGGGGTGATAGAGGATCGTCAGCGCGGGATAGCGAGACCGCGCGCGTCTGCGGCGCTCGCTGGCGGAGAGCTCATCCCAAAGCGGCTGCTCGACCGTGAATCCGGACGTGGCATCGGACATTTGATCAATGTAACCACGGGCTGGCGATTCGCGCAAGGAACAAAAAAAGGGCTCCCCGCGGTGGGACCCGCTGGGGAGCCTGCTTGGAGGGCACGTCAATACCCTTCTACATAGCAGGGTCCATGCCAGCAGCAAGGTTTCGATAAGTCATTGAAAAACATAGGTTTTCTGTCGGGCGAGGAACCCGCTGGCGGGCCTGTCAGCTCTGTCGGCAGCGTCAGTGGCGGACCGGTCCCTTCTTCCTGGGCGGCCGGAGGCTCTCGATCAGAGTGCGGGCGCGTTCGACCTGCGCCGGGTCCCGGGTGGTCGTCAGGAGGGGCTCCAGGATGGCGATCGCCCCCTTGACGTTCCCCTGGTTGGCCAGCTCGATGGCCTGGTTGTAGCGCTCGACGAAGGCGTTGAAGTCGAGGGCGCGCTGGATCTCGTCGATCCGCCGCTCCAACTGGTCGCGCCGCGTGGCTCGGCTGGTCTTCGCCTTCACCTGCCGGAGGAGGTTGAGCGCCTCGGCGAACTTCTGCTCGTCGATCAGCTTCTCGGCCCGCCGGTGATCCTCGTCGAGCAGGGCCTCGCGGGCGCTCTCGATCTGCTCGGGGGTGCCTTGCGGGACGAGCACGCGCTCGATCAACTCCTCGGCCTTCCGGGTCTGGCCGGTACGCGCGTAGGCCACCGCCAGATTGTGGGCGACGTCGATCCGCGAGGGGAGCAGGCGATGGGCCGTCTCCAGGGCCTGGATCGCCTCGGCCGGCAGCTCCTCCTCGGCTTGGTAGGTGTAGCCGAGCCGCGCCCAGGCTTCGCCGAAATCGGGCCGCAGCGCGACCGCCCGGGTCAGGGCGGCGCGCGCCCTTCGCAGCGAGCCGGCGCCGGGATCGTCGATCAGGTTCCTGCCGTAGAGATACTGCACGAGGAAGTCGTCCGGCGCGAGCCGCGCGGCCTTCTCGTAGTAGGTCCGGGCCTCGGTCGGGTGATCGGCCCGCTCCGCAAGGAGGCCGAGGCCGGCGAACGAGGGGCCGTGATCCGGCTGGATGGCGAGGGCCGCGCGGAAGTGCTCCTCGGCGGCGGGGCGACGGTCATCGCCGAGGTCGGCGAGCAGATCCCCCAGGCGATAGAGCACGTCGGCCCGGGCCATCGGCTTCACCTCCATGGCGAGGTTCGCCTCCGGCCGGATGGGGGCGCGGGTGAAATCGAACAGGCGCTTCTGCACGTACGTGCGCAACTCGCGCTCGAGGATGGCGGGATCGCTGCCGAAGGTCTTGGCGAAGAGCTGGTCCGGCGGCGTGCCGGCCTGCGCGAGCCGGAGATACTCCGATGCCTGCCGGCGGCGCTCCGGGCTGCCGGAGATCAGATAGTGGACCAGGGCCCAGGACTCGGCGTAGAACGCCCCGCGCCGCGACGTCTCGTTGTACTCCGGCGAGCGGTCGTCCACCGCGAACAGGGTGGCCAGCGGGATCAGGGAGTGCTGCCGCAGCCAGAGGACGTGCTCGGGGATCGGCAGCCCGATCCGGGCCTCGTTTCTGGCGACCAGGAACGTGCTGTAGTACTCGGCGAGCCCCTCATGAAGCCAGACCGGCAGGACCGCGTAGTTGTTGTGCATCACGTAGTGGATGTACTCGTGGTAGATGATCCCCCGCTCGTCGCCGTGCTGGTTGCCGTTGATCGCCACGTAATTGGCGAACTGCCGGAAGAGGAAATAGCCGCCGGAGTCGAGGGGGCGGCCGTTGTAGGTCCGATCGTACGGTTGGAACGAAACGGCGTCGCGAAAAACGAAGATATAGGTAGGAGTTGGCGAGCTCAGCGTCAGCCCGGGGGAAAGCTGGGAAAGGGCGTCGCGCAGCCGTTCGAGGTCGGCGCCGATGCCGCGGGTCTTCGCCTCGCCGGCATTGCTGAACAGTGTGAAACTCGCCGTGCGGACCGTGATCCATTCCTCTTTCGGTCCGGGCAGCGCCAGGGCCGGCAGGCCGAGGGCCAGGAAAAGGAACATGATTCCGGCGACATGAGAGGTGAAGCGCTTCATCGCCAGGAAAATCTTAACACTCTCCTCAATATGCTCCCTCAGTCCGCTTTCCGTGGATCTCCCCGCTCGCTCGCCGGCACGTGCCAGGAGACGAGATAGGTCCGCTCCCGTTTCTCGAACCGGAGGTCCCGCCATTCGAACAGGCGGGCGAGCTGCCTCAGGATGCTCTTCCCCCCGTAGGTCTCGCCGTCGCGGTCCCGCGGTTCATTTCCGAGCTCGTTCTCGACCTCGAAGTGGAGCTCCCGGCGCACGCGGTCGAGGGTGATCCGCAGCGCCGGGATCGAGCCCGGCCGGCCGTGGCGGATGGCGTTGATCAGCACCTCGCCGAGGAAGAAGCCGAAGCCGCCGCGCACCGGGCAGGTGAACCAGTACTCCTCGGGCCAGTCGATCTCGAGCGTGAAGACCGGCGCCCGGGGGTCGGGGCGCTGCGAGAGCACGCCGTTGTCCCAGTGCAGGCGGGTGCGCAGGTCGGCGTCGCCTGTCGCGAGCGCGAAGATCCCCTGGAGCCGCTCGATCGTGACCCGCGCCTGCGAGGCCTCGATCGAGCTGTCGGGGGGCAGTGGCGGCTCGGCCTGCCAGTGATCCAGCAGCCAGGCCGTGGTGCGCAGCCGCCGGTCGACGTAATCGGCGAGCCAGGAGGCGAGCTCCGGGCGCGAGGCCGCGCCGTCGGCCGCCCGCAGGCTGTAGGCGAGCACGCGGATCAGGGTGTCGACGCCGTGGGAGAGCAGGCCGGCGAGCTTGCGCCGCTCGTCCTGGCGGGTGCCGCCGATCAGGTCCTCGGTGAGCAGCGCGAGGTCGGCCTCCGGCTCGACGAGAAAGAGGATGCCGAGGCGGTGGCGCTCGTCGGCGTGCAGGGCCTCGATCGGCGCGGTGACCGCCACCGAGCGGACGATCGCGTAGCGCTCCTCCTCCTCGCCATCCTCGCCGCGCACCCGCAGGGGGAGGCCGTAGGCCCGGCGCGGCTCGGGGCTGGCGACCTGCATGCGCTCGTAGTGGGCGCGGGCCCGCGGATCGGCAGAGACCATGTCGCCGATCCGCGAGCCGGCCCGCACCCCGAGCTTCTCGGCCGCCTGGTTGCCGTAGACGACCTCGTCCGTGTTCGGGTCCACCACCACCAGCGGCACCTGCATCGTGCTGAGCAGGTTCTGCTTCTCCTGGAAGGCGGCCTCGGCCCTCCCCTGCGCTTCTTCGGCCCGGCGGCGGTTGAGCTCGAACCCCCAGAGCAGGGCGACCAGCATCACCGCCGAGAGCAGCACCGGGATCAGCGGCAGGTGCGACTGGGTCTTGGGAAAGAGCACCACCAGCCACGTCGCCGCCGCCACCTGGAAGGCGGCGACCGCCCCCCGCCCCTCGACCACCCCATGCAGGACGTAGGGGACGCTCTCGGCACCCCCCGCCTCGCCGGAGGGCAGGGCGGCGAGCGCCGCGGCCGCCCGGCGGAGCTCCGCCGGCTGCCGCGGGGAGAAGGCGTTGCCGATATCCGCCCACGGGCGGCTCCGCACCGGCGGCTGGGCGAGATGGACGACGCCCGCGATCATCGGCGGATCGATCCGGCGGGCGAACTCCTCCCAGTCGATGGCGAACGAGAGATCCGCGCCGACGATCCCACGCCCGCCGAGGGCGGGATCGCGCAGGGGGGCGGTGATGGTGGCGACCAGCCCCTGGCCGCCGAGGTCGAGATAGAGGCCGGAGTAGAAGGTCTGGCTCTCCGGGCCGGCGAAGTCGAACCGGAAGTAGAACTCGTTGGAGACGAACGTCGGCCGCTCGGGCGAGCCGCCGAGCTCGCGCCCCTCCGCGAGGACGGCCCGGCGGCTCTGCGCCGGGTCGGCCGGCTGAGGGAGGGAGATCAGGGTGCCGTCCTCGGAGATGGCGTAGAGCCGCACCACCCGGGGAGGGCGGCTGCCGGGCAGAGCGGGCAGAGGGTGGGCGGCGAGGAGCCGGGGCAGATCCTCGCTCAGCGCCAGGAGATGGGGAGCCGCGGCGGCCAGGAACCGGTCCGAGGGACCCGCTTCGAGGGTGCTCCGGCGGGTGACGGCAAACCAGCGGCCATCGAGCTCGAGAAAGCTCTGGGTGCGCAGGGAGAACGGCCCGGCCGCCGGCTCGCCCAGATCCGCCGGCGTATGGAGCGCGGGGGGGGCCGGGGTCTCCGGACGGCGGAGAGGGCTCGCCAGGAGATCCCGGATCGGCGCGAAGAACGGCGGCACCGAGCGGGTGTCCTGCCACTCCGCGACCTCGCCGTAGAGGCGGGCCTTCCCGGGGTCCGAGATCCGCTCGCGATAGCGCCGCAGCTCCAGGTTGAGCCAGGCCGTGGCGCCGGGCGTCTCAGTGGGGCGGGCCGGAGTCTTCCCCTGAACGAGCTGGAAGATGGCGTCCGACCGGCTCTGTCCGATCCGTTCCTGCCACTCCCGCCGGATCGACAGCGCGGCGAGGATCACCAGCACGGCGAACAGGAAGACGCCGAGATAGAGCAGGCGCGAGCCCCACCGGCGGGCGGGGGATTCCGGATCAGAGGTCGCGGGGCGTTCTTTCAAGGGCCTTATTGTAGAGCGTGCCGCCGTAGCTGGAGGCAGATCGTCGTAACGGTACGATGGACCGTCGTAGCCGGAGGCAGACCGTCGTACCGTTACGACGGACTGTCGTGGCTGGAGGCAGACCGCCGTACCGATACGACGGACCGCCGTAGCCGGAGGCAGACTGTCGTACCGTTACGACGGACCGTCGCAGCCGGAGGCAGACCGTCGTACCGTTACGACGGACCGTCGCAGCCGGAGGCAGACCGCCGTACCGATACGACGAACCGCCGTAGCCGGAGGCAGACTGTCGTACCGATACGACGGACCGCCGTAGCTGGAGGCAGACCGCCATACCGATACGACGGACCGCCGTAGCCGGAGGCAGACCGCCGTACCGATACGGCGGACCGTCGTAGCTGGAGGCAGACCGTCGTACCGTTACGACGGACCGTCATAGCCGGAGGCAGACCGCCGTACCGATACGACGGACCGTCGTAGCCGGAGGCAGAGCGTCGTAAGGGGAATCGGTATAGTAGCCGCCATGACCTGGGTCGGAGCCACCGGCTTCACACGACGCCCCCTGGTGGTCGTTGAGGATCACCTGCACCACGTCTCCGAACTGCTGGATGTCCTGGCGGAGGAGGACGGCGTTCTCGATCAGATGACGGTGGTCTGCCTGGACCGTCCCGGACCGGACACCACTCAGATCACCGCGTCGTGGCTGGAGAGGTATCCGGGCCTTCAGGTCGCCACGAGACTGGTGGATGACCTTTCCACGCCGCGGCGGATTCCCCTCGATCCGGCCGTCTTCGAAGGCGCCCACCGCTTCTGCAAGGCGGTGGCGGGGATGCTCCGTCCCGGCGGGCTGCTGCTCCAGGACATCCAGCTCGCCACCTTGGGCTTCATCCCTCCCGACCGCTGGTGGGAGTCGATCTACCTCGCCAACACCGTGCGCGGGATGTTCGCCGGCAGCCCGCCCGCCTGCCGTTTCCTCTCCAACAAGCGGGGATATGAGGCCACCTTCGGTCGCGATCTCCTCGACGCCGGCTTCGATCCCCGCGACGTGATGGACAAGAGCGATCTGCCGGGCATGGTCGTGCCGGTCGTCCGCTCCTACCTCGGCCGTGCCTTTCCGCTGGTCCTCCAGATGGCGGACGCGCCGGACGCCGCCGTGGCGAAGACCGAGGAGGACCGCCGCGAGATCGAGGGCGAGCTCGACCTGGCGGTCTGGAGCGGCGAGCCAAACGTCGAGATCGGCGGCCGGCTGCTCTCGCGGGTCGGACTCAAGACAGGCAGCCAGGAGGCGGTGACCTGGCTCGAGCTGGTCGAGGATCGTCTGAACGGTGGGGAGGGGCTACCCGTGGTGGACGTCGGAACCCGGCTCGCGCCCGAGGGGGCCGGCCGCGCCGAGATCACCAATCTCGCGGCCCGGCACATCCACGGCCTGCGAAGCCGCCTGAAGGACGGCGGGGCCATCGTGACCGCCCATCACGCCTACCGCCTGTCCGACGGGCTGCGGGTGGGGCGGGTGGTGGCGCGGGAGCGGTGACGGTCAGGACCTCGGAGGATCCTTCGCTTCCAGGAGTTTGACGTCCGCGAGATCCTTTGGGCGTCCAGCAGCTTTCTTATTGCGAAGGAGGGCCTCCCAGCCGAGGAACGGGACTTCGAGGCCAAAGACTTGTCCGACGGTCTTGGACTGCCAAGCCTCGTCGAATTCCACCCCGTCGATTTCGGTGAGGAGATCGATCCGACGTGGGGGGAGTCCGATCTGGTAGACCGTTCCGGGTTTCGCCAAGTCCTCCACCCGCAGATCGGATGCTTCCAAGGGGGCCCCGAACTCGACGAGAGCGTGGAAAACCTTCCGGGAATTTTCAGGGTCTGGACGTACCCAGATATCGAAATCTCCCGTGGCCCGCGGCACACCATGGGCCGCCATGGCGTGGGCACCCACGACGAGGAAGACCGCTTCCATGGATTGAAGGGCGGCCAGCATGTCCCGGAAATCGTTGTTCAGCGCTCGGCTCTCCGGCGGATCACTCGGATGGGGGTCTTCTCCCGAGGGTAGTCCGGAATCGGCTGGCCGGAGGAGGCCCAGGCGTCTACGGCGAGCGGCCACATCATTTCGAGCCGTTCAGTGAGGGTCGTGGTGGCGCTGAGATCGTCGTTGGGCTCTTCTCCCAGCCGGTAGACACGGATCGGCCAGGATCTCCGAGCGGCTGCCCGTGCTTTCCGCTCACGATCTTCAATGGATTCGCCCATATCCGGATTATAACCTCCCTCCACCTCCCCTCCCGCCCCCACCATCCCGAAGGTTGCGGAATAGTCTCACCGCCGGCCGCCCTCTAACCTCCCTCCAGAACGGAAGGAGGTAAACTCGTGGCGAACCCACTCTTCGCTCGCAAACCCCTGAGCATGCTCCTGGCGGAGCTCAAGGGGGAAAACCGGCTCCGGCGCGTGCTCGGGCCCGTGCAGCTCACCAGCCTCGGCATCGGAGCGGTGATCGGCACCGGTATCTTCGTCACCACCGGGGCCGTCGCCAAACAGACCGCGGGTCCCGCGCTGATGCTCTCCTACGCGGTGGCCGGGATCGTCTGCGTGTTCGCGGCCCTGTGCTATGCCGAGTTCGCTTCCATGGTCCCGGTCGCCGGGTCGGCCTATACCTATGCCTATGCGACGCTGGGCGAGCTCTTCGCCTGGATCATCGGCTGGGACCTGATCCTCGAATACGCGGTGAGCTCCGCCACGGTCGCGGACGGGTGGTCCGGCTATTTCCAGAGCGTTCTCAACGTCTTCGGCTGGAAGCTCCCGCACGCCATCTCCGGACCGGTGGTCAATTACGACCCCCAGCTCGGCAAACTGGTCGCCACCGGATCGCTGATCAATCTGCCGGCGGCCTTGATCGTCGTCCTGGTCACGGCCGTGCTGGTGATCGGGATTCGCGAGAGCGCCAACATCAACACGACCCTGGTGGCCATCAAGGTCGGCGCGGTGGTCTTCGTGATCGCCGTCGGAGCTTTTTATATCAACCGCGCCAACTGGCACCCCTTCGCGCCCTACGGCCTGACCGGGCTCCAGCTCTTCGGCCATACTCTCCTCGGCCAGAGCGATGCCGGCGGCAGACCTCTCGGGGTGCTCGCCGGCGCCGCCCTGGCCTTTTTTTCCTACATCGGCTTCGACTCGGTCTCCACCCACTCGGAGGAGGCGAGGAATCCGCAGAGGGACGTGCCCATCGGTATCCTGGTCTCCCTGGTGCTCTGCACGCTGCTTTACATCGCCGTCGTCGCCGTGCTGACCGGCATGGTCCCCTACGGCGAGCTCGACATCAACGCCCCGGTCTCCGACGCCTTCGGCCGCGTGGGGCTGCGCTGGGCGCAGTTCCTGATCGCCGCGGCGGGGATCGCCGGCATCACCTCCGTGCTGCTGGTGACCATGCTCAGCCAGGCGCGCGTCCTGCTCGCCATCGCCCGCGACGGCCTGCTCCCCCCAGACTTCTTCGCCGCGGTCCACGAGCGCTTCCGCACGCCGTGGAAGTCGACGATCGTGACCGGCCTGTTCGTCGCCTCGCTCGCCGCGTTCCTGCCGATCAGCGTGCTGCTGTTCCTGGTCAACATGGGGACGCTGCTCGCCTTCGTGATCGTCTGCGCGGCGGTGCTGATCATGCGGCGCACGCACCCGGAGGCCGAGCGGCCGTTCCGCGTCCCCTTCGTGCCGCTGGTGCCGATCCTGGGGATCGCGAGCTGCCTGCTGCTGATGTTCTCGCTCCCCTCCGAGAACTGGCTGCGCCTTTTCGTCTGGCTCGGGATCGGTCTTGTGATCTACTTCGCCTACGGCCGGCGGCACAGCAACCTGGCGCGCCTGCGAGCCCAGGGCGATGAACCTGACGAGGAGGTGAAGACGGCATGAGCTCCAGCTCCCTGCGCAATCTCATCCGCGGCTTCTCGCGCACCTTCTGGGTGGCGAACACCCTGGAGCTGTTCGAGCGCTTCGCCTTCTACGGCTCGAAGGCGGTGCTCACCATCTATCTCGCCCAGCGCGTGGGGTTGGGACCCGAGGCCGCCGGCTCGCTCGCCGGCGTCTTCTCGGGCGTCCTCTACTTCCTGCCGGTCCTCGCCGGCACTGTGGTCGACCGCTACGGCTTCAAGCGCAGCCTCGCGGCCTGTTTCTCGATCTTCTGTGTCGGCTACTTCCTGATCGGCCTCGCCGGCCTGAATTTCGGGCAGTCGATCGTCGCCGCCATCGGCAAGGGGCCGTACATCTTCGCCGTGCTGATGCTGACCGCCGTGGGCGGCTCGCTGATCAAGCCGAGCATCGTGGGGACGGTGGCGCGGACGTCGGCGCCCGAGGCCAAATCGCTCGGATATTCGATCTATTACACGCTGGTCAACATCGGCGGCGGGCTGGGGCCGATCCTGGCGCTCGGCGTGCGCGAGAACCTGGGCATCGAGTACGTCCTGATCATGTCGTCGGTGACCTCGTTCTTCCTCCTGCTGGGCACCCTGCTGTTCTTCCGCGAGCCCGAGCGCGCCGCGGACGAGGCGGCGCCCACCTCCTTCGCCAAGGTGCTGCGCGACATGCTGACGGTGTTCCGCGACGCGCGGTTCCTCGGTTTTCTCGCCGTCTTCTCGGGCTTCTGGATCATGTTCTGGCAGATCTTCTACTCGCTGCCGTTCTATCTCACGGAAGCCCTCCACTTCGAGCGCTTCGAGCTGATCGAAACGGTCGACGCCTGGACGCTGATCCTGCTCACCGTGCCGATCAGCGCGCTGGTGCGGCGCTGGCGGCCGATCCGGGCGATGACGATAGGGTTCGCCGTGGCCTCGGCGTCCTGGGTGCTGATCGCCCTGTATCCGTCACCGCGGACGGTCGTCATCGCGATGTTCGTCTTCGCGTGCGGCGAGGGGATGCAGGCGCCGCGTTTCTACGAGTACGTGGCCGACCTCGCGCCGCGCGAGCAGGTGGGCACCTTCATGGGCTTCGCCTTCCTGCCGGTGGCGATCGGCTCGTTCGTGGGCGGCCCGCTCGGCGGGCATCTGGTGCAGCGCTTCGTGCGCGAATCGAGTCACCCGGAACAGATGTGGTGGGTGGTCGCCGGCATCGGCTTCGGCACCACGGTCCTGATGGTGCTGTACGACCGCTTCGTGGCTACTCCGCGTACATCCTGATCACCCGCTCGATCGCCCGCGCGCAGACGTCACAGAAAGATTTCGGGTTGCGGCTGAACATGATGCAGTCCACCTCGGGGCGGTAGAGCCCTTTCGCCTCGTAGGCCGCGCCGCGGAAGGCGCCCACTTTGCCGAAGTACTTCTCGGCGTGAAGCATGGGGGTGGTCTTCTCGCGGACCTCCTGGAAGAGGGCCTCCATCCGCTCCTCGGGCGCGTTTTTTTCCCGCAGCTCCCGCCGGATCTTCTCGTAGGAAAGCACGAGCTTGTCGTAGGCCTCCTGGTTCCAGGGGGTGGGGACCGGCGTGCCGGCGGCCACGAGCTCCCCCCACTTGGGATGTTGCGGATCGAGGAGCGCCGTCACGTTCGGCTCCCAGGGCTCGGTGCCCGGCGGGTTGAAATTCTCGTAGGAGACCTGCGAGGTGTAGTACTCGTCCCCGAGGCCGGCGAAGGAGTGGCCGAACTCGTGGACGACCAGGTAGGCGGACTCGGCGCTGTCCACGGCGGTGGTATTCCAGAGGTTGAAGATGCCGCCGCCGCCGTACTTGCGGCTGTTGGAGAGCAGGATCAGGGCGTCGTAGGGCGCCTGCGCCGCGGCCTCGCGAATCGCCTCGTCGGCGAAGGAGAGCATGTAGCGCTCGGAATCGAAGGCATTGTAGGCGAGGCCGAGCGGGCTCTTGCGCCAGGTGCCGGTGCGCGGGTCGGTGACGCCGGAGGCGGTGGCGGGCAGATCGATCGCCCGCACGTTGAAGTCGCTCCGGTGGCTCTTGTAGGGCTCGGTCGCGAACAGGGCGCCGGTCAGCCGGCGGACGTCGGCGTGGAACTTCTCCATCTCCTTGTCGGTATAGCCGTCGCCGAGCACCAGGAGATCGACTTTCACCGCCGGCGGACCGCTCTCGAAGACCGCCCAGACCTTTCCGGCGGCCGAGACCGGCGAGCGGTCGACGAAGCGGCTCGCCGGATCGACGACGGTCGAGAAGATCTCGCGGAAGGCGCCGTCGGCGCCGCGCTTCTTGAGCACGAGCTGGACCTTCCCTTTGGGCTCGGGGAAGCGCATCGACTCCTGGAACGACCGCCAAGTGCCGGCGGACGCCTCGCCCGTGGTCTCCCATTCGCCGTAGATGCTGGAGAAGCCGCGCGACCAGACCGCCTGGTTGGTGGCGGGATCGATCACCTCGAACAGGTACTTGCCGAGGTTGGTGCCGTCCAGCAGGTGGATGCGGCTGCCGGGCCAGTCCCCCTCCAGGCGGAGGCCGCCGAGGCTGACGTGCTCCTCCTTGGCGGTGCCGCCGTGGAAATAATCGAAGCGCAGGGTGCGGCCGGTGAACTGGGAATCGAAACTGGACAGGGTGGCGGCGGCGAGGGCAAGGGCGAGCCCGAGGAGAATTCTTACCATGGGCGGATCTTAGTTTCGATCGGGTAGAGTGGAAAGAGCGATGCCGATTCCACCGTTATCCGGCGCCAGCCGCACCTTCCGCGCCGACCGCGGCGACGCCCGGGAGCGGCTCGACCACGTCCTGCGGCGCCACTTGGCCGACCGGCCGGACGTCACCCGCGCCCGTCTCCAGGCCTGGATCGCGGAGGGGCGGGTGCGGGTCAATGGCCACCCGGCTGCGAAGCCGTCGAGCCGGCTGGCCCTGGGCGACCGGGTCGAGGTCCCCCTGCCGCCGCTCCCCGAGCGGCGGCAGGTGACGGCCCAGGAGATGCCTCTCGCCGTGCTGTTCGAGGACGAGCATCTCCTCGCCCTCGACAAGCCGCCCGGCCTCGTCGTCCATCCGGCGGCCGGCCATCGCGACGGGACTCTGATCAACGCGCTGATGTGGCGCGCCCGTGACTGGGAGGAGGGGCGGCGGCCCGGGCTGGTCAACCGGCTCGACCGCGGGACGTCGGGCGTGCTGCTGGTCGCCAAGACGCCGGAGATCCACGCCGCCCTGAGGCGGAGGCTCCGGCGTCCCGACGCCGAAAAGGAATATCTCGCCGTGGTCTACGGGTCGCCCCCCTTCTCTCTCGGGCGGATCGAGCTCAAGATCCTCCGCGACCCCGACGACCGCAAGCGGCGAATGGCCTCGAAATCGGAAGGGAAGGACAGCCTGACCCTCTATCGGCGGATCGGCGAGGCCTCCGGCCTGACGCTGCTGAGCTGCCGGCTGCTCACCGGGCGCACCCATCAGATCCGCGTTCACCTCGCGTCCCAGGGGTGGCCGATCGTGGGCGACCCGCTCTATGGAGAGCCGCGCTGGAAGGGGATCGCGGATCCCGCGGTCGCCGCGATTTGCAAGGATTTTCCCCGGCAGGCCCTCCACGCCTTCCGGCTGTCGTTCCTCCATCCGGCGACCGGCGCGCCGCTCGAGATCGTCGCGCCGGTGCCGGAGGACATGGCGGCCCTGCTCGCCGCGGCGGGACTCCAGCAGCCGCTCAAGGCGTCGTGAGCTGCGACGCGGGCACGACCTCCTTGGCAAGCCCGGGGGCGGACCATCGCAACTGGGCGAGCGCGCCGCCGATGTTCTCGTAGAACTCCATCTTGATGTCGTAGGCTTGGCCGGCGGTCAGGAAGAGCGTGTTGCTGTTCTCCGTCGGCGGATGATCGGTCCAGTTGTCGATCAGCAGGACGCCGTTGATCCAGAGCCGCACGCCGTCGTCGCTCTGGGTGTAGAAGGTGTGCGTGCCGGTCACCTTGGGCGTGACCTTGCCCGTCCAGCGAACGCTGAAGTTGTTGGTGCCGATGCCTGCCGCCGGGCTGCCGGTGTCCCAGTCGAAGTTGATGGTGGGATCGACCCGGGTGACCAGGGTGCCGGTGAGAGTCATGCCGTTGAAGTAACTGGCGGCGAGCCCCGGCGTGGACGGATTCGGAGGCGGCGGGGGCGGAGTGCCGCCGCCGCTCGGGAAGAGCTGCGATGCCGGCACGACCTCCTTGGCAATCCCTGGGGCCGACCAGGAGAGCCGGGCGACCGCGCCGTTGCTGTGCTCGTAGAACTCCATCTTCAGGTCGTATCGCTGGCCGGCGGTGAGGTTGATCGTGCCGCTGTTCTCGGTGGGGCCGTGATCGGTCCAGTTGTCGATCAGCAGGACGCCGTTGACCCAGAGGCGCACGCCGTCGTCGCTGAGCGTGTAGAACGTCTGTGTGCCGCTCACCTTGGGCGTGACCTGGCCGGTCCAGCGGACGCTGAAGTTGTTGATGCCGATGCCCGGCGCGGGGCTGCCGTCCCCCCAGTCGAAGTCGACGTTGGGATCGGTCCGGGTGACCGGGGTGCCGGTGAGGTCCACGCTGTTGAAGTAGCTGGCAGAGAGCCCGTTCGTGCGGGGGGGAGGGGGGGGCGGCGGCGGAGGAGTGGCGCCGCTCGGGAAGAGCTGCGTCGTGGGCACGACCTCCTTGGCGACCCCGGAAGCCGACCAGAGCAGCCGGGCGACCGCGCCGTTGCTGTGCTCGTAGTACTCCATCTTGAGGTCGTATCGCTGGCCGGCGGTGAGGTTGATCGTGCCGCTGTTCTCGGTGGGTGCGTGATCGGTCCAGTTGTCGATCAGCAGGACGCCGTTGACCCAGAGACGCACGCCGTCGTCGCTGAGCGTGTAGAACGTCTGCGCGCCGCTCACCTTGGGCGTCACCTGGCCAGTCCAGCGGGCGCTGAAGTTGTTGATGCCGATAGCCGGCGCGGGGCTGCCGTCCCCCCAGTCGAAGTCGATCGTGGGATCGACGCGGGTGACCGTGGTCCCGGTGAGGTCCACGTTGCTGAAGTAGGTCGCGCTGAGGCCGTTCGTCCCGCCGCTGGCAATGCGGAAGGTCGCCGTGTAGGTGGTGTTGCTCGCCGGGGTGTTGATCGAATGCGTGGCGGTGCCGCCGTCCGACCAGGAGACGAACTCGTAGGTGACGCCGCCGACCGTCTGGGGGGAGACGACCCCCAGCGTGCGGGTGAGCCCCACGACCGCCACGACGGAGGTGGGGGCGGTCACCGGCTGGCCGTCGAGCGTCACTTGCAGGCCGCTGGGGCTGGTGGCGAGCGAGAGGGTGACCTTGCGCGGCACCACGTCCACGTAGGTCGTGCTGGTCAGGCCCCCCGAGTCCTTGACGGTGAGGTGGATGCGGTACCAGACGTTGGCCGAGGTCTCGCCGACGCGCGGGATGGTGAACGTGCCCCCCGTGGCGCCGCTGGTCGCCGGGATGAACGGGTGGAGGTGGGTATCGTGGTGGAAGTCCACCTGCCAGGTGAAGGCGCTCGCCGGCAGGCTGCCGTCCTCGGGATCGGTACCGGTGCCGCTATAGGTGATCGTGTCCCCCGCGCTATAGAGGGTGTTGTTGGCGGGGGCGGTGATGGTGGCGGCGGGAGTGCTGTTGGAGGTCACCGTCAGGGTCGCCGTGCTGCTGGTGGCGCTGCCGAAGCTGTTGGTGACCACCACGTCGAAGACCGCGCCGTTGTCGGCGAGTTGGGCCGAGGCCAGGGTGTAGCTCGCCGCCGTCGCGCCGGCGATGTTGCCGCCGTTGCGCCGCCACTGATAGCTCAGGGGGGCGGTCCCGGAGGCGGCGACGGTGAAGGTGGCGGACTGCCCCACCGCGACGGTCCGGCTGGCCGGCTGCGTGGCGATGCCGGGCGCCTGGCTGCCGGTATAGAAGACGCGGTAGACCGCGCCCGCGTCCCGGGCCAGGTAGTAGAGGCTGCCGTCGCCGGCCACCCGCAGGTCGACCTCGCCGGGGACGTTGGTGGCGAACGCGAGGGCGGTGTTGGTGGCCGGGTCATACCGTCGGATCCAGCCGTTGCAATAGTCGCCGAAGAAGTAGGTCCCCGTGTAGCTGGATGGGAACTGCGGGGTGGCTGGATTGTAGAAGGCGCCTCCCGTGATGGCGCAGCCTTCCGTCGTGGTGCTGGGACCATGGGCGTACCAGAAGAGGGGGCCGCGGAATCGCGTATCGCTGGTCGGCCCCTCGGTGGCCGGCCAGCCGTAGTTGGAGCCGGCGATGCCGTCGTCGATCTCCTCCCAGGTGCTCAGGCCGACGTCGTTGATGAACATCCGGCTGCTGCCCGGCTTGAAGGAGAAGGTGAACGGGTTGCGCAGGCCGAGCGCCCAGATCGCCCGGTTGCTCCCCGAGGCCGTGCCATAGAAGGGGTTGTCGGTGGGGATCGAGCCGTCCCTGTTGATGCGCAGGATCTTGCCCAGGAGGTTCCCCAGGGTTTGGGCGTTCGCGGAGTTCCCGTTCTCGCCGACGGCGACGTAGAGCTTGCCGTCCGGCCCGAAGTGCAGGGCGCCGCCATTGTGGATCTCGGCATCCAGGGTATTCAGATCGAGGAGGACCGTCTCGCTGCCCGCTACCGCCGTATCGCCGGAGGCGGTGAAGCGGCTCACCCGGTTGTGGAACGTCGGGCTGGTCGCCGTGTAATAGACGTAGACGTATGGGCTCGTCGGGAAATCAGGATCGAAGGTGACCCCCAGCAGGCCTCGCTCGCCGTTCGAGCTGACGGTGACCGTCAGAAAAGGAGTCGGCAGCAGGGAGCCGTTCTTGATCACGCGGAGCTTTCCCCCTTGCTCGGCCACGAACAGCCGGCCGTCCGGCGCGAAGGCCATGGCCGTGGGGCTGGCGAGGCCGCTGGCGACCTGGGTTTCGGCGAATCCGGTGGGGAGGGTGGCGGCGGCGAGGGGGAGGGTGAAGAGGGACAGGACGGCAACCAGCCGGAAAGCCGGTGAGCGTAGGAACATGCGGGTGGGCTCCTCGTAGAGTGGCAAGCCCGCGGACGGGGCTCGCCTCGTTCCAATCAGCTCGAAAGAACAGTGACGCACGAATGCCCCATGGCGTTCGAATCCAAAGTCTGTCTGAGACCGCTCTCCGTTGCAAGCCGCTCAGGGCCCGACCGGCTCGGCCCTCGTCACGAAGTACTCGGTCTCCCCGAAGCAGTCGGTCGGGATCCCCTTGTGTTGCTCGTAGTGAAGCCGCACACGCTGGCCGAGGCTCTTGTTGATCTGGGCGGCGACGGTGTCGTCCCGCACCGAGAAGTTGAAGATCTGCGGCAGGGTGCCGGGCAGGTTCACCATCGCGATTTCCCCTTCCCAGGTCTTGCAGATCCACCCTTTGCGGGAGAACTTCTGCACGTACCCCGCCCGCTCGCCCTCGGAGTAATTGATGTGCAGGGCGCTCCAGACATAGAAGGCGAATAGCAGGATCGCGAGAATGAGAAGCAGGAGGAGAATGAGCCCCAGCTTGCGTCCTCTCTTGCGGGGTGGTGTCGCGGTCGAGACGGTTTCAGCCATGGCGGTCTCCTTGAAGGGGCAGGGGTACCCCCCTTATGCAGGGATCATTCCACGAAAACGGAAAATCCGCCCCTCACCACCGTAACCTCATTCTTGGGCAATCTCTCCACCGTTCCGTAGAGACGCCCCTTGCGCCAGGCGAAGCCTGGGAAGGGAGGAGGGAAACTGCAATAGACAGAACCCGAAACCCTTCATAGTGGCCCAGTAGGTCCGAATCCTACCCGGCAAGGGCTAGCCACCCACCGGAAGCGAGTCTTGCGTGGTGGT
>DATHEF010000081.1:0-39810 GCA_035490435.1 Thermoanaerobaculia bacterium
CTTCCCGGACCTCACGGTCCGGGCTAATTCCAATACCGTTCACTTTGGTCAATCGTGAGAGCGGGACCTTACCTCCCGCCCAGGGAGGGGGCAAGTCCCTCCCCTACGAAAAATGCCTTAACTGAACAGCATTGGGGCTAACCCCGATCTTTCCTTTGGCGACAGGGTACGCAGGTCCTACCTGCTCCGTCGACCAAGGGGGACGAGCTTCCGAACCGCCAACAACCATGGAGAGGAGATTCGCGTGAAACGCTGCCTGTTTGTTCTTGCCCTGGTAGTTTTAAGCATCAGTTGCGCCAGCTCAAAAGTATCGCAGACAATCAACACGACTTATTCCGGCCCAAAGATTAAGACGATCGCGCTGTCGCCAGGCGGCGCCGTTCTCGGTGATGCGATTGGAGTCGAATTGTTTAATCGGGGCTTCACCGTAGTGGATCCGACCGAAGCAGGAACGCTGCTTGGCCGCCGCGACCTCACCGAGTTCGAGATCGCCACGACCCCGAATCTCCAAACGCTTTCAAGCAAGGGCGTAGACGCCCTGCTCGTAGTCAAGTCTGCTAACGCCAGCGATGGGAAACCCCAAAGCGCAAGCGTCAGGCTCACCAGTACCAAGACTCAGCAACTCGCGGCCGCGGTCTCATGGCAAAACGGATGGGGGGCCAAAGCGGCTCGATGGCTGATCGGACCATGCGAAAGGACGTGGCCGATGCAGCTCGCGAGATCGTTGACACGCTTATCAAGAATCTCCGATGAAATACCAGGGGAAACGATGAGGAGGCAAGGACTTGAAGCGCTCGGCTTAGCTGGAATTCTGTTGACGTCATTCGTGCTGCCGGTTTGGTCGCAAAGCTCGGATTTCATCAGGCTAGATCGACCGTCGGAGGAACTCGCAAGGCACTCGAATGTGTGCCCGATACGAGTTGACTTACCGTTGGGAAAACTATTTGAAGGTGGTGGTCCTGTCTATAGGTCTGGGAAGGCGGCAGCGCTCAAGTGTAACGGCGCCTATGTCTCTGTCGTTGCGGTGGAGCGTTATCCGGCTGCCCGGGGACTCAAGCCTAGAATTCATCCTAAGGCAGTTATTACCCTTCCTGGTGGAAGCGATAAGCTCGCCCGGGTGAAGTACTGGTTCATGCGGGGTGACGAAATCCTCTCTATCGGTGAGGAAGAGATTGCCGCAGATGGGGGGGAGACGAGCTCGGAGAATGGGGCAGATCTCTGGTATGACAAGGAGGTAGGGGAAGGGAAAGAGGCATTCAGCTTGTCTTTGCGGATCGAAGCAACGTTTAGTGAACGTTAGATATAGATGCCAAACAAATCCCAGCAGGAGAAGGCCGGGCGCTTCTAGAGGCGCGAAAATTTTCAAAGGCATAATGAGGCTGTTATCCTGCTTTTTGCCGCATTGAAAGGTTAGGAAACTAATGGCAAGCAGACGAGTGCAACCGGCAAGCGGGTCGGTTTCTGTCGAGAAAGAGCGCCAGGAAGTTGGTGTCGTACCCAATCGCCTAGCAATGGCCTCCTTTAAGGCTCGACGAAAAATATCTCGTTTATCACCTGGGCAGCAATTTGAGCACACGGGAAATCCACTGCTGCGTCATTACTTGGACAATCGTGCAGTTCTTATTAGGTGGGCGCTAAAGGGCCAGTCCCTCATTGCCATTGTAGTGGCTGTTTTGCTGACGCAGGTGCAGGAGATTCTACTAGGGAAGATGGGCCAGTATGCATTGGCCACGACGCTGCTTGGCATACCAGCAATTAGCTATTTCCTCAATCGTAAATTGGTAATCTTTGCCCAAGCTGGATGGAAGACGAGATTCTATAGCCTTGATTATAGTGGCGTATGGTGTTATGCCGGTCAGTTTGCTGTGGCGTCAAAAGCAGCAAAGCTTGCAGACCCAAGTCGCGCAAGAGCCTCAGCTGCGCTGGAAGACACCTTTCATGGTGGATTTGAGCAAGGCGAAGTTGTGTTTGACCAAGACGTATTTGGCCTCCAAGTCAAGGACGCTTTCGGCAAGATTAGGTGTCCATGTAAGTTGGAATTCATACCCCGCTTCCTTTTCAGATAGAGATGTTAGCTGGGCTTTCCGCGCTATAATTCTCTGGCCAGCAACGATAGGTCTCTCTGCGGAATTTAGCGGTATAGAGCGCTGAATGTGATTCAACATGACGACTTGGGGCGCCCAATTATGATGATCGGGCCATTAACAGGCTGTGTTCAGGAGGCGAACGAATTCGCCCTGGAAGGTAAGTTTTTATATTGGCGAAAGGATGCCTTTGACGGCATTCCAGAGCATGCGTTTAGCTACCTGGAAGTCGCCGAAAGTCATATTCCCGGGCGGGCGAAGTATCAGACGATTCTCCAGCCCAAGAAGGTGCCAGATGACTCCATAGCATGGATATTAGGAAGAATAATGGTTCGCCCCACCACGGAGTGAGGATCCAGCCCACCGTCCAGCCGGCCGACGAACCGACGAGGCGCCAGGTGATTCTCTGGCGGGCGTGCCAGAGCACGGGAGGCCATACGGGAATGCTTAAGGACACGTGAGATGAGCTAGAATCCTCGGGCCGGGGTTGGTTCCCTGGCGCTTACGCCAGGAGACCTCATGAAGAAGACGCTACGCTTTGCGGCCCTCGCCGGAGTCCTCGGCCTATCCTTCCTCTCTTTGCAGGCTAAGGCCATGCCGCCGGGAGTTGAACCAATGCCATTTGGTTGTAGGGACGGCAGCCCCTGCTCTGTAGAGGCGGACTGCGGCTTTTTCGAATCGGGATCACCCGCAGGGATCTGCGGCTATGGGTACACCTGTATTTGTCGTTGATCTGCCGCACTCCGAGTCGGCGAGCGCGGGCCGCTGACCGGCCCGCGCGACTCCGGTCCGGTCAATTGGCTTCTTCCGACAGAAACTCCGCCATCGCCCGGGTGATGGGCAGGCCGGTCTTGATCTCCACGTAAAGGAATTGCCCCTGGGGGTTGAGCTCCAGGAAGACATACTCGCCGTCCTCGCGGAGCTTCATGTCGATGGTTCCATACTGAACGTTGAGCTCGTCCATCAGCCGCAGCAGGAGCGCCTCGACTTCCTGGGGCAGCGAATGCGGCTTGTACGGTACGTCCAGCAGGCGCCGCGCATCGGTCACTCCGGTTTCGACCGGGAATTCCGCGGCGAAGACCTTTCGCCCGACGACGGTGATCCGCAGCTCGTAGGGCGCGACGATCTGCTCCTGAAAGAGGGTCGGGGTCAGATGGAGCGTATCCAGCTCGGCTTCGTCGCTGGCGTGCCAGCGCCGGGTGGGGACGAAGCGGTCGCGCGGCGATTTCACGACCTTGTGAACGACACGGCCCCCGTGTTTGTGGACGAAGGCGCGCGCCGCCTCGGCATCATTGGTCATGATGGTGTCCGGGATCCGCAACCCGAGCCGGTGCGCCGCGCGCAACTGGTAGGGCTTCATGGACGCCAGCTCCTGGGCCGTGGGGGCGCTGAGGAAGCGAGCGCCGTTGGCCTCGAAGGCGGCGGTCGTCGCCTCGCGCCACTCGCGGAGGGCCCAGTCCGCATCGGCCCTGGACGTCGGCGCCGGCTTCAGGACGGGTGAATAGATCCGGCGGTACCAGACGCAACGCACCTGCTCGAGGTCGACCGGGCCGTGACCCGGGACGCTCCAGCGCTGATAGCGCTCGTCGCCTGCCGCCATGGTGAACCGGGCCTCGTTGCCGAGCTTGGGGAAATCGACCAGAAAGGATTTCTTCCCCATGCGGCGCAGCTCCTCGGCGACGCACCGGTAGTGCACATCCTTGGCGGTGGAAACAATGGCGATCATGGCTGCGTATCCTCCTCGTCGACGTTCATGATTCCGTAGCTGGCGAAGAATTTCCGCTCGAGATCCCGGTAGCTCTCGCTCATCTCCCAGGCGGGCTCCTCCCGCCGTGTCCGCATCGCGAACAGCTCCACCTGTTGCCAGAGGATGTCGCGGTACGGTTCGGAGGTACCGACGTCCAAGAGGCGCGCGCCGCGGCGGAGGACGAGCCGGACCGGTTGCGCGATCTTTTCCTCCAGGCCCAGAGAGCCGGGCAGCTCGCTGGCCGACACGACATCGCTTTCATTGAGGTCGATGACCGCTTGGTCGACCAGGAGCCGGATCTGCCCTGGGTGGCCGGCGACCATGATGCCTTCGATCGAAAAGAGCTCCTCGACAGCCGATTCGGAGACCATGACTTCACAATCCTTTCTATCCAGCCTATCCAACGGATCTTGCGGGGGAGACCCGTGCGGTGAATTCTGGGCGAACCCCCGGGAAGCACCGCACGGGGCTGGCGAGCGCGCATTAGTCGAGACTGTCGTCCGCGCTGGGGCTGCAGGACACGGTGGTGCCCGCCGGCGGCATGCCACCGTTGACGTTGCGGAGAGCCTGCTCGTCGAGGATGGCGCTGCGATGGGCGCTGGTCGGCAGGACCTCACCCTCGATCTTGTTCTTCAGGGCCTTGAGGTTGGTCTTCATCGTTCATTCCTTTTCGATGGCGGCGCTCGGAATTGAGGCCGCTTAGCCAAAGGAACGAAACGAGGCTGGAAAGCCCCTCACGCTGGGCGCTCGTGTCCCTCAGGTTCTTGAAGGTACGTGGATAAGAGCGTATCCTTTCCTTGGTCGCTTGGCTGTCCGGCCAAGCCCGGGAGCAACCGACAAACGAGAAGGAGAGGTCATGCTTCGCAGAATCCTGTTACTGATCGCCTCTGTTGTCCTCTTTTGCGCCGCCGTAACGACACCTCGGTCCGCTCAGGCGGCGTCTTGCAGTTGCTCCTCCTGCCGGCTTCGTCCCGCGCAGTTCTGTGCCCCGGTCGGCACCTGCGCGGATTACTTGAGGCTCTACTGCTGATCTGAGCGGGTTCCGCCGGTGCCCTGGAGAGGGGGAATCAATTCAAGCGGGGAGACGACAAGCACGCGGCGCAACTTGACCGCTTGAACCGTCAACTGAGCGAACTATATGGCCACTGTATGCCTTGTATGAGGAAGGGGAGAGGAACTGGATGCTCTTCGTCGCACGGTATTGCCGTGTGTCGCTTGCCATGAGGGTGGCACATTGATCGTCATAGGCATCTGGGGAAAAAATTTATGCAAGCAGTTCTGCAGGTAGTATGGTATCTCGCCGGTGCAGTCCTTGGGCTTGGCGGCGGGCTGTTGAGTGTCTTTGGTGCCGGGAGACTGGCGTTCGCACACGACAAAGGCGCAGGTGCTGTTCAACTGGCGCTGGGTATCTTCCTCATCCTGGGTACGTGGGTGTGCTTCCAAAAGGCACGCGCCAGCCGTCGCCGTGCTCAGCGAAATGCCGAGAACCGTTTCGCGAAAAATGTATTCGATTGATACGCCCCCCGGCTGGTGCGGGTATCGGCCCAGGATCGCCAGGCACTTCTTTGGGAAACAATTCAAGTTCCCTGCCGTATCTACTCTACGCCAAGGGCCGGCCGCGCCGGACCGCGGCGCTGGAAGCCGATGCCGCACGGACCGCGAGAGTCACAGAGAAGGAGTCACACGGTGCCTGAAGAAACATCAACATTCCGCCTCTATCTAATGAGGCTGCTTTACCTGCTCAACTTTGTGCTTCTCGGGTCCAGCGTATGGCCTGCGATTTTCAACCACGCAGGAGCGTGGGACCCAGTGAAAGGAGTTGCCTTCAGCTTTTGGGCGGCATTGTCGCTATTGAGTGGTTTGGGCCTTCGATATCCGCTCAAGATGCTGCCGTTGCTTCTCCTTCAACTGCTCTACAAGTCGATATGGCTAATAGTCGTGGCACTCCCGCTGTGGTCCGCCGTCCACTCAACAGAGCTCGCGAAGGCCATGATCATGGGGGTTCCTGTGGATCTTATCGTCATCCCTTGGCCCTATGTTCTGGCAAATTACGTGAAGAACGTGGAGACAGGTGGAGATCGGTCCCCGCTCGGCAATCGTGACGTAGTATGTTCGGGCTGCTCCGGGCCAATTTTGGCCAGATGTGCCCGCAGCCCAAAAGATGTCAGATGATTCTATAGAGAGCCCTCAGCCTCTCGGAGAGGGTAGAGTCCGGCCTGAAAGAGAGTTGCGAGGCATTGTCCCATCTATGTTCTCAAACATGCTGAACAAGCGCTGGAGCCGAGAAGATGCCGCCTGAAACAAAAAAGAAGCTGTCGTCAGAACAGCGTGAAGAACTACTCAAGGTATTAAAAGCCCGTTTTGAGACCAACATGAACCGCCATAAGGGTCTTGCATGGTCCAACGTACAAGCAAAGCTGGAAGCCAATACTGAAAAACTCTGGTCACTCAATGAGATGGAACAAACTGGCGGTGAGCCGGATGTCGTCGATCATGATACAAACACGGATGAGTACATTTTCTACGATTGCTCGGCGGAAAGTCCGAAAGGCCGCAGAAGTTTTTGTTACGACCATGAAGCGCTGGAGGCAAGGAAAGAGCACAAGCCAAAGGATAGCGCCATTGGCATGGCAGATGCCATGGGCATTGAACTTTTAACGGAAGAACAATACCGGGAATTGCAGGAATTGGGAGAGTTCGACACGAAGACGTCGAGCTGGGTGAGAACTCCTTCTAATGTCAGAAAACTCGGCGGCGCCCTCTTTTGTGATCGTCGCTACAACACGGTCTTCGTGTATCACAACGGTGCAGAATCCTACTATGCCGCAAGGGGATTCCGTGGCGAGCTTCGGGTCTAAGGAGCCAGAAGGTGCCAGAGGATCCATAGGCGCGTTCGATTCGCGACAAGAGTCGCGCAAGTTCGGAAGGTGCGGTAGGCTAGCCGATCTCGCGAAGCGGGCACGATCCATGGCGGCTCGAAGTCCGTTTCCGGAAGGAGCGTTTGCGATGAAGATCATTCTTCGGAGTGCCGGGCTGGCGGTGGTTCTTCTGACGGTGAGCCTGGGATCGAGAACGGCGCAGGGGGCCACCTGTGAGGGTAACTGTATGGTGTCGTGTGACTCCGGCGCGACCTACTCTTACTATGAGCCCAACTACTGGTGTTGTGACCATTTCGGGCAGGCTTGTCCCGACGGAAGCTCCGCGCACGCGGTCGAGTGGTGGCCAGTGACTTGTGGCAATCACGAGACCTGCTGAACGCCGGAAGGGTGGCCCCGGCTCGCCAGGGGCCGGACGCCAACCAAAGCGGGCGCCGCCCGGGAATCTTTCAACGCGTCAGGCAGAGGAACACGGAATCTATGAAGATGAACAGATTGATACCGATGCTGCCGGTCAGGAGCATGCCGGCAAGCGTGGACTTTTACTGCAAGATGCTAGGTTTCGAGGTCGAGAGCAGAAACGACGATTGGGGCTGGGCCATGCTTCGCCTCGACGAGTGCCGTCTGATGGTGGATCAATCGATCAATGCGAATCCAGGCAAGCCTCGCGACTCGATTCTCTATTTGTACCCTGAGGATGTCGCCGAGTATCACGAGCAGGTTCGGAAGAACGGGTTGGCTGTGCCGGAATTGGACGTCACCTTCTACGGCCTCACGGAGTTTCGAATCAGCGATCCGGATGGAAACCGCTTATGGATCGGGCAAAGCACATCCGCGGGAGCCTGACCCGCTGCACCTCCGTGGCGCTATCAACGAAAGCTGAGGAGACGCGCATGCCGAACCGGATCTTCCCTGAGCGCATCGACAATCACTACCGCGGCCACAAACTGGCGCTCTGGTTCTTTGTTCCGATCGCGTTCATGAAAATCGCGATAAGCCTGGTGCACATTTTTTACGCCGACGGCGGGGCGCAATCGATTTCCACCATCCCCCTCGACACCTATACCGCTGGCGCGGCACAGAACGTGGTCGCGCTGTTCTCGCGCATGGGGCTTGACCAGCTCTTGCTCGGGGTGCTCTTTGTCCTGGTGCTGTTCCGCTATCGCGCGATGATCCCGCTCATGTATGTGCTGATCGTGGTGCATTACATCGCCCAGCAAGGTATTGCTGCCATGAAGCCCCTCGCCCTGGCCGGGGTGTCAGGTGCCAGTACCCCGGCCCTGGTACTCGGATTGCTGAGCATCAGCGGTCTGGTCCTGTCGCTGCTCGGAAAAGGCGATCTCCCGGGGCAAAATACTGGGACCGGTTGGATACGTTGCGCATTGCCCGTTGTGCCTTTGCTGGGTCTCACGGGTTGCACAACCGTCGGGCCGCGGCCGGCGCATCCGGAGATTGTCCGTTTGGACGGCACGAGAACCACGCCAGACATTCTCACGGAGCGGATTGAGGAGCTCACGCGCGCGGCCCAGGTGCAAGGCTTGACAGTCACCGTTTTCAACGATGCAGAGAAGGTCTACTCTCGAGCCTTTGGCTCCGCCAACCTCCCGGCCGGCCAGCCGCTCCAACTCGACACCGAGATCTACGGAGCCTCACTCAGTAAAGCGGTTTTCTCCGTTCTGGTCATGAAGCTGGTCGAGCAGGGCGTGATCGGCCTCGACACGCCGCTTCAGGAGTACCTGGACGAGCCGCTCTGGAAGAACCAAGGCAAGTCCTGGCACGAGAATCTCGGCGATCTGCGCGATGACCCGCGGCTCCTGCGAATCACGGCCCGCATGAGCCTCAGTCACACCACCGGCCTGCCCAACTGGCGCTGGTTCGAGCCGGATCAAAAGCTGCGCATCCATTTTGAACCGGGGGAGCGCTACAGCTACTCGGGCGAAGGGATGACCCTGCTTCAAATCGTCCTCGAGAAGCTCACCGGCAAGCCGCTCGAGCAACTGATGCAGGAGCAGATCTTCGGGCCCTACGGAATGAAGACCTCCAGCTACACCTGGCAGCCGCGTTTCGAGAGGGATTACGCGGTCGGTCACCGCGCGGACGGGACTGCATATCCCAAGGACAAGGACAACGCCGCACGGGCGCCAAGCACGCTGGAGACCACGACCGAAGACTATGCGCGGTTCATGGCGGCGGTGCTTCGCCGCGAGGGTCTCCGCGAGGCGTCATGGCGCGAGATTTTCCGGCCGCAGGTGCGGATCCGCTTCAGAACCCAGTTTGGTCCGGGCGCCACGGAAGAAACCAGCGCGAACGAGGCCATCGCGCTCAGCTATGGACTGGGCTGGGGTCTTCTGCGGACACCCTACGGCTGGGGTGCGTTCAAGGAAGGGCATGGCGACGGCTTCCAGCACTACTCGATCATTTTTCCCGAAAAAGGCATGGGGGTGCTCCTCATGAGCAACAGCGACAACGCCGAGAGCATTTTCCATCAGCTTCTGACCCTCACTCTTGCCGATACCTACACTCCTTTGGAGTGGGAGGGATATGTTCCTTATGACCAGAAACCGGCACCCGCAGGCGCAAATCCCTAACCAGAGCGCTGTAGCGAGTTCAGGAAACAATTCAAGCCGCCTGCCGTATCTCTACTCTACCTAGGCGGTTAGGCTTGCTTAGAGTGAGGAGATAGCGAAATGGCACGAAAGTACTGGCTTGAACTTGGTCCCAGCCTGCTGGTGGGTGCTGGAATCGTCGCAGCAACGTTCGTCGCGGTGCTGGCCGCCGAATCCGGATGGCTGGTTTTGACCGGACCGCTGCTCTTGGCGCTCGCGGTTGTGGGTGCCGACGTGCTGGGCTCCCGGCTGAGAGGAAAATCGTCGCATCCATCCTGGACTGCGCTGTTATTGGGGGGCTCGTTCCTGCTGGCGGGTTTGATCGTGGCTCTTCGCGACCCGAGTCTTGTCAAGACGCTCATTCCGGTCATTGGCGTCACTACCTGGCCGGCCCTGATGCTGCGTCCCGGGGGCCCGCGCAAGACGTGCAGGGGCCTCTGACCTCAACAGACAGGAGCAGGAACATGTTTGCGCTACTCATGGGGCTCAAGACCATTTCGCCCGGCGGACTGCATGAAATGATGCGGAAGCAGCCGGTAACGGTCCTCGACGTCAATTCTCCTCAAAGCTGGATGAAGGCGCGTGTTCCTGGCGCGTTGAACCTTGATCCCACTGATTACAAGGCGAGTGATCTGCCAGCGGACAAAGAATCCAGCCTGGTGTTCTACTGCTCGAATCCCCTGTGCAGAAAGGCGCCCAATGCCGCTCGCCGAGCCGAGAAGATGGGGTATGGCGATGTACGGGTCATGTCAGCGGGGATCAGCGGCTGGCTTGCCGCGAAGCTGCCGACAGAAGGTGGCGCGTGAGTGAGCTAGCGGCTCACCCTTAGCCCGCCCTGGGCGCTCCTGTTCGGCTGAGCCCCTCTCCGAATCCGCGGCTCTCGTGGGAAGCGTATTGAGATTGTGTGCCGGCGCACTCGCGTGCCGGCCCGCGCTCTTCAGAGAGGACTACGATGCATACCAAGATCAAGATTACCGTCGCGGCCCTGGCGCTCGCGGCGTTCGGATGGGCCTGTGGAGCCGGGGCTGACGCCGTCAATAAAGTGATCCCCGCTCCGGCGCTCGAGACGCCCGCCGCCGAGGCGGCCGGGCTCCAGACCGCGGTGCTCGCCGGGGGTTGTTTCTGGGGCCTGCAGGGGATGTTCGAGCACGTGCAGGGGGTGACGAAGGTCGTCGCCGGCTATTCGGGAGGTACCAAGGAGACCGCGCACTACGAGATGGTGGGCACCGAGGAGACGGGCCACGCCGAGTCGGTGGAGATCACCTTCGATCCCAAGCGGATCTCGTACGGGCAGCTCCTGCGGCTCTACTTCTCGGTCGCCCACGACCCCACGGAGCTCAACCGCCAGGGTCCGGACTCCGGCCCCAGCTACCGCTCGGAGATCTTCTTCAATTCCCCGGCGCAGGAGCGCATCGCCAGGGCCTATGTGGAGCAGCTCGGCAAGGCGAAGGTCTTCAAGGGCCCTATCGTCACCAGGATCGAGCCCGTCAAAGCGTTCTATCCGGCGGAGGGTTACCATCAGGATTTCCTGATCCACAACCCCAACCACCCCTATATCGTGCGAAACGATCTCCCCAAGATCGGCGCCCTGAAGAGTGTCTACCCGGAGCTCTACCGCGAGACTCCGGTCATGCTGGGCAACGCCCGCTGAGGGCGGCAGCGACATTTGTAGCCACGCCCTGCAACTCCAGCCCTCTCCCGTTCGTACTCCCCTGAGCGGCCTGTCATCCTGAACCGCTCAAGGGGAGATTCCATGCATCGCGTCACCCGATTCGCTCTCTGCCTCGCCGCGGCCGCCGGTCTCGCCACCGGCGCGGCTTCCGCCCAGACGAAGCTGCTCCGGTTCCCGGACATCTACAAGGACAAGGTCGTCTTCACCTATGCCGGCGACCTGTGGACCGCCCCGTCGACCGGGGGGACGGCCACCCGCATCACCGCCCATCCCGGCCTCGAGATGTCCGCCCGGTTCTCGCCGGACGGCAAGTGGATCGCCTTCACCGGCCAGTACGACGGCGACGAGCAGGTCTACGTCATTCCGGCGGCCGGCGGGGTTCCCAAGCAGCTCACCTTCTATCCCGCCCGCGGACCGTTCCCTCCGCGGTGGGGATATGACAACCAGGTCTTCGGCTGGACGCCGGACGGCAAGTCTGTCGTTTTCCGCTCGCTGCGCGACGGCTGGCATCACAGCGACAGCCGCGTCTACACCGTGCCGGTGGCCGGCGGGCTCGGCGAGCCGCTCCCGATGCCCCTGAGCGGCGGCGCCGATCTCTCGCCGGACGGCAAGAAGGTCGTCTACACCCCGTTCGCCCGCGACTTCCGCACCTGGAAGCGCTACCAGGGGGGGTGGGCCCAGGACCTCTGGATCCTCGATCTCGCCACCCGCGCGACGAAGAAGATCACCGAGACTCCGCGCACCGAGCGCGATCCGATGTGGATCGGCGACAAAATCTACTTCGACTCGGACCGCACCGGCACCCTCAATCTCTACTCCTACGACCCGGCGAACGGGGCCACCGTCCAGCTCACCAAGAGCACGCAGTGGGACGTCCGCTGGCCCGGCGCCGACGCGGACGGCCAGATCGCCTATGAGATGAACGGCGAGCTGAACGTCTTCGACACCCGCACCGGGCAGTCGCGGCACCTCGCGATCGACGTCCCCAGCGACGGCCTCGATACCCGGCCGTCCCAGATCGGGGCCAACGACCAGATCGAGGACGCCGCCCTCTCGCCCAGGGGTGAGCGCGCGGTCTTCGTGGCCCGCGGCGACGTCTTCAACGCGCCGATCGAGAAGGGGGTCACCCGCAATCTGACCCGCTCCTCGGGGGCGCACGACAAGGGAGCCCGCTGGTCCCCCGACGGCCGCAGGATCGCCTTCCTCTCCGACCGCAGCGGCGAGGAGGAGATCTACCTCGCCGACGCCCTGGGAACCGGCAAACCCGAGCAGCTCACCACCGGCGGCAAGGCCATGCGCCGGGCCCCCGAGTGGGCGCCGGACGGCAAGCGGCTCGCCTTCTCCGACAAGGACGGCCGGCTCTGGGTGGTCACTGTGGCCGGCAAGAAGCTCGCCGAGGTGGCCCGTGACGTCCGCGGCCAGATCCGCGACTACGCCTGGTCCCCCTGCGGCGGCCATCTGGCCTTCAGCCTGTCCAACCCGAGCGGCTTCCGCTCGGTCTGGGTCTGGAGCGTCGAGGACGGCAAGCTCCGGCGGATCACTGACGAGCAGTTCCACGCCTCCAGCCCCGCCTGGGACCCCAAGGGGGAGTACCTCTACTACCTGTCCGCCCGCTACTACCTGCCGCAGTTCGACTCCTTCGACCTCAACTTCGCCACCGACCGCAACATCGGTGTCTTCGCCCTCGGCCTGCGCAAGGACGTGGCCAACCCCTTCCCGCCCGAAGAGGACAAGGTGACGATCGGGGAGGAGAAGAAGGAGGACGACAAGGAGCCGGCCAAGGACGAGAAGAAAAAGGAGAAGAAGGAGAAGAAGGCGGAGCCCGCCTTCACGAAGATCGATTTCGACGGCCTCGCCTCACGGGTGGCCCGCGTGCCCGTGCCGTTCGACAACTACGACTCCCTGACCGCCGCCGAGGGAAAGCTGCTCTACGTCAAGCAGCCCGCGAATGGATTCGGCGAGCCGCCGTCGCGGCCGGCGCTGCAGATCTTCACTTTCAAGGACCGCAAGGCCGCCACGCTCGCCGAGGGGATCGGCGGCTACGCCCTCTCCCAGGACGGTAACAAGGTGCTGATCGTCCAGGACGGCCAGTTCAACGTCTACGACGCCAATCCCATGGGCAAGGACTCGAAGAAGACGATCGACACCGGCGGCATGGTGGTGGACCGGGTGCCCGCCGAGGAGTGGGCGGAGGTCTTCCGCGAGGCTTGGCGCCGGTATCGCGACTATTTCTACGTGGAGAACATGAACGGCTATGACTGGGAGGCCCTGCGCCGGCAGTATGAGCCGCAGCTCGCCTACGCCGGCCACCGCTCGGACGTGAACTATGTGATCGGCGAGATGCTCGCCGAGCTCAACAACTCCCACGCCTACATCGCGGGGGGCGACTACAAGCTGCCCACCCGGCCCCGGGTGGCCCTCCCCGGCGCCCGGTTCGAGCTCGACCGCGCGGCCGGCCGCTACCGGATCTCCAGCATTTTCGCCGGCCAGAACGAGGAGGACACCTACCGCTCGCCGCTGACCGAGATCGGGGTGGACGTCCACCCCGGCGACTACGTGCTGGCGATCGATGGCGAGGAGCTCGCCGCCGACGACAACCCCTACCGTCTGCTGCGCCACAAGGCGGACCGCCCCGTCCGCTTCACGGTGAACGCCCGGCCCACTCTCGACGGCTCCCGGGAGATCACCTTCCAGCCGGTCGACACCGAGGAGCACCTGATCTACATGGACTGGGTGAGCCGCAGCCGCGAGCGGGTGGCGAAGCTCAGCGGCGGCCGGCTCGGCTACATCCACCTCCCTGACATGGGAGAGGACGGGATGCGGGAATTCGTCAAGTGGTACTTCGGCCAGATCCGCAAGGAGGGGCTGGTAGTCGACGTCCGCAACAACGGCGGCGGCTTCATCTCCCCGATGCTCCTCGAGCGGCTGGCTCGCAAGCCGCTGAGCGTGGACTACGGGCGCAACAACGCCGACCCGCAGCCCTACCCGCAGGTGGTCTTCTACGGCCCCATGGCCTGCCTGGTCAACGAGGGGTCCGGCTCGGACGGCGACATCTTCCCCTACATGTTCCGCGAGCTCGGCCTCGGCCCCCTGATCGGCACCCGCACCTGGGGCGGCGTGGTGGGCATCAACGACCACGGCCCGATGATCGACGGCGGCCAGATCTTCGTCCCCGAGGCCGGCGCCGTCTCCATGGCCGGCGAGTGGATCATCGAAGGGCACGGCGTCGATCCCGACATCGTGGTCGAGAACGATCTCGAGTCCCTTCTCGACGGCCGCGACCCGCAGCTCGAGCGGGGTGTCGCCGAGGTGATGAAGAAGCTCCAGGAGAGTCCGAAGAAGTTCCCGAAGCGCCCCGCGCCGCCGGTGCGGACGCAGGGGAGATAAGTCAGGGCGACCGCAGGTCGCCCCTACAACCTGCGCCCGCGTACACCTTGCGCCGGAGGTTGTAGGGGCGGCCTGCGGTCGCCCTCGAAGGGCAGGCTGATCCGGCCCTACCCCTCCTTCCGTCCCTTCACCCTGTACTCGGCCGCGGCCGCGAGATCCCTCACCGCGGGTTCGATCTGATCCGCCAGCACGCACTCGATGATCGAGCGGACCTCGGTCGCCACGTCCGGGTCCTCGTCTCCCGCATCCATCAACGCCTCCTGGGGCGATGCCGGCAGGGCCGCCGCGATGTTCCGCAGCCGGGACCGGACCTTCTTCAGGTCCTCCATCGCATCCCGGACCGCCGCCTGCGCCTGCTCTTCCTCTCGCGTCATAGAAGTCCCTCCAGGCAGGAACTTACTCGGGGCGCTCGGGGGCGGAAAGCAGCGCGGGGTTATGCGGAATCGCGACCCGGTGATATCGCGTACCGGGCGTGGAAAAAGTTCGTGAACCGGGAATCCGGCCACAATCCTGGCATGGGGAGTTGTCACGCGGGGACCACATCGAGCACACTTATCGTTAGAAGGCGACACCTCCGGAGGATCCATGGACCCAACGATTCCCCCACCGCTGAGCCTCGCGCTCGATTTCCTGCGCACCCGCCAGGGATGGACTCAGAAGAAGCTGGCCGAGGCCACCGGCATCCCGGCCAACCTGATCTCGGACTACGAGCGCGGCCGCAAGACGCTTTCCCGCGAGCGGCTGGAGTCCATGGTGGCGGTCATGGGGCTCAGGTCCAAGGCGGTGGACTCGGCGCTCGACTTCCTCCAGAAGACCCGCCCGGGCTTCGGGGAGGCCGGCCCGCCGAGCGCCCAGAGCCAGCGGATCGAGGCGGTCGCCGCCGAGTCCGGCCGGATGATGGCCGGCTTCACCCGCTCACTGCTGGGAATGCTGACCGCCGAGGCGTGCGCCCTGGAAGCCCGGCAGCAGGCCCGGGCGCTCTGGGCGCGGCTCAAGCGCCTCCCCGCGACCCAGCGGCGGGCTCTCGTAGAGAAAAGCGCGGAGCTCCGGACCTGGGCGCTTTGCGAGCTTCTCTGCGACGAGAGCATCAAGGCGGCAGGAGACAGCGCGGACCGGGCTCTGGAGCTGGCCGATCTGGCGCTCCGCGTGGCCGAGCTCATCCCTGGAGAGGAACCCTGGCGTTCGCGGGTGCAGGGGTACGCTTGGGCGCATGTGGGCAACGCGCGGCGGGTCCAGGGGGATCTTCCTGGAGCCGATGAGGCGTTCGGCCGATCGCAGAAGCTTTGGCTCGCCGGCTCTCATGGGGATTCTGGTTTGCTCGATGAGGCGCGGGTCCTGGATTTAGAAGTCTCCCTACGCCGGGATCAAACACGGTTTGCGGAAGCCTTAGACCTTCTTGATCGAGCGCTAGCGGTTGACCGGGGTGTCTTGGCGAAGCATCTCCTCGTCAACAAAGCGAACGCTCTGCTTGGTGTCGGAGACTACGAAAAGGCCATTGCCATCCTCCACCAGGCAACGCCACTTGTCGAAGCGGATGGTGAGTCTCGTCTTCTCTTTGCTTTGAAGTTCAACCTCGCTGCCAATCTTTATTTTTTAGGCCGCTATGACGAGACCGAGGCATTAATGCCTCTACTATGGAAGCTAGTAAACCAATTGGGGAAAGATCTCGACTTCGTCAGATTACATTGGTTGGAGGCGCGGGTATCGACGGGGCTTGGTAGGACAGAGCAGGCAATTGAGGGCTTGTCCCGTGTGAGGGAGGAGTTTACTTCTCGTGGCATCGCCTATGACATGGCCTTGGTTTCTTTAGAGTTGGCGGTTCTCTATCTAGAGCAGCAAAGAACCCCAGAAGTCCGCACGTTGGCTCGCCAGATGACGCCGGTGTTCCGAGCCCAGGGGGTTCATAAAGGAGCTCTGGCAGCCCTTAGGCTCTTCCTGGATGCGGTTGAACGCGAAGTCGTGACCGTGGAGTTTGCCCGCAAGCTTGTTGCCTACTTCCTTCGCGCTCAATATGACCCTGGCCTTCGGTTCGAGGATATTCAGGATGACCTCTAGCAGAAACATGAACCGCCTCCGATGAACGGTACCTTTACGCGGGTTCTTGGTTCAGTTCCATACGATGGATCGATACGGAGGCGCCCGATCGAGAGACGCCTCCAATAGAAGAAATGGCAACCGCGGAGTTCCTTGCGTTGACCTCTAGTGCCCCGTCAGACACCGACCATTGGGGTCGATCATGCAACCTGCATCTGCAGAATTTTGGCTGTCTGTGGTCGTCTGTGACTTAGGCACGCACTGGCCGTACGGGTCGGCTGAGCAACCCGCCTTCTCCCAAGCGCTCACCACGGCGTTCCACAGCCTCGATACCAGCGACACGTTCGCCATCCGGTCCTCAGAGAAACGGGCAGCGGAGTGAGGCCCGGCCAGGGACGTGGCGGGAGCTCCCAGGAAGGCAACCAGGGCGAGAACGACGATCAGCCGACGAAGGATGGAGCTAGACATGACCTTCTCCTTACGAGAGGCAGACCGGAGCGGCCTCCATGGACGGTCCGTCGCCTCTTTCCGGAATATGGTGCGGCCAAAGTGTGGTAAAAGACACCGAATTCGCGAACTTCCCCGAGACGGAGGTGTGAATTGCGCCGGAATGAGGTACCGAACGAGCGGGGAGTCTGCCTCTACGTCCTGCGCTCTTTGCGCGGCTGGACGCAGGTGGAGCTGGCGGACGCCTTGGGCACGACCGCCAGCGTGATCTCCGAATATGAGAACGGCAGACGGCGCACCTCAGAGAGGACGGTCCATCGCGCCGCTGAGGCCTTGGGGATTCCCCAAGACAGGGTCTACGTGCTTCTGTCGGTCCTTCACGAGTTGCAGGGGCTCATGGGGAGCACGCCTCCTCCCAGGTCCAGCCGCATTGAGATCATCATCGAGGAGTTCTACAGGGGGTTCGAAGCCTTCGCTCGCGAGGTCGCGGAGGTGATCCTGGCTACCGCGCGGGATTCGTGGCCACCAGAGCCGGCGGACGTTCTCTGGGCTCGGCTGGAGAGCCTCGAGAAGGAGAACCGTTGGTTCCTGGTAGACATCGCGGAGGCGTATCAGACGCGGGAGCTCTGCGAGCGGCTCTGCGAGGAGAGCCTGGAAGCAGCGGCGGACGACAGCGAGGACTCCGCTCTGGAGCTGGCCGAGCTGGCGCTCCACGTGGCCGAGCGGGTGGGTGGCGGGGATGCCTGGCGCTGGCGGGTCCAGGGATACGCCTGGGCGCACGTAGGTCATGCCCGGCGGAGACACGGCGACCTGGCCGGAGCCCGGGAGGCTTTTGCCCGTTTCCGGCAGCTCTGGGAGCAGGGAGCGCCGGCGGATTCTTCCGGCCTGCTCGACGAGGCTCGGGTCCTCGGGTTGGAAGCGGGAGAAGCCTGCCCCATGAAACGGACGCTGGTACCAGGAAAGGAGATTTGACGTGCGTGGCGGGACGGCGTTAGTCCTGGTATTCACGGTCGATCGGCATCATCCTTTCCCACGTCGGTTGCGATGGGCGATGGCAATCTTGCCATTCATGCGCACGAAAGACTCTGACATCGCCGCCTGAGGCGCAAAAGCCAGGATTTTACCTTCCCCGCGGCCGTTTTTGCCTGGACGGCGCCGTTTGTAGCTTCCCGCATCGCCGTCTTGCCTGGACGGCCGTCGTCTTGCCTTCCCGCGTGCCCGTCTTCGTTGGACGACCACGATCTTAGCTTCCCGCGCGCCCGTCTTTCTTGGCCGGCGGCATTTCTGGCTTCCCAAGGGCCCGTCCTTCTTCCCCGGCCGCCGTCCTGGTATTTCCACCCTCCGTCTTTCTTCCGAGCCGGCTGTCCTGGCCTCGCGAGCGCGCGTCTTTCTTTCTGGCTCCTCGTCGTGCTTCCTGTCGTCGGTGGTGTGCACAGAATGGTATGCGTCCTATAGATACAAGGGGATGGTACGACGAATAGGTGAAAATTTTAGAATTGGTCCGCATAAAACTCTTGACAGGCGGATCTGTCGAGTCTAGGATGAGCCCGGATTCGAGGTTCCAGTAGGTGAACGACGGAAAGGAGGTCTCAATGACCTGAGAGAGGACGTGTGTCTGTACCTGTGACCCTAAGTGCTTGACGAGGGCGGGAAACCCTCAAAACCAGACAAACCGAAAAAGGAGAAGAACATGGCGAATTTCACGTTGGCAAAGTTGATCTCGGACTGGGAGCTGCTCAACGCCGCTCTGCAGCCCCACCTCACGAACATGCCCTACCTCCGGGACCAGGCGACCGAGCTCCAGGAGTTCATCACGGAGGCGAAGGGGATGGACGCCCGGCAGCAGGACCTGCGCGGCAACCTGCAGGAGACCGTCCGGCAGCGGAAGGAGCTGGAGAAGCGGGGGACGAGCCTCCGCCTCCACGTCGCCGCCGTCCTCCGGGGCAGCCTCGGCTTCGACAACCAGACGCTCCTCGGTTTCGGCCTCAAGCCGCGCCGGCCGCGCCGGAAGAAGTCGGCTGAAGCCACCCCTGAACCGGCCGCGAAGCCGTAGCCGGCGGTCCGCAACCGGGCTCTTCGGGCTCTTTGAAAACTGAATCGAATTAAAGCGGGCCCTTCGACGGGCCTCCCGGCGGTCGTGTGCCGGGGGGCCCGTCTTTTTTTCTAAGGAGAATCCAAGAATAGGAAGCTCTCCGGCGAAGGGTGTAGAGACGTTTCCAGGTCCTGAACGACACCCTTTCGGAGGCCACGGGGACCGCGGAACGTCTCCGGCGAAGGGCATGCCTTTGCCCATGGCGCTGTCTGACCGGGGCAGGCCGAAGCCATTTTCTTGCTGAAGAGGCCCCAACCTCCCCAAACCGCGTTGGCGGCCTTCTCACGGGAAGTGGCGGATGGGGCGGCCCGATCCAGAAGACTTTGATGGAAAGACAGCTCTCCAAGCTTGAGGAGTACCCGGGCGGTCTCGGCGTCGTCGCCGCTGATCCGGAAGAGCATCGCGGAGCGGGTCAGCAGCTCCTCGGCCTCCTGGAACCGGCGCTGATCCTTGCGTAGCGAACCCTCCAGGTGATCGATCTGGGCCAGCGCGAGCGGATCGGTGACGCCCTGGTTTCTGACTAGATAGCGGACGTGCCGGAAATGCTCCTCGGCCTGCCGCAGATCGCCGCCCGCGCGGCAGGCGTTCGCCATCTGGGCCGATGCGAGGGCGAGCAGGGAGAACGCGTCCGGATGATCCGGAGAGCGGTGAACGACGGCGCGGGCGAGCTCGGCGAGATCGAGCCCTTCGCTGGGGCTGGCGGGAGTCCGCCGGCGGCTCTCCTGGATCAGCCGTTCGGCGAGGACGGGACCCCGGAAGCGGCTGCGCGACCGGTCGACACGGACGAGGCGCTCCGCGGGTGGGATCGCGAGAGGCTCCTCCAGGTCCCGCTCAGCCTGCCGCATCTGCTTCATGAGATCGGACGCATGACGGCCAAGAACGGCGGGGAGCGCCTGAAGGGCATACTCGTAACCCACCTCCGCCGCCCCCTCCTCCCGCCAAGCCTGGATCTCCCGGCGGCAGACGGGGCAGAGGCTCTGGAGGTGCTGGGTTTCGATCTGGGCGAGGGCGCGCTCGTAGGGTGGTCTTATGCGGCAGCGTCAACGGTATTGACGAGAATGCGTCATCCGGCTAGTCTGTTCGTTAAGCTCCTCCAGCAAAAGAGATACCAGACGGATATCCCCACCTAGGATGATCGCTCCAGGCTCAAGAATCTGTCGTCTTGGCGGCGGGGAGAGCGGGGCAATTAGACGGTGACTCCAAGATTGGCCGTCTTGGCGAGAAGCGGTAAAGTTGAAACTGTTTGAACCGATGGAAGTGGAATGGTGGCTGAACACATTCCCCCGCCGCGAAGAGGTGCGAGGATTGAATGAGTGATCGAATCGAGCTTCTTGACAAAGATATTCTGCGGAAAATACTTCGACTCGCGGGTCAGATGCTGGTCGAGGAGGCCTTCGCGGTGGGGAGAGGCGAGACTCCGATGCCGCTGTTGGCCCTTATTGACCACGATCTTGATTCCCCCAGGTTCAGATGGCCGCTGATGGATGAGTCGGAGGCCTATCACGATCACGTGCGTGCGGCGAGAGCCATGATCGTGATGGAAAAGCCACAGCGTTGGATTTTCGTCTATGACCATGATCTGGAGTACGCCGGGAGAATCCTGATCATAGAAATGGGGATGGGTGAGCCGGCCTGTACGATCACGTTTGGCCAGCGCTATGTTTTCAGTGCCGAGCCTGATCTGAGGCTTGTAGGTCGCCTTGAGCTGATTGGCCGAGAATTCCTGCCGTCGTCCATCCGCGAGACGTTGGAGTCCTCCCGGTGGCGAGCCCTTCTGATTGAAGGGGCCACGCAAGCTCTGGCGAGTCAGCAATTACCTGCCTGGCCTTCAGTCGACGAGCCCCAGAGTCTTCTGCTGACGGTGGATGAGTTCAGGTTCGCCCCTCCCGAGGGGTGGATTTTTCGTCAGACCCAGGACGGCCATGGATGGGTTATGGCACGGCTGGTGCCGTGGGAACATTGGGGATTTGAGCCGGTCCTCATCGCCAGAATGGTGGAATGCTCGGGTCCGACCACGCCTGCGGACAATGTGGAGGACAGCGTCAAACAATTGCTTGACCGCGGAGATGAAGTATTGAAGGCGGAGGTCTTCGCATCGCCTTCGCCCGAACTCTCCGTGGATGTGGGCCATATTGTTTGGAGGAACAGAGAGAAGGAGGGTGCTTTGATGGGGGATTTCTGGGTGCCCACGGATTCCCCGAGACGATTCCTTTTGCTGTCCGCGATTTCATTCAACGATGCCAGTTGGAACGATCTACTTGAAGCCTCTGAGGGCGTTCTTGCCTCGCTTGATATCGTCACACCCACACCATGCCAACCATCTTGATGCCTAGATGCGGTTGAGCTGGGGAGTCGCCGTCAGGAGAAGCCGGCCCTGGATGGTGCGGGTGGTGGCCTCGACCAGGAAGCCGTTGTCGGGGATGATCGGAGGAGAGGGATGTCAATATGGAAGCCTGGAGCAGCAGGTTGAATACAAGGTTATGCGGCGGGGAGGCCGCCCACACGCCGGCGTCCGGCCCGAGTTGATCGACGCCGGCCCAGAGCGCCGCCACGTCCGCCCTGCTGGAGAGCTGGAAGGCGGGGTTGTGGTAGGTCTTCACCACCCCGGTCTGGACAATAGGTTCCGAGAGAATAGGTTCTACCCGAATAACGAAGGAAGCTTGCCGCTTCTTCTGAGGGCTCGAAGTCTTCCTTATATATAGAAGCCCACCCTCACGCTCCCCAGGCCGCCACGCCCAACCCGATCAGGCCGCCGAAGACGGTGCCGAGGATCAGGATGGGCGCGTAGGCCTTGGTGATGATGGCCTCGGGGAGGCTGACCAGGAAGCCGATCAGCGCGCCGGCGGCCAACGGTGGGAGGGGGAGGACCGAGATGCCGGCCACGAAGCCGATCAGGAAGCGATTGCAGAAGGCTCCCAGCAGGGCGGCACGGCGGTCTGGAAACTGCATCGGCAGCATCATGGCGACGGCGATCCCTCCCGCAACCACGCCCAAGAGCGAGCCTAACCAGAGCTTGTCCATTCGATTTTCTCCTGAGAATGCCCGATTGTACCGAAGCCGGTCGGCTGAAATAGAATCGGCCTCCCGGACATCAGGCACAGGAGGATGGAGGGTGAGCCGATGAGTGATCCCGCGCGACCGGCCGGGGAAACAGTGTCCGTGCAGAAGGGCGGGGTGCGGTTTGCCCCCAAGGAACTCGCGGAGGTGGACGACCGCAGTCATCCCGTGTTGCGGATTCCACGCGAGCGGATTCAGCAGATCCATCTCCGCCGGGGGCTCCAGGCGGCCCGGCCGGCCCTGCAACTGACGCTGGGAGGCGTCTGTCTCGCCGCTGGGTGCATCCTGGAGGTGAGCCTGCTCTGGGGGTGGTTCCGGGACGGCGGCTTGCTGCATCTGGAGATGGTCGGCGGATTCCTCTGCCTGGCCCTGGCGGGCGGCTGGCTCGCGTTCACCGCGCTCCGGCGGGGCTACTACCTGGAGGTTCGGACGGAGCGGGGGATCGAGAAGGTGCGGCTCGGCCGCGATCTGGCGCCCGGGGAGATCGAAATTTTCCTGGTGGAGGCGCGGAACCGGCTGGGATACGAGGTTTCGGATCTGCAGATCCTCTATTCCGGGCTGGCGGAAGAAACTGGGGCCGGCTGAGCCAGGGGGGCGGCCTGGCCGCCAGAGCCTCGCCGTGGCACCGCGCAGGCAGCCAGACTGCCGCAACACTTGCCTGATTCGGGGGCGTTTCTTCGTCAAGAGAAAGTCTAAATGAAGCAACGATTTCCACAGAATCTTTCGATCCTTAGATGGCCTCTCGCGGTCGGGCTTCTCTGGCTCGCTTCGCCAGCGCAGATCTATGGCGAGGAACCTCCGATTGATGAGGCGGCAGTGCGTGCGCTGCTGGAGGCGAAGGACTTGAAATCTCTCGATCGGCTCTCCGCGAAATTATCCAAAGAGGATGCGGCGTTGGGGGCCATTTACCGAACCCGCAGGCTCACTTTGAACAACACCTACAAGGAGGAGCTACGCTTTCTTGATGCACTTCCTGACTCCGCGCCGAAGCTCTGGCGAGTGTACCATCTGACCTATCCATCTCCTTCAGGGTTGGGAGAGGATTCCCGTATAGGGGATGTCGTCTATGGCATGTTCGAGCGTGCTGCTCGGCTAGCCCAGAAGCATGGCTCAGGTCACCGCCGGGTCCTGCAGATATGTCTGTTCAGCGATGGCGAGTTGGCGGAGACCGCTTGGGAATGGTGCGATTGGCTCCTCAAGGCTGATCCAGAGAGATCCCTCAGGTCGATCCAATCTCTGCCGGTGGAGGACCAACGCCGCATGTGCGGAGATGTGAGCATCAAAGGGCTCACAGCCAGGGAAGTGGTGGAAAAATGCTCGGTAGATTTGTGAGGAACGCCCAATCCAGGAGCCTGCAGAGAGCGACCGGCGAGCAGTGCGGGAGCGGCGTGGAGGTAGGATTGGAGCCGTCGCTGCAGAGGAGGCGCAGCAACAAATACCGTAACGTATCGGTAGGCGGCCCATCGGCGGCCGAGTGGACGGAAGCCGCAACAGCGTGGTTCCCGCTCGCTCACCTTTTGAGATGTTAGGCGGCTATCGAGCACTCGTTTTCGAGAGGGTGAGACGCCATGACCGAGCCTCAGCACGAGTCGCCGCGCGATGCCGCCACAGTCAGCCGGCGCGTGCCGGCAGGTGCGGACCGCTTCGGCGAGCACCGGGGATTGGGTGTCAGCACTATCGAGTTCAAGGTGGCCGGCCCGGAGAGCGCCGGGCTCCTCGTCCTCGAGAACACGTTCCATGCGAAGGGCGGCCCCGCCCGACATCTCCATCTCGCGCAGGACGAATGGTTCTACGCCGTCGAGGGCGAGTTCGTGGTCGAGATCGGCGACGAGCGCCTTCGCCTCGCGCCCGGGGACTCGGTCCTGGCGCCGCGCCAAGTGCCGCACGTGTGGGCGCACGTCGGGGACGGCCGCGGCCGGATCCTGATCGCCTTCACGCCGGCCGGGCAGATGGAGGCCTTCTTCCGGGCGGTGACCGCGCGGAATGCCATGCCACCGCAGGACCCGGCGCTGTGGCGCGCGCATGGAATGGAATTGCTCGGGCCACCCCTGGCGCTGCCGTGAGGGAGGCCGACAGAAGGTGCTCAGGATCGCGCAACGGGGTGCGCGATCTAGTGTTGCTCCGGTTCCTGCCAGTCTTCCCGGGCGTGCCAGATCCGGAGGACGCGCACTTCGTCCTGCAGGATCTGGTAGCGGATCAGATATCCGCTCACTCCGAAGACCACGGGAAGCTCACGCACATCAAGGCTTGAGTCAGCAGGCGTCCGGACAACTCGCCCTAAAAGAGGATGTTGCGAAATCAGGATGGAGGCGGCCTTGATCCTCGCCGCCGCCCGCTGGGCGGCGCCAGGATTGTTCTCCGCAATGAAGTCCCGCAATCGGCTGAGATCTTGGCGCGCCAGCTCAGTGAAGACGAGCTTCACTTCGCGGCGGTACTCTCTCGGCCCCAGTTATCAAGCCAAGCGAAAACTTCCTCTGCCGGCACGACTTCACCACGCTCAGCGGCATCGATCGCGTCCTGGGTCTCGCGCCAACGCTGGAGCTCCAGGCGATGGCGGCTGACGTACTCGCGCAGCGCGTCCTGGATTACCCAGTCACGGGGGCGCTCCAACTCGACGGCAATCGAGTCGATCTCGTCGACGAAGTCGTCAGTCACTTGGGCGGTGAGAGTCGTCATGGGTTACCTCGATTCCAATAGGCTCAGCTTTCTGATGGTACCACGCGGCCAAGAATCGGCCGGAGCTCCTCAATCCAGATGCCGGTACGCCTCAACGGTCAGGAACGGCACGAACTCGCGGCTCAAAACAAGGGAGTCGAGAAGCTCCACCGCCTGACGCAGGCGGCCGTGGTCCGCGCCGCCGAGCGCCTGGAGCTCCGGATCGCGCAGCTCCTGGTAGAGATCGGGGGTGACCTTGCGGCCGTCTTCCAGGGCGGCGTCGTGGTGGATCCACTGCCAGAGCTGGGCGCGGGAGATCTCGGCCGTGGCGGCGTCCTCCATCAGGTTGCGGATGGCAACGGCACCCTGCCCCTGGAGCCAGGAGTCGAGGTACTGGAGGGCGATCGAGATGTTCGAGCGTACCCCGTCCTCGGTGATGCGTCCCTCTTCGATCCGGAAGTCGAGCAGCTCGGCGGGGGTGGCGGCGACTTCCTCGCGCAGCACGTCTTTCTGATTCGGCCGGTCGCCGAGGACGCGGTCGAAGATCTCCCGCGCCACCGGCACGAGGTCGGGGTGGGCTACCCAGGTGCCGTCGAACCCCTGGCGGACCTCGCGCTCCTTGTCCTCGCGGACGCGGTCGAGGGCGACGCGGTTGACCTCCTCATCGCGGCGGCTGGGGATGAACGCCGCCATGCCGCCGATGGCGTGCGCCCCGCGGGTATGGCAGGTGTGGACGAGCAGGTCGGTGTAGGACCGCATGAAGGGGGCGTTCATCGTCACCTGGAAGCGGTCGGGCAGCACGCCCGCGGCCGCGGGAAGCAGGCGGATGATGCTGAAGATGTAGTCCCAGCGGCCGGCATTGAGGCCGGCGGAGTGGTCGCGCAGCGCCCAGAGGATCTCGTCCATCTCGAAGGCGGCGGTGATGGTCTCGATCAGGACGGTGGCGCGGAGGGTGCCGCGCGGGATCCGCAGCAGGTCCTGGGCGAGATTGAAGACCTGATTCCAGAGCGCCGCCTCGGCGTGGCTCTCCAGCTTCGGCAGGTAGAAGTAGGGGCCGGTGCCGCGGCGGCGCAGCTCCTCGGCGTTATGGAAGACGTAAAGGCCGAAGTCGAACAGGCTGGCGGAGACCGGGGCGTCGTCCACCAGGAGGTGGCGCTCGGTCAGGTGCCAGCCGCGCGGGCGGACTAGCAAGGTGGCCAGCCGGTCGTTGAGACGGTACTCCTTCCCTTCCGGGCTGGTGTAGTCGAGCTCGCGCCGGACGGCGTCCATCAGGTTGGCCTGCCCCTGGACGGCGTTCTCCCAGGTGGGGGAGAGGGAGTCCTCGAAATCGGCCATGAAGGCGCTCGCCCCCGAGTTGAGGGCGTTGATCATCATCTTGCGCTCGACCGGGCCGGTGATCTCGACGCGCCGGTCCGCGAGGTCCGGCGGGGTTGGCGCCACCTGCCAGTCGGTCTGCCGGATGGAGCGCGTGGAGTCCAGGAACCCCGGCTGGACGCCCCTCGCGAAGTCCTCCTGGCGCCGGACCCGTTGCCGCAGCAGGTCCGCGCGCTCGGTTCCGGCCCGGCGCTGAAGCTCGGCCACGAACTCCAGCGCCTCCGGCGTGAGCACCCGTTCCGCCGCGGGCGATCCCGCCCCCTCCAAACGAACGTTCGCCATGGCGTTCTCCCTTCGGTCTAGCTCGCCTTCTCCGTGGCCGCGAACTGCTCCTCCTCGGTCGACCCGGCGAGGGCGGCGGTGGAGGCGGCGCCGCTGGTGATCGCCTGCGCCACCTGGTCGAAGTAGCCGGTGCCGACGAAGCTCTGATGCTTGACCGCCCGGTAGCCCGCCAGACGCTCGTTCTCGAACTCGCGCTCCTGGAGGCGGGAGTAGGCGGTCATGCCGCTCTCCTGGTAGGCGCGGGCGAGCTCGAACATGCTGAGGTTGAGCGCGTGGAAGCCGGCCAGCGTCACGAACTGGAACTTGTAGCCCATGGCCCCGAGCTGGCGCTGGAAGCTGGCGATCGTCGCGGAGTCCAGCTTCTGCTTCCAGTTGAACGACGGCGAGCAGTTGTAGGCCAGGAGCTTGCCGGGGAACTCGGCGTGGATCGCCTCGGCGAACTGCCGCGCCTCCTCGATGTCGGGCTTCGAGGTCTCGCACCAGAGCAGGTCGGCGTAGGGGGCGAAGGCGAGGCCGCGGGCGATCGCCGCCTCGATTCCCCCCTGGAAGCGGAAGAACCCCTCGGGCGTGCGCTCCTCGCCGATGAGCTCGCGGTCGCGCGGGTCGACGTCGCTGGTGATCAGCTTGGCGCTGTTGGCGTCGGTGCGGGCGATCAGGATGGTCGGCACGCCGAGGACGTCCGCCGCCAGCCGCGCCGCGATCAGCTTCTGCTCGAACTCGCAGGTGGGCACCAGCACCTTGCCCCCCATGTGGCCGCACTTTTTGGCCGAGGAGAGCTGGTCCTCGAAGTGCACTCCGGCGGCGCCGGCCTCGATCATGCTCTTCATCAGCTCGAAGGCGTTGAGGTTCCCCCCGAAGCCGGCCTCGGCGTCGGCGACGATAGGAGCGAACCAGTAAGGCCCCTCGGCCCTCTCGGCGTGCTGGATCTGGTCGGCCCTCGTCAGCGCGTTGTTGATCCGCTTGACGACCTTGGGCACGCTGTCCGCGGGGTAGAGGCTCTGATCGGGATACATCTCGCCCGCCTCGTTGGCGTCCCCCGCCACCTGCCAGCCGCTGCAGTAGATGGCCTCGAGCCCCGCCTGCACCTGCTGGATGGCCTGGTTGCCGGTGAGCGCTCCGAGCGCCGGAACGTAGTCCCGCTTCCGCATCAGGTCCCAGAGCCGCTCGGCTCCCAGGCGGGCCAGGGTGTGCTCGACACGGACGGTGCCGCCCAGCCGGCCGACGTCCGCGGCGCTATAGGTCCGCCGCACCCCCTGCCAGCGTGGATCGGTCTCCCAGCTCCCGGCTTTCTTGACGTCTTGCGACATGAGGCGTCCTCCTGATTTTGAGTTGGATTGCCGCGCCGCGTTATTCCGCGCCGCGATGCGGCAAGGTACCAAGAAAACTCCACCTGCGAACGTCTTTGTTCACTTGCGAGAACTAAGCCAACTGTCCTCAAAAAGGGACCTGGGTGCCCTCGGCAGGGGGCGAAACGGCCGGGCGGGGGGAGGGTTCTAGGGATCGTCGAAAACAATTGTAGAGGCGGCCCTTATGTGGCCGCCCCTACTCCTCCCGGAACAATCCCACCTGGATCTCCGCCGGCTCATCCGCGGAACCCCCGTCCTCGGCGGCGGGGTCGTCCTCGGGGGGCATCTCCGCCTCGGCGGCTTCCAGGGCGTGCGGCTCGGCGGCGATCGCCGCGATCTCGGCGGCTTCCTGCCGCGCCGCCAGCTCCTCGGGGGTGGGCAGGGCCGGCAGATAGACGTAGCGGCCGAGGCCGCGGTGGAACTGCATGCCGGTAGCCGCCTCGCGCGAGTTGCGGAGCTGGTTGATCTTGGAGTCGAGGTCGTCGATGAAGTGGAGCGCCAGGGCCTCGGGGGTCATCGGCTCGACCGGGGAGGCGTACTCCTTCTTCCCCTGATGGGAGAGAACCATGTGCTCGAGCAGCACGCGCAGGTCCTGGGGGAAGTCCGGGATCGCCGCGCAGCGCTCGATCAGGAGGTCCCGTCCGATCACCACGTGGCCGATCAGCCGTCCGACGAGGGTGTAGTCGTTGGCGGGCATGGCGCCCAGCTCGTACAGCTTGCCGAGGTCGTGGAAGAGGACGCCGAGCAGCACGAGGTCGCGGTCGAGCTCCCGGTAGTGGCCGCAGACGAGCTCTCCCAGCTCGGCCATCGAGACGACGTGCTCCAGGAGGCCGCCGCGGTAGGCGTGGTGCATGGCCTTGGCCGCCGGGTGCTCGCGCAGGGCCTTGCCATGGAGGGCGATGGTCTCCGCCGCGAGCCGGCGCAGCACCGGCCGCTCTACGTCTTCGGCGTAGATCCTCTCCAGTCTTCTCCAGAGATCGTCGATGTCCTCGCGAGTGGACGGAATGAGCTTCGATTCGTCGAACCCGTAGTGGCGGTCGCCGTCGGTGGCCTCGCGACATTCGTCGATCGTGGCCTGGAGCTGATCGCGGTAGTTCTTGACCGAGCCGCGGAAGGCGACGAACTGGTGGGTCTCGAAGTTGCTGTTGAGAGCGGGGCTGTCGGACCAGATCTTGGCGATGATGGAGCCGCTAGCGTCGGCTAACTCCAGGTCCAGGAAGCTCTTGCCGTTGCGGTCCTGGCGCAGCTCCTTCTTGGTGAGGAGCGCGAAACCCTGGACGTTATCGCCGGCTTCCCAGGTACGGATGGGGACGTTGCGCAAAGTCTTCGGCATGGCCGCCTCATAGTAGTCTCTCCGGCGTGCCCTGCCAACCGGGGGCTTCATCCCATGGCACCGGGCATGCATCGAGGCTGCGTGTGAGATACCGGATTCCGCTGTATCACCTGTTTTTCGTCCTTCTCTACACTTTGCTCCCTCTCGTCTCGCTGCGGGCTCAAGGCCTGCAGGAGAACGATCCCACTCTCTGGCCGGAGCCGGAGCGGGCCTTCCTTCAGGACGGCCCCGGCCTGCTGCTCACCCCGGAGCAGCGCACCGAGCTGCGCGGCTTCAACCCGGAGGCGCGTGCGCGCTGGATCGAGGAGTTCCTCAACCGCGACCCGAACCCGGCAACGCCGGACAACGAGTTGCGCAAGGCGATCGCCCGGCGGCAGCGGCTCGCCGCCGACCAGTACCTATCGCCGCAGGACGTGCGCTCGCAGCTCCTGTTCCTCAACGGCGAGCCCGCCGACCGGCTGCAGATCGACTGCGGCACCGCGTTCAAGCAGCTCGAGATCTGGACCTACCGCCGGGGCGTCGGCCCGGACGGCAAGCCCCTGGACCATCAGCTCGTCCTCTATACCCCCGGCAAGGGGGAGCCGTTCCACCTCTGGGTGCCCAGCGACTCGAAGCGCGTGCTGTTCACGCCGCAGATGGAGTACTGGCTCCAGCAGTGGGAGGAGCTGCACGGCCGGATCGGCGCCGAGCGCTTCGACCTGCAGGTCTGCAAGGAGGCCAAGAAGGTCGACGAGGCGACCGGCGTCCCCGGGCTGACCGGCGTCGGCTCACGGCGCGCGAAGTTCAGCCCGAAGGACAACTCCGCCTTCCTGGCGCCTCCCAGGGAGGTCGCCGACTGGGCCCGCGTGGCCGCGGAGACCAAGGTCCCCGACGCATCGCCGGAGCTGAAGATCGCCGCGATGGACGTTCACTTCCCCGACCGCGATGGCCAGCGCATCCTCACCCGCACGCTGGTGCAACTGCCGCCGAACGCCGGCTTCAAGCTGTCGACGGACGCCAAGCCGTCCGCCCGCCTGATCGTCGAGGGGATGATCGAGCAGGAGGCCAAGGCGTTCGAGGACTTCCGGATGCGCTTTCAGCTCGCCGTCGACAAGCCGGGGGAGCCGGTGGTGCTGGCGATCGACCGCCCGCTGCGGCCGAAGCAGAACTACGTCCTGCGGCTCAAGATCCGGGATGAGGTCGGCGGCGCCGAGACCTGGATCTCGCGCGGCTTCCGGGTGCCGATCGATCCCGTCCCCGAGGCCACGGTCGCCGCCGTCGGCGCCGCCGAGGGTGAGCTGGTGCCGCAGAAGACCGCAGCCGGCGCCGACAGCCTCCTGATGCTGCCGCCGACCGAGGACGTCCTGATCGGGGTCTGGCGCGCCCAGGCCATCGTCACCGGCGAGCGGATCAAGAAGGTCAACTTTCTGGTCGACGGCAAGCTCCAGCTCGCCACCTCCAAGGCCCCCTACTCCGCCGAGGTGCGGCTCTCCAGCTTTCCGACCGAGCAGACGGTGCGCGCCGAGGGGTACGACGCCGACGGCAAGCTGGTCGCCGCCGACCAGGTGATCCTCAACCAGCCGCGCGGCGGCTTCAACGTGCGGATCGTCACCCCGGCCAAGGGGACACGGGCGCAGGGGAACCGCGCGCAGACCAAGGCCGAGGTCGTGGTCCCCGACGGCCGGCGCCTGCAGACGATGGAGTTCCGGGTCAACGACCAGCTCATCACGTCGCTGACCAAGCCACCCTGGCAGGCCGAGGTGCCGGTGCCGGACGCCGACCTCGTCTACCTGACCGTGGTGGCTGTCCTCGACGACGGCACCCGCAGCGAGGCGGTGCGGTACCTGCGGGCGCCGCAGTACGTCTCGGAGGTGGACGTCGACCTGGTCGAGCTGTACGCGGCGGTGACCGATCGCTCCGGCGACCTGATCAACGACCTCAAGCAGGACGACTTCGACGTCTACGAGTCGGGCAAGAAGCAGGAGCTGGTGAAATTCGACCAGGTGCGCAACCTGCCGCTGACGGTCTGCATGCTGATCGACACCTCGGGCTCGATGGCCTCCTCGCTCGCCGCCACCCAGACCGCGGCGGCCGGCTTCCTGCAGAGCGTGATGAAGCCGGGGGACAAGGCCTTCGCGGTCAGCTTCGCCCGCCGGCCGCGGCTGGAGGTGTCGCCGACGGACGACATCGGCGCCGTGACCCAGGCGATCTCCGGGCTGCAGGCGGTCGGCGACACCGCCCTCCACGACGCCCTGGTGCACAGCCTCTACTACTTCCGCGGGGTGAAGGGGCAGCGGGCCCTGGTGCTGCTCTCGGACGGCGACGACAACTCCAGCTACATCAACTTCAAGGACGCCATGGAGTACGCGAGCCGGAGCGGCGTCGCGGTCTACGCGATCGGCCTCAACCTGACGTTCTTCGACACCGGGATCAAGGCCAAGCTCGGCGAGCTCGCCGCGGCGAGCGGCGGCCGGGCGTTCTTCACCAACAGCCCGCAGGAGCTGCCGGCGATCTACAGGCAGATCGAGACCGAGCTGCGCAACCGCTACCTGCTGGCCTACAACTCCACCGAGGCGGGCACCCAGACCGGGTTCCGCCCGGTCGAGGTCAAGGTAAAGAAGTCGGGCCTCAAGGCGCGGACGGAGAAGGGGTACTACCCGTAGGGAGCGGGCTCAGCTCCGGATCGAGCGCATCGGCTCCGTGCGCGAGGCGCGCAGGGAGGGGACGGCGCAGGCGGCGAGGGAGATGAGGGCCAGCACGGCCACCACCCCGGCCGCCGTCAGCGGGTCGGTCGCGGTGACGCCGTAGAGTTGACTCTCGATCAACTGTCCCAGGGTGTAGAAGCCGGCCAGGCCGAGGGCGATCCCGAGGGCGGTGAGCCGCAGCCCCTGGCCGAGGACGAGCCGCGCCACCTGCCAGACCTGAGCGCCGAGCGTCAGCCGGAGGGCGATCTCCCGCCGCCGCCGCGCCACGCTGTAGGCCACCACTCCATAGATGCCGACCGCGGTGAGCAGCAGGGCCACCCCGGCGAAGAGACCGGTCAGCAGCAGGGCCAGCCGGCGGTCGGCCAGGCTGTCGCGCACCGCGTCGGCGAACGGGCGCAACTCGATCCGCTCGAGCTGGGGATCGAGCGCCGTCACGCTCGCGCGCGCCGCAGCGGCGAGCTCCGGGTCGCGCCGGGCCGTCCGCAGCACGTAGGAGCCGCCGTCCAGGGGGTACTGGCTCACCGGCAGGTAGACCTCCGGCCGGCTCTCCTCCGCCAGCGCGCGCTGGCGGACGTCGCCTACCACGCCCACGATCTCCCACGCCGTGCCCGCCGGGTTGATCTCGCTCGTCCAGCTCAGCCTGAGCCGCCGGCCGACGGCGTCGCGGCCGGTCGAGTACGCCCGCGCGAACGCGCGGTTGACCAGCGCCACCCGGGGCGCGTCGGGCCCGTCCTGGGGCGAGAAGCCGCGGCCGGCGAGGCGCGGGATGCTCAGCGCGGTGAAGTAGCCGGGGCTCGCCACGTTGATCGCCAACGCGGGAGCGTCCCGGGAGGGTGGCGGGGCCCCCTCGAAGGAGAACCGGGTGCTGAAGCCTTCGCCGGAGACCGGCAGCCGGGCCACCGCTCCGGCCGCTTCGACTCCCGAGAGCCTGGCGAGCCGGTCGAGCAGCTCCTGGTGGAAGGCCAGCATCTTGCGGTCCGAGTCATACCGCTTCTCGGGCAGGCCGATCCCGAAGCGCAGGACCTCCGCGCTCTGGAAGCCGGGATCGGTGGCGAGGAGATCGAAGAAGCTGCGCAGCAGCAGCCCCGAGGCGAGGAGGAGCATGACGCTGAGCGCCACCTGGACGACGACCAGCGAAGCGCTCAGGCGGTGGTGCGGGGTGACGGCCGCCCCGCCTTCCCGCAGTACCTTTTGCAGGTCGGAGCGGCGGGCCAGCAGGGTCGGGATGAGGGCGAAGACCAGGGCCGTGGCGACGGCGAGCCCGAGGGCGAAGAGGAGGGCCGAGCCCTGGAAGCGCAGCGGATCGGTCTCGAGTCCGGACGGCAGCCCGCTGCCGCCCACCAGGGGAAGGGCCAGGGGGAGCAGCCGCAGCCAGACGCTCGCGGTCAGCAACCCGAGGGCGGCGCCGAGCAGGCTCAGCACCAGCCCCTCGGAGAGAAACTGGCGCGCCAGCCCGCCGAGCCCGGCGCCCAGCGCGGCCCGGATGGCGACGCGGTGGATGCGATTGAAGAACCGCGCCAGCAGCAGGTTCGCCACGTTGACGCAGGCGATCACCAGCAGCAGAAAGCCGGCACCGGTGAGCAGGAGGAGAGGGCGGCGGTTCTTCCCCCGCAGGGCCTCGTCCAGGGTGGTGAGGTTGGCGCCGACCTTGGCGTTGGTGTCCGGATAGGACCGCGCCAGGCGGGCCGCGATCCCCGTCAGCTCGGCGCGCGCATTCTCCGCTGTGACGCCGGGCCGCAGGCGGCCGATGGCCCCGAGAGAGCGCGCCTCGCGATTCGCCCCGTAGTCCTTGCGGCTGAGCGGCAGGTAGAGGTCCGGCACCTTGCCGCCCATGGCGAAGCTGAAGCCGGCGGGCAGCACGCCGAGGACCGTGTAGGGGACGTCGTTGAGCCGGATCCGGCGGCCCACGATGTCGGCCGCGCCGCCGAACCGCTCGCGCCAGAGACGATGGCCGATCACCACGACCGGGGCCTCGCCGATCTCCTCCCGCTCGCTGAACGGGCGGCCCAGGATCGGCCGGGCGCCGAGGATCGGGAAGAAGTCCGCGGTCATCATGCCGCCCTGGACCACAGCGATGTCCCCCTCTCCCGAGAGCAGGCCGAAGCTCCGCGGCCGGTAGGCCGCCATCCCGGAAAAATCGTGGCTCTGCGCCCTCCAGTCGAGGAGGTCGGCGAGCGAGACCGGCTGATCCCCCGGCTCCGTCCGGGTCTCGAAAAGCGCCGCCAGGCGGTCGGGATCGGGGTAGGGGAGTGGCTTGAGGAGCAGGCTGTAGGTCGCCGAGAACATCGCCGTATTGGCGCCGATGCCCAGCGCCAGGGTGATCAGGGCGGGAACGGCGAACCCGGGAGAGCGCAGCAGAGACCGCAGGGCATGACCGAGTTCTAATCGTCCCGGGAGCATCGTTCCGGAGGTTAGCAGATGGCTTCCTGTCCGAAGCGGTGCCGCCGCGATACTATCCCCCCCATGCTGCTCGGCCGGCGCACCCCCGTCACCACCTTCCTCCTGATCGCCATCGGCGTCTGTTTCGCCGCGCAGTACCTGACCGGTCTCGAGGATGGCCCGCTGGTTCAGCTCGGGATCAACTACGGGCCGGCGGTCCGCCAGGGGCAGTACTGGCGGCTGGTCACCAGCATGTTCCTGCACGGCGGGCTGCTCCACGTGGCGCTCAACGCCTGGGGCCTCTACCAGCTCGGCTCCCTGTTCGAGCTGCTGCTGGGCTCCTCGCGGCTGCTCCTGGTCTATTTCGTGACGGGCATCGCCGGCTCGCTCGCCAGCGACATCTTCACCCGCGCGCCGAGCCTGGGCGCCTCGGGCGCGATCTTCGGGGTCATGGGGGCGCTGATCGCCTTCCTGCTGCGCCGCCGCGGCGCGCTCACCCCGCAGGGGAAGTCGATCCTGATGCAGCTCGTCGGCTGGGCGGTGATCAACGTCTTCTTCGGTTTCTCGACCCCGGGCATCGACAACTCGGCCCACCTCGGCGGCTGCGCGGCCGGCCTGCTGCTCGGCTTCTTCCTGCCGGAGCACCGCGCGGCGATCCCCGCGCCGGAACCTCGGGATTACCGAGGGGGGTTGTAACGGTTTGATACAATAGGGCATCAGGGGGCGCAAGAAATCTCTGCCCGCCGTCCTTTCAATCCGTACAACACGACACGCCCGGCTCCCCGCGCGGGAGTCGACGAGAGGAATCCGCCATATGGCACGACGCATGATGAACCGCCTCTACTACTTCACCATCGAGGATGAGAGCATCCTCGCGGAGGCGTTCGCGCAGCTCGAGAAGGACGTCTACGCGATCACCTACAAGGTCGCCGGGACGGAAGACGTCTTCGTCACCACCAGCGAGACCAAGGACGCGATGGACCGCAACGACATCCCCTACAACCTGCTGGCCGAGGAGGATGGCGCCAAGATCGCCGTCTACCACTCGCCGCTGTCGCGCGAGGAGCTGGGAGATTTCGAGGACGCCGTCAAGGCGCTGGCCCTGGCCTACCGCGCCATCGCGGTCGCCTGCGTGGGGGTCAACGGCGAGAGCAACCTCGGCTTCGACCTGTCGAACGGCTCCAAGGCCTACACCTATTTCACCGCCCCGGCCGGGCATACCTTCATCTGGCGCCTGTTCCGCGAGCGCGAGGAGGCGGTCGAGTTCCTGACCAAGCTGACCGCCGGTGAGAAGAAGGCGATCGAATGGGCGGAGTCGATCCCGCTGAGCTCGGTGAAAGAGCTGAAGTCGTATCATTGACCGGTTCCGGGAGCCCCGTCTGACCGTTCTGCCGCTCTTCGAGCCCACCTACAGCGTCGCCCAGCTCTGCGGGGAGGTGCGCGAGTTCCTCGGCGAGGCCTTCTCCTCCGTCTGGGTGGTGGGGGAGGCGCAGCGCGTGCGGCCGAGCGGCCGCGGGCACGTCTATTTCGAGCTCATCGAGAAGGGGGACCGCGACGAGATCGTCGGCAAGCTCGACGCCGTGATCTGGAAGGGGGACTTCCTCAAGGTCCAGCGCCTTCTCGCCGCCTCCGAGCAGAAGCTGGTCGACGGCGTTCAGGTGCGCTGCCGCGGCAGCCTCGACTTCTACGCCCCCAGCGGCCGGCTGCAGCTCTGCGTGCGCGAGGTGGACCCCGCCTTCACCCTCGGCCTGCTGGAGCGGCGGCGGCGGGAGACGCTGGCGGCCCTCACCGCCGCCGGGCTGCTGGAGAAGAACCGCGGCCTGCCGCTCGCCGAGCTGCCGCTCTCGATCGCCCTCATCACCTCGCACGGCAGCGCCGCTTATCACGACTTCCTCTCGGGGTTGATCGAGAGCGGCTTCGGCTTCCGCGTGCTCTTCTTCCATGCCGCCATGCAGGGGCGGGAGTCCGAGCGCGAGGTGGTCTCGGCGCTCGCGGCATTGGCGGGATTGCCGGTCGACTGCGCCGTGCTGATCCGCGGCGGCGGCTCGCGCACCGACCTCGCGGCGTTCGACAGCCGCTCCATCGCTGAGGCGATCGCCCGCGCGCCCTTCCCGGTCCTCACCGGCCTCGGGCACGAGATCGACCAGTCGATCGCCGATCTGACGGCTCACACCGCCTTCAAGACCCCGACCAAAGTGTCCGAGTTCCTGATCGAGCGGGTGGCCCGCGCTGATGCCGCCGTGGAAGATCTGTACCGCCGCCTCCTACGGGAGGCGATGGAGCCGCTGCGCGCCGGCCGTGAGGCGCTGGGGCGGGCCGAGCGGGGGGTGAGCCTGGCGCGGATGCGCCTGAACGCCGCCGGCGGCCTGATCGAGGAGCACGCGCGCACCCTGGCGCGGCTCGGCAGGAGCGCCCTGCGCGACGCCGAGCGGCGGGGCGACGCCCTGCGCGGCCGGCTCGCCGAGCTGGCGCCCCGCCGTCTCGCCGCCGCCGAGCGCGAGCGAGTCCGCGTCGCCGAGCGGCTCGCCGGCGCCGGGCGCGGCAAGGTCCGCGAGGCGGCCGCTACCCTTCAGGGAGTGGAGCGTCTCTGCCAGCAGCTCGCCCCGGAGCGGACCCTGGAGCGCGGCTTCAGCCTGACCCGCGACGCCGCCGGCCGCCTGGTCCGCCAGCCGGCCCAGGTGCGGCCCGGAGATTTCGTCACCACCCGCGTCGCCGGCGGTGACTTCAAGAGCCGAGTGGAGGAGTCTGGAGTGGAGAAATCATGAGCGAACCGCGAGAGAACGCGCCGCAGGCCGGCGACACCCCCTTGAGCTTCCGCGAGGCGATGGACGAGCTCGAAGGCATCCTCGAGCGCATCGAGGGGGAGGAGATCGACATCGACCGTCTCGCCGAGGAGCTGCGCCGCGCCGCCGTGCTCCTCGACCTCTGCCGGGGGAAGATCCGCAAGGCAGAGGTCGAGGTCACCCAGATCGTGCAGAGCCTGGAGGAGGCGGGGGAGTAGTTACTGCCCTGCTGCCGTCGGCCCCGCCGTGAACGCCGTCAGGTCCGCCCCGCTGGCGAGGTGGTGCAAGGGGTTGTGGTACGTCTTCGTCGCTCCCGTCGCGGTGTCGGTCACCGTGATCGTGTAGTCCACGTCCGAGAGCCCGCCGTAGAACACCCAGAAGTGGCCGTTGACGCCGCCGCCGTCGAGCACCTTTACCATCAGCTCCAGGTTCTCCGGCGCGAAGAACCAGAACACCCCCGTGTCGCTGGTGAGCGAGACGGCGTGCCCCTGGCCGGTGGTCGCCGTGCGTGGATCGATGAAGTCCACCTTGACCTGGAACCGGTTCTGCGGGCAGAGGCTGGTGGGCGTGGGGGTGCAGTCCCCGGCCGCGAAGAGGGCTGACTCCGGCGGCGGCAGCGCCCCCCGGGTGGCCGTCTCCACGGAACGGGCGGCGGCCAGCGGTGGCGGCGGCCCTCCCGCGGGAAAGGAGACGTCCGCCTGGCTGCCGAACTGGAAGGGGGCGTTGTGGTAGGTCTGCGACGTTCCGGCCAGGGTGTCGAGGACCGTCAGGGTGTACTCGACGTTCGAGAGCGACCCGTAGAAGATCCAGAAGTGGCCGTTGACCGGGCGGCCGTCGAGCACCTTGACCATCAGCTCCAGGTTCGCCGGGTCGAAGAACCAGAACGATCCCGTGTCGCTGGTGAGCGGCAGGGTCTTGCCCGTGCCGGTGACGCCGGTGTAGGGATTCTTCCAGCTCACCCGCGCCTGGAAGCGTCCACCGTCCAGGCAGAGGACCTCGGAACCGGTAGCGCAGGGAGACGACGACTGCAGGCGCTGGGCGAAGACGCCGAACGAGCTGCCATCCCGGCCGTCCTGGCCTCCCGGAACAGGCTCGGGGATGGGACTATTGATCCAGAGGCCGCCGCTGTTCCATGCGACGGCGAAGCTGCCGGTCCCTCCTGCCGCCACCACGGGCTCCACTTCGGAGTCCAGGGTCTCGGAGCTCGGCAGGAAGTCGCCTCCGAGGGGATTCCAGGAGCGGCCGAAGAGGCCGGCGTGGACGAGCTGTTCGTCCCCCTGCCAGACGACGAGCGCCGTCCCGTCCGGCCCGGCGGCGGCGTCCACGGCGAGGAGGTCCAGGGCTCCCGGCGAGGCGATCGGGATGGGATCTCCGAGGAGCGCGCCGGCGGTGTCGAGCCGGCGGACCAGGAGCTTGCCCGCCGTGAGATCCGAGTAGAGCACCGCGCCGTCCCGCTCCGGGTAGAGGATGGGGACGATCCCCTGCTGAAAGCCGGGCGTGCTCGGGTTGATCCTGAGCTCCTGAGCCCAGGCGCCGCTCGGGCCGTCGAAGCGGCGGGCCCAGACGTCCGCGAAGTTCCCCGTGCGGTAGTCGTCCCAGCTCACCAGCACGTCGCCGGTCGCGTCCAGGGTCACCCGCGGGTTGTCCCGGCTATTGGTGGAGTTCTGGTTGACCACCTCGGGAAAGCCCTGAAAGCCCGGGGACTGGTTGGCCGCGTTGAACCGCTGCAGGAGGATGAGGTCGCCGTCGAACCGGGAGGCCGCCCAGACGACCACCGCGTTGCCCGCCGCGTCCACCGCCACGTCGGGCGAATGGAACAGATCCGAGGGGAGCTGCCGGGTGGTGCTGACGCTGCCCAGCGGCCGGCCCAGGCGGTCGAAGCGCCGCACGAAGATGGAGTGCGGGTTCCCCCAGACGACGGTGAAATCTCCCAGCGGCGTCATCGCCACGCGGGGGTGCGAGATCGGCTGGCTCTCCAGGCCGACGATGAAGCTGAACCCCCGGGGATTTCCCGCGGGATCGTAGACGCGGGCCAGCACCGCCTGCGGCGCGGTGCTCTGATCGATCCAGACGAACACCGTGTCGCCGGCACTGTCCTGGGCGACGTCGACGTCGAGCTGCGGCCCTTCAGCGCCGACGTTGACCTGGAAGTTCGGGCCTACCAGCGGCGCCTGCGCCAGGATGGGGCTCGCGCCAAGGATGGCGGTCAGCGCGGCGAAGGCAAGCAAATTTCTCTTCATCAAATCCTCCCGATCAGAAAGCGGTGAGATCGGCCCCGCTGGCCAGGTGGTGGGCGGCGTTGCGGTAGGTCCGTGTCGCGCCGGTGTTGAAGTCGGTCACCGTGATCGTGTATTCCACGTCCGAGAGCGCCCCATAGAAGACCCAGAAGTGGCCGTTGACGCCTTGGGCGTCGAGCACCTTCACCGTCAGCTCGAGGTTCGCCGGTGCGAAGAACCAGAACGTTCCCGTGTCGTCCGTGAGCGGGACGCCCTGGGCCTGCCCCGTGGCGCCGGTGCGCGGATCGACGAAGCTCACCTTCACCTCGAAGCGCCCCTGGCCGAGGCAGAAGCGCTGGCTCGTGCCCACGCAGGGCACCGCCGGCGAGAGCTTGGGGATGGCGGCGGCGGGATCGGCGGACCCCGCGAGGGGCACGGCGGAGGCCAAGGCCGATGCCGGAGCCGAGGGGAACGCCTCGACGTCCGCCTGGCTGGCGAACTGGAAGGGAGCGTTGTGGTAAGTCTTCGCCGTTCCGGTGGAGGTGTCGGTGACGGTGATCGTGTATTCGACGTTCGAGAGCGAGCCGTAGAAGACCCAGGAGTGGCCGTTGACGCCGCCGCCGTCGAGCACCTTGATCATCAGCTCGAGGTTGGCGGCGTCGAAGAACCAGAAGGCGCCGGTGTCGCCGGTGAGCGGCAGGGCCTTGCCGGTGCCGGTCTGGCCGGTGAACGGGTTCTTCCAGTCCACCCGCGCCT